>NZ_OBQD01000004.1:0-121134 GCF_900220975.1 Rhizobium subbaraonis | reverse complement strand
GAGCGCAGCGCTGCGCTGCAACCCTGGCCGTCGCCGAGACCGGGGGGTGCAAGGCGCAAGGGCGGACGGGCGGAGGGGGATCACCCGGCCTGCACAAGCGGATCGAAGTCATGACGAAGGTGCGCAGCACATATCCGCGCGGAAGGCTGGGGATACCGCCCGTCCGCCCTTGTGCCGCGCCAGGGGGCAGCGCCCCCAAGCAACCCGCCCGGCCAGAGCGGAGCGGAGGCCGGGCACATGGGCCGGATCAAGATACGGAAGGCCGGAAAGCCGTAAGTCTTGACATCCTGATCGCCGCTTGAATTGCTGAGAGGCGCGAATAGAGTTGGAATGTTATCGGAATGATCGGAGGTTCAACTGTCGCGATGACAGAGAAGCGGAACCAGGAGATTTTGAAACGCCGTCGCGCTGGTGAGACGTTCTCCGCCTTGGCGGCAGATTTTGGTGTTTTCAGAGAACGAGCACGTCAGATTTTCGAGTGAGAGGAAAAGCGAGAAGCACGGCGACTTGAATTGGCCGAGGCCGATCGCCGACCGTCTTCCGGTTGAGGCCATACCTCGCCGCTAGCTCTTTGAGCGGAGCCTTCGATCGCTGTATTGCCGCTCGGATGGCGTGCGTAGTCGTGGCCCTGCCATGGAGTATCTGGCCCATAATCCCTCCTGGAATGCGGAGCCGGATTGACTGATTCCATCACACTCCGGGACTGAACACCTAGGTCGGCTGACGGCTTGGTGAAGTCGGCAGGATCAATCACCGCCTGCTGTAACCGACCGTCTTGCGTGGTCTCTACCGTGATCGCGAAGGGGCGCTTGTTCTCCGATCCCTGGCCTGCCTTGGCGCTGTTGCGCTCCCCGCCCAGATAGGCATCGTCCAGTTGCATCACGCCGCCGAGCATCCCGTCCTGCTTTCTGTTCCTCCATGGCCTGCATCAGCTTGTGCTTCATTCGCCAGGCTGCCTGATAGCTCGTGCCATTCCGGTTGGACGGCGATTTCCATGGCACTAGACGACCGGTTTATTTCTATGTATAGCTACACCCATGAACCTGACCAAAAAAGCTCAAGTTACCAGGCAACATATCCTCGACACGGGGTATCGGCTCGTGCTGCACAGGGGGTTCGCTGCAATGGGCCTGATGGAAATCCTCAAGGAATGTGGCGTCCCTAAAGGGTCGTTCTATCACTACTTTGCGTCGAAGGAGGCCTTTGGCTGCGCGCTATTGCAACAGTACGTTGACGAATACATTGAAAAGCTTGCTCGCCTGCTCGCGGAGACAGGCAATGGACGTGAAAGTCTTATGCGGTACTGGAATGCCTGGATCGCCGATCCGACCAGTTCATCTGATTCGGCCAATCCGGTGCAAGGGTGGGCCGATGATTGTCTGGTGGTGAAGCTCGCCGCAGAGGTGGCTGACCTATCCGAAGACATGCGCCGCGTGCTCGATGCGGGCGTTCAACAGTTGCTGGCGAGAATTGCCGCATTGATCGACGAAGCCCGCGAAGACGGCTCAGTGCCCGATGGTGCGCCGTCACCTGCGCTGGCGCGAATGCTGTACCAGATGTGGCTGGGTGCCGCGCTACTCACCAAACTCAGCCAGAACAGGATGCCACTACATCAGGCCCTGATTGCCACGGAAACCCTGCTCGCCTGTGATCAAACGCCCCCAAATGTTCCGATCACGTAATTGATTCTAACCCATCGAAGGATGATTCTTATGAAGATCTTGTTCGTACTGACTTCCCATGACCAACTCGGTGATACTGGTCACAAGACCGGCTTCTGGCTCGAGGAATTCGCCGCTCCTTATTATGTGTTCAAGGACGCCGGTGCTCAGATCACCTTGGTATCCCCCAAGGGTGGCCAACCCCCGCTGGATCCAAAGAGCGATCTGCCCGAGTTCCAGACCGATTTGACCGCCCGCTTCAAGGCCGATCCTCAGGCGCAGGCGGAGCTGGCCAACACCGGAAAACTGGCCGAGGTGGCAGTGTCCGATTTCGATGCCGTGTTTTACCCCGGTGGCCATGGCCCGCTGTGGGATCTGACCAACGACCCGGTGTCGATAGCGTTGATCGAGACTCAGGATCGCGCGCGCAAGCCGCTCGGTCTGGTCTGCCACGCGCCGGGCGCGCTGACCAAGGCGCATCAGGCCGATGGTCGCCCCTTCGTTGCCGGTCGCAAGGTCACCGGATTCACCAATGGCGAGGAAGCGGCGGTCGAACTGACCGAGATCGTACCATTCCTGATCGAGGATGAATTCAAGCGCCAAGGTGGCCTTTACGAGAAGGGCCCGGACTGGCACCCGCATGTTGTCGTTGAGGGTCATCTGGTGACCGGCCAGAATCCGGCCAGTTCCGAAGGAGTCGCCCGCGCACTCCTCAGCCTACTCGGCTGAGGCCGGCCTGGCGTCGTGCCGACCGACCGGCGCTAACGCGCGCCAGTCGCTCTCCCTCTGCCAAAGCGATCCAGGCTGCTCTGCTGCCGCAGCGAGCCGTCATGGGCACATTCGTTCCTACCGGAGGCGGCTTGCCACCGGCTTCGGGATGGTCATTCACTCAGGAAATCCGCCATGAATACTTCAGATATTTCTGCCGCGCTGAACGCCAAGGTCGCGCGGATGAAACAGGCGCACCTGGCCGGTGGCCCGGCCAGCGCCGAATTGCGACGTGACCGTTTGCAACGTGCCGCGGAACTGCTGATCACACACCACGATGAACTGGCTGATGCCATCAGCGCCGACTACGGACATCGTAGCCCTTACCAAAGCCTGCTGGCGGACGTGCTGTCGTCGGTTGCTGCACTTCGCCATGCCAGCGAGCATCTGGAAACTTGGATGCAGCCGGGTGAGCAAGATGCTCCCGGCCCTGGGATGCAAGCGCGCGTACAATATCAGCCGTTAGGCGTAGTGGGCATCATTAGCCCCTGGAATTTCCCGATCAACCTGGCGTTCAGCCCTCTGGCGGGCGTCTTTTCAGCAGGCAATCGTGCGCTGCTTAAGCCCTCGGAGTTGACGCCCCGCACATCCGAACTGCTGGCACAACTCGTCGCACGCTACTTCGACCCACTGGAACTGGAGGTGGTGCTGGGCGATGCCGAAACGGGCCAGGCGTTCAGCGCGTTGCCGTTCGATCATCTGATCTTCACCGGTAGTACGGCCGTGGGTCGCCACGTCATGAGGGCGGCCGCTGAAAACCTGGTCCCGGTGACGCTGGAGCTGGGCGGGAAGTCACCCGTTTTCATTGACACGGATGCTGACATAGCTACCGCCGCTGCGCGTGTACTGACGGTCAAGACCTTCAACGTCGGTCAGATCTGCATCGCGCCGGATTATGTGCTTCTGCCAGAAACGGCGCGCGACGCTTTCGTGGAGCACGCTCGTACCTTTGTCGCCCGCACATTGCCGACGCTGCATGACAACCCGGACTACACCTCCATCGTCAGCGACCGCCACTACCGCCGCCTGATCGGCCTGCTGGACGACGCCCGCGCCAGGGGTGCCAGCGTGGTAGGGCTGGAGCCTGCGGGTGAACCGCATACTGACGCACGCACGCGCAAGCTCGCCCCGACCCTGGTGCTCAATCCGCAGGAAGACATGCAGGTGATGCAGGAAGAAATCTTCGGCCCTGTCCTGCCGGTGCTGACCTACCATGACCCGCAGCAGGCGCTTGATTACATCAACGCGCATCCGCGCCCGCTCGCGGCCTATTACTTCGGCAATGACCCGGCAAAGCAGCAAGCGTTTCTCGAAAGCACGACTTCCGGCGCGGCGGTCATCAACGATGTGATGACGCATGCCGTGGTCGAGAGCGTGCCCTTCGGCGGCGTGGGTCCGTCTGGCATAGGAGCGTACCACGGCATTCACGGCTTCCGACGTTTCAGCCACGCCAAGGCGGTGGTGGTGCAAAGTGCCGATGGCGCGTCCAATCTTCGCTTGCGCGCGCCATATGCCGATGCGCTGGCGCAAGCGCGGGCCCTGCTCGCTGGCAAGGCATAACGCACTCGCTTTGTGTCGTCGTTCTCGTTCAACAGGAGCCAATCATGAAGATTTTCTACAAAACCCGCGCTACCGCCACCGGCGGCCGTTCCGGCCGTACCGCGCTGGACGACGGCAGCCTCGCACTGGACATGGCCATGCCCGGCTCCGGCAAGACCGGAGCCAACCCCGAGCAGCTTTTTGCGATGGGCTACGCCGCCTGCTTCGACAACGCATTGCCCGTGGCCGCCAAGCAATTGGGACTGGCGCCGACCGCCACACGCACCTCGGTGGAAGTGGGCATTGGCCAGACCGCCGCCGGCGGTTACGCGCTGGACGTGGACTTGCATGTGGAAGTCCATGGACTGGACCAATCGGCCGCACGCAAGCTGGTGGAAGCCACCCACCAGGTGTGCCCGTATTCAAATGCCACGCGCGGCAACATCGAGGTGCGCCTGCACGTATCCGTAGCCTGAACAGGAGAAAACCAGCATGCGCAGCGCCATCCATACTGCATTCGGCGAACCCGCCGAAGTCCTCGAACTCGGCGACCGTCCGATACCGCAACCCGGACCAGGCGAAGTCCGCGTCAAGACCACGCTTGCGCCGATTCACAACCACGACCTGTGGACGATCCGGGGCCGCTACGGCTATAGGCCGGAACTCCCCGCAATTGGCGGCAGCGAGGCGGTTGGCATCGTAGATGCGCTTGGCGATGACGTCGAAGGCGTCTCCAACGGCCAGCGGGTAGCTGTTGCTTCGGTGCATGGCACCTGGGCAGAATATTTCCTTGCCCCCGCACGGCTGCTGGTACCGATGCCGGAAGCCATCCCGGACGAAACCGCGGCGCAGCTCATTGCCATGCCCCTGAGCGCGTTGATGCTGCTGGAGTTCCTCGAGGTCGACCAGGGTCAGTGGATCGTCCAGAACGCGGCCAATGGTGCGGTCGGCAAAACCTTGGCGATGCTGGCCGCCGCGCGTGGAATAAATGTGCTCAATCTGGTGCGCCGTGATGCTGGTGTGGATGAACTGGCGGCCCTGGGCATTGATCATGTCGTTTCCACCGCGCAGCCCGAGTGGCAGGAAATTGCCCGCGCCATTCTTGGCTCCGGGCTGGCGCGCGCGGGAATCGATTCCATTGGTGGCGCCGCCAGCGCGGCGTTGTTGGGATTGCTGGGCGAAGGCGGGACACTCGTTTCCTTCGGCACGATGGCTGGAGAGCCGATGCAAATCGACTCCGGCTCGCTCATCTTCAAGCAGGCCACGGTCAAGGGCTTCTGGGGCAGCAAGGTTAGCCTGGCCATGTCGGCGGACGACAAACGTCGCCTGGTGGGTGAACTCTTGCAGCGTACGCTGGCCGGTGAGCTGCTGCTGCCAGTGGAGGCCGTCTACGACCTCGCCGATGCCGCCCAGGCCGCTGCGGCCAGCTTGCAGCCGGCCCGTAAAGGCAAGGTCTTGCTGAGGCCGTAAGCGAGTTGAGGGCCGGGAAGTGCAAAAGAGTGGATCTGAGGCAACGCTGGTCAAGCCGCTGTCGTAGCCCAGTTCTGGAGTGCGCCCCTGCGGGTAGACAGGATCAGGCTACGGATTTGACTGTGAGCCGGGCGTGTTGATCCTCGAACTGCTGCGGACTGAGATAGCCGAGCGCAGAGTGCAATCGGCTGGCGTTGTAGCCCTGATCGATGAAGCGCGTAAGGTCGGCAGTGATGTCTTCGAAAATCTCGTAGGCCATCGGATAGACAGCCCCGACCTTGAGCGTTTCACGAAGCTCTCGGCCTTGGCGTTATCCTACGGATGGGACTATCAGTAATTTTGTGCGCGGGGCCGGTTATCGTCATCAGATGACGAACCGTTCGCCGAAGATCACGGCGAACTGGGTTTTTGCCTCCGACCACTCGCGCGGCGGCCGTTTCCATTCCTCGGCCGCCTTGTTGAGGACGGAGGTATAGTAGCTTCATCGCGGCATCGTCACCGGGGAGGTGGCCGCGGGTTCGCACGGCACGGCGCAGCTTCGAGTTGAGCGCCTCGATCGCGTTGGTGGTGTAGATGATCCGGCGCACGCCTTGCGGGAAGGTGAAGAACGGGATCACCTGGTCCCAGTGACGCCGCCAGCTCTGGGCGATCGCCGGATGCCGCTTGCCCCAATGGCCGGCCTCGAACGCGTCGAGCGCCGCCAGGCCGGTCTCGGCCGTCTCGGCACGATAGACAGCGCGCAGCGCGCTCGCGATCGGCTTGCGTTCCTTCCATGACGCAAAGCTCATGCTGTTCCTGAGCAGGTGGCCAGCGGCCGGGCTACGAATTAGCCCTGCGTGCTGTGTCGGTTTGTCTCCATCGCCAGAGCAAGCAACTTGACGATCGCGGGATCGCGATTTCCGGGCAACCAGACGGCCGAGAAGGCGATGGCGTCAGGCTCGTCGTGGACCGGCAGGAAGACGACGTTCGCCATGTTGAAGGCTGCGCCTTCCTCGGCGAAGAGCGAGACACCATGCCCGGCTGCGATCATCGACAAGAGTGCGCTGCGGCCCACATCGACGCGGCGGATTGCCGGTGTCGGCCATTTTCCGGCGGAGCGTAGCAGGATCAGATCGAGAACCTGCGGTCCTGTGCCGCTATAGCGGATGAGAAATGTTTCCTGTGCAAGTTGCCGCCATCCCACTTCCGATAGTGCTGCCAGCGGATGCCCGGCCGACAGGGCGACCATCAGACGGTCGCGCCAGATTACTCGGGAGCTGAGGTCGTGGATTTCGTGGGTGCAGGCCATGAAGGCGAGATCCAGCCTGCTTTCACGCAACATGATCTGGGCTTCGCGCGCCGTGCATTCGGCGATGTCCAGGCGAATGCACGGATGCTCGGTGTGGAAATGCTCGAACAGACGGTCGAGGAAGCAACCCGGCGTGAGGGCATGGACCCCGATGCGTAGGTTGCCTTCCTCGCCGCGCGCCTGCATCCCGGCTGTAATAATTGCGAAGTCGATTATACCGAGGGCATCACTGATCTGATCGACAAAATGGCGACCTGCTTCGGTCAGCCGGACGCCGCGCGTGTTGCGATCGAAAAGAACGACGCCAAGGTCTTCCTCAAGCGCCCTGATCCGCTGGCTGACACTCGACTGGCTGGTGCTGAGCATTCGCGCTGCGCGATGGAAGCTGAGACACTCGGCTACGGCCAATGTCTGGATCAGGGCGACCATTGGAAAGCGCCCGCAACGCAAAAGCGTATGCTCGATCGTCGTCGGCTGCTTTACGCTACCCCGCTTATGAACTTGCCGGCGACGCATGGGTCATGGCCCAATCGCCGCCGCCGGGAAATGGGGAAGAACGTGCTCGGCCAACTCGTCGAGCACTTCATCCATTGGTCGCCGGAGTGGTTTGAGATTAAGGGCGACATGGGAGACACCTTCGTCCTGTTGCCGTTTCCATAGTTCAACCAGCGCGCGGCGACCGATGCGGATGCCTCGCACGAACTGCAACGAGGCATTGGGGTCAGAGTCGAGATCGAAGAAGGTGCCATATCCGTAAGGTTTGAAGACGGCGTCCGGTGTGGCTGCACGCCATCTGCCGATGACCTCCGGGAGCCGCCCGAAATCGCTTAGGTGCCAAATCCAGCCGTCCATGTTGGCGGCAAGCCAGGCGATGTCTTGGCCGGCCCGACCAATCGCGATCAGCGGCAGGCGCGCGCCGACCGGCTTGGGCACAAGGTTGAGGCTGCCGTCGAGACGACCATAGTGCTGTGACTGAAAGATGCCGAAGTCGCTTTCCGTGGACGCCCGGATCATGGACAGAGCATCGCGGAATCGTTCCGCACTGTTGTCGAACGGCAGTCCGAAGGTCGGATATTCAGCCGGGCGGTCGCCCGTGGACACGCCGAGCAGCAAGCGACCATGGGATAGCTGATCGACGCTTGCCGCCTGTTTGGCGACAATCAGGGGATCGCGCAGAGGGAGCACGATGCCTGCCGTGCCGATTGTGATGCTTTTCGTCTGCGCTGTCAGCCAGCCCGCATACACCATCGGGTCGATGACCTGCCCGATGTCGCCAAATCCGGGGTCGAGAAACGGAACATCACGCAGCCAGATGGCGGAGAAGCCGAGTTCGTCGGCCTTCCGCACCATTGCCGTACGATCCCGCAGCGTCGGCCCCGGCGAGGATGGATAGCCTTCGAGCGGCGCCATGAAGCCGAACGTCAGCCGCCCGGGCTGGAACAGGCGATTGTATGCGGCGTGATCTTCGATTCCTGCCGGCCGCTTCCAATCAAGATTCGCTTCCGGGCGGCTCATGGCTGATCCTCCGCCTCGGCCAGATTGCGGCCGACGAAGAAGCCCCCGGCGACGGCAATGACTGCGAGAGCGACGGCGAAGCAGATCGCGCCCGTTGCCAGTCCGGCTCGATCAATGACCAGGCCCGTCGCCATCGGCATGAGGCCGGCGGGGATATAGCCGCCGATGTTGAGGACGGCGTTGGCTTCGGCGCGGCGTTCGGCAGGGACATGCAGCCCGATAAGCGTCAGCCCGCCGAGTTGACCGAGACCCTGGCCGCTACCGGCGAGCAGCGCCGCGACGATCAGGGCCACGGCACTGGAAGCCGCGACGGCGATCCCGATCCCGACCATGGACAGCACGGTCGCGCTCGCGCCGAGCAGGAAGATCGTGCGCACGGGACGGCTGCGAGCGAGGAATTGCACGCCCGTCGCCGTCAGGAACATCCCGCAGGCCATGGCGCCAGCGATCAGCGGGCTTGCCACGCCGATCAGGCGGGAGAGCAGCGAAGGGCCGAGCGACAGCACGAACGATGTGGCGGTGATCCCCGGCCCGAACACGGCGATGCCGAAGGCAAGGTGTCGGCGGTTGGGCTGTGGAACGCTCGGCAAACGCAGCCGCCATGCAGCGCTGGCCGTGGGCGTGCCCTCTCGCAGCGGCAGGAGGAATACCAATAGCGTCGCGCTGGCAAGGATCGCGAGTTCGGCGCCGAAGATCGGCAGGATCGGTTCGGGCAGCGCAAGCGCGAGACTACCGGCCAGCAGCGGGCCGAGGCCCGCGCCGAGGACCATCGAGACCGAAGCGAGCAACGATGCTTGCCGCCGCCGATCCGGTCCGCCCAGATCGACGACGGACGCCATGCCCGCCGACACCGCCGCGCCGACCGCGATGCCGGACAGGAATCTTGCGATCAGCAACATGATTACCGATTGCGCGCCGGCAAAGAGCAGACATGCTATGATCGCGGCGGCCAAGCCGGGCACGAGGACGGGCCTGCGTCCGAAGCGGTCGGATAGCTGTCCGACGACCAGAAGAGTCAGGAGAAGCCCGAGGATGTATGCGGCAAAGATCGCCGTCAGCATGGTCGAGGAAAAGTCGATGCTGGACTGCCAGCGGACGTAGAGTGGCGTCGCGGAGTTGGAAAGAATGAATATCGCGGTGACGATCCACGCCGCCGCCCACATACGCCAGACCGATCTATCGTTTTTTTTGCCGTGGAGGATGACGAAGCGATGGTCATGCGCCATCCTCGTCATGTGTCCGGACACGTCCGAGCAGTGCGAAAACGATCAGCGCTGTCACAACACTGGCCGCAGCGAGGATGTAAAGCTGCATCTGGAAAGCGTTGTCGTAGCTCTGAACCAGCAGCGCGCGTCCGACATCAGGCAGGATCGTGGTGGCACCGGCGAGGTCGCCCATGGCGATACGGTTCGCCGCCTCGATCATGCCGTCATGGCTTGTTGCCGTGGCGGAGAACATTCTGATCAAGCCGGACTGTATCAGCCCGGCCAGCAGCGCGCCGACGATGGCGATGGCGACGCCATCGGCCGAAACGCGCACCGCGTTGAAGATGCCCGTCGCCATACCGGCGCGTTCCTTTTCGACCACGCTGACGGCAAGACCATCCATCAGGCCCCAGGGCAGACCGATGCCGATGCCGATAGTGGCCATCGGCAGGATGATCGACGCGCCGTTGCCCACCGACAGCGCCTGCGCCAGCCACACCAGTCCAAGTGCGGTGATAAGGAGACCGATGCCGGACAGCACGCCAGCCGTTACCCATCGGGCCAGAGTGGCGGCCAAGAAAGGCACGACGAGCAAGGGCACCGACAAGGCAATCATCAGCCGCCCGGCATCGAGTGCGGACTGACCCTCGATCCCGATGAACCGGGCCGGCAGAAGAATGATGAGGGTCACATAGAAGAAGGCGGGCGATGCAGCGAGGATTTGCACGCCGACAAATTTGGCTCTAGCGAACAGCGACAGGTCGAGCATCGGCCTCGCCACGCGCCGTTCGATGACAATGAAAGCCGCGAACAGAATGGCAGAGACCAGCAGCGATCCGACAACCGCAGCGCTGCCCCAGCCTTCTTCCGGCGCCAGCAACACCGCGTAGGTGAAGAGGGCCAAAGCCGCCGTAAAACTGATGGCCCCCGGCCAGTCCAGACCTGTGGCGTTAGGATCGCGGGATTCCCGCGCCGACCATGCAACCATCACGAAACCAAGGAGGCCAATGGCGGCGGTCGCCAGGAACACCCATTGCCAGCCCAGAGAATCCACGAGCGCACCAGCCGCGAGCGGGCCGAAGGCCAGACCCACGCCAAAGGTTGTGCCGAGCAAGCTGAACACCCGCGTCCGGGCGTGGCCATCATATTCCTGCGCCAGCGACGACATGGCCCCCGCGAATGCGGCAGCGCCTCCAAGACCCTGTATCAATCGGAACACATCCATCCAGATCACGGTCGGCGAAAACGGAATGGCGATGGTGGCGGCGGCGAACAGCGCCAGCCCCGACAGCCAGACACGCTTGCGGCCGTAGATGTCGGTCAGGCTCCCCGCTGCCATCATCGCGCTGCCATAGGTCAGGATATAACCGTTGATGACCCAATTGAGCTGGACGGCCGTGCCGCCGAGCGCTTCGTTCACGGATGGCAGAACAACCGCCGGGCCGGTGAAGCAAAGCGGGATCAGCACGCCAGTCAGGCACGCGGAGAGCAGAAGTAGCCATTTTCTGGCTGAGGATCCATCAAGGGTTGTTGTCGTCACGGTCAGGATTCCGTCTGCAAGGACAGTTGAAAGGTTTGCCAGGCGGAGTCCGACGATTGCTTCAGGCGATTGGTCTTGGTCCGACTGTTTGATTTCGCGGAAACATAAAGACGTGCTGAGAAAAGAAAATCAGGCTACATTTCCATTCTTAGCGGACATATGCGTCCGCAATGGAGATTGGCATGATGGATCACATGGCCGGGCTAGGCGCGTTCATGCAGGCGGCGGAAACCCGCAGTTTCGTTGCTGCTGGCCGCCAGCTTGGCGTGTCCGCTTCCGCCATAGGCAAAGCGGTCGCCCGGCTCGAAGATCGGCTCGGCGTGCGCCTCTTCCATCGCAGCACGCGCAGCATCACGCTAACCCCCGAGGGCGTGCTGTTTCTTGAACGCTGCCGCCGCATCGTCTGCGAAATCGAGGCCGCCGAGTTGGAACTGTCGCAGCGCCAGGAAGCGCCACGCGGAAAGCTGCGCGTCAGCCTTCCGCTCGTCGGTATGTTGTTACTGCCGGCAATCGGGGCTTTTGTCCGCACCTACCCGGAGATTGAGCTGGACCTTGATTTCACGGATCGGCTCGTGGATGTCATTGATGAGGGGTTCGACGCGGTGATCCGCACCGGCGAGGTCAGCGATTCGCGTCTGATGACCCGTGTTATCGGCACGTTCCGGCACCAAATCGTGGCTGCGCCTGGCTATTTGAAAGCCCGAGGCACGCCGCAGACGCCTGCCAATCTCTTGGACCATAGCTGCCTGCACCACAAGTTTCCGAGCACCGGCAAACTTGAACGGTGGCCGCTCCATGCCGATGGAGGGGCGTTGGACATTGAGCTTCCTGCGACGTTGGTGGCGAGCACTATCGAACCGCTGCTGTCTCTGGCCGAACAGGGCATTGGCATCGCCTGCCTGCCGGATTTCGTGGTGGCGCGATACATCGAGGCCGGAAGGCTGGTTCAGATTCTCGAAGAGCACACCGCGAATGCGGGGACGTTCCGATTGCTCTGGCCCTCGACCCGATATCCCTCACCGAAGCTGACTGCGTTCACCGAGTTCATGGCGAAGCATCTGTTCGGCGTTACGATCAGGAAATAGCACTTCAGTTCGGTCGTCTTATTCGGGCTTGCAGAAGAGCGTCCGGAAAAGCTGTTCCGACCGCTCGATTCCCTCGTCGGTCAACACGACGGATTTCGCCTTGCCGAACGGATTGCTGATGAACCTCTTCTCATGCACTCGGTTCATCGCGCCCCAATCGAAGCTCTTCCATGACCGGCCGTCCCGGCCGAGTGAGTGGAAGAGCAGCGCAAGGACTGCATCGTCGATTTTGTTCTTGTCGATTTCCATAGTCCCGATACCCCAGTGTTCATGGTGAGTCCCGACCGGACGGAAGGAGACCGCACCATGAAGACCGTCGATTTTCATGCGTATGCCTATTTTATAGGGTCATGGAGGGCTATGGAGTAGATATAGTTCTCATCGCTATCTCGCATGGCCCGCCATTTAAATTCATGAGATTGCTGGATTTTTAGCTGCTCAGCCGATGGGTCTGACGGCTCTAGCCGTTATCTCGGGATCGAGGCCCCGTGCAAGGGCCACGACCGAGGCACTTTGGCATAGTTCTCAGTGAGATGGGGGTCGCGAGACGGACTTTAGATGCCAGTGATCGCCATCGAACGCAGCTTTCGCCTTTTCATCTCTGACGACGCAGCGCTCTGGCACGCGGAACTTCTCAGGCGCGCCGGTAAAATCCATCGTCAGGAACTTCGCAGCGTTCCCGCTGTCATTCACGGATTTCGGCCAATCGAGCTTACTGAGCCCGCCTGATTCCTTGGGAGACATCAGGACCACGATGATGCGTGGTGGCTCTGCCATCTTCTTATGGCCGATCTGAACCTGTTCTGAGAACCGTTCCCATTCGCAAAGTCGTTGATGCTTGCTGGACAGCTGACCGTTTCCCCAACTGGTCACTCCCTTGGCCTCGATGAGAACGACAGTCCGGTCGAAGGCTATGACAAAATCGAAGTCCTCATGATTTCCTCGGATGAGGCGACGGGGCGGTTCGTTCTCTTCGGATACGCAGGGGTTTTCGATTGGCTTCGATTCAGCGTCTTCTGGCGTGCGATCCAGCACTAGCGCGCCGAACAGCCAGTCAATATGATAGTCGAGCGCCCACCAGGCGTCGGCAGGGATGTTGGTGTCGATCACCTTGCCCAACCGCTCTCGGAACGAATTCGAGAGCGGCAGTTCTTGGTTCTTTTCGCCAAGTGCGTTGCGGATGAGCCAATAGCGCTCCTTCCGATTAAAGAGCCTTAGGCACTCCACCAACGTCCGTGTCATTCGCAGCTCCCTCCGGCTTCCGCGCTTCAGCCTGGGGTGCCATCCTTGGCCCCTGCCACCCCGTCTTAGCACGTTTCGGAGTGTCACCGGCAGTCGGTGCGCAACCGGAGAGTGCTAAAATGTAGGCCCTGTTGCTCAGCGTATTCCTCTTCGGGCGAGTAGCCGCCACAGGTTGTGTTGATGCCGTTCTGAAGGGCGCCGGCAACTGACCTGACTATTCCCGGCGACCTCCGGAATGTGCCTTGGACTGTCTCCGGGGGCGTCCAACGCAATGTGCTCGATATGTATGGAGCACGATATGGCAACGATCAGAAAGCTTAGAGGACCCCGGCAAGCGCAGGTTCGCCGACTGCGGCATACCTGCAAGGGTATTCCACCAGATACTCTGGTGTTTTCAGCACCGCGCCCATGCTACGAGGCGCCCACCACACAACACAACACAAAGAGATACGCCGATGCTTCCCTGGATTCAGCTTGATCGCGCGACCATTCCCGGCGATGGGGGCGAGTTGCGCCTGAAGCAGCGTGGTAGCGAATTTTCCATCATGCTTGGCTCAACGGAGCTGATGAACAGCAGGCTGAGCGGTTCTGAAGAGGCACTGGCTACGCTGTGCTGTGAGCGGATTGCAGGGCGGAAGAACGCCAGCATCCTGATCGGCGGCCTCGGCATGGGCTTTACATTGCGGGCCGCCCTCAGCGGACTGCCAGACGATGCCAGGGTCACGGTCGCTGAACTCGTTCCGGCCGTGGTCGATTGGGCGCGGGGACCGATGTCAGATCTCCACAAGGGCACGCTCGACGATCCGCGTGTCGGCATCGAAATAGGCGATGTCGGCGCGCTGATCCGGTCACGGAAAACGGCTTACGATGCCATCTTGCTCGATGTCGACAATGGTCCCGATGGGCTGACGCGCGCCTCCAACGACAGCCTCTATGACCACAGCGGTCTTCGTGCCGCCAAAGTTGCCCTTCGCGCGAACGGCGTGCTTGCAGTCTGGTCATCCGCGCCGGATAGTGCTTTTACACGTCGATTGCGGGAGGTTGGCTTTGCCACCGACGAGGTGAATGTGCGCGCCAATGGAAAACGCGGTGGCGCTCGCCATGTATTGTGGATGGCAACCAAGCGGTAGCATTTCAGTTATGCGCGAACCGCCACCTACGACGGAGCGCTGGGAAAAGCCCAAATGCCGGTTCACACAGACAGGCTGAGCGTTTTCTCCTGTTCGATATAGTCACGCTGTTTGTCGGTAATGTAGTCGCGAACAATCGGCGCGGCGTCACGAGAGCGCGACAACTGCATATGGAAAACGAGCTGGCTGCCGGTGCGGAACATCATCTCCGCGCTGATCAGGTAGAATTCCCACATGCGCGCAAAGCGCTCGTCGTAAAGTGCAATCACCTTGTCGCGGTTCGCCTCGAAGCGGTCGGTCCAGTGGGCGAGCGTCGTGGCGTAGTGAACACGCAGGAATTCCAGATCCGTCACCCAGAGGCTGTTGCGCTCAACGACCTCGAACACTTCCGAGAGCGCCGGCGAATAAGCTCCGGGAAAAATATATTTGCGCAGCCAGGGGCTTGCCATGCCGGGCGGGCTCATGTGTCCGATCGAATGCAGCACAGCCAGGCCGTCATCCGGCATCAGTGCATTCAGCTTCTTGAAGAATTCGTCATAGTGATGAACGCCAACATGCTCG
Source organism: Rhizobium subbaraonis (assembly GCF_900220975.1). Taxonomy (GTDB): domain Bacteria; phylum Pseudomonadota; class Alphaproteobacteria; order Rhizobiales; family Rhizobiaceae; genus Mycoplana; species Mycoplana subbaraonis. The sequence goes on along the minus strand of NZ_OBQD01000004.1, from coordinate 106,130 downwards.
AACATGCCGACGGAGACGATGCGGTCGAAGCGTCCCTCGACGTCCCGATAATCCTTCAGCTCGAAACGGACGCGATCGGCAAGCCCGGCTGTCTCGGCCCGCTGCGAGGCAAGCGCCTGTTGTTCGCTGGACAGCGTCACGCCGACAACGTCCACATCCTCCAGCGCGGCGAGATAAAGCGCGAGGTCGCCCCAGCCGCAGCCGATATCGAGCACCTTCATTCCCGGTTTCAGTCCGAGTTTGCTGGCAAGAAGCCGGAGCTTGTTGCGTTGAGCCTGCTCGAGGGTTTCGCCCGGCTCCCGGAAATAGGCGCACGAATACAGCATGTTCTCATCGAGAAACAGCCTGTAGAATTCGTTGCCGAGATCGTAGTGGTGGGCAACGTTCTGTTGCGCCTGCCCCTTGCGGTTCGACTGCTGGCGCTTGCGGAAGCGCATCTTGATGGCGCGCAGGACCTTCTGGATCGGATAGGAGCCGAGGGAGAGGCGGTTGACCGAGAAGAGTGTCAGGAAATCCCGTAGTGTCGAGCCCTCCTCGAACCGCATCGTTCCATCCATGTAGGCTTCGCCAGCCGCAAGCTCAGCATTAAAGACCAATGTCCGGTAGAGCTTCCTGTCGGTCAACCTCATCGTCACCTGCGGACCGGGCGTGCCCTTGAAAACATGACGCTTTCCTTCTGCGTCGATGACGGTCAGACAACCTTTGCGTATGAAGGACTTCATCATATGCGAAAGTGGAAACATGAGCGCCTCGAGTTGTTGCTGAATGCCGGGAAGTCCAATTGCCCAACTCTCATCTGATCGATGGGTTCGGTCAACTTGCTTCGTCCACTAACGCTTCGCCCATTTGGCTGGCTTATGCGGGCCTGCGCTCGCTCTGAGTGTCGGTCGAGCGTTTTCGCCGATGGATCGTCCACGTTCAGAAGCTCACAGGTCGCAGGCAGGCCCAGGTCCGTCGACGACGGAAGCCCAGGATCGGGGCCTATCAACTACCTGGTCACAGACTGTTCAGTGCTCAGTGGCAATCAACACGAATTGCTTTCGGAGGAGGTCCAGCAAAGGCTTTCACGCACCCCGTGGCTGATGTATATTAATCACTTCTAATATCTTTGGTTGTCATATCCGCGGGGCAGGGGGAATTCGCCATGACGGTCGGCCAGAGCATGCTTGCGGGTGCCGCTTTCCTCGCGATTGGACTTACATCTGCGTTGGCCCAGCAGGTCACAGGAACGCCCGGCGCACCTGGCGCAACGACAACAATCACCGGAAAACAGTTGCCGTCGCCCGATCCGCCCTTTGGTGGTGTGATCAAAGAAAAGGCTTCCGAATCGAAGCCCTGGTGGGCTCCGCGTGTGGTACCCCCCACCGGCGCTCCCAACGTACTGCTGATCATGACCGACGACCAGGGGTTCGGTGCACCGAGCACCTTCGGCGGCGTCATTCCCACCCCGGCGATGGACAGGATCGCAAAGGAAGGGCTGCGCTTCACGAATTTCCATTCGACGTCGCTTTGCTCGCCGTCCCGTGCGGCGCTGATCACTGGACGAAACCATCATTCTGTCGGTTACGGCGTCGTCGGTGAGATTGCGACCGGCTATCCCGGCTACAATTCGATTATCCCGATCGAGAAGGGAACGATCGGCACGATCCTGAAGGAGAACGGCTACGCCACGTCGTGGTTCGGCAAGAACCACAACACCCCATCCTATCAATCGAGCCAGGCCGGGCCATTCAACCAATGGCCGACGGGCATGGGCTTCGACTACTTCTATGGCTTCGTTGGCGGCGATGCCAGCCAATGGCAGCCGAACCTGTTCCGCAATACGACCGCCATCTATCCCTTCGAAGGCAATCCCGGGTGGAATCTGGAGACGGCCATGGCCGACGAGGCAATCGGCTACATCAAGCAACTGAAGGAAATCGCCCCCGACAAGCCCTGGCTGGTCTACTACGTGCCCGGCGCCACCCATGCGCCGCATCATCCCACTCCGGAGTGGATCAAGAAGGTCAGCGACATGCATCTCTTTGACGAGGGCTGGAACAAGGTTCGCGAGAAGATCTTCGAAAACCAGAAGCGGCTCGGAATCATGCCGCAAAATGCCAAGCTGACGCCCTGGCCCGACGAACTGCCGCAATGGGATTCGCTGAGCTTGGAGGAGAAAAAGCTGTTCATCAGGCAGGCGGATATCTATGGCGCCTACCTTGCTTATGCCGACAACGAGATCGGACGAGTCATCCAGGCGGTGGAAGACCTCGGAGAACTCGACAACACCCTGATTATCTACATCGGCGGAGACAACGGGGCGAGCGCCGAGGGCATGCTCGACGGAACACCGAACGAGTTCACCACCTTCAACGGTGTCCCCGTCCCGGTGAATGACCAGCTCCTCTGGTATCCGTTCTGGGGGTCGGAGCGGACATTCCCCCACTATGCCGCCGGCTGGGCCTGGGCGATGGACGCACCTTTCAAGTGGGTGAAGCAGGTGCCGTCGCACTTCGGCGGTACGGCGCAGGGCATGGTCATGTCCTGGCCGGGTCACATCGATGACGAAGGTGGCATCCGCCGTCAGTTCCACCACTTCATCGACATCGTGCCGACGATCCTGGAAGCCGCGGGCATCCCGCAACCGGAGATGATCAACGGCATCAAGCAGGAGCCGATCGAAGGTGTCAGCATGGCGTACACTTGGAACAAGGCGAGTGCGGCCGCCCCGACCAGCCACAAGACCCAATACTTTGAAATGCTGGGAAACCGCGCGATCTACCACGACGGCTGGGTGGCCGCCACGACACCCGCGACACTTCCTTGGGAACTCAGCACCAAGACGCCTCCCGACGTGATCACCGGCTACAATTGGGAGCTTTACAACGTCGACGAGGACCCGACGCAGTTTGACGACCTCGCCGCCAAGATGCCGGACAAGCTCAAGGCGATGCAGGACCTCTTCTATGCGGAAGCGAAGAAGTACAATGTGTTGCCGCTCGACAACTCGACGCTGGCCCGCTGGAACACGCCGCGGCCGAGTTTGACCGCTGGCCGGACAGAGTTCGCCTATTCAGGCGAATTGAGTGGCATACCTGCCAGTGCCGCCCCCAGCACCTTGAACAGGTCCTACACCATCACGGCCGAGGTCCAAATACCCGAAGGCGGCGCGGAAGGTATGATCGTTACCCATGGCGGGCGCTTCGGCGGCTATGGTCTCTTCCTCAGCAAGGGCGATTTCGGCGTCGGCCGGGGGAAAGTCGTGTTCCTTTACAACTTCCTCGACCTGAAGCGAACGATGTGGGAGGGGCAGGAACTCGAACCCGGAAAGCACACGATCGTCTTCGACTTCAAATCGGACGGCAAGGGCCTTGGATCGGGTGGCACGGGCGTCTTGTCGGTCGATGGCAAGGAGGTCGCCAGGAACACCCTCGAGCATGGCATTCCGGTGACCTTCCCGGAGGATGAAACGTTCGACGTCGGCCTCGACACCCGCACGGGTGTGGCACTGCTGGAATATCGCTACGATGCTCCCTTCCGCTTCACGGGCCAGATCGACGAGCTCAGGTTTGATTTAAGACCTGAAACAAACACAACGCCTTAGCATCAAAGGAACGCTCGGCAGAGAACCGGTTGGCGGAGGTGGGTAGCGATGATACGCGTGCTTGATCTGGCTGCCTTCGGGGAAATGGCAACGGGTTTTGCGCTGGTGGCAATGCCTTCGTTCGTAGGGGAGATTTTGCTCGGCGAACCGCTGACAGGCGCCGGCGTCCCGACGGCGCGGGTGGCGGGGATTGCACTGATCGCGCTGGGCATTGCCTGCTGGAGGAACTCGGGGCTCCCCGGCATGCTGATCTACAGTGCCGCGGTCACAGTCTATCTGGCCTATGTCGGGCTTTGGGGCGGCTTTACGGGTATCCTTCTGTGGCCTGCCGTCGGACTTCACTTGTTGCTATCAATCTTGCTCTGGCGCGGTCGCATTAAAATTGAAGTATCCTAGTTCGGATCTTTTGAATCGTACCAGCTATCGAGCAGCCGCCCAATTTTCGAGCCGATGCAACAGCTCGAAGAGCGCTCCGTAGGCGCTCGCTTCAATGATCTGATTTCGGCCGATCGTGACTGCAGCCAACGCAACGCCGCCGATCATGGTTAACGATCCGTTTTGAATTTTCGTCGTAGGCATGGAACAGACGCGGCGAATCGCCGTTTCTGCGCTGACCTGGAGGAACGATATGCTTTCAAATCTGCTGAGTGTTTTGCGCTTCGACCGACCGGAAACCGCCGACACCGGCACTTTTGCCGACGGGACGTTCCAGCTTGCCGAACACGAACTGAAACGCCTGCCAAAGACCGGCCGTGGGCAGATTTCCTACGGCCGCGACTATGGGCGGGATCGAAGCGTGCAGCCCGGCGCGATTGGCCGCGTATAGTCGCAAACCGCGCCAAGTGCGCAGTTATGCCAATGCGCTTGAGCGCATTTTGCTATTGTAACTGCGGCGACGGGGCGACCCGTGTCCAGCCACCCTTCCTCGGCCGAGTGCCCCCCTCAGCCGCGTCGAGCGGCGAGGGGTCTCAACAGTCAGGGCCTTCTGGCGCAGACCGCCGGCCTCCTCCAGAAAGCCATTATCAGAAGGCCACACTCAGTGGCGGAAGTGGCGCATGCCCGTGAAGACCATGGCGACGCCGGCTTCGTCAGCGGCGGCGATCACCTCGGCATCGCGCATCGAGCCGCCGGGCTGGATCACCGCGGTGGCGCCGGCGGCGATCGCCGAAAGCAGGCCGTCGGCGAAGGGCAGGAAGGCTTCCGATGCGACCGCCGCGCCGCGCGTCAGCGGTTCTGACAGCCCCATCGCCTTTGCGGCCTCCTCCGCCTTCAGCGCAGCGATGCGGGCCGAATCGACCCGGCTCATCTGGCCCGCGCCGATGCCGGCCGTCTGGCCATCCTTTGCGTAGACGACTGCGTTCGACTTCACGTGCTTGGCCACCTTGAAGGCAAACTTCATGTCCTCGAGCTCCTGCGCACTCGGAGCACGCTTCGTCACCACTTTCAGCTCCAGGTCCTCGACCATGCCGTTGTCCCGGTTCTGGACAAGCAGGCCGCCGGAAACGGTCTTTGCCGAGATGCCGGGCGTGCGCGGGTCAGGCAGGCCGCCGGTGACGAGCAGGCGCAGGTTTGGCTTGGCGGCAATGACGGCGCGCGCGCCATCGTCCGCCGCCGGGGCGATGATGACCTCGGTGAAGAGCTTGACGATCTCCTCCGCCGTGGCCGCGTCGAGGGCGCTGTTCAGCGCGATGATGCCACCGAAGGCCGAGACCGGATCGCAGGCCAGCGCGCGCTGGTAAGCCTCCTTCAGGCTCGGCGCAGTGGCAACACCGCAGGGGTTTGCATGCTTGATGATCGCACAGGCCGGACCGTTCTGCGGCAGGAATTCGGCAACCAGCTCGAAGGCGGCATCCGTGTCGTTGATGTTGTTATAGGACAGCTGCTTGCCCTGCAGCAACGTCGCCGTGGCGACACCCGGTCTGTTCTCGCCGGTCACGTAGAACGCCGCCTTCTGGTGCGGGTTCTCGCCGTAGCGCATCTCTTCCTTCAGGACCCCGCCGACTGTGCGGTAGGCTGGGGTGACGATGTCGAGCGCCTCCGCAAACCAGTTCGATATCGCCGTGTCATAGGCAGCGGTGCGGGCGAAAGCCTTGGCGGCAAGCCGCTGCCGGAACGCATAGGATGTCGCCCCGTCCGCAAGCTCTTCGACGAGTGCCGGATAATCGGCCGGATCGGTGACGATCGTCACATAGGCGTGGTTTTTCGCCGATGCGCGGATCATCGCCGGGCCGCCGATGTCGATGTTCTCGACCGTCGTCGGATAGTCGCCGCCCTTCGCGCGGACTTCCTCGAAAGGATAGAGGTTGATGACCGCAAGATCGATGCCGCCGATCCCGTGCGCCTGCATCGCCGCCACATGCTCGGCATCATCGCGAATGGCGAGCAGACCGCCATGGACGTTCGGGTGCAGCGTCTTGACGCGACCGTCCATGATTTCGGGAAAGCCGGTAATCTCGGACACGTCTGTCACGGCAAGCCCCGCATCGCTCAGAGCCTTGTGCGTGCCGCCTGTGGAAAGAAGCCGCACGCCCTTCGCCGAAAGGGCGCGGGCGAGATCGACGATCCCGCTCTTGTCGGACACCGAAAGAAGCGCGGTCTTCACCTCGACGCGATCGGGAGCGGGTATTTTCTTGGATGCGACGGCCATGGGGTATCTCCGGGAGGATAGGGCCGGCGCCCGAGCGAGCCGCCGGCGAAAACATGCCGCCCCGTTAACACACGAGCCTAAGCGAGGAAACCAGCAATTTCCCCTTGGCCGCCGCCGTCAACGCCGTTCGCGCCGCATGAACCACTGAATTTCGGGAACGGTGCCGAGCGGCATGGCAAGCGTGAGTTGTCTCGCGGCACGTACACCGGAGGGATCGGCGAAGAAGACGTCCTCCTCCTCCGCTACCGCAACATCGAGGCAAGAAAACCGCCAGCTTTCGCCGTCATTGCCCACCAGGCGTACTTCGTTTCGATCGACCGGCACGATGCGGATAGCGGGATGGATGTGAAAGCGCACGACCGCAACGTTGCCGCCACCATCCGGCGCGCCACCGCCGGGCTTCATGAAGCGCTCGCGTCCCCGGACATCGGTGCCGGCGGCGTTGACGTAAAGATCTCGCTCGTAGAGCAGGCCGAAGTTTGCCAGATATCCATCATGCGTCGCTACGAGCCCGTCCGCGCCATCGGTCTTCTCGTAACGCGCGACCTCGACATTCGATACGCCGCCGAAGATGACCGGGCCCAGATAGCCGGAATCAGAGATGCGCGCCGACGAGGTGTCGTTGAGGACTGCGACCGTTTGCGCGGCCGTTGCGCGTGACAACTGCCGCATCGCTTCGCCTGCAAAGCGCGGGCAGCCGGAATTGACGAAGTATCGGTTGCGACCGGATGACATTTCCAGCGAAAGGCACCCAGCCGTTGCCGTGGTCGAAAGTGCGACAGCGTGCGGTTTTCCGGTGTCGACGATGATCGTCGTTTCGCCCGCTTCGATCCGCTCGTATCCGGTCTGCGGCAACCCGCGAAACGGCGCCCCTGAGGTCTCGTCGTAGCGCAGCACGGAAAGAAGTTCGTTGGCGAGCGTGTAGGTGGCGCCGTTGAAGAGGGCAAGCTCGCCGCCCTGATGGCGGAAGAAGCGAAGCGCCGGAAAAATCCGGTCGATGCAGGGAATAAGCCGCTGGGGTACATCGTGGCCGAGATTCACATAAGTCTGGCGCAGCGGCAACAGGTCGAAAAGCAGATCGAGCCCGACGCGCGGATTGCGCGAGACATGCCCGCCATCGGGCAGGATCTGGTGATCAAGCTCGCGGTCGAGATGCCGCGATGCCCGGCGTATTGCCGAAGCGGCATTGGGCATGGCGATCGACGCCATTGCAAGCGCAATGCGCACCTTAAGCCGCGGTTCGCCATCCCGCGTCGTATCGGCGATGTGGCGCAGATAGCGCACCTGGAACGCCAGGCTCTTGAGAAAGCGCCGATAGAAGGAGTAGTCGGCCTCGCGCAGCACGACGGGAGAATGGGACAGCCAGGCGATGATCCGCTGGGCGATCACCTCCGGTCGCCAGGCGATACCCGCAATGACGCGACCGTGTGTTTGAATCCAGTCATCGATGATGCGGCGAACGACGAAGGACGCTGCATCCTTCTCCGCCACCCGCATATGACGCAGCCAGGCGAAACAATGAAGCCTGCTTGCAAACTCTTCCGACGGAAGTTCCAGCGCGAAGGGTGACTCGCCCTCGCAATCGAGCATGCGCCCTGCCAGCGGAAACCGGCCGGCTATGATTTCCTCTGCCGTGAACGGATCGGCCGGTCGCAGATCCGTCGGTGCGACCACCAGTCTCTCCGGCGTGCGGCCGGCAAAACGCAGCGCCGAAACGCGCCCCACGGCAAGCCGCCGCGAAAACCGTCTCCACGTCTCGTGTCCATAGAGATAGGCCAGCCGTTGCCGGTCAGAAAACCGCATCGTTAACAAACTCTTTCATCGATTCATTGGTAGGCGCAGGCTATCGCTGCGTCAATTCGCCGATCAACGATGGATTGTTGATGAAAACAGCGCGCTGAAGGGACGTTTCTCCCCTTGCCCGGCATTTCTGGGGCGATCTCGGGCCAGCGGCGCCGGAAAGGTCTCACGCCTTCCGTTGAAGCAGCACCGCATAAAAGCCGTCGAGCCCCCCGGCCACCGCCTCTCCGCCCGGCAGCATGGCCGGCGTCGTGCGGAATTCGCCAAGCGGCGAAACGGCTTCCTCCAGACCGGGCCACCGGGCCGGATCGATCGGCACTCTCGACCAATCGGGATGATCGGCGAGCACGCGGGCCGTTACTTCCTCGCCCTCACGCGGGTCGAGCGAGCAATTGGAAAAAACGAGGTGGCCGCCCGGTTTGACCAGCGTCGTGGCGTGACGGAGCAGACGCTCCTGCAAAAGCGCGAGCTTTTCGATATCGGCCGGTCCCTTGGTCCACAGAACGTCCGGATGGCGGCGAATGGTCCCCGTCGACGAGCAGGGGGCGTCCAGCAGCACGGCATCGAACAGTTCGTCCGGCCGAAAGTCCAAGAGGTTCGTCTCCGCCGTCTTCGCCGAAAGCCCCAACCGGGTGAGATTGCTCTCGAGACGCTTGAGACGGCTCTTCGACTGGTCGAGCGCGGTTACCCTTGCACCGGCCAGCGCCAGTTGTGCCGTCTTGCCCCCGGGAGCGGCACACAGATCTGCCACCGCCTCGCCGGCAAGCGAGGGAAAGAGTTTGGCCGGAATGGCGGCTGCGGCATCCTGCACCCACCATTCCCCGGCGGAAAAGCCTTCGAGATCCGGCACCTTTCCCGAAAAGGCTGTCAGGCGGACCGATCCCGTCGGCAGGACCGCGCCACCGAGTTTTTCGGCCCACGCATCGGGCGCCGATTTGACGGTCAGATCGATTGCGGCCGGTGCAAGCAGGGATTCGGCAATCCGGAAGGCATGGTCGCGGCCGTAGACCTGCTCCAGCCGCTCGTAGAACCAGGACGGGATAACCGGTATCACATGGGTTGCGGTGAGGTGCGGAACCTTCTCGCGCGCCAGCCGACGCAGCACGGCGTTGACGAGCCCGGCGAAGCGTCGACTGCGCGGGTCGGAGCGCGCCTGCTCCACGGCAATATCGACGGCGGAATGATCCGGCACGTCCAGGTAGAGGATCTGTGCTGCCGCCACCGTCAGTAGATGGTAAAGGGATCGCGCACCCTCGGGAAGCGGTGTTTCGACCAAGGAATCGATGATCGCCTGAATGCGCGGCAGATGACGAAGCGAGGTGTTGAGAATGGCCCGCGTCAGTGCCCGGTCGGCATCGTTCAGCGCCCGATAGCCCGGATTGCCATTTTCCGCATCGAGCATGCCGTCGAGCGAGGTCTGGCGATCGACCACCGCTGCCAAAAGCCTGCTTGCGACTAGCCGCGGCTTGATGCCGAGCTTCTCGGTGTCCTCGCGGCCATCGGACCTGGCTCCGGAATGTCGTTTCGGATGCGTTTCTTTTTTTGTTCTGTTGATTGTCAAGACCAGGGACCTTTGGGTGGCTCCGAACCACCGCGTCCCCAGCCGGTCGTCGGGACGGAACGCGATTTGCGTTCGGGCTTAGCAGCCCCGGGCTGTCGCGTCGAGGCCTCACTTCCGTCGGTACCCCACGCACCGGTCGGACCGCCGCCGGAGCGCGCCATGTCTGTCTGGCGCATTTCCATTGCCATCGCCTCGAGAGCGGCAATCCGGTTGCCAGTATCCGGATGGGTGGAAAAAAGGTTATCCATCCGAGCGCCCGACAGCGGATTGATGATGAACATGTGTGCCGTGGCAGGGTTGTGCTCCGCCTCGTCGTTGGGAATTCGGCCGGCCGCAACGGCGATCTTGCGCAGGGCAGACGAGAGCCAGAGCGGGTTGCCGCAGATCTCGGCGCCGCGTCTGTCGGCCGAATATTCACGGGTGCGGCTGATCGCCATCTGCACCAGCATCGCGGCGAAGGGCGCCACGATCATGGCAATCAGCATACCGACGAAGCCGAGCGGATTGTTGTTGTTCTCGCGATTCCCGCCGAAGAAAATCGCAAAATTTGCCAGCATCGAAATCGCACCGGCAATGGTAGCCGTGATCGTCATGGTCAGCGTATCGCGATTTTGCACATGGGCGAGCTCATGCGCCATGACGCCGGCCACTTCCTCGTAGTTCAGACTATGCAAAAGGCCGGTCGAAGCGGCTACCGCGGCGTTCTGCGGATTGCGGCCGGTGGCGAAGGCGTTGGGCTGGTCGCTGTTGATCACGTAGACGCGCGGCATCGGCAGACCGGCGCGCGCGGCCAGATCGCGCACCATGCCGTAATATTCCGGCGCGCTGCGCTCGTCTACCTCCTTGGCCCCGTACATCGACAGGACCATCTTGTCCGCGTTCCAATAGGAGAACAGGTTCGTCGCCGCGGCAATGACAAGCGCGATCATCATGCCGCTCTTGCCGCCGATCAGGAAGCCGACAGCCATGAAAAGAGCCGTCAGAAAAGCCAGTAGCATCGCTGTGCGGACGAGATTCATGATACGTCTCCGAGATCAGCTGGGGTCCAGCAATGTTTCACGTGAATCAAAGCTTTGCCCCTGTTCGAATTGCACCTATATCATGGGGAACAATGCCCCTTTCTTCAATACGGCTCTCTGAGGACGATGCGATGCAAGGCGATAACGATAATGTCAGCGGTGCTGGCCGCGTCCTTTCCCCGGCCGCAATTCGCGCCCTGAAGGAAGCGGAGGAACGCCGCGCTGCCACCGCCCGGTCGCCCGATCTCCCGCCCGAGATCGGCGGACGCGGCGGCCTTGATCCGGCACGCTTCGGCGACTGGGAAATAAACGGTCGTGCAATCGATTTTTAAGCTTAAATTCCTATTGCGGTCGCACATTATGCGGAATATATTCCTTGTATGGCACTATTCCGCACGCGCATCCACCGCAAAGAATCCATCATCGCGTGCATCATCATTGCAATCGCGAGCCCCTGCCAAGCGCGCGACAAGCATTTCATCGAAGGACCGGTGAGGGCAGATCTTCTGCAGGTGGTGGACGGAGATACGCTTCTGGTCGCCGCACACCCATGGCCGCAGCACTCGATCGAAGTCCTGGTCCGCCTCCGCGGCGTCGACGCACCGGAACTGCGCGCCAGGTGTCCGGCTGTACGCGAAGCTGCGCGTGCCGCGAGGCTGCGGCTCGGCCAACTGATAGGCGACGGCGCGCCCGTCATCCTCACAAACATCGCGGGTGACAAGTATTTCGGCCGCGTCGTCGCCGATGTGCGGCTTTCCGATGGCGTGAATCCGGCTCAAGAACTCGTCGCCGCCGGACTTGCGGCGCCATATGACGGTTCGGAGCGTCGACGCTGCGACAGTCGCACTCATTTGAGACCGGCCGCATCATCAATGTGAAAGCAAACGACCTGCCCGGGACCACGCCCCGGACAGACCGTGAGGCTAATTATTTAGCCGGCAGCTTTGTTTTGGCGATTGGCGATCAGATCATCGACGACCGTCGGATCTGCCAGCGTCGACGTATCGCCCAGCGCCCCGAAATCGTCTTCGGCGATCTTGCGCAGGATCCGCCGCATGATCTTGCCCGAGCGGGTCTTCGGCAGACCGGGCGCGAACTGGATCTTGTCAGGCGTCGCGATCGGTCCAATCTCCTTGCGCACATGCTTTACGAGGTCCTGCCGCAGCGAGTCGTTGCCTTCCTGACCCGCCATCAACGATACATAGCAGTAGATGCCCTGGCCCTTGAGACTATGGGGGTAGCCGACGACCGCGGCCTCCGAGACCAGATGGTGCGACACCAGAGCCGATTCGACCTCGGCCGTTCCGAGCCGGTGGCCGGACACGTTCAGCACATCGTCGACACGCCCGGTGATCCAGTAGTAGCCGTCTTCGTCGCGCCGGCAGCCGTCACCGGTGAAATACTTGCCCTTGTAGGTGGAGAAGTACGTCTGAACGAAGCGGTTATGGTCGCCATAGACGGTTCGCATCTGGCCGGGCCAGCTGTCGGTGATGCAGAGATTGCCGTCGGCCGCGCCTTCCAGGACCGCGCCCTCATTGTCCACCAACTGCGGACTTACGCCGAAGAAGGGACGGGTGGCCGAGCCCGGCTTCAGGTCGGTCGCGCCGGGGAGGGGGCTGATCAGGATGCCGCCCGTCTCGGTCTGCCACCAGGTATCGACGATCGGGCACCGGCCCTCGCCGACCGTGTTATAGTACCATTCCCAGGCTTCGGGGTTGATCGGCTCGCCAACCGAACCCAGAAGGCGCAGCGAGGAGCGCGACGAACGCTTCACGAACGCGTCGCCTGCCCCCATCAGCGCGCGGATCGCCGTTGGCGCGGTGTAGAAGATGTTGACCTTGTGCTTGTCGACCACTTCCCAGAAACGGCCGGCATCGGGGAAATTCGGAACACCCTCGAACATCAGCGTCGTCGCCCGGTTCGCAAGCGGGCCATAGACGATATAGGAATGCCCGGTAACCCAGCCGACGTCGGCGGTGCACCAGTAGATGTCACCGTCCTGATAATCGAACACGTATTTGTGCGTCATCGATGCGTAGACGAGATAACCGCCCGTCGTATGCAGCACGCCCTTCGGCTTGCCGGTCGAGCCGGAGGTATAGAGGATGAACAGCGGATCCTCCGCCTTCATCCGCGCCGGAGGACAATCGCGCGGCACGGTCGCGATCTCCTGATGGTACCAGAGGTCGCGGCCCGGCGCCCAGCCGGTCTTGCCGCCGGTGCGGCGCACCACCAGCACCTTGTTGACGATGACGAACTGCTTGGCGGCGATATCGATCGCGACGTCGGTGTTTTCCTTCAGCGGGATCGGCTTGCCGCCGCGCACGCCCTCATCGCAGGTAATCACGAAGGTCGATTCGCAATCGACGATACGGCCGGCAAGCGCATCCGGCGAGAAGCCGCCGAAGACCACAGAATGGATCGCGCCGATGCGCGCGCAAGCAAGCATCGCATAGGTCGCTTCGGGGATCATCGGCATGTAGATGGTGACGCGGTCGCCCTTCTTGACCCCGTGCTTCTTCATCACGTTCGCCATGCGGCAAACGTGCTCGTAAAGCTCGTTATAGGTGATCTTCTTGTCGATATAGGGGTTGTCGCCTTCCCAGATGATGGCCACCTGGTTCCCATGCGTCTTCAGGTGTCGGTCGATGCAATTATAGGAGACATTGGTGACGCCGTCTTCGAACCACTTGATCGACACCTTGCCGGTGAACGAGGTGTTCTTGACCTTGGTATAAGGCTTGAACCAGTCGATCCGCATGCCGTGCTTGTCCCAGAAGCGCTCCGGATTCTCGATGCTTTCGCGATACCACTTCTGATAGGTATCATTGTCGATCAGGGCGCGGCTCTTGGCGGACTTCAGGACCGGATAGGTCTTGGCAGACATACAATTCCTCCTCATGCAAATACTCGGACCGAGCTCCTCCGGTCTCGACGTCATCGCCATTCATAACAGGTCAAAGCCTTCGAGCAATTAGACAAAGGTCATTTGTCGCTTGAAGAATTGCATTTCTGCTACAGTGGCGTTATAGAGTGCGCCATTCCCGGAAATCAGTGGTTTATCCCCACGGCCCGCGACCGGCGCGGACGGACAGAAGGATTGCATCCATGGCCCAACAACTGCTTATGCCAAAGGCGACGGCCGTCTGGCTTGTCGACAACACGGCGCTGTCGTTCGACCAGATCGCCCAGTTCTGCAAGCTGCACCCCCTCGAAGTCAAGGCGATTGCCGACGGGGAGTCCGCGCAGGGCATCAAGGGTCTCGATCCGATCGCAACGGGTCAGCTGTCCCGTGATGAGATCGCCCGCGCCGAGGCCAATCCGAACCATAAGCTGAAGCTTTCCGAGCCGAAGGTTCGCGTGCCGGAATCCAAGCGCAAAGGCCCCCGCTATACCCCCGTGTCCAAGCGGCAGGATCGGCCGAACGCCATTCTCTGGCTCGTGCGCAATCATCCCGAGCTGAAGGACGCGCAGATCTCACGGCTCGTCGGCACGACCAAATCGACCATCGAACAGATCCGTGAGCGGACCCACTGGAACTCGGCCAACCTCGCGCCGATGGATCCGGTCACGCTCGGCCTGTGCTCGCAGATCGATCTCGACCTTGAAGTCGAACGCGCCTCGAAGGGACGTCCGCTGCCGACAGCCGCCGAGCTCGGCGCTACCCTTGAATCGGCCCGCGAAACCGAGAAGCTTCCCTTCGGCGATAACGAGCGCGAAGAGGAAAAGGAAATCGATGCGGACGCCGTCTTCGCAAAACTGAAATCGCTGAAGTCCAATCGCGACGAAGACGAGGACGACAATCAGCACTTTTGATACGACACTGTATCGAGCATGAAACAGAACCCGGCCGATCAGTTTGGCCGGGTTTTTTAGTGCCCGCTTGGATGCGGCCGCAAGCTCAGACGGGCAGATGCCGTTCGGTCAGCACGCTTGTGATCTCGTCCAGGATCGCAGGGTCGTCGATGGTCGCGGGCATTTTCCATTCCTGTCCGTCGGCGATCTTCTGCATCGTGCCACGCAGTATCTTTCCCGAGCGCGTCTTCGGAAGACGCTTCACGCAGATCGCCAGCTTGAAGGCGGCGACAGGGCCGATCCTGTCGCGCACGAGCGCCACCACTTCCTTTTCAATCATCGATGATTCACGTGAAACACCGCTGTTGAGCACCAGGAAGCCCGCAGGCACCTGGCCCTTGACGGCGTCGGCGATCCCGATGACGGCGCATTCGGCAACGTCGGGATGGCTTGCACAGACCTCCTCCATTGCTCCGGTCGACAGGCGATGCCCGGCAACATTGATGATGTCGTCTGTGCGCGACATGATGAAGAGATAGCCGTCCTCGTCAAGGAAACCGGCATCGGCCGTCTTGTAGTAGCCGGGGAACTCCGCAAGGCAGGCCGAGCGAAAACGTTCGTCGGCGTTCCAGAACGAAGGCAGGCAACCGGGGGGCAGGGGCAGTTTCACCGCGATATTGCCGAGCGCGCCCGCCTCGACGGCATGCCCCGCATCGTCCAGTACATGGATCTCGTAGCCGGGGAGGGGAACGGTCGGAGAACCATGCTTCACCGGAAGCAAACCCAGTCCCAGCGGATTGCCGGCCATCGGCCAGCCCGTTTCCGTCTGCCACCAGTGATCGATCACAGGCACATGCAGCACCTTCTCGGCCCATTGCAGGGTATCGGGATCGGCGCGCTCGCCTGCGAGAAACAGCGCGCGCAGGGAGGAAAGATCGTATCCCGCGATCAGGCTTCCCGACGAATCCTCCTTGCGGATGGCCCTGAAAGCCGTCGGCGCGGTAAAGAGCACCCGGACCCGATGTTCCTGAATCACCCGCCAGTAGGCACCGGCGTCAGGCGTACCGACGGGCTTGCCTTCGTAGAGAACGCTGGTGCTGCCATTCAGGAGAGGCCCGTAGACGATATAGGAATGCCCGACCACCCAGCCGATGTCGGACGCCGCCCAGAAGACTTCGCCCGGCCGGACCCCGTAAAAATGCTGCATGCTCCACGCCAGGGCGACCATATGGCCGCCATTGTCGCGCAATACGCCCTTCGGTTGCCCGGTCGTTCCGGACGTGTAGAGGATGTAGAGCGGGTCCGTCGCACCCACGGACACGCACGGCACAGGCACACCTTCAGAGAGCGCCCCCGCCACTGCATCGGCAAAATCGATGTCCCGCCCATCATTCATGGCCGCGGACAGTTCCGGCCGCTGCAGGACGAGGCAATGCGCCGGCTTGTGTCCCGCCAGCTCGATGGCTGCGTCGAGCAGCGGTTTGTAGGCGACGATACGACCGGGTTCGATACCGCAACTCGCTGAGATTATGACCTTCGCCCGGCAGTCATCAATGCGCGTCGCCAGCTCGTTTGCCGCAAAGCCGCCGAAGACGACGGAATGGACAGCACCAATGCGCGCGCAGGAGAGCATGGCGAACACCGCCTCGGGCACCATCGGCATGTAGATGATGACCCGGTCGCCTCGATCCACGCCGAGCCCAAGAAGAACGGCTGCGACCGCCTCCACCTGCGTCAACACCTCGCGATAGGTGTAGGACCGCTTCTGCCCGGTCACCGGGCTGTCATAGATCAAGGCGGCCTGTTCGCCGCGGCCTGCCGCGACATGCCGGTCGATGCAGTTGAAACAGGTGTTCGTCTCTCCGTCCGGAAACCACCTGCCATAGACCCCGTCCTCGCCGTCGAACGTCCTGGTCGGTGTCTTGAACCAGTCGATCGCGCCGGCAGCATCGCTCCAGAAGCCTTCCGGATCGGCTTTCCAGCCGGCATAGGTCTTTGCATAGCTGCTCGCCATGACATCTCCTCCCGAACTTGCACGGCCGCCGTGACGGCCCCTCCGGACGAAAGGATAGAAAACTCCCTGCGGGCAGGGAAGTAAGACCATTGGGCTAGAAATCGGCCCCGCCGCTCAAACTTGCAAAAAGCAGCGCAGAATTGGGCTCGAGGAATGCGGGACGGTGGTGCGACCAGACCCGCACTCAGCGGGTACCGAAAATCGCAGAGCCGACACGCACGCTGGAAGCGCCAAAGGCAACGGCAGTCTCGTAGTCGCCGGACATGCCCATCGACAGGCGTTCAACGCCCGCCTCCTTGGTAAGCTTGGCCAGCAGCGCAAAATGGGGACCGGGATTCTCGTCCACGGGCGGAATGCACATCAGCCCTTCAATCGAAAGCCCGAGTTCCTCGCGGCAAAAGGCGACAAAAGCGGTGACATCATCCGGCGCGATGCCGGCCTTTTGCGGCTCCAGGCCGGTGTTGACCTGAACGTAGAGGCGCGGCTGGCGGGATTGCCGTTGCATTTCAGCGGCGACCGCCCGTGCGATCTTCTCGCGATCGATCGTTTCGATCACGTCGAAAAGCGCCACGGCCTCTGCCGTCTTGTTCGACTGCAGCGGTCCGATCAGATGCAACGCCAGCCCCGGCGTTTCCTCACGCAAGGCCGGCCACTTGCCCTGCGCTTCCTGAACACGGTTTTCGCCGAAGACCCGCTGGCCCGCCGCTATGGCCGGCCGGATAGCATCGGCATCGAAGGTCTTGGAGACTGCGACCAGCGTCACGGCGTCAGCGTCCCGACCCGCATTCACGGAGGCCTTGCGGATTCGGGCGCGAACCTCGTTCAGGCGTTGTTCCAGTTCCATTCCTTGCCTCCACTCCTTGATCTTCCGACCGCACGTACCGAAATCAGACCTGCTTGCCAAGATCGCACGGTCCGCCCCGGTCCTCACACCGCCGTCAAAACTTGACGCTACTGCGGTTTCATGGTGAAGGTCACGCCACATACTCGTAAGGGCTTCGCCCCCCAATTTCCGGAAATTCGACGACATGGCCACCGAACGTTACAACCCGCGCGATGCCGAGCCCCGCTGGCAGGCAAAATGGAACGAAGAGAACGTCTTCCTGACGAGGAACGACGATCCGCGCGACAAGTACTATGTCCTTGAAATGTTCCCCTATCCATCCGGGCGCATTCACATGGGCCACGTGCGGAACTACGCGATGGGCGATGTCGTTGCCCGCTACAAGCGCGCCCGTGGCTTCAACGTGCTGCACCCGATGGGCTGGGACGCCTTTGGGATGCCGGCCGAAAACGCCGCGATGGAACGTGGCGTGCACCCTGCCGCATGGACCTATCAGAACATCGCCTCGATGAAGGCGCAGCTGAAAGCGATGGGCCTTTCGCTCGACTGGTCGCGCGAGTTCGCCACCTGCGACGTCGAATACTACCAGCACCAGCAGCATCTGTTCCTCGATCTGCTCGAGAAAGGGCTGGTGTATCGCAAGCAGTCCAAGGTCAACTGGGATCCGGTCGACAACACCGTGCTGGCCAACGAGCAGGTTATCGACGGGCGCGGCTGGCGCTCCGGCGCTCTGGTGGAACAGCGCGAGCTGACCCAGTGGTTCTTCAAGATCACCGATTTTTCCGAGGACCTGCTCGAAGCGCTCGACGGTCTCGACCAGTGGCCGGAGAAAGTCCGGCTGATGCAGAAGAACTGGATCGGCCGCTCCGAAGGCCTCATGATCCGCTGGGAGATCAGCGATCGCGCCGGCATGACCGACGACAGCGAGGTGACGGTCTACACGACGCGGCCGGACACGCTGTTCGGCGCATCCTTCATTGCGATATCCGCCGACCACCCGCTGGCGCGGGATGCGGCCGCACGCAATGCCGAGATCGCCGCCTTCTGCGAGGAAACCCGGCGCGCCGGCACCTCCCTTGCCGCGCTTGAAACGGCGGAGAAGAAGGGCATCGACACCGGCATCAGGGTTCGCCACCCGTTCGACGCCGGCTGGGAATTGCCGGTCTACGTCGCCAACTTCGTGCTGATGGACTACGGTACCGGCGCCATATTCGGCTGCCCGTCGGGCGACCAGCGCGATCTCGATTTCGCGCGTAAATACGGTTTGCCGGTTGTACCGGTCGTGATGCCGGAAGGGGGCGATGCGGCAAGCTTTGCTATCGGCGGCGAGGCCTATGTCGGCGACGGCGTGATGATCAATTCGCGGTTCCTCGACGGACTGTCCACCGACGCTGCCTTCGAGACGGTCGCGAACCGGCTGGCCGCCGCTTCTGTCGGCAATGCGCCGCAGGGCGAGCGCAAGGTCAACTTCCGTCTGCGCGACTGGGGCATTTCCCGCCAGCGCTACTGGGGCTGCCCGATCCCGATCATCCATTGCGAAGATTGCGGCGTCGTTCCGGTGCCGAAGCAGGATCTTCCGGTGAAGCTGCCGGACGACGTCACCTTCGACAGCCCGGGCAATCCGCTCGACCGCCATCCGACCTGGCGGCACGTGGCATGCCCGCACTGCGGCAAGGAAGCGCGCCGCGAAACGGATACGATGGACACCTTCGTCGATTCGTCCTGGTACTTTGCACGCTTCACCGCGCCCTGGGAGAGCCGTCCGACCGATCCGGCAGCAGCCGATGCCTGGCTGCCGGTCGACCAGTATATCGGCGGTATCGAACACGCGATTCTGCACCTGCTCTACTCGCGCTTCTTCACCCGAGCCATGCAGGTGGCTGGCCACCTGGATGTCAAGGAGCCCTTCAAGGGGCTCTTCACCCAGGGAATGGTCGTGCACGAGACCTACAGTCGCGGGACCGGCGCCAAGCGCGAATGGGTGACCCCGGCGGATATCCGTATCGAGGAATTCGATGGCAAGCGTCGCGCCCTGCACATCGAATCCGGCGAAGAGGTCACCATCGGCTCGATTGAGAAAATGTCGAAGTCGAAGAAGAACGTGGTCGATCCGGACGATATCATTGCCTCCTATGGCGCCGATACAGCCCGGTTCTTCGTGCTCTCGGATTCGCCGCCGGATCGCGACGTGATCTGGTCTGAAGCCGGCGTGGAAGGCGCACATCGCTTTGTCCAGCGCATATGGCGTCTCGTCTCCGAGGCTGCCGGCGCACTTGCCGCGGTATCACCCGCCCCCGGTCGAGACGGTGAGGCCCTGGCGCTCTCGCGTATCGCCCACAAGACCCTGAAGGCGGTTCAGGCGGATTACGACAAGCTTGCCTTCAACAAGGCCGTGGCCCGGATCTACGAATACGTCAACGCACTGGCCGGACCGCTCGCCGCGGCCGCTGAAGGCAAAGCCGCCGGCGAGCTCGCCTCCGCACTCCGCGAAGGCGTCGAGATCCTCATCGCGATCATCGCACCGATGATGCCGCACCTCGCCGAAGAGTGCTGGAAGGAGCTCGGTGCCGGCGATCTCGTCGCTCGCAACCCCTGGCCGGCTTATGACGAGGCCTTGGTCGCCGAGAACGAAATTACCCTGCCGGTCCAGATCAACGGCAAGAAGCGCGACGATTTGACAATTGCCCGCGATGCGGATCAGATGACCGTCGAATCGGCTGTTCTGGCTCTTGAATCGGTCCAGGCCGCACTAGGCGGCAAGACACCGAAGAAGATCATTGTGGTTCCGCAGAGGATCGTGAATGTTGTTGTCTGAGGGATCGCGCAGGAGGAGGCTCTTCGCTTCGGCGTTCGGCCTCGTCGCACTCGCTTTTGCCAGTGGTTGTCAGGTAAAGCCGCTTTATTCGACCGGATCGAATACCGCCGCAGGTACAGCTTCCGTCTCCATCTCGGAGGCCGAAGACCGCGTCGAGCAGCGGGTTCGCAACGAGTTGATTTTCCTTCTCGCCGGCGGTGCGGGCGAACCTGCCAATCCGGCGTATCACCTGGAGCTTAACGTCAGTTCACGCGATTTCGGCGTCCTGTTGTCGCAGTCCGACGACGTTGCGCGTGCCGGCCGTCTGGTAGTCACCGCGGACTATAACCTGACCCGCGTCGAATCCGGCGAAACGATCCGTTCGGGCCGTCGTCAGGTCGTTTCGCTCGTCGATTTCCCCGTGCAGGAATTTGCGAAACTGCGCGCCATCCGTGACGCGGAGAATCGTGCCGCGCGTGAGATGGCCGAGCTTGTAAAGGCGGATGTGGCCGCAGCACTGGCCGTCCGATAGCCGGCTATGACAGAGATCAAGTCGCACGACGAGTTCGACGGCTTTCTCCAGCGGGCGCCACGGTCCGGCGGCATATTTCTGGTGTACGGCCCCGATCGGGGCCTTGTATCAGAACGCGCAAGCCAGCTTGCCGCGAAGACGGGTATTCCGCTGGACGATGCATTCGCCGTGTTTCGCACGACGGCATCTGATTTGCAGGGTGCGCCCGGCAGGCTTCTGGACGAAATGAACGCCATCGGACTTTTCGGCGGCGATCGGCTCGTTTGGGTGAAGGATGCCGGCAACGAACGCTCGCTGGTGGATGCCATCGAAATCCTGAACAAGGAAGCGCCCCAAGGCTGCACCTTGCTCATCGAAGCAGGCGATCTCAAGAAGGGCTCGGCCTTGCGCAAGGCCGTCGAGGGCTCCCGGGTCGCGGTCGCCGTTCCCTGCTACGCCGATGACCCGCGGGCACTGGGCATTCTTGTCGACAACGAGCTGGAGTCGGCCGGCCTTCGCATCGTGCCGGCCGCTCGCCAGCGCCTTCTGGAATCGATTGGGGGTGATAGGCTCGCCTCTCGCAACGAGATACGCAAACTCGCCCTCTATTGTCAGGGCCGCGCAGTTGTTGAAGAAGAGGACGTTCTCGCTGCGATAGGCGATGCCAGCGCCATATCAGTGGATGACGCCGTCGATGCTATCCTGAAAGGCGATCAAAATACCTTTCTCGCATCCATGCAGAAGATCATGGCGTCGAAGACGCCCGTGTTCCTCGTGATGCAGGCCTGCCTCAGGCAGTTCCAGTTGCTCGAGCTGATGCGGGCCGAAATGGACGAGAAGCGGGCAAACCCTGCACAGGTCATGGCGACACTCGGTCGCCACCTGCATTTTCGGCGCAAGCCCGTCATCGAACAGGCTTTGCGGAAATGGCAGTTGCCGGCGCTGCGTCGCGAGACTGTACGCCTCCAGGCCGCAATACTCCAGACAAGGCAAAGATCGCCACTTGAAGGCACGATTGCGATGCAGACGCTGCTTTCGACCGTTCTGCAATCCGCGCGAGGCTGAGCCCCGCATCAGGCTCAGCGGCGCTCGAGCAGGCGGCAAATCTCCTCAAGCTGCTCAAGCGTCTTGTAGTTGATACGGAGATAGCCCCCATTGGCCTTGTGGCTAACGGATACATCGAGCCCGAGGCTGTCGGACAGCGTGCGCTCCAGGGCAAGGGTGTCGGCGTCCTTGTCCTCCTTGTGGAGCGTACGGCGACCGTGTTCCGGATCGGACTGCGCCTTGATATCGTTCTGCGCCAAACGTTCCGCGTCGCGCACGGACAGCCCCTTGGCCACGATCGTCTTTGCCAAATGCACCGGATCCGAGGTGGGCACCAGAGCACGCGCATGGCCGGCGGAGAGCGCACCGGACGCGAGCATATCGCGCACCGGTTCCGGCAGCTTCAGCAGACGCAGGCTGTTGGCCACGTGGCTGCGGCTCTTGCCAATGATCTCGCCGAGATCGTTCTGCGTGTATCCATGCTCAGCAATCAGTTGATCGTATCCCAAAGCCTCTTCCAGAGGATTGAGGTCGGAACGCTGGACGTTCTCGACGATCGCAATCTCCAGGGCGGTCCTGTCGTCGACATCCCGCACGATGACCGGAATCTCGACAAATCCGGCCAGTTGGGCCGCCCGCCAGCGACGTTCGCCGGCAATGATTTCAAATCGTTCGGGCGCGATCGTCCGCACCACAACGGGTTGCACGATGCCGTGTTGGCGGATCGAAGCAGCAAGATCCTGCAGTTCTGCTTCGTCGAAATACCGGCGAGGGTTACGCGGATTGCGGCCGACGAACTCGATCGGAACCATGCGATCCGGATTGACCGTTGCTTCCACAGCCACCGCACCGATCGCCACCGGCTGGTCCATCTCGCCGATCAGGGCAGCCAGACCGCGGCCAAGCCGCCGCTTCGAGTTGTCGTCATTCATCTCTACTACTTCCGATAACAGTTATGCCGCTTTTCGCTGCCGCTCGCGCTGAATCACTTCGGACGCCAGCTGCAGATAGGCCTGACTGCCGGCGCATTTGAGATCGTAGAGGATCGCAGGCTTTCCGTATGACGGCGCCTCCGAAACACGAACATTCCTCGGGATCAAAGTGTGATAGACCTTCTCTCCCAGATGCGTGCGAACGTCATTGACCACCTGGAGCGCCAGATTATTGCGGGAATCGTACATCGTCAGAACGATACCCTGAATGTCGAGCGACGGATTGACCGTCCGGCGGATCTGGTCGACCGTCTCAAGCAGCTGGCTGAGCCCCTCGAGCGCAAAGAACTCGCATTGTAACGGTACCAAAACGGAATGGGCGGCCGTCATCGCGTTCATGGTCAGTAGGTTGAACGAGGGCGGGCAGTCCACGAGAATATAGGAGTATTGTGCCGCATCGTCGGAAAAGAGCGCGCGACGCAGGCGGAAGACCCGATCACTCTCGCCGGCGATCTCCATTTCGATCCCAAGCAGATCCATCGTCGAAGGCAGGATCGCGAGATTGGGAACAGCCGTCTGCTGCGCAATGTCGGAAATTCCGTGCGTGCCCATCAACAGGTCATAGGACGACAGCTTTCGGTCCCGCCGATCGATGCCAAGGCCGGTACTGGCGTTGCCCTGGGGGTCCAGATCGACAATCAGTACGCTTTCCCCGATGGCAGCAAGCGCCGTCGCAAGATTGATCGCCGTTGTGGTCTTGCCGACACCGCCCTTTTGGTTGGCGATGGTGATAATTCTGTTGGGTTGGCTTGCCATGTGGATCCGCCGTCAATGACCGATGCGCGAAAGCCCCGTTATCTCCAGCACGACAGAATCATGCTCAACGACGCTTGTGTGTTTTACCAGATCAAACGCCCACTCACCACGGGCTTTGTCTACTTCGGTCTGGTAATCCCGCCCTTTATGGAAGAAGGCACGGCACGCAGGGTTCCTGGCCATCCATGGCGCAGCATATCTCAACAACAGGGGGAGATCAGCCAGCGCCCTGGCTGATATGACATCGCACTCGGACACGACATCGGGGGCCGACTCGATACGGATCGGGTGGACGCTGGCGCGCGCACCGGTCTCGACGATCGCCTGGCGCAAAAATGCGGCCTTCTTGTTATTGCTCTCGACCAGGTGTACCCAACCACCGCCGGTCTCATGCAGCAGAATGGCCGTGATGATGCCAGGAAAGCCACCGCCACTGCCAAGATCGACCCATGTCGCCGCCTTGGGCCAATGTCCGAAAATTTGGGCACTGTCCCGAATATGCCGCGCCCCTAAGTCCTCCAACGTCGATGGCGCCACGAGATTGATCGTCCGCGCCCACTTGTCGAACAGCAGAATGAAAGACCGTAAGCGCTGTTCCGTTTCACGTGAAACATTCAAGTCGCCAAGGGACATATCCTCAACTTTCATCGAGCAACACCTTGGGTCTTGGCCGGTGGGCGTGACTCGGCCCGCCGCAGAGCCGTCAGTAGAAGCGAAATAGCAGCCGGCGTCATCCCGTCGATGCGGGACGCCTGCGCAACATTGGCCGGGCGATCACGATTGAGTTTCAAGCGCAATTCATTCGACAAGCCAGGCAGGTCATCGAAGTTGAACCCGACCGGGATCACCCGCTGCTCTTCGCGTTGCACGTCGGCTATGTCACTGGCCTGGCGATTCATATAGACGGCATAGCCCGCTTCGATCTCCAGCGCCTCGGAGATTCGCGGCGGAATGGCTGCCAACTCCGGCCAGATCGGCGCAAGCGTGGCGACGGAGTGCTCGCTGTAGGACAACAGGTCATACGCGCTTCGCCGTTGCCCATCCTGATTGAGACGGATGCCGCACTGCTGCGCCTGACTTGGCGTTATTGAAAGCGACTGGGCTAACTCGCGGACGCGCGCCAGTTCCGCCTGCCAGAGCGAGAACTTCGCCCGCCGTTCAGCCGTCACAATGCCGAGCTCAATCCCGATCGGCGTCAACCGCAGGTCCGCATTGTCCGCCCGCAAGGACAGGCGATACTCGGCGCGCGAGGTGAACATGCGATAGGGCTCCGCAACGCCACGCGACGTCAGGTCGTCGATCATCACGCCGATATAGCTGCTCGTTCGACTGAAATGATAGGGAGCCTGACCGCCAGCCTTGCGCGCGGCATTAAGGCCGGCAACCAGCCCCTGCGCTGCCGCCTCCTCATAGCCGGTGGTACCGTTGATCTGGCCGGCCAGGAAGAGCCCAGGCATTTTCGTGACTTCTAGCCCGAGCGACAACTCACGGGGATCAACGTGATCGTACTCGATGGCATAGCCCGGCTGCAGGATTTCGACATTCTCCAATCCAGGGATCGTGCGAATGAAGGCTGACTGCACCGCGGCTGGCAGCGATGTTGAGATTCCGTTTGGATAGACGGTGTCATCGTCCAGACCCTCGGGCTCCAGAAAAATCTGGTGTCCGTCGCGCTCGCCGAACCGGACGATCTTGTCTTCTATCGACGGACAATAACGAGGCCCCACGCCTTTGATCTGGCCAGAGTACATGGCCGACTGACCAATGTTCTCCTCGATGAGCCGGTGCGTTTCCGCCGTCGTGCGGGTGACGCCGCACTCGATTTGCGGATTGGTGATTCGCTCCGTCAGGAACGAGAACGGCACCGGGTCGTCGTCGGCGGCCTGGCGCCCGACCCTGTCCCACGCGATCGTCTTGCCCGACAAACGCGCCGGCGTTCCCGTCTTCAATCTGCCAAGGCGCAATCCGAGGCGCAGCAGCGTCTCCGAAAGTCCCATCGAAGGCTGCTCGCCGACACGCCCCGCCGGTGTGGTTTCGCTTCCGAGATGAATGAGGCCGCGCAGGAAGGTCCCCGTCGTCAGCACCACGGCTCCGCAGGGGATGCGGCGACCATCCGCGGTGATGACGGCGGCGATCTGCTCGTTGTCGATCTCAACATCATAAGCGTCGCCCTCGATCACGTCGAGATTAGCGACAGCTTCTATCTCTGCCTGCATGGCCGCGCGGTAGAGACGACGGTCGGCCTGCGTGCGCGGGCCACGGACTGCCGGCCCCTTGCGGCGATTAAGAAGACGAAACTGAATACCGGCGCGATCCGTCACACGGCCCATCAACCCGTCCAGTGCGTCGACTTCACGAACGAGATGCCCCTTGCCGAGACCACCGATGGCGGGGTTGCAGGACATAACGCCGATGGTCTGCCGGGAATGGGTCAGTAGCGCGGTATTCGCTCCAGCGCGCGAGGAGGCGGCAGCCGCTTCACAGCCCGCATGCCCGCCGCCGATGACGATGACATCGTATTTCATCCGCATGTCCATTTAACTGGCGGGTCGGTGAATCGTTTCACGTGAAACGCTACAATTCGACTCGCTTGCGTTGCATCCATGTTTCACGTGAATCATTTACCGACACAGAATTCGGAAAAGATCACATCGAGCAGGTTCTCGACGTCGACGCGGCCGGTTATCCGTCCGATCTCAGTCGCGGCAACCCGAAGCCACTCCGCCTGCAATTCCAGATCGCCCGCGATCAGCAGCGCCTGCTCAATTGCCTTTAGCGCTGCTTTGAGCATTTCATTGTGCCGCTCCCGGGAAGGAATTGCAAAGGCGGAGGCGTCTGTCAAATCGGGCAGTTTCGACTTGAGGCAGGCAAGCAGCATGTCGATACCGGCCCCTGTCCTCGTCGATATAGCGATCTCGCCTTGCTCTCGCACGCGCCCACCAGCCACGTCCTGTTTAGTAAACACGCGGATCGTCTGCGCGTCGGCACTCCCTGCAGGCGGCGACGCTTCGTCAGGTCCGACAAGATGGAGCACCAGATCCGCTGTCTCCACCGCAGCCTTAGCGCGGCGGATACCCTCCCGCTCCACGACCTCGGCCGTATCGCGAATACCGGCCGTGTCGATCAGGCGGACGGCGAAGCCGTCCAGATCGAGGTCGACCGAGATGATATCCCTGGTCGTGCCCGGAATATCCGTCACAATGGCCACGTCACGTTTTGCCAGATAATTGAGGAGGCTCGATTTGCCGACATTCGGAGCGCCAGTGATCACCACAGTCAAGCCGTCCCGAATGATTTCGGCCGTACGGCTCCCACGCAGGTGTTCACGCATCGACGCTGCCAGATCTTCGAGGTCGGATCGAATCGAGTGACCGATCGCACCCGGTATGTCCTCCTCGTCGGCGAAATCCAGTTCCGCTTCGATCATGGCGCGCGCATGTGTTAAGCGGTCTGCCCAGGACATATAGAGCTTCGACAGGCCGCCAGAAGCATGCTCGAGGGCAAGACGCCGCTGCATTTCTGTCTGGGCCGCAACGATATCGGAAAGCCCCTCAATCTCGACCAGATCAAGCTTGCCGTTATGAAAGGCGCGGCGGCTGAACTCGCCCGCATCCGCGGCCCGTAGGCCCGGCAAAGTAGCAAGCGTGTCCAGGACCGCGCGTACCGTGGCCCGCCCTCCGTGAACATGCAGTTCTGCCGAATCCTCGCCGGTGAATGACGCCGGACCCGGAAAATAGATCACGAGAGCTTGATCGAGAAGAAGACCGTTTCGGTCTCGAATCGAACGAAGGCTGGCCCTTCGTGGCGGGGGCAGACGACCGGCGACGATTTCCACCACTCCGGCACATTGGGGTCCACTGATGCGCACGACAGCAACGCCGGACGGAAGCCCGCCGCTCGAAAGCGCGAAGATCGTGTCGTTGCTCACCATATTTCACCAGAGGTATCGCGGCCTGGCGACATCCGCTAACGCCGCCATGGCAGACCGAACGCGTCGATACAACATTGCCTCGGCCCAGTCCAGTTTTGCCTGCATCGGCATGACGCGACGCGAGCTGAGGTAAAAAAAATGCGGCGAAGAGCCCATGGAGGCGATTCGCCGCATTCGTGTGAATCCGGGTAAGAATCCGGCTTAGGTATTCATCGACTCAAAGAAGTCGCCGTTGTTCTTCGTCTGCTTCAATTTGTCGATCAGGAATTCGATCGCATCTGTCGTGCCCATCGGCGCAAGAATCCGGCGCAACACAAAGATCTTCTGCAGATCCTGGCGCGGCACGAGCAGGTCTTCCTTGCGGGTGCCGGACTTCAGGATATCCATTGCCGGGAAGATACGCTTATCGGCGACCTTGCGATCAAGCACGATTTCGGAGTTGCCGGTGCCCTTGAATTCTTCGAAGATCACTTCGTCCATGCGGCTGCCGGTGTCGATCAGCGCGGTTGCAATGATCGTCAGCGAGCCGCCTTCCTCGATATTGCGGGCCGCGCCGAAGAAGCGCTTCGGGCGCTGCAGGGCGTTGGCATCCACACCACCGGTCAGAACCTTGCCCGATGACGGAACGACCGTGTTGTAGGCCCGCCCGAGGCGGGTGATCGAGTCCAGCAGGATGACCACATCGCGGCCGTGCTCGACCAGGCGCTTCGCCTTCTCGATGACCATCTCGGCCACCTGCACGTGGCGCGTCGCCGGCTCATCGAACGTGGAGGAAACAACTTCGCCCTTCACCGAGCGCTGCATGTCCGTCACTTCTTCCGGACGCTCGTCGATCAGAAGGACGATCAGATAACATTCCGGGTGGTTGGCGGTGATCGAGTGGGCGATGTTCTGCAGAAGAACCGTCTTACCGGTCCGCGGCGGTGCGACGATCAGACCGCGCTGGCCCTTGCCCAGCGGGGCAACCAGGTCGATCACGCGCGGCGAGAGATCCTTCGAGGTCGGAACCTCCAGTTCCATCTTGAAGCGCTCGTTGGGATAGAGCGGCGTCAGGTTGTCGAAGTGGACCTTGTGGCGGATCTTTTCCGGATCGTCGAAGTTGATCGTGTTGACCTTCAACAGCGCAAAGTAGCGCTCGCCCTCCTTCGGACCCCGGATCGGGCCCTCGACGGTATCGCCCGTCTTCAGCGAAAACCTGCGGATCTGCGAGGGCGAGATATAGATATCGTCCGGGCCTGGCAGATAGTTCGCATTGGCGGAGCGAAGGAAGCCGAAGCCATCCTGAAGCACCTCGACCACGCCCTCGCCGATGATTTCCGTATCCTGAGCCGCCAGCATCTTCAGGATCGCAAACATCAGCTCCTGCTTGCGCATCGTGCTGGCGTTCTCGACCTCGAGTGATTCGGCAAAGGCCAAGAGATCGGTCGGCGTCTTATTTTTCAGTTCTTGAAGCTTCATTTCAGCCATGAAGGGGGGACCATGCATAATTTCAGGATGGGAATTGGCGTGCGAGTCAAGACTGAGCTGCAGGGGGAGCAGTTCACGAAGCAGGTACACATGCCACGAGAGATGAGATGTCGCGAAAATAGCGCTTCATCGCCACGCCCGCAAGAGGCTCCGAAAATTTCCCGTTTCGGACCCGCACCGCGATCGCGTCAGAACGGCTTGACGATGACGAAAATGACGATCAACACCATCAGGAGCGCCGGGACCTCGTTGATAAGACGCCAGGCGCGCGGACTGATGTCGTTCGCCTCGCGGCCGAACGTCCTGACCGAACGGCCGAGAAAGACGTGAAATCCGGTGAGAACGAGGACCAAGGCCAGCTTCGCATGCAGCCATCCTCCGTGGAAGCCGTAGACCGACCAGGCGAGATAGAGCCCCAGCACCCAGCTCAGCATCATGGCCGGGTTCATGATCACGAAATAGAGGCGACGCTCCATCGTCTTGAAGGTCTCCGCTGCTTCCGATCCAGCCGCAGCATCGGTGTGATAGATGAACAGGCGCGGCAGGTAGAGCAGGCCGGCCATCCAGGAGATGACGGCGACCACATGGAACGCCTTGATCCAGAGATAGAGGTCGTCCGGCGGATGCGCGATCAGAACTGCCGCGATCGCCGCAAAGACCACGATGACCGACGCGGCACGGAGCGCCGCACGCAGGCCGGCGCGGCGGCCCGTCTGCTGCTCGCTCACGAGCGGTGGCTCCGAACGCGCTGCACGAGATCGGCAACGTTGGCAGGATCGGCCTGAGGGGTGATCCCGTGGCCGAGATTGAAAATCAGAGGGCCGTTTCCAAGAGCAGACAGGATCGCATCGATGCCCTCGTGCAAGGCGGCACCGCCAGCGACGACCCGCTGCGGATCGAGATTGCCCTGTACCGGTCCGTCCTTCTGCAATTCCACCGCCATCGAAAGCGGAACGGTCCAGTCCAGGCCGATCGCATCGGCGCCGGTCTGCTGGCGATATCCACGCAGGAACAGACCCGCTCCCTTGGCGAAGGCGATGATCTTTGCCTGAGGACGCGCGGCACGAACGATATCGACGATCCGCCGTACCGGCTTGACGGCATAGGCGTCAAATTCATGTTCCCCAAGAACGCCGGCCCAGGAATCGAAGATCTGCACGGCATCGGCCCCGGCATCGATCTGTGCGATCAGATACTCGGCGGATTTCTCAGCCAGGATGTCGAGCAACAGCGCGAACGCCTTCGGCTCCTTGTAGGCGAAAAGCCGCGTCGGCGCCTGATCGGGCGTACCATGGCCGGCGATCATGTATGTCGCAACGGTCCAGGGCGCCCCACAGAAGCCGAGCAGGGCGGTCTCCTGAGGCAATTCCTTGCGAAGGCGTCCGACCGTCTCGATCACCGGTGCAAGGTGCTCCATGACGCCCAGCTTCGAAAGCGGGGAGATCTCGTCCAGCGTCAGGGGTTTCAGTCGCGGGCCGTGTCCCTCGTCAAAACGAACCTGCCGTTTCAGCGCATCGGGAATGACGAGGATGTCGGAGAACAGGATGGCGGCATCGAAGCCGTAACGGCGGATCGGCTGCAAGGTGACTTCGACGGCGTGATCGGGCGAATAACAGAGGTCGAGGAACGTGCCGGCCTTGGCCCGCGTCTCACGATACTCCGGCAGGTAACGCCCGGCTTGTCGCATCAGCCATACCGGTGGGGGAGACACCGTCTTCCCGTTCAGAACCTCGACGATTTTTCGCGTTCCGCTCGCCACCGTTGCAGGCTCCTCTAAAACAAAGAAATCTATATTGAAGAGGTTTCTATTTCTTAGAGTCGGTGACTATCAAGGATTAAATTCCATCCACATTTTCCCCGGAGAAAGTGCGATCTCTCGCCGAGATCGGAAAAAATGCGCGGCCGAACCGAAAGCTGGCTGATATCGAAAATAACTTCATGATTTCAGAAAGCTAGCTTGATCCGTGTTTTTGCTATCCTGTGGACAATGTGGGGATCTGCGTGACACAATGTCGCCACCTCCGAGTTGTCCACATCGCCTCCGAATACCGATCCAGCGAAAGCCGAATTGTGGAAAAATCGGGACTTTTCCCAGGGGCAGGGTCACACGACGGATTCTTCGGTCACCCTATCCCGCTCTATCAACAGCCTGCCGAGGATCATGTGGAGAACCCCAAAAACTACTTTCACCTGCATCTGATCTCCGATTCCACGGGCGAAACGCTGATCGCGGCGGGCAGGGCGGCTGCGGCCCAATTCCAGGCCTCGCAGGCGCTCGAACACGTCTACCCCCTCATTCGCAACCGAAGGCAGCTGACACCGGTCCTCGATGCGATCGATAGTGCGCCGGGTATTGTGCTCTACACGATCGTCGATCGCGAGCTTTCCGCAATCATCGACCAGCGCTGCCGCGAGATGGGATTGCCCTGCGTATCCGTGCTGGAGCCCATCCTCGACGTCTTTCAGTCCTATCTCGGTGCGACCTCTCGCCGTCGGGTGGGGGCTCAGCACGTGATGGACGCGGAATATTTTGCCCGGATCGAGGCGCTTAACTTCACCATGGATCACGACGATGGCCAGCTGCCGTCGGACCTGGAGGAGGCGGACGTCATTCTAGTCGGCATCAGCAGGACATCGAAGACGCCGACCAGCATTTATCTTGCCAATCGCGGTATCAAGACGGCGAATATCCCCATCGTCCTCGATGTGCCTTTGCCGGAGCATCTCTCCCGGGTGGTTCGTCCGCTCGTGGTCGGGCTGATCGCGACGACCGACCGCATCGCCCAGATCCGTCACAACCGCGTCCTCGGTGCGGCGAAGGATTTCAAGGGCGAGGATTACACCGACAGGGCACAGATTGCCGAGGAGCTGAAATATGCGCGCATGCTCTGTGCGCGCAACAATTGGCCCGTGATCGACGTCACGCGCCGGTCGATCGAGGAGACTGCTGCTGCAATTGTTGCCCTAAGGCCGAAGCTTCGCTAAGTCCGCAGACCTAAAGATCGAGAGCTTCGCCAATGACAATGCCCGATAAACTCCGCCTCATCCTCGCCTCGCAAAGTCCGTTCAGGAAGATGCTGATGGAAAACGCCGGCCTGGCGTTCGACGCCTTTTCTGCAGACATCGATGAACGTGCGGTCGAAAGCGAACTGGAACGACAGGCGCCGTCGCCGACGGATGTCGCCCTGCACCTCGCGGCGGCGAAGGCAAGGGCAGTGTCGATGCGTCATCCCGGCGCCCTGGTGATCGGCTCCGACCAGACGCTGTCGCTCGGCGAGCGGGTGTTTCACAAGCCGGAAGGTATTGCCGGGGCGAAGGAACACCTTCTTGCCCTGTCGGGAAGGACCCATGCACTGAACAGCGGCGTAGCGATCGCCGTCGACGGCGAGGTGGCCTGGCGCCACGTCTCCACCGCCAGCCTGACGATGCGCCCGCTGAGCGAGGCTTTCATCGATCGCCATCTGTCGCGCGTGGGAACGCGCGTGTTGGGTAGCGTCGGAGCCTATCAGCTGGAAGGTGAGGGCATCCAGCTGTTCGACAGGATCGAGGGGGACTACTTCACCATCATCGGCCTGCCGATGCTGCCGCTACTGGCGCAATTGAGATCGATGAGGGCGATCGATGCGTGATTCACGTGAAACATTTGTTAACCATGCCTTTGTGGTCGGCCATCCGATCAAGCATTCCCGCTCGCCTCTGATCCACGGCCACTGGCTGGAGAAGTTCAAGATTGCCGGAAGCTACCGGCCGATCGATGTCAGTCCGGCGGCATTTCCTGATTTCATTGCGAACCTCAAGGGGGAACATCGCAGCTTTGTCGGCGGGAACGTCACGATCCCGCACAAGGAGGCAGCATTTCAACTCGTCGATCGGCCTGATGCGCTCAGCGAAGAGCTTGGCGCCAGCAACACGATCTGGATCGAGGATGGCAGGCTGCATGCGACAAACACCGATGGCCACGGTTTCGTTTCCAATCTGGACGAGCGGGCGCCGGGCTGGGACCGCATCGATCGGGCGGTGGTTTTCGGTGCCGGCGGCGCCAGCCGGGCAATTCTGCAGGCCTTGCGTGACCGTGGCATCGGCGAGATCCACGTTCTGAACCGCACGGTCGGGAGAGCACAGGAACTCGCAGACCGCTTCGGCACAAGGATATATGCACATCCGATGGAAGCGCTTCGCGAAGTGATGGGCGGCGCGGGCCTCTTCGTCAACACGACCTCGCTCGGTATGGACGGGGACGCCGCCCCGGACATCGATTTCGGCGGATTGGCGTCCGGCGCGATCGTCACAGACATCGTCTACGTGCCGTTGAAGACGCCGTTCTTGCTCCAGGCGGAGCGCCAGGGCTTTGCGACCGTCGATGGGTTGGGAATGCTGCTGCATCAGGCGACGCCCGGTTTCGAGAAGTGGTTCGGCGTGCGGCCGGTGGTGGATGCCGCGCTACGCCAGGTGATCGTCGAGGACATGGAGCGGCATGGATGATCATCGTCGGGCTGACAGGATCGATCGGGACGGGCAAGTCGACGACGGCCGGCATGTTCCGCGACCTGGGCGTCTCCGTGCATGATGCGGACGCCGCCGTACACGAGCTCTATGCGAACGAGGCGGTCGGGCCGGTCGGAGAGGCCTTTCCGTCCGCGATCGCATCGGGCGCCGTCGATCGCAAGGCGCTCGCTGCCGAACTGGCCAAAAGTCCCGATGGTTTCAAGCGTCTGGAGCAAATCATCCATCCGCTCGTCCGGGAGAAAGAGGCAGCCTTTCTCCGCGCACAGCGTGCGGCCGGAGCGCCTCTTGTCGTGCTAGATATTCCGCTGCTGTTCGAAACCGGCGGCGAGCGGCGGGTTGACAAGGTCGTCGTCGTGAGTTGTTCGCCGGACGTACAAAGGCAGCGTGTGATGGCGCGCCCCGGCATGACCGAGGAAAAATTCGCCATGCTTCTGTCGCGGCAGATGCCGGATACCGAAAAACGGGCGCGTGCGGATTTTGTGGTCAACACCGACAACGGGCTTGATGCGGCGCGCGAACAGGTGAAACAAATCCTGGCGACACTCATTCAGGAAAGCGGCGCTGATGCGTGAAATCATCTTCGATACGGAAACCACCGGCCTCGACAGCCGCTCCGACCGCGTCATCGAAATCGGTGGCGTCGAGCTCGACAACCATTTTCCGACCGGTCGCACCTTCCATATCTATATCAATCCGGGCGACAAGAAGGTGCATCCAGATGCGCTTGCCGTTCACGGGATCACCGACGAGTTCCTGAAGGACAAGCCTTCCTTCGCTGAGATCGTCGAGGATCTGCAGTCCTTCTTCGCAGATGCCCGGTGGGTGGCCCACAACGCCAACTTCGACATGGGGTTCATAAACGCGGAGTTCGAGCGGCTCGGAATTCCCCCGGTGCCTGCCGACCGCGTGACGGACACGCTGGCGCTGGCGCGTCGCAAGCATCCGATGGGGCCCAACTCGCTGGATGCGCTATGCCGGCGCTATGGCATCGACAATTCGCATCGCACGAAACACGGCGCGCTTCTCGACTCCGAGCTGTTGGCCGAGGTCTACATCGAAATGATCGGCGGCAGGCAGGCCGCTCTGGGCCTTGGCGTTGCCGAACAACGCGAACGGCTCGACCAGGCGGATGGCGAGGATATCGTCCTGCCGATCCAGCAGCGACCGAGACCCTTGCCGCAGCGGATCAGTGAAATCGAGATATCCGCACATGCGGCGATGGTGGAGAAGATGGGCGATAAGGCGATCTGGCTGAAATACCGGCCCGAAGCTCCAGACCAGGACTGACAGCTTAAACGAAAAACGCCCGGCAGAACCGGGCGTTTTCAGTTGCTATCCTGATACGGATCAGTTGGTGTTGCCGGCCACCTTGGCCTTCAGCTGTTCTTCGGCCATCCGCTGCTGGAACATCTGCGCAAAATCAATGGGGTCGATCATCAGCGGCGGGAAGCCGCCATTGCGGGTCGCGTCGGCAATGATCTGGCGGGCGAACGGGAACAGAAGGCGCGGGCACTCGATGAACAGGACCGGCAGCATGTGCTCCTGCGGGAAGCCGGCGATGCGGAAGACGCCGCCATAGGCCAGTTCCGCGTTGAAAAGGACCTTGCCGTCGTCCTTTGCTTCGGCGTTCAGCGTCAGAACGACGTCGAATTCCGTTTCCGTCAGCGGATTCGCATTGACGTTCACGTTGATATTGATCGACGGAGCCTTTTCCCGCGCCTGCAGCGAGCGCGGCGCGCCGGGGTTTTCAAAGGAAAGGTCCTTCACATACTGGGCCAGGATGTTAATGGACGGGCTGGCCGCGTTGTTGGCCGCTTCGTTTTCGGTTGCCATTGTTCTTTCCTCGAGACGTAAAAATCGTGGCAGCCATCTAGCATTTCGACCGGGGGCTTACAACCCTGCCGGCCCGGCCCGGCATCGGCCTCAACGGGGCTCGTCGCGATTGTAGTCGTCCGTATCGAGATCGATCGTGCGTGGCTGTTGCGGACGCGGGCCATGAGGGTCGACCGAGGCGTTGAAATTGACCACGACGGCGCGCGCTGCAAGGCGGCGGGCAATGACGGTACGGACGAACGGCACAAGCAGGAGGATTGCGATGAGGTCCGTGAAGAACCCGGGCACGAGCAGAAGCAACCCGGCCAGCAGCACCAGCGCGGTGCCGAAGAATTTCTCGGCCGGAAGGTCGCGCGGCAGGTTCGGTTGGCGTAGTTTGGACAAGGCCTGAAAACCCTGCCTCCTCAGGATCGCCATTCCCAGCACGGCCGAGGCGATGACGAGAAGAAGTGTCGCCAGAAGGCCGATCTGCCGCCCGACCATCACGAAGCCGGCGATCTCGATGAGCGGAAGAAGCAGAATGAGGATGGCGATGATGATTCGTGTCATTGTCTTTTGCCTGACTGCATGTGAAGGCTCTTCTAAACCATGCTGGGTTCGTCTGTCTGCGTGTGATCGACGGTGGTCAAGGTTAAGTGATGGCCATTCGAACCTCGGGTGCTCGCGCGCATTTGAAGAATGTGCGTTTGCAGATTATATGGGGTGCAGATCAGAAAAGATGAACGGTGGTTCCGGACCGATATGGGCTCATTCGACTTTGTAACGATTTTCTTCCTTGTGGCGGCTGTGGTGATTTTCCTGCAGCTGCGCAATGTTCTTGGCCGCCGAACGGGGAATGAAAAGCCGCCCTTCGATCCCTATTCGCGTCGCGAGAACTCCGATGGCGTGCCGGGGCCGGATCGCGGCAAGGTCGTCACTTTGCCGCGGCGCGACGGTGCGGACGGCGAGGAGGGAGCCTATGCCGGCGTCGATGCCTTCACCCCGGCAGGGACGCCGCTGAACGATTCCCTGCGCCGCGTGGTCGACGCCGACCCGTCCTTCAACCCGAAGGAATTCGTCAACGGCGCAAAGATGGCCTATGAAATGATCGTCGTGGCTTTCGCCGATGGTGATCGCAAGACCCTCAAGAACCTGCTTTCCCGCGAGGTCTACGAAGGCTTCGATGGGGCCATTAGCGAGCGCGAGGGCAAGGGCGAAGTGGTCAAGTCGAACTTCGTCGGCATCGAGAAGGCCGATATCGTCAGCGCGGAGGTGAAGGACAACGAGATCAACATTACGCTGCGCATCATCAGCCAGCTGATCTCGGCGACCTACGACAAGGCCGGCGGCCTGATCGACGGCGATGCCGAAACGGTCGCTGAGGTCAACGACCTGTGGACGTTCGCCCGCGACAGCCGTTCGCGCGATCCCAATTGGAAGCTGATCGCCACCGAATCCGAAGGCTGATTGGCAAAACGATGGACTTCCGTCTGAAACCGGTCGCTTTTTCCGATCTGCCCGGATGGACGGAAGACGATCCCACCGTGCTGTTCTCGGCGATGGCGCGCTGTCGCGACCATATCGTCACCACGAAGCCCTATCGCACCGGATCGCTCGGCATTACCGCCGCCGATCTGCTTCCCGTTTTTAGCGCAGCGGCAGAGATCACGCCTTCGGGACCGTTGCAGGCCCGCGCTTACTTCGAGAACTGGTTCCAGCCCTATCTGATTGAGACCGGTCAGGGCGATAGGGGCTTCGTCACGGCCTATTACGAGCCGGAAGTGGAAGTACGCGACAAGCCGGACGCCGATTTCCGCTATCCCTTCTACCGTCGTCCCGACGACATGGTCGATATCGACGACGCGAACCGGCCCAAAGGCTTCGATCCCTATTTCGCCTTTGGCCGCATGCGCGAGGGCAAGATCGAGGAGTACCCCGATCGCCGGGCCATCGACCAGGGGCTGCTGGAGGGGAGAAACCTCGAGATCGCCTATGCTCGTTCGAAGGTCGATGTCTTCTTCATCCACGTGCAGGGGGCGGCCCGGCTCCTTTATTCCGACGGTTCGGTAAGGCGCATCACCTATGCGGCCAAGTCCGGCCACCGCTTCTCGCCGATCGGGAAGCTCCTGATCGAGCGTGGTGAAATCGATCCGGCGACGGTATCGATGGCTTCGATCCGAAACTGGCTGACGCGCAACCCGGATCGCATCGACGAAATCCTCTGGCACAACCGGTCCTATATCTTTTTCCGCGATGCCGTGGTGGACGATCCGGAACTGGGGCCGGTCGCGGCAGCGAAAATCCCGATCGTCGCCGGCCGGTCGCTCGCCGTCGACCGCCTGATCCACACCTTCGGCACGCCTTTCTTCATCCGCAGCGACAGCCTGACGCATCTGGACGGCGGCAGGCCGTTCGCCCGGACCATGTTGGCGCTCGATACCGGCTCTGCGATCGTCGGGGCTGCCCGCGGCGACATCTTCACCGGGTCCGGTGACGCCGCCGGCGACCTCGCCGGAAACGTCCGCAATACCGCCGACTTCTACGTCTTCGTTCCGAGGTCGATCGCCGAGAGATTTCGCCATGGCGAAGGATAAGTTGCTCAGCACCGAAGACCGGATACTCTGGGGCAAGGTCGCCAGAAGCGCCAAGCCACTGCCGGGACGGATGGAGGAGCTTGAGACGCTCGAAGCTCTTTTCACCCCGGAATCCACCGCCGCTTTGCCGGCTGAGGATATTGGAACAAGGAAGAAGAGCGATTCAGAGAGTGGTGGAATCCGGATAACGAATACCGGAAAGGGCGAACGACAGCATCATCCGCTGGAACGTCCGGTGCGACGCAAGCTGGCAAAAGGCCGGCTGGCGCTGGAGGCGCGCATCGACCTGCACGGCATGATCCAGAGCGAAGCGCATGGTCTGTTGCTGAGCTTCATGCTCCAGGCACATGCACGAGGGATGCGCCATGTGCTGGTGATCACGGGCAAGGGCGCGTCGATCGGAAGCGACGGCGCCTTGAAGCGCGCCGTGCCGCTCTGGTTCTCGCTGCCGGAGTTCAGGCCGCTGATTTCATCCTACGAGCCGGCGGCGCGCAATCATGGCGGCGAGGGCGCGTTGTATGTGCGGCTGGCGCGGGCCAAGGGGGCGCGGGAATGACCACCCCGTTCGGCGTTGCGGTGCGTCACCTGCGCACCAGGAAGGGCGTCACGCAGAAGGAGATGGCCACGGCGCTTGGCGTCTCTCCGGCCTATCTGTCGGCCCTCGAACATGGACGGCGGGGCTTGCCGAGCTTTGAGTTCCTGCAGCGGGTGGCCGGCTATTTCAACATCATCTGGGATGAGGCGGAGGAGCTTTTTCGCATCGCCCGGATTTCCGACCCCAGGATTACCGTGGATACGGCCGGTCTGCCGCCCGAATACACGGCCTTTGCGAACCGCCTCGCTGTCGAAATCGGCAATCTGCCGCCCGAGACGATCAGGCGGCTGGCCGGGATACTGGAAAAGGCTTGCACTACGCGCCGGAAATCGCCGTGATCCCCTGATTTCTGCCGCTATTGGCGGTCACACGGTTTGGAGAATCGAGCCGAAATCCCTATATTCGTCAAGCTGGAAAACCGGTGATTCGCCGTTTCCCACCTCTTCAGGAACGCTGGAAAGACACCCCGTATGACTGACATCACCGAGACCGACAACGGCCCGGCCGAGTATGGCGCAGATTCCATCAAGGTCCTCAAGGGCCTTGATGCCGTGCGCAAGCGTCCCGGCATGTATATCGGCGACACGGACGACGGGTCGGGCCTGCACCACATGGTGTATGAGGTCGTGGACAATGCGATCGACGAAGCGTTGGCCGGTCACGCGGATATCGTGACCGTCACGCTGAATGCCGATGGCTCCGTTACGGTGACCGACAACGGCCGCGGCATCCCCACCGACATCCACAAGGAA
Organism: Rhizobium subbaraonis; assembly: GCF_900220975.1. Classification (GTDB taxonomy): domain Bacteria; phylum Pseudomonadota; class Alphaproteobacteria; order Rhizobiales; family Rhizobiaceae; genus Mycoplana; species Mycoplana subbaraonis. The sequence continues at coordinate 67,110 of NZ_OBQD01000004.1, read as the reverse complement.
GAAGGCGTGTCTGCGGCCGAGGTCATCATGACCCAGCTGCATGCCGGTGGAAAGTTCGACCAGAATTCCTACAAGGTCTCAGGCGGTCTGCATGGCGTTGGCGTTTCGGTCGTGAACGCTCTGTCGGTCTCGCTGAAGCTGAAGATTCGCCGCGGCGGAAACATCCACGAGATGAGCTTCACGCACGGCGTCGCGGACGGCCCTCTGGCTGTCACCGGCAAATGCGGCGACGAGACCGGCACCGAAGTCACCTTCCTGCCCAGCCCCGAGACCTTCTCCAACATCGACTTCAACTACCAGACGCTGGAACATCGCCTTCGCGAACTGGCATTCCTGAATTCCGGTGTCCGCATCCTCCTGACTGACCGGCGCCACTCCGACGTCAAGCAGGACGAACTGATGTATGACGGAGGCCTGGAAGCCTTCGTCAGCTATCTCGACCGCGCCAAGAAGCCACTGGTTGCAAAGCCCGTCTCCATTCGCGGCGAGCGCGACGGAATTACGGTCGAAGTCGCCATGTGGTGGAACGACAGCTACCACGAGAACGTGCTGTGCTTCACCAACAACATCCCCCAGCGCGACGGCGGCACGCATCTTGCGGGCTTCCGCGGGGCGCTGACGCGTCAGGTCGTCTCCTATGCCGAAAGCTCGGGCATTCTGAAGAAGGAAAAGGTCTCGCTGACGGGCGATGATTGCCGCGAGGGCCTGACCGCCGTGCTCTCCGTCAAGGTGCCCGATCCGAAGTTCTCCTCGCAGACGAAGGACAAGCTCGTGTCCTCCGAGGTCCGGCCGGTCGTCGAAAGCCTCGTCAACGAGGCGTTGAGCCACTGGCTCGAAGAACATCCTTCCGACGCCAAGGTGTTGGTCGGCAAGGTGGTCGAGGCGGCCGCGGCCCGCGAAGCGGCGCGTAAGGCGCGCGAACTGACGCGCCGCAAGGGCGCGCTCGACATTTCTTCGCTGCCCGGCAAGCTCGCCGATTGCTCCGAACGGGATCCGGCCAAGTCCGAGCTCTTCCTGGTGGAGGGCGATTCGGCCGGCGGATCGGCCAAGCAGGGCCGTTCCCGCGAGAACCAGGCCATCCTGCCCTTGCGCGGCAAGATCCTCAACGTCGAGCGGGCACGCTTCGACAAGATGCTCTCCAGCCAGGAAATCGGCACGCTGATCACCGCGCTCGGCACGTCCATCGGCAAGGACGAGTTCAATCCCGAGAAGCTGCGCTATCACAAGATCATCATCATGACGGATGCCGACGTCGACGGCGCCCATATCCGTACGCTGCTTCTGACCTTCTTCTTCCGGCAGATGCCGGAGCTGATCGAACGGGGCCACCTCTACATCGCCCAGCCGCCGCTCTATAAGGTCGCGCGCGGAAAGTCCTCGCAGTACCTGAAGGACGAAAAGGCCCTGGACGACTACCTGATCGCTGCCGGTCTGGACGACGCGACGCTGGAACTTGGGTCGGGCGAAGTGCGCGCTGGACAGGATATGCGCGAGGTCATTCAGGACGCGCTTCGTCTGCGGACGCTGCTCGAAGGCCTGCATTCGCGCTACAGCCGCGCCATCGTCGAGCAGGCTGCGATCTGCGGCGCGCTCAATCTCGAGCTCAGCCACAATCGCGAGGCCTACGCGGAGATGGCCGAGCAGGTTGCCCGCCGTCTCGATCTGATTGCCGAGGAGACCGAGCGCGGCTGGACCGGTACCGTCGCCTCCGACGGCGGCCTGAAATTCGAACGGACCGTGCGTGGGGTGAAGGAATTCGCCCATCTCGACATGGCGCTCATCGGTTCTTCCGACGCCCGCCACATCGATCAGCTGACAGTCCGGCTGAAGGACATCTATGCCGTTCCGCCGAAGCTGCGGCGCAAGGATGCGGAGGTCGAGATCAGCGGACCGCGCGCTCTGCTCGACGCGGTCTTCGCCTCCGGCCGCAAGGGGCTGAGCCTGCAGCGCTACAAAGGTCTGGGCGAGATGAATGCAGAGCAGCTGTGGGAAACGACGCTTGACCCCAACGTGCGCTCGCTCCTGCAGGTGCGCGTTGCGGATGCGACCGACGCCGATGGCCTGTTCTCGCGTCTCATGGGTGACGAAGTGGAGCCTCGGCGCGAGTTCATCCAGGACAATGCGCTGAGTGTTGCAAACCTCGACATCTGACGCGGTTGCGCTGTTGTGCCCTGATGTGGCATTCGAATCCGGATAACGAAATAACCCCGCGACATCGTCGCGGGGTTATTTCTTTTGTCACAGGCGATTTACTCGCTCGGGAAATTGCCGTTGAAGACGACTTCGGACAGTGGCCGGCGCGGGCTCGGTGTTTCGCGCGCCTGCAGGAATTGCGGCAGTTGCGACTTGTCGCCGATACGGCCGACCACGGCGGCGGCCTCCACGCGGTAGCCCTCAGGCAGCTGCAGGATTTGCCTCGCCTTGTCGAAGTGGATGCCGGTCATGCCATGAGCCTGATAGCCGGAAAGCTGTGCCTGAAGTGACAGTGCGCCCCAAGCCGCGCCCGTGTCGAAGGAATGGCTGTAGGACAGGCTCTCTTCGCTGGCACCGGGCGCCAGGAAATGCGACTTGGAGATGATGACGATCAGAGCGGAAGCGCTCTTCGCCCAGCTCTGGTTGAAGTCGTTCAGGATCGGGAACAGCTTGTTCCACTCGGCGGTATCGCGCAGCGCGTATACGAAGCGCCAGGGCTGCGAATTGTAAGCGGACGGCGCCCAATGGGCTGCCTCGAGTATTGCTAGCAGGTCGCTCTCCGGCATCGTCTCGCCGCTGTAGGCGCGGGGCGACCAGCGGTTCAGGAAGAGAGGATCGATCGAATGGTCGGCCTTGCGGCTGTTGGCAGCAATCATGGTGTGTCCTTTCAGGAAGTCAGCCGGAGTGGGAGGAGGAAGACCGGCCGTTTGGGCTGTACGCGTGGATCCACGGCGGATGGGATCGCAAATGAGTTAGCCGGATTTCTCCCAGCTGATGACTAGCTCTTCGCGAAAGGCGAAGCGCTTGAGATGATCGGTAACGACGCTCTCCAGTCGATCGTTCGCACCATCGCCCGGGGCTTCCAGGGTCATCGTCAATTGGTTCGCGGCGGCCGACAGGCGCAGGAGCCGATCGTCGCCAAAAGGCACACAGCCGGTGGCTGCGTCGAACTCCACCGGGAATTTGTGGCTCCAGTGCTTGCAAAGCTGCTGCAGGTACCGGCTGGCGTTTGCGGTCTCGATCCGCGCTATCGATGAAGTCATTCAGGTACTCTCCGGCCTGGACCGTGGCATTGCGCGTGTCGCAATAGAGGTTCATATTTGAACCAGGTCCATATTTGGCTACACATAACGGCACTTGAGAATTTGACAAGAAGTCATCGTTCCAGTTCCTGGTCACACGGATGTAACTATCGGCAAGGGGGAAAGTGATGGGTGCGAATACAGCCAAGCGACATATGAACGGCAGCTGTCCGATCAGGGACGTGCTCGACCGCATCGGCGACCAGTGGAGCACGCTGGTGCTGGAAGCGCTGGCAGGCGAGACCTTGCGTTTCAATGAGCTGAAACGAGAGATCGGCGACGTCTCCCAGCACATGCTGGCGCGAACGCTTCGAAGACTGGAGCAGGACGGGCTCGTTTCGCGCACCTTCTACCCGGTCATTCCGCCGCGCGTCGACTACGCGCTGACGCCGCTCGGGCGGTCTTTGCTGGAGCCGATCCAGGCCCTGACCGGCTGGGCCCGCACCAACCACGCCTCGATCATCGCCGCACGCGAAAAATATCGCGAGCGCGTTTCAACGGATGCTTAGGACAGGACGAAAGGCACACAGATGCTGGTGGATGGAAAATGGACGGCCGATTGGCAACCGGTCCAGGCGAAGGACGAGAAGGGCGGCTTCGTCCGCCAGGTCTCCGGCTTTCGCAACTGGGTGACGCCGGACGGTGTGCCGGGACCGACCGGTGAAGGCGGCTTTGTCGCGGAGCCGGATCGCTACCATCTCTACGTCGCCTACATCTGCCCCTGGGCGTCCCGTACGCTGATCGGCCGTAACCTCAAGGGCCTCAGGGATGTGATCGGCGTTTCCGTGGTGGAGCCGGCGCTGACGCGGGAAGGCTGGCGCTTTGGCGACTACCCCGGATCGACCCCGGATACGGTCAATGGCGCGACCTACATGCACGAGCTCTATACACGCGCCGATCCACACTTTACCGGTCGCGCGACGGTCCCCGTGCTCTGGGACAAGAAGCGCGCCACCATCGTAAACAACGAGTCTGCCGATATCCTGCGGATGATGAATGACGGGTTCGGCGCGTTGGCGACGAGCGCGCTCGACCTCTATCCCGAAGCCCACCGCGCCGCGATCGATGCCTTCAACGAGCGAATCTATCCGAGCCTCAACAACGGCGTCTACCGCGCCGGCTTCGCCACCACGCAACTCGCCTATGAGGAGGCGTTCCTGGAAGTGTTCGCGATGCTTGACTGGGTCGACGGAGAACTGGGCGACAGGCGCTTTCTTTTCGCCGAGCACCCGACCGAAGCCGACATCCGCCTGTTCGTGACGCTTGTTCGCTTCGACGCTGCCTATCATGGGCTGTTCAAGTGCAATTTGCGCAGGCTTGCGGACTATCCGCGCCTGCGTCGCTTCGTTCGGCAGATGTACGACTGGCCGGGAATCGCCGAGACGGTCAGTCTCGATCACATCAAGCGGGGCTACTACTCGATCGCTTCGCTCAATCCGACTGGCATCGTTCCCGTAGGACCGGCACAGGAGCAGCTGTTCTGATACCGCGGGCCTTTAGTCGGGCTTGAACACGCCCTCGAACGCAAAGGAGGAGACGGGGTTGCGTTGGCTCGGGATTTCACGGGTCTTCAGGTCGTCCGGCAAGGTCTCCTTCGAGGCCAGCCTGCCGATCGCAACTCCGGCCTCCACCCGGTAACCTTCCGGCACGCTGAGGTCGGAGACTGCCTTGGGCCGGTCGATTCCGGCCATGGCGTGCGCTTGATAGCCGGCAAGGGTCGCCTGCAGGGCCAGCGCGCTCCAGGCAGCGCCCGTATCGAAGGCGTGCGTGTAGGCGGCCCGCATCTCGCCGGTGGCTGTGCGGTTGTGGGTCTTGGACAGGATGACGGCCAGCACCGACGCGTTCGGTGTCCATCGTCGGTTGCCCTCGTCGAGCGTTTCGAGAATGACATTGAAGGCTGGTGTTCCGCGATGGGCGTAGACGAACCGCCACGGCTGGCGATTGCTCGCCGAGGGTGCCCAGCGTGCGGCCTCGAACAGCCGCAGCAGATCATCCTGTGGCATCGCCTCGCCTGTGAAGGCGCGGGGCGACCAGCGCTGAAGGAAAACCGGATCGATATCGTGATCAGCACGGCGGCCGTTGATCTCTTGCATGAAGCGTCTCGCGTTCGAATGGTGCGGACAAGAATGCCCCGATGAGCAGGTGATGTCGATGGAAGAGTAGGGCTGCCGGCCGTGAACCGGCACGCAAAATTTCTCACACAGCCACAGGCGAGATTGTCCTTGCGCGGGCAAACGGCCTATAACCTCGGCAACGAATTCATCGATGGGAGACGCTGCTATGAGCCTGAAAGATACGACCCTCCTGCGCCAGGCGGCCCTGGTCGGCACACGCTGGATCGAGGCGGACCCGAAGAGTGGAATTTCCGTGAACAACCCCGCGACGGGCGAACTCGTCGGCTACGTTCCCAAGCTCGGCGCGGCGGAAACGAAGGAAGCGATCGCGGCGGCCGAAACAGCACAGAAGGAATGGGCGGCCCGCACGGCCAAGGAGCGCTCGGTCATCCTGCGCAAGTGGTTCGAGCTGATGATGGCCAACCAGGACGATCTCGGCCGGATCCTGACGATGGAACAGGGCAAGCCGCTCGCCGAGGCGAAGGGTGAGATCGCCTATGGTGCAAGCTTCATCGAGTGGTTCGCAGAAGAAGGGCGCCGCGTCTACGGCGACATCGTCCCCGGTCACCAGAAGGACAAGCGCATCCTGGTGATGAAGCAGCCCATCGGCGTCGTTGCCGCCATCACGCCCTGGAACTTTCCGAATGCGATGATCACGCGCAAGGCCGGTCCGGCCTTTGCCGCCGGCTGCGCCATGGTGCTCAAGCCGGCGTCGCAGACGCCTTTCTCGGCCATCGCGATTGCTGTTCTCGCCGAGCGGGCGGGCCTCCCGGCAGGCCTTTTCTCCGTCATCACCGGCTCGGCCCGCGAGATCGGTGCTGAAATGACCGCCAATCCTGTGGTGCGCAAGCTGACCTTTACCGGATCGACCGAAGTCGGCGCCGAGCTTTACAAGCAAAGCGCGCCGACCATTAAGAAGCTTGGCCTCGAACTGGGCGGCAACGCGCCTTTCATCGTGTTCGACGACGCCGATCTCGACGCGGCGGTCGAAGGCGCGCTGATTGCGAAGTTCCGCAACAACGGACAGACCTGCGTCTGCGCCAACCGGCTCTACGTCCAGGAAGGCGTCTACGATGCCTTCTCCGAAAAGCTCGCTGCCGCCGTCGGCCGGCTCAAGACCGGCAATGGTTTCGACGAGGGCGTCATTCTTGGTCCTCTGATCGATCAGGCGGCGCTGGCGAAGGTCGAGGAGCATGTGTCAGACGCGGTTTCCAAGGGCGGACGCATCGTCCAGGGCGGCAAGCGCCACTCGCTTGGCGGCACCTTCTACGAGGCAACGGTCCTTGCCGACGTGACGCCCGAAATGGCGGTCGCGCGCGAGGAAACCTTCGGGCCGGTCGCACCGCTGTTCCGCTTCAAGGACGAAACGGACGTCATCGCCCAGGCCAACGACACCGAGTTCGGGCTTGCCTCCTATTTCTATGCCAAGGACCTTGCCCGCGTCTTTCGCGTTGCCGAGGCACTTGAATACGGCATGGTCGGCGTCAACACCGGGCTGATCTCGACGGCGGAAGCACCCTTCGGCGGCGTCAAGCTTTCCGGCCTCGGTCGCGAGGGCTCCAGGTACGGCATCGAGGAATTCACCGAGATGAAGTATGTCTGCCTCGGCGGCATCGCTTGAGCGACTGATGCAGGATCCGCCCGTCGGAAATGCTCCGACGGGCGATTGCACAAGCCGACCCAAAGGAGGTCCGAGCCATGTCCGCGCCGAGGAACCCATTCAAGGCCGCCCTGCGCAAGGGTGATTTTCAGCTCGGACTCTGGGTCGCCCTCGGCAGCGCCTATGCGGCCGAGATCGCCGGCGGCAGCGGTTACGACTGGCTGCTAATCGATGGCGAGCACGGGCCGAGCGACATGCCGCTGATCGGGGCGCAGCTCGGCGCCTTGCGGGGCCGGTCCACGCATGCGATCGTCCGCCCGCCGATGGGTGAGGCCTGGCTGCTGAAGCAGCTTCTGGACCTCGGCGCGCAGACCTTCCTGATTCCCATGGTGGAAACGGCCGAGCAGGCCAGGGCGCTCGTGCGGGCGGTTCGTTATCCGCCGGCAGGGATTCGCGGCGTCGGCGCCGGGCTCGGCAGGGCAAGCGACTTCAACCGCGTGCCGGACTATTTGACGACGGCAAATGAAGAGATCTGCCTGATCGTTCAGATCGAAAGCAGGGCGGGCCTCGCCGCGCTCGATGAGATCGCTTCCGTCGAAGGCGTCGATGGCCTCTTCATCGGCCCATCCGATCTCGCAGCCGACATGGGCTACCTCGGTCAGCCTTCGGCCGCGCCGGTTCAGGAAGCGATCCGCGACGCGTTCGTGCGGATCCATCGCCACGGCAAGGCACGCGGGATCATGACGGTGGCGCTGGACCAGGCGCATGAATATCGCGCCATGGGAGCAGACTTCATGGCGATCGGCACCGACGTCAACTGCCTGGTCAGCGCGATCGACGGTTTGCGCCGCTCCTTCCTCGGAGTGCCGGTTTCAGGTGAGCAGAAGGGCGGCGCCTATTAGGCGCACCACGCACTCGAATCCGGGTAACCCCGGCGCCCGGCTCAGTTGATCGACTGCAGCAGCGTTTCGCGTGCCGATTTGAGATGCCGGCGGCAGGCGCCCTCGATTTTCGCCGGATCGCGTGACTGTAGCGCCTCGATGTAGGCGAGATGCTCCTCCATCGCGCGAGCATTGCGCTGACGCGCGTTCGTCTTGTTCCACTGGTAGTGATAGTGGAACACGATCGCGATGATATCGTAGAAATCGACGATGAAGCGGTTTCGCGAGGCCTGGTGGACGAGAAGGTGGAATTTCTCGTCCAGCTCTGAAAACTCGCGATAGCGGTTGTCCACGTCGGCCAGGATTTCGCGATGAAGTGCGGCGATCGCGTCCAGCTCGGCCCAGGCCGGATGGTCGTTCGGCAGATGGGCGAAGGCGGCAGCCGACCGCAGTTCGAACATCTCGCGCACCTCCGTCAGTTCCAGTGCGAACTCCGGCGTAAAGCCCTTCAGCACCCAGTGACTGTTCGGACGCTTCTCGATCAGGCCGAAACGGCTGAAGCGGATCAGGAACTCGCGCACGCTCGTTGTGCCTGTACCGATCTCGCGCGCCAGTTCCAGTTCGTTGATCTGCATTCCCGGTTCGGCACCGCCGGCAAGGATGCGCCGCATGAAGCTGCGTTCGATGATCTCGGAGAGCGAATCCGTCTCCTCGGTCGGAAAATAGTCCGCCGCCGAAGGCTTGCGCAGAACCGCCTTGCGGCGCTTCGACCATTCGATCAGCCCGATTTCCTCCAGCCGCGTCAGGATCGCGCGAACGGTGGTGCGGCTGACGCCGAGCTGGTTGCCGAGTTCCGGCTCCGACGCAAGCGAATCGCTGTTTTCCAGAAGCCCGAGGCAGCGGTTGAAGGCGTCCTTGAAAACGGTATTCTGCTTGGCCATGGTTCTCGCCGGTCGAAATGGTGGAGCTGCGCTCCTTTAAGCGGTCGCGGAAGCTTTAGCCAGCCAGGGTGAACTCTCGTTTCAGCTGCCTTCGGCCCTGGGCTTGGAGATGATTCTCCCGGCCTGTCGCGGCCCCCATAATAACCATTGACCTCAATCTGTCTATTGTAGATAAAAGACAGAATAAATCTTTGCATGCGGCCGTTGAGGAGCGGCGGCCTGCAGACGGGAGGATGCGATGCGGACCAGGACGATCGGCAAAACCGGTCTTGCCGTGACCGAATACAGCTTCGGGACTGCGGCGCTCGGCGGTCTCTACAGGCCTTGCCCCCGCGACATCGCGATCGAGACGCTGCAGGCGGCCTGGGATGGGGGAATGCGCTACTTCGATACCGCCCCCTGGTATGGATTCGGACTCGCCGAGCGGGTCACCGGCGATTTCCTTCGCACCAAGCCCAAGGATGAATGGGTGCTGTCGACCAAAGTCGGCCGCATCATGTTTCCCGTAGCCGATGACATGGTTCCGACCAATTACGGATACGTCGATCCGCTGCCGTTCGACGTCCACTACGACTACAGCTATGACGGCATCATGCGCTCGCTGGAGCTGAGCTATGCCCGGCTCGGCCTGAACCGTATCGACATTCTCTATGTGCACGATATCGGCTCCTATACGCATGGTGCGGAACAGAACGCCTTTCATTTTCGCGCCCTGATGGATTCGGGCCTGAAGGCGCTGGAGGAACTGAAATCGTCGGGGACGATCAAGGCATACGGACTGGGCGTCAATGAGGTGCCGATATGCCTGGAGGTTCTGAAGCGCGCTTCGATCGACTGCATCCTGCTTGCCGGGCGCTACACGCTGCTGGACAGGTCGGCGGTGGACGAAATGCTGCCGCTCTGCGCTGCGCGCAATACCGCCGTCGTGGTCGGCGGCGTCTTCAATTCGGGCATACTGGCGACCGGTTCTGTGGCGGGTGCGCATTTCGACTACATGCAGGCCAGTGAGGACGTGCTTTCCCGCGTTCGGGCGCTGGAGGAACTGGCTGCAACCAATGGCGTGCCGCTCGCCGCCGCCGCCTTGCAGTTTCCACTGAAGCATCCCGTCGTCGCGTCTGTCCTTCTCGGGACCGCAAAGCCTTCTAGCCTGCGCCGGAATGTAGAATTGACACATGTCCCCATTCCCGATGCTCTATATATGCAGTCGAACGCCTATAGCCTGGTCGCGCCGCCGCTCGGCAAGGAGGCGGTTCGTCAGTAACGGGGCATTCCCATAGCTTTTGGAGCATACGCATGTTGAAAGGCATTCATCCTCTTCTCGGTCCGGATCTGCTGTACGCGCTGCAGTCGATGGGGCATGGGGACGACATCGCGATCGTTGACGCGAATTTCCCCGCAAGTTCGATGGGGCCTGAGGTTATCCGTGCAGACGGCGTCGATGCGCTTGCCATGACAGAAGCAGTGCTGCTGCACATGCCGCTCGACACATTCGTTCCGCAGTCGGCATGGCGGATGCAGGTTGTCGGCGACCCGGACGCTGTTCCGCCGGTCTGTGTCGAGTTCCAGAACATCGTCCATCGGCTGGCCGGTGATTTCGCAGTGCACTCGGTGGAGCGCTTCGCCTTCTACGAAATGACGCGCAACGCCGCCTATATCGTCGCCACCACGGAATTCCGGCTCTACGGCAACATCATCCTGAAGAAGGGCGTGCTGCACCCGCACGAGGTCTACAAGGGCTGAGGGCGGTTGGGGACCGGGTCTCAATAATGGAATGTATATTCCATGTTGACACTAAAGCGGAACTATTGTTTCAATTGTCCGCAGACGACCCGAAGGCGGCGCTCCGTGGAGGCGAGAGCGCAGCGGAGGGGGATCGAATAGAATGAGCACAACGTGGCGGGCCGCCGTGGGAGACGGCCGGATCCGCCGCCTTGCTAGGCGCGAGTACCTCGGCTAGCTTGCTGGTATAAATGTTTTTTATAGATAAAAACCTACCGCCTGCGTTCAGCGGTTCGGTTTCCAGGAGGAGAACGCACCAGAGAGGAGAACCTTCATGAGCATTGCAAAATCGCTTCTGTCGCGACGTGCGTTTACCGCGCTGGCCGGCGCGGCCGTCTTTGCGACGATGACGCCTGCCGCGTCCTTTGCGCAGGACGTCACCATTCCGATTATCGTCAAGGATACGACTTCGTTCTATTGGCAGATCGTGCTCGCCGGTGCTAGGGCCGCCGGCAAGGATCTCGGAGTGAACGTGCCCGAACTTGGCGCGCAGTCGGAATCCGACGTAAACGGTCAGATCAGCATTCTCGAAAACGCCGTGGCCGGCAAGCCGGCTGCTGTTGTGATCTCGCCGACCGAGTTCAAGGCACTGGGCAAGCCGATCGATGAGGCGGCCAAGTCGGTTCCGGTGATCGGCATCGACTCCGGCGCTGATTCCAAGGCCTTCTCCTCGTTCCTGACGACGGACAACGTCCAGGGCGGACGGATCGCCGCAGACGGCCTTGCCGCTGCGATCAAGGAAGCCACCGGCAAGGAAGAGGGCGAAGTCGCCATTATCACCAGCCTTCCCGGCGCCGGTTCGCTGGAACAGCGCCGCGAAGGCTTCCTCGACCAGGTCAAGACGAAGTATCCGGGCCTGAAGGTCATCGCCGACAAATATGCCGACGGTCAGGCGACAACCGGTCTCAACATCATGACAGACCTGATCACCGCCAATCCGAATCTCGTTGGCGTCTTCGCTTCCAACCTGATCATGGCGCAGGGCGTCGGTCAGGCGATCTCGGAAAACAAGCTCGGCGACAAGATCAAGGTCATCGGCTTCGACAGCGACGACAAGACGCTGGCGTTCCTGAAGGACGGCGCCCTGGCCGGCCTTGTCGTGCAGGATCCCTATCGCATGGGCTATGACGGCGTGAAGACCGCGCTGGCCGTGTCCAAGGGCGAAAAGGTCGAGCAGAACGTTGATACGGGTGCGAACCTCGTGACGAAGGCCAACATGACCGAGCCGAAGATCGACGCGCTGATCAATCCGAAGGTGAATTGAGAACATATGTCCCGCGCCGCAACGCGGCGCGGGACATTCTTTTAAGGGGGCACCGATCGATGAGGAGCGGTGGGTGCCGGCCCGTCTCCGTAGGGAGCGGACTATGAAAGGGAGGAGTGCGTCATGAGTCGACTGGAAGAGATCGCGCACCGTCACGACGACGCGTTGCTGTCCGAAGGAAGCCGTGTGCCGACGGGCGCTCCCATCCTCGAATTGAAGGGCTTGCAGAAGAACTACGGCTACGTGCAGGCGCTGAAGCCTGCGACGATCACGTTTCTGGCCGGAGAGGTCCATGCGATCGTCGGCGAGAACGGTGCCGGCAAGTCGACGCTGATCAAGCTTCTCACCGGCGTCATCCCCCGCACCGCCGGGGAAGTGCTCTGGTGCGGCCATCCCGTTGAACTTGCGACCCCCAACGAGGCGATTGCCCGCGGCATCAACGCCGTTCACCAGGAAGTGGTTCTCTGCCCGCATCTGACGGTGGCCGCCAATTTGTTCTTGGGTGACGAGGTCAACCAGTACGGCTTGATGCGCAAGAAGCAGATGGAAAAGATGGCGCAGTCGGTGCTGGACGACCTCGGCTTCGGGCTGCCCGCCGGGGCGCCGCTCGGCGCGCTGACGATCGGGCAGCAGCAGCTGGTCGCCACCGCGCGCGCCGCCATGCGCGGTACGCAGTTTCTGATCTTCGATGAGCCGACGGCCTATCTCACGCGACAGGAATCGGCGCAGCTGTTCAAGCTGATCCGCCGGCTCCAGGGCGAGGGCGTGACGATCGTCTACATCAGCCACCGGATGGAGGAAGTGTTCGAGCTTGCCGATCGGGTGTCGGTCCTGCGGGACGGAACACATGTCGGCACGCGCAACATCGGCGAGACGAACGAGACCGAACTGATTGCCCTTATGATCAATCGCTCGATCGAGCAGATCTACCACAAGGAGGAGATTCCGATCGGGCAGCCTATTCTGGAAACGCGCGGCCTGTCCGGCCCGGGCTTCGAGGATATTTCGCTGACGGTGCGCGCCGGAGAGATCGTCGGCCTCTATGGGCTGATCGGCGCGGGGCGGAGCGAGTTTGCGCTCGGCGTCTATGGTCGTCAGCCCGTTTCGGCGGGCGAAGTCTACTGGATGGGCAAGAAGGTCCAGATCCGCAACGAGCGCACCGCAATGGATCTCGGCATCGCACTCGCGCCGGAAAGCCGCCGAGATCAGGGACTTTGCCTCAACCTGCCGATCGGCCTGAACATCAACCTCCCCGTTTTCAACCGCCTGAGCCGGGGTCCCGTCCTCTCGCGGAGTGACGAGGCGGCCAACGCCGACCGCCAGATCCGCGATCTCAGCATCAAGACTCCCAGCCGGCGAGTCCTGGCATCGTCCATGTCGGGCGGCAATCAGCAGAAGATCGTCATCGGCAAGTGGCTGAGTCACGGTGCCAGGCTTTTCATTTTCGATGAACCCACGGTCGGTGTCGACGTGGGCACCAAGGCGGAAATCTATCGCCTGTTTGCCAAGCTGTTGCGGGAGGGGGCCGGTATCATCCTGATCTCGTCCTACCTGCCGGAGGTCTACGAGCTTGCCGACCGGTTGCACGTGTTCCGTGGCGGCCGCCTCGTCGGCAGCCATGATTTCCATGCGGCGAGCCATGAGGATGTGCTCGCCCAAGCGATCGGCGTCTGAGACAGAAGAATTGAGGAGGGAGTAGCAGAAATGGCCATCACTTCAACGGAAAGCGCTGCCGTTGCCCCTAGGCGCGGCATGAACGTTCTCTTCAGCCTGACGCTGATCGGTCTGCTGTTCGCTCTCTGGATCGCGCTCGGCATCGGCACCGCAAGCTTCTGGACGCCGCTGAATATTTCCAATCTGCTGCGCCAGGGCGCCATGACGGCGATCCTCGCCGTCGGCCAGACCTTCGTCATCATCACTGCCGGCATCGATCTGTCGGTCGGCGCGATCGTCGGCTTTTCCACCGTTGTCATGGCCTGGCTGCTACAGGCGGGCTTTCCGCTGTGGGTCGCGATTGTCGCCACGCTGCTGGTGGGCGTCGCCATCGGCGCCTTCCATGGCTTCGGCATCGTCCGCATGGGGCTGCCGCCCTTCATCATCACTCTGGCCACGCTGACATCGCTGCGTGGCGTCGGGCTGCTGATCACCAACGGCTCGACGATCTCGATCACCAACGAGGCGTTCACCAATTTCGCCCGCGCGGATTTCCTCGGCATTCCGAGCCTCTTCTGGATGGTCATCCTCATTGCCGTGCCAGCCTATGTCTTCCTGCATCTCAGCCGGTGGGGCCGCTATCTCTTCGCCGTGGGGTCGAACAGCGAGGCCGCGCGCCTTTCCGGCGTGAATGTTAACCGCACGATCTATATGGCCTATATCCTGTCCGCCTCGTGCGCTGCCTTCGTCGGCATCCTGCTGGCGTCCCGCATCGGCATCGGCAACGCCACCCAGGCCGAGGGCTGGGAGCTGCAGGCGATCGCATCGTCGGTCATCGGCGGAACGAGCCTGTTCGGCGCCGTCGGCTCCGTGCACGGCCCGCTGATCGGGGCCTTCATTCTGGCGACGATCAACAACGGTGCCAACCTGCTCAACGTCAACTCCTTCTGGCAGCGCATCATCACCGGCCTACTGATCATCGTGATCGTTTATTTCGACCAGCTCCGTCGTCGCGGCAGCCGCTAGCATTTGGACAGTCATTGCAAACCGGCCGACGGCGTGTCGGCCGGCTCAGGCCGAGGAGCTTGCAAATGCGCGCCATCGTCTGCCAGGAGCCCGGGCGGCTCGAACTGGTCGAAAGACCGACCCCCTCGGCCGTTCCGCCGGGATGGGCACGCGTTGCGGTCGGCCATGTCGGCATCTGCGGCACCGACTATCATATCTTCGAGGGCAAGCATCCGTTTCTCGAATACCCCCGCGTGATGGGACATGAGGTCAGCGCCACGGTCGTCGAGGCCCCGGGCACCGGATTGCAGGCGGGCGAAAAGGTCATCGTCAATCCGTACCTGTCCTGCGGCTCCTGCGTCGCCTGCCGCCAGGCAAAACCGAACTGCTGCACGGCCATCAAGGTTCTCGGCGTGCACACCGACGGCGCGCTCTGCGAAGAAATCGTGCTGCCGGCGAAAAATCTCTATCCGGCGGGAAAGCTGACGCTCGAAGCTGCCGCGACCGTCGAGTTTCTCGCCATCGGTGCCCATGCCGTGCGCCGCGCCCGCATGTTCGAGGGCGCGCGTTCGCTTGTGATCGGTGCCGGACCGATCGGTCTCGGGACTGCGCTGTTTTCCAGCATCGCCGGCCACGAGGTGACATTGCTCGATGCTTCGGCGGAACGTCTGGAGATGGCCCGCACACGATTTGGTTTCGAACGGACCGTCAAGGCCGGCGACGATGTTGCTGCCGCGCTCGCGTCCCTGACCGACGGCGATGGCTTCGATGTCGTCTTCGACGCAACCGGCTACTCCAGTTCGATGGAAGCGGCGTTCGGCTATGTCGCGCATGGGGGCACGCTCGTACTCGTCAGCGTCGTCAAGGACGAGATCCGCTTTTCCGATCCCGAGTTCCATAAGCGTGAAATGACCCTCGTCGGCAGTCGCAACGCGACGGAAGAAGATTTTAGGCATGTTGTTTCCTGCATCGAATCCGGCAAAATACCGGTGGAGACGCTGATCACGCATCGAACGACTCTGGACGCACTGCCGGTGGACCTGGCGCATTGGGCGCATCATAAAGAGGGTCTGATCAAGGCGGTGGTCGAGATCGGCGGGTGAGGGCGCATCCGATTGAATTCTGATACGCGAAACGCAAGGACGAGACGATGAGTGGAGACCTCGGAGGAAAGACGGCGCTGGTTACGGCGGCTGGCCAGGGAATCGGGCGGGCCTCTGCGCTTGCCTACAAGGCTGCCGGCGCTAGCGTCATTGCGACCGACATCAATGCCGAGGCATTGGAGACGCTGGCCTCCGAAGGCATCGCGACCCACGTGCTTGATGTCCGCTCCGATCAGTCTGTCCGCGACGTCATCGCTGCGGTCGGCCCTGTCGATATCCTCTTCAACTGTGCCGGCGTCGTCCATGCCGGCACCGTTCTCGACGTCAAGGACGAGGAGCTTGATTTCGCCTGGGACCTGAACGTTCGCTCCATGGTGCGAACGGCGCGCGCGGTCCTGCCCGGCATGCTTGCCCGCGGCGGTGGTGCGATCGTCAACATGGCGTCGGTGGCAAGCAGTGTGAAGGGCGTGCCGAACCGATTTGCCTACACGGTCACGAAGGCCGCGGTCATCGGCCTGACGAAGTCGATTGCGGCCGATTATGTCGCCCAAGGTATCCGTTGCAACGCCATCTGCCCCGGCACCGTCGAAAGCCCGTCCCTGCAGGAACGCATGCGAGCCGGCGGGGATTACGATGCAGCACGCGCCGCCTTCATCGCAAGGCAGCCCATGGGGCGTCTCGGCACGCCCGAGGAGATTGCGGCGCTCGCCGTTCATCTCGCCGGCGCCACCTATACGACCGGCCAGGCTTATGTGATCGATGGCGGCTGGACGGGATAGAATTGCGACAGTTCCGCGTGGAAATGGGTGGTTGCGATGCGAAGGCGGGGGTACGCTCTGTTGCGCCGCAACGAAAAAGTGATAGCCTGTTAGGAAATGCAGAAGGCAGGATTTCGTCCGAGCGCGATGCGCCCGAAGGGAACGGCTTCAACGAGTTCACGACGGGGTAATCACTTCCATGTACTACCAGCTTTACGAGTTGAACCATGCGATGATGGCGCCGTGGCGTGCCGTCGCCGACCAGATGCGGCTTGCCTACAGCAACCCGTTCAACCCGTGGTCCCACACTTTTTTCGGGCGCACGATGGCGGCCGGCCTGGAAGTGATGGAGCGCGCCACGCGCCGATATGGCAAACCGGCCTTCGGGCTGAGTGAAACGATGGTCGATGGCCAGGCCGTCTCGGTGCATGAGAAGGTCGTCTGGCAGCGACCCTTCTGCAATCTCGTCCATTTCGAGCGTTGTTTGCCGGCGGGCCACCGCAAGGATCCGAAGATCCTCATGGTCGCGCCGATGTCCGGCCACTATGCGACGCTGCTTCGCGGCACCGTGGAAACCCTGCTGCCGAACGCCGAGATCTACATCACCGACTGGATCGACGCGCGGATGGTGCCGCTGTCGGACGGTTCCTTCGATCTCGACGACTTCATCGACTACGTCATCGAGATGCTGCACGCGCTGGGGCCGGACACCCATGTGATCGCGGTCTGCCAGCCGTCGGTGCCGGTACTTGCGGCGGTCGCCGTGATGGAGGAGGACGGTGACGCGTTCGCCCCCTCCTCGATGACCCTGATGGGGGGGCCGATCGATACCCGCGTCAACCCGACGGCGGTCAACCGGCTTGCCGAAGAGCGGCCGATCGACTGGTTCCGCGACAACGTGATCATGCCGGTACCGTGGCCCCAGCCCGGCTTCATGCGGATGGTCTACCCCGGATTCCTGCAACTGTCCGGCTTCATGTCGATGAACCTCGACCGTCACCTGATCGCGCATCGCGAGTTCTTCGAGCACCTGGTCAAGAACGACGGCGATGCGGCCGAGAAGCATCGCGACTTCTATGACGAATATCTGGCGGTCATGGATATGACGGCGGAGTTCTACCTGCAGACCGTCGAAACGGTCTTCATGCGCCACGCGTTGCCGAAGGGCGAGATGATGCATCGCAATCGTCGCGTCGATACGACCGCCATCCGCAATGTGGCGCTCCTTACGGTCGAAGGCGAGAATGACGACATCTCCGGCCTCGGCCAGACCAAGGCGGCGCAGACGATCTGCACGAACATCCCCGACGCCAAGCGTATGCATTACATGCAGCCGGACGTCGGCCACTACGGCGTCTTCAACGGCTCGCGCTTCCGTCGCGAGATCGCGCCGCGGATTCTGTCCTTCATCGAGGCGAACGGACGTGCGAAAAATGCCGCTCCGAGGGTGATCAAGGGCGGCAAGTCCGCCGGAAAATAGTCCCGCATTCGATTTTTCGTGGGGGTTTCAGGCGTTTGTCCGATTCCGGCGGACGACGTCTTGAAGCGTGTTCATGCTCTTACCACATCGAAAATACCGGTCGCCACGGTGGCGGTCCGGCGAATGTGAGGAAGATTGCACATGAACCAGTCTGCATTGCTGCGTCCGGATTGGACGCCTGCGACGGTCGCACTGATGGTGCTTGGTTTTATGGTCTTCTGGCCCCTCGGCCTGGCCATGCTTGCCTATATCATCTTCGGTGAGCGGCTGAGGAACTTCAAGAAGGACGCCAACGGCGCAGCCGACGGCTTCTTCGCAGCTTGCCGCGGACGTGGCAGGAGCTTCCGCGGTTTTGGTGGTCCCGGTTACGGGTCCGGCAACGTCGCCTTCGACGAATGGCGTGAAGCTGAATTGAACCGCATCGAGGAAGAGCGCCGCAAGCTCGACGAGATGCGCGAGGATTTCGACGCCTACATGCGCGAGCTGCGGATGGCGAAGGACAGGGAAGAGTTCGAACGCTTCATGCGCGAGCGCCGGTCCGGCAATGGCGGAAACGTGCCGGACGTATCGAGAGCCTGAAGCGGCCGAAATCCTGCCAAAACAAGCCGGCGCCCCAGTGGCGCCGGTTTTGTTCGGTTCAAACACCCTGCGAATCGGTTATTAAGGGTTCAATGTTCTCTTCGATCCTGAAGCCTCGCCGCGCACTGAGGACGCCGCCTCCGCCGGAGACCCGACAGGTCGAGGTGAACGGCAGGACCTTGCCGCTTACGATCCGCCGCAACGCGCAGGCGACGCGTTTGACCCTGCGCATCGAGCCCGGCGGCCGGGCTCTGAGAATGACCGTGCCGACTGGCCTCCCGGAACGGGATATCCGCGACTTCCTCGACCGGCACCATGCGTGGCTGATGACAAAGCTTGCCCGCTTTTCTGCCCGAAGCTCCCTCTCCGATGGCCATCACATCTTCGTTCGCGGGGTCGCCCATCGCATCGAGGAGACCGGCATGTTGCGTGGCCTGACGGAAACGATGGTGATCGATGGCGAACCGGTGCTGCGGGTCAGCGGCCAGAGCGAGCATGTTCCGCGCCGTATCGCCGATTTTCTCAAGAAGGAAGCGCGCGGGGACCTGCAGGAGCGGGTAGGGGTGCACGCGCCGAAAGTCGGCCGCAAGGTGCGGTCGCTGACCTTGCGCGACACCCGCAGCCGCTGGGGCTCCTGCTCGGCGGACGGGGCGTTGAGTTTTTCCTGGCGCATCGTCATGGCACCCCCCTTTGTGCTAGACTATCTGGCCGCGCACGAGGTGGCGCACCTGCGCGAAATGAACCACGGCCCAGAGTTCTGGGCACTTTGCGCGCAGTTGTGTCCGCGCGTGGAAGAAGCAAAGCGCTGGTTGAAGCGCAACGGTACGATGCTTCACGCGCTCGACTTCGATTGACAGGCCGGTCCATGGGCGCGTTTGCCCTCGACTCTTCGGCCGTTTCATGCGAGGTCCATTGCTCATGAACAGCGACGTCAGCAAGAATTTCGACATCAAGATTTGCGGCCTGAAGACGCCCGAAGCGGTACAGCGGGCCGTCGATCTCGGCGCCAGCCATGTCGGTTTCATCTTCTTTCCGAAAAGCCCCCGCAACATAGAGCCGGCGGACGCAGCCGAACTGGCCGACCTCGTGCGCGGCCGTGCCAGGATCGTGGCCGTGACGGTGGATGCCGACAACGATCAACTGGACGAGATCGTCTCCCTGCTCAATCCGGACATCCTACAACTGCATGGCAGCGAAAGCCCCGAACGCGTCCTGACGGTCAAGGCGGTGTATGGTTTGCCGGTCATGAAGGCGTTCTCGGTGCGTGAGGCGGCGGATCTGAAGAAGGTCGATGCCTATGTCGGCATAGCCGATCGCTTTCTCTTCGACGCCAAGCCTCCTGCAGGCTCCGATCTGCCCGGCGGCAACGGCGTTTCCTTTGACTGGACGCTGATGGATGCGCTTGACGGCAGCGTCGATTACATGCTTTCCGGTGGATTGAACAAGGACAATATCGGAGAGGCGGTTGCGGTGACGCACGCCCCCGGCATCGATGTTTCATCCGGCGTAGAGCGCGCGCCGGGTGTCAAGGACATCGGCAGGATGGAAGAATTTTTCGAGGCAGTGCGGCAGGCAACGGGTCGCGCCGCGGCCGCAGGGAGCAGGATGTGAACCAGTCACCCAATTTGAATTCGTTTCGCGGCGGTCCCGACGAGGACGGCCGTTTCGGCATCTATGGCGGCCGTTTCGTCGCCGAGACGCTGATGCCCCTGATCCTGGAGCTGCAGGAGAAGTGGGACGAAGCGAAGGACGACCCGGAGTTTCAGAAGGAGCTGGCTTCCCTCGGCGCCCACTATATCGGCCGCCCCTCTCCGCTCTATTTCGCCGAACGCCTGACCGAGCACCTCGGCGGCGCGAAGATCTATTTCAAGCGCGAAGAGCTGAACCATACCGGGTCCCACAAGATCAACAACTGCATCGGGCAGATCCTGCTCGCCAAGCGCATGGGCAAGACGCGCATCATCGCCGAGACTGGTGCCGGCCAGCATGGCGTGGCGTCCGCCACCGTCGCCGCCCGCTTTGGCCTGCCCTGCGTGGTCTATATGGGCGCGACGGACGTCGAGCGTCAGGCGCCGAACGTTTTTCGCATGAAGCTGCTTGGTGCCGAGGTGAAGCCGGTGACCGCCGGTCACGGCACGCTCAAGGACGCCATGAACGAGGCATTGCGCGACTGGGTCACCAATGTCGAGGATACCTACTACCTGATCGGCACCGCTGCCGGTCCGCATCCCTATCCGGAAATGGTCCGCGACTTTCAGGCCGTGATCGGCCGTGAAGCGCGCGAGCAGATCCTGGAGGCCGAAGGCAGGCTGCCCGACGTCGTCATCGCTGCCGTCGGCGGCGGCTCGAATGCGATCGGTATTTTCCATCCCTTCCTGGACGACAAGGACGTAAGGATTGTCGGCGTCGAAGCCGGCGGCAAGGGCCTCGATGGCGAGGAGCACTGCGCCTCGATCACCGCCGGTTCTCCCGGGGTTCTGCACGGCAACCGCACCTACCTGCTGCAGGACGGCGACGGCCAGATCAAGGAAGGCCACTCGATTTCCGCAGGCCTCGACTATCCGGGCATCGGCCCCGAGCACTCCTGGCTGAACGATGTCGGTCGCGCGGAATACGTGCCGATCATGGACCACGAGGCGCTTGAAGCCTTCCAGCTTCTGACCCGCATCGAGGGCATCATCCCGGCGCTGGAACCGGCCCACGCGCTCGCCGAGGTGATCAAGCGTGCGCCCAAGATGGGCAAGGACGAAATCATCCTGATGAACCTCTCCGGCCGCGGGGACAAGGACATCTTCACCGTCGGCAAAATTCTCGGCATGGAGCTCTAAGATGACCGCGCGTATGGACAGGCGTTTTGCCGATCTCGCCGCCGAAGGCCGCCCGGCACTCGTGACCTATTTCATGGGCGGCGACCCGGACTACGCCTCCTCGCTCGCCATCATGAAGGCTTTGCCGAAGGCGGGGTCCGATGTGATCGAACTCGGAATGCCTTTTTCGGATCCGATGGCGGACGGTCCGGCGATCCAGCTCGCCGGCCAGCGTGCGCTGCGCGCCGGCCAGACCCTTGCGAAGACGCTCCAGATGGCACGTGACTTCCGCCTCGAGGATGCCGACACTCCGATCGTTCTGATGGGGTACTACAACCCGATCTATATCTACGGCGTGGAGCGCTTCCTGAACGACGCGCTGGAAGCCGGCATCGACGGATTGATCGTCGTTGATCTGCCGCCGGAGATGGACGACGAGCTGTGTGTTCCCGCAGTCGCGCGGGGCATCAACTTCATTCGTCTGGCAACGCCGACGACGGATGCCAAGCGCCTACCGCGCGTGCTGGAGAATACTTCCGGTTTCGTCTATTACGTGTCGATGAACGGCATCACCGGTTCGGCCTTGCCGGATCCTTCGCTGATCGGAGCGGCCGTCCTGCGGATCAAGGAGCACACGACGCTCCCTGTTTGCGTCGGGTTCGGCGTCAAGACTGCAGAACACGCGCGCGCCATCGGCGCATCCGCTGACGGCGTCGTCGTCGGCAGCGCCATCGTCAATCAGATCGCTTCCAGCCTGACGGCCAATGGGACCGTCACGGAAGCGACCGTCGCCGGCGTCGAGGCGCTGGTGCGCAGCCTGGCATCGGGCGTGCGCAGCGCCAAGCTTGCGGCGGCGGAGTAAATCCCCACATAGGGGACGAAAATTTCAGGAGTAGCTTCAGTGAACTGGATCACAAACTACGTTCGGCCGAAGATCAATTCGATGCTGGGCCGCAGGGAAGTTCCGGAGAACCTCTGGATCAAGTGCCCCGAGACGGGCGAGATGGTTTTCCATCGCGATCTGGAAGAGAACAAGTGGGTCATCCCGGCCTCCGGCTATCATATGAAGATGCCGGCGAAGGCG
Source organism: Rhizobium subbaraonis (assembly GCF_900220975.1). Classification (GTDB taxonomy): domain Bacteria; phylum Pseudomonadota; class Alphaproteobacteria; order Rhizobiales; family Rhizobiaceae; genus Mycoplana; species Mycoplana subbaraonis. The sequence goes on along the minus strand of NZ_OBQD01000004.1, from coordinate 44,787 downwards.
CGCCTCAAGGACCTCTTCGACGACGGCGCCTATGAGGCACTGCCGCAACCGAAAGTCGCGCAGGATCCGCTGAAGTTTCGCGATTCGAAGAAATATGCCGACCGTCTGAAGGACAGCCGCACCAAGACCGATCAGGAAGACACGATCCTGGCCGGCGTCGGCAAGGTGCGCGGCGTGAAGCTCGTCGCCGTCGTGCACGAGTTCAACTTCATGGGCGGTTCGCTCGGCATGGCGGCCGGCGAGGCAATCGTAAAGGCATTTGAGCGCGCGATTACAGAGAAGTGCCCGCTGGTTATGTTCCCCGCTTCTGGCGGCGCGCGCATGCAGGAAGGCATCCTGTCCCTGATGCAGCTGCCGCGCACGACGGTCGCTGTCGAAATGCTGAAGGAAGCAGGGCAGCCCTATGTCGTCGTCCTGACGAACCCCACCACGGGCGGCGTGACGGCGTCCTATGCGATGCTGGGCGACATCCACATGGCGGAGCCCGGCGCTGAAATCTGCTTCGCCGGAAAGCGGGTGATCGAGCAGACCATCCGTGAAAAGCTGCCGGAAGGCTTCCAGACATCGGAGTATCTGCTGGAGCACGGCATGGTCGATATGGTCGTCAAGCGTCACGACATTCCCGACACGCTGGCGCGCGTTCTGCGGATTCTCACGAAGAAGCCGGTGACCGAAACCAACAAGGCCGCGGGCGTCGTCGCCATCGCTGCCAGCGCCTGATCCGCATAGGCGGGCGGGGTGATGGAGACGGCAGACACCACCGAGGCCGGACGGGAAATCGAGAAGCTCCTGTCCCTGCATCCCAAGGGCTTCGACCTGTCGCTCGATCGCATTACGCGCCTTCTTGCGGCGCTTGGCGATCCGCACAAACGGCTTCCGCCGGTGATCCACGTCGCCGGCACCAACGGAAAGGGCTCCGTAACGGCTTTCAGCCGGGCGATCCTTGAAGCGGCGGGGCTTTCCGTCCACGTCCACACCTCGCCGCATCTCGTCAACTGGCATGAGCGCTATCGCCTCGGCAAGAAGGGCGGTCATGGCGCATACGTGTCCGATCCGGTTCTTGCCGATGCCGTTCGCCGCGTTGCAGAGGCCAATGCCGGCCAGAAGATTACCGTCTTCGAGATCCTGACGGCCGTCACCTTCCTGCTCTTTGCCGAACACCCTGCGGACGTCGCCATCATTGAGGTCGGCCTTGGCGGCCGTTTTGACGCCACCAATGTCATCGAGCGGCCGGCGGCTTGCGTCATCATGCCGATTTCGCTGGACCATCAGGCCTATCTCGGCGACCGGGTGGAACTGATCGCGGCGGAGAAGGCCGGCATCATGAAGAGAGGCGCCCCCGTCGTGATCGGCCATCAGGAGGAGGACGCGGCCCGCGACGTCCTCATCGCGACCGCCGAGCGCCTGTCGTGCCCTCTCACCGTCTATGGCCAGGATTTTCTCGCCTATGGCGAGTTCGGCCGCATGGTCTACCAGGACGAATTCGGATTGATGGACCTGCCGCCGCCAAAGCTGCCGGGCCGCCATCAGTATGCGAATGCTGCCGCGGCGATCCGCGCCGTCAAGGCAAGCGGGCTGCCGGTGAACGAGCACGCCTTCGAGCGCGGGCTGATATCCGTCGAGTGGCCGGGACGCCTGCAGAGGCTCACCGTCGGGGCGCTGGCGAAATTGGCTCCGGCACTGTCGGAGATCTGGATCGACGGGGGACATAACCCCGGCGCAGGCGTCGTGATTGCCGAGACCATGGCGAACTTCGAGGAAAGCGACCCGAGGCCGCTGTTTCTCGTGACCGGCATGATCAACACCAAGGATCCGCGCGGCTATTTCGATGCTTTCCGCGGCATTGCCGAGCGAGTCTTCACCGTGCCGATCCGTGGCTCCGACGCCGGCATCGATCCGGTGGCCCTCGCCAGCGACGCCATGGATGCAGGGCTTGAGGCAGAGCCCCTGTCTTCCGTCGCCGACGCGCTGTATGCGATCGGCCGCATCGTCGAGGAGGACGCGGTCGCTCCGCGTATCCTGATCGGCGGTTCGCTCTACCTCGTCGGCGACGTGCTGGCCGACAACGGCACCCCGCCGGTCTGACCGCGTCAGAGAGCCGGAGAAGAGCGAAGCGGAAAAAGCGGCAAAAAAAGACCCGGACGGACCGGGTCTTTCTCGTTCAGGAGGTCGGCAGCCGTTCAGGCGGCCGCGGACGAAATCCAGGACGACAGGGCCGTCTTCGGGGCCGCGCCAACCTTGATGTCGGCTACTTCGCCGCCCTTGAAAACTGCAAGTGTCGGAATCGAGCGGACGCCGAACTGGGCGGCAAGCTCGGGATTCTCGTCGATATTCAGTTTGGCGACCTTGACCTTGCCGGCGAGCTCGGCAGAGATTTCCTCCAGTGCCGGGGCGATCATCTTGCACGGACCGCACCATTCAGCCCAGAAATCCACCACCACCGGTTCGACGGAGTTGAGGACTTCGGCCTGGAAGTTGGAATTATCGACTTTCACGGTAGCCATGAGGGGCTGCTCCTTGGCGAATTGAGGTTGCACTTTATGTGATGCACGGCAGGCGCCATTTCAATGGATGGTATCTCACTTTGTCGCAAGCTGGGCAAGGCTTCCGGCCATCGCTTCCTCATCGAGCCAGTAGACCACAGGCGTTTCCGTATAAACCAGGCCGCACCGGATCGGCCGGCCGGGATAGAGCGGGGCGAGGATGGCGCGATAGATCGCAAGCTGCGCGACGTGCTCGAAGGCTATGTCGTTGCTGGTTCTTGGCGGTTGCCGGTTCGTCTTGAAATCGACGATCTCCACGTGGTTGTCGGTGACTACCATGCGGTCGATGCGGCCGGAGACCGCATAGTCTGTCCGCCCCAGCGTCAAGGTACCCATGATCGACACTTCGGCGCGGGTACGGGGCGAGAAGATTGCGTCCAGCGACGTCTCCGCCATGATCGCGCGCGTGGCGGCGAGGAGCCGCTCCCGCTCCGGCCCCGACCAGTGCCGGGTTGCCCGCTCGAGATAGCGCTGAGCTGCGGCCCATCGCTCCGGCGGGGGAAACGCCGGCAACATTTGCAGAAGGCGGTGAAGGATCTTCCCGCGTTCCAGCGATCGACCGCTTCCCGAAGAGCCTGACGAGGCAAACAGCGCCGATCCCATCATCAGGTCGGATTGCGACGTGTCGATTACCGCCGCAGCGCCCGAGGGGCTGAGCGGACGGGGCAATTGCCGCTGCGGCGGAAGTGGCCGGCCGAGTGCCGCCGGCAGCGGCGTTGTCGGCTCGCAAACCTCTGCCGGCTCATCCTCGGCCGCGCCGGCGCGGGCGCCGGCCTCCCGCCATGCAAGGCCGTTCCAGCTGTCTGATCCCGCCGAAAACGTCGTCTCGGCGCTGCGCGCGTCGCTGGAAAGGCTGTCGCGCACCATCTCGTGCCACGTGCCCTTCGTCTCCTTCTTCCCGCGATAGCCGCTAACGACCAGGCGATCGGCAGCCCGTGTCATGGCAACGTAGAGCAGCCGCCGATATTCCTCTTCCGCCTGCATGCGCAAGCGCGCGGCATCGGCGTCGCTCAGCGCGTTGCCGAGCCCTTTGGTGGGTAGCCACGCAGGCAGGCCGTCGCCGTCTTCGAGGCTTGAGAGAAAGCGGAGTTTTGGCACGTGCGTGTGCGTGAAGGGGGCGCCGCCTCCATCGACAAGGAAAACCACCGGCGCCTCCAGCCCCTTGGCGGCATGCACCGTCATGATGCGGACCTCGTTGCGCCCCTTGTCCTGCTCCCGCTTGACCGTCGGCGCCTCGAGTTCCAGCGTCGAGATGAACGCCTGCAGGCCCGGCAGCCCGTTTTCTTCCTGCTCCAGCGCGAAGGAAAGGAACTCGTCGATGATTTCACCCGCCTCCTGCCCGAGCCGGGCGAGGAAGGCTGCGCGTCCCCCGAGCATGCCGATCACCCGCGCATAGAAGTCGTGAACCGGGAGATCGCGGGCAAGCCCGGAAAGTGCCTCCAGCCGCCGCACCAGCGGTGCCGTCAGCAGATCCTCCTGCGCCTGCAGGCGCAGATGTTCCCAAAGGCTGATCTTCTCGGGTCGCCGGGCGGCAAGGTCGAAGAGCATGTCTTCGGAGATCCCGAAGAGCGGGCTCTTCAAAAGCGCCGCAAGCGAAAGATCGTCCGCCGGCAGCAGGGCGAACCGTCCGAGCGCCATAAGGTCCTGGACGGCGATGTGGCCGGTCAGGACCAGACGGTCGGCACCGCCAACGGGGATGCCGTGCGGTTGCTTAAGCGCCCGTGTGAGCGCGTTGACGAAAGCATCACGTTTCCTGACCAGAACGATCACGTCGCCGGGGCGCATCTTGCGGACGATGCCCTTCTCCGTCACCGTCTCGTGGCCGATCCAGTCGGCGAGCGTATCGGCAATGCGGCGCGCTAGAATGTTGACCGGCGCCTTTTCGGGGACCGCGTCGAACGGTGCGATCCAGTCCTGCTCGTCGACCGTTTCGGTCGGTGCAATAACGTCCCACAGATCGACGGCGCCCGGCTCGCTCCCGCGGTTCGAGACATGAACCACGTCGTCGTTCGCCGGCGAAAGGCCTCTGGCGTTTTCAGGGACCGAGAACACCTGATCGACGGCTGAGAGCACGTCGCGGGTGGAGCGGAAGGAAAGCAGCAGCCGTATCGTCTCGAATATCGCTCCGGCCTCGGCCGCCCGGCGCCGCGTCGCTCGTCCTTCGTCCGCGAAGCGCTCGGGTCGCGCACCCTGGAACGAATAGATCGACTGCTTCTCGTCGCCAACGGAAAACACCGTCCGGGCGCCGTTCCTCGCCGAGAATCCGGCAAAGAAATCTCCCGTCAGCGCCCCGATGATCTCCCATTGGCGTGGGCTGGTATCCTGCGCCTCGTCCACCAGCACGTGGTCGATACCCTGGTCCAGCTTGTAGTGAATCCAGGCGCCCGCGTCGCTTCGGGTCAAAAGGTTCGCTGCGCGATCGATCAGGTCGTCGAAGTCGAGCAGGCTGCGCCCGCGCTTGAGATCCTCATAGTCGCCGATCAGCCTTTCGGCGATGACAAGCGCCGCGCGCGTCGCCTCGAACATGCGAAACCGGCAAAGCCTGTCCTCGCAGGCAATGACATGGTCCTGAAGGTCGGCGAAGAAGGTGGCGAAGGCCGGATCGCTGTCCTTGATCTTCTTCGACAGGAAGGCGCGATCGAGGCTCGCTGGACCTCCGGTCTTGTTGAAGAGGACCGCGCACAGCGACTGGCGTCGCTCTTCTGCCGTGGCAAGCTCGGGCACGGTGGAGAGGCCGGCGGCATTCCCCTTGACCGTATCCGTGCCGATCTGCAGCGCCGTTTCCAGATAGCGGCGGAACAGGGCCGCGTCGAACCCGGGCGGCGGCCAGAAGGCCTCGGTCAGGCTCTGAGCATCCTCCTCCGGCGCGATATCCAGCCGGGCCCGCAGCAGCGCGGTCGTTCCGCCATGGTCGGCAGCTTCCTCGATAAAGGTGCGGAGCGCCCCGCGATGAGCGACGATATCGCTGATCAGCCTGTCCAGACCGGTATCGTCGGCAATGTCGAGCACGGTCGCAAAGGCCGAAGCCAGATCGCCGTCGTCTTCGGCAGACGTGGCGGTCAGAAGCGATCTGCGCGCATCGGCCAGCAGCACCGCCGCTGCGCGGTCGTCGAGGACAGAGAAATGGCCGGCAACGTTCGCTTCCAGCGGAAACTGATGGAGCAGGGCTTCGCAAAAGGCGTGGATCGTCTGGATCTTCAGGCCGCCCGGCGTTTCCAGTGCCCGTGCAAACAGCCGGCGGGCCTCCTGCAGCTTGATCCGATCCGGTTGCACGCCCTCGATCTGGGCGACGCGCCTGGCAAGATCTTCGTCGGGCAGAACGGCCCATTCGGCCAGGCGCTCGAAGACGCGGTTCGACATTTCCGACGCTGCGGCCTTGGTATAGGTCAGGCAGAGGATCGCCGACGGCCGGCAGCCAGCCAGCAGCAGGCGGATCACGCGCTGGGTCAGCACATGCGTCTTGCCAGAGCCCGCATTGGCCGAAACCCAAGCCGATCCGGACGGATCGGATGCCATCCCCTGCTTGCGGCTGGTCCAGCTGAGCCAAGCGCCCGGGTCGTCGGACGACGGCCGGTCGTCTTCAACCATCGTCCTCTCCTTCCCCGCCTTCCGCCGTCGACCACTCCGCGACACGGGCCAGATGGTCGTACTCCCCGCCGAAATCCCGTTCGGCTTCCGGTATCACGCGTGAGGCAAAGCCGTAGCGCCCGGCCAGAAGCTGGGTGAGGAGCTTTTCCAGCTCCGCCAGCGCCTCTTCGGCCAGGTCATCCGCCGACTTCGGATGGGAGTTCGCCCGCGGCGCCGAGTGCTCGTTGTTGACGATCTCGTCATTGAAGCGCTCGCCCGGCTTCAGGCGTATGTAGAGCAGATCACCGGGCGGCGTCGCCGGCAGGCGGCGGAACGCGCCACGCTTCATGGCGGCGGCCTCGAGTGCCAGCTGCGGATCGAGCAGCGCGCGGGCAATCTTGGGCGAGGGGCTACTTCCCGTCTTGTAGTCGATCAGGTCCGCGCGACCGTCGGAGCGAAGGTCGATGCGGTCGGCGACTCCGGTGAGCCTCACTCCCGCAATCGAAAGGTCGAGGGAAGCCTGAACCTCTGTCAGCGTTTTTTCGACGCTCAGAGTGCGCCGGCCGTCCCACTTCAGGAAGGCCTGCGCGACGCCCCGGAAGCGGGGACGCCAGACGGCATCGATATGGACCGGCAGAGCCATCAGGTCGAACTCCTCCTCTGTTATCCGGCTCATCAGTTGCGCGTCCGTCGCCCCCGCTGTCTTCTCGCGGACGTAGCGGTCGACGATCCTATGGTAGAGCGTGCCGCGTTCGGCCGCGCCGGGATCGACGTTGAACGGGGCAATCGGGTGCAACCGCAGGATCCGCCGCGCATAGATCGCGTAAGGGTCGCGGCGGAGTCGTCCGACCTCACTGAAGGAGTAGCTGCGGGGCTGCAGGTCCGCAGGCGGCCGCGGTTCCGGTCGCCTGGCAGAAGGTTGCGCCGGCCGCTGGTCCAGCAACGATCCCCAGTGCACTAGGTCAGATCCCCGCCCGCGCAACTCGTCGGCCAGCGTCGGACCGCCGATCGCCAGCAGGCGCTGCAGCCAACGCGAGGGGACGGTGGGCGAGGTGCCGCTTCGCATCGCCCGTGTCAGCACCACGCGCTTTGCGGCGCAGGCCATCTGGAAGTCGTGCGCCAGCTGGCCGATCCGCCGTTCCGGCGGCTCCAGGCCTATATTCGCCTTCATCACCCGCGAGAGGAATGCATCGTTCGTCGTCTGCCCCGGCCACGAACCTTCGTTGAGCCCGCCGATCACGATCGTCTCGACGCTCTGCAGGCGCGATTCCAGCGCGCCGAAGATGAAAATCCGCGGATGCCGCATCGAGCGCGGCTTCACCGTCTCGCTCGCGCCCAGTGCTTCGAGCGCATCGCACCATTGCGGACCGTCGGCCTCCAGTTGTCCCTCGGCCTCCATCACGCCTTTCAACAGGGTTGCGAGCCCGCTGCCGGCCTCGCCCGACCAGAGGCTAGCGAGACTGCCGCGTTCATCGACCGCAGTGGCCTCCAGTGCCCGTCCCGTGCGCTCGGCCCAGTCGGAAAAGGGAAGTGTGGTGGTGAAGCGCCGCCCGGTGCGGCCGTGACGCACCGTGACGCCGGCAAGCGGTTCTGCGGCCGCCGAGATCCGGCGGGCAAGATGGCGGGCCTTGGCGACCGCGTCTTCGTCGATGGCCGTCCGCCATTCCGGCGGCTTCCGGTCGGCGGCGTGGCGGACGACGGCGGCGTCCAGCAAGGGTTCCAGAGTGGATATGTCAACCTCGGCCGTGCCGCCGCGCAGGGCCAAGAGTTCGAGCGTGGTGGCCGCAGCTGTCTTCTCTTCGTCCGACAGCCCGAAGCGGGCCAGCGGATGCTTGAGCAGGGAAACCAGCGCGACCGGGTCGCCGGGCCGCAGCGTCGCTTCCAGCAGAAGACGCATGAGCGTGCCCTGAGCGGTGGAAAGAAGCGGCGTGCCCGCGGAATCGTCCGCCTCGATCCCGAAGCGCGCAAGCTCGGCGGTGACGCGCCGCGCGAGCTTGCGGTCGGGCGTGATCAGCGCCGCCTGGCTGTCGGCACCCCCTTCGAGCGCAAGGCGAAGGGCAATCGCGATCGCGGTAGCCTCCTCGCGCTCGTTCCCCGTCTCGACCAGCGACACGTTGGTGAAGGCATTCAGAAGAGCGCGCTCGTCCGTGGTCTGGCGCTGATGCTCCCAGCCCGCCGTGGCGTGCACGGGCAAAAGCGCCCGGGAGAGAATACGTGCCCGTTCCATCAGGTCGGGCTCCGGCGAGCCGAGCTCCGCGACGTCGCTCCTGTCGACGCCGAGGCGCTCCAGCAACCGCTTGAGGCCATACTGGGGATGGCTGCGGTTGGAAGCATCGCGCGAAGGTTGGCCGGATAACGGATCATGTGTGATCAGCTGCCACTCCTCGCTGGACATCGAGAAGTCGAGGCCCGGCAGCACGATAACGCCGCCCGCAACTCCGGCCACGGCTTCAATCAGCCTGGCGGTGGCGGGGATGGAGCCGGTCGAGCCTGCGATGATCACCGGGCCGGGTGGCGGCGACAGCGCATAGCGCTCGGCTTCCGCGTGCAAGGTGGCGTTTCGCCGGATCGAGGGCGAGGAGCGGTTCAGTTCCTCAAGTCGCGCCGGCCAGAATTCGCTGGCAATCGTCAGGAAGGCGAGGGTCAACTGCCACCACTGCGCGTGATCGGCCGCCTGGATGTTTTCCAGCGCGGCCCAATCGCGCTCTTCCGTCTCCATCGCATCGATGAGGTCCGCCAGTTCGCGGGCAAGCCAGATCGCGTCGGCGGGGCTGGCGGGGGCGACGAGCGGGCTCTCGGCATGAACTGCGGTGATCGCCGCCGGCAGGCTGTTGCGCCAGGCGAGCACGAGCCGTGCGAGTTCCAGCAAGCGCGCCGGCCCGCCGAGCGGCTCGGCCATGTCGAGCGCGACGGGGGCGACCTCGTCGAAGAAACCGCTGTCGTCGTCAGTCTCGCCTAGAGGGCGAATGACAGGCAGGATGGCGGAGCGGCCGCCGAGGAGATCGACGAATTCGGAGCGAAGCGTGCGGGCCGAACGACGGGTCGGCACGTAGATGGTGACGTCCGCAAGCGACAGCGGATCGTCTGCATCGTAGCGAAAGCCCGGCAGGAGCGAGCCGTCGCAAAGGTGCCGTGCCAGTGTGCGAAGGAACGGCAGGCCGGGATGGATCGAGAAGACGTGTCCCGCGCAGTCCGGCCGCGCGGTCATGCCGCCCCCGCCTGCCCGCCGACCACGGCTTCCGCCTCGGAGATGGCCTCGGGCGTTCCGACCGTGATCCAGTGGCCGTCGAGATTGAGCCCGAAGAGCCGGCCGGCCGCAATCGCGCGGTCGAAATAGATATTCAGGTTGAAGGCGTCGTCCGGGGCATCTTCCAGAAGTGCCGGCATCATGGCAATCGCGCCGGCATAGACGACCGGTTGTCCGCGATCGGGATCGTGGCGCGTCAGGCGTCCGTCGGCATCCATCGAGAAGTCGTTTCGGCCGTTATGACCGGTCGTGTTTTCCAGCCGGACGCAGAGCATCGCCATGTCCATCCGCTCCGGGTCGAAAAAGCTGGAAAGCCGGCGCAGGTTGCTCTGATCGCCGGGTTTTTCCCCCACCCAGAAAAGGTCCGCGTTTAGAACGAATACGGGTTCGGCACCGAGCAGCTTCAGTCCCTTGGCCAGGCCGCCACCGGAATTCATCAACGCTTCGGTCTCGTCGGATATGAGGATTTCCGGCAGCGCACGGCGGGACAGATGGGCGACCATCTGGTCGGCGAAATGGTGGACGTTTACCACCGCCTTCGTGACCCCTGCCGCTTCAAGCGCGTCGAGACCGTAGTCGATCATTGGCTTGCCGGCGATCCGCACCAGCGGCTTCGGCATGGTGTTGGTCACGGGCCGCAGCCGCGTCCCGAGCCCGGCCGCGAGCACCATGGCATGTTCGATCTTCATCGGTGCATCCGTCCTATGATTCGTCGGACAGGATTCCAGCCTTTCCGCACCATTCGCGCAAGGGGGCGAGGCGCGGATGCGACAGCGCTATGCGCAGGTTTTCGAGCGTGCGCGGCATATGTTTCATATAGGCCGGCTTGCCGTCGCGCTGCATCAGTCGCACCCAGATGCCGACGAGCTTGCAATTGCGCTGCGCTGCCATGACGTGCCAAGCGGCCATGAAGGCGTCGCGATCGAAGCCCGAACCTTGCGCTTCCCGCAGGCCAAGATAGTGCTCCAGCATCTGCGAAGCCAGTTCCGGCGGCACGTCGACGCGCGCGTCCTGCACAAGCGAAGCGACATCGTAGGCGGTCGGCCCGATCATCGCATCCTGGAAATCGATGATGCCGACGCGATCGATCCCGCTTGCCTGCGGACGCCAGATGATGTTGGGCGAATGGAAATCACGAAGAAGCAGGTTCTTTTCCGCTGTTTCGAGCCCGGCGACGAGATCACTCCAGATCGCCCTGTAGGCATCGCGCGTCGACGCCTGCGCGGCAGCACCGGTCTTCCACGGCAGATACCAGTCGGTGAGCAGGCTCACCTCGATCTGGATCGCGTCGTGGTCGAAGTCGGGTATGCGGTAGTCGCTTCCGTCGCCGACCGGAATCGTCTCCTGCACCGGCTGCCGGTGCAGTTCGGCGAGTGTGGCAACGCTCTCCAGGTAGCGCTCCGCAAGCGGGCGCCCCTCTGCGTCAAGTACGCCATCATGCCCCAGATCCTCGATCAGCAGGATGCCGCGGTCGAGGTCCTTTTCGAACACGGCGGGTGCCGCAAGGCCGCGCGCGCCAAGATGGGCAGCGATGGCGACGAAGGGGCGGACGTCCTCGGCGATATGGGCGATCTGCTGGTAATACTTGCCGTCGGCGAGGATCGGCCCGGGCGTGTGCCGCGGCGAATCCATCAGGACGTAACGCTGGTCGCCGGCATAGACATGTTCGTAGGCCCGGATCGAGGCGTCGCCCGTCAGGTGCCGGCGCCGGGCGTCGGTGAAGCCGGCATCCGCAAGAAAGGCGCGGATTTCCAGCGTCCGGCGCACCCGTGCGGCCAGCGGCTCGGTTCCGTCGATTTCCACCAGCCTCCCGTTGCCGTGATGCAGGAAACGCAGGGTCAGCCGTTCCGCAGGCAGCGCGTCTTCCGCCCGCTCGGGCCATTCGACAAGGCAGACCCCGTCCTCAAGCGCTTCCTCCAGCCCCAGTTCGTCCAGTTCGGCCGCGTCCGCAACGCGGTAGAGGTCGAGATGTGCGATCGGGATCCGCAGCGCGTAGCTTTGTACCAGCGTGAAGGTCGGGCTGGGGACCTCAAGGAACGCGTCATCCGCCACGGCGCGGATCAGCGCGCGGGCGAAGGTGGACTTGCCGGCGCCCAGATCGCCGGACAGGGCGATCAGGTCGCCGGGGCGGACGGCGCGCGCCATGTCTTCGCCGAAGCGGATCGTTTCGGCTTCGTCGGCAAGATGGACCGTGGCGATGGGCATTGACCTATTCCGCCGCGGCGATGGCCGGCAGCGAGGCCCCGGGGATGCGGCAGGTGACGCGCGTCCCTTCGCCTTCGCGGCTGTCGATCGTCACGGTGCCGTTGTGAAGGCTGACGAAGCTTTCGACGATGGAGAGCCCGAGCCCCGCGCCGCCGCGCCGGCCATGGCTCTCGAAACGGTTGAAAACGGTGCGCAGCACGTCCTGCGGGATGCCGGGACCGCTGTCTGAAACGCTGAAGACGAGATCGCGTTCTTCGCGCCAGCACTTCAGCTCGATCGCCGTGCCTTCGGGTGCGAAGTTCGCGGCATTTGCGAGGAGCTTGATGAGGATCTGCTTCAGGCGCTGGTGATCGGCGACAATCGTGCCGAGCGATGGCGGCGCCACGATCTCCAGCGAGACGTGGTTGTCCTTCAGCCTCTCGGCGAACTCCATCGAAACGTCGTCGAGCAGGTCGGCAAGGCTCACCTCCGACAGGTCGAGTTCCATGATCCCGGCATCGACGGTCGCCAGGTCGAGAATGTCATTGACGATGGTCAGGAGGACTGCCGAAGAGGTGGCGATGTGGTCGACATACTCCGCCTGCCGCTCGCTCAGCGATCCCATCGACGGCGTCTTGAGAAGGTCGGCGAAGCCGATGATGTTGGTCAGCGGCGAGCGCAGTTCATAGGAAACATGCTGCACGAAGTCGTTCTTCAGTGCATCGGCCTTGCGCAGCGCATCGTTCTTTTCCGTCAGGGCCCGCTCGACGCGAACGCTGTCGGTGATGTTGACGAAGGTCAGCATCGTCTGTGCGTTGGAAAGCGGGGTGACGGCGAAATCGAGCACGAGGCCGGTGTGAAGCTCCAGCACGCCGCGATAGGACGGGCGTTCGTCGTCAAAGCTGGTGATGATCTGCCCGAAACGCTTCCAGCCATCCGCCCCGTCATAGGACGGCGCGCAGGCCTGCTCGATTGCGCGGATATGCGTGCCAGCCTGGACCTGGGCCTCGGTGATGCCCCAAAGTGCGCGGAACGCCGGGTTGGACAGGCGTATCTTCCCGTCAGGTCCGAACACGGCGACCCCTTCGGAGAGATGGTCGATCGTCTCGCCCTGTACTTGCAGCAACGTGTTGTAGCGCGTTTCGAGATCGACCTTTTCCGTCAGGTTCTCGAACACCCAGGTGGCGCCGCCCTGGGGGCGCGCGGTGGCGAATACCCGCAGCGTCTGGCCGTTGGGCAAGTGCCAGAGATCGGTCTGGGTATCGATTGCCCGATAAACCGAAAGGGCGTTTTCCTTCCACTGGCGCCAGTTGAGCTGCTCCGGCAGCTTTGCAGCCGCCCGCAGTCGGTCGAGCATTTCGCCGTGATCGGGATGCCTCTCGAGGAAGGCGGTATCGAGGTCCCAAAGGCTCTGGAAGGCCTGGTTGTAGAACTGCAGTCGCTGCGTCCCGTCGAAGATCGCGACGGGGGTGGCGAGATGGTCGAGCGTTTCGGCGTGGCTCTTCAGGGTGCGCTGGAGCTCTTCGCGGACAGCTTCCGTCTCGGATATGTCGAGGGCGATGCCGGCGGAACCCGAGGCGCAAAGGGCATCCACCACCTCGAAGAAATTGCGCCTGCCCTGCACCACGGTGGAGACCTTGTCGCGGAAGGGCGTGTCGAAGGTGCTGACGGCGCGGATCTTTTCGCGGGTCACCGCCGGGAGAAGTTCGCGGTTTTCGCGAACGGCCTCCTGCGCGTCGCGTGCCTCGACGGCCTGCCCGTAGGCCGTGTTTGCCCAGACGAGTGTCCCTTCGCGGGAGCGCTGCCAGACCGGCAGGTCGATCGTATCGAGCAGGTTCTGGAAGACGGTGACCGACTGTTCGAGGCGGTCGCGTTCGAGCTGCAGCTCCGCCACCTCGCGGCGCAGGTTGTTGAGGGCGACGAAGCGGACGAAAGCCTGCCCCCCCGAGACGCGGCCCTGCACCTCGATGATCTCGTTGCGGCCGGTCTCCACGACGAGGTCGAAGCTTTGTGCCTGGGAGCGCAGCGTCTCGATCGCACGTTCGGCTTCGGCGGCCGATCCCGGTTTAAGCCAGCGGCCGAGAGCCAGAAATTCGGCGTCGGCGGCGGGTGCGCCCGTCTCCGGCGGCAGCTGGCCGAGCACTTCCGGTCGCTGCGACAGGCCGTCCCAGACGATGATGCGCCGGTTCTTGTCGCTGATCAGCGCCTGCAGACGGGCGTTGCGGTGCTTGGCATCGGAGACGGTGGCGCGCAGTCCGCCGATCTCCTCTTCGAGCCGGCCGCGCTGGCGGATCATCCAGATGGCGGAAAACAGGGCTGCCGAGACCACGCCGATGAGGACGGAAAATGTGATGACTTCGGATGAGCCGAGCAGCCGCGTCGCGGCCTCCTGCTGCGCGTGCGCAGGAACGGCAAAGGCGGAAAGCGCAGAGCCAGCCGCCAGCGCCCTGAGCCGCCATGCGTGGTTTCCGATCGCCGACAGGCGGGTGACGCAGGTCGTCCTGATCTGCGTGGCAAGTTTTGTGGACGCGTCTGCGCCCGGCCCAAAGAGGCCTCGTTTCCGTTCCGACATCATCCCCGGTATGTCTCCGTCCGTTTGCCGCCTGATCGACAAGACATCCCCGATCCGACGTCTCCGCGTGGCCTCACCCAAAGGGGAAGCCAGGCGGCAGAAGCGGGATCATAGCGGGCGCACACGTCGCTTGTGACGTGCGGCGCTCCAGCTCCGCATCTCAGCGTCGAATCAACAACATAACCATACTTCCATCCAGAATCCCCGGGAAGTCGCGCCGGCAAAAAAGAAACCGCCGCCCTGTCAAGGCGGCGGCACACAACATATTGTGGATAAGTCGGGTAACGATCAGTAGCGATAGTGCTCGGCCTTGTACGGACCCTGCTGCGTCACGCCGATATAGGCAGCCTGCTCGCCGGAAAGTTCCGTCAGCTTGGCGCCAAGCTTGGCAAGATGCAGCCGCGCGACCTTCTCATCGAGCTGCTTTGGCAGGACGTAGACCTCGTTGTTGTACTTGCCGGTGTTGGCAAACAACTCGATCTGCGCCAGCACCTGGTTGGAGAACGAGGCGGACATGACGAAGGAGGGGTGGCCGGTGGCATTGCCGAGGTTCAGCAGGCGGCCTTCCGACAGCAGGATGATCCGGTTGCCCTTCGGCAGCTCGATCATGTCGACCTGCGGCTTGATGTTGGTCCACTTCATGTTGCGCAGGGACGCGACCTGGATCTCGTTGTCGAAGTGGCCGATATTGCCGACGATCGCCATGTCCTTCATCTCGCGCATATGCTCGATGCGGATCACGTCCTTGTTGCCGGTCGTCGTGATGAAGATGTCGGCGCTGCCGACCACGTCTTCAAGCTGCACGACCTCGAAACCGTCCATGGCCGCCTGCAGCGCGCAGATCGGGTCGATTTCGGTGACCTTGACCCGGGCGCCGGCGCCGCGTAGCGAGGCTGCCGAGCCCTTGCCGACGTCGCCATAGCCGCAGACCACGGCGACCTTACCGGCCATCATGACGTCGGTGCCGCGGCGGATGCCGTCGACGAGCGATTCCTTGCAGCCGTACTTGTTGTCGAACTTCGACTTGGTGACGCTGTCATTGACGTTGATCGCCGGGAAGGGAAGCAGGCCCTTCTGCTGCAGCTGGTAGAGGCGGTTGACGCCGGTGGTCGTCTCTTCCGTGACGCCCTTGATGGCGTCGCGCTGCTTGGTGAACCAGCCGGGCGAGGCTTTCAGTCGCTTCTTGATCTGCGCAAAGAGGATTTCCTCCTCTTCGGAACCCGGATTGGAAAGCACGTCCTCGCCGGCTTCGGCGCGCGCGCCCAGCAGGATGTACATCGTCGCGTCGCCGCCGTCGTCGAGGATCATGTTGGACAGGCCGCCATCGGCCCACTGGAAGATCTGGTCGGTATAGGTCCAGTATTCCTCCAGCGTTTCACCCTTGACCGCATAGACGGGGATGCCGGCGGCGGCGATGGCAGCGGCGGCGTGGTCCTGCGTCGAGAAGATGTTGCACGAGGCCCAGCGCACTTCCGCACCGAGCGCCACCAGCGTTTCGATCAGAACGGCAGTCTGGATCGTCATGTGCAGCGAGCCGGTGATGCGCGCGCCCTTGAGCGGCTTTGCCGCGCCGAATTCGTCCCGGCAGGCCATCAGGCCCGGCATTTCGGTTTCTGCGATCGCAATTTCCTTGCGTCCGAAGTCGGCCAGGCCGATATCGGCGACGATGTAGTCCTTGGTGTTGCTCATGCGGGTCTCCAGACTGAATTGGTCCTGTTTCGGCGCACGCAGGCGCCGGCCGCATCGGGTGCGCGGCCGCGGAGAAGGGGCGGAATGCGCCCGCTCGTAGCTGCGGGCATGCTTATCAGGATTTGTCGGGACAGGCAACACGCATATAAAGAGGTCTTTATATCTTTATATCGGCTGAAAGCGTTACATTTCCTCGCCGAAGCGGTTGGCAACGAGCGCCTCCAGCGCCGAAACCACTTCGGCCGCCTGCAGACCGGTGGCGCTGACATGGACGGAACATCCCGGGCTGGCGGCCAGCATCATCAGCCCCATGATCGACGTGCCGCCGACGGTCATGCCGTCCTTGGAGACGGTCACCTCGGCGTCGTAGCCGTCGACGGTCTGCACGAATTTCGCCGACGCGCGAGCATGGAGGCCGCGCTTGTTGATGATGAGGAGTTCTTTCGTGACGGACATGGTCGAACCGTGGGTGGAGTGAGCGTCGTTCATTTACCGCTGAGGACGCGGCTGGCGACGTTGATATATTTCCGTCCCGCTTCGGAGGCTTCCAGAAGCGCGCGCTCCATGTTTCCGTCGTTGCGCACGCCGGCAAGCTTGATCAGCATGGGCAGGTTCACCCCGGCGATGACTTCGACCGAACCGCTGCTCATCACGGATATGGCGAGGTTAGACGGCGTGCCGCCGAACATGTCGGTCAGGATGATGACGCCCTGGCCGCGATCCGCACGCTGTGCCGCTTCGAGGACATCCTGCCGGCGCTGGTCCATGTCGTCTTCAGGGCCGATGCAAACGGTTTCGATCGCCTCTTGCGGCCCCACGACATGTTCAAGTGCGAGGCGAAACTCTTCCGCCAGCTTGCCGTGGGTGACAAGCACCAGTCCGATCATATGCACCGCTCCAATTGCCCAAAATATCGGCAGCCGTACATACCGCACTGCGAAAAAGACGTCCACCGTTGGGGAGGTCATCTTGTCGATGAATAGGCCGAGCGCAAGTTAAAAATGCCCCGGACCCGGCAATTCGCGACGCTTGCATGTCAATTTCGCGCGAGAACGGGCAACAAAAGCAGCAATCTCTCGAAGCAGTCGAACCCGTCATCGATGGGCAGGCGGGTAAGGGGGAGGTGCCGCCCCGGCATCAGGTCGTACTCTTCCGCTTCGGGCGCGATACGCTCCGAATATGGCGGCCGCACGAGGCCGATCGCATGCGAAAGGATGGCGGCGGAGATGCTCGGAACGCTGACGATCGCAGCCCCCCGTATCTCGGCGAGGCCGGCAATGGTCGGAGGAGGGCGGGCGATGACGGATGTGCCTGCGAGCGACACCATGACCTGGTCATCGGCGACGAGTGCGGAAAAGAGGCCGCGCGCGCCGGCCCTGCCGATGCAATGCAAGGCCGCGGCCGTCTTTCCCGAGCCGGATGGACCGACGAAGATGAGGCCCGTGGTGCCGATGACGATTGCGGTGCCGTGGACGTTGACCGCCCGGCTCATTTGCCGCGGCCCGCCGGCAGCGAGAGGATGAAGCGCGCACCCTTGATCTCGCCGGTGCCGCGGTCGATGATGTTCTCTGCCTTCAGCGTACCGCCGTGCGCTTCGGCGATCTGTCGCGAGATTGAGAGGCCGAGGCCGGAATTCTGCCCGAAGCCCTCGCTCGCCGGTCGGTCGGTGTAGAAGCGCTCGAAGATGCGGTCGATGTCCTCCGCCTGGATACCCGGCCCGTTGTCCTCGATGCGAACGATGCGCCGGCCGTTGCGACCGTTTGAAAGCCGCACCACGATCCGCCCACCCTGCTCGGGAACGAAGGAGCGCGCGTTCTCGATCAGGTTTGTGATGATCTGGCCGATGCGCAGCTCGTAGCCGCTGATGTCGAAGCGCGCCTTGGGGTTGTCGTTGCGATCGACGACGAAGTCGAGGATCACAGGCTTCTTGTTGCTGCGCACCTGGCGCGAGATATCGACGAGGTCACCCAGCACTTTCTCGAGATCGACGGTCTTGGCGTCGCTACGAGCCAGTTCCGCATCGAGGCGAGATGCGTCGGAAATGTCGCTGATGAGCCGGTCGAGACGGCGGACATCGTGCTGGATGACGTCCATCAGACGCTTCTTCGATTCGTCGGTACGCGCCAGCGGCAGCGTCTCGACAGCACTCCGCAGCGATGTGAGCGGATTTTTCAGTTCGTGGCTGACGTCGGCGGCAAAACTCTCGATCGCGTCGATGCGGTCATAGAGTGCGGTCGTCATTTCGCGGATGGCGACCGAGAGGTTGCCGATCTCGTCCTGCCGCGACGAGAAGTCGGGAATTTCCTCGCGCTCCTTCGCGCCGCCGCGGCGGACGCGGATCGCTGCCGCCGACAGACGGCGGAGCGGATTGGCGATGGTGCTGGAAAGAAGCAGCGACAGGAACACGTTGCCCAGTGCCGCCACGCCGAAGACGCGCATGATCGCGAGGCGCTCGGCATGGACGATCTTGTCGATGTCGCCGGCCTGCGTCGAGAGCAGCAGCACGCCGAGCACGGCGCGGAAGCGCTGGACGGGCACGGCGACCGAAACGATCAGCTCGCCCTTGTCGGTAACGCGTACGACGGCGCCGCGAACCCCGGTCAGTGCGTTCATCACCTCCGGGTAGATGGAACCGTCGCCGCCAGGCGCCTCCTTGTACTCGGGGAGATTGCCCGGCTGCAGCACCCGGTTGAACCACGCGCTGAACCGGTCGAAGAACGAGCTTTCCTCCGGCTCCACCGGCGGCAGGTCGAAACGCAGCACCTGTCCCTGAGTGTAGAGATGGCGCGAATCGAGCAGCAGGTTGGCGTCGGTGTCGTAGATGCGTGCCCGCACGCGTGCCGGCGAGATCAGCCGCCGCAGCACTGGGGCCACGCGCTCGGGATTGATCGGAAAGTCGAGGTCCTCGTCGTTCGGAAGCGGCGTGATGCTCTGGCCCGCCTGCAGCTCGAGCAGCTTTTCCGGATCGACGGTGATCGAGTTGGTGTCGACGGATGCCGATGCCGAGATGGCGCCGGCGATGATCTCGCCCTGCGTCAGCAGGCTTTCGACGCGGGCATCGATCAGGCCTTCGCGGAACTGGTTGAGATAGAGAATTCCGGCGACCAGCACGACGAGCGCGACGAGGTTGAAGAACAGGATCCGCCGCGTCAGGCTGGAAAAGACCGCATTGCCGAAAATGCGGCGAATGAGTTTGAACGGATAGGTCCAGTAGGAGCGCACAGGCCGCGGGCCCGGGCGGCCGTCCTGGTCGTCCAGCTCCTTGTCCAGCGAGTTTTGCGCTACTGCAGTCAATTCCTTCGACCGGCCCCTGGCCGCCTCCATCCCGGCTGGGATGCCACCGCCGCCCATGCCGATGCAAGAAAATTCGAACGGTGACGGCGGCTTTCCGGCCTGTCGGCCCGCCTGGGTGGCGTTCAGGCCGATTCGCGGAACCGGTAGCCGACGCCGTACAGCGTTTCGATCATATCGAACTCGCCATCGACCATCTTGAACTTCTTGCGCAGCCGCTTGATGTGGCTGTCGATCGTGCGGTCGTCGACGTAGACCTGCTCGTCGTAGGCGGCATCCATCAGCGAATCGCGGCTCTTGACGACGCCGGGACGTTGGGCCAGCGCGTGCAGGATCAGGAATTCCGTTACGGTCAGCGTGACCGGCTCGCCCTTCCAGGTGCAGGTGTGTCGCTCCTGGTCCATCACCAGCTGGCCGCGCTCCAGCGAGCGTGCCTGGGTGTCGCCCGGTTTCGCCGGAGCGACGACGCCCGCCGCCGCAGCCTCCCGGCTCGAGGCGCGTCGGAGCACCGCCTTGACCCGTTCGACCAGAAGCCGCTGGGAAAAGGGCTTGGTGATGAAGTCGTCCGCGCCCATCTTCAAGCCAAAGAGTTCGTCGATCTCCTCGTCCTTGGACGTCAGGAAGATCACCGGCAGGTCGGATTTCTGGCGCAGCCGCCGCAGCAGCTCCATTCCGTCCATGCGCGGCATCTTGATGTCGAAGATGGCCAGTTGCGGCGGACGGGCCAGCAGCCCGTCGAGCGCGGAGGCGCCATCCGTATAGGTTTCGACGCGGTAGCCTTCGGCTTCCAGCGCGATCGACACCGACGTCAGAATGTTCCTGTTGTCGTCTACTAGTGCGATCGTCTGCATCCTGCTGGTCTCCATCGTCATGTGCGCCTCACTGATTTGCTTAGGGGCCTGGCCCGGGCGATCGTTATGGTGCGCTTCCTTGGGGGTAAACGTGGAACAAATTGTGGCAATCGCTTCGGTGCGACAAGAGGTGCGTGAAAAGATAGTCCTCTCTGACGTCATTTAAATCGATTTTCTAAACGATTTAAAATGTCATACATATTGTTAAATCGATTAATATACTGATATCATTGACTTATTCTAAGTGACGGCTTGCCTTTTGCTGCCGCAAAGATTAGCTTGCGGTCAAATTCTCTCTCTCCCCTTAAATCGCGAAGGAAAACTCGGCCATGAAGGAACTGGGCATTCGCAACCCCTCGTACGGCCTCGATGCGATCGGTTTCAAGGATGTGGCGACTGTCCGCTACAACCTTGCCGAAGAGGAACTGTATGATGAGGCGTTGGCTCGAGGCGAAGCCGTCAAGACTGCCCACGGCGCCTTGCGCGCGCTGACCGGACAACACACAGGTCGCTCGCCGAAGGACAAGTTCGTCGTTCGCGATGAGAACACGACCGGCCAGATCTGGTGGGACAACAACAAGGAGCTGTCGCCCGCGCATTTCGAGGCGCTCAGACAGGACATGCTGGCGCATGCGGCCGGCAAGGATCTGTTCGTGCAGGACCTGATCGGCGGCGCAGACAGCGAATATGCCCTGCCCACGCGCGTGGTGACCGAGCTTGCCTGGCACTCGCTCTTCATTCGCAACCTGCTGATCCGCCCGGCGAAGGAAGCGCTGGGCAGCTTTCTGCCGAAGCTGACCATCATCGACCTTCCCACCTTCAAGGCGGATCCCGAGCGTCACGGCGCTCGCACGGAGACGATGATCGCCTGCGACCTGACCAACGGCCTGATCCTGATCGCGGGTACGTTCTACGCGGGTGAGATGAAGAAGTCGGTCTTCACCGCACTGAACTACATCCTGCCTGCCAGGAACGTCATGCCGATGCACTGCTCCGCCAATGTCGGTCCGGATGGCGATGCTGCCGTCTTCTTCGGCCTGTCGGGTACCGGCAAGACCACGCTCTCGGCCGATCCGACGCGCACGCTGATCGGCGACGACGAACACGGCTGGGGCGAGAACGGCATCTTCAACTTCGAAGGTGGCTGCTACGCCAAGACGATCCGTCTTTCGGCAGAGGCCGAACCGGAGATCTATGCCACCACGCAGCGCTTCGGCACGGTTCTCGAGAACGTCGTGCTCGATGCCAACGGCGTGCCGGACTTCAACGATGGCTCGCTGACGGAGAATACCCGTTGCGCCTATCCGCTGCACTTCATCCCGAATGCCAGCGAAACGGGGCGCTCCGGGCATCCGAAGACCATCATCATGCTCACCGCCGACGCGTTTGGCGTCATGCCGCCGATCGCACGTCTGACGCCCGATCAGGCCATGTACCACTTTCTGTCCGGCTACACCGCCAAGGTGGCAGGCACAGAGCGTGGCGTTACCGAACCCGAAGCGACCTTCTCCACGTGCTTCGGCGCCCCCTTCATGCCGCGCCACCCGACGGAGTACGGCAACCTGCTGAAGGCGCTGATTGCCGAGCATGGCGTCGATTGCTGGCTCGTCAACACCGGCTGGACGGGCGGTGCCTACGGCGAAGGCCGCCGCATGCCGATCAAGGCGACGCGCGCGCTGCTGGCCGCGGCACTCGACGGTTCGCTGAACGGCGCGCTGTTCCGCCGCGATGACAATTTCGGCTTCGAAGTTCCTGTCTCGGTACCGGGCGTCGATACGAAGATCCTCGATCCGCGCTCGACCTGGGCGGACGGCTCGGCCTATGACCGCCAGGCCCGCAAACTGGTCGACATGTTCGTCACGAACTTCGCCAAGTTCGAGGACCACGTCGACGGCGGGGTGCGCGACGCGGCACCCGGCATCCGGGTTGCCGCCGAGTAACGCTGCCCGCCAGCCTCTGAATTCGAGCATGATTCACGTGAAACCCGGCCTCGGCCGGGTTTTTCGCATCTGACAGCGGCCTGACTGCGGCCTGCAGGCCCGTGGCCGCAATTGCCGCGTGCACGGGATTTCGCCGCGGGGCCGCATGCGCTATGCAGGAGGCCAATCGAGGAAATGTCCGTGGCCAGCGACCCGCTACATATCAAGGGATCCATCGTCATTGCCGGCTGGGAACTGACCGAGCAGTTCGTTCTGGCCGGCGGTCCCGGCGGCCAGAACGTGAACAAGGTTTCCACCGCCGTCCAGCTTTTCTTCGACCTGCGCAACTCCCCCTCGCTCAACGACCGGATCAAGGCCAACGCCGCAGGCCTCGCCGGTCGGCGGCTGTCGAAGGACGGCGTTCTGATGATCGAGGCCAATCGGTTCCGCAGCCAGGAGCGCAACCGGGAGGATGCGCGCGAGCGGCTGAAGGCGCTGATTCTCGAAGCGGCGGAACCGCCGCCGCCGCCGCGGAAAAAGACGCGGCCCTCGAAGGGGGCGGTCGAGCGCCGGCTCAAGGAGAAGGCCGGGCGCTCCGGCGTGAAGAAGATGCGCGCCAAGCCCTCCGGAGATTGACGGCAGTGGCGAAAGACGCCTTGAAGAATGCCGGAAATGGCCTAGCTTTTCTCTGGCATTACAGCCAGTTGTGCTTGCGGCCGGCAGCCGGATTTTCAGGAGGAAGTCATGGGCCTATTTAGTTTTATCAAGAATGCGGGGAAAAAGCTCGGTATCGGCGGCGAGGAAGAGGCGCCCAAGTCCGAGGACGTGAAGAAGGAACTGGATTCGTTTGCACTCGGCACGGATAAGGTCGAAGTCTCCGTCGAGGGTGACAAGTGCGTTTTGAAAGGCGTCGTTGCCGACCAGAGCATCTTCGAAAAGGCCGTGGTCGCGGTCGGCAATACGCTGGGCATCTCCAAGGTCGAGGCCGCGGACCTGAAGATCATCCCGCCTGATTCCGGCCTGGAACTCGCAGAGGCCGACATGACGGCCCTCGTCAAGGCCGCGACACCGGCAAGGGAGCCCGTGTTCCACACCGTCAAGAAGGGCGAAAATCTCTGGAAGATCGCCGAGGCTGCCTACGGCAAGGGCAAGGGCGCCAAGCACACCATCATCTTCGATGCCAACCGCCCGATGCTGAGCCATCCCGACAAGTTCTATCCGGGGCAGGTGCTGCGCATACCCGACCTCAACGAAGCCTGACATCCGGCTCAAGGCAGGCAATGGCAACGCACGTGTCTCTTTCAGGGTTCCGCTACCTGCCCGGCTATTTCGACCGGCCGGCGCAGGAGGCGCTTCTGGAGGAGGTTCGCGCCGTTGCCGCTGTGGCACCGCTCTTTGTTCCGACCATGCCGAAGACCGGTCGGCCAATGTCCGTCCGCATGACGAACTGCGGCGATCTCGGCTGGGTGACGGATCGCCAGCACGGATATCGCTATCAGGATCGCCACCCGGTCAGCGGTACCCGCTGGCCTGCCATCCCCGCATCGCTGCTGCGGCTGTGGGACGACGTTGCCGGCTATAGCAAGCCGCCTCAGGCCTGCCTGGTCAATTTCTACGACAGACAGGCAAGGATGGGGCTGCACCAGGATCGTGACGAGCTGAACCTCGAGGCGCCGGTCGTTTCCGTATCCCTGGGGGACCAGTGCCTGTTTCGCATCGGCGGCACCGCGCGCAGCGATCCGACGCGTTCGCTGCGGCTTTCAAGCGGAGACGTGGTTGTTCTGGGCGGCGACAGCCGGCTTGGCTTCCACGGGGTGGACCGGATCTACCCGGGCACGTCCACGCTTCTGAAGGACGGCGGGCGCATCAACCTCACGCTCCGTCGCGTCGAGCCTTGAAGCATGTCGCACAAAAGTGTGCAGCGGTTCTGAGACAACGAGGCGCGCAAGAACAAGGACTGGGACGGGTCGCGCGTACCGCTCTTTCACGCGGTGCGGTCGCGGGGTGAGCGACCGCCGAAAGGACGCTCAGATCTTGCGCAGGCCCACGGTTTCGACGAGATGGTTCTGGCCCTTCTGCAGGATGAGGTCGGCCCGCGGCCGGCTCGGCAGGATGTTCTGGCGCAGGTTCTTCAGGTTGGTGTTCTGCCAGAGCCCCTCAGCGATCGACAGCGCCTCTTCCTCGCTGACCTGCGAATAGCGGTTGAAGTAGGAATCCGGGTTCTTGAAGGCGGTTTCGCGCAACCGCATGAAGCGCTCCACGTACCAGTTGTGGATCAGCGCTTCCTCGGCGTCGATGTAGATCGAGAAGTCGAAGAAATCCGAAACCATGGGCACGACCTTGCCGTCGGCCGGAAGGCTGCGCGATTGCAGCACGTTGATTCCTTCGAAGATCAGGATATCCGGGCGGTGGATGACCTGGAACTGGTCCGGCAGCACGTCGTAGGTCAGATGCGAGTAGGTCGGCGCCTTGACGTTCGGCTGTCCGGCCTTGATCGCCGACAGGAAGCGCAGCAGTGCGCCCATGTCGTAGCTTTCGGGAAAACCCTTACGATCCATCATGTTTTCGCGCTTCAGCACCGCGTTCGGATGCAGGAAGCCGTCGGTGGTGACGAGATCGACCTTGGGGCTGGAGGGCCAGCGTGACAGCAGTTCGGCAAGGATGCGGGCGGTGGTTGATTTGCCGACCGCGACCGATCCGGCGATGCCGATCACGAACGGCGTCTTCGATTCGTCCGACAGGCTGAGGAACCGTTTGCGCTGCTGGAACAGCAGGTGCGACGATTCCACATGGGCGGAAAGCAAGCGGGACAGCGACAGGTAGATTCGCCGCACTTCGTCGAGGTCGATCGGGTCGTTCAGCGAGCGCAGTCGCCGCACCTCGTCGGCCGTCAGCGTCAGCGGCGTGTCGGCGCGGAACTGCGACCATTCCTCGGCGGAGAAGAACCGATAAGGTGAATAATGATGGTTGCCGTAGTCGTCGGGAATGTCCGCCCGGTTCTTGCCATGCAGAGGCTGAGTAATCATTTCGTGCGGCTCGCCTTCTCGGCGATGCCGGACTGGCCGGTCCGCCGCTCCAGTTCGTTCATGATGTCGGAAAGGTCGACGCCGCCGATCTTCAGGACCACCATCAGGTGGTAAAGCAGGTCGGCGCTCTCGCTCACCAGCGCGGCGCGATCCCCCTCGATCGCCGCGATCACCGTTTCCACGGCCTCTTCGCCCAGTTTCTTGGCCGCTTTCGGCTGGCCGGCGGCGACAAGCTTTGCCGTCCACGATTCGTCTGCAGACGCCGCCGCCCGCGTGGCGACGATGCGTTCCAGATCGGCAAGGGTGAATTCGCTCATCGAAAGTTCCTGTCCAGACATTCAGTCGAGCCGCATCGCAATGCCGTGTTCGGCCATGTAGCGCTTGGCTTCGCCGACGGTATAGGTGCCGAAGTGGAAGATCGAGGCGGCAAGGACCGCCGTCGCGTGCCCGTCGCGGATCCCCTCGACCAGATGGTCGAGGTTGCCAACACCGCCCGACGCGATCACCGGCACCGGCACGCGGTCGGCGATGGTGCGCGTCAGGGCAATATCGTAGCCGCCCTTCTGGCCGTCGCGGTCCATCGACGTCAACAGCAGTTCGCCGGCCCCGCGCTCGACCATCTTTTCGGCAAAGGCGACGGCATCGATGCCGGTAGCCTGCCGGCCGCCATGGGTGAAGATCTCCCAGCGGTCCGCCTCGCCCTCGCCCGAAACCTTCTTGGAGTCGATCGAAACGACGATGCACTGGTTGCCGAACTTGTCGGCGGCTTCCGCCACGAAATCAGGGTCCTTCACCGCTGCCGAGTTGATCGAGACCTTGTCCGCACCGGCAAGCAGGAGCTTGCGGATATCGGCAACGGAGCGGACGCCGCCGCCCACCGTCAGCGGCATGAAGCAGTGCTCGGCCGTGCGCGCCACGACGTCGAAGATCGTGTCGCGGTTGTCGGAGGAGGCGGTGATATCGAGAAAGCACAGCTCGTCGGCGCCGGCCGCATCATAGGCCTTGGCCGACTCCACCGGATCGCCGGCGTCCACCAGGTTGACGAAGCTGACGCCCTTGACGACGCGGCCGTCCTTGACGTCCAGGCAGGGGATGACGCGAGCCTTGAGGGTCATGCCGTCTTTCCTTTCGCCGCACGGATCAGTGCCAGCGCTTCCTTCGGATCGATCCGGCCATCATAGAGCGCGCGGCCGGAGATCGCACCTTCCAGTTTGGCGGCATCGGGCTCGAGCATCCGGCGGATGTCCTCGATCGACGCAAGGCCGCCCGACGCGATGACGGGAATGGAGACGGCGTCGGCAAGCTCGAGCGTGGAGGCCCAGTTGATGCCGGTCAGGATGCCGTCGCGGTCGATGTCCGTGTAGATGATCGCCGCGACGCCGGCACCTTCGAACTTCTTCGCAAGCTCGATCACGCCGAGTTCGGACGCCTCAGCCCAGCCCTCGACCGCGACCTTGCCGCCCTTGGCGTCGATGCCCACGGCGACCTTGCCGGGGAAGCGCTTGCAGGCCTCGATGACCAGCGCCGGATCGCGCACCGCGACCGTGCCGAGGATCACCCGCGCCAGACCGCGCGACAGCCAGTTCTCGATGTGGTCGAGCGTTCGGATGCCACCACCGAGCTGCACGGGGTTCCCTGTCGCCTTCAGGATCGCATCGACGGCGGCGCCGTTGACCGTTTCGCCGGCAAAGGCTCCGTTCAGGTCGACCACGTGCAGCCACTCGAAGCCCTGCTCCTCGAAGGCCCGGGCCTGGGCGGCGGGATCGGGGTTGTAGACCGTCGCCTGGTCCATGTCGCCGAGCTTGAGGCGAACGCACTGGCCGTCCTTGAGGTCGATGGCGGGAAAGAGGATCATTTGTCTTTTGTCCGTTCGGTCGCGCGGCTCAGGGCTTCCAGCGCAGGAAATTGGTGATCAGGGCCAGTCCGAGCGACTGGCTCTTTTCCGGATGAAACTGGGCGCCGGCCTTGTTGCCGCGGGCGACGAAGGCGGTCATTGGCCCGCCGTATTCGACCGTCGCGACCACGTCGTCCGGATTTTCGGCCTGCAGGTGGTAGGAATGGACGAAATAGGCGTGCAAGCCGCCATCGCCGGTAGGAATGCCCGAAAACAGCGGATGCTCGCGCTTCAGCGTCAGCGTATTCCAGCCGATCTGCGGAATCTTCAGGTCCGGGTCGGCAGGCGTCATCAGTGTGACGTCGCCGGCAATCCAGTTGAGCCCGTCCGTCACCGTCTTCTCCAGCCCCCGTGAGGACATCAGCTGCATGCCGACGCAGATGCCGAGAAAGGGGCGTCCGCCGAGTTCCACCGCTTCGCGAAGCGCGTCCGTCATGCCTTCGACGGCGTCCAGTCCCCGACGGCAGTCGGCATAGGCCCCGACGCCGGGCAAAACGACGCGATCGGCGGTCGCCACGCGCTCGGGGCGGTCGGTAAGGTCGATCTCCGCCGAAATTCCCGCCTCACGCGCCGCGCGTTCGAAGGCCTTGGTCGCGGACCGCAGGTTGCCCGATCCGTAGTCGATGATTGCCACGCGCATGGTCATTCTCCGTCATAGCCGAGGAGGCCGAGCGCGGGAGGTCGGGCAGCTCCGGTTGTCTTGTCAGTCGGCGGCAGCAGGGCCGCAGCAGATGCGGCTTCCGTCGTCGGCACATCACTGAAGTAGATCTGCTCGGCCGTCGCCAGATCGCGTGCCTGGACAGCACTCCGCAGCGTCCAGTCGCGCGCCTCCAGCGCCCGCACGATCGCCTGCGGGCCTTCCAGGGCCGTCAGCACGGAGACGGCGATTCCAAGGACCAGGCCGGCAAGCGCGAAATCCGGCGTGCCGGAAAGGCTGGTGGCGGCGATCTGCAGCACGATCGCAACGGCGCCCCAGAACCACAGCCGGTGCACGAGCAGCCAGATGGCCGGAAAGAAGAAGGCGGTCCAGCGGAATCCGTCGCGAACAAACGCTGCCTTCTCGGTCGCGGCTGGAGCGCCCGGCGGGGTCAGGATCAGGTAGCTCGCGGTGGTCAAAGTGGTTTGTCCTGCCGGTCTGCCGGTCAGGCCAGCGAACCCTTCGTCGAGGGAATGCGGCCTTGCTGGCGGGGATCGATTTCGGTTGCCGTGCGCAGCACCCGGGCGACGGATTTGAAGCAGGTCTCGGCGATATGATGGTTGTTGGCGCCGTAAATGTTCTGGATGTGCAGCGTGATACCGGCGTTCTGCGCCAGTGCCTGGAAGAATTCGCGCACCAGTTCGGTGTCGAAGGTGCCGATCTTCGGCGCCGAAAACGCTACGTTCCAGACGAGGAAGGGTCGGCCGGAGACGTCGACTGCAGCGCGCGTCATCGTCTCGTCCATCGCCAGGTCGAGCGAGGCGTAGCGGGTGATGCCGCGCCGGTCGCCGAGCGCCTTGGCAATTGCCTGGCCGATCGCAATCCCGGTGTCTTCGACCGCATGGTGGTCGTCGACGTGCAGGTCGCCCTTCGTCTCGATCTCCATGTCGATGAGCGAATGGCGCGACAACTGTTCCAGCATATGGTCGAAGAAGCCGACGCCGGTCGAAATCTTCGAGGTGCCAGTGCCGTCGATCTCGACTGTCACGGAAACGGCCGTCTCGTTGGTCTTGCGGGAAATACTGGCTGTGCGGCTCATGGACGTGCGTACCCTGGTATTCGCAGAAGGTCTTCGCCGTCCCCATATCAGGCGCACGGGCAAAATGCCAGCATTCCCGGATCGCTTGCTTTGCCACCTGCGGAGCCGATTGCAATCGGCATTTCGCCCCCTACATAGGATGCGAGTGAGCCGGCCCATTTCGGGCGGCGCGCGCCCGGCTTCGGCGGGTGCGGAATATTCAGGTGTATTCATATGAGTGAACACGATCCCTACGGAACGATGCACGCGACCACGATCATCACGGTGCGCAAGGACGGCAAGGTGGTGATGGCGGGCGATGGCCAGGTTAGCCTCGGCCAGACGGTCATGAAGGGCAATGCGCGCAAGGTGCGCCGGCTCGGCAAGGGCGATGTCATCGCCGGATTTGCAGGGGCGACGGCAGACGCCTTCACCCTTCTCGAAAGGCTCGAGGAGAAGCTCGAGCAGTATCCCGACCAGCTGATGCGTGCCGCCGTGGAACTCGCCAAGGACTGGCGAACGAACAAGTACCTGCGCAATCTGGAGGCGATGATGCTCGTCGCCGACAAGAACATCACGCTGGCGATCACCGGCAACGGCGACGTATTGGAACCGGAGCATGGTACGCTCGCGATCGGATCCGGCGGCAACTACGCATTCGCGGCCGCCCGCGCGCTGATGGACAGCGACAAGTCGGCTGAGGAAGTCGCCCGCCGCGCGATGCAGATCGCCGGTGATATCTGCGTCTACACCAATCATAACGTGGTCGTGGAGACGCTGGATGCCGAGCGCTAGGCGGTGATCGGCTTCCGGCCGGTGACGGAGGCGGACATGCCGCTTGTCTTGCGCTGGCTGGGAGAGCCGCACGTGCGGCGATGGTGGGGCGAGCCGGAAATGGAGGCAGCCGGGATCAGAGACCATTTCAGCGGTCCCCTGGTCGAACCTTATCTGGTTTTACTCGATGGCAGGCCGATTGGTTACGTCCAGAGCTATGTGGTCGATGGACCCGGGCATCCCTATGGTGACCAGCCGGCCGGAACGGTCGGCATCGACCAGTTCATCGGCGAGCCCTCGCTCATCGGAAAGGGCCTCGGCCCGCAAATGATTGAAGCCTTCGTCGCAGGGCTTTTCAGAAAGGGGGTTCGGCGGGTCGTCATAGATCCGCACCCCGATAACAGGCGGGCGATCCGGGCTTACGAGAAGGCGGGTTTCCACGCATTTGATGAACGACACACAGAGGATGGCCCGGCGCTGATGATGGCCCGGGACCGTCGCCGAAAGTGAGAACGAGATGAGTAATTTTTCCCCCCGAGAGATCGTCTCCGAGCTGGACCGGTACATCATCGGCCAGAAGGACGCCAAGCGCGCCGTCGCGATCGCCCTGCGCAACCGCTGGCGTCGCCAGCAGCTCGGCGACGACCTGCGCGACGAGGTAATGCCGAAGAACATCCTGATGATCGGTCCGACCGGAGTCGGTAAGACGGAGATTTCACGCCGCCTGGCCAAGCTTGCCGGCGCGCCCTTCGTGAAGGTCGAGGCTACCAAGTTCACCGAGGTCGGCTATGTGGGCCGTGATGTCGAACAGATCGTGCGCGACCTCGTCGAGGTCGGTATCGGCCTCGTGCGCGAAAAGAAGCGCGCCGAGGTCGTCGCCAAGGCGCATCTGAATGCCGAGGAGCGCGTGCTCGATGCGCTTGTCGGCGCGACCGCCTCGCCGGCCACGCGCGACAGCTTCCGCAAGAAGCTGCGCAGCAACGAGCTGGACGACAAGGAAATCGAGATCGACATCGCCGACAGCGGTTCGGGCATGCCCGGTTTCGAGATCCCGGGCATGCCCGGCGCCAATGTCGGCGTGCTCAACCTTTCCGAAATGTTCGGCAAGGCGATGGGCGGTCGTACCAAGAAGGTCAAGACGACGGTCAAGGACTCCTACAAGCTGCTGATCGACGACGAGTCCGACAAGCTGATCGACAACGAGCAGATCCAGCGTGAGGCTGTGCGTTCTGTCGAGAACGACGGGATCGTCTTCCTCGACGAGATCGACAAGATCGCAGCCCGTGACGGAGGCATCGGTGCAGGCGTCTCGCGCGAGGGCGTGCAGCGCGACCTGCTGCCGCTCGTGGAAGGAACGACCGTGGCGACGAAGTACGGGCCGGTGAAGACCGATCACATCCTCTTCATCGCCTCCGGCGCCTTCCATGTGGCAAAACCCTCGGACCTGCTGCCGGAACTGCAGGGCCGCCTGCCGATCCGCGTAGAGCTCCGTGCGCTGACGAAGGAAGACTTCCGCCGGATCCTGACGGAGACGGAGGCGAGCCTTATCCGCCAATACAAGGCGCTGATGGAAACCGAGCAAGTCTCGCTCGATTTCACCGAGGACGCGCTTGATGCGCTGGCCGATGTCGCCGTCAAGCTGAACGCCAGTGTCGAGAACATCGGCGCGCGGCGCCTGCAGACGGTGATGGAGCGGGTGCTCGACGAGATCTCGTTCGAAGCGCCGGATTCGGCGGGCAGTATCGTGACGATCGACGCCGAATACGTGCGCAAGCACGTCGGTGCGCTGGCCTCCAACACCGATCTTTCGCGCTACATCCTCTGACAGGGCGACCGGCGGCCAGCCTGCCGGTCCCGCGATTTTGATCGCCGTCTCCTCGACACGCGCCGCGCTTCGCTCTAGAAACGCGGCGTTTTCGTGTGTCTGTGCGGCATCATTCCGACACGATTGGTCTGCATGGGTGCCGCGAAAATCAACACAGGCTGGAAGAGACCATGTCCGAAGGTCCGAGAAACCGCATCGTGCGACATCTGCTGACAATGCTTGCCATTTCCGCCACCCTTCTTGCCGCCGCACCCGCTTCGGCGACCGAAGTGGTGCCACCCGGCAATCGCAATGCCGAGCAGCCGAACGTGCCCGGCGCGTCGGTTCGCCGCACCAAGGCGGGCAAGACGAGCTTCGACGCCAAGTACGACAAGGTGCGCGACCTTTTGGCCGGCGACCGCGAACTGGTCTCCAAGATCAAGTCGGTGGCGGCGCAATATGGCATCGCCCCGATCCACATGGTCGGCGCGATCGTGGGTGAGCATACCTACAACGTCGATGCCTACGACCGTCTCCAGAGTTACTACATCAAGGCCGCATCCTATGCCGGCGACAGCTTTCGCTTCGCCTACAATGGCGAGCGCGTGGATACGTTCGTGGATCGTCCCGAGTTTGCCTCCTGCGAGGGCAAGAAGGGCTCCTATGCGGTATGGTCTTGCCGCGAAACCGTCTGGGACCGCCAGTTCAAGGGCAGGACGGTTAGCGGCGTCGCCTATCCGAACAACCGTTTCAGCGCGGTCTTCTTCCAGCCGTTCTATGCCGGCCAGACGTTCGGCCTCGGTCAGATCAACCCACTGACGGCACTGATGCTGACGGACGTCGTTGTGCGTGTGTCGGGCTACGACCGACTGGACGAAAAGGATGCCGCCGGCGTCTACAAGGCGATCATGGATCCGGATATCTCGCTGGCCTACATGGCAGCGTCGATCCGTCGTTCGATCGATGCCTACAAGCAGATTGCCGACGTCGACATCTCCAGCAATCCGGGCATTACTGCGACGCTCTATAATGTCGGCAATCCCGATGCGCGCGCTGCGGATTTCGCCCGGCGCCGGTCGGAGGGGACCTCGCCCTGGCCGGAGGAAAACTATTACGGCTGGCTGGTGAACGATAAGCTGGCCGAATTGCAGGGGCTGCTCTAGTCTGGATGAACACGGGCGAAGATGTCCGTCCGATCGGGAATGCGTAACGTGCGAGGGAGCGCCATGGATATGCGTCCGCAGCCCTTCGAACCCCCGGCACCGCTTCCGCGGACCGTGCCGCCGTCCCGGCTGGAAATCATCCGTACGGTCCTGCGCAACCCGCTCGAACTGTGGGGCGAGCCGTCCTACACGCTTCCCTGGATCGAGACGCGCTTCTTTCGCGAACACACGCTGATCGTCAACGACCCCGGCCTGATAAAGCACGTACTGGTCGACAACGCCCAGAACTATCGCATGGGGGACGTGCGCCAGCTGGTTCTGCGCCCGATCCTGCGTGATGGTCTGTTGACGGCGGAAGGGGCCGTCTGGAAACGTTCGCGCAAGGCGGTGGCGCCGATCTTCACGCCCCGCCACGCTCGCGGCTTCGCCGGCCAGATGCTGCGCCAGTCCGAACTTTATGCTGCGAAGTATGCGGACGCGGGCGAAAACGGCACGGTCTTCGACGTCGCCAACGACATGACCGAGCTGACATTCGCCATTCTCGCAGACACGCTCTTTTCCGGCGAGATCGTCTCTTCCAGCGGAAGCTTTGCCGACGACGTCAACGCGCTGCTG
Source organism: Rhizobium subbaraonis (assembly GCF_900220975.1). Classification (GTDB taxonomy): domain Bacteria; phylum Pseudomonadota; class Alphaproteobacteria; order Rhizobiales; family Rhizobiaceae; genus Mycoplana; species Mycoplana subbaraonis. The sequence goes on along the minus strand of NZ_OBQD01000004.1, from coordinate 11,933 downwards.
CATCGAATGGGTCGGGTCGATCCGTTCGATCTCTTGAAGGCGCCCTCCTGGGTGCCGCGCCTGACGCGGATCGGCGGCCAGAAAGTTCTGGAGAAATTCCGGTCGATTGTCCGCAATACCATGAACCTCCGGCTGGAGCGCATGCGTGCCGCCCCCGACGCGGTGCCGCGAGATTTCCTCACGTTGCTGTTGCAGCAGGCGGGCCCCGACGGGCTTGCTAGCGAAGAGATCGAGGACAACATCCTGACGTTCATCGGCGCCGGCCATGAGACGACGGCCCGCGCACTTGCCTGGACGCTCTATTGCGTGGCCAACGTGCCGCATGCGCGCGCGGCTATGGAGGAGGAAATCGATCGGGTGCTGGCGTCCGGCGCAGAGCCCGTCGAATGGCTGGAGCTGATGCCCTGGACACGTGCCGCCTTCGAGGAGGCGCTTCGGCTTTATCCGCCGGCCCCCTCGATCAATCGTGCTGCGATCGCGGCGGATCGCTGGACCAGCCCGGGCGGCGAAACCGTCGAGATCCCGGCAGGGATCACCGTTCTCATCATGCCCTGGACCCTGCATCGCCACGAACTCTACTGGGACAAGCCGCGCGCCTTCATCCCCGAGCGCTTCCTGCCGGAAAACCGCGATGGCATCGACCGCTTCCAGTTCCTTCCCTTCGGTGCCGGTCCGCGCATCTGCATCGGCGCCACCTTTGCGCTTCAGGAAGCCGTGATCGCGCTGGCGGTGCTGATGAGCCGCTATCGCTTCGACCTGACGCCGCAGACCCGGCCCTGGCCGCTGCAGCGTCTGACGACCCAGCCGGCCGGGGGGCTCCCCATGACGGTCACCGCCCGCGCCGCCTGAAATGTCGCCCGTCGATCGCTTCGATCGGCGTGGCGGCGAAGCGACACGTGCCGGCCCCTTCTCGATGCATCCCGTCGCATGCGGGGCTGTGGCAATCCCGGCCAAGATGCAATAACACCTTCGGCAACCTTATCTGGCGTGTCTGCAGGGGCACGCAGCACTCCGGATGGATCACGTGGCGGACCATTTGTTACTCGGCATCGACACCGGCGGAACCTATACCGATGCGGTCCTCTTTAGCGAAGCGAGCGGCGTCGTGGCGAAGGCCAAGGCGCTGACGACACGGCACGACCTGGTGGTCGGCATAGCAGGCGCGGTGGAGGCGGTGCTCGACCAGGCAAAGGCGCCCGTCTCCGCCATCAGCCTCGTATCGCTATCGACGACGCTTGCCACCAATGCGCTCGTAGAGGGGCAGGGCGGGCGCGCCGGTCTGGTCATGATCGGATTCGGGCCGGAGGACCTAAAGCGCGACGGGCTCGGCGAGGCGCTCGGCAACGACCCGGTCCTGTTCCTGCCCGGCGGCCACAACGTGCATGGACACGAGACCCCGCTGGACATGGCTGCACTCGATGCAGCGTTGCCGGATCTGGCGCAGAGCATTTCATCCTTCGCGGTGGCCGGATACTTCGCCGTGCGCAATCCCGCCCACGAGCAGCGCGTGCGCGACCGGATCCGGGAGGTCTCGCATCTGCCCGTGACCTGCAGCCACGAACTTTCCTCCAAGCTCGGCGGTCCGCGGCGGGCACTGACCACGTTGCTGAATGCGCGGCTGGTTTCGATGATCGACCGGCTCATCGGGGCCTGCGAGGGCTATCTGGACCGGCGCGGCATCCATGTGCCGATGATGGTCGTGCGCGGCGACGGCGCGCTGATTTCGGCGGCCGAGGCGAGCCTGCGGCCGATCGAGACGATCCTCTCCGGGCCGGCGGCGAGCCTTGTCGGCGCCCGCCACCTGACCGGTATGGACGACGCAGTGGTCTCCGACATTGGCGGTACGACCACCGACGTGGCGATACTGGACAAGGGGCGCCCGCGGCTCGACGCCGAGGGGGCGGTGGTCGGGGGCTACCGCACCATGGTCGAGGCGGTCGCCATGCGGACCTACGGCCTCGGCGGCGATTCCGAAGTGCGCATCAACGACCGCGGCCTGACCGCTCGGCTCGATCTCGGCCCGCGGCGCTTCCTGCCCCTCAGCCTTGCGTCCACGCTTCACGGCGACGTCGTTCGCACTGCGCTGGAACGACAGCTCCGGGCATCGCATGTCGGGCGATACGACGGTCGCTTTGCCGTGCGCACCGGCCTGCCGGACAACCTTGCAAGCGGCCTGCAGTCGCAGGAGCAGGCGCTCTACGACCGCATCACCGGCGTGCCCCTGCCGCTGGACCAGCTTCTTGCCAGCACATTGCAGAAGGCGACCCTTGACCGGCTCGTCGGTCGCGGTCTCGTGCATATCAGCGCCATTACGCCATCGGACGCCATGCATGTCCTCGGGCGGCAGGACCAATGGGACCGCGAGGCAGCCCGGCTCGGGCTCGAGTTGGCGGCACGGGCGAAGGACGGGTCAGGCAGGCCCATTGCGGATTCGGCCGAACGGTTGGCGCGCATGATCGTCGACCGGCTGACGCGGCAGTCCTGCGACGCCATCATGGGCGCTTGCCTGGCCGAGGACGGGGTAGGCGCGATTGACCCGGCAGAATCTCTACCCGTCGACCGCGCCCTGCTGCGTCGGCCGGGGATCGTCCAGTTCCGCATCCATCTCGATCGCCCGCTGATCGGCCTCGGCGCTTCCGCGCCGGTCTACTATCCGGCCATCGCGAACATGCTCGACACCGAGCAGGCCATCCCGTTCGACGCCGACGTGGCCAACGCGATCGGTGCTGTCGTCGGCCAGGTGCGCGCAAGTGCGACCGTCTTCGTCACGGTGCCGGAAGAGGGCATCTTCATCGTCGGCGGATCGGGCGAAAGCGTGCGGCTGCTGGCGGAGGAAGAGGCCTTCTCGCTGGCGCGCGAACGCGCGATCGGCGCGGCCCTGCATGCGGCGCACCTCAGCGGTGCCGATGAACCCGCCGTGACCCTGGCCGAATTGATCGAGGCGCCGGAAATCGAGGGCCAGAGAAAGCTGGTGGAAGCGCGCTTCACCGCGACGGCGACGGGGCGCCCAAGGATCGCTATCGATCAATAGCCGGCGATTTGTTCTCTGGCGGAATAAATTCTTTGTACCATTGCTGAATTGACTGGCAATGAAAGCTTGCAGAAAGTGGCAGCATCACGGACCTGAACGTCCTCGCAGCCGCGGAGCGCATCACGATGAATTACACCGAGAAGAACGGGCTTTCCTACGACAACGAGTTGCTGGAGTTCCTCGTCAGGGAAGCCCTGCCAGGCACCGGCGTCGATGCCGATGCTTATTTCGCAGCCTTTGCTTCGATCGTCACGGAGCTTGCGCCAGAGAACCGCGCCCTTCTGGAAAAGCGTGACGGGCTGCAGGCGAAGCTGGACGATTGGTACAAGAAGAACGGTGCCCCGACAGACCTTGCTGTCTATGAAGCCTATCTGCGCGAGATCGGTTACATCGTACCCGAAGGCTCGGACTTCGCCGTGACCACCGCAAATGTCGATCCCGAGATCTCCACGGTTGCGGGACCGCAGCTCGTCGTTCCCGTCATGAATGCCCGATACGCTCTGAATGCGGCGAACGCCCGCTGGGGCTCGCTCTACGATGCGCTTTACGGAACCGACGCCATTGCGGAGGACGACGGTGCTGCGCGCGGCAAGGGGTACAATCCCAAGCGCGGTGAAAAGGTGATCGCCTGGGTACGCGGTTTCCTCGACGACAGCGTGCCGCTGGCCGGGGCACTGTGGAGCGAGGCGAGGTCTTTCGGCGTCAAGAACGGTGCGCTACAGGTTGTCGTAACCGATGGCGAGGTGTTGGGCCTGAAGACACCAGAGAAATTCGTCGGCTATCTTGGCGAGGCTGCGGCGCCGAACGCGATCCTGCTCCGCAACAACGGCCTTCACATCGAGATCGTCATCGATCCCACGACCGAGATCGGCGGGAGCGATGCCGCGCATGTCTCGGATGTCCGCATCGAGGCGGCGCTGACCACGATCATGGACTGCGAGGATTCGGTTGCGGCGGTCGACGCGGCCGACAAGGTCGTCGTCTACCGGAACTGGCTGGGCCTCATGAAGGCGGACCTGGAAGAGCAGGTCGAGAAGGCGGGCAAGACCTTCACCCGCAAGCTCCATGCCGATGCGTCCTACACCGCGCCGGACGGCTCGACCATCACCTTGCCCGGCCGCTCGCTGATGCTGGTGCGCAATGTCGGCCACCTCATGACCAATCCGGCGATCCTCGACGCAGACGGGAACGAAGTCCCCGAGGGCATCATGGATGCGCTGGTCACCGCGCTGATCGCGCTGCACGACGTCGGCCCGGCCGGTCGCCGCAAGAATTCGCGAGCCGGCTCGATCTATATCGTCAAGCCGAAGATGCACGGCCCGGAAGAAGTCGCCTTTGCCAGCAGGATCTTCGAACGCGTCGAAGGCGCGCTCGGCATGGCGCCGAACACGATCAAGATGGGCATCATGGACGAGGAGCGGCGCACGACCGTCAACCTCAAGGAGGCAATCAGGGCTGCGAAGGAACGGGTCTTCTTCATCAACACCGGCTTCCTCGACCGGACCGGTGACGAGATTCATACCTCGATGGAGGCCGGCCCGATGATCCGCAAGGGCGACATGAAACAGTCCGCCTGGATCGGCGCCTACGAAAACGCCAACGTCGATATTGGTCTGGAATGCGGCCTTTCCGGCCATGCGCAGATCGGCAAGGGCATGTGGGCGATGCCGGACCTTATGGCGGCGATGCTCGAGCAGAAGATCGGCCACCCGAAAGCCGGCGCCAACACCGCCTGGGTGCCGTCGCCGACGGCGGCGACGCTGCATGCGACGCACTACCACAGAGTCTCGGTGGCCGCCCTGCAGGCAGCGCTGAAAAGCCGCCCCCGCGCCAAGCTCGCCGATATCCTGTCGGTACCGGTCGCGACGCGCCCGAACTGGACGGCTGAGGAGATCCAGAAGGAGCTCGACAACAATGCCCAGGGCATCCTCGGCTATGTCGTGCGCTGGGTCGATCAGGGCGTCGGCTGCTCCAAGGTTCCGGACATCAACAATGTCGGCCTGATGGAAGACAGGGCCACCCTGCGCATCTCCGCCCAGCATATGGCGAACTGGCTGCACCATGGTGTGGTGACGCAGGCGCAGATCGTCGAGACCATGAAGCGGATGGCCGCAATCGTCGACGCCCAGAACGCCGGCGACCCGCTCTATACGCCGATGGCGACGGACTTCGACGGCTCCATCGCGTTCCAGGCGGCTTGCGAGCTGGTGCTGAAGGGACGCGAGCAGCCGAACGGCTATACCGAACCGGTCCTGCATCGCCGCCGTCGCGAACTCAAGGCTGCCCGCGCCGCGCGCTGATCGGCATTCTGGTCGCCGGCCTGAGCGCGCCTCCATCGCCGGGCCGAGCTTCACCCTGCCGCCATCAAACAAGAAAGCCGCCGGGAGACCGGCGGCTTTCTTCGTCTTTGCGAGTGGCTTGAAGCTTACTGCTGGACGACGACGCGCGCGCCCTTGCCGGGACGAACCCGCGAATAAAGGTCGATGATGTCCTGGTTCATCAGGCGGATGCAGCCCGAGGAGGCAGCCGTACCGATGGAGCTCCATTCCGGCGTGCCGTGCAGGCGGAACAGCGTGTCCTGCCCCTTGGCGTTGAAGAGGTAGAGGGCGCGGGCGCCGAGCGGGTTCGTCAGGCCCGGCTGCATGCCTTCTTTCACATACTTCGCCACTTCAGGTTTGCGCTGGGCCATTTCTTCCGGCGGATGCCACATCGGCCATTCCTGCTTCCAGGCGATATAGGCCTCGCCTTCCCATGCGAAGCCCTGCTTGCCGACACCGATGCCGTAACGGACGGCCTTGCCGCCGGGCAGCACGAAATAGAGGAAGCGGGTCGGTGTGTTGACCACGATCGTGCCCGGCTTCTCGTCGGTCTTATAATCGACAATCTGGCGGTGATACTTCGGATCGACCCGCTGGATCGGAATGGCCGGCAGCGCGTAGCCGTGGTCCTCGACCGGGCCGTATTCGGAGGTGAAGATCTGGTTGGTGGCCACCTTCTCGCCGATGATCGGCGTGGACGTGGGAACGGAAGAACAACCGGCAAGCGTCGCGGACGCTGCAAGGCCGCATAGAAAAAGGGCAGTGCGGAGGCGCATCTAATTCTCTTCGACTCGGGAGGTGGCGTGCCGGTCATTCCGGACGTCTGCAACCACGTTTATTTTCGTTGGCGGCCTCATTGCAAGGGCGTCGGCCGCTCTGCGCGGTTGCGCAGGAGCAAAAAGGCGACGGCTTGCTTTTTTGCAACATTTCCCGATGCCGCAGGCGGTTGCGGTTCCTTTTCTGGAAAGCTGATAAGATGGCGCGACCGCGTCCACCTGGAGATTCGACGATGACGATCCTGTCGCTGCACAATGACAATCCGCTCCTCGACGGACGGCAGTCGGAGCGCGCCATGATGGTGCGGCGCGGCGTGCAACGCCTGTTCAGCGAACTCAGCCACGCGGTGCTGGCCGAGCTGACACTGGCGAGCGGCAGGCGGGCCGACCTGATCAGCCTTTCGCCGAAGGGCGAAATCTGGATCGTCGAGATCAAGACGTCGATCGAGGATTTCCGCGTCGACAGGAAGTGGCCCGACTATCGGCTGCACTGCGACCGGCTCTTCTTCGCCACGCACAGGGGCGTTCCGCTGGACATTTTTCCGGAAGACTGCGGTCTCGTCGTCTCCGACGGCTACGGCGCCCACATCCTGCGCGAGGCGCCCGAACACAGGCTTGCGCCGCCGACCCGGAAGTCCGTCACCTTTTCCTTCGCACGGGTTGCGGCAGGGCGCCTGCTTCAGGCCGAGTTGCTGACAGGCAAGGCGGGAGAGGGCTCGGAGATGGCCGCCATCGTTTCCGGCGACCGCGATTGATTTCGCCGCGCGTGTATCGCTGGAAGCATGTCGGGGAAAGTGCGCAGCGGTTTTGCGACACCAGCATGCGCGAGAACAAGACCCAAGCAGGCAATGGCGCCGCCTGCCGGCTTGCAGCTTCGGGAATGTCTCTTACTTCGGTGCCCGCTTGGCCAGGATGCGCTGAAGCGTGCGCCTGTGCATGTTGAGCCGGCGCGCCGTCTCCGAGACGTTGCGCTCGCACATCTCGTAGACCCGCTGGATATGCTCCCATCGCACCCGGTCCGCCGACATCGGGTTTTCGGGCAGCTCCGCCTTTTCGCCGGGCTTCTGCGTCAGCGCGGCGAAGATGTCGTCGGCGTCCGCCGGCTTGGCCAGATAGTCCACGGCTCCGAGTTTGACGGCGTTCACCGCCGTTGCGATGTTGCCGTATCCCGTGAGCATGATGATGCGGGTGTCGTCGCGGCGCTGCCTGATGGCCGCGATCACGTCGAGGCCGCTGCCGTCGCCGAGGCGCAGATCGATGACGGCATATTTCGGTGGCGTGCCCTTGGCCTTTGCTATGCCTTCGGCCACCGACTCCGCGATGTCGACGACGAAGCCGCGTGCCTCCATCGCGCGCGCCAGACGGCGCAGGAACGGGCCGTCGTCATCGACGAGCAGAAGCGATGGATCCGCGCCGATGTAGTCGGCATCACTAAATCCGGGATCGGCTTGAGTGGCATCGGTCTTGTCGGACATCTTGCAATTCCGCGCTGTATTTCTTGCTTTCAGATGAAATTCTTATGACCGCTCCAAAGCGGCGGGTAAAGTCAATTCGCGAGATTGATGTCCATCCTATGCCGCGGCCATTCGACCTCCACCCGGGCGCCGGGCACGCCGTTCTGGCGGTTGCCGAAGGTCAGTCGCGCCCCGGAGCGTTCGAGCAGCGTCTTGGCGATGAACAGGCCGAGGCCCAGCCCGCCGGCGCGATCGTCGCGCTGCCGCTTCGTCACATAGGGCTCGCCGATCCGAAGCAGGATATCCGGCGCATAACCGTCTCCGTCGTCCTCGATCACGATCTTTACCCGGTCGGCGTTGTGGCTGGCGGTGACCCGAACCTCCGACCTCGCATGATCGACCGCGTTCTCCAGCAGGTTCCCAAGGCCATACAGTATCCCCGCATTGCGCTGGCCGATCGGTTCGCCGATGCGCTCGCTTTCCTCGTTCAGGGTGAGTTTGATGCCGAATTCGCGATGCGGTGCCATGACCTCTTCCAGCAGCGAGGAAAGTGGCAGATGGCGCATGTGCGCCTCGTCCTCGGCCGAGAGCGTCGTCAGCCGGCGAAGAATATCACGGCATCGCTCGCTCTGGCTGCGCAACAGCTGCACGTCCTCGCCGAAGCGGGGGTCCTTGCCGAGTTCGCGCTCCATTTCCTTGGCGACGACGCTGATGGTGGCCAGTGGAGTTCCTAGCTCGTGCGCCGCCGCCGCCGCCAGCCCATCCAGCTGGGACAGGTGCTTTTCGCGCTGGAGCACCAGTTCCGTCGCCGCGAGCGCATCCGAAAGCTCCGAGGCCTCCAGCGAAACGCGGTAGGAATAGAATGCGGCGAAACCGGTGGTGGAGCAGATGGCGAACCAGACCCCCGCGATCAGGATCGGCGGCATGACGAGGATCGAGCCCGAATACCACGGCAGTGGAAAGGGGGTGAAGGCGAGCGCGGTAATCCCTGCCACGGCAAGGATGCCGAGCGCCATGCTGTGCCGGATTGGCTGGGCCGACGACGAGATGATGACGGGCACGCAGATCAGCGGCGCAAAGGGGTTTGCCAGTCCGCCGGTGATGAAAAGCAGCGCCATCAGCTGGCTGAGGTCGAAGCCGAGCAGCACGAGCGAGGCGGCCGGCGTCAGCCGGTGGGCCGGCGGATACCGGAACGTCAGATAGAAATTCGCCGCCGCCAGGAGCGAGATCAGCACGCAGCAGGCAGCGAACGGCAAGGGGAAGCCGAGCCAGAACGCGACGACGATCACCGCGATGGATTGGCCAACCACCGCCAGCCACCTGAGCCGGATCAGCGTTTCCAGCCGGAGCTGCCGGCTGCGGCTGATCTCGCTGATGTCGTGGTACGTCGGTATGGTCTTTCCGGCCATCGGCATTTCCTGCTGCTAGCGTCTTGCGCGGGGACCGCGCACCTTTTCCCGGTTCGTCATGTACCACGCGGCTTTGCTCGTGTCGTCGGAGCGGCGTTGGCGGGATCCTCCGGCCAGGGGTGGCGCGGATAGCGGCCTCTCATTTCGGCGCGCACGTCCTTCCACGAGCCCGCCCAGAAGCCGGGGAGATCGCGCGTCGTCTGGATCGGCCGGTGCGCTGGCGAAAGAAGCTCGAGCAGCAGCGGCAATCGGCCGCCGGCGAGGGCGGGATGCGCGCGCAACCCGTACAGTTCCTGGACGCGGATCGGCAGCGTCGGCTCGGCCCCATCATAGCGGATCGGATGTCGCTGGCCCGTCGGGGCCTCGAAATGGGTGGGAACGAGCCGCTCCAGATCCCGCTGCAACGCGTAGGGGACCAGCGCCATCAGCCCTTCCGAAAGGCTTGCGGGCGTGACGTCGTCGAGCCCGCGCGTCTGCTCCTGGAAGGGCGTGAACCATTCGTCGAGGCGTGAGAGCAGCGCCTCGTCGCCCGTGTCCGGCCAGGGAGCGCCGACGCTGCGGTGAAGGAAGCCGATCCGCTCGCGCAGTTGGCCGCCAGACTTGGAAAACGGTAGCGCCTGCAGCCCCAGCATCTTCACGCCCTCGGCCAGGGCGCGTGCGGCATTCGCCCCTGTCGGCCGGGGCAGCGGCTTTTCCTCGAATATGATGGCGCCAAGGCGGGTGACCCGTCGCGCGCGCACCTGGCGGCTGGCGGGATCGAACAGGCACTGGTCCTCGCGCACGAAGCTGTCGGCCATTTCCGCCTCGACATCTGCCCGGCTCACCGCGGCGGCCGCGAGGACCCTATGCCTCCCCGCCTGGCCGGTCAGGTCAGCCACGACCAGCATCGGGCTTGCGGCAAGGCCTTCGGTCTCGGGAAGCTCCGCGCCCCGTCCGTTGGCCATGACGAACCGGCCGCTGCCGCCCCTTTGCAGCGCGATTCGGTCCGGGAAAGCGTGCATCAGAAGTGCGCCGGGGCGGGCGGTCGCCGACGCAGCCGTCCCTCCCGCTGCCGCTGCAATGCGGCCGGCCAGCCGGCGTGAGGCATCCGCCCGCTCGCCGCGCTCGCTTTTGAAGCGTCGCAGCCGCTCCTCGAGATCGATGGAAGGTCCGCCCAGCCCCTGCTCGGTCAGGAGCACCGCCAGCAGCGCCGCCTCCAGCGCGGCATCGTCCCGCGCGGCATGGATGACCATAGCCGCCAGCCGCGGCGGCAGCGCCAGGGAGCGCATCTTCCGTCCGGTTGCCGTGAGGCTGCCGGAGCCGTCGATCGCCCCGAGCAGGCGCAGCAGCGTGCGCGCCTCCTCGAGACTGGAAAGGGGCGGTTGGTCGATCAGCCCGAGGCTGGAAGGATCCGTCACGCCCCATTGCGCCAGGTCCAGCACGAAGCCGGAGAGGTCGCTGGCAAGGATCTGCGGCGGCGTGAAGGCGCGCAGCGCCGCCGTCTGCCCGGCATGCCATAGGCGAATGGCAATGCCGGGTTCGGTCCGGCCCGCGCGGCCGGCGCGCTGCTCTGCAGACGCGCGCGAGACCCGCACCGTCTCCAGCCGGGTGATGCCGGTGGGCGCCTCGAACACGGGAAGGCGCTGCAGGCCGCTGTCGATCACCACGCGCACCCCGTCGATGGTGATCGACGTCTCCGCGACAGAGGTGGCGAGCACAATCTTGCGTCGGCCCAGCGCCGTTGGACGGATGGCTTCGTCCTGCTCCCTTTGCGTCAGGTTGCCATAGAGTGGCACCAGTGCCGTATTCTCGTCGAAGCGCCCTTCGAGACGCTCCATCGTTCTGCGGATTTCGGCCTGCCCCGGAAGGAAGGCGAGGATGGAGCCGGTTTCCCCCGAATGGGCCTCGCGGATCGCACGCGCCATCGTGTCCTCGATCCGCTCACCTGCCGGACGGTCGGCGTAGCGAATATCGATGGGAAAGCTCCGTCCGGCGCTTTCAATCGCCGGCGCGTCCATCAGGCGTGAGACGCGGTCGACATCGAGGGTTGCCGACATCACCAGGATGCGCAGGTCCTCGCGCAGGGCCGACTGCGCGTCCAGCGCCAGCGCGAGCCCGAGATCGGCATCGAGCGACCGTTCGTGAAACTCGTCGAAGAGGACCGCAGCGATGCCGGAAAGTTCGGGATCCTCGATGATCATGCGCGCGAACACGCCCTCGGTCACGACCTCGATGCGCGTGCGCGCCGAGATCCGGCTTTCCAGCCGCATCCGGTAGCCGATGGTGTCTCCGACGTTCTCGCCGAGCAGTTCCGCCATCCGTCCGGCCGCCGCCCGCGCCGCCAGCCGGCGGGGCTCCAGCAGGATGATGCGGCCATTGCTGCCGCGCCACGGGGCATTCAGCAGGTGCAGCGGCACCAGCGTCGTCTTTCCGGCGCCGGGTGGGGCCGCCAGTATGGCGCGGTTGCCGTCCACAAGCGCCTGCGAAAGCTGCGGCAGCACCTCGCTGACCGGGAGCTTTGGCAATCCCCCTGGTGGAATGCGGGTCGCGCCGGTGAAGCTGGGCTCGCTCACTGCACGAGCCTCCTCGCATACGCACGTATAGGCATGCGGGCGATCTCGTTGCCATATCGTCGGGCAGCCATGCCGTCTCCGATGTTCACGTCTACTGGAGCTTCAATAGCCTGCTGTCCGGGTTGGCGAAAGCGTCCGCAGACCTGCCAGGGCGGGCGCGCCCTCCATGGTTGTCCTGGCTCCCATTTTGAAGCAAATTGCCATTCCTGATTGGTCTAAAAGGCACCCCTTTTGGCATGCCTGACAATTTTCCCTTTAAGATCAGACTGTTATGAGAAATATCATTTTTCCCAAAATTGGCTGTTGACTTGTTTTGTGTTGGGCCGTAGAAACCGCCTCACCAACGAGGGCGGCGGCGCTGCTGGCGACCGACGAACTCGCTCTAAGGTTCTT
>NZ_OBQD01000027.1 GCF_900220975.1 Rhizobium subbaraonis | reverse complement strand
CCCCACACCCAAACCAAAACCCCGGTTTTCCAGCAATCCTGATCCCAAAAATTCTCAAACATCACAAAACAAACCAAAACTAAGCTCCCATGCCTTCAATTATTCACATTGGCATCGTCATGAGCGAAGCGGGCGCGCGAGCGGAAGCGATTCACGGGTGTATATCCCCGCGCTGATTTGACTCGGCCCTGCAACACGTACATCTTCGGGCCGCTGCCACGGCGACGCAACGACACGGGACAAACGCGATCGGCATGACGACGACCGACAGGAACATGATCCGCACGCTCGGCGACGAGCCGCCCCTGATGGCGGATGGCCGGCGCGCCCCGGACCGGCGCGAGATCTCGCTGCGGTGGCTTTCAGGTACGTTTCTGACCGGCATCACATCTTCCATACTGATGGGGGTCGCGCTCTTTGCAGCCCTCGACGGCCGCCAGCAGCTGGCGATCCCCGCCGAGGCCTATGCGGCGCTGGAGCCGCAGGACCACGTCCCCCATGCCGAAAGTGCGGCTAAGCGCGGCCAGCGCATTCTCGATCCCACCATCGTCGCCAAGCCCGCTGACAAGAAGATCATGGACGTCTCCACCATGATCCATGACGGCGAGAAGGAAGTCGTCCGGCGCAAGCCCTTCGCCCATGTGACGATGGCGCTCGCGGCAAGCAGCCCCTCCGGGGCAGACTATCCGCCGTTCGATCCGCTCGCGATCTTCTCCGACGGCGGACGCGACGAGCAACCGGTGGCCCGCACCGGCACGATCTACGGTTCCGACGTCGAGTCCGAAGTCGCCCTGAAGAGCGGCGAATTCCCGTCCGGCGGATCCGCACTCGCCTTCTCCGACCAGATGTCGGTGGATGAGGTCGAAGAGAACGTGCGCACCAACGGTTCGGCGCTCACCGACGGCAGCACCCAGATCGCTTCCCTCTATTATGTCGACCCGCAGCGCTTTGCCTCCGATGCCGGCGACCTCGACCTTTTGCAGGGTCTGACGGCGCGTGTCGTCGAAGAGAACATGAGCGTCTCCGATTTCGATACGCGCACGGACGACGACCCCGAATATGCCGAGGACGTCATTCCGGTCCGGCGGGCACAGGACATCGTCGAACTGATGGCCGCCTCCGGCTACAGCAAGGCGCAGGCGGAAGACCTGTCGCGCTATTTCGAAGGCGTGCTGGGCGGCGCCGAACTTGCGCAGGGCGACGTGCTGCGCATCTGCATCATCCAGAAAGGCAAGCAGGCCGACATCGTGCGCGCGTCCGTCTACTCGGGCGGCAGACATGTCACGACCGTCGCGCTGGACGACAAGGGACGCTTCATCCCGGGTGCTGAGCCGCCCCCGCTTTCGGCGGTAGCGACCGCCTTCGACGGCGACACCCGTCCGGTAATCGCCAGCGGCCGCGACCTGCCGCGCGTCTACGACGGGATCTATCGCGCGGCGCTGTCCTACGGCATGAGCCAGGGCATGACAGCACAGCTGATCCGGATCCTGGCCAGCAATGTGGATTTCCAGGCGCAGTTGCGGCCGAACGATACGCTGGAAGCCTTCTTCTCCGTCGCCGACGACACCGGCGTCGCGACGGAGGACTCAGAACTGCTCTTCATCGACGCCCGCTTCGGCGACAGCGAGACTCGGGTCTATCGTTTCCAGGATCCTGAAGACGGCACGATCGACTACTATGACGAGGACGGCAAGAGCATTCGCCAGTTCCTCCTGCGCAATCCGGTACCGAACGGCAAGTTCCGTTCGGGATTCGGCATGCGCCGTCACCCGATCCTCGGCTTTTCCCGTATGCACACCGGCGTCGACTGGTCGGCACCGCGCGGCACGCCAATCATCGCAGCCGGCAACGGCACCGTGGAAAAGGCGGGCTGGGATTCCGGCGGCTACGGCAACCAGACCCTGATCCGCCACGCGAACGGCTATGTGTCGTCCTATAACCACCAGAGCGCGATCGCCAAGGGCGTCAAGGTCGGGGGCAAGGTTCGGCAGGGCCAGGTCATCGGATGGGTCGGAACAACAGGCCTTTCGACCGGTCCGCATCTTCACTACGAGATGATCGTCAACGGCAACAAGGTTGACCCGCTGAAAATTCGGCTGCCGGGCGGCAAGTCGCTCGACGGCGAAGCGCTGGCGCAATTTCAGGTCGAGCGCAAGCGCATCGACGACCTCCTCGGCCGCAAGGCGGATGACGCCGAAGTCGCAGCCAAGTAAACGCTTCCAGACGCGCAAGCCCTTTGTGGCTTGAATAAAAAGGCGCGCGGATCAACTCCGCGCGCCATATTTCTTCAATATTGTGCCGACGCAGCCTTAGGCGGCCTTGCTCTTGCTGCCCACCGTGTGGAAGAGCAGCCGGTCGGAACCGGCAGTCACCTTCACTGTCGAGCCGTCCGGGATCTCGTCCGACAGGATCTTCTCGGCCAGCGGATCCTGCAGGTACTTCTGGATCGCCCGCTTCAGCGGCCGTGCGCCGTAGACGGGATCGTAGCCCTTGTCGGCCAGCCAGTGGGTGGCCTCCTCGTCCAGCTCCAGCGTGATCTTGCGCTCGGCAAGCAACTGCCGGACGCGACCGAGCTGGATATCGACGATTGCCCCCATTTCCTGCCGCCGCAGGCGGTGGAACAGGATGATCTCGTCGACACGGTTGAGGAATTCCGGGCGGAAGTGCCCGCGCACCACCCCCATGACCTCGTCGCGGACCTTCTCGCTGTCATCGTTCTCGCCGAGCTGGACCAGATATTCGGCCCCGAGGTTCGACGTCATGATGATCAGCGTGTTGCGGAAGTCGACCGTGCGGCCCTGCCCGTCGGTCAGGCGACCATCATCAAGCACCTGCAGAAGCACGTTGAAGACGTCCGGATGGGCCTTCTCGATCTCGTCGAACAGGACCACCTGGTAGGGCCGGCGGCGGATCGCCTCGGTCAGCGAACCGCCCTCCTCGTAACCGACATAGCCGGGAGGCGCGCCGATCAGCCGGGCAACGGAGTGCTTCTCCATGTATTCCGACATGTCCATGCGGACGATCGCCGTCTCGTCGTCGAAGAGGAAGCGTGCGAGAGCCTTGGTCAGCTCCGTCTTGCCGACGCCGGTCGGTCCGAGGAAGATGAACGAGCCGATCGGCCGGTGCGGATCCTGCAGGCCGGCACGCGCCCGGCGGACGGCACGGGACACCGCTTGGACGGCATCGCCCTGGCCGACCACCGACTTGCCGAGTTCGTCTTCCATCCGCAACAGCTTGTCACGCTCGCCTTCCAGCATCTTGTCGACCGGGATCCCGGTCCAGCGGGAGACCACATGTGCGATGTTGTCGGCTGTGACGACCTCCTGCACCATCGGATCGACGTCGCCCTTGTCATGACCCTCGGCATCTTCCAGCTCCTTTTCGAGCTGTGGGATGACGCCATAGGTCAGTTCGCCGGCGCGCTGAAATTCGCCCTTGCGCTGTACCATCGCCAGTTCGTTGCGAGCCTCGTCGAGCTTCTTCTTCAGGTCGGCGGCGTGGCCGAGCTTGCTCTTCTCCGCCTGCCAGCGCGCGGTCAGCGCGGCTGCCTGCTCTTCCAGAGAGGTTAGGTCGACCTCGAGCTTTTCGAGCCGGTCCTGCGAGGACCGGTCGGTCTCCTTCTTCAAGGCCTCGCGCTCGATCTTAAGCTGAATGATCCGCCGATCGAGCTCGTCGAGTTCCTCCGGCTTGGAATCCACCTGCATGCGCAGGCGGGCAGCCGCCTCGTCCATCAGGTCGATCGCCTTGTCCGGCAGAAACCGGTCGGTGATGTAGCGGTTGGAAAGCGTCGCGGCAGCAACCAGCGCGGAATCGGAAATCCGCACCTTGTGATGCTGCTCGTACTTCTCCTTCAGGCCGCGCAGGATCGAGATGGTGTCCTCGACCGTCGGCTCCTCGATGAAGACCGGCTGGAAGCGCCGGGCGAGCGCCGGATCCTTCTCGACATGCTTGCGGTACTCGTCGAGCGTGGTCGCGCCGACGCAGTGCAGTTCACCGCGGGCAAGCGCAGGCTTCAGGAGATTGGACGCATCCATCGCCCCGTCCGCCTTGCCGGCGCCAACGAGCGTGTGCATCTCGTCGATGAACAGGATGATCTCGCCGTTCTCCGACTGGACTTCGTTCAGCACGGCCTTCAGCCGTTCCTCGAACTCGCCGCGATACTTCGCACCCGCGATCAGCGCGCCCATGTCGAGCGCCATCAACCGCTTGTCCTTCAGGCTCTCGGGCACGTCGCCATTGACGATGCGCAGCGCCAGGCCCTCGGCGATCGCCGTCTTGCCGACGCCAGGCTCGCCGATCAGCACCGGATTGTTCTTGGTGCGGCGGGACAGGACCTGGATCGTACGGCGGATTTCGTCGTCGCGGCCGATCACCGGATCGAGCTTGCCTTCACGCGCATCGGCGGTCAGGTCGCGTGCGTATTTCTTAAGCGCATCGAAGCCCTGTTCGGCATTGGCGGTATCGGCGGTGCGGCCCTTGCGGAGGTCGTTGATGACCTGGTTGAGAGCCTGCGGGGAAAGCCCGGCCTTGGCGAGGATGTCGGCGGTTGCCGCCGACTTCTCGATCGCCAGCGCCAGAAGCAGGCGTTCCACGGTGACGAAGCTGTCGCCAGCCTTCTTGGCGGCATCCTCGGCGGTTGCGAAAACGCGTGCGAGCGGCTGGGCAAGCGAAAGCGATCCATTGCCGCCGCTCACCTTCGGAAGCTTGGCGATCGCAGCCTCCGTCGCCCGCAGCGCCTCCTTGGCGTCGCCGCCGGCGCGCGCGATCAGCGATGCTGCCATGCCCTGCTCGTCGTCGAGCAGAACTTTCAGGATGTGCTCAGGCGTGAATTGCGGATTGCCATCGGCGAGCGCCTTGGTCTGTGCGGACTGCAGAAACCCGCGAACGCGCTCGGAGTATTTATCGATATTCATATGACGACCTCCATGTCTCGACCGGCCCGCTCAGGCACCGGTCGGCGATTCAGGATCAGGCTCCCGTTCTCGGCAAACCTGTCAATTGCAAGATTGCATGGCATTGAAGCATGTAAACCTCACACCGAATATGGGGAGGCGGCAACCGAATTAAAGGGAGGCCCCGCCTCCGCCGCGGACTTTTTGAAAGGCCGGGCGGCCAAGCCTCGGAACAGAAGAAAGACAAAAGAAAAGCCGCCCGCAACGCAGTGTTGCAGGCGGCCGTTTCGATCGGGCCAGTCGTCCGCCAAAAGCCGGCAGCACGATGGCAAATTACTCGGTCGTTGCCGTTTCCAGCACCGGGCCTTCGCCCGAATCCGTCGCCTCTTCCCCGGCCTTCTGGGCTTCGGTGCGACGCGGGCGCCGCTGACGGGGGGCGCTGCGGCGGCGCGAAGGCTGAGGCGCCGATGCCTCTTCTTCCAGCGAGACCTCTGCCGGCGTGCCTTCGATGACCGGCTGCGGGCCGGTGCCGTCGATCACGGGCTCGTCAACCGCGACGGGCTCCGGCGCAGCTGCTGCGGCCGGTACCGGCGCCGATGCAGGCGCGGCGGCTGCCGCAACGGGCGCGTCGTCCCCAGAGAAATCGTCGTCCTGGTCGCGGTCGAAGCCGTCCCGATCGTTGAAGTCCTGGCGATCGTCACGCTGGTGACGTTCCTGCATCTGCTGCTGGGCAGACAGGATGATTCGATTGTAGTGCTCGGCGTGCTGGAGATAGTTTTCCGCCATCACACGGTCGCCGGCGCTCTGGGCATCACGGGCCAGTGCTGCGTATTTCTCCGCAATCGTCTGAGCCGTGCCCCTGATCTTTACGTCCGGACCGGAGCTGTCGTAGGTCCGGGTCAGCGGATTGCCGCCGCCCTTGCGGAAATTGTTGTTGTTATTGTTGTTATTGTTGTTGTTACGCCCGCGGCCGCGCTTGTTTTGCTGTCCTGGCCTCATATTTCACTCACCTGAACTCTGGTCTTGATGATCGTGTATTTACACCGCCCGGCCGCACAAGCAGACCCGGACGAATTTCGTCGGAGAACACACCACGCCCTTCGGTGGTCCTGTCGCCGCTGAACGTCAAATTGACAGGTACCTGCACAGAGCAGCTTCTAACCCCAGCAACTCTTCTTTGAGAGAAAGCTTCGCGTCGGTCATTGCAGAGCGAATCTGTTTCTCATGACCTTGCCCGGTGCGTAGCGGCAACCTATCCCGCTTCAACGCTGATTCCAAGCCTTTTCTTTGCGACCCTTCTGCGTTGGCAGCGGAATTTGTGCACGAGCGGCGCTGGTCGTAGCCTATATCCCGGCAAAAATGAGAACACGGTCGTTTCCACCGAGGTCGCTTGCCGCCTCCACGAGGCGAAAACCCTTGGCCTGCATCAGTTCCGTCACCGCCTGGCGCTGGTCGAAACCGATCTCCAGGCCGACCACCCCGCCGGGCGCCAGATGCGCAAGTGCTCCTTCGGCGATGGCGCGGTAGGCATCCAGCCCGTCTCCGCCACCGTCCAAGGCCCGCCTGGGATCGAATCGCTTCACCTCATCGGCCAGTTCGTCGACCACGGCGGAGCGAATATAGGGCGGGTTGGAAACAATAATGTCGTATCGACCGCTCACGGCGGTGAACCAGTCGCTCCTGCGAGCGTCGAACCGATCCGACAGAACATTAAGCTGGGCATTCGCCCGCGCTGTTTCAAGGGCGCCTTCCGAGATATCGGTTCCTGTACCCACGGCGCCGGGCACGGCTTCGATCAGAGCCAGGCAGATTGCCCCGGTTCCCGTGCCGAGGTCGAGGATGCGGCAGCTTCCCTTCGCTGCAACGATTCGCTCCGCGACCGGAATGAGCCGCTCCACCAGGATTTCGGTATCAGGCCGGGGCTCCAGCGTCTCGGACGAGAGCGAAAGCACCAGCCCGAAGAATGGCCGCCGCCCGAGAATCCGGTAGACCGGTTCCCGGTCAATCCTGCGGGCAATGGCAGAGGCGACGATCGCCTGTTTAGCCTCGTCGATCACCTGCGTTCCGCCGGAAATCATCGCAGCCGGTTCGAGGCCAAGAAGGCCGCCGACAAGCAGGCGGGCTTCGCGTGCCGCATCCGCAATTCCGCCGTCGGCGAGCCGACGCCGCGCTTCGGCCAGGACATCGGAAAGGGGGGCGCCGGGCACGCCCTAACCCCTTTGTTCGGAAAGCTGCGCCAGCTGACCGGCCTGATAGTCCGCCAACAACGCATCGACCACTTCGTCGATTTCGCCTTCCATCATACGGTCGAGCTTGTAGAGCGTGAGGTTGATGCGGTGATCGGTGACGCGACCCTGCGGGAAATTGTAGGTACGGATGCGCTCCGAACGGTCGCCGGACCCCACCTGGCTCTTGCGGTCGGCCGAGCGCTCGCTCTCCGCCCGCTGACGCTCCATGTCGTAGAGTCGCGACCGCAGCACTTGCATGGCCTTTGCGCGGTTCTGGTGCTGCGATTTCTCGGAACTTGTCACGACGAGCCCGGTCGGCAGATGGGTGATGCGCACCGCCGAATCGGTCGTGTTGACGTGCTGGCCGCCAGCGCCCGACGAACGCATGGTGTCGATGCGAATGTCTTCCGGGCGGATTTCGATGTCGATCTCCTCAGCCTCCGGAAGCACCGCAACAGTCGCAGCAGAGGTGTGGATACGTCCGCTAGCCTCGGTCTCGGGCACCCGCTGGACGCGATGCACGCCGGATTCGAATTTCATCTTGGCGAACACGCCGCGCCCCGAGATGGTGGCGATGATCTCCTTGTAGCCGCCGGCTTCGCCCTCGCTGGCAGAGAGCACTTCCACCTTCCAGCCGTTGGCCGCGGCGAAGCGCTCGTACATGCGAAAGAGGTCCCCGGCAAAAAGTGCCGCCTCGGAGCCTCCGGTACCGGCTCGAATTTCCACGATCGCACTCTTTTCGTCGGCGGCATCCTTGGGCAGGAGAAGGATCTGCATATCCTGCTCCAGCTTCTCGATCCGCTCCTTCAGGTCGGGCAGCTCCATTTCGGCAAGGTCGCGCATCTCGCGGTCGGTGCCCTTGTCGGCGAGCATCGTCTCCAGGTCGGCAATCTCGCTGCCGGCCTTCTCGTACTCGCGGATCTTCGTCACGACCGGTTGCAGCTCCGAATACTCCGATGCCAGTTTGACATAGGTTTCGGAGTCCGGCCCCGCAGACATGCGCGCTTCGATCTCGCCGAAGCGCCGCTCCAGTTCCCGCATTTTCTCGACCGGAAGCTTTGCCACCGTTAGAACTCCAGATTTCCGCCGCGCACGCCAGAAAACCGGATCGGGTGTTTCATGACAGCGCGGATGTTGATGATCGGGCGATCGAGGCCGGCTGACAAGTTGGCCGATCGCGATGGGGCGCGGCTACAGCGGAATTCCGTTCTCGGCGGCAAAGTCCGTCAGGATCTGCCGTACCGAACGAACCGGCCGGGTGTCGTTCAAGGCCTCTTCCAACACAACGCCCAGCTTGTCGGCTTCAAGGCTGAGCAGCATGGCCTTGACCGGCCCGAGTGCCGTCGCAGACATGGAGACCGAGCGGAAGCCGAGACCCAGCAGTGCCATCGCCGAAATCGGCTTGCCGGCCATCTCGCCGCAAAGCGTGACGGGCGTTGCATGGCGTTCTCCGGCCCGCACGATATCGCGCAGGACACGAAGGAAGGGCCGGCCGAGAACGTCGAATCGGTCGGACACGCGCGCGTTTCCGCGGTCCACCGCCATGGTGAACTGGAACAGGTCGTTCGAACCGACGGATACGAAATCCACTTCCGCCATCAGTTCGTCCAGCTGCCAGAGCAGCGCCGGCACTTCCAGCATGGCGCCGAACTGCAGCTTCTTGGGCAGTTGCTCGCCGATCTTCGACTGCCGTTCGATTTCCTTCTGCAGGAGCCCGCGCACCTCCCGAAGTTCGGCAACCTCGGTCACCATCGGCACCATCAGCCGCAGCTCGCCACCGGCGGCGGCACGAAGCATCGCCCGCAGTTGCGTCCGCAAAAGCCCGGGCCGATCCAGCGAAAGGCGCACGGCCCGCCATCCGAGCGCCGGATTTTCCTCATCCGTGCCGCGGAAGTAAGGCACCACCTTGTCGCCACCGATGTCGAGCGTGCGGAACGTCACCGGCCGTCCGGCCGCCTGCTTCAGGACGCTGCGGTAGAAGCCTTCCTGCTCCTCCGCCTTCGGCATGGTCGAGGCGATCATGAACTGCAGTTCGGTGCGGAACAGGCCGATGCCGAGCGCGCCCGATTCGGCAAGATGCGGCAGATCCACCAGAAGCCCCGCATTCATCTGCAGGTTGATCTGCCTTCCGTCCTTGGTCACCGGATCGACCGCGACGAGCGCACGGTACTGGGCCTGCCGACGGGCACGCAGCCGCACCTTTTCTTCATAGGACCGCTGCAGGTCCTGGACCGGGCGCAGGTGAACCTTCGCCTCGTCGCCGTCGATGATCACGGCGTCGCCATTTTCCGCCAAGGCCACCGCACCGGCAGCTTGCCCGACGACCGGGATGCCCATGGCGCGCGCCACGATGACGACGTGGCTTGTGACGGCCCCCTCCTCCAGCACGAGACCGCGGACGTTTTCCCGCGGATAGTCGAGCAGTTCGGCCGCCCCCATCGCGCGGGCAACGACGATCGCGTCGCCGGGGAAGCTGGCGGCTGAAAGCTTGGCGCCATAGCCCGTCAGCTGGCGCAGCAGCCTGTTGGCGAGGTCGTCGAAATCGTGCATGCGCTCGCGCAGATAGGGATCCGTCAGGCGGATCATACGCGCCTTGGTCTCGCTCTGCACCCGTTCCACGGCCGCCTCCGCCGTCAGGCCGTTGCGGATCGCTTCTTCCAGCTTGCGCACCCAGCCGCGGTCATGGGCGAACATACGGTAGGTCTCCAGCACCTCGCGGTGCTCGCCCTCCACCGGCACGTCGCGGCGCGACAGCATGTCGTCGATCGAGATACGCAAGGACCCGAGCGCTTCCGCCAGACGGCCCAGCTCGTGCTCGGAATCCTCGTTGAGGAGGTTCGTGACGACGATACGCGGCTCGTGCAGTACGACATAGCCGAGCCCGATGCCTTCGCAGAATCCGGCGCCGTCGATCGATACCGGACGCGACAGGTCCAGTTCCAGGCCGGGCTTGGTGAGCTTCTTCAGCTCGCCCGTCGCCACCATTTCGGCGATGACCATCGCAGTGGTCTCAAGCGCCTCCAGCTCGTCTTCGCGATAGGTCCGGCTCGCCTTGTTCTGCACGACGAGAACCCCGAGTGCGCGCCCGGTCCTGAGAATCGGCACGCCGAGGAAGGAGTGATAGATCTCCTCCCCGGTCTCTGGAAGATAACGGAAGGCGGGATGTGATTGTGCGTCCGAAAGGTTCAACGGCTGTGCGGATGCGGCAATCGTGCCGACGAGGCCCTGCCCCATTTTCAGCTGCGCCAGGTGCACGGCACCTGGATTGAGGCCTTCGGTGGCGTAGAGTTCGAGAACCCCGTCCGAGCGAAGCACATAAACGGAGCATACTTCCGCGACCATGTTCTGTGCGATCTGGCGCACGATCTGGTCCAGGCGCTCCTGTGGCTCGAGCGGCTCCGCCATCAATTCGCGCAGCCGCTTGAGAAGGACGCGCGGACCCGCGGAGAGATCTCTCATCGCGTGGCGTCTCCCGAAAATGAATCCACCCGTGAAGCCGTCGGGAATCTGCCCGACGAATCCGGTCGATTACTTCTTATCGAGACCGTAGACGGAATGCAAAGTCCGTACTGCGAGTTCCGCGTAAGGGCCGTCGATCAGGATGGAAATCTTGATTTCCGAGGTGGTTATGGCCTTGATGTTGATGCCCTTGTCGGCCAGCGCCCGGAAGGCCGAGGCGGCAACGCCCGCATGGCTGCGCATGCCGATGCCGATGACGGAGACTTTAACGAGGCCCGTCTCGTGCTGGATCACGTCGAAACCGACCTTCTCCTTCGCGCCTTCCAGAACCTTGAGCGACTTCTCGACGTCGCCGTAGGGGACGGTGAAGGTCATGTCGGTCTTCGAACCGTCCTCGGAGATGTTCTGGACGATCATGTCGACATTGATGTGGGCTTCGGCCAGCGGTCCGAAGATCGCAGCCGAAACGCCCGGGCGGTCGGCGACGCGCCTGAGCGAAATCTGCGCTTCATCCTTGGCATAGGCGATGCCGGTTACGACTTCCTGTTCCACGATCTCTTCCTCATCACAAATCAGCGTACCGGGCGGGTTCAGAAGATCGCCCATGCCCGGCGCATCGGGATCCTCGAAGGACGAGCGCACGAAGGTGCGCACCTTGTGCACCATGGCGAGCTCGACCGAGCGCACCTGCAGCACCTTGGCGCCCAGCGACGCCATTTCCAGCATTTCCTCGAAGGCGATCTTCTTCAGGCGGCGCGCCTTGGGCTCGATGCGCGGGTCGGTCGTGTAGACGCCGTCGACGTCGGTATAGATGTCGCAGCGGTCTGCCTTCACCGCCGCCGCGATCGCCACCGCAGACGTATCCGAACCGCCGCGACCGAGCGTGGCGACGCGGTTGTCCGGGCCGATCCCCTGGAAACCCGCAACGACGGCAACCTGGCCCTCGCCCATGCGGCGGATGATCTCTTCGCCGTTGATGTCGAGGATCCGCGCCGCCCCGTGCGCGTTGTCCGTCTTGATCGGGATCTGCCAACCCTGCCACGAGCGGGCATTGATGCCCATCGACTGCAGGGCGATGGCCAGAAGGCCAGAAGTGACCTGTTCGCCGGAGGCAACGATCGTGTCGTACTCGCGCGCGTCATAGAAGGGTGAGCTTGCGCCCGTCGCCTTCGGCATGCCGTGCACCCAGCCGACGAGTTCGTTCGTCTTGCCCGACATCGCCGAGACGACGACGGCCACTTCGTGACCCGCATCGACCTCGCGTTTGACGTGGCGCGCGACATTGTGAATGCGGTCCAAGTCAGCGACGGAAGTTCCGCCGAATTTCATCACGATGCGTGCCATATCTGTCTACCAGTACTGGTGGGTCGCGCGGACGCGCGCGGAAAGTCGCGGCGTCTCTTAGCCGAAGAGGGGGCGGGGCGCAATGGCGGGTTTGCTGGCGGTCGGTTGAGTTGCCGTACGCTCAGCCGCAGCGGCGTGCCCGCTCGCCGACCGGCTGCCCGTGATACGCCGGCTTTTGCTTGCAGCTCCGCGACCGATCAGGCCGTCCTTGCTCATCCAGACCGGCATCCGCAAGAAGACGTCCGTCCCCTCGGACGATCAGCACCGACACGAAATGCCGCATGGCCGCATCGTTGCGCGCCCTTTGCAGCCGGTCCTCGATTCTCGCAAGGCATGACGTCCACGCCCACCGCCACTTGTTCACACGCACCTCCCGCATCAGGAGGTTCGATGGTTCCCCGGCGATAGACATTCCACAAACGAATAGTTATGATGCAGCCATCAGAAAAACAGATGGCGCTACCTCCATGTCGCTGCCGCTTGAAAGCGAACTTCTCCGAGCCTTCCTGGTCATAGCGGATACGGGGAACGTGACGCGCGCCGCGACCGTGCTCGGCCGCACCCAGTCCGCCATCAGCATGCAGGTCAAGCGGCTGGAGGAAGCCGTGGGCGCGCCGCTTTTCGAGCGCGGCCCGCGTGGCGTGACCCTGTCCGCAGAAGGGCGGCGCCTGGTTCCCTATGCCCAACGCATCGTCGGTCTGATCGACGAGACCGCGTCTGCGATGCGCTCCAAGCCGCTGGACGGACCGGTCCGCGTCGGCATCCCAGAGGAGTATACGCAGACGGTGCTGCCGCGGGCGCTGGCGGCTTTTGCCGAGTGCCATCCCGCCACCGAAGTCACCGTGCTTTGCGGACATTCGGCCCAGCAGGCCAGGGCACTGGAGAACGACGAGCTTGACCTCGCCGTCGTCTTCGACTGGCGCGGCACCCAGAGCGGCGACGTGCTTTGCGTCGACCCCACCGTGTGGGTCACCTCACGTGCGCACGAATTGCACCTGCTACGGCCGGTGCCGATCGCGGTTTATCGAAACTCCGACTGGTTTCGCGATTTCGCGCTCCGCTCGCTGCAGCAGCATACCATTCCCTATCGCGAGGCATTCAGTTGCGATACCTGCAGCGGGCTGGCAACCGCCGTGTCGGCGGGGCTCGCCATCGCACCATTGGCCCGCAGCAATATTCCGCCCGCCGCCCGGGAACTGACCCGCGAGGACGGTTTTCCGCCGGTGGATTCGTCACGCGTGGTGCTGAAGCGCAACCCGCATCGGTCGAGTGCGGCAATCACCAGCATGATGGAGGTCATCCGGGCGGCGTTTCAGCCGAGCGCCCTGGGGTAGCGGGCAGCCGGCAGCATTGCCGCAGCGGGCGAGAGGTTGCATCGACCGGCGGAACGACGGAAGATTGCTTCGACGCATGGGCGAGCCGAACGAAACCGGCTCGTGCCGGCGCAGATGGGACGAGCCGAATGGAGACGCATCCATGTCCGACGATTTCCACGCCTTCATCCAGAAACGTAAGGAAGTTGCCCGCGCCTACGTCAACGGCGATGCCGGCCCCCTTGAGGCGATCGCCGCCGCGACGTCGCCGGCCAGTTTCTTCCATCCACGGGGAGCGGTGGTGGAAGGCGCAGACGAGGTGCTCGCCCGCTACGTCGACGATGCCGCCTCTTTCGGTCCCGGCGGCGAGAGCGACATAGAGATCATCCACATGGGTCACGACGGCAAATTCGGCTATTGGGTCGGCTACCAGAATGCGACCGCACGCCTGAAGGGCCTCCCAGACCCCGTACCGATGCGCCTTCGCGTCACGGAAATCTTCCGCCGCTCGAATGGCCGATGGCAACTGGTGCACCGGCACGCCGACCTCGCCGACAAGGCTTGATACGCCTCTCCACCAGATCCAGACCAAGGACAACGGAAGCGCGCAACCGCGTCCGGGAAACGGGAATGTCGACGGCGGACTTGACTTCAACGCCCAACCGTCCGACTTCAGGAGCGGAAGGAAAAGGAGCCGCCATGAGCGAGACTGCGCGCACGACCATCGATCAGGCCGAAGTGGACCGTTTCTCGGCCATGGCTGCGGAATGGTGGGATCCGAACGGAAAATTCCGTCCGCTGCACAAGTTCAATCCGGTTCGCCTTGCCTACATCCGCGATGCCGCTTCGGCGCACTTCGGCCGCGATCCGAAAGCCCATCGTCCGCTCGAAGGCCTGCGCGTGCTCGACATCGGCTGCGGCGGTGGCCTTTTGTCCGAGCCCATGGCGCGCATGGGAGCCAGTGTCGTCGGTGCTGACGCTTCGGAGAAAAATATCGGCATTGCCAAGACTCATGCGGCCGGCAGCGGCATCGAGGTGGACTATCGCGCGGTCACGGCCGAGGCTCTGGCCGAAGCCGGCGAAAGCTTCGATATCGTCTTGAACATGGAAGTGGTCGAACACGTCGCCGACGTGGATTTCTTCCTTACCACCTGCGCCTCCATGGTGCGCCCCGGCGGCATGATGTTCGTCGCAACCATCAACCGTACCCTCAAGGCGGCGGCGCTGGCGATCTTCGCCGCGGAAAA
Organism: Rhizobium subbaraonis; assembly: GCF_900220975.1. GTDB lineage: Bacteria > Pseudomonadota > Alphaproteobacteria > Rhizobiales > Rhizobiaceae > Mycoplana > Mycoplana subbaraonis. Next base: position 40,176 of record NZ_OBQD01000027.1, on the reverse strand, counting down.
TGTGCTGCGCTGGTTGCCGAAGGGCACCCACCAGTATGAAAAGCTCGTGCGCCCCGAAGAGATCGAAAAGCCGCTCGGGGCCGCCGGCCTGTCGGTGACCGATCGTACCGGCGTCTTCTTCAATCCGCTTTCCAACCAGTGGAACCTGTCCAAGGACATGGACGTCAACTACATGCTGGTCGCACGCCGCGCCCAGGCCTGAGCCCGCAGCGCGCCGGCTGAACCACAGCCGTCGCCACCTCAGGGTTTCAGGGAGTGGACATGCGCCAGCAGATCCGCCTGATCAGGCGCATTGGCCTCGGCGAGCTGCCGCACGCGGCCACGGTCGATGACGACGCCCTCACCGGACGAATCGAACGCAGCCTTGAACGTGAAGGCAAAGGGGCTTGGCCCCTTGTCGTGCAGATGCTCCAGCCGTGCGACGCCGTCGGCCCAGGCCGGCCGCGTGCCCGCGTCGACCCACCAAAGCACCAGCGACGGCCAGCTCTGCTTGCGGTTCCAGTGGCGCGCATGCTTCAGCGCGTCGGCATGAACGCCGTTGTAGGAGAATGCCATCAGCGATTCCAGGTCCTGCCAGAGCGACAGGGACGACGGCCCGCTGTCGAGGCCGCTTGCTGCGATGAAGCGCGGGAAGACCTGCTCGCCCCAGCTTTCCGGCCCCTCGACACCGGCATATCTGGAGCGGCCGACAAAGCCCTTGGCCCTCTCCGCCGCCGCGAAATTTGCGGCCTCCCGAAGACGGAACCCTTCGACAGCCGGGCTCTCGTAGTCATCCACATGCAGGCCGAAATTGTACATCGCCAGATGATGGCGCGGCGCGGCAAGATGCGGCGCCATCGCTAGTTCTTGTCGTCAGGCAGGATCGGAAGCGGCGCGATCTCCACCCCTTCTTCTATCAGTGACCGCGCCTCCTCGGCCGTGGCCCGGCCGATCAGTCCGCGCTGTTCGCTTTCACCATAGTGGATCTTGCGCGCCTCTTCCGGAAAGCGGTCGCCGACATCTTCCGCGTTCGCCTTGATCGTCGCGACGATCTGGCGAAGCTTGTCCATCGCCTGCTGGTCGTGCGCGGTCATGACGGGATGCCGCCGTTCTTCCTTCTTGCGCGCAGTCGAGACCGACGGCGCCATCAGCCGCTTGCTGACGCGCGGCGAGCCGCAGGACGGACAGCTGACAAGCCCGCGCTCCTGCTGGCGGCCGAAATCTTCCGACGAGCCGAACCAGCCCTCGAATTCGTGGGCATTGTCGCAGACGAGGTCGTAGCGGATCACGCGGCAACGCCTCCTGTTGCGGTCTGTGCGATCTCCTCGACCGAAAAGGCCCGCCCGTTGCGGAGGTTCGGGATACGATCGCGCGCGGCCTTGACGGCGCCGATGTCCGCCTCGGCAATCACGATGGCCTCGCCGGTTCCGCCGGTCGAGGCGACCACCCTGCCCCACGGATCGATGACAAGGGAGTGGCCAAAGGTCTCGCGGCCGTCCTGGTGAACGCCCGCCTGTGCGGCCGCGATGATGTAGACGCCGTTCTCGATTGCACGCGCCCGGAGCAGCGTTTCCCAGTGCGCTTCACCCGTCTGCCGCGTGAAGGCGGCGGGGACCGAAATGATCTGCGCGCCCGCCTGCGCCTCGGCCTTGAACAGTTCCGGGAACCGTACGTCGTAACAGATGGCAAAACCGAGCTTGGCGAAGGGGAGGTCAGCGACCTTGGCGACATTGCCCGGACTGTAGACCGCGCTCTCGCGCCAGCTTTCGCCGTTGTCGAGATCGACGTCGAACATGTGGATCTTGTCGTAGGAGCAGATCCGCTGCCCGTCCGGCGCAAACAGGAAGCCGCGGTTTGCGACCTTGCCGTCCGAAAGCGCGATCGCGGTGGAGCCGACATGGAGATGGATGCCGAGTTCGCCCGCGAGCTCTGCGGCCTTGCGCACGATCAGGTCATCGCCTTCCGCCCGGAGGATGGCTTTCAGCCCCGCCCTGTCCTTCTGCACGGCACCGGTCATTTCCGGGGTCTGCACATAGATGGCACCCTGGGCGGCGGCCTCTCGAACGAGGCGTTCCATCGACTGGGCATTCACCTCCGGATCAATACCGGAGCACATCTGGACGGCGGCGATTTTCACGGACATCGTCTCTCTATCCCTCACGCCGCCAGCAGCGGATCCAGCTTGCCGTCACGATCGAGCGCATGCAGGTCGTCGCAGCCGCCGATGTGCTCGCCGTCGATGAAAATCTGCGGGAAGGTGCTGCGGCCGTTCGCGCGACCGATCATCTCCTGGCGAAGCTCCGGTGCATTGGTGGCATCGAACTCGGTGAAGACGACGCCCTTCGTTTCCAGCAGCTTCTTGGCGGCGCTGCAATATCCGCAAAACTGCCGCGTATAAATGTCGACCGAAGCCATTACAGCATTCTCCATAGCGATAGGCGGGTTCCTTTGTCCTTCATATATGGTCCGAAAGGGCCCTTGCAAAGGTCAAAACGCGGACCTCGCTCGCGCCGCCACGGATCATCGCCCGCGTTGCTGCGGCAACCGTAGCACCCGTCGTATAGACATCGTCGACGAGAAGGATGCGCTTGCCGGCCAATTCAACCCTGTTCTCCTCCGCAACCGAGAACGCTCCTTGCACATTCTCCCGCCGGGCATTTGCGCTGAGGCCGATCTGTTGCCGGGTTCTCCGCTTGCGCGCGAGCAGCCCGGTGGACAGAGGCTTGCCGGTCTGGTGCGCGATCGCCCGCGCAAGCTCCCCGGCCTGGTTGAACTTGCGCGCCAGCAGGCGGTAGCGATGCAAGGGTACCGGGACGACGGCATCACAATCTGCGATCAGGCCATCCGAAGCCCGCACCATCCATTGTGCCATCATCGGAGCTAGATCGGTGCGATCGCGATACTTCAGGCCGTGCACCAGATTGCGGGCGAGCCCGTCATGGACGACCGCGGAGCGCAGGCGCGTAAACGGCGGCGGATCCGCGATGGCATCGGCGCACAGGATGCCGGGACCCAGGTCGTGGGCGAACGGAAGGCCGAGCACCTCGCAATAAGGGCGCTCGATGAACCGCAGCGAGGACCAGCACTGTGCGCAGATGCCGGCATGGCGCCCCAGGATGACCTGGCAGCCCGGACAGCAAGGCGGATAGACGAAATCGAGCGCTCCCCGCGCTGCCTCACGCATGCGGCCCAGCATGGTCTTTCGAAAATTGCCGGGATCGGTTTGCCTCACGCGGTTGACATTCCTATCTCCATACCGCCTTTGCAGGCGAGACACGCCCCTCAGCGCATCGAACGAATGGAATGTTCCTTGGAAGCGATCTTCGATCAAGCCCTGGTTGAAACGAACCGTCTTCGCACGCTCAGATCAGAGGCACCGCCGGCCGATTTCCTGCTGAAGATTGCCGCAGAGGAACTTTCCGAACGGCTGGCCGTTGTCGAACGCCAGTTTGAAGCGGCCGCAGAAATTCACGGCTACACCGGCCTTGCCGCACAGGCGCTCCTTGCGACGGGCAAGATCGGAAAGGTCACCCGCATCGAGACCCATGCCGCGTTTGCAGCGCCCGGAGATCACTTCACCATCGCCCCGCTCGAACAGCTGCCGCTGGAGCCGGCGTCGATCAATCTGGCCGTATCGCCACTTTCGCTGCACCTGACCAATGACACGCCCGGCATGTTCGTACAGATCCGCCGCGCGCTGAAGCCGGATGGCCTCTTTCTCGCCGCCGTCCCGGGCGCAGACACGCTGCAGGAGCTTCGCGACGTGCTGCTGCAGACAGAGGTGGAAATGACCGGCGGAGCCAGCCCGCGCGTCATTCCCTTCGCCGACATCCGCGACATCGGTGCGCTGCTGCAACGCGCCGGCTTCGCCCTGCCGGTGACGGACAAGGAGACGTATACCGTCCGCTACGATTCGCTGTTTGAGCTGATGCGCGACCTGCGCGCCATGGGCATGGCAAACCCGCTTGCAGCCCGCAGCCGCAAACCGCCGGGGCGCGCATTTTTCCTCCGGGCAGCCGAACTTTATGCGCAGCGCTATTCCGATCCGGACGGCCGCGTGCGCGCCACCTTCTCGATCATCTATCTGTCAGGATGGGCGCCGCACGAGAGCCAGCAAAAGCCGCTGAAGCCCGGTTCGGCAAAGACGCGCCTCGCCGACGCGCTCAAGTCGAAGACGTTCGACTGACGTCAGCCCACGTTCACGATGGCATCGCGGATCGTGATGAACACGTTCAGGAGCTGGTCCCGGAAGGCGCTGAGGCCACCTAGTAGACCGATGGAAATAAGTGCCGCCAGCAAGCCGTATTCCACGGCCGTTGCCCCGCTGCGATCCTTCATCAGAGCTTTCAGCATACGCATTACGACCTCGCTCGTTATACTCTGACGTCCCGGCGCGCACGCCGTCGATTGTGAATGATACGCCGTCTCAGCAGCCGTTCTCGCCGACTATACAGACGGCACCGGGCATTTCCTGCAACACGCTCCGACGAACCGTGTAGCGCTTGCCTTCGCTGCGCTGGGGAACCGAGCCGGTCGACATCATGTCGAAGTCTTCCGGAGACTGCGCCAGCATGCGCGTGTTCGTCCGCGACGAAAGAACAGGCGCCAGCACGAGCGCCAGTGCGATCGCCGCCGTGCCGAACAGAAGCGCAAGGTTGAGCACGCCGATGCGGCCGTTGCCGGGAACCGACGTAAGATCCTTGTCCTGTACCGCTTTCCAGAATTCGTCGTCGCGCATTGTCTTGTCTCTCGATGGGACATCCTACCGGCGCCTGCATCCGGGATGCTTGCGCCTGCTCAAATGCCTTGCCTGCCGCGCACAAAATCAGGGTCAGCACGCGCCAGCGGGGTCATTTTAAGAGCAAGGGAATAAACGTTCGATTAACGAACGCTCGAAAAGGCGCCGAAGTGATCCAAAATCACAACAGGTCCATCAGATAGGGGATCAGCGGCTCGTCGGCCGGCGGCATCGGATAGTCGCGCAGCATTTTCGGCTTGACCCACTTCACCGCCTGTCCCTCCCGGCCATGCGCGGTTCCCTCGAACCGGCGGCAGACATAGAGGGGCATCAGAAGATGAAAGTCGTCGTAGCTGTGGCTGGCAAACGTCAGCGGTGCCAGGCAGGCGACCTTCGTGGTCACGCCGAGTTCTTCCTGCAATTCGCGGATCAGCGTCTCCTCGGGAGTCTCCCCGGGCTCCACCTTGCCGCCGGGAAACTCCCACAGTCCGGCAAGCGACTTGCCCTCTGGCCGCTGAGCCAGAAGAATGCGTCCGTCGGCATCGATCAGCGCGCAGGCGGCGACAAGCAGAATCTTGCGCGAGTGCGTCTCGGTCATCTCGCCACCGGGCCACGATAGATATAGCGGTAGACTTCGCTGAAGCCGGCCTTGCGATAGAGCGCGCTCGCCGCGTCGTTGTCGAGTTCGGCCTGCACCCACACACGCCTGGCGCCGCGCAGCCGCGCCCAGCGCATCGACGAATGCAGGATCGCCGTACCGATGCCGCGTCCGCGCGCCTGCGGAGCCACGGCCAGTTGCAGGACGCCGGCAAGATCGTTGTCGTGGATCGCGAGCGACACGCCCGTCGGGCCTGAATCCGGATCCTCGAAGATGAACAGCCCCGCTTCCGGAATGATCGCATTGATGATCTCGGTCAGCCCCGGCTTCAGCGCCGGGTCGTCACCGGAGACGCGAATGCGCGCATCGACGAAGCGGCCGACGTCGCGGCTCGGAAGATGCTCCAGCCCATCGGGATCGGTGGTCAGCGGTTCCGAAAGATCCGCAACCATGACCGCAGTCTCGCCCACATGACCCCAGCCCTTGTGATCCATCAGCGCAACGAGGGCGGGCGGCGTCAGCGGCGTCTGCCGCAACAGCAAGGGGCGCCCGTAGTCTGCAAAGCGCTTCGCCGCCTTCTCCAGCCGCACCGCCATGTCGCGGACGTCGGAGGGATCGAGCGGGTTGACGGAATTCAGCCGCTTGGAAGGATGGCCGGCATTCAGCCGGATCAGCCAGCTCCCGTCATACTGGGTGGAAGCTGCCGGCCAGGCGCGAAAGCCGACCGCTTCAAGCCGGCGAACGCTTGCCAGATCGGCCAAGGCATTCCTCTCCGTGAAGTGAAGGATGTCGGTATCGGTATCGGTCACGCTCATTGCATCCCAGTCTTCAGCTGCGGTAGTCGCCGTTGATCTCGACATACTCCTTGGTGAGGTCGCAGGTCCACACGGTCGCCTTGCCCGAGCCCAGGCCGATATCGACGCGGACGGCTATGTCCTCTTCCTTCATCACGGCGGAAGCAGCGGCCTCCGAATAGTCGGGATCGCGCTCTCCGTTCACGGCCACGCGGACGTCGCCGAACCAGATCGCCAGGCGGTCGCGGTCAGCCATCTCGCCGGATTTACCGACCGCCATCACGATGCGACCCCAGTTGGCGTCCTCGCCGGCGACGGCCGTCTTGACGAGCGGCGAATTGGCGATGGACAGCGCGATGCGCTTGGCGGCAGCGTCGCTCTCCGCACCTTCGACGGTGATTGCCACCATCTTGCGGGCGCCTTCACCGTCGCGCACGACCTGCAGCGCCAGGTCCTTCAAAAGATCGTTCAGCGCCGCCTTGAAATCGACCAGCGCCGGATCGGAGGGACCGGAGATGGCCTTCTGCCCGTCCGCCTTGGCCGCGCCCGTCGCAAAAAGCATCAACGTGTCGGATGTCGAAGTGTCGCTGTCCACCGTCACCGCGTTGAACGTCGGCTCGACGCCTTCGGACAGAAGCGCCTGCAGTGTTGCAGCCGGCAGATCGGCGTCGGTGACAACAAACGAAAGCATGGTCGCCATGTCGGGCGCGATCATGCCTGCGCCCTTGGCGATGCCGTTGATGCGGACGGTCACGTCGCCGATCCGGGCGGTGCGGGTGGCAACCTTCGGATAGGTGTCGGTGGTCATGATGGCCTTGGCGGCCTCGAACCAGAAATTGTCGGTCGCCGAGACGGCCAGCCCGTCGAGCACGCCGGAAAACTTGGTCGCATCGAGCGGCTCGCCGATGACGCCGGTGGAAGCGAGGAAAACCTCGCTTTCGCTGCAGCCGACCGCGCTCGCCGCGGCAGCAGCCGTCATCGCCGTCGATTCGCGTCCCTTCTTGCCGGTGAACGCGTTCGCGTTGCCGGAATTGACCACGACCGCACGCGCCCGGCCCGCCGGAAGGTTGGCCCGGCAGAAATCCACGGGCGCCGACGGACACTTGGAGCGCGTGAACACACCGGCGACCGAGGCCGGCTCATCGAACACCATCATCAGGACGTCGGTGCGCCCCTTGTACTTGATGCCGGCGGCGGCGGTCGCCATGCGCACGCCGCGGACCGGCGGCATCTCGGCATAGGATTTTGGAGCGAGCGGAGAGACGGAACCGGACATGAGACTTCCCGTAGGCAATGGAAGACCCGCCACGAGGGCGGGTCATTGGCAGGATTACTTGTTCTCTTCGGCAGGCTGGCTCTCCGCCGCCGGCTGAGGATTGTTGATCTCGTCGTAGGCCTTCTTCAGGGCCGGGTCTTCGATCTCCACGCTCGAAGCGGCCTTGGCAGCGTCGAGAAGTGCGACGTACTTGTCACGCATCAGAAGCTGGCGAACCTGCGGCTCGACCTGCTCCAGCGTCGGGGGCGCCTGCTTGCGCTTGTCCTCGATGAGAATGACGTGGTAGCCGAACTGCGTCTTGACCGGCTCCTTGGTATAGGCGCCCTTTTCGAGTGCGAACGCCGCCACCTCGAATTCCGGCACCATCCGGCCCTTGGTGAAATAGCCGAGATCACCGCCCTCGGAGGCCGCATCGGTCGACTTTTCTTTGGCGAGTTCGGCGAAGTCCTTGCCGCCGTCCAGCGCCGCGATGACGTCCTTGGCTTCCTGCTCGGTCTTGACCAGGATGTGGCGCGCCTTCACTTCTTCCTGCGGCTCGATCGCTGCGATTTCCTTTTCGTAGCGCGCCTTCACCTCTTCCGGCGTAATCGCGTCGACGACGTGTTTCTTGAAGTAGGCGTTGTGCAGTTCGCGCTCCGTCAGGAAGGCGACGCGCTGCTTGAACTGCTCGTCGTTCTCCAGGCCTTCCTTGGTGGCGCCGGCGGCGAGCACCTTCACGTCGATGATCGCCGACAGCGCGGCGACCTTCTTCTGCTCAGGCGGCAGGTTTGCCAACTGCGGGTCGAGGCCTGCGGTTGCGAGGTCGATTTCGGACTGGCGGACCTCGACGCCTCCGACCTTGGCCACAACCGGATCGGTGGCGTCCTGAGCCAGGGCCGAACCATGAGCGGCCGCGATCGCAATCAGCGCAACGGCTGCGAGCTTGCTGTATTTGAACATCCTCATAAACCTTTCAGGGTCCACCAATCTCGGATCGAAATCGGCTCTCAATCGGTTCAACAGCACCGGAATGTGGCGGTTGTGTAACCGAATGCGCCGTTGACATCATTCGACCCCCCTCTTATCTGTCACGCAATCCCGCGTCCAGAACGTTTCCGGGCGTTTCAAGTGGTTTGCACGCACCATCGTCGGCCCGAAAGAAGCGCCTTCGACAGAGAAGAAAGGACCATCCCGATGGTCAGCCTCGGCGGCCTCGCCCGCAAACTGTTCGGCTCGTCCAACGAGCGCCGTGTCCGTTCCTACAAGGACAGAGTCAACGCAATCAACGCTCTCGAGGCCGAAACCAAGGCTTTGACTGACGAGCAGCTCGCCGCAAAGACCGTCGAATTCCGCAAGCAGCTTGCGGAAGGCAAGACGCTGGACGACCTCTTGATCCCCGCCTTCGCGGTGGTGCGCGAGGCGGCGGTCCGCGTGCTCGGCCTTCGCCCCTTCGATGTGCAGCTGATCGGCGGCATGATCCTGCATGAGAAGTCCATCGCCGAAATGAAGACCGGTGAAGGCAAGACGCTCGTCGCGACCCTGCCGGTGTATCTCAATGCGCTAGCCGGCAGGGGCGTCCATGTCGTCACCGTCAACGACTACCTGGCGACCCGCGACGCGGGTCTGATGGGCAAGATCTACGGCTTCCTCGGCCTCTCGACCGGCGTGATCGTCCACGGCCTCGACGACGACCAGCGTCGCGCCGCCTACGGCTGCGACATCACCTACGCGACCAACAACGAGCTCGGCTTCGACTACCTGCGCGACAACATGAAGTACGATCGCGCCCAGATGGTACAGCGCGGCCACTTCTACGCGATCGTCGACGAAGTCGACTCGATCCTTGTCGACGAAGCGCGCACGCCGCTGATCATCTCCGGTCCCCTCGACGACCGTTCCGATCTCTACATTACCATCGACGCCTTCATCCCGATGCTGTCGGAAGAGGACTACGAGATCGACGAGAAGCAGCGCTCGGCCAACTTCTCCGAAGTCGGCACGGAGAAGCTGGAAGGCCTGCTTCGCAACGCCGGCCTGCTGAAGGGCGAATCGCTCTACGACGTCGAGAATGTCGCGATCGTCCACCACATCAACAATGCGCTGAAGGCTCATAAACTCTTTACGCGCGACAAGGACTACATCGTCCGCAACGACGAGATCGTCATCATCGACGAGTTCACCGGTCGCATGATGCCGGGCCGCCGCTATTCGGAAGGCCAGCACCAGGCACTCGAAGCCAAGGAAAAGGTGCAGATCCAGCCAGAAAACCAAACGCTGGCCTCCATCACCTTCCAGAACTACTTCCGCATGTACGAGAAGCTGGGCGGCATGACCGGCACGGCTTCGACAGAAGCCGAAGAGTTCGGCAACATCTACGGCCTCGAAGTGGTCGAGGTCCCGACAAACCTGCCGATCAAGCGCAAGGACGAGGACGACGAGGTCTACCGGACCGTCGAGGAGAAGTACAAGGCGATCATCGAGGAGATCAAGGACGCGCAGAAGCGCGGCCAACCGATCCTCGTCGGCACGACCTCGATCGAGAAGTCGGAATATCTCGCCGAACGACTGAAGATGTCGGGCGTGAAGAACTTCCAGGTCCTCAACGCCCGCTATCACGAGCAGGAAGCCTATATCGTCAGCCAGGCGGGTGTGCCCGGCGCCGTCACGATCGCCACGAACATGGCAGGCCGCGGCACCGACATCCAGCTCGGCGGCAACGTCGAAATGCGGCTGGAGCGCGAGCTCGCCGGCATCGAGGCAGGCCCCGAGCGCGATGCGAAGAAGCAGGCGATCGTCGAAGAGATCAAGCAGCTGAAGGAACAGGCGCTCGCAGCCGGCGGCCTTTACGTGCTTGCGACCGAGCGTCACGAGAGCCGCCGCATCGACAACCAGCTGCGCGGCCGCTCCGGCCGCCAGGGCGACCCGGGCCGTTCGAAGTTCTACCTGTCGCTGCAGGACGATCTGATGCGCATTTTCGGTTCCGACCGCATGGACGGAATGCTGCAAAAGCTTGGCCTGAAGGAAGGCGAGGCGATCGTCCATCCCTGGATCAACAAGGCGCTGGAGCGTGCGCAGAAGAAGGTCGAGGCGCGCAACTTCGACATCCGCAAGAACCTTCTGAAGTACGACGACGTTCTGAACGACCAGCGCAAGGTGATCTTCGAGCAGCGGCTCGAGCTGATGGATGCCGAGAGCATCGCCGAGATCGTCGAGGACATGCGCCACGAGGTGATCGAAAACCTCGTTAAGCTGCATATCCCCGCAAACGCCTATGCCGAGCAGTGGGACGTCGCCGGCCTGAAGAACGGCGTTGGCCAGTACCTCAATCTCGACCTGCCTGTCGAGCAGTGGGCTGCCGAGGAAGGCATCGACGAGGCCGACATCCTCAAGCGTGTCATGGAAGCCGCCGACCAGGCCGCGGCCGAGCGTGCCGAGCGTTTTGGCCCGCAGATCATGGCCTATGTCGAAAAGTCGGTCGTGCTGCAGACCATTGACCACCTCTGGCGCGAGCACATCGTCAACCTCGACCACCTGCGGTCGGTCATCGGGTTCCGCGGCTATGCCCAGCGCGATCCTCTGCAAGAATACAAGGGTGAGGCGTTCGAGCTGTTCCAGGCGCTCCTGGCCAACCTGCGCCAGACCGTCACCGCGCAGCTGATGCGCGTCGAACTGGTTCGCGAAGCCGCCGAGGCCCCCGCGCCGGCACTGCCGGAAATGGAAGGTCATCATATCGACGGCTCGACCGGCGAGGACGACTTCAATGAGGGCGGCTTCGTTGCCGTCGGCGTCGACCCGCAGGATCGCGACCCGCAGAACCCTTCGACCTGGGGCAAGGTCGCCCGCAACGAGCCGTGCCCCTGCGGATCGGGCAAGAAGTACAAGCACTGCCACGGCGCCTTCGAACAGGTCTGAGGCAAGCCGCACAGTTCAAAGTTTCGATGCCGCCTTCGGGCGGCATCGCTGCTTCCGGCAACCCTCCGCGCGCCGATCGGCGGTGGGTATCCCCGCCCACGCGATCTCTCGCAGCGGCTGCCCACTGTTTGTTAACCGTGATCTGGCATGACTACGCGGGTATTTTCTGTTTTGCGTAGTGTGCGGGTTCCTGTGTTCATGGCGGTGATTCAGTCGGCGGAGAAATTGCTGCCAAACGGTCTGCGCCGCAGGGTTGCCCCCGTCACGCGGCAGCTCGCCGAGGCATTTTCCGGCAACGCACCGCACAACCTCGCCCAGCGTATGGCCCTGATCGCGTTTGCGATCCGCGTGGCGAGCGCTGCCATCGCCTTCATCTCCCAGATCATCATGGCCCGCATGATGGGCGAGTTCGAATACGGCATCTTCGTCTTCGTCTGGGTTCTGGTGATCATCTTCGGCAACCTTTCCTGCCTCGGATTTCACTCGACTGTCATCCGCTTCCTGCCGCAATACAGTGCGCAGAACGCGCATCCGGAGATCCGCGGGCTGACGTCGGCGGCGCGAAATTTCTCGATGCTCTCGGCCACCGCACTCGCCACCGTCGGGCTTCTCGCGCTGTGGCTGCTGCGCGATCGTGTCGAGAGCTTCTATGTCGTCCCGGTCTTCCTCGGCATCTTCTGCCTGCCGATGATCGCGCTTGGCGACGTGCTGGAGGGCACCGCTCGCGCGCATAGCTGGGCGATCGCGGCACTCAGCCCCACCTACATCGTCCGCCCGCTCCTCATCCTCGTCTTCATGGTGGCCGCGGTGACGGCGGGCGCCGAACACACCGCCCAGACCGCAATGGCGGCCGCGCTGGCCGCGACCTACCTGACCTCGCTCGTCCAGTTCTTCGACGTCAGCCGACGTCTCCATCGCACCTACAGCCGCGGACCGCGCCGGATCGAGTTTTCCACCTGGATCAGGATGTCGCTGCCGATCTTCCTGATCGAGGGCTTCGGCTTCCTCCTGACCAATTCCGACGTCGTCGTCGTCGGCCTGGTTCTGGATCCGGAAAGTGTCGCGATCTACTACGCGGCGGCCAAGACGATGGCGCTTGTCCACTTCGTCCTGTTCGCCGTGAAGGCCGCCGCCGCACCGCGCTTCTCCTCCCTCTACGGTCAGGGCGACCGCGAGGGCCTTGCCGCCTTCGCCGGCGAGACGGTGCGCTGGAGCTTCTGGCCCTCTCTTGCCGTGGGCCTCGGTGTCCTGCTGGTCGGGCACTTCCTGCTCTCTCTGTTCGGCCCCGCGTTTACGGCCGGCTATGGCGTCATGGTCATCCTTTTGGTCGGCATCCTCGCCAAGGCCACCGTCGGCCCCGGAGAGGTCCTTCTGATGATGGCCGGACAGCAGAAGCTGTGCATGGTGCTCTATGCCGTGGCACTCGCGGCCAATATCGGCCTCAACGTCGCCTTGATCCCGCCCTTCGGTATCGATGGGGCGGCGATCGCCACAGCGGGCGCCATGGCGATCGAGGCGGCCCTCCTCTATGCCGCCGTGCGCCGCATGCTCGGCATCACCATCTTTGCGTTCGCAAGTCCGGCAACGGCTGCGGCACGACGAGACAGGACGGAATGACATGACCTTCATCTCGGGATCCGGAAACGAGGGACTGGGCGCGCCGCATGGCGCCGTTCCCGCCGCCGCACAACAGGCGCCCGCAGCCGACCATCGCATCCCGATCGGTCGTCCCGGCCGTTCGCTCTCGTTCTATCCGGCGATCGCCGGCTATGAGCTGCAGCAGGAACTGGACTTCCTGGCGAACCGAGCGGTAGAGCCGAACGTCTTTTTCACCGGCCGCTTCCTCGCCCCCGCCATGCCGCGGCTGGAGGATCGCACGGTACGGCTTTCCCTGATCCGCGACGAGGACGCGCGCCGCAGCCGGATCCGCTTCCTGATGCCGTTTTCGATAGAACGTCCGGGCTTTTCCGTCGGAACGGCCATCATCCGGGCCTGGTCCAATCCCTTCGGCCCGCTCGGCACGCCGCTCGTGGATGCCGAGGAGGCGGCGGAAACGATCGACAATCTCTACGAGGGACTGGCGGAGGCCGGCAACGGCCTGCCGCCGATCCTCGTCTTGCCCGATTTGCGCCTCGACGGCCCGTTCGCAGCCCTTGCCCGTGCCGTGGCGATCGGGCGCAACCTTCCCCTCACGGTCGCCAACACCTATCGCCGGCCGATGCTCGAAAGCCTGCTCGACGGCCAGGCCTACCTCAAGCGCGCGATTTCGCCCCAGCATTTCAGAGAGTTGCAGCGCCAGTGGCGCAAGCTGGAGATGATGGGCAACGTCACCTACCACGTCGCCCGCCAGCCGGCCGAAATCCGCCAGCGGATGGAGCAGTTCCTGCTGCTCGAAGCCGCCGGCTGGAAGGGCCGCGGCCGCACCGCGATGATAAACGATCGCTACCGCGCAGCGTTTGCGCGCGAGGCCATCACCAATCTCGCCGAGACCGACAGCGTGCGCATCCACACGCTGGACTTCGACGGCAAGGCCATCGCCTCGATGATCGTCTTCCTCGCCGGCGGCGAAGCCTATACCTGGAAGACCGCCTATGACGAGAGCTTCGCCCGCTTCTCGCCGGGCAAGCTCCTGGTCGCACAGCTGACCGAGTGGCACCTGGACGATGCCAACATCGTCCGCTCTGATTCCTGCGCGGTACCGGATCATCCCGTCATGAGCCGTTTCTGGGAGGAGCGGGAGGAGATGGGAACCCTCATCATAGGCCTTCAGCAGAACCGCGACCGCGACGTGCGCCAGGTCGCGACGCAGTTGCACCTCTACCGCAACACCCGCAACGTCGCCCGCCTGCTGCGCGACAAGATCCGCGCGCTGGCCAAGCGTTAGACCCTGCGATTCGGTGAGCGATCAGGCGCCGGCTTGCGTCTCGGCCATCGCCTGTTCGCGCAGAAACCGCCGGATGACCTTTCCTGATGTCGTCAGCGGCAGCGTATCGACAAAGGCGACCTCGCGCGGATACTCATGCATCGACAGCCGCGTCTTCACCCAGTTGCTGATTTCGGCCGCGAGCGCCTCGCTGGCGGCAAACCCCTGGCGGAGCAGGACATAGGCCTTGACGATCTCGGTTCGGATCGGGTCGGGCTTCCCGACCACGGCGGCAAGCTGCACGGCGGGGTGGCTTGCCAGACAATCCTCCACCTCGCTGGGGCCGATGCGATAGCCGGACGAGGTGATGACGTCGTCGTCCCGGCCGATGAAAGTGATATAGCCTTCATCGTCCATCCGTCCGAGGTCGCCGGTCGTCATCCAGTCGCCGATGAACTTGCGCTCGGTGGCGCCTTCGTCGTTCCAGTAGCGCAGGAACATGACGGGGTCGGGGCGCCGCACCGCGATCTGCCCGGCCGTATCGCGCGGCAGTTCCCGGCCGTCCGCATCGATGACGGCGACCACATGCCCGGGCACGGCCTTGCCGATCGGCCCCGGCCGCGACACGCCAAGGCTGCCGATGGATCCGATGACGATGTTGCATTCGGTCTGGCCGTAGAACTCGTTGATGGTGATGCCGAGCGTGCGGCGCACCCAGTCCCACGTCTCCCGCCCGAGCGCCTCGCCCGCGGTACCAATGGTCCGCAGCTTCAGGTCGTAGTACCGGAGCGGATCTTCGACGCTCTTCATCAGGCGCAGGGCGGTCGGCGGAATGAAGGCGTTGCGCACCTCCATCTCCGCCATGATCCGGTAGGCCATGTGCGGATCGAACTTCTGCCCCGGCGACGAAACCACCGGCACGCCGAGCAAAAGCGCAGGCAGGAGCACGTTCAGGAGACCGCCTGCCCAGGCCCAGTCCGCCGGCGTCCATATCCGATCGTCAGGCTGCGGCAGGAACTCGTGGTGCATCTGGAAGCCCGGCACGTGGCCGAGAAGCACCCGGTGGCCATGCAGCGCCCCCTTGGGCGGTCCGGTGGTGCCCGACGTATAGATCATCAACGCCGGGTCGTCCGGCCCGCTGTCCACCGGGACGAACGGTTCGCCGGCCCCCACCTCCATCGCGGCAAATGGAACCGCGCCGTCCTGCACCTCGCCCTCGGTCACCACGACGAGGGAAAGCGCTTCGAGGCCGTCGCGAATGCCTGTCAGGCGCTCGAAACCGAAGGCGTTGGTGACCACGGCGCGCACGCCCGCATCGCGGAGACGGAATTCCAGCGCATCGGCGCCGAACAGCAAGGCCAATGGCAGCGCGATCGCCCCGAGCTTGTAGATGGCAAGATGCGCGATCACCGTCTCGAAGCCCTGCGGAAGCAGGATCGCCACCCGGTCTCCCGCTCCTATGCCCTTTTCAGCCAGTCCGCGCGCGAATGCCGACGAGCGCGCCGCAAGCGTGCCATAGGTCATGCTGAGGTGCAGGCCGTCCGGCGAGAAATGCTGAAGGCAGACCCGGTCAGGCTCCCGCGCGGCCCAGACGTCCGCCACAGCGGTGCCTATATTGAAGCGTTCAGGTATCTGCCAGCGGAAATCCCGGCAGAGCTCCTCGTATGTCGACCGTTCGGCAAGCATGCTGCAATGCGTCTCCCTCGCTGCATTGCAGTAGCATTTCACCCCGCCGGGCGGCAATGGGGACGCGGCGCCGCCGACACCTCAGCCGGCGGAAAGCTTCGATTCGACCGCCTTGACGCCAGCGACGGAGGCGGCAATGGCGATGGCGCGCTCGATCTCCTCCGGCGAGCCGACGCGCCCGGTCAAAAACACGGTCCCCTTTTCGCACGTCACGGCCACGTCGGAGGGATCAATCGTGCCGGCGGCGGCCAGTGCATCGGCCACCGCCGTTTCGAGCAGCGCCGGATGCGGTCCGTCGAAGTGCTCTGGGACCTCGCCGTGAAACGTACCTTCCTTGAAAACCATGGATTCCTCCGTCGTTTGCCGTTGCGGCCGGTTCCGCCAGGACGCTCCCGGCGACGTTATCAAGGCCGCGGGGAAGCCGATATACAATCGGAATTTTTCCTGTAATCCTGCCACGTCAAGGGCATTCCCAAACTTCAGGCGTAGCAAAGGCCCCATGAAAGATCGCGATCTCCACGAAATCACCCTCTGGCTCTCCCGCGAGGGCTATCAGGGCACCGACGAGGGCGACCTGATCGCCGGCTTCTGCGAACGCTGCAACGAAAAGGGCCTTCGGATCGGCCGCGCGCTGGCGATCATCGACACGCTGCACCCCGATTTCGAGGGCCGGTCCTTCCATTGGGACAGCGCCGATCCGGAAATGGAGGTGCGCGAATACGAAGCGATCAGCGACGACCATAGCCGGCAGGCCTGGCGGTCGTCGGTCTTCTACCATCTGATGACGACGGAGGTCGACGAAGTCCACCGCCCCTTTGCCAGGGGCGCGGCGACGGACTACGCCAACATGCCGGAACTGAAGGCCGCCGGCCACACCGATTACCTGGCAATGATCCATCGCTTCACAGAGAATGGCCGCGTTGGCGAAATGGACGCCTTCTTTTCCAGCTGGTCGACGCGCGCCGCCGAAGGCTTTAGCGACGACGATCTGCGTGCCCTGCGCATCCTCGTGCCGACGCTGGCGCTCGCGATCAAATGTGCGTCCTCGATCCGCATCATCGGCACGCTCGCGGAGGTCTATCTCGGGCGGGATGCTGGCGCGAAGGTTGTCAGCGGCCGCATCAACCGCGGCGAGGTCGAGAAAATCGAGGCAGTCATCTGGTTTTCCGACCTGCACAATTACACCAGCATTTCAGACCGGACGGAGCCCGAGCACATCATTCCGTTCCTCAACGACTACGCCGAACTTGTGGTCGGCGCCATCCACGACCACGGCGGCAGCGTCCTGAAGCTGATCGGCGACGGCGTGCTGGCGATCTTCCGCTCCGGTGACCGGCAGGCCGATTGCGTGGCAGCGCTCGACGCCGAGCGCGCCGTGCACCGCAACCTTACCGAACTCAACGCCAGGCGCCTTGGCGCGGGCATGCCCGCCACCGAGGTCTATCTCGGCCTCCACGTCGGCGACGTTCTCTATGGCAACATCGGCAGCCGCGGCCGGCTGGATTTCACCGTCGTCGGCCCCTGCGTCAACCAGGTCAGCCGCATTTCGGCGCTCTGCACCTCCGTCGACCGGAACGTCCTGATGTCGCGCGACTTCGTCGACGCCTGCCCGCCGGCGCGGGCGGCCGACATGGTCTCCCTCGGCCGCTACGCGCTGCGCGGCGTCGGGCGCGCGACCGAGCTGTTCACCATCGACCCGGAGAGACGCTGATGGGGAACGCGGCGGGACAGCCCGTTTCTGGAACCCGCTTCACAGTGATGCGACCACATGCGGCCACACTTCGGCCGCCCCGCGATAGATCATATGCAGGGCCACGTAGAGGATGAGGGCGAGGCCGACATAAGCGATCCAGTGATGGCGGTTGAGAAGGCGGGCAATGTAGTTCGCCGCAATGCCCATCATGGCGATAGAAAGGGCCAGCCCGATCACGAGCACGGTCGGATGTTCGCGCGATGCTCCCGCCACGGCGAGCACGTTGTCGAGCGACATGGAGACGTCGGCAACGACGATCTGCGTCGCCGCCTGCGTAAACGACTTCTTCGGCACAGAAACCGTATCCGCCGCAGTGTGCTGGCCGTCGCTGACCGCGGCACGCAGTTCCCGCCACATCTTCCAGCACACCCACAACAGAAGAATGCCACCTGCCAGAAGCAGGCCGATGATATCGAGCAGCTGGACCGTAACGCTGGCGAGCCCGATGCGCAGGACCGTGGCCGCAATGATGCCGACGAAAATCGCCTTCTTGCGCTGCGCTGCGGGGAGGCCGGCAGCGGCAAGTCCGATCACGACCGCGTTGTCCCCCGCCAGCACCAGATCGATCACGATGACCTGCAGGAGAGCCAGCAGGCCGGCGGACGTGAAGATTTCCATGATGAATGCCCTATGAGGAGTGTCGCGCGAAAGCAGTAGAACCGCTGCGAAACCCGCGCAAGCAAGCTTGTGCAACGTCCAGTCTGTTGACGTGAGGTCCGCCAGGGCACCTGACGACGCATCTCAACGCCATCGCCCGGCGTGATAGACGGCTGCGATCCTGCGGTCCCCTATTCGACCTCCGCAACGCCCCCCTTTAGTCGCTCCGCCCGTTCCCTGTCGGCCTTGCCAAAGGCGGTCATGATGTTCACCAGCACGCTTACTGTCCATCCGAAGGTGAACAGGCCCGACATGGCGATGATCGGCCCGATCAACCTCCAGTCGTCGGGCAATCGGACTGTGCCATCGCCCAGCGTCGTATAGCTCTGCAGAACGAAGTAGTAGCTGTCTCGAAGGGTCGGAACGATGCCCAGCAATACCAGAGGGGTTGCCCAGAGCAAAGTCTCGGCGAAATGCAGCAGGGCGAGGGATCCGATGGTGACGGCCAGCAGAAGATCGAGCCGCCAGAGGGCAGTGGCACCGGTGACGTGAACCCAGGCCCTGTTGAACCGCCGGTTTATCGTTCGAATGCCGGCGCCGTGCACGAAGATGACGACAATCATCGTCAGCGTGCCCAGAATGACTTCCAGGATCGGATTGGGGGTTGAAATCGCGTCCATCGTCAAATCCCTTTGGTCCAGCGTCGCGGGGACGATAGCGCGTGTCGCCGATTATGTCTTCAACACGACGCCGTCAGAGGTGGCTCGCACCGGGGCCGGCGCGATGAGACGGAGCAGCGCTGCGCAAAGGCTAGACAAGCGGGGATCACCGCAGCCAAACAATAAAAATCAAAATTTAGGTAAGCAGTTGGTGCCCCATGCCGGGACACAGAAATCGAACGGAAACAATCTGCTAGCGGATTTCTGGACACGAACCCACGCTATTTAATCATTATGTTTTTTTTAAAAGTGTCCAGTGCTGCACATCGGCGCCGAGCACGAGATTGACTGATGCGAGCGGCTCACCTAAGTCTATGCGGAAATAGGTTCCGGGGGATGTAATGGCGGCCTTGAAGCAGTGGAGGCCAATCAACTCAGCGCATGCCATACAGCAGGTGATAGCCAGAGTCCGATTCAGCCAAGATGTTAACGAGATACCTTGGCGCAGGATCCTAACGCTTGGCAAAGACCGAGCGCGCGCGTTAGGGTTGAATGTTGAGCAGCCAGTGCAGGATGTGAACGTAACAATGTCTCCATCTGGCCCTCCGGTGCAGAGCATCAGAGAAGTGGGAGTAGAGCACTTACGTCTCGAGCGCCCAGGGTTCGCATCTGACAAATTGTTAATCTTGAAGTCGGAGATCTCGTTTGAAGAGTGGCGCTACACTAGGTGGGCCGCCCTTGCAGAGAAGTTGGGCGAGCTATTTCTACCCCTTACGGAGCGCTACATGGATAGCGTAACAATTTCCGCGATCCAGCTTGAGTATATCGATATGTTCGAAGCGGCTCCCGCTTCCCATGGCCCAGACTGCTCAGAGCTTATTCGTGAGAATAGCGAGTTCACATCACCTGTTTCCTACAGTAAAACAAATCCGTGGCATTGCCACTCCGGTTTTTTTACATCACCGGATGCGCAGACAAAGCGACTGTGCAACATTGATATTGACGTAGCCGACATAAACACTGGAACCACACCAACGGGCGAAGATCCAGTGCGAGTAGCTCGCATTCGGACGCACCTTACAGATTTCTTTAACCAAAAAGGCTATCCTCCGCTTTCGAATGAAAGCTTTGAGGGTGCGGCCATAATCGAGCGCTTCGAAGCCCTGCATGTGTCGTTGAAGCAAACCTTTGGTAAAATTATAACGGACCAGGCGGCCGCCGCCGTTTCGATGAAGGGCTGAGAGAATGCAGGTGTTAGATTCCCACTCTCCGCAGAGGACACGCAGCAGTTTCGAGAATTCCCAAGGTGTAGCAGTTTCTGCCACAACCAGGGGTCAATTTAACCGAATAAGCACAATCTCTGCATCGACGAGTCTCGTCAGTGGAACGTCCCAAGTAAAATGGGACAACGTGATATACTTGGATTCCGAAATTGACGTGTCGTTGGCTAGGCTTCGTTCGTTCCGAACCTGGAAAGACAATTGGGACGGTGACGGTGCGCCCGCACCCTCGTCTGAACTAATTGATACCGCAATTGAACTCTTTGCTTTGCTCGTCAACACTCGGGTCAAAATCCGGGTCCATGTAGGAGGCGATGGGCGGCCAGTTTTTTTCCTTCGCGACGTCCCGGCGAATGCTGAAGTTGCGGTTGAGGCAGCGGATGAAATTTCATTCAGTTTTGATACGAAGGATAAAGTGATCGAGGAGTTCTGCATTCCCTTCAATGGAAAGCACCTTCCCGAGCCTCTGCGCAAAGCAATTGCCATAATCCAAGGGTAGGCCACATTGAGTCCTGGCTGTCTTGAAGTGTGGGCTGGCGCCGAATTTCTTAGGCGTGCTGATACCTTGGACGAACATAGTCCAGAGTGTGGCTGCGAAGACCATTCTTTGCATCCAAATGGTGGCTCTCCAATTAGCAGTGACGAGGTAATCGCCAGGATCTTGACGACACCGGATGGCTACGATCTTGAAGCGGGGGAGCTGGTTAGTGCAAAGTTGCGCGCGGTATTCTCCGCCGGCCTCAGCGTGGTGCGGCAGGATGCTCCAGAGGAAGAGATAAAGGTTACAGTTAACCAACTTGTCGCGGCTAGCGATGAGGGCAAGTTGGTCGGCGCCGCTATTCTTCCAGCAAGCGCCATCCGCGCGCTGCGCGACGAGAAGCGGTGGTTTTGCATTTTTCACACCGAGAACGACGGCAAGACGCATCATGGTGACGTGACGGCGACCAGGAGAGTCGCGGCGACAAAGTCGGCGGTCGCAAAGTTAGAAAGCGATCGTAGGAGAGAGCTTCAACGTCTTTTGATGTCACACTTGGTGATGTGCGATACCTCCGAGGAACTTGTTGCCCAGTTGAAAAAGCGCTGGCTCGGGACGTAGCTCCTTGACACAGTTGTGATGACTGAAGACGTTCAGCTTGGGAAGCTCATGACCTTCCATTGCCACCAATGGGTTGACTGTAAAACGTCTCCAAGACGACCCAAACGTCCTCAATGGGTTAGTGCCGCCTTGTAAAACCGAAGCGACGGACATTTGTGGGTAAGGCTGCCAGAAATATTGACAGAGCCCTGAGAACGCCGCCACCTTGGGAACAGGAGGATCGGCATGTGCAACCTGTATAACGTCACGACGAACCAGCTTGCGATCCTTCAGGCGACGCGAGCCATGATCGACAGTTTGGGCAACCTGGAACCGTCGCTGGACATCTATCCCGACTACAAGGCACCGATCGTGCGGAACACCCCTGCCGGACGCGAGGCTGCCATGGTCCGTTGGGGACTACCGTCATCGAGACAGGCTCTGTTTCAATCGGCACAAAAGCGCGCCGAAAAGCTTCGCGCTAAGGGCAAGGACGTCGACTTCATCGAGTTGATGCGTCTGGAGCCGGACGGCGGCACGACCAACGTCCGCAATACCTCAAGCAAACACTGGACCCGCTGGCTTGGCGTCGAGAACCGCTGCGTCGTCCCGTTCACCCGATTTGCTGAGCCCGACCCCGCGAGCAAGGCCGAAGGCGGCAGGACACCAAACGCCTGGTTTGCAGCGGATGAGACGCAACCGCTGTTGTTCTTCGCTGGAATTTGGGTTCCCCAGTGGGAAAGCGTCCGGAAGGTCAAAGAGGGCATGATAACGACCGACCTCTTCGGATTCCTCACGACCGAGCCGAACGCCGTGGTCGCGCCGATCCACCAGAAGGCGATGCCTGTGATCCTTCGGCCCGGCGACGAAACGGAGACGTGGCTGACGGCTCCCTGGGAAGAAGCGAAGCGCCTCCAGCGACCATTGCCTGACGACGAGCTAATGCTCGTTCTGCCTCCAATGCCGGCGGGCTAGGCCGGTCCCCGTTCACCCCAGTAGACTTGCCGCGCCTCCTGAAGCGTCATTGAGAGCAAATAGCTTAACATGACGGCTTTCTCTCCGTCCTTCCGGCTCAACTCCAGTAACTCCGTCAGTTTCGCCTTGATGAATTCGCCTCGTGTCTCGCTCATCGCGCCCTCGTTACGTGACCCGGCGAGCAGGTTAATAAAATTTTTGACAATTACACTCAAAATTGCAGAACTCGCGTTCGCGCGGGTGAGCTGTGTATGAGGTATACAGCAGCCCGGCGGCATGTGCAGTGCCGCCGGGTGTTCCATCACCCCACAATCTCATAAATCGAGGCCGCATCCGCCTCATCGCGCAGCCCCTTGAACGACGCATGCCGAAGCTTGCCGTCCTGCGTCCACGCGCGAAACTCAATTTCCGCCACAAGTATCGGCTTCACGAAAACGCCCTTTCGCTTTCCCACATCGATAGCGGCTTTCGGGATCGCTATCGCGTCGAGCTGGCGGCGCAGCGCGGCCCCTGATCGCGCGGTGAAGCCGGTCCCCACGCCGCCGACATAAACCAGGTCACTGCCCTTTCTTGCTGCCAGCAGCAGTCGGCCGATGCCGCCGAGTGCATCGCGCGAGGGCTCGTAACCGACGATCGCAAAGCCCTCACTCTGCACGCACTTGATCTTCACCCAGTCGCCGCGCCGACCGGAACGATAGGGCTTGCTTTCGTTCTTGCCGATGATCCCTTCCAGCCCCATGCCGCAAGCGACCTTCAGCAGCTCCGCGCCATTGTCGCCGATCTCCTCGGACAACCGGATGATGCCGCCGGGAACATGGCAGATCGCCTCGAGCATCGCGCGTCGATCGCGCAGCGGCATGCCCGTCAGGTCGTGGCCGTTGAGATAGAGAAGATCGAAGGCACAGAACAGTGCCTCGCTGGCACTTCGCTTGCCGCCGCGACCGCCCAGCGCCTGCTGAAGCGCGCCGAAGTCCGATCGCCCCTGCTCGTCGAGAACCACCGCCTCGCCGTCAAGGATCAGCGTATCCGCGTCGATTGCCTCCGCAGCCTGTGCGATGGCGGGAAAGCGCTCCGTCCAGTCGTGCCCGCCCCGCGTGATGATGCGGACGCCCGACGGCTCTCTATGGACTGCCAGCCGGTATCCGTCCCACTTGACCTCGAAGCTCCATTCCGGACCGACGGGCGGCCGGCTCACGAGCAAGGCGAGGCAGGGCTCGATGCGCGTCGGCATCGGGTCGTGGTGGACTGTCGCGCCTTTGGCCCTACGTCTCTCCATGCCGCATTATCGCGCGAAAGCTCAATTCGTTCCAATGGAGGAGAGCATGACAGTGATTCTCTCACCACGCTCGCCGGATACGCCCGATCGCCTCGTCGAATGCGAGGAAGCCCTGGAGGCATCCTTCCAGGAGCTCGTCTGGGGCGCCGTCCAGGCCGGATGGGGCGAGGAGGAAGCAGCGACCGCTCTTGCCATGCTGGCCGATCACCATGTCCTGGCGATGGAAGCCAACAGGCGCACGGAGGCGTCGGTGAAGCGTGCGCGGAGAAAGAAATGAAGCCGCGCCCCACGTCGCGCAGGGCGCCGCCAGGCGCCTACTTCGGCACGCCGGTGCCAGTGTGGGTCGCCGGTCGAGCCCACGCCGGCGGTTCTCCGGTGATCTTCTGGATCGCTCCGCAGATGGCCTGATTCAGTTCGGCCAGAACGCGGTATTCCTCGCCCGAGGTCGTCAGGCTGCCGGAAGTGTTGCAGATTGTCTTGTGCAGGGCCGTTGCGTGGGCGATGAACGCTTCGCGCTCATGGTCATACATATGCTCGTGACGGCCGGATCTACGAACCATAAAGCTATTCCTTCTTGCTCTCGTCTTGGCCCGCATGCCGGAATAGGGTAATGGCATAATGAGAACAAAGATGGAACAGAATTGATGAGTGACGAGAAGTCGAACGGGCAGAAGGCAGCCAGCGTCCATGAGGAACACTGGTGCCAGCACCCGGATTGCAAGAGGTGGGGAAGTTTCGGCTACGACCGCGGCAAGGGCGCGATCGATTGGTGGTGCGCGGAGCACCGGCCCGCGGCGAGTGAAAGGTATCAATAGAACGCCCCAGTGCGGCGATCTACTGGACCATTCCTTCGCACTCCAACCTGGAAAGCTCCGCACGGATCTGGTCGACATCGCTTGGCCGGATGCGTTCCAGCGACAGCAGTTCCTTGTCGGTCATCCGCGCAAGCTCACTGACATGCTGATAGCCATGACAAAGCAGGACGACAGTGAGGCGGAGGCTCCGCCGAGAAAAAGTCAGATCGTCGGGACCGGGTTTCAACATGCATCGATGGTAAGCCCGATTTGTCCATCCGCAATGCTCCAGAAGAAGGAGATTGCCGCCACCTTTGGCGGAACAGCGAATTTTGAGTAAGCTTAACGCGTTACTCAGGACTGGGCATGAGAGGAACTGGTTGCATGGATGCGCAGAGCAGAAGAATCACCATTGTCCAACAAAACGGCAAATGGGTGGTGAGCGAAAAGACGAACGACCATTCCAGCCACAAGGCATTCGAGACGGAGGCCGAGGCGCGCCAGTTCGCGAGACAGCTGACGGAGACCGAGCCTCTCAACAGCGATGAGGCGTAACCCCTGGTGGGTCTGCGCGATTATTGCCGTCGCCATGCTGGGTGCGGCGGCGAGTTTCGTGGCGAGGCTTGGACAGGCGCTTCGCTGGTGGTGATCAGCCAGGCTCGAGAAGCAGCGGCTTCTCAGCCCGCCTGCCGTTCACATTGTCCAGCCGCTGCAAGATCTCCCGCATGACCCGGATATCGCCGTTCATGTCGTTGAGACTGTCTTGCAGCTCCTTCATCGCGGTTGCCGTCGTCGCGGTGGACTGCTCTGCGACTGTCAACCGATATTGAAGGTTGTCGATCTTACCGATGTCCTTCTCCGTGCCCTTCACCCGCTCCTCGAGCTTCGCCATGCTGGCGCGGTATTCGGCCGACTTCTCCTTTCGGTCCTGCTCGATTGCGGAGCGCCAGGCCTGCAGCTCTTCAATGTCTCTGCTCTTGTCGATCCAGATTGCCATGCCGCCGCCGATCATGGCGAAGAGCGTCACGATTTGAATCAGCGTGTTCAAGTTCCATTCGAGTTTGGGTGCGCGTCTCGGTAGTTCCATTGCATTCGCCTCGGCCATTTGGTCCCCTGCCATTCAACTGCATGTGTTCGGCGTGCGGACCGCTTGACGAGCCCGTCCGCAAATCTCATTTTTACGATGTTTGCCGGGGCGCCATGGGCCGGCGCCGCCATATTGGAGAACCGTCATGATCCACCGTCACATTCCATCGGAAGGTTTCGTCGATCCTGCTGGCCTCTCAGTGCTGGGGAGCGCTTTCGACGAAATCTGTCTGCAACGCGGGATAGAAGCAGAGAGCCAGGAGGCAACAGCGCTGGCTGGCCTCCTGCTCCGTCACTATCGCGAAGGCATCCATGACCGCGAGAAGCTGCTCGCCATGGCAGGCAATGCCGATCAGACCTTGTTCGGTGGTGCCCAGTAAGTCAGCACCGCCGGCAGACCGACGGTGATCGCGTAGAGCAACAGATAGCCATACCAAGGCGTGTCGGCCGGCATGAACGGCAAGCCAATGGTGCCGGTTGCAGCGCCGCCGGCTGCTGCTGCTATGGCTTTCGAAATCTTCTGCATGGGGTGTCCTTTCGTGCTCAGGAGGCCGCGAGAATGGCCGCGTGGAACTTCCGCGCGTAACCGGCGATGTCGTCGGCGCGATCGAGCCCGTTGATGATCTTGCGGGCGTTCTTCCAGTCGGTGGTCGTCTCGTTGAAGCAGTCGGCGAGCTTCACGCCGGTGAAGCGGCCATTGATCATGCCGTCGAACATGATCCGCGTGGCGACGGCGTCGAGCAGCGCGTCGCCCGGCGAGTTCTCCAGGCCATAGGTCCGATAGTTCGCCCGACCGGTGATCTGCACCAGCCCACGCCCCCGGTAGCGCCAGCCGTCGCCGGACGCTTCGTTGCCGTTGCCGATCCGGTTGGCATACGCCCGGTTTGCGATCCGTTCCGGCTGGCGGGCGTAGGCGTTGGCCTGAGCGACGGTGAAGTATTTCGGGAACGTCTTCCGAAGTCCGGCGGCCGAATAGTTCAGGTTCTCGGTGATCGGCGCCACCGTCTGGCCGGTCTCGAGAAAAGCGGTCGCCAGCATGTAGGCCAGCCAGCGGGCGTCGGTCAGCCCGTCCGCCTGCCACTTGTTCAGGATGGTCTCCATCCCCTTGACCTGCCCCTGTGTCAGCCGGCCGCCAAACAGCGACGAGCGCACAGACGCATAGAATGCGCTGCGGTTCATGATGATGTCCTTCTTTCGGAACTGGTGCGCGGTTTGCGCGTTTTCAGGCGACGGGAAAGCTGGAGATCGTCGCCATGAACAATGTTACTCTCGTTACTTCTCAGCCCTCAGCTGCGCCTTTTTCGTTGCGCTTGTCATGGGGCCGACATTCTGAGCCTAGATCGTGTTTGCCACCCAGGCGGCAATGACCTCTGCCATCATGTGCCGGTTCTGCTCGTTGGGATGAAGTTCGTCCGACACGCGTGCGACCGTCGCATTTTCATCGACAAATAGTGTCGTCTCCACCCAATCGGTGTCCGTCGACATGTGCGCCCAGAAGGGGAGAACGTTGACCTTGTCATCGGCCAGCGTCCTCACGTAGTCGATGATGGCGCGGATCATCGGCACCTGCTCCTCAACCCATTTCTGATCGCTCGAGGCGCTGCGCGGGATGGCCGGCAAGCCGACGCCAATCTGGATATTGGCACCGGCGGCGCGGATCGAGGACACGAGGATACCAAGCCCCGTCTTCGCCTGCGCGAGAGACATGGCCGGCGAACGCTGGTTGATGTCGTTGGTGCCAAAGTTGATCATGACGTGCGTTGGAAGCGCCAGCCCGAGACGAGACAGCCCCCAGGCGAAATCAAAGATGTGCCCGTAGAAGACTTTGCCGACGGGGTCGCCGCCCGTCGCAGGGCGGACCCAGGGGTTATGGCCCTGCCGCCGATCGCTTCCAGTGCCATCGGCCGCCAAAGCCAGATAGGCCGCGACGTTTGTCACGGGCGGAAACTGTGTTTCGCCGTGGTAGAAGTCCTGCCACTCCCAACCCTCGCGGCATTCTCCCATGAGCCCGTCGTTCTGCTGAATGGAGCCGATGAAGGTCGGAGAGATCCCGACTGCAGACATCTTGGCCGAAGCCTTCCCCAGAACCGATCGGTTGCCGATGCTGTCGCCAAAGCCGAGAATGGCGGCACTGCCGGCAACAGGGGCAGAGACCCGGGCATTCGCAACCGTTCGCCGCGCTCGCCTGCCAGCGCCCTCCGGGCCGCCCTGCGTCTCGAACAGCATCGAGGATCCGGCGCGAGCGTAGTCCAGTTCGAGCGTGCCGGCGCCGGAGAGAAAGTAAGGCGTATCAGCGTCAGCGCTTGCCGCGCAGCGGATCGTCAGCAGGGGCAAGGTAGAGACGTTGCGCTTGCCGGAAAGCATCGACGGCACGAAGAACGGCAGCGGACGGCCCGCGATGGAATAGTGTTTCCCCCCATACAGCGCATCCATATCCGATGGCGTCGGCCACTCTTCCGGGAAGATGTATCCGCCGATGTTGACGCCAGCGTAGAGCTGCGCGCCGCCGAACGTGCACATCGTTCCTGGATCCTGATAGGCCCCAATATTGTAGCGAACGGGCCGCGACGTGAACTTGTATCGCGCAAACCCGACAAAGATCGCAGTGTCCACTGAAAGTCGCTTTTCTTTAGCCAGCCCGAAATAGCTGTTCGCTCCGCCCTCGGTCGTCAGCGCGTTCCCCCCGGCATCGAGGAAATAGAGCCGCGGTGTATAGTAAACCCCCTCGCCGGTCTCAGGATCCACGACAGGGGTGTGCACATAGCAACGAACGAAATACCAGCCCTCCAATGGCATGTCGGGCGGCAGATCCTCGCCGTAGAATGCCTCGATCCCGGTCACCCCCCGGACGATGCCGCGGGAGGTCAATTCCGAAGACGTGAAATCCGCCAGCAGCGCGTTTGCCGAAAAAAGCGTCGATCTGTCGGGATCGTTGCCCCGGCTGAACATGCTGAGGTGACGGCTTCCCGGACGCGCACCGACGGTTTGATGATCCGTCCGCACCGAGCGCGCGAGACTTGCCGCGATGAACACAAACCGATCGTCGCGCGGGAACATTGGAAAGGCATTCCCGGAAACTGCCTTGATCGGCGCAGATCCTGCCGCCGCCGCAACGGGGTCGAAGTAATAGCGCGTCTCCGAGTTCGTCGCCGTCGAGAGATCGAACTCCCAGTAGAGATCACCGCTCGCGGGCGAATAGAGGGTGAAGCCCGTGCGGCGCGTGTAGTGGTAGAAGGCAGAAAACCGGATCTTGTCGCCGAGGATCGCAATGGGATAGCGGAATTGGATCCGCGATTTCAGGTTCTCATCCAGGCGCATCACCGGGAATGGCGATTTCACGACACCGCGCCAGATCTCGGCGACGATGAAGTATCGCGCGGCAATGTTCTGTACGACGCCGGAGGGGACGAGCGCGATCTTGACGGGATTGGTATCGTCGTTGGCGTCGACGTAGACCGTCGCAATATCGGAACCCGACGTGATCGTGAAGGCGACGTGGTTCGGAAACGGCGTCGATGCGGTTCCGAAACTTCCATTCAGCGCCGTCGATCCACCGGCACGGGCAAATAGCTCGCGCGGCACGTAAAGGGTCTTCTCAGGACCGGCGACGCCGCTTTCGTCGTAGAGCAGCTCCTGGCCGAAATCGACGACGGGCGTGGTTGCTGCAGCAAGCGTAGTGCGTACGGCGTTGTCGCCCGTTGTGATCGAGGTGACGATCGCGCTCAGCCTCGCGACAAGGCTGACCTCGGCCCCGCGAGCCGTAGCGACTTCAGCAATGACGGCGGATAAGTCGGCCGCAAAGGTCGCGGGCAACGCAAGCGACGTGATCGACCAGCTGCCCGAGCCCGAGGAACCCGCCTTGATGTAGATGCCGTTGTAGCCGGCCGTAGGGTCATTGTAGACGATGCCGAGCCGGTTTGCCGGGTGTGCGAGATCAGCATAGAGGGCCGACCGGGTCGCGTAGACAACGGCATTGCCAATAAGGACGCCATTCAACGCCGACGACAGGAGCGCATCGATCATCTTGAACAGGGCGATGATCTGGGACTTGTCCGGCTCGGCGGGCGAGGAGGAAGAACCGGCGGCATAGACGATTTTCGCCTGATCGGTAATGGTCATTGAATACCCCATGTGATCGCGTCCGAAGGTTCGGCGCGGGCTGTCAATTTCTCGGTGTGAGGGATTCGTCGATGGCGACGCTGGACTAGAGAGCCCCGATGTCTGTCAGGTACGCTGCGATGGCGTCGTAGAGCGCGCCCTGTTCTGCCGTGGTGAGCGCTGCTCCAGCACAAGCAAAAGGTACCTGCCACGGACCATACGTGCCGGCAGTTCTCAGTATGGTCATGTTGCCGGTTGGCGGCGCCGCCGACGCCTGGCTTATGGTGCTCTCGACTTTGTTGCGATAAGCCCGGAACGCAGAGGAAAGGGAGCGGGACCAGCCAAAGAAGCCGATGGAAGAGCCGGCGCTGTCCACGGTCACTTGAGCGCCGTGGGCGCGAACGGTATACGCCGCGCTGTTCCTTGGCCCTACGAAGGCACTACCGCTGCCAGACGCTGTTCCGACAATCGAGGAGTTGGCGGATGCTTCTGTCAGGGAAAAGCCCCACATCGAAGCATTGTCCTGAGAAACCAGCGTGTTCCATGCAACGCCGCTGTCGAGATAGCCGGTCGCACCGTCACCGGTGAACCCGCGATCCGCGGTGAACGTGATCGTGCCCACCTTCGAGAAGGCGGTCCCGCCCGGGTTCTTCCAATCAAGCAATGCCGCCTGCTCGTTTGCGGCTGCGAGAACCGCAATCTTCGTCAGCTTCGCCCAGACACCGGCATTCTTGAGGGTTCGGATCAGCGTATTGATGTGGCCCTTGCGGTTGGTGGTGGGCGGCGTCGTCATGGCGGCGAAGAGCGCAAGGCTCTCCTGCTCGTAGATGCTGACAAGCACGTTTTCGAACAGCGCCCAGTCGGAAGGTTTCCCCTCTGGCTCTTTCCACCTCACGCGAACATCGTATCGCTCGCCATCTGCTATCCCGACCGCCTCGGAACGCGTGTTGCTGTCGGCAACGTTGATGTCCGTCCACTCTTCAGCGTCGGCAAGCGAGATCTGCGCCTGTGCGGATAGATCATCGCGATCCGAATACGCGTCCCAGGACGCCACCAGGAGAGCGATCGTCGCCTCGCCGACATTTCGCTTCTCGATCGAAACAGTGAGATTTTCCGGTGCATGGATGGATTCGTCGTCGAAGTCTTCGGGAATGGCCGGCGGCGTTCCCTCCTCGGCGAATGTCAGATCGTGCATGGTCTCGGGATCTTCCGGCAGGCTCACGACGTCGATGACGACGGTCATGTCATCGTCGCCTTCGCGGATATCCATGATCTCGAAAGGCTCGAAGTCGATGCCGAGGTCGCGCACCTCGAGGTAGATGTACTGCTCCTCCCACGCCTCCAGCCCGAACAGGTCCGTCACGATCGTGCCGCGCCAACGCGCCGTTGCACGCTGCGCCCGCCTTTTGGCGATGCGCCGGGCATGATGGTGCTCCTGGATCTCGTAGGCCTGGATCGGGATCGGCTTTCGCGTCCCGTCAGCATCGATGATCCAGGGATCGCAGGTCGCCTCGGTATAGCGCGCCATCTTGTTCTGGTAGCGGACGGTCACTTCGGTGCCTTCGCGCAGCGGCCCGCTCGAGTCTTTCAGCGAATAGCTGACGATGACGGCGTCGGGGATCGAGACGGTCGGCGGCACATATTTGCCCGCCTTGAACCCTATCTTGCCGGAGCGCTTTAGAAACAGCCGGCCGTCGGTCGCCGTGATCATCCGCTCGATGATATTGATCGGTTCCTCTTCCAGCTTGTAGTCCAGCTGGCCGTGATAGCGGCGAACCGTACCGCCACCCGAGGTCGCAAGCAGCTCATCGCCGATGTCCGCCGCCACCTCGAAATCGGCCTCGTCGATCATGCTGGCCGGCAGTCCCGCGCCGTCGAGGTCGACGAGGTAGCTGCGGAAGATCAGCGCCAGGTTCGCCGAGTAGGCCGTCAGCTCGGTCCTCGGATCAAACACCTTGTTTCGACGGGCTACCGGCACGAGCTGCGGCAGTCGGTTAGGGTAAACCTCCCTGATCTTTTCCGTCTTGACCTTGTTGGACTTGATCATGACGGTGACGCAACCACGGCAGCGATGCGTGTCGTCGTAGATCTCGGGGAAAATTTCCGCGACCCGCTCGTAGTGAAGCTGGCTCGCAGACCCCAGGCGAAACTCGACTTCCACCTTTCCGTCGATCGGCGAGGTGTTGATATTGCCGTCCAGCTCGACGGTGACGATCCGCTCGTCCAGCCGCCATTCGGTGAAGGCGTCTATCCCCTGTTCGCCGCCCTCGCCAAGATAGAGGATCTGCACCAGCGCGCCGTCGCGGACTTCGAAAAAGATGATGGCGGCGCCCATCGGCCCCTCGCCATAGCTCTTGCGCCGAGACGATACCGACTGACGGACGGTTCCGCGCATCTCCGCTGGCTTCGGCGCATCCTCCTTGAACAGGGCATTGGCGCCATAGGAGATGCCAAAGCCGATGGCGCCGGCCAGCAGGTTGCCGCCGAGCGTCAGCGCGCCCGTGGCGGTAACGAGGCCGGGGATACCGGCCGCAGCGATGAGACCAACAATTGCCTGCGGCATCAGATGCTCCACGCCGCCAGGACGGTGCAGTCGCGGAAACCGGCGACACCACGCTCAGCCTTCACGATCCAGCGACCACTGGACGAAAGGATCGCGCAATACTGCACGCCCGCAACCTCGATCACGCCGAAGTCGCCCGGCCTGTCACCGGCGGAACCGACAGCGCCGGCCTTCGTAGCAATGGCGGAGACCAATGAAACAAGTCCGCCGCGATCGGCGATCAGCTGCTCGGCGTCGGCGGCATCGGTAACAACGCCCCGCAGGTCTGCTGCCGGGTCGATCCCGTGATTGACCCGCCACCAGTCGGCCAGTTCCAGCCCGCAATTCAGATTGCGCCAGCAAAACGGCTTCTGCGCCATGTCGGCGATGAAGGCGTCGAGAACGGTCAAAGCCATTTGTATTCTTTCGCATCGATACCGGCGACGCGGCGCATGCCGTTGTCGCCGGGGTAGCGGTTCTGCTGGTCGCGGTCAGTCACATATCCGAACGGCGCGCGGCGCTTGTTCGAGAAAGGCCCTTCGGCCGAGATCGAAACGGTGCGAACGAACCCGCCATTGTCGTCGGCCGCGCGGGTCGCCTCCATCCCGCGGATCTTCCCCCAGGTGACGGCATAGGGATTGTCCAGGCACTGGGCATCCTCGTCGAAATACTGCGAGAACACGGTGACGAGCCGATCGAAGTATTCCGACGCCTCGCCCTTCACCTTTCCGGCAAAGCTTTCGTCGACGCCGGAGACGGTGAACCGCAGTTCCGGCGCCTTGCCGTTGATCGCCTGCGCAATCCCCGAGACCTGCCCCAGCTCGCCGAAGCCGAGCCAGGTGCGGCCGTCATTCGTTTCCAGTCGGCCAAAGCCATTCCAGACGCCGATCGGCCCTGACGCGAAGTCGAAGAGCACAAGCCTGCCACGCCGAACCACGCGGCCCGCATGTTGCGCGCGCACTGCTGCACTGAAGGTCATGTGGTTTTCCGTGGTTTACCGGGGCGTCAGGAGGTTGGCCGACTCGACTCCCGGTTGCTGCCATGCTCCTTTGCGCTCGTAAAGCTAAGGAGGTACATCATGGTAACGCAGGCAGACATCACCGGTCGCATTGACGACTTAGAGGCGATCGTAAACGGACTGATGATTTACATCGCCGCCAAAGAAGCAGGGATCAACCTCAATACTGAAGATCCAAAGACCCAGGACTTCCTCAAGAAACACGTCTTCCGCGAGATGAAATACAGGCTAACACGGCGCGGTGTGGACAACGGTGGCCAGCCTCTCGTAAACGCCGGCGATGGATATTGGGACAGTCTTGCGGCCGGGAAAATCCCAACGTTGGTCGAAGAGCTTAAAAAGCATTTTGGCTAACCCAGCCTCGGCCATGTGACTGGCGGCATAGGCTTGTTCTGCAGCAAATCAGCCGCCAGTTCATTGGCGAGTTTTTCGCCAAGGCGTAGGACGATCAGAGCAAAGATCGTTTCGACTGGTTTACTCATCAGCTCTTGGTATCTCGCTGCGGGGACCATTTCTATCTCCTTTAATGAAAAGCATTGATGTGATGTCGCTTGAATCGCATCACACCCCGCTCCAGCTTTCAACGAGTTCAAGCGACGGCCTGGCCCACCGCCCCATATCGAGGTCGAGCGCGCCTTCATCCGCCGACGCCAGGTTCATCAACGCCTTCGGCGTCGCGAAATCGACGGTCGCACCACTCTCGACGGCAAAGCGAAGCGGCGGGCGGAACTGTATCGTTGCGTGATTGCCATCGATCTCGGGCGGCTTGGTGATGATGTGCAGGGAAGGCCGCAACCCTTCATAGACCGAGAAATACATGCCGCGCTGGAGCGCCCCGGCCTGATGAATGGTCAGCACCGCCGAGGTTGCTCGACGCGGGAGAGCACCGGCAAGCGTGATGCGAATGGTCGACTGGCTATAGCCGCTCCCGTCCGAAAACGTCGCACCGTCGGAATGCGGAATCCCCGTGACGACAGGAGGAAAAGCCCCGAACGTCGGCGCCCGCAGATCGTCGAACGGTCCGACCATCAGATCGCCTGCCATTCCCTCCAGCGAAGCGATGATGCCGCGCCAGTCCAGGATCTGATCACGGTCGGCAATCGGGAACTGCCCCAGGCTGCCGACCCAATAGCCGGCATCGGTCACCCCCACTTGCTGCTTGCCGCCGAATGACCGAGGCCCAAGGTCCTGCATAGGCTTGATCCGGAACATGATTCGGGTCGGCACCAGGTGAGAAGCAAGGATCTCCATCAGCGCCACTCGTTTTCGCGGGCATAGGCCAGCTTCTGGTTGTTCTCGTCGATGGCTTGGCGGATCAACTTGATGTTCTTTTCCGAGACATCCCCCTGAATGATGACATCGCCACCACGGTAGCTCGAACCGCCGCCACCCGCGCGGCGACGGTCGCGGCTATCCATTTTCGACAAGGCATCGAGCGTGTGGTTCGGAATGATCTGCGCACCGGGGCGCACGTTCAAAAGCTCCGGTCCTTCCTCGCCAACCCAAGTTAAACCGCCGCGCCAGTTGTCAGTGCCGTTCGCGTTGCCCGGGAGCCCCAGAAGCTTGCCGACTATGCTGCCAAAGATGCTAGATCCACCTCCACCACCGCCACCCCCGAAGATCGCGGAGAGCGCGCCGTTGAGCGCCTGATCAGCGAGCCGCGCCAGCGCATTCTTCAGCGCTTCAGCCGCAGTCTTGCCGTTCATAAGGTCCTGGACAAACCCCCGTGCCGCGCCACCAGCGATCGCACCGAACTCGTTGACGCGAGCCTGCAATTCCTCCTGGCTTTGCGCGAAATTCAGCGTCCGCTCTTCAGCATTGGCCATTTCCGCTGCCAACGCCTTCAGCTTGGCGATCTGGTCCGGCGTCAGGTCTAGCCCGGCCTGTTCGGCCTGCGTCAAAAGCTCCTGCTCGTAGCGCAGACGGGCGGCAGCATCGCGCGTCAGGCCGAGGGCTGCCATTTCGAGCTTCTGCTCAGCAGTGAACTGGCGCGCGCCTGCGATGATCTCGTCATAGGTCGCCTTCTGCTCGCGCATCTTTTCGTTTTTCAGCTCGATCCCCTGATCGACGCCGGGCATGCTCACCGATGTCCCGTCATAAGCTGCGCGGATCGTCGCATCATCGACGCGACGAAGCCCTTCCCACTCGTTGCGCAGACCGGCGGGATCGTTGCCGCGCCCCCGCATCAATTCCATTGCCAGGCGATCCTGCAAATCGGACGAAAACAGCTCCGAGCCATCGAGCCCAAGTCGCTGGCGCAGACCGCGCAACGTCTTCTGGACGATCTGATAGCGCCCGACGGCCGAGGAATTCTTTGTATTATTGGGGTCGCTGAGCATCTTCGACTGCATCGCATCGATATCGTCGAGCGACATCAGCACCAGGTTGCGATTTCCGCCGGTGTAGCGGCCGTAGTCGAGCGTCTCGTTGTATCCGCGAGCCCGATCCGTTCCCTCGGCAAATCCGATAAGATCGAGAAATCCGCGCGAAGCCGCTTCCCGGGCGCCGCGCTGCGACAGGGCGCTATTGGCCTGGTTGCGCAGGGCGTTGGCCTCCAGCACCTCCTGAACACTGGTCGCCTTGGAGATCGCGGCACCGTAGGCGGTATTGATCTTTGCCTGCGCGTCGAGATCGGCGAGCGATTTTGCCAGTTCGGGAACAGCCTGCTGCAGCTCACGAATGGCAGCGGCATAGGTTTCCAGCCCCTTTGCGCCGGATTCTGCCGCCGATCCGGTCTGGCCCAGCGCCGAACGCAAGCCGTTCACCGCCGGCGTGGTTTCGATAATGTCGTCCTTGACCTTGCCGGGGAAAACGCCCGAGGCCAGTGTTCCCCGCAAGGTGCGCGCTTCCGTCTCCAGCTCAGAGAGTTTCTGCGTCAGCCGCTCGATGTTGGCGCCGACATTGATGTCCTCAGGAAAAGCCTTCTGGTCGAACTGGAGCTGATCGAGTGCCGCGCGCGTCTGCTCGATCTCTCGAAGCTTGTCGGAGAGCTTGAGCGCGGTTCGGAATTGTGCTGCCTGCTCCAACTGGAGATAGGCCTTGCGCCAGGTCAACAGCTCTGTCGCAGTCTCGACGACGGCACCTTTCAGTCGCGTCGAAATCGTGCCGGCGAGGAGAGAGAATTTCCTGTCAATCTCGTCAGCTTTTTTCACGACCTTATCATCGAGCACGATGCCGAGCTCGTTCGCAGCGGAGATCTGCCGTTTGATCCCGCTCTCCCCCTGAGAAATCAACTGCACAAAACGTTCGCCCGCAGAGCCACCGAAGATCTCGTCGGCAATACGGATCTGTGCAGCACGATCGAACTCACCGAGCCTGCCGATGATTTCGCTGAATAGGGCCGAAGGGTCACGCAGCTTTGCCTTCAGAGCGGTGGCACTGTAGCCGAGCCGCCGGAATGCCTCGGCGGCGGGGCCACCGGCCGTGACAACGAACTCGTCGGCGCGCAAGTTCAGTTCCTTCAAACCATCGACCATCGCATCGACGCCGATACGATTTTGTTCGGCTACGAACTTCAACTCCTGGAATGCCTTGACGCTGACGCCGGCGCGCTTGGCCTCGTCACCGATGGAGGCAACTTCGCTGGCTGCCTGCCGCGCGCCGGCGACGAGCCCGGCAAGGCTGAGCGCGCTGCCGAATGTGCCGAGATTAAACGCTGCGGCCTTGATTCGGCCGAACGCCTCGGCGACGTGTCCGGCAGACGTCCTTGCGAGAGCTGTGAAGCGGCCAATAGCCGCCTCAGCGTTCTTGCTCACGGCTGTTATGTAGACCGGGATCTCGGGGCGGCTCATGGCTCAACGTCTTCCTGATGGATTTTGTTTTGCCGCTCGCCGCAGCGATGCGGCGGACGGTCTCGCGCGAGAAGGCAAAGGGTCCCTGGTACTTTCCAGCCAGCCCCTCCAGAGACATTTCGAACTCGGCAAGCGTGGATGCCCAAAACTCCGCCGGTTTCCACCCGAGGCGATCAGGGGAAGTGGCGATGCGATAGGCTGTCTTGACGTGTTCGCTGATCAGGAGGGGCCGATCGGCTTTCCCAGGACGAAATCCTCGGCGATCTGATGAGCGGTGCGCTCGTCGCGTTTGATGGCGCCGGCCTTCGTATGGGCAGTAAAGGCAACTTCGATGGCAGCCTGCCAGCTTTCTGCATCCGCCAGCGATATATTGCTGTCGGAAAGGATCTTGGCCGACAGGCCCGAAGCCTTGTCCTCGTCATCCGCGACGATGAGGGCGCGGACAGCGCAGGTGACTGCGAACGGCTCGAATGCCAGCAGACGGGTGTACACCTCGTTCATTCCGTCGGCTTTCATGGCACGCGACAGCTTCACGAGTCCCGACCACGTCACGGCGATGCGAAAATCGATGGCGCCGAGCGTGACGTCTGCTTCACCCCGCAGGGGATTTGCTACCGCCTCGCTCACGGCGTCGCCTGGAAGACGGCGTTGTTCATCGAGAACGTGATGTCGTTCTGCAGCTCACCACTCTTGTCGCCGGAGAAGGTGAAGCCGGTGAAGATCGCATCGCCCTCGAAGGTTCCGAGCCCGGGAATGATGACCTGATAGGTCTCGACAACCTGATTGATGGCGTCGGCCGCGACAGTTTTCATTGTGGTACTGGAGACGAATGCGCCCTGACCGCTGACGACGATCGACTGAATGCCATACATGCTGGCCTTCCTCAGTTTGGAACCCGGCGCCAGGCAGTCTGGCTTGGTGATGTCGATCTCTTCATTGTTGATCTGGATGGAGCGCTGCTCGGTGATGCAGGCGGGATCGAAGCCGCCGGCGCCATCCGAGCGACTAATCACGAGTTCGCGGCCAAGTGCCATGATAATGGTCCTCTTCTCGGGGTTGAGCCGTCAGATCGCGGCGGTGGTGGGATCGGAGGCGAGCGTCTTGTAGCTCACCGAATAGGTCAGGCTGCCGACGCAGAGGGACAGCCCGGTCTGGTGATTGACGTAGTGCCGGCTGGACATCAGCACCGTCTCGATATTGAGGCCTGGCGCCTTCACCGCGGCCCCCATCGCCGCCTCGATGGCGACGCATAGCTCATCGAACTCTTCTTCCGGATCGTCGTTGCGCAGGTGCAGGATGATGGAGAGCGGGAGGTTGCGGTCATATCCATCCTCGCCATCAGGCCCAGCAAAGGCGCGGATCGTCGCCCGCTCTTCGCCGTCGGCCCAGCTCAGCGTGAGGGCCGGCAGCATCTCCTGCGGGATAGGCCCGGATCGGCCACGCTTGACCTTGCCGGCCACCTCGAAACCGGGGATGGCGGCCAGGCGGTCACGGTAGAAGTCGAAGATCCGGCTGCGCAGGTGCAGCATCAGGAGCCGCCTTGACCGATGTCGCGCAGTGCCTGTTCGGCGGCGGCGTAGCTGTAACCCCTTGCGATGATGTCCTCCCGCGACAGCTTGTCGTCGCGAAGGCGGCGCACGTCGGCGCGGACAGCGCTGCGGAGTTTGGCGGGAAGCTGCTGCCATGGGCGCTGCGCCATGCCGCTGACGGTGCGGCGGGCATTTACCTTGGCCTCGGTTTCCTCGGGCGAGGCGAGCGCAGCACAAAGCGCGCCAAGAGGATCGCACGCAGCAGCGGACCCTGTAGCTTCCGCCAGTGCGCCAGATGACTGTTTGGCCATGTCAGATGTCTCCCGAGAGATGGATACGCACCATGGCGCGCCCGTCGTCGCTGTGATCGCGGATCTCGAATGCGGCACTGTCACCGGTTCGGGCCCCGTTGCGATCGAGTTCATGGATGATGACGCTGTCGCGCTGGCTCATGAGCCCCGCGACGTTTTCGGCTGAGACCGACATCAGGTGCGTGGTGCCTTCGACCGCCTGGCCGAGATCTTCGACCAGATCGATCTCGCGCCATTTGCGCAAGACTGCGCGGACGGGCGGCCGATCGACGCCGGCAATGGTGAAGACGGCGTCGACATTACCGAAGGCTTTCTCGAATGCCGCCCCCATCCGCCGAAACAGCGCCGGCCGCGCGTCGATCATTTGCCGTCGCCGCCCTTGGCTGCGGCCTCAAGGGTTGCGACGCGATCGGCCAGCACCTTGTTGTCGTCGAGCAGCTGGTCACGTTCCTTCGTAACCTTGTGGAGGTCCTGCTCAGCCTCCGATGCCCGATCGAGGAGCATGTCGCGCTCGTCACGGATCGTATCGAGGGTTGCCTGCAGGTTGGCGACCTCCGTGGACTGGCTCTGCGCGCCGCTTTCAGGGCCGCCAGTCCAATCACCGAAGTTCGCGCGGAGGCTTGAGACCTCCTCGTCGCTCAGGCCGTACTTGCCGCCGAGGGGAACGGGCTTGCCCGGCGCATAGGTTTTGTTGCCGCATTTCACGGTAACGTTGAACTTCTCGGTTTTCGTGCTCATGGATCACTCCGATCGGGTTCTTGCAGCAGTGGATCGCCCGGCAAGGCCGGACGATCACGCGTCGAGCCGGACGTCAGCGCACCAGCGCAAACAGGCTGGCGTTCGGTTCGGGTGCGATGGGGAGCGGCGCCGACTGGGTCTGCGCATGCGTGCGAGACGGGTTGAACGTCTGCCACATGAACGGGAACCGCTCGACCGACCGGAGTTCCTGATTGTCGAGGATGGCGCCGTAGCCGAACATGCCCTGGAACTGAAGCGGGTCGAAGATGCCGACGCCGTAGGTGGGCCAGAAGTTGTTCTTTGCGCCACCGATCGTGTAGGGCTGCGAATACTGAATGAAGGTCAGTTCACCGATCGTGCCGAGCACGCTCGAATACTTGCCCTCTGCTCCGGTCGAGACGACGCCCAGTTCCATGCTGCCCGATGCCTGGCGGCGATTGTCGAGCAGCTCCATGAAGCGCGGGGATCGCTTGAGAAGCCCCGCCGCGCTACCGCCGAGGAGAACCTCGCGAGCCGTAAACCCGTCGGTGTCGACCAGCAGCTGGCACCACTCCTCGATATCGTCATAGGGATCGACACCGGTTTCGCCCCAGCGCGCCGTCGAGGTGAGCGCAATGGTGAGGGCCGGATCGCGACCATAGTTGATAGTCTGCGTCGGATAATCCTCGCCGGTGACCGTCACCTGCCCGGTACGGATCGCCTGAGAGCACATGAACTCCTCGCGGCGGGTGATGCGCATATCCTGATCGTCGATGATCATGGCGAGGTTGTAGGCGTAGCGGTCAGCCGGCGACATCTCGCCGCCGATGCGCTCGCCGGGAATGCGGAT
>NZ_OBQD01000022.1 GCF_900220975.1 Rhizobium subbaraonis | reverse complement strand
CTCCATGGCGGCAAGGGGGCGGACACCTTCGTGTTCAAGTCGCTCGCAGACCTCTCGAGCTCGAAGGCCAAGAGCGACACGATCTTCGACTTCTCGCAGAAGGAGAAGGACCTGATCGACCTGACCGGCATCGACGCCGTCACCACGAAGTCGGGCAACCAGGCGTTCTCGTTCATCGGCACGGACAAGTTCTCCAAGGCCGCCGGTGAGCTGCGCTACTTCAAGGAGAAGGCCGACACCTATGTCTATGGCGACGTCAACGGCGACGGAAAGTCCGACTTCGCCATCCACATCGACAGCCTCGTCGATTTCAAGGCGGACGATTTCCTGCTGTAACGGCAGCAGGCATTGGCCGGGCGAACCGGCCGGCCGCCCAATCGCAAACGCAATCGAGGCCGCTCATCGCAAGGTGGGCGGCTTCGGCCTTGCATGGTCTGACCATCGGTCGTGATATTCCGGCCTCAACGCCGGATACGAGAGCATCGCGCGACAGTGCCTGACGCCTGGCACCGTTCTCTGCGGGCCTGCCGGCAGAAGGCGCGGCCTCCCGATCCGGATCGATCATTTCAGGCGACCAAGATCGACGGCGCGGTTGTCGATGATGGCCTCCATCGCAAAAAAGCCGGTCACCGTGGCGAGGTCGAAGTTGGTGATGAGCTTCTGGTAGAAGGCGTCATATCCCGCCATGCCCCTGGTGACGACCTTGATGAGATAGTCCCAGTCGCCGCCGATCCTATAGAAATCGACGACCTCGGGCAGGCGCCCGACATGCTCGCGGAAACTCTCGATCCATTCCCGCGAGTGGTGGCGCGTGCGGATCATGACGAACACCGTCAGGTCGAGCCCGAGCGCGGAAAGGTCGATCTCGCTGCGTGACCCGCGGATCATGCCGATGGCGGTCAGCCGCTGAAGGCGTCGCCAACAGGCGTTCTGCGACAGTCCGACCCTCTCGGCGAGCTCGCGCTGGGATTGGCTGGCGTCCTTTTGCAGGCACGTCAGGATTTTCAGATCAAAGCTATCGATAGTTCCGAGTTTTCCGTTCATATGACCCGATAAGTGGCAAAAGGTGCAAAAGATGTGTGAGGTTCTTGACGTTGCTCCAGACTAAACTCGCGGTCAATGCCCCATGCCGGAGAACGCCCTATGCCCGCCGCCGCCAGCTACCAACCGGAAACGATTTCCACGCCGCTCGCCCGGTTCAGGCAATACCTTGAAGGAAGCGACGTTATATCCCGCTTGCAGGGCGACCTTGTCGGCGCGGCGGCCACGATCGAGGGACCCTATGGCGTGAAAGAGCTGGTCTATGCCGACTATGTGGCGTCCGGGCGGGCGCTTCTGTCGGTGGAACGGTTCATTCTGGAAGAGGTCCTGCCCTACTACGCCAACAGCCACACGGAAGCCTCCTTCTGTGGGGGCTTCATGACCCGCATGCGGCGCGAAGCCCGAGCGCTGATCGCGCACTGCTGCGGCGCCGACGCGGCCCACGCCGTCATCTTCGCAGGGTCGGGCGCGACGGCCGGGCTGAACCGGCTGGTCAAGCTCTTCGGTATCTCCGATGCGCTGGCGAACGGCGAGCCGGTACGCGTCATCATCGGGCCGTACGAGCATCACTCCAACATCCTGCCCTGGAGGGAAAGCGGGGCGGAACTCGTCGAGGTCCCGGAGGCCGAGACGGGTGGCCCCGACCTCGCACTTCTGGAGGCGGCGCTGCGGCGCGAAACCAAAGGCCTGACGATCTGCAGCCTTTCCGCAGCGTCCAACGTCACTGGCATCATCAGCGACGTCACAGGCATCACCGAACAGGTGAAGGCGGCCGGCGCGAAGATGATCTGGGACTATGCCGGCGCCGGTCCCTATTGCGAGATTGCGATGACCCCGAAGCCGGGGGCAGCGATCGACGCCATCGTCGCCTCGCCGCACAAGTTCATTGGCGGACCCGGTGCGTCCGGTATCCTGATCGTCCGTCGCGACAGTGTTTCGACCCGCAAGCCGTCCTGGCCGGGTGGTGGCACGGTCAGATTCGTCTCGCCGACATCGCACGACTATAGCGACAGCCTCGAGGCGCGGGAGGAGGCGGGCACGCCGAACGTGGTTGGCGACATTCGCGCCGCGCTGGCGTTCATCGTAAAGGCCGCGATCGGCCAGGCGGAGATGACGCGCAGGAACCGCGCGCTGACCTGCCGGGCCTTCGAGGCCTGGAAGGCCGTGCCGCAGCTCGAACTTCTCGGCGCGCAAGCACCCGAGCGTCTGCCGATCTTCTCCTTCCGTGTCCATGACGGCGCCGGAGGCTACGTCCACCAGCAGCTCGTCACGCGGATGCTGAGCGACAGGTTCGGCATCCAGGCGCGCGGCGGCTGCGCCTGCGCCGGCCCCTATGTCCATCGCCTGCTGTCGATCGACGAAGGTCAGTCCGAGGCGATGCGGCAGGCCATCCTTGCCGGCGACGAAATCAAGAAGCCAGGCTTCACCCGGCTCAATTTCAGCGTCCTCCTGAGCGAGGCGAAGGTGCAGTTCATCCTGGACGCGGTCGCCCGGCTTGCTGCCGACGCGCCGTCCTTTGAAAAGGACTACGGCTTCGATGCATCCCGCGCGATCTTCTTCCCGCGGGCCGAACGGCAGCGGATGTAGGCCGGACCACTGGAGCTATTCTGGCGCAGCCCGGTTCACCGGAATTGCTCCAGGGTCGTGTTGTTCCCGCATGATCGCCGCCGTTTCGGCTGCAAATGCTCTGGCCCCTCAGTCGAGCTGGATCTTCGCGTCCCGCACCACCGGTGTCCACTTGGCGATCTCGGCCTTCACATGGGCTGCGAGTTCCTCCGGCGTCGAACCGACGACTGTGGCGCTGAACTCGGTCATCCGCTCTGCCACGGCGGGATCGGCCAACGCCTTGCCGGCGGCGACGTTCAGGCGCGCGACCACTTCGGGCGGCGTACCGGCGGGTGCGAACAGCGCGTTCCACGTGTAGGTTTCGTATCCCGGAACGCTTTCGCCGACCGTCGGCATTTCCGGGAAGGACGGTGCGCGCTCCTTGGTCGTCACCGCCAGTCCGCGCAGCGTGCCCGTCTTGATGTGCCCGGACGACGAAGGCAGGTTGTCGAACATGATCGGAACCTGGTTGCCGATCACGTCGTTCAAGGCCGGACCGGATCCCTTGTAGGGGATGTGCTCCAT
Organism: Rhizobium subbaraonis; assembly: GCF_900220975.1. GTDB lineage: Bacteria > Pseudomonadota > Alphaproteobacteria > Rhizobiales > Rhizobiaceae > Mycoplana > Mycoplana subbaraonis. The sequence goes on along the minus strand of NZ_OBQD01000022.1, from coordinate 77,536 downwards.
CTCCACGCCGGCCATCGACTTGAAGAGTTCGCCCGAAAGGTGCAGCGGTGTGCCGTTGCCCGAAGAGGCATAGCTGTATTTCCCGGGCTCGGCCTTCAGAAGCGCTACAAGCTCCGCCACGGTCTTCACCGGCAGTTCGGGATTGACGATCAGCACGTTCGGCACGACGACCAAAAGCGAGATCGGCGCAAAGTCCTTTTCCGCGTCGTAGGGGGTCGACTTGAGGATCAGCGGGTTCAACGCATGGGTGGCGACCGTGCCCATCAGGATCGTGTAGCCGTCCGGCTCGGCGCGGGCGACATTGTCGGCGCCGAGGTTGCCGCCGGCGCCGGCGACGTTCTGGACGATCACCTGCTGGCCGAGATCGTCAGACATCTTCTGGGCCACGATACGCGCGACCACATCCGTGGATCCGCCCGCGGCGAATGGCACCACCATGGTGATCTGCCGATCCGGGAAGCCGTCGGCATGCGCGGGCGATCCCAGCGCCAGCGCCGCTGCGAGCGAAAGGCCGGCAGCAAGCGCATGGCGGCGCGTCAGGTGCAGTCTTCTCATTTCGTTTCCTCCTTCGGATGATCTGTCTGGTATCGGTTCGGCCGTACCCCTTTCCGGCCTCAGTCCTCCTCCTGGAATACCTCCTCGCGCTTTGCCCTGACCGACGGCAAAAAGACGACCACCAGCACGGCGAGCGCGATCAGAAGCAGCGTGGCGCTGATCGGCCGGGTGATGAACGTGGTCGGATCGCCGCGCGACAGGATCATGGCGCGTCGCAGGTTTTCTTCCAGCAGCGGGCCGAGCACGAAGCCGAGCAGCAAGGGCGCCGGTTCGCAGCGCAGCTTGACCAGCAGGTAGCCGGCGAACCCGAAGAAGGCGACGGCGTAGAGGTCATACACGTTGGAATTCACGCTGTAGACGCCGATCGAGCAGAAGGCCATGATGATAGGGAACAGGACATAGTACGGGATCGTCAGAAGCTTCACCCACAGGCCGATCAACGGCAGGTTCAGCACGACGAGCATCAGGTTGCCGATCCACATCGAGGCGATGATGCCCCAGAACAGTGCCGGCTGCTCGGAAGCCACGTTCGGACCCGGCACGATCCCCTGGATGATCATGGCGCCGACCATCAGCGCCATCACCGGATTGGCGGGTATGCCGAGCGTCAGAAGAGGGATGAACGAGGTCTGCGCCCCGGCATTGTTGGCCGATTCCGGCCCCGCGACGCCGGCGATCGCCCCATGGCCGAACTCCTCCGGCTTGTCGGAGACGCGCTTTTCCACGGTATAGGAGGCGAAGGCGGCAAGGATGGCGCCGCCGCCCGGAAGGATGCCAAGTGCGGAGCCGATCGCCGTGCCGCGCAGCACCGGTGCGGCCATGCGCCTGAAATCCTCGCGCGTCGGCCATAGCCCGCTCACCTTGTGCACCAGCACGCTTCGCGTCTTTTCGCCCTCCAGATTGCGCAGGATTTCCGCAATGCCGAAGACGCCGACGGCGACGGCGACAAAATTGAGACCGTCTGCATATTCGCGGATGCCGAGCGTGAAGCGCGGCGTTCCGGTGTAGATGTCGGTGCCGACGAGGCCGAGCAGCAGCCCGAGCGCCACCATGGCCAGCGCCTTCACGACGGAGCCGTGTGCGAGCGCTACCGAAGAGACGAGACCGACGATCATCAGGGAGAAGTATTCGGCGGCGCCGAATTTCAGGGCTATTGCGGTCAGCGGGATCGCAAACAGGGCGACCAGAAAGGTCGACACGGTGCCGGCAAAAAAGGAGCCGAGCGCTGCGATGGAGAGTGCCGCGCCTGCCCTGCCCTTTCGCGCCATCTGGTAGCCGTCGATGGCGGTGACCGCGGACGAGGATTCACCCGGCATGTTGATGAGAATGGCCGTCGTCGAGCCGCCATATTGTGCGCCGTAGTAGATGCCGGCCAGCATGATCAGCGAGGAGACGGGTTCGAGCTGAAAGGTGATCGGCAGAAGCATCGCGATGGTGGCGGTTGCGCCAATGCCGGGCAGGACGCCGATCAGCGTGCCGAGAAGCACGCCGATCAGGCAGAACAGGAGGTTTTCCGGCGAGGCCGCCGTGGCGAAGCCGAGGGCCAGATTGCTGAAGAGTTCCATTGACGCCTCCTAGAACCGGACCCACGGGCCGAAGCGCTGGAAGGGCAATCCGAGCGCGTAGCTGAAGACGACCACCGAGAACAGCGTGATGGCCGCGGCCAGCATCAGCGCCATCGTGGGCTTCATCCGCGACGAGGCGAATGCCGCAATCAGCGCCGTGAAGAACAGGGCGGGCACGAATCCGAGGCCGCGCACTGTCAGGCCGAAGAAAACCGGCGCCGGAAGGATGAAAGCCATGCCACGGAGTGCGATGGGCCCCAGCGGCTCGCCCGCGACCCGCGTGGACTGCACGAGAACGACGAGGCCGAGCACCACGAGGATGAGCGCCAGCAGGAGCGGAAAGTAGCCGGGGCCCATGCGAAGGGCAGTTCCCAGATCAAGCGTCAGGCTTTGATAGGTGAAGAACCCGCCAAGGATGACGAAGACAGCGCCGCAGATCGCATTCGTGCTGTCGAATGCCAATGATTTCATTTCTCCCCCTGGTGCGGCGGCACGCCGCGATGCGATGCGGTTCATTGTGGGCGATCGAAGACGAACCCCCGGTACCCAGCGTCCGGACATCCGGATCACTGCGGCACAAGTGGCCGCCCGCGGCGGGGCCGGGGCGGCCGCGCGATCAGTCCGCGTACTGTCCCGCCGCCTCGATGACCGGCTTCCAGCGGGCGATCTCACCTTCGAGCTTGGCCTTAAGCGCTGCGGGCGTGGCATCGTCCGCCGGCGACGGAACGGTGCCGAGCTCCGCGAAGCGGGCGACGACATTCTGGTCCTGCAGCGCCGCCTGCAATGACTTCGACAGGCGTTCAGTCACCTCCGTCGGCGTTCCCTTCGGCGCATAGACGCCATGCCAGATGCCCACCTGGAAGCCGTCCAGCCCGCCCTCGACCGCGGTAGGAACGTCCGGCAGGACCGCCAGCCGTTCCGGCGATGTCACGGCATAGGCCTTGATCGTGCCGCCTTGGATCTGCTTGGTGGTGTTGGTGGTCTGGTCGCACATTATATCGACCTGACCGCCGAGCAGGTCGGTCATGGCCGGGCCGGTGCCCTTGTATGGCACGGTCGTCAGCGGCGTCTCGATCGCGCTCATGAACATCATGCCGCACAGGTGCGAGGCCGCGCCGATGCCGGCATTGGCGACGGTAACCGTGTCCTTGTTCGCCTTGACGTACTCCACCAGCCCCTTGAGGTCGGTCGCTTCGAGATCCTTGCGGGCGACGATCGTCATCGGCACGTCGGTGACGAGACCGACATATTCGAAGGCGCCCAGTGTGTCGTAGGCAAGCTTGCGGTAGAGCGTGGCGCTGGTCGCCATGCCGATATGGTGCAGCAGGATGGTGTAGCCGTCCGGATCGGCCTGCGCCACGCGCCCGGCGCCGAGCGTACCGCCCGCGCCGCCGACGTTCTCGACGACGATCTGCTGGCCCAGGTCCTTGGACATGGATTCGGCAACGAGGCGCGCCACCGTATCGGTCGGGCCGCCGGCGGAGAAGGGGACGACCATGGTGATCGTCCTTTCGGGATAGGTCTGGGCGCCCGCAGGAAGCGAGCAAAGGGATATGGCCGCAACGGCGGTCATGCCGAGCACGGCGCTAAGGGTTTTCATCGTGGTCCTCCCATGGATGCCTGCCGGTGCGGCTCCCCCCGCCCGGTCATGGATGAACCAACTTTGAGGCCTCGGACCTGCTGCACAACGGTATGATCTGGTTGACGGCGAGAAAACCGGCGCGCGTGCGGCGCAGCATGGGTAGGATCGGAGACATCGGCCTCCCATGATGGGTGGATTTCCACCCATCGCACGCCGCTCGCTTCAGATGTCGCGGTCTTCGGGGTCTATGCGCACGCTCTTGTCCAGCCCGTGTTTCTGCATCTTTTCATAGAGCGTCTTGCGCGAGATGCCGAGCATTTCGTAGACCGGCCGCAGGCTGCCGCCGTGCGCCGCAAGGGCGCCGGCAATGAGGCCGCGCTCGTAGGCCGCCACCTTGTCGGCAAGCCGCTGGCTTTCCTCGAATGTCTCCCCCGGATGAGGATCCAGTCCCAGCACGAGCCGGTCGGCGGCATTGCGCAGTTCGCGGACGTTGCCGGGCCAGTTTCTGCCGGCGATCTCGGTGATGACCCGCGGCGTCACCTCCATGTCGCTTCGCCCGTACCGCGCCGCGGCTTCCCGGACGAGTTGAAGAAAGAGAAGCGGAATGTCCGCCTGCCTCTGGGCCAGCGACGGGACATGCAGGGTCGCGACGTTCAGCCGGTACAGGAGATCGGCGCGGAACCGGCCGGCCGCTACCTCCCGTTCCAGATCGACCTTGCTGGTTGCTATGAAGCGCACGTCGAGTTGCACGGGCTCGTTCGAGCCGAGCCGGGTAATCACCCGCTCCTGCAGTACCCGCAGGAACTTCGCCTGCAGGTCGAGCGGCATCGAGCCGATCTCGTCGAGCAGGATCGTGCCGCCGCGCCCATGCTCGAATTTGCCGTATCGCGGCCGCAACGCTCCCGGAAAGGCGCCGGCCTCATGCCCGAACAATTCGCTTTCGATCAGGTTATCCGGCAGGGCAGCACAATTGATGGCGATAAAGGGTTTGCCGGCGCGCGCACTGATGTCGTGCATGGCTCGGGCGACCACCTCCTTGCCGACCCCGGTATCGCCGATGACCAGCGTATCGGCATCGCTCGCCCCGATGGCGCGCAGCCGATAGCGCAGATCGACCATCACCTGCGTTCGCCCCGGAAGGCGCGCCTCGATGTCGTCGCGCTTGCCGGCCACCGCGCGCAGCCGCCGGTTTTCCAGCACGAGGCTGCGCCGGTCCTGCGCTCGCCGGATGATCGTCGCCAGATGTTGCGCGGTAAATGGCTTCTCGACGAAGTCGTAGACGCCTGCGCGCATGGCGTTGACGGCAAGTTGCACGTCGGCATGGCCGGTGACCAGGATGACGGGCAGTTCCGCATCCATCTCGCGGATCCGCTGCAGCAGTGTCATCCCGTCCATGCCGGGCATGCGGATATCGCTGACCACCACGCCGTCGAAACCGTAGCCGACGAGTTCCAGCACGCTGTCGGCACTCGGAAATGTGACGACGTCCAGCCCGTGCAACTCGAGCGCCTGCGCGGAGGAACGGCGCATCTCCTCTTCGTCGTCGATCAGCAGAACGCGGCTCGCGCTCATTCCGCAGCCTCGCTGATGGCCGGTGCGGCATCCAGGACGATCCTGAATTCGGCGCCGCCATCCTCGGGCGCCGACACTGTGAGGTCGCCGCCGAAATCCTTGACGATGTTGTAGGAAATCGACAAGCCGAGCCCGAGGCCGCGACCGACACCCTTGGTGGTAAAGAAGGGATCGAAGATGCGTTCTGCGATGGCGGTCGGCACACCCGGGCCGTAGTCGCGGATCGCAAGCACCACCTTGCCGCCTTCGTACGACACGCGCACATGGATCCGCCTGTCTTCAAGTCCTTCCACGGCGTCTGCCGCATTGGTGATGATGTTGACGAGAACCTGCTGCAGCCGGACCGAACCGGCCTGAACCACCGGCGGCGTCTCGCCGAGGTCGACCAGCAGTGCGGCGTCCGCCGATTTGAGCCGTGCGGCGACGATCTCCATCGTGTCGCTCATGACGGCTGCGAGCGAAACAGGTCCGAGCTTCTCGTTCGGTTTGCGGGCGAAGTTGCGAAGGTGGCGGCTGATCGAGGCCATGCGGTCGATCAGGGCCGAAATGCGCTGTATGTTGTCGCGGGCATCGTCGAGCCGGTCGCGGTCGATCAGCATGCCAGCACTGTCGGCGTAGGTCTTGGCGGCGGCGAGCGGCTGGTTGAGTTCGTGCGAGAGGGCCGCGGACATCTGGCCGAGACCGGCAAGCTTGCCCGCCTGGATCAGGTCGGCCTGGGTCTGCCGCAATTTCTGCTCGGCAGCCCGCCGCTCGGCGACTTCCTGTTCGATGCGCCGGTTGACCCGGGCGAGATCGGCGGTGCGCGCCTCGACGCGATGCTCCAGCTCGTCACGCGCCTCGTCCTGCAGGCGCATGCGCTCCTGCACCCGCGCCCGCCGCTGAAGCACGATCGCAACAGCCAGGCCGGCGAGGCCGAAGAAGAGCAGGACGGCGACCTGCATGGTTCGCGCCTGCGTGCGCACCGAACCCGTGTCCATCAGCACGTTTACGGTCCAGTCCGCCTCCGGCATGTAGCTCGACAGCGTCAGATACTCGCGGCTGGCTCCGCCGTCCGTGATCGACGTCAGACGGTAGCCCGTGTTGCTGTTGTCCTCCCGGATGGGGAGCGGCTTCAGTTCCGCCTCGGCATAGCGGCGGGAGGCCTGCGTCCTGGCCAGCCGATCGGGAGTCAGCGGCAGCACGCCCGCATAGAGCCATTCCGGGCTGCCTGTCATGAAAATGATGCCTTCCGGATCGGTGACGAAAATCTTGTACTCGCCACCCTGCCACGAGGTCTCGATCGAATCGATGTCCACCTTGAAGACGATCACTCCGCGAATGGCATCACCGACACGGATCGGCGAGGCGAAGTAATAACCGCGCTTGAGCGAGGTCGTGCCCAGCGCATAGAAGCGGGACTGTTCGCCGCGCGCAGCATCCTGAAAGTAGGGACGATAGCTGAAGTTCTGGCCGACGAAGCTGGTGGGACCGTCATAGTTGCTGGCCGCGATCGTATCGCCGTTCATCTTCATCACGTAGATATCGGACGATTCCAGCAGCCCGTTGATTTCCTTGAGGTAGAGATTGGCAGCGCTGCGCAAGGCGGCATTGTCCGGATCGCTGACGAGAAGCTCGATCTCGTCGTGATCGGCGATGAGTTCCGGCAGGGGCTCGAAGCGGCTCAGATGACCACGAAGTGCGGAAACCGCCAGCCGCAGTGCCGAGCCTGCCTGCAGCGACGCCTCCTCCATGTAGCGGCGCATCACGAAGTCGCCGCCGGGACCGGCCACCGCGCCGGCCACGAGAAGCAATCCGAGAAACGCCGCCAGAAGACGGTTCCGTCCCTTCACCAACACGCGGGCTCCTCCTCCCTCGCCACGGCCATGCCGCAAGGCGTCGAAGTCTAGAGAGCAAGTCCGCGCTTTCCAAGACGGTTTCGTCCGGCTCCTGTTATCGCGGTCGCCCCCTCCCGCTCGGTGCCGAGCTAGGTGGCGCCGAGGTCGCCGAGGCGCACGCCATCGCACATCGCGCCTTTCCCGTCAGGAGAAGAAGCGGCGCATCTACGGGCTTAGCGGTTCTGCCGGAGGATCGTCTCGGCGGCAATGTAGCCCCAGGTCATGTTCGGACCGATGGTCGTCCCTGCGCCGACGGCGCGAGTGCCGAACGGGTTGGCCATGGCGAGGCCCGCTGCATAGAGGCCGGGGATCAGCGAACCGTCAGCGCGCAGGACCTGGCCCTTGTCGTTGGTGCGAGCGCCGCCCTTCGTGCCGAGAATGGACCGGTTGATCGTCATGCCGACATAGGGAGCCTTGTCGATCGGCTTCAGGCGGTTCTCGTCGCCGTGCGCCTTGTAGGCCTCCCAGCCGTTCTCGCCACGCTTGAAATCAGTATCATGGCCCGTCTTGCAGAATTCGTTCCAGCGGCTGATGGTCTCGATCAGTTCGTCGGCCGGCAGGCCGAGCTTGGCTGCGAGTTCCGGAATTGTATCCGCCGTCTTCACCCAGTCGCGCTCGTAGGAGGAAAACCAGCGGAAGGGGATCGAGGTTTTCAGGAACCGGTGGTCGCCCACCAGGAAGCATGGCAGATGCACCGGCGCGCCATTGGCATCGCGCTGGTCCAGCACCTCGCCGATGTTGAAGTCATTCTCGCTGACGAAACGCTTCGCGTGCCGGTTCACCACGATGGAATGTGGTTCGGCCTGGAAGGTCATCGGAAGGCCGTGCTGCTTGCCCTGATAGCGGGTCGGCAGGCAGGGATAGATGTTGGCCTGGTCCATACGGTCCAGCTCCGCGCCAACCGAGGCTGCGAGCTTCTGGCCGTCGCCCTCGTTGCTGCGCGGGCTGCCGATACGGTCGAGCGGGCCGGGAAAATGGCGCTCGCGCATCTGCGGGTCCCACTCGAACCCGCCGGTCGCGATCACCACGCCGCGCTCGGCGGAAATCGTCTGCCGCTGTCCCCGACGCTCCACTTCCGCGCCCACGATGCGATCGTCAGAATCCTGGATGAGGCGAATGGCGCGGGTTTCGAGCCAGAAGGTGACGCCGGCGTCGAGGCAGCCCTTGACCATGCCCGTCATCAGGGCGGTGCCCTGGCCGCCCGAATTGGTCAGCCATCGCCAAAGCAGCTTCGGCCACATGCGCAGACCGGCGCGGATGGGGTGGTGGTAGAGATCGAGATCGACGACCTCCTGATAGGTGAAGGTGTGGGGCAGCGTCGAACGACGCAGGCGGCCCGCCAAGCGGCCCAGGATGCGGCGGCTGAGCGGCATCGGCGAGACCATGCGTCCGACCATCTTGCCGCCCGGCGCCTCGGCATAGGGATCGGGCTCGGCCACGACGCGCAGGTCGAGCGGGGTATTGTCGGACAGGAAACGGAGCATGTCCGGCGCGGACTGGACGAAGGAGACCCAGCGCGCGTCCTCTTTTTCCGCCCATCCTTCGGGCGTCACCGCGCGCAGGTACGCGATCGCCTCGTCCCGGCTGTCGGCAATGCCGGCGGCCGCGGCTACGTGATTGGCCGGAATCCAGATACCCGAGCCCGACATGGCCGAAGTGCCGCCGAGCCATTCGCTCTTCTCGATGACTAGCACCTTCAATCCGCCCTTGGCTGCTCGCAGTGCCGATGCGCAAGCAGCCGAGCCGGAGCCGATGACCAATACGTCCCAAGCTTCCATATCTATTCCCCATTCACCGTGTTGCGGCACTATAAAAGCACAGCATTTAATCTGTCTACTATTGTGTCGACACTTTTTGCGATATAGCCTGCGCAGGTCACGATGTACCATGAGACCCATCGGGGTCCTTATCCGACAGGTGTAGAAAATGGACGAGACCCGCATTCCGCCAGTTCCCGCCGGTGTCCACGTTTCCGGTCCCGAAGCACGCGAAAGCTACTGGCAGCCCGTGCCGGCCAACGGCCATGTCGACGTGGCGCTGGCACCGCATATCGTCGGCATGGAATTGCCCTTCGGCATGGGGACGCAATCGGTGGCGCCCGGCGGCTATGTGCGCGAACACACCCATGAGCACAATGAGGAAGCCGTCTATGTCATCGAAGGGCATGGCCGCGCCGTGATCGATGGCAAGGAGTATCCGATCGGTCCGGACAGCGCGATCTTCCTGCCAAGGAACATGCGCCACATGTTCATCAATGACGGCGAGACGCGCCTGCGCTGGGTCTGGCTGATCGTTCCCAACGGTCTTGAGGATTTCTTCCGGCTGATCGGTAGGCCCCGCAAGCCCGGCGACCGCGTTCCCTCGAACTTCCCCCGTCCGGAGAACGTGCTGGAAATCGAACGGCAGACGGTGTTCGGCGCCGACCTTTCCGACAAGTTCGACCCGGTCAAGGGCGACTGATCCATGCCCTTGTTCGCCGCACCGGACCGAGGGCGCTCCGCCCCCGTCACGCTGGGCCTCATCGGGTTCGGCGCGCTGGCGCACCGCCTCATTGCCGGTTTCGGACCCGGCGAGGCGGAGTGGGTCGTTCTGGTGCGGGAACATGGCCGTCTCGTGCAATCTGCAGAAAACGCCCGCCTTGTAACGCGTATCGAGGAACTGGTCGCGGCCCGGCCATCCGCGGTGGTCGAGGTTGCGACCCAGGAGGCCGCGGCAGATTGCGCTCCGCCGCTTCTGGAGGCCGGAATTCCGGTCGTTCTGGCCTCGATCGGTGCACTGGCCGATCCGCAACTCTGTCTCAGGCTAGACGCAGCGCGGAAAGCGTCGGGCGCGCCGCTTGTGCTTCCGGCCGGTTCGGTGGGAGGGCTCGACTATCTCGGTGCCGTCGCGAGGCTGGAGGATGCGGAGATTCGCTACACGTCGCGCAAGCCCGTGGCTGCTTGGGTGTCAGAGCTTGAAAGGCTGGGAGTGACAGCACCGTCGACAGAGGTCGTGCTTTTCGAGGGTGCGCCCGAAGAGGCCGCGCGCCGCTTTCCAAAGAATTTGAATGCTGCGCTCGCAATTTCACTGGCAGTTCGTCCCCGGTCGCTCACCGTTCGCGTCGTCGTCGACCCGAAGGTGGAAGGAAATACGCACGAGATCGAAGCTGCAAGCTCCGCAGGCACGGCTTTCATGCGCTTCATGAACACCCCCTCCCCCGACAACCCGAAGACGTCCGCGATCACGGCGCTGAGCCTGCTGTCAGCGCTGGAAACCGTCCTGGACGGGAGGAGAAACGGCTGATGGCGACCTATACAGCGCCGGACGGCTGCCGGATACACTATGAGACCTTTGGTGAAACGGGGCCGCGGGTTCTGCTGATCCCGGGCCTCGGCGGCGACGGCCGCTTCTGGGGCGGCGTGGTCCAGAGGCTTCAGGCCGAGTTCCGCCTGGTGGTGGCGGACCACCGTGGGGCGGGGCGAAGCGACCGGCCGCCCGGAGACTATTCGATCCCCCGGGTTGCCGCAGATGTGGCCGGCATCGTCCATCAATGGGATGAGCCGGTCCATGTCGTCGGCCATTCGACCGGAGGAGCGATTGCGCAGGTGCTTGCGCTGGATCACGATATCAAGGGCCTGAGCTATACGATCAGCAGTTCATGGGCGCGATCGGACGCGCGGTTCCGCACGCTGTTCATGGCCCGCGCCGAGATGCTGGAAGCGGGACAGGCGGAAACCTACCAGCGGCTGACGCATATCTTCGGGCATACGTCAGCCTGGTTGACGGCGCACGCCGCCGAGCTCGACGCCGCAGTGGCCAATGCTCCTCGAAATCTCGCCCCGCTCGACGTATCAGCTCTGCGCGTGCGCATGTTGCTCGATCATGATCGTCTTGCAGACCTCTCACGCATCAGGTTTCCAGTCCAGGTGATCGCCGCCGTCGACGATATACTGACGCCCCCCGAACTATCGAGCGCGGTGGCAACGGCTATTCCGGGTGCGGAATTCGTAACCGTCCCCGGCGCGCATTTTCACCCGCTTGCCGAACCGGACAGCTTTTCTTCCGAAATCCGCCGCTTCATCGCCAAATTGTAACCGGACGGCCGCCATGACAGCTGAAACACTGCCTGCCCTTGTTGACCCGCGCCTTACGCCCGGCGCTGACCTCCTCTCCGGAGGGCGCGCGATGGCGCGCGACTGGCGCGTGGGAAGTTGCCTGTTCCTGTCGGAGAAGGGCGTCCCCTCCGAGGCCGCCTGGAAGCGCAAGGCCATGGCCGAGAAGCGCATCATGCAGCATGCCCATATCGGCTTTCGCGACGTCAACCGCACGATCGAGGCTATTCGCGAAGTTCACGGCACCTGCGCCCGAAGCGGGGCGACGGTCGATCGCTTCGGGATCACGCTGGACTGGTCTATGGGCTATCCGGAAGCCATGCGCGCGAAGGCGTCACGCGGCACGGGCATCGTCCTGTCCGGGCCGGAGGACTTCGCGCGCATAACGAACGCCGCCCCTGCGGCTGCCCATTTCGGCGATTTCATGCTGGGCCTGCCGGGCGCGGTGGAAAACACCCGCGCTGCCATCGCGGCCGGCGCGACCGCTGTCGGCAATCTGGGCCAGTACTTCACCTTCCGTCTTCCCTATTGGGACGACGACGTGGCCACCACCGAGGCGACCGTGACCGCGCTCGGTCTCATCGCCGCGCAGGACGCCGAGATCCTCGTCCATTCCAATCTCGATGACGGCTTTGCCGGCCTCTTCATCGACATGGCCTGCGCGCTGGGCATGGTACTGATCGAAAAGCACATCGTCGAAGGCCTGATCGGTGCGAAGCTGGCTCATTGCTACGGACACCATTTCAGCGATCCGCTGTCGCGAACCGCGTTTCATGCCGCCCTCGTCCGCGTCAACGATACGCCCGGCACGATGATCTTCGGCAATACGGTTGCCTATCAGTCGAGCCCTGCGGGCAATTATGCAAGCCTTGCGAGCTATCTCCTGGCCGACATTCTGGCACTTGGCCGGTGGCCTGCCGGTCATGCGATCAATCCCGTGCCGGTGACTGAGAACCAGCGCATCCCGGATGTCGACGAGATAATCGATGCGCAGACCTTCGCCCACCGGCTGACCCTGCATGCCCCCTACTACGATCCGGTGTACGACTGGTCGAAGGTCGAGGCCATGGCCGACGTGCTGGTGCAAGGCGGCGAGCGTTTCGCAGTGGCCGTCCTTGCCGGCCTTGCGGAAAGGGGCGTCGACACGAAGGATCCGGCAGCCCTCATGCTGGCCATCCGCCGCTTGGGACCGAAGCGCATGGAGATGATGTTCGGCCCCGGCGCGGAGACCGCGCGCGGTCGCAGGCCGCTCATCCATGCGGAATGGGCGCGCGAGCTGAACGACAAGGCGGAGGCTTGGGTCGCAGGCCAGCGGCCGATCGACACGACCCGGCCGATTTCGGTCTGCATCGGCACGACGGACGTGCACGAACACGGCAAGTATCTGGTCGAACAGGCTCTTGAAGGACTGGGGATCGGTATTGTCGACGCCGGGGTGGCCGTCGATCCGGAGGTGCTGGTGGCACGCGCAACGCAGGCCGGGGCCGATGCCATTGCCATCAGCACCTACAATGGCGTCGCCTATTCCTATGCCAAGGCCGTCAAGGCGGCGATGGAGAAACAATCCGTCCGGCTCCCGGTGCTGATCGGAGGGCGGCTGAACGAGGTGCCGAAGGATTCGAATTCCGGTCTGCCGGTCGATGTGACCCGCGAAATCTTCGAGCTCGGGTGCAGCCCCTGCACCGATCTCGACCAGATGCTCGGAGCCCTCAGAAAGACCTTTCAGCCTGTCTGAGGGCCAAAACCGTCTACCAGGCGGTCATGCCGCCATCGACTGTGAGGATCGAGCCGGTCGCAAACGACGATTCGCCGCTGGCAAGCCAGAGAATCGCCTGCGCGATTTCGATCGGCTGGGCGACGCGGTTCATGGGCGCACGCGCATTCAGGCCTGCGACGAAGTCCTCGGGGTCGGGATGGCTCTCGAGGATTTCGTCGAAGTAGCTCGACCATGTCGTTCCGGGCGCCACCGCGTTTACCCGTATGTTCTGCCCGGCGTGATCAAGGGCCATCGCGCGCGTCAACGCGGCGACGCCGCCCTTCGACGCGACATAGGCCGCCCGATCGGCCAAGCCGACCTGGGCAACGTTCGAGGCGGTGTTGACGATGGCGCCGCCGCCGGAAGACACCATGACGGGAATGACGTGTTTCGAGCACAGGAAGACGCCTTTCAGGTTCACGGCCATCAAGGCATCCCAGTCGCTCGCCTCGATGCTGACGACCGTGCCGCGAAAACCGTAGCCGGCATTGTTGACGAGGATGTCGATGCCGCCGAAGTGGTCGTTTGCGAAGCGCGCCATGTTCGCCACCTGCGCCTCGTCGGAAACATCCACCGCCAGGCTTTGCGCGCCGATTCGCTCGGCTGCCTGCCTTGCCCGTTCGCCGTCCCGGTCCACCACGAGCACGCGCGCTCCTTCCCCGGCGAAGAGTTCCGCCGTGGCCGCTCCTATGCCCGCACCTGCTCCAGTGACGATGGCGGCTCTGTCCTTCAATCGCATTTCGGTCCCCTTTTTCAATTGACCACATCCAATCTTGCAGAACCTCTTGCAAAGTGTCGACACTTTTGTATTAAATTCCTGCATGCATTTGGAGGCACCCTTGAAGAACACACCTTCAGTAGAAGAGCATCTGGAGATCTACCGGAAGATGCTGCTGGTCCGGCATCTCGAAGAGGGCCTCGGCGCCCTGCACAAGGAAGGACGCACACGCGGCCCGATCCATCGCTGCGACGGGCAGGAGGCTGTCGGCGTTGCCGCAACCGCCGTGCTTGAAGCCGGGGACAAGGTGGCGACCACGCATCGCGGCCATGCCGTCTATATCGGCAAGGGCATGAACCCCTATCCCGTTATTGCTGAAATCTTCGGCCGTGCCACCGGCGCCTGCGCCGGCCGCGCCGGTCACATGCTGGTCGCGGATGCGGAAAAGGGCGTCATCGGCGGCAACGCCATCGTCGGCGCCGGCATTCCGGCAGCCGCCGGCATGGCGCTTTCCATGCAGGTGCTCGGCCAGAAGAACGTCGCCATGTGCGTCTTCGGTGACGGCGCGGCCCAGACTGGCATCTGTCACGAAGCGATGAACATGGCGGGCCTCTGGAAGCTCCCCGTCGTCTTCGTGCTGGAACACAACCAGTTCGGCCTTACCGTGCCATCCGACGTGCAGTCCCCCGTCGAAGATCTTTCGGTTCGCGCGGCAGGCTATGCGATGCCGGCCGAGATCGTCGACGGCAATGACGCGGTCGCGGTTTATCGCGCGGTTTCTTCGATGGTCGATCGCGCCCGCCGCGGCGAAGGCCCCGGCATGGTCGAGTGCAAGACCTATCGCCTGGAAGGCTTCTCCACCTCGGATATGGGCGGCTACCAGAAGCCGGAGGATATCGCCCGCTGGAAGGAGCGCGATCCGCTGCTCGTTTCGCGCAAGGCGCTTCTGAGCGAGGTCGGCGAGACAAGGCTTGCCGAAATCGAAGCTGCGGCAAAGGCGGAAGTCGACAAGGCCTTTGCAACTGCGCTCTCCGATCCGATGCCCGAGTTCAGCATCGATGAAAATTGCAATCCCTACAGCGAGGCGCTCTGAACATGGCCCTTATGCGATATGCCGAAGCCCTCAACGCCGCGCTTCGCGAGGAAATGCTGGCGGATCCGTCCGTCTTTCTCTTCGGCGAGGACATCGGCCGCTATGGCGGCGTCTTCAAGGTATCGAAAGGCCTGATGGAGGAGTTCGGCGAGAGCCGCGTTCGCGACACGCCGATCTCGGAGCAGGCGCTGACGGCCATGGCCGTCACGGCCGCGATGACCGGCACCCGGCCGGTGCTCGAGATCATGTATGCGGACTTCGTTCCGCTGACGCTTGACGCCCTTGTCAACCAGGCTTCGATCTACAACTACATCTGGAACGGCCAGGTAAAGATGCCGTTCGTACTGCGCACGCAGGGCGGCGGCGGTGCGGGCGCCGGCGCGCAGCATTCCAAGGCGCTGGATTCGATGCTCGCCCATATCCCCGGCATCAAGGTCGTCGCACCGTCGACGCCGGCCGATGCGAAGGGCATGCTGAAGGCGGCGATCCGCGACGACCAGCCGGTCGTGTTCCTGGAGCACAAGCTTCTCTACAACGTCCGCGGCGAAGTCCCGGACGGCGACGTGATCGTGCCGCTCGGAAAGGCCGCGACACTGCGCGAAGGTGGCGACGTATCGATATTTGCCACGTCGAAGATGGTTGTGGAAGCCAAGAAGGCCGCCGAAATGCTTGCCGCGGACGGCGTTTCCGCCGAAGTCATCGACCTGCGTTCGCTACGCCCGCTCGACGTCAATGCCATCGTGACCTCGATCGCCAAGACGCACCATGCGGTGGTGGTCAACGAGGGTTGGCGCTTCTGCGGCTATGCGGCCGAATTGTCGGCGACGATCATGGATCACGCATTTGACGAACTCGATGCGCCGGTTGCGCGCGTGACGCTGCCCGACATGCCGATTCCCTATTCCGAACCGCTTGAGGTGGCGATGCTGCCCAATGCGGAAAAGATCCGCGCAGCCGCGCTTGCAACGCTGAAGTAACGGAGACGCGGAATGGCGAACCATCCGATCAGCATCGAAAGCGCCGGCGGCGAGTACATGGAATCCGTGCTCGTGCTCGGCTGGGCGGTGAGACCCGGCGAACCGGTGACGGCCGGCCAGTTGATTGTCACCGTGGAAACGGCCAAGGCCGCAACCGAGGTCGAAGCAGAACGCGACGGCTGGCTCGCAGAAACCTTCTTCGTTGAAGGCCAGGAAGCGCCGGTCGGCGCGGTCCTGGGCACCATCTCGGATACGAAACCCGCAGACGCTTCGGCTGGCGGGCCGAAGCCCCGACCTCCGGCCGCCACAGCGCCGGTCCTGGCCGCGGCCACGGCCGAAGGTGCCTCCCGTGAGGCAGGCGCACCTGTCGCGGTGGCCGGAGGTCGGGTTATTGCAAGCCCGCTTGCGCGGCGCCTCGCAAGAGAAGCCGGCCTCGACCTTTCCGGCATCGCAGGTTCCGGTCCGCGCGGACGCATCAAGCAGCGCGACGTGGCCGCGGCCTTGTCCGAAAGGGCCGAACAGCCGGCAATGCCTTCGACGGTCGCTTCCGCCGCGTCGCCAACAGCGCCCATGGCCAGGGTCGCACCGCAGGCACCGGTGGCTTCCAGTGTCGCGCGCCATGCCGAACCGGTGATCCTGCTGCACGGCTTCGGTGCCGACCGTTCGGCATGGCGGCAGGTGTTGCCGCTTCTGCCGGCCGATTTCGAGACGATCACGCTCGACCTGCCCGGCCACGGCGCTGAGACCGGCCGCACCGCGCAGGGGATCGAAGACCTGGCGCTGGACGTCTCCGACCGGATCGAAGCGCTGGGCATCGAGCGGGCGCACCTCGTGGGCCACTCGCTCGGCGGCGCCACGGCGCTGGCATTGACCGCGCTTGGCCGCGTCGCGGTCCGGTCGCTGACGTTGCTTGCCCCGGGAGGGCTGGGCCCGGAAATCAACGCCGGCTTCATCGGCGGCCTGACCCGCTCGACGACCGCCGAGGCACTGGAGCGCTGGCTTGCCGTCATGGTTGCCGACCCAAACGTTCTGCCACAGGGCTATGCGCGTGCCGTTCTGAGAAACATGGAGCGGAGCGGGCAGCAAGCGGTGCTGGCAGGCCTTGCCGAACGGCTCTTTGCGGGCGGCACGCAGGCTTTTGATCTGCTGGCTGCTCTCCGGCGGGTGTCGGTACCGACGCGCATCGTGTGGGGCCGCTCGGACCGGGTGATCCCGCATGAGCACAGCCTGCGCGCGCCGGGCTCTGCGGCGGTCCACCTGCTCGACGGCGTCGGCCACGTGCCGCAGATGGAAGCGCCCGAACTCACCGCGCGCCTCATTTCCGAAACGCTCCGCAGTGCGGGCTGACCGGCGCCTGGCAATACGTCATCGCCGTTCCGCTGCGCGGGGCGGCACAGTGCCATCGATCCCGAAGGAGTACGAAAATGATCTTTGATCATCGCACCTACACGGCCCGCCCCAACATGTTGCCGCACTTTCTCAAGCTCTACGAGGATGTCGGCCTGCCGATGCAGCGCCACTATCTGGGAGAGCCGTTCGGCTTCTTCCAGACGCATATCGGCGATCTTTCCCGCACCGTGCACCTTTGGAAATACGACAGCCTCGCCGACCGCGAGGAGCGCCGCGACCGCATGGAGGCCGATCCGGAATGGCAGGCCTACCGCCGCAAGGTAATCGAGACGGACTACCTGCTCGACATGCGAAACCAGATCCTCAAACCCGTCTCCTTCTTCAATCCCGGAAAGTAAGCATGGACCTCATATTTTCGGCCGAAGGCCAGAGCTGGCCACTGCGGCTGAACGGCAGTGCCGAACGCACCCAGCGCGCTCTTCTGAACGCGCTGCCGCTGCCGTTGCAACTCCACACACCCAAGATCGCCGGAAGCCATATCTACTGGCACGCGCCGTTCGTGGAAGACGTCGAAGGCGGCACTCATGTGCTCTCGGCAGCGCCGGGAGCGTTTGTGTACTGGCCTGTCCGGCAGTTCCTGGAAATCACCTTTGCCCCCTTGCAGGCAGAAAACGCGGAGATCACCGTCCTTGGTTATCTCGATGCCCCGATCGAAGGCATCGCGGCACTGGCCAAGACGCTGAAGCATGAGCAGGGCCGCCGCATCCTGAGCGGAACGCTCGAGCGGGCCGACCGGCAATCGGCTGCATTCGAAGCGACCCCGCTGCTGCCAGCGGACATTCTGTCGGCACGCGCGAAACTCTGGGCAGCCTGCCCGGCAGACATCAGCGGCATTACCGCCTCGCGTGCGATCATGCACCCGGCCGGGCCGGTCTTCGCAGCAGAGGCCGAAGCACGGGTTCTTCATGAGCTTCTCTGGTGGGTTCGCGCCGAGCGCGGCAAGCGGGACGAAGGCGTCCTGCGGCAGACGGCGGCGCTGGCCCTGAACAAGACTGCGACGCGCCTTCGCGACTTCTGCCACATGGAAGAAACGCCGGCGCTTCTGTTCCGTCTGGAGGCGGCGATGGCGGAAGATCTGTCGTTCGATGCCCTCATCGATGAAGCGATCCTCGTCGCCGGCCGCATCGGCGCCTGGATCGACCTCCTGATACCGTGGAACGACGTCAACGAGGCCTTCCGTAAAGCCCTGAACCGAGGAAACTGAAATGCAAAAGCTGCCGGTCGGCATCGTTGGTTTTGGAGTGATCGGACAACGTTGGGCGGCGGCATTTTCCCATGCCGGCCATCCCGTGCGCGTGTACGATCCGGTGGACGGCCGCACGCAGGCGTTCCGGTCTGCGCAACCGGGGCTGATGGCCGATCTGGACGCGGTCAGCGGCC
The DNA here is from genome assembly GCF_900220975.1 of Rhizobium subbaraonis. Taxonomy (GTDB): domain Bacteria; phylum Pseudomonadota; class Alphaproteobacteria; order Rhizobiales; family Rhizobiaceae; genus Mycoplana; species Mycoplana subbaraonis. The sequence continues at coordinate 58,963 of NZ_OBQD01000022.1, read as the reverse complement.
GCATAGCGGAGCCCGGCCAGGTCGAAATCTTCCCGACGCTGGCGGAGGCACTCGCCGGCGTCGGTTTCGTTCAGGAAAACGGCCCGGAAGACCTGTCCCTGAAGCGGCGACTGCTTGCAGAGATCGAGGCGCATATTGATGACGACGTGGTGATAGCTTCGTCGTCTTCCGCGCTGATCGTATCCGACATGCAGGCGGACTGCCGGGTGCCCGGCCGCATCGTCCTGGGCCATCCCTTCAATCCGGTGCATCTCATGCCGCTGGTCGAGATCGTCGGCGGGCGCGACACGACCGCGACGGCGCTTCTGCGGGCGCGTACCATCTATGAAGCGATCGGCAAGAAGCCGGTCGTTCTCAACCGCGAAATCACCGGCCACCTCGCCTTGCGCCTCATGGGGGCGATGTGGCGCGAGGCGATCGCGCTCGTGCGCGACGGCGTGGCGTCCGTCGAGGATGTCGATCGCGCGTTCATGTACGGTCCGGGTCCGAAATGGACGTTGCAGGGCTCCTTCATTTCCAATCAGCTGAATGCGGACGGCATGGAGGATTTCCTCCGGAAGTACGGCCCGACCTACCAGGCGATCTGGGATACGCTTCTCGATGCCAAGCTGGACGACGAGACGATCCGCACCGTCACCGGTTCGACCGAGCAGGCCGTCCGCGGCCGTACCCAGGCAGAACTGAAGGACGACCGCGAGGCCGGTCTCGTCGGGATCCTGAAAACGATCGCCGAACGCGGCGCCCTCTGAAAACCGCAATGTCGAGGTGAAAACCATGGAATATCGCACAGCCCTGGTGACGGGTGCCTCCAAGGGGATCGGCGCTGCAATCGCTGCGGCACTGGTGAACGAGGGCCTGACGGTGCACGCACTGGCGCGCGACCTGTCGGCACTGGAAAGTCTCGCCGAGCAGCTCGGCCCGCGCATGAAGCCTCTGGCGGCGGATGTACGCGACCACGAGGCCATCGCCCGGCAGCTGGACGGCGTTACCGTCGATGTGCTCGTCAACAATGCCGGCGGGCTTGCGACCGTTCGCCCGCTGCATGAGCAGAGCGCGGAGGAGACGGCGGAGGTTGTGTCGCTGAACCTGACAGCCCCGCTGCAGATGATCCGTCTTGTCCTGCCGGGCATGATCGAGCGAGGGCGCGGACACATCTTCAACCTGACGAGCACGGCGGCCGGTGCGGTGTTTGCCGGCACGACGACCTACGGTGCTGCGAAGGCTGGCCTGTCCCAGGCGGGACGGATCCTGCGTTACGACCTCGCCGGCACGGGCGTCCGGCTGACGGAGATCGCTCCGGGACGCGTCGAGACGGACTTCTACGTGAAGGCCTTCGACGGCGATCGGGAGCTGCTGCGGGACCGAATGTATACGCGGCAGAGGCCGCTCCGGCCCGAGGATGTCGCATCGGTCCTTGTCTCGGCGCTCCGCCTGCCGGATCATGTAGACGTTGCCGAGCTGATGGTCACCCCGAGCGAACAGGCCGCGGGTGGGCACACCTATCCCGATGCGCCCGGACGTCAGGCCTGAAGCCTGTCAGGCCGTTCCGCTGTCCCTGATAAGGCGCGCATGCACCGCTTCGCAGGCCGCCTGCCAGAGCGCAGGCTGGCCACCTGCGGCAAGCACGTCGAGTCCCAGTTCGGTGATGCCGCCCGGGGTCACCAGATCGGCCAGAAGCGCGTCCATCGGATCGGGCTTTTCATCGATCAGGCGGCCTGCCGCCACGAATGTCAGCGCAACAAGGCGGCGCATCGCCTGCGCGTCGGCGCCCTTTTGCGCGGACCATTCCGCGGTTCGCCGGATCAGGTCCTGGGCCCAGCCGTAGACGGCGGCGTTGACGGTGGCGACCTCGAAGTCGGCCTCGCTTGCGAGCGGTATCACGGGCCCCAGACGCTCCAGAACCATGTTGGCCTCGGCGATCGCGGGAAAGCAAACCGTCGGGCTCGCATTGATCTCCGCGGCCGTCAGCGGCATTGCACGGAGGGCCCGCGCCGGCGCGACCGGCAGACACTCGAGCGCAACGCCGGCGCAGGCGGAGATCAAGACCTGCCCCTCTCGCCATGGCAGCCCGGCAACGGCCGTGGAAGCGTCTGCCGGGCGGACCGCAAGCAGGACGACGTCGGCCTGCTCGACGAGCGACCGGTTGTCGGCAGCCAGCGGAATCGCATGTCGGGTCGAAAGCTCCTGCCCCTTTCCGCGTGGAGACAGGAGGATGCTGGCCGGGTCCAGCCCCGACTTCAGCAAACCCGCGAGCATGGTCGCGGCGAGATGCCCGACGCCAAGGATACCAAGTATCATCATCAACTCCTCAAGGATGTGCCGCGGCTTGCCAACCGCATGAAACTGGGGGAAAGGTGCATCACCAACTGTCGACAACGCGCACACTGAAGCGCGCCGGAGGCTCCATGAACGAACAATCCGAAACCATCGCCATGAGCGAATCTCCAGCCGAGGGCGAGACGCGCAGATCGGCGGACAGCAGCGAGCGGGCGTACAACACGATCCGCAAGCTTCTGGTGGAATTCAAGCTGAAACCCGAGGAGCGCATCAACGAGGTCCAGCTTTCCCGGAGCCTCGGCGTATCCCGTACGCCGATTCGCGAGGCCCTGAACCGTCTCGCCTCCGAAGGGTTCGTTTCCCTCACGCCGAACAGGGGCTTTTTCGTCCGCAGCCTCAGCACCGAGGGACTGCTCGACCTCTACGAGTTGCGTACCATCATCGAATGTGCCGCCTTCAGGCTGATGTGCCAGCGCGCGGAGGACGACCAGCTCGAGCGGCTGCGCGCCTACTGGACCGCCATCGTCGAGGGTTACCAGGACCATCCGCCGGATGTCATCCTCGCGGAAGACGAGGGGTTCCACCTGCTGATCGCCGAGCTCTCGGGAAATCCCGAGCTTGTTCATCAGCTGTCTTCCATCAATGCGCGCATCCGCTTCATTCGGCGCATCCAGATCGAACACCGCACGCACGACAAGGCGCAGGTCAGCTCTCACTCGGCCATCGTCGAGGCCGCGATGAACCGGGATATCGAACGCGGTGTCGAACTCCTGCGCAATCATATCGAGATGACGGTCTCCGCGACGCAGCAGGCCTTGAAGGACGCTCTGCTCAAGGTTTTCGCCCCCGGCGACGCATCCTCGAAGACGCGCCGCCGAAGGGCCTGAGGAAGAAGAACTAGCCTGCGCAAAGATTGAACGCAATAGTGTCGACACTTTCTTGACGGCGGCCCAATAGTCTGCTTCGATGATCATCAGCAAGGAAACCGCATGAGCTTCCTGGCTGGAACAGATTGCAAAAAAGGGGAATCGCCATGAAATTTGCCGCCTCACTCTGCCTCGGCGTATCGCTACTCGCCTCGCATGCGCTCGCAGATGAAGTCACGATCGGGCTGGCTGGCCCGCTGTCCGGCCCGCAGGCCTATTTCGGCTCGACCTGGCACAACGGCTTCAAGCTCTACGTCGATCAGCTGAATGCTGCAGGCGGCGTGAACGGCACGACCATTGCCATCGACCAGCAGGACGACAAGGCTGATCCGCGTGAAGGCACGCTGGTCGCGCAGAAGTACTGCGACAACGATGACGTCGTTCTCGGCCTCGTCAACTTCAACTCGGGCGTCGCCCAGTCCACGCTGCCGATCTACGAGGATTGCTCCCTGCCGACCATGACCTTCGGCTCCAATCCGGCGCTGACGCAACAGGGCTACAAGTTCATGGTTCGCCCGGTTGCCAACGACCTCGCAGGTGCATTGCTGCCGGCCGAATACGCGCTTGGGGAACTCGGCGCCAAGAAGGCAATCGTCGTCAACGACAAGCAGGTTTTCGGTCAGGGTATCTCGGAAATCTTCGCCAATAACTTCACCACCGGTGGCGGCGAACTGCTGGACACGCTTGCCATTGCCCCGACCGACGTCGATTTCACCGCCGTCCTGGCCCAGATCAAGAGCAAGAGCCCGGATGTGATCTACCTTGGTGCCGTGATGCCGCAACTCGCGCTCTTTGCCAAGCAGATGCATGAGCAGGGTGTGACGGCCACGCTGCTGGTGCCGGATGGCGGCTATACGCCGGACTTCATCAGTCAAGCCGGCGAAGCCAACGTCCAGGGCGCGATCGTGGCGATCCAGGTACCGCCGATGGATGCGTCCCCGGACATCGCCGCGTTCGGCAAGCTCTACAAGGAGAAGTACGGCGAGGAAGCCGGTCCCTACTCGATCTACGGCTACGTCCAGGCGCAGATCCTCGAGGAAGTGCTGAAGACCACCAAGGGCTTCAGCCGGGAAGAGATGAACGACGCCCTCCACGCCGTAAAGGTCAAGACGGCAGTCGGCGAACTCGAGTTCGACGAAGTGGGCGAGCTGAAGGTCGCCCCGTCCTATCTCTACAAGGTAGAGGGCAAGGACTTCATGATGATCGGCTCGAAGTAAGTCGCGTCAAGAGTGCATAGGCCGGAGCAATCCGGCCGGTACTGTCGTCGTGCGACTGGCACGGCCGCCAAAAAAATGGCGTGCCGGTCGCACATTCCTATCCTCATCCCGCGCCGCGAAGTGTGTCGGCAGCCGGATACCTCGGACAGGACACCCATGCTGGGAACCATTATCCAACAGACGGTCAACGCTCTCACGATCGGCTCGATCTATGCCTTGATCGCCCTCGGCTACACCATGGTCTATGGCGTGCTGCGCATGATCAACTTCGCCCACGGCGAAATGTTCATGCTTGGCGCCTACGCCGCCTTTCTCGCGCTGACCCTCGTGGTCGGAGATATCGGCGCTGTCGGCGCCATCGCCCTGACGCTGGTCTTCTTCGGCGCCATCGTTGCCGTCGGTTTTGTCGGCGTCGGCATCGAGAGGCTGGCATACAGACCTCTGCGAAACTCGACGCGGCTTGCGCCGATGTTGTCGTCCCTCGGCGTCTCGCTTTCGCTCGTCACCGGCGTACAGATCCTGGCCGGACCGCAGCCGGTGGGCTTTCCGAGCTTCTTCCCGACGACCCGATTCGACGTCTTCGGCGGTACCGTGACTCTGGTGCAGATCGGTATCCTGATCGCCGCGTTCATCCTGATGTTCGGCCTCTACACGCTCGTCAATCGCAGCCGCATGGGCATCATCGTGCGCGCCGTCTCCGAGAGCCGGCCAACAGCGCAGCTGCTCGGCATCAACGTCAATCTGGCGATCTCGATGGTCTTCTTCTCCGGTCCGCTTCTTGGTGCGGCCGGCGGCATCCTGTATGCGAGCTACTACGGCATCATGTCGCCGACCATGGGCGCCGTGATTGGCTTGAAGGCGTTTACCGCGGCAATTCTCGGCGGCATCGGCTCGATCCCGGGCGCCATGCTCGGTGCCTACATCCTCGCTTTCGTCGAGGTTGGCGGCACGGCACTTCTGCCGGTCGTCTCCGGCGGTGTCCTCGGCACCGAATATCGCGACGTGCTCTCCTTCGCCATTCTCATCCTCGTTCTGCTCATCCGCCCGGCCGGTATCCTCGGCGAACCGGTCTCGGAGGAGAGCATGGTCTACAAGAGGGAATTCTGATGTCCGCCGTCGACACTCCCGCAGCAGCCGAGCCGCGGACGCGCAGGATCATCCCGCTCCTCGTGTTTGCGCTTGCGGTTGCCCTCCTCGTCGCCACGCCGTTCCTGCCGAACTATCACATCCGGGTCATCAACGGCTTGCTGATCTACATCCTGCTCGGCATCGGCCTCAATATCGTCATCGGCTATGCAGGCCTTCTCGATCTCGGCTTCGTGGCCTTCTATGCGGTCGGCGCCTATACATACGCGCTGCTCGCAAGCCCGCAGTTCGATCTCCACCTACCCTTCCTGCTGATCCTCCTGATCGCGGCCTTCCTCGGCATGCTCACCGGCATATTGCTCGGCATTCCCGTCCTGAAGCTCAGGGGAGACTACCTGGCGATCGTGACCCTCGGCTTCGGCGAGATCATCCGCATCGTGATGAACAACGTCGACTGGCTGACCGGCGGACCGCAGGGCATCGCCCGCCTCGACAAGGCATCGGTCTTCGGAATCGAGTTCGCACGTCCTGTCGAGATCTACTTCCTGCTTCTCGTGATCGTCTTCACCGTCGCCGTTCTGGTCTGGCGCATGGAGCGGTCGATCCTTGGCAAGGCATGGGCCGCAATCCGTGAAGACCAGGACGCCGCGCGCGGCATTGGCATCAACACGACCAATGCCAAACTGGCCGCATTTGCGACCTCTGCCAGCATCGGCTCCATCGCGGGTGTCATCTTTGCCGCCTCGCAGCGCTTCGTCAGCCCGGAAAGCTTTACGCTGCAGGAGTCCGTTCTGATCGTTCTGATGATCGTCGTCGGCGGGATCGGCAACATCCTCGGCATCGTTGCGGGTGCCACGATCCTGATCCTGCTGCCGGAGGTGCTGCGCGAATTCGCCGAATGGCGCATTCTCTTCCTCGGCCTGCTCATGATCGTTCTCATCATCATTCGTCCGGCCGGCATCGTGCCGCGCAGCTTCGGCCCGGATAAACTCATTCGGGGGCTGTTCGGAAAATGACGCTCATCTTCCAGAATATCCGCAAGCAGTATGGCAGCAACGTCGCGATCGACGACGTCTCGACAGAGTTCGTGCCCGGGCTGATCCACGGCATCATCGGGCCGAACGGTGCGGGCAAGTCGACCCTGATCAACATGACGGCTGGATCGTATGCCGTATCCTCCGGGGCGATCGTTCTCGACGGCAGGCAGATGCAGAGCCTGAAGAAGTACGAGATCGCCAATTCGGGCATCGCCCGCACCTACCAGAACATCCGCCTGTTCGATCAGATGACGGCGCTCGAAAACCTCGAGGTCTGCTATTATCCGACGGAAGTTGGGGCGACGTGGCGGGAGGTTCTGTGGCCGCCGTTCGGCCGGAGCCAGCGCGAGCGCAGACGCGAAGCCTGCATGGAGATACTGCGGTTCTTCAATCTGCAGGGCTACGCTTCGGCCGAGGCCGGCAGCCTGCCCTACGGTCGCCAGCGCATGCTCGAGATCGCGCGCGCGCTGGTCATGAACCCGCGGGTTCTGTTGCTGGACGAGCCGGCGGCCGGGCTCAATCACCACGAGACGGCGGAACTGACGGCCAAGCTCGCCGAGCTGCGCTCGCCCGACCGCATCATGATCATCGTCGAGCACGACATGGATCTCGTGATGACGCTCTGCGATCGCATCGTGGTCATGCATCACGGCAAACTTCTCTTCCAGGGCACGCCCGCCGAGGTGCAGGCAAACCCCGACGTCCAACTTGCCTATCTGGGGACAGCCAATGACATCGACGAAATCCGCGCCGCTGCTCAAGATCGCCGGGCTAAGCTCGGGATACGGGCGCGTCAGCGTTCTTGAAGGGATCGACCTCGAGGTCGACAACCAGGAAATCGTCGTCATCCTCGGCCCGAACGGCGCGGGAAAGACGACCCTCCTGAACTCGATCTCGGGTGTCGCGCGGGCGACGACGGGAAGCATCGTCTTCGACGGCAAGGACATCACCGGCGCAAGGCCCGAGCAGGTCGTCCGCATGGGGCTCGTGCATTGCCCGGAGGGTCGCCAGATCTTCCAGCGCCTGACGGTCGAGGAAAATCTCGTTGCTGCCCATATCGGCCGCGGCGGCAAGAGCTTCGAAGCGCTCCGCTCTGACGTGTTCGACCTGTTCCCGGTGCTGAAGGAACGGCGCAACGGGATGGCGAGCCGCATGTCCGGCGGGCAGCAGCAGATGCTGGCGATCGGCCGTGCACTCATGGCCGAACCGAAACTGCTGATGCTCGACGAGCCGTCGCTGGGCCTCGCCCCGAAGATCATCCACCAGATCTTCCGGATCATTCTGGATCTTTCCCAGACCGGCATCTCCATCCTGCTCGTCGAGCAGAACGTCCAGCTGGCGCTGGAATGCGGCGACTACGCCTACCTGCTGAACACGGGGCGGGTCAGGGTTCACGGACCGTCACAGGAAATCGCCGAGCACTCCGCCCTCAGCGACCACTATCTCGGTAGCGCTACCGAGGAAGTCCTCCATGTTTGAGGTGGACTGGAAGACGCCACACCTGTGGCGCAAGACTGCGAAAGCTCGTCCTGTGTCGCCGGAACTCCAAGGCGATCATCATACCGATGTGCTTGTCGTGGGCGGCGGCTTCACCGGACTTGCGGCAGCACTCGGCGCGCGCGACAGCGGCGTCGACGTGGTACTCCTTGAAGGCAACGAGATCGGCTCGGCGGCATCGGGACGCAACAACGGTCTCGTCATCTCGCATCACTCCAAGGCCTCCCCTTCCGAATTCGAGGCTGCATTCGGTCGCGAGATCGGCGAACGGTTCAACCGCATGGTGGCGGATTCGGCCGGTGTTGCCTTCGGCCTGATGCAGCGCTTCGGCATCGATGCCCACCAGGTGCAGGAAGGCTGGATCCAGCCCGCCCACACCGAGACGACGCTGGCCCGCGCCCGAACGTTCCATGACGAATGGAAGGCGTTCGGTGCCAACGTCTCGTGGCTCGACCGTGATGAGATTTCGGCGCGCATAGGCAGTCCCTATCTCGGCGGCTGGATCGTCCACAATTCCGGCCACATCAATCCATTCGCGATGACGATCGGGCTTGCCGACGCACTGACACGCGAAGGCGTGGCGATTTTCGAAAACTCCAGGGCGACCGGAATCGAGAAGGTGGCTGCGGGCTGGCGCGTGCGCACGGCCAGGGGCAGCGTGACGGCACGGGAAGTCGTGCTTGCCACCAATGCGCTGACAGGCGACATATGGCCCGGCCTGAAACGCACCCTGGTCCCGTTCAAGGTGTTTCAGGCCGCGACCGATCCCCTGCCCGAAGACGTCCGGGCAAGGATCCTTGTCGGCAATCCGGCCGTCTCCGACATGCGCAACGATCTGCGCTATTTCCACTATGACTGTGACAACCGGCTTGTGAGCGGTGGCACCCATACGTTCTGGCACAACGAAGCCGAACGCGGCCTTGCCAAGGTGTCGCGCATGCTCGGCAAGGCTTTTTCCGCCTTTGGCGGCGAGCCTCGGATGAGCGAGTACTGGCATGGAACGTTCGCCGTTGTGCCGGATCGCCGGCCACGCCTCTACCGGCTTGCGCCGGGCCTGGTCTTCGGTGGCGTCTATTCCGGGCGGGGCGTGGCTCTGTCCATGTCTCTGGGGCAGGAGTTGGGACGGTGGGCTGCGGGACGGCGGACGGATGCGCAGATGTCCCTGCCCGTGACCGGTATGAAACCGGTGGCCTTCCATCCGATCGCGACACAGATCGCAAACCGCATGCACGCCTGGAACCGCTTCCAGGACCGGGAATAGGCGCCGGGAGGCGCCATTGTGCCCAGGGATATCCGCAGCATCGACAGCCGCCCGCTCGGGCGGCTGTCTTTTTCTCCTGAGCTCAGTACGCCGCTTCGTAGGCGGCACAAATCTCGGCCTGCGTCTTTCCTGCCAAGTAGGCGATCTCGCCTTGCTTGTGCTTGACGTAGACGTCGGCAAAGCCCTCCGGGAACCAGCTGCAGACGGTCGCATTGTTCCGGAAGGAGGCCAGCGCTGCCTCGAGCGTCTGCGGCAGCCGGACGTAGCCGCGGGCGGCGAGTTCTTCCGGCCCGAGTAACGAAAGGTCCTCCTGGGTGGCTTCTGGCACTTCAAGGCCTTCCTCGATGCCCTGCACGCCGGCATGGACGATCGCGGCAAGTGCGAGGTGCGGATTGGCGGCGGCATCGGCCGCGCGGAACTCGAAGTTGAACTGGGCGGCCTTGGCGATATCGCTCATGTCCGAGACCGGGCAAATTCGCACCGAGGCCTCGCGATCGCGGAAGCCGAGATTGTTGAAGGCGGCACTCCATCGATGCGGCGTCAGCCGGAGATAGGAGACGACGCTGGGCGCGGTGATAGCGATGATCGAATCCATATACTTTAGAACGCCGGCTACGAACTTGCCCGCGAGATCGGACAGGTCGTGCTTGCCCTTGGGATCGTAGGTCGCCGGATTGCCGGCTGCATCAAGCATGCTCAAATGCACATGCACGCCGTTGCCGACGCCTGCGGGATCGCGGATCGGCGTGAAAGTCGGGTCATAGCCCAGCTCCCGGGCGACGAGGCCGACCAGTTCGCGCGTAATCAACGAATGGTCCGCAATCGTGACGCCCTTCTGCGGCCCCATGGTGACTTCGAACTGGCCGCTGCCGAATTCCTTCAGGATCGTGTCCGGCGTGACGCCGGCATCGCGCATGGCAGCCACGATGGCTTCGCAGAAATGGCGTTCCTGCTGGAAGCTGCCCAACGTAAAGGCTCCGCCCACTTCGGACGTCAGGTGCTTCAACTGGAATTCGTGCTCGAAGGCGCCGAGCAGTGTGACGCCCCCAACGCGCTCTAGCCTTTCAAGGGCGGATTCGAGAATGGAGCGGGTGCAGAATTCCCAGGGCCGCCCGTCGGTGTAGCGGATGTTTCCGAGAACGAAGTTTTCATTCGGCGCGTCGTCTTCGCTCTCGATGCTCACGCGCGTGGCAGCATCCGGGATCAGCACGAGATCGCCGAGCGAGCCGAAGGGGCTGTCGGCGATGGCATCGAAGCAGGTGATCTGCACATTGGTGGGCGTCCAGCCCACACCCCGCTTCAGGCGCTTCTCCATTTGGTCCAGCGGAAAGGCCTTGCCGCGGACCTTGCCCGAAAGGTCGCCGCAGCACGCGACCATCATTTCCTCACGTTTCATCCATTTCCCCGTTCATGCTGTCCTGGTCATATCCCGGCATCGCAAAGCGAATGCCGTCCCAATCTTTGATCCGCTTCTGCGTGGCGCTCCAGTCTGCCTCGGAGACGCGCACGATCAGCGCCTCGACGAGGGCAATCGCAGCGGCCACCGTGTCCCATGCGGTGCCGGCATCGATCGGCAGCGCCACGATATGGTCGGCGCTGCGCGCGGCAGGCGACATCCATTTGTCGGTCACCACGACGACGGTCGCACCGCGATTGACAGCGATGGTCTCGGCAAGGCGGCAGAGGCTCGGCTGGTAGCGGCGAAAATCGAACAGCAGTACGACGTCCTTCTTGCGCATCCGCAGGACGTGCTCGGGCCAGAATTCGGGATTGTCGGAGATGTGGTAGATTCCGCTGCGGATCTGGCGGAGGTGGATCGACAGAAAGGACGCGATGCTGTCGCTGACACGTCCGCCCAGCAGGAAGATGTTGCGGGAGGGATCCGCCAACAGCGCGGCGAGGATGTCGAACTGCGCCTGCGAGACGGTCTCCGTCATCTCCTGCATGACGGCAGAAAGGCGCGCGACGTATTCTGCCAGAAATTCCGAATGCCCGACGGGCTTCTGGCTCGACATGAGATCGAGAGGGGAGCGCTGCCCCTCCTTCAACTCGGCAATGAGTTGACGCTGCAGGTCCTGAAAGCCGCCACAACCGATTTTGCTGACGAAGCGGGTGATGGAAGGCGCACTCACCCCCGTTTTGGCGGCAAGCTCCTGGATGCTCTCAAGCGCCGTAAACGGATAATCGGCGAGGATCGCATTGGCGATCTTTCGCTCGCTTGCCGTCAGTTGTGCGGCGGAGTCCCTTATCCTCGTGCGGATCGTGGATGACTTTACATGGTTCACCGGTTGCATTCCCCCAGTTGCGATCGATATTGCGCTATGAAAAAAAATAGTCAAACGGAAAAATATGATTGACTATGATTGATAAATTTCCTTGAGTGCCAACCATACTATCCCGCACCGGTAACGACGTCGCCGGAACATGAACAGATCGGGTTTCCATGCCGAGTATCGCGGAACGCGACACGACGAAATTGCTGCTGGCCGGCGATCCCGAGCCTGTCGAAAGGGTCAACCTTCAGGGCGGCTCTGCCATTTTTCTGACCTGCGAGCATGCCGGGCGCGCCGTGCCCTCCGCTCTGGGCGACCTTGGCGTGGCCAGTGACGAGATGGATCGGCATATCGCCTATGACGTCGGCGCCGAAGGCCTGGCGCATGCGCTTTCGGAGCGCCTGGGCTCAGCCCTCGTGCTCCAACGCTACAGCCGCCTGGTGATCGATTGCAACCGGCCCTTCGAGGCCGACGATTGCGTTGTGCTGCGCAGCGACGGAACGAGGGTGCCCGCCAATGCTGATCTTGGCGAGAGCGACCGTCTTCGTCGTTATGCCGAAATTCACGAGCCTTTGCACGAAGCTATCAAAGTGGCACTCGATGAGCGCCAGGCGGCCGGTCGCCCGACGGTGCTCGTATCGGTGCACAGCTTCACGCCGGTCATGCGCTCGACCGGCGCCGTACGGGATTTCGAGCTCGGGCTTCTCTACAATCGCGACGGGCGCTTTGCGAGGCATCTGGCTGAGGCGTTTGCCGCGGCCAATCCGGATTCCTCCGTCCGACTCAACGAACCTTACGTCGTTGACGACCAGTCCGACTATACGATTCCTGTCCATGGCGAGAGGCGCGGCCTGCCGCACGTTCTCATCGAAGTGCGCAACGATCTCATCACGGACGCCCGCGGACAGCAGGAGTGGGCCGACAGGCTTGCCGAACCGCTCCGCCGCGCCGCCGATATGCTGAAGGAAACGACCTATGGCCGCTGAACACCTGACCACCCGCGAAGTTGCGCTCGATCCGGCTGCGTCCGCGATCCTCTTCATCGACGTCCAGAATTTCTCGGTCCGCCGCGATGGTGGCGAGTTCAAGGACGTCTCCGACGCCGACATCGCCGGCAAGTACGGCTATTACTTCCAGCGCATCGGCGAGGTTGCCATTCCGAACATGCAGCGGCTGCTGCACGGCTTTCGCAAGGCCGGCATCGAGGTGCTGCACACCACGATTGAGAGCCTGACGAGGGACGGCCGCGACCGCAGCCTGGACTACAAGATCACCGGGTTCAACGTGGCAAAGGGGTCATGGGACGGCAAGGTCATCGACGAACTGGAGCCGCTCGAAGACGAGATCGTGTTTCCCAAGAGTTCGTCCAGCGTCTTCGTCTCCACGCATATCGACTATGTCCTGCGCAATCTCGGCGTAAAGCAGCTCGTCCTTTGCGGCCTTCTGACGGATCAGTGCGTGGAATCGGCGATCCGCGACGCCTGCGACCTCGGCTACCTGGTGACGCTGGTGCCGGATGCCTGCGGCACCTATTCCGAGGAGCGGCACGAGACGTCACTTCGCGCCATAAAGGGCTATTGCCGCCAGATATCGACCGATGCGCTGCTGAAGGAAATCGGCCAATAATAGGAAACTGCGCATCAAGCATGGGACGAAACAAGGAGACCTCCGCAAGCGGACCCCAGCAGAAGAAAAAGACATGTCCGCGCAACAGCTTTAGTGCCGTGATGGCAAAAGAAAGGGGAACCACGCTATGAAATCGACTTCCAAACTACTTCTGGCAGCAGGTCTTGCGCTTGCGGGCACGTCGGCGCTCGCGGCCGACGACAAGATCGTCATCGGCGGCGCGCTTTCGATGACTGGTATCCAGGCACCGCTGGATACACCCGGCTATAACGGCGCCCTCGTGGCCGTGAAATACCTCAACGACAATGGCGGCGTGCTTGGCAAACAGGTCGAGTTCATCAACATCGACGGCAAGTCTGATCCGGTCACCGTCGGCAACGTCGCCGTCGAACTGATCGACAAGGGCGCGGAGGTCATCGTGGCGCCCTGCGACTTCGACTTCGGATCGCCGGCCGGCCGTGAGGCACAGTCGGCCGGCCTCGTCGGTATCTCGACCTGCGCTTCCGATCCGCTCTATTCATCGTGGTCACTCGGCGACAAGCAGTTCACGCTGTCGATGTGGAACACGACGATGGGGGCCACGGCGGCGGACTTCGCCGTCAAGGAGAAGGGCTGGAAGACGGCCTATGTCGTTACCGACCAGTTCATCGCCTACACCAAGTCGCTCTCGAAGTACTTCGTCGAACAGTTCAAGGCGAATGGCGGCGAGGTCATCCTCGAAGACACCTATACCAACGGCGACAACAACTTCTCCGCCCAGCTGGCGCGCCTGCAGGCGCTCGGCAAGAAGCCGGACGTGATCTTCGTCTCCTCTTACGGCACGGACATCGGTGTCATCATCCGCGCACTGCGCGAAGTCGGCTACGATGCGCCGATCCTCGGTGGCGACGCCTATGATGACCCGGCAATGCATGAAGCGCTCGGCGAGAAGTTCGGCAACGACGTCTATTTCGTCACCCACACCTGGATGGGGCCGGAAGCGCATCCGGACATGGCAAAGTTCATTGAGCTCTACACCGCCATGCACGGCAAGGCGCCGGACACCTCTTTCGTTTCGACGGGCTGGGACACTGTCATGCTGATCGCCGAAGCCATGAAGGCGGCCGGCTCCACCGATGGCGCGGCCGTCGCCAAGGCGCTCGAGGACGGCCAGTTCAAGCTCCTGACCGGCGACCTCGACTATGGCACCGCGGAAGAAGGCCACGTACCGAACAAGGCCGCAGCCATCATCGAGCTCAAGGGGGGCAAGCCGAGCTTCGTGGGATGGCGCAAGCCCGAATCCCTGCCGAAGCCCTGATCGCCCACATAGGGTCGGTCCTGCGCATGCCGCCCCAACCGGAAACGGTTTGCCGGGCATGCGCGGGCCAGGCGCCCGCAGCGTCTCATCCAGTCGATGACGCGCGGTGCCCGGAAAGACCGGCTCATCACCTTCGGATAAGCCATGTCTGAAACGCGTCTCGCGGTAGCCGATGTGTCGGTGGAGTTTACCGGACTTCGTGCACTCGATCATGTATCGCTGTCGGTCGAAACCGGCGAAGTCGTCGGCCTCATCGGGCCGAACGGCTCCGGCAAGACCACGCTCGTCAATGCCATTTCCGGCCAGGTCAAACTCGCCACCGGCACGATCACCGCTGCCGGCGTCACCCTGTCCGGCCTCTCTCCGCGCGCGATCGCCTTGCACGGCGTTAGCCGATCCTTTCAGATCGTTCGCCTGTTCAATGCCATGACCGTGCTTGAAAACGTCGAGGCCGCGGCTCTCGCCAAGGGCGCCTCCCGTGCGGTTGCCCGAGAGCGGGCGGAAGCGCTGCTGGACGAGTTCGGGCTTGCCCCCAAGGCCGACGAGCTTGGCGACAGCCTCAGCTACGGCGACAAGCGCCGCGTCGAGATCGCCCGCGCGCTGGCGGCCGAACCGAAGTTTCTGCTTCTGGACGAGCCCGCGGCGGGGATGAACGACGCGGAGACCGAGACGCTGCTGCACACCCTTGCCGCGCTGCCTAAAAAGAGGGGACTCGGTCTTCTCATCATCGACCATGACATGGGCCTGATCATGCGCCTCTGCCACCGGCTGCATGTGCTTGCTTCCGGACGCACCATCGCCGAAGGTTCCGCCGCTCACGTTCGCGCACATCCGGCCGTCATCGAGGCCTATCTTGGAAAGGGTACCGTCCATGCTTGAGGTGCGCGACCTTTCCGTCAGCTATGGCGCCATTCGCGCGGTGCGGGGCATCAGCTTCTCGCTCGGCAAGGGAGAACTGGTCAGCCTGCTTGGCGCGAACGGTGCCGGCAAGTCCTCGACCATCAAATGCATTGCCGGCGCGCTCAAGGCGTCCGGCGGCACCATCACGCTGGAAGGCAAAGACATCACCACCTCCAGCCCCGAACAGGTGGTCCGCACCGGGCTGGCGACGGTGCCCGAGACCCGTGACGTCTTCCCCGATCTAACCGTCGCAGAGAACCTCATGCTCGGCGCCTATCTCCATCGGCGGGACGTGGCCGGCAACCGCGACAACCTGGAGCGGATGCATGCGCTCTTTCCCCGCCTTTCCGAGCGATCGAACCAGGCGGCGGGCACGCTGTCGGGCGGCGAGCAGCAGATGCTGGTCATCGCCCGCGCGCTGATGTCGCGTCCGAGCGTGCTGCTGCTCGACGAGCCCTCGCTCGGCCTTGCGCCCGCGATCGTCGAACGCATCTTCGAAATGATCGAGACGCTGAAGAAGTCCGGCCTGACCATCCTGCTCGTCGAGCAGAACGTGAACCAGGCGCTGGCTGTCGCAGATCGCGCCTATGTCATGCGGCTCGGCTCGATCGTCGCCTCCGGCACGGCGGACGAGATCCGCTCGACCAGCGACCTCAGCGCGCACTACCTGGGGAGCTGACCCATGGCCTTTACCATCCAGTTCATCATCGACGTCCTCAGCCTCGGCGGCGCCTATGCGCTGATGGCGCTCGGTCTCGTGATCATCTACGGCATTCTGCGGCTGGTTAACTTCGCCTACGGCGAACTGATCATGGTCGCGGGCTACACCATGTATCTTTCGAGCGGTTCCGGCCTCCCGTGGATCGTCATGGCCGCGCTCGCCGTCGCCATGGCGGTGGTGTTCGGCATCTTCACCGACTACGCCGCCTTCCGGCCGGTCCGCGCCAAATCGGTCACCGCCGTGTTGATCACCTCGTTCGCCTTCTCCAACCTCTTGCAGAATGCGGCACTTCTCTTCATCTCGCCGCGCCCACGCAACGTGCCGCTGCCGCCGATCTTCTCGCAGACAGTCGAGATCGCAGGGGCGATCACCCCGGTGCGCAACCTGATCACGATAGCTGCATCGATCGTGCTTCTCGCCGCCGTTGCTTACCTGATGCGCAAGACCACGCTTGGCATCGCCATGCGCGCGGCGGCCACGAACTTCACCATGGCGCGCATGCTTGGCGTTCCCGCAAACCTCATCATCTCCTCGGCATTCGCCCTTTCCGGTTTCCTAGCCGGCGTCGTCGGCATCCTCTGGATCGGTCGCATCGGAACCGTCGTGCCCGGCGTCGGGCTCGAACCGTTGCTCGTCGCCTTCATCGCAACGGTGATCGGCGGAATGAGGAGCCTGCCCGGCGCCGTCGTTGGTGGCTTCCTGCTCGCGCTCATCGACACCACCTTGAACTACACCCTGCCGCAGGACCTGCTGAAGTTCCGCGACGCCTTCACCTTCACCCTCGTCATCCTGATCCTGCTCTGGCGGCCGGCGGGCCTCATCAAGGGTCCGGCGAGCGGCCAGCGGACCTGAGGAGCGCGCAACAATGAAGCATTCCTATATCACTGCCGCCCTGCTGATCGGTGTCATCGTGGCCCTCGTCGTCGGAACGGAACTGCTCGGCATCCGGCTTTATGACCGTATCGTCACGAATCTTCTTATCTCGCTGGTGCTCGTCATCGGGCTGCAGACCTTCATGGGCAATTCCGGCCTCCTGTCCTTCGCCCATATCGGCTTCATGGGCTTCGGCGCCTATACATCCGCCGTTCTCACCATTCCGGCGCAGATGAAGGGCATGGCGCTGCCCGACCTCTACGGTTTCATGACAGGGGTGGAAGTTTCGCCGCTGCTCGCCATGCTGGTCGCAGGCATCGTTGCCGCAATCGTTGCCGCGATCGTCTCCTACCCGCTGATGCGCCTTTCCGATGCCGCGGCGGTCATCACCTCGTTCGCGCTGCTCGTCGTTCTCTACACGGTGATGAACAACTGGAGCGCCTTCACAAACGGTCCGCGCACCCTATTCGGCCTGCCGAAGGTCACGACCATGCCGATGGCGGCGGTCGTTGCGGCCCTCGTCGTCGTCGTCGCGCTGGTCTTCAAGGAATCGCGAACGGGCAAGCTGCTGCGCGCGTCCCGCGAGGACGAGGTTGCTGCTGCGGCCCTCGGCGCCGACATTCCGAAGCTTCGCTGGAAGGCCTTCGTGCTGGCGGCCTTCATCGCCGGCGTCGGCGGCGCGCTGTGGGGGCACTTCATCACCTCGTTTGCGCCGAAGTCGTTCTATCTGAAGGAAACCTTCCTCGTCATCACCATGCTGGTGATCGGCGGCGCGAACACCGTAACGGGTGCTGTCGCCGGCGCCATCCTGGTGACGTTCGCCTATGAGGGGCTCCGCGGCCTCGAAGGCACGCTGAACGCGACGGCCGCCGGCGCCGGACAGGTGGTCGGCCTGACCGAGATCGTTCTGGCGATCGCCATGATCGCCTTCATGGTCCTCAGGCCCGGCGGGCTCTTTCCGACCCGCGAGATAGGCCACATCCTCGCCCGCATGCGCCGCAAGAAGGAGACCTCCGCATGACCTGGAAGACCGCCTACCGATCCTTCTACTATGCCAATGCCGAAGAGCCGGAGGATATCGTCCTCGACCCGGAAACGACCGCGCTGCTGGTCATCGACATCCAGAACACCTATCTCGAACCGAAGGATACGCCCGAGGAGACCGAACGCTGGCAGCCCTTCTATGACCGCATGCGCGAGACCGTCATCCCCAATACGGCGCGGCTGATCGAGGAATGCCGCAAGCGCAAGGTGGAAGTCATCTTCGCCCGCATCGCCTGCCTGAAGCCGGACGGACGCGACCGGTCCCTGAGCCAGAAGAAGCCGGGTTTCAACTACCTGCTGCTGCCAAAGGAATTGCCGGAAGGCCAGGTCGTGCCGGAGCTGGAGCCTCGTGCAGACGAGATCGTCATCACAAAGACCACTGACAGCGCGCTGACCGGCACGAACCTGCGCCTCATCCTGCACAACATGGGCATCAAGAACGTCATCTGTTGCGGCATCTTCACCGACCAGTGCGTCTCCTCCACAGTGCGCAGCCTGGCCGATGAGAGCTTCGGCGTGGTGGTCGTTGACGATTGCGGTGCGGCGGCGACGGACGATCTGCACAGGCGCGAACTCGAGATCATCAACATGATCTATTGCCATGTCGTCCAGCTCGACGAGGTCCTGACCTTCTTCAAATAGGCGAGGAAATGCCATGTCCGGTCTCTACGCCCGCGAGAGCCAGTCGATCTCCAGAATGGCGCATCTGCGGTTCTTCCCGCAGGCGGTCGTCGGAGGCCGCGGCGCGTATCTGACCGGAGACGACGGCCGGCAGGTTCTGGATTTCTCCGCATCGTGGGGTTCGGCGAGCCTCGGCCATTCGCATCCAGCGATCTGCGCGGCGGTCAACCGCGCGCTATCGGACCAGGCCGGGGCCAGTTATCTTTCGTCGGCGAACGAGCCCTGTGTACTGCTTGCGGAAAAGCTGCTGTCGCTCGGGCCCGAGCGTGCCAGTGGCCGGGTCTGGTTCGGCCATTCCGGTTCGGATGCCAACGAGACGGTCGCGCGCATGGTTACGGCAGCCACCGGCCGTCCGCGTATCCTTGCATTCGAAGGGGCCTATCATGGCGGCACGGTCGGTTCGATGGCCGTCTCCGGGCATCCCGCGCAGCAAGGCGCGCGCGCCGCCGGCCTGACGCTCGTCCCCTACCCCAACAGCTATGCCGCCGGAAGCGCCGAGGCCGCACGGGACGCCACCCTCTCGCATCTCGAACGCCTGTTTGCGACCGAATTTGCTCCGGATGAGGTCGCCGCCTTCTTCATCGAGCCAATTCAGTCTGATGGCGGTATGCTGGTTCCACCGGACGGTTTCTTCCAGGCGGTGGAGGCGCTTTGCCGCAAGCATGGCATCCTGCTCGTCAGCGACGAGGTGAAGGTCGGGATCGGACGCAGCGGCAGGTTCCACGCCTATGAGCATTCCGGCATCGAGCCGGATATTGTGGTTTTCGGCAAAGGCCTTGGCGGCGGGCTGCCGATCTCCGCCGTCGTCGGCCCCGAGGCCCTCATGAACCACGCGGCCGCCTTCTCCCTGCAGACGGTGCATGGCAACCCTGTCTGCGCCGCCGCCGCCCTTGCCGTGCTTGAGACGATCGAGCGGGAGCGTCTCGCCGAAAACGCAACCCGGACGGGAGGCATTCTCCGCGCCGCTCTCGATCGGCTCGCCTCCCGGCATGCGCTGATCGGCGATGTCCGCGGTCATGGTCTGGCGTTGGGGGTCGAGCTTGTCAGCGATGCCGCCAGTCGCGCCCCGGCCGCGCGGGAAGCGGCGCTGACGGTCTATCGTGCCTTCGAACTCGGCCTCGTGCTGTACTACGTGGGGGTGCGATCCAACGTGCTGGAATTCACACCCCCGCTCACCGTCACCGCCGAGGAGGCGGAGAAGGGGGTGGCCATCCTCGACCAGGCGCTCACCGACGTCCGCGACGGCAAGATCGGTGAAGACGTCCTTTGCGGCTTTGCAGGATGGTAGCCTTCGACGTGCCTCTGAGAGCGGAGGCGCACCGCCGATGAAAGTCAAAGTCTTTGTCGAACGAAATGAAATTGCCCGAAAACAGCATATTGTCCGGAAAGGTCAAACTCCATGACAACACGTTCCCAGCTGGTTGAGACAGTAACCGCGCTGATCGAAAGAGACAGGGACTGGGTCGTCGATCTGACGCAGCGTCTTGTCCGCATCCCTTCCGTCAACCCGAAATTCAACCTCGATCCGGCGGTCAACCGCGAGGCGGACGTACAGAAGCTGATCGAGACGGAACTGAAGACTATGGGATTTTCGACCGAAAGCTGGGATGCTCTGCCCGGCCGCCCGAACGTCGTCGGCGATCTTGCCGGCAGCGAGGAAAAAAGCCTCATCCTGTGCGGTCACATCGACGTGGTGCCGATTGGCGATCCGGCCCGCTGGACCGTCGATCCGTTCGGCGGCGAGATCAAGAACGGCAGGCTCTATGGGCGCGGTGCCATCGACATGAAGGGTGGCGTGGCTGCTTGCCTTGCGGCTGCGTGGGCGATCCGGGCGGCCGGCATCGAACTGGACGGGCGGCTTTCGATCCATACTGTGGTCGACGAGGAAGCCGGTGGCTTCGGCGCGATGGATGCGGTCAAGCGCGGCAAGCTTGCAAAGGCCGTTCTTGTCGCGGAACCGACCTGGGGCGACGTGTTGCCGGCGGAAGGCGGTCTCGAATGGGCGCGCGTGACGATCCGTGGCCGCACGGCGCACTCGGCCTGGCGCTACAACGAGATCTATCCGCAGCGGCACGAAAGCGGGCGTCTGGAACCCGGTGTCAATGCGATCGAGCTTGCCACGCGCTTCATCGAGGCGTTGCGTCACTATGAGTCCGGCCGCACGCGTGCAGCGTCCCACCCGCTTCTGCCTGTGGGCATGAATACGATCAACGTCGGCGTCCTGCACGCGGGCGCGGGCCTTGGCGACAACGGCCTGCCGATCACCATGACGAACCCGGCCATCATCCCCGACGTTGCCGTGATCGACCTCGACATGAAGTTCCTGCCCTCGGAGAATTCTGCGGATTACCGGCGCGATTTCGAGAATTTCGTGCATCATTTCGCCCAGACGGACGCCTGGCTGCGCAGCAATCCGCCGAAGATTCAATGGGAACTCGGCGGGCTGCATTTCCCGCCGCTCAATACGCCGGTCGATCACCCACTCGTGCAATCGCTCGTGGCCAACAAGGCGGCTGTGGGGCGCAAGCCCGACATCAAGGGCTTCGTTGCCGTCTGCGATGCCGCGCACTATGCCGGTGCCGGCGTCGATGGCGTCATCTTCGGCCCCTCGGGCGACGGCTTCCATGGTGACGACGAATATGTCGATGTCGAATCCCTGGTCGAGACGACGAAGGTGATCGCCGCCAGCGTCATCGACTGGTGCGGCAGCAAGTAAGCGGTCCGATCCGCATTCCAGTGCCAAAGACCCGGGCTGTATCCCGCAGCCCGGGTCTTTCATCGAACGGGACCTTGCGTGATCAGCCTTCCCGGCGTCTGAGCCAGGAAGCGCGCGCCGAAGCCCATATCCCGGCAAGCCCGGAAGGATAGACAAGCATCACGACGATGATCAGGAGGGCCGTGATGATCGGCCGCCAGGCGCCGAAGTCGGCCATGACCTCGGCAAAGATCGTCAGCACGAAAGAGGCGCCGATCGCGCCGTATATGGTGCTCGTCCCGCCCAGCAGGACCATCGAAAGGATGATCGTCGCAAGGCTCATGCCGAACACGTCCACCGAGGCATTGCGCTGGTAGGCGGCATAGAACGCCCCGGCGACGCCGGTGAAGAATGCGCTTGCGGCAAGCGTAATGACCCTCTGGCGCACCAGCGAGATACCTCGGCTGACGGCATATTCCTCATTGTCGCGAAGCGCCACGATGCTGGCGCCGGTCTTCGAGCGGACCAGCAGGCGGAGAAACACCGTGCTGGCAAACAGGATCGCCAGTGCGATGTAGAAGTAGGCAAACTTCCCGTCGCGGATCATGTTGTGGCCGGCGAGATAGAGCGTCTGGATCCGCACCATGCCCTGCGTGCCGCCGGTATAATCGGACTGGCTCAGGATCAGTTGCATGACGAGCTGGGCGAAGCCGAAGGTCACGAGAATGATGTAGATGCCCTTCAGTCGCAGAATCGGGATCGTCACCACGATTGCGGCAATCGTGGAGACCGCGCCGCTCAATGCCATGGCGAGCCACGGATCGATGCCGGCAAGTTTGGTCATCAGGCCGTAGGCGTACACGCCGATGCCGAAAAGCGCCAGATGGCCGAAATTGAACACGCCGCCATAGCCAAGGCTCAGGTCCCAGTTCGACGCCACCACCGCATAGATGAACGCCATGATCAGGATGTGGCGGCTGTAGCTGTCGGTGACAATGAAGGGCGTCAGCGCCAGCACGGCAAATGCCGTAACGACGAGGGCCGCCTCGTTCTTCCAGCTTACGCGGCCTGGTGTTGCGCGCAGGTCGGCCTTCATGCGAGTCCCCTCGTCTTTGCGCCGAACAGGCCCTCGGGCTTGATCATCAGCATGAGAATGAGAACCGCGAACAGCAGCGCCGGCGTCCAATAGAGGCCGAAATAGTAGCTGCAGATCGCTTCGAAGAAGCCGATCAGATAGGCCGCGAAGATCGGGCCGGAAATGCTCGACAATCCGCCGAAGACCACCACGATCAGCGCCTTCAGCAGCGGATCGGCCCCCATCACCGGGGACATGAAGCGATAGCCGCCCATGAAAATGCCGGCAAGAGCGGCCAAGGCTGCGGCGATGGCAAAGGCGAGGCCGTAAAGCGCCGTCACGTTCAGGCCGACCAGCAGGCTGGCATCCTCGTTCTGCGCGACCGCGCGAAGCGCAAGCCCTAGCCGCGTGCGGTTGAGGAACAGCCAGAGCGCGCCGAGGATCACCGGCGTAATGAGGATGATGGCGATCTGATGCATTGAAACGCCGACGCCGAGGATCTGCGTATTGCCTTCGATCAGAGTCGGCAGCTGCTTCGAGCGCGGTCCCCATATCTCAAGGACGCCGTTCTCGACGAGCGACGCTGCGGCGAGCGTGGTGATCACGACTACGAGCACGATGTTGGGACGGCCGATCAGCGGCCGCACGACACTGGCCTGAAGCAGCCAGCCGACCCCCGCCATAATCAGCATGGTTGCCGGCAGCACGATGAAAAGGGGTATGGACCAGGCGCTCAGCTGCCAGGCCACGTAGGCGCCCAGCATCATCATCACCCCGTGGCTGAAGTTGAAGACGCCGATCGTCGTCCAGATAAGCGCCAGCCCGACTGCCATCATGGCAAACAGCGAACCCTGAAACAGGCCGCCAAACAGGATCTGCAAGGCTGCATCCACTATGCCTGTCCTCCGAAGGGGTGAAAATCGAACATCGTACTACTGGCCAAAATAGAGCGCCATGATATCGGCATGGCCCATGGTCTGGCCCGGCTTGATCTCGGCGGCCACCTGCCCGTGGTTGACGAGGTAGAGGTGCTGGCTGAGTTCGAGCAGGAACTCGACGTCCTGCTCCACCACGACAAGCGGTATGCCGCCGGCCGAGATGTCGAGCACGGCGCGGCAGAGCTCTTCCTTGACCTTCGGTGCAAGGCCGAGCGTCGGCTCGTCGAGGATCAGCATGGCCGGGTTGCTCATCAGCGCAGTGCCGATCGACACCATCTGCCGCTCGCCGCCGGAAAGCGTGCGAACCTTCTGGTTCCAGCGTTCGCCGAGCTTCGGGAATATCTTCAGCGCCCGTTCCCGGTTCGCCTCCTCCTGCGCCCTGGCGCGTGGCGTATAGGCGCCGAGTGCCAGGCATTCGCCGATGGTCAGATCGGGAAACAGCCGGTTGCCCTGGGAGGAGTGAACCAGGCCCAGCCCGACGATCGAGCGCGGCGTCTGGTTGGCGATGTCGGCGCCGCCGAAACGGATCGAGCCTGAACGCGCCTTCACCAGGCCGGAGATCGCCCTGAGAAGCGTCGTCTTGCCATGGCCGTTCGGCCCGAACAGGCCGACATTGCCGTGCGCGCCGATCGTCATGGTCAGATCGTGAAGCACATCGATGCGGCCGTAACCGGCGGTCAGATTGGTGATTTCCAGAAGTCCGCTCATACCGCAGCCTTCCGCGTGCCGAGATAGGCCTCGATGACGCGCGCATCGGCGATCACGTCCTTTGGATTGCCGATGGTGAGGACCTCTCCCTGGTTGAGCACGAGAAGGTGCTGTGAAAGGCTCATTAGGAAAGTTAGCACGTGTTCGATCAGCACGATCGTCACCCCGAGGTCCGCGATCCTGCGGATCAGGCCGATCGACGTCTCGATTTCCGGCCTGGTGAGGCCGGACGCGGGCTCGTCGAGGAGAAGCATCTTCGGCTGCATCGCGACTGCGGTTGCAAGCATCAGGCACTTTCGGTCGAACACCGACAGTTCCTCGGCCAGTCGCCCATGGCGCGATCTCGGCAAGCCGACGATGTCCAGCGCCTCGAGAGCGCCGGCGCGCTCCTCTTCCGGCGATCGATTGGGCTTTCCGTATGCACCGGAGACCAGGACGTTTTCGAACACGGTCAGCTTGTCGAAGCTCGTCTCGCGCTGAAATGTCCGTGCCAGGCCGAGCCATGCGATCTTATGGCCGGCCTTGCGCTGAATTTCGACACCGTCGAAGACGATGCGGCCGCTGTCCGGGCCGAACGGAATTCCGGTGATCACGTTGAACAGCGTACTCTTGCCCGATCCGTTCGGTCCGGCAATCCCGAAGATCTCGCCGGGTTCGACCTTAAAGGAGACCTTGTCCAAGGCCTTCAGCGAACCGAAGGCCTTGCTGACGCTTTCCACTTCAAGCAGCGGCATGCTTCACTTCATCCAGGGCTGCTGCTTGTATTCACCGCTCGCATAGGCCGCGGGCGAGATCAACGTGCGTTGGCCATCCCAGATCTGGAAGAAGGTGATCGGAATGTAGTCGTCGCCCTGCATGGCAAGGTGGGTGGTGGGATCGAACTTCAGCCGGCCGGCAACCACCTGCTTGTCGGTCTCGCCGATCGCCTTCATGATCGCCTCGTGGTCGCTGGCATCGCCGACCTTCTTCAGCGCGTCATGGTAGACGTTGACGATCTCGTAGAGCGCCAGCCCATAGGTGCCGCTTTCCACGCCATATTTGTCCTTGAACTTCTTTGCGACCTCGTCGGCGCGCGGGTTCTTCGGCGAAAAGAGCGGGCCACCGAGCAGGTTGTAGACGACGCCGTTGGAGTTGGATTTGGTCAGCTCGACGAACTCTGGCACGCTCGGCGCATACTGCAGGAAGACGAGGCTGTTGGTCGGCTGTTCCAGGAACTGGTTCAGGAACGAGGCGGAATTGCCCGAGAGGTAGTCGGTATTGATTACCACGTCCGGCGGGTTTTCACGCACCTTGGCAAGAATCGGACGCCAGTCGGTGACTTCGCCGAAGGGGACCATTTCGTCGACGGTGAGCGTCCAGCCTTTCTCGCTGAAGGTCTTCTTCATGCCCTCGGAAATCGTCTTCGAGTAGGCATTGTCGGACGAGATGATCGCCACCTTCTTGTCGGACAGCTTCAGCTTGCCGTCGGCGGCGAGCTTCTCGACGAAATACGTGACATCGGTGTTGTAGGCGTCGAAAGACGGCGTCCAGGACCAGCAGCAGTTATACTTGTCCGGATCCGGCGCGATGATGTCGCGCGTCTGCGCCGAGGTTGCGGCGAGCACATAGGGCATCTCCGCTTCGGCCATGGTGTCGATTTCGAAATTGGTCAGGCTCGCATAGCCGGTCAGCATGAAATGGACGTCCGGATCGCCGAGCAGGCGCTCGACGGCGCTGGTCACGTTGCCGGCCGACTGGTCCTTCACGTCGCCGACAACGAGTTCGAAGGTGTCGCCGTTGAATCCGCCGGCGGCGTTCAGCTCGTCGACGGCCATCTGGGCGCCCCGCTGGTACTCCTGGCCGTCCGCGCTGGCGGGTCCGGTCAGCGGTGCCAGAAGACCGATCTTGATTGTGGCTGCGGACGCGATGTTCGCTGCGGCGGCACTCAGCAAGACGGCTGCTGCAACGCAGGAGGCGAGCTTACTGACATGCGCGGCAATGGTGCGATTCTTCATGTACGGACCCCTGTTATGGCCACCGTGGGTGGCGATGTATTTTTTTCAATATAGGCATAATCAATTTCGATTGAAAAGATAATTTCATTGACGTGTTAAAGATTTCGCTTAATTTCTGAGCATGCCTACCAATTGGACAACGTCCGCTTTCCGGAGATTTTCATGAGCGTGCGAACATCAGTGCTCGAGACGAGCCATGCGAAAATTGCGGTCCGCGAGAGCGGCGGCAAAGGTACGCCGATCCTGTTCGTCCACGGGAATTCGAGTTCGGGCGCCGTCTTCCGCAATCAGTTCGAAAGCGAGATCGGCACCACCTACCGCATGATCTCGTTCGACCTTCCCGGACATGGCGACTCATCCGATGCCGTCGATCCGGACCGCAGCTATTCGATGGAAGGCTACGCCGACTGCATGGTCGAGGCGCTTGGCCTTCTCGGCATCGAGCATGCCGTCGTCTTCGGCTGGTCGCTTGGCGGCCATATCGGGCTGGAGATGATCAAGCGGTATCCCGGCATGCTGGGTCTGATGATCACGGGCACCCCGCCGGTGGCACCCGAAGAAGTTTCGCTGGGCTTCCGTACCAGCCCGCACATGGGGCTTGCCGGAAAGCAGGACTTCACAGAGGAAGACGTCGGGCACTATGCGCACGCGACCTGCGGCGAGCCCTTCGAACCGTTCCTGCTGGATACGGTGCGGCGAACCGATGGCCGTGCGCGGCGACTGATGTTCGAGAAATTCTCCGCCGGCACCGGCGACAACCAGCGTGAGATTGTCGCCGGGCCGACGCCGCCGATCGCAGTCGTAAACGGGATCGATGAGCCGTTCGTCGAGGTGGATTTCGTTGCCAACGTCAGGTTCGGCAACCTGTGGCAAGGCAAAACGCACACCATCGCCAATTCGGGCCATGCGCCCTTCTGGGACAAGCCGGCGGAATTCGACGAATACCTGCTTCGCTTCATCCGCGACGTCGCCGCCTGACGGGCTGGAGGTAACGATCCGAAACTTCAGGCCGCCGCGGGTCGGGGATGCCGACTAAAGCGAAAGCGCGTCGCGAAGGGTCAGGCTGGAGCTGGCACGAAGGTCGAGGTCGGCCTCGATGTGGTCGATATGGCGCAGCATGAGCGCCTGCGCGCGTGCAACGTCTCTCGCCTCGACCGCGTCGAGCAGATCGGCGTGGTCGTTGTGCCCGCAGCTTGACGCGCCCGAGCGGCCGTAGAGTGCAATGACCAGCGACGAGCGGGCGACCAGTTCGTCCATGAACTTCTGCAAGATCGCGTTACCGGCGACCGCGGCAAGCATCAGGTGGAAGTCGCCCGACGCCTTGATCTCCGCGCGCCTTGCCTGCGCACCCCGCTCATGCTTGTGGCGCGTTTCTTCCTCCAGATGACGGCGGAAGGCCGCAATGTCCTTCGCGGTGGCCCGCTCGATCGCCGCTGCAATCACGCCGGGCTCGATCAGGCGTCGGGACGCGAAGACCTGGAGTGCCTCCTCGGGGGTTGGATCCGAAACGAAGGCGCCGCGGTTGCGCTCGACCCGTACCAGTCCCTCGAACGCCAGCATCTGCAGGGCGGCGCGCACCACCGTGCGGCTCACATCGAAGAGTGTGCCAACCTCCGCTTCGGACAGCTTTGTGCCGGGGGCAAGCCTGCGGTCGACGATCGCGTCACGCAGCGAGTCGCGGATGGCCTGCGCCCGATCCTCCTGGCTTGGATCGGAAGGGAGCGGCGGTTCGGCGATCTTCATGGTCCTTGGCATGACCTATCTCTACCCTGCGGCGCCCTGTGAGGGAATATAGGGCTGCAACAAATTCCCAATTGTTTTGCACTCAATATTGCCGCCAGATTGAGCGCAAAATGCTCTTTTTTGTGCATGCATTGCTGCGTTGCAGCGCAAACGACAGGCAGTCGAAATTAAACTTCCGCGATTTCAATGCCTTGGCATTTCCTCATGTGAACTGGCACGGCGCCTGCATCGTCCCTGGCGGAAACCAGGAGATGCCGCATGACCAAAGCAGCAGAAATCGACATCGCTTCCGTCTCCAAAGTCTACGGCCAATCCACGGCCGTGCACGCGATCAGCCTGAAAATTCCGGCCGGAACCTACTGCTGCCTGCTCGGACCGTCCGGTTGCGGCAAGACCTCCACGCTTCGCATGATCGCCGGCCATGAGAGCATCACCAGTGGCGACATCCGCCTTGGCAACGCGGTCGTGACCGACCTGCCGCCGGCCCGGCGCGGCACGGCCATGATGTTTCAGTCCTACGCGCTCTTTCCCCATCTCGACCTCGTTGACAACGTTGCCTTCAGCCTGAAGATGAAGGGCGTGGAGAAGGACGAGCGGCGGCAGAAGGCGCTCGACATGCTGCGGCTCATGCAACTTGAGGCCTATGCGACGCGGCGCCCGGCCCAGCTCTCCGGCGGCCAGCAGCAGCGCGTGGCGCTTGCCCGTGCGCTGATCACCGATCCGGAAGCGTTGCTTCTGGACGAGCCGCTTTCCGCGCTGGACCCGTTCCTGAAGATTCGCATGCGCGCCGAGTTGAAGCGCCTGCAGACCTCCCTCGGCATTACCTTCGTCCACGTCACCCACAGCCAGGAAGAGGCGATGGCACTGGCCGACCTGATCGTTGTGATGAACGACGGGCGGATCGAACAGGCTGCGGCACCCCGCACGGTTTTCGAGCGGCCGGCGACTGCCTTCGTTGCCCGCTTCATGGGCGATCACAACGTGATTTCCGGCCGTGCTGTCGCAAGCGGGAACGGTGTCGTCACGCTGGAAGTGGCCAATGGCGGCCAGTTCAAGGCGATGGGGGATGTGGCGGAGATCGGCAGGCCCGTCGATATCGCGATCCGGACCGATCACGTCCGCATCGGCCAGCCGGACCAGGGCGGTCTCGGCTTCAACGGGATCGTTTCCAACATCGAATACCGCGGTTCGACCGTGAAGCTGACCCTCGACGGTGCGGGCGTCGAGGATTTCACCGCGATCCTCGACGACGCAGCCTTCTTCCAGCAGACGATACGGGTGGGCGACGCCGTGCCGCTCTCCTGGGGCGGGACGGATGCCATCGTGCTCGGACGTGTCGCGCCATAAGGCCGACCAGACAACGACAACAACCACAACGAAGGAGAACAGCCAATGACAGAGAATGCATCGAACAAGGCCGGCATCAGCCGCCGGTCGCTTCTGAAGACCGGTGCCGCAGCCGCCGGCCTTGCCGCGGGCTCGGGCGCCATCACCGGCTTCCCGACCATTTGGGCGCAGAACCCGATCACCTTGCGCCAGTTCGGTACCGGCGTCTCCAACATCAATGCCATCGCCGAGAAGTGCAAGGAAGACCTGGGCATCACGCTCGAGATGACGGCGACGGACTCCGATGCCGCTGCCCAGCGCGCCGTCACGCAACCCAATTCCTACGACATCGCCGACATCGAATACTGGATCCTCAAGAAGGTCTATCCGACCGGCGTTATCCAGCCGATGGAAACCGCCAAGCTGAAGTACTACGACAAGGTCGTTCCGCTCTTCAAAACCGGCAAGCTGACGCCCGACAGCGTCATCGCCCAGGGCACGGCGCCGCACACCGTTGGCTATGTCAAGAGCAAGGATGCCAAGACCTTCGCTTCCGGCGAGACCGGCTTCTTCACCATGATGCCGACGATCTACAACGCCGACACGCTCGGCATTCGTCCAGACCTCGTCGGCCGCGAGATCACTACCTGGGCCGACATCATGGACCCGGCGTTCAAGGGCAAAACCTCGATCCTCAACATTCCCTCGATCGGCATCATGGACGCGGCGATGATCATGGAGGCGATGGGCAAGATCAAATATGCCGACAAGGGCAACATGACGAAGGAAGAGATCGACGCGACGATCGATTTCCTGATCCAGGCCAAGCAGGACGGCCAGTTCCGCGCCTTCTGGAAGTCGTTCGACGAGAGCGTCAACCTGATGGCTTCGGGCGAAGTCGTTATCCAGTCCATGTGGTCGCCGGCAGTGGCCGCCGTGCGTTCCAAGGGCATCGCCTGCAAGTATCAGCCGCTGAAGGAAGGCTATCGCTCCTGGGGCGGCGGTCTCGGCCTCGCTTCGCATCTGACGGGTGCACAGCTCGATGCGGCCTACGAGTACATCAACTGGTACACCTCCGGCTGGGTCGGCGGCTATCTCAACCGGCAGGGCTACTACTCGGCCTGCATGGACACGGCGAAGGAGTTCATGTCGGCGGACGAGTGGGGTTACTGGATCGAGGGCAAGCCGGCCCAGGGCGACATCCTCTCGCCGGAAGGCAAGGTCATGGAGAAGGCAGGCGCCGTCCGCGACGGCGGCTCGTTCGAAGAGCGCATGGGCAAGGTCGCCTGCTGGAATTCGGTCATGGACGAGGATCGCTACATGCTCAAGCGCTGGAACGAGTTCATCGCTGCCTGATGTAAGCGTCCTCTTCTCCCCTCGGGGAGAAGTGCCGAGCGCATGTGAGGCGATGAGGGGGCTCTGCGGCTCCCTCATCCGGCCCTTCGGGCCACCTTCTCCCCGGCGGGGGAACGAACAGTGCGCCCTCGGCGCCCTGCCTGCAAATTGACGAAGGAGCAAGCCGTGGCCACGATCGCAGACGCAACCACAAGGGTCGCCACCAAGGCCCGAACCCGCAAGCCTGGCAGCCGGATCGGAGAATTCGCCGCCTACCTGCAGGCGCTGCCGCTTCTTGTCATTCTCGGCGGCTTCCTGCTGCTGCCGCTTCTGATGATCGCAGTCGTCAGCTTCTGGGACTATGACTTCGCCGCGATGTATCCGGATTTCGTCACCTTCAACTACACCGAGACCCTCGGCTCCTGGGTGACCTGGAAAACCTATCTCAATACGCTCAAATTCGCTGTCATCGTCTGGATGATCACACTTTTCGTCGGCTTCTGGGTCGCTTACTTCCTGGCTTTCCACGTCCGCACGTCGGCCATGCAGACGGTCCTGTTTCTTGTCTGCACGGTGCCCTTCCTCACCTCGAACATCATCCGCATGATCTCGTGGATCCCGGTGCTCGGTCGCAACGGGCTGGTCAACTCGGCGCTTGTGGACACGGGTCTCGTCGCCGCTCCGGTGGAATGGCTGCTTTACTCTGATTTTGCCGTCGTGCTCGCCATGGTGCATCTCTACACGCTTTTCATGGTGACGCCGATCTTCAACACCCTGATGCGCATCGATCGCTCGCTGGTGGAAGCGGCGCGCGACGCGGGCGCCTCGAACTTGCAGGTGCTGACCAACGTCATCCTTCCGCTTGCAAAGCCCGGCATGGCGATCGGCACGATCTTCGTCGTGACGCTGGTGATGGCAGACTTCTCGACGGTGCAGGTCATGTCCGGCGGCCAGAGCGCCTCCGTCGCGCTGATGATGAAGAACCAGATGTCGCTGCTGCAATATCCGGCCGCCGCCGCAAATGCCGTGATCCTGCTGGTCCTCGTCCTCATGATGGTGGCGGGAATCCTGCGCATCGTCGATATCCGCAAGGAGCTCTGAGCCATGCATCGCGAACCCCGCAGCCGCGAATTCTATGTTCTGGCGCTTTTCTTCGCGCTCTTCGTCGTCTTTCTCTACGGTCCGCTCTCGGCGATCGTCATCCTGTCCTTCCAGGGACCGGACGGTGGCCTGACCTTCCCGCTGAACGGCGTGTCACTGCACTGGTTCGGCAATCTTCTGGAGAAGCAGGCGGTCGGCGATTTCGGCGGCAGCTTCCGCCGTTCGCTCGTGCTCGGGCTGATGGTGATGGCGGTCACCGTTGTGGTTTCGCTGCTGGCCGGTCTGGCCTTCCGCCGCAAGTTCCTTGGCGCGACGCCGCTCTTCTACCTTTCTGTCGCGAGCCTCGTCGTGCCGTCGATCATCATTTCGCTCGGCATCGGCGTGCTGTTCCAGCAGTTCGGCCTGCAGCCGGCCTGGTACAGCTCGGCCTTCGGGGCCCATCTCACCTGGACCCTGCCCTTCGGCGTGCTGATCATGTTCGCCGTCTTCAACCGCTTCTCTCCTTCATACGAGGAGGCGGCCCGCGACCTCGGCGCCAGCTCCTGGCAGACCTTCCGGCACGTCGTCCTGCCGATGATCGCGCCGAGCCTGGTCGGTGTCGGCCTGTTCGGCTTCTCGCTGTCCTACGACGAATTCGCGCGCACCCTGATGACGTCGGGGACCTACAACACGCTGCCGCTGGAGATCTACGGCATGACGACCAACGTCACCACGCCGGTGCTCTATGCGCTCGGAACCGTCACCACCCTGTTCTCCTTCCTCGTCATCGGCGGCACGGTCGGCACCATCCTCTACCTCAACCGGCGCAGGGCGCGGGCCTAGGGAACTCTGCAATCATGCGCATCGCCGTCATCAATCCCAACACCACGCAGTCCATGACCGCGACCATCGCCGATGCGGCTTCGCGCGTGGCGAACCCGCTGACCGCGATCGTTCCCATAACTTCGGCATCGGGGCCTGCCTCGATCGAGGGCTACTATGACGAGGCGCTGGCCGTGCCGGGGCTGCTCGTCGAACTGGCCAAGGCCGAACGCGCCGGGGCCGACGCCGCCATTATTGCCTGCTTCGACGATACGGGGCTCGATGCGTGCCGGGCGCTC
The DNA here is from genome assembly GCF_900220975.1 of Rhizobium subbaraonis. Taxonomy (GTDB): domain Bacteria; phylum Pseudomonadota; class Alphaproteobacteria; order Rhizobiales; family Rhizobiaceae; genus Mycoplana; species Mycoplana subbaraonis. Next base: position 26,232 of record NZ_OBQD01000022.1, on the reverse strand, counting down.
GCCGAAATCCCCGTGCTCGGCATCTGCGAGGCCGCGATCGCGGCGACCTCATTCATCGCGCGGCACTTCACCATCGTCACGACGATGGAGCGCTCGCGCGTTCCGATCGAGGATCTGGTTCATCGCTATGGCATGGGCGGCCGCTGCAAGGTGCGCGCCGCAGACATCCTTGTCCTGTCGCTGGAGGATCCCCGCTCGAATGCGCGCGACCGCCTGCGCCGCGAGATCGGCGCCGCCCTACGTGACGATCGTGCGGAGGCGATCGTGCTCGGCTGCGCCGGCATGGCCGATCTCGCAAATTCCCTTCGCGCCGAGTTCGGCGTTCCGGTTGTCGATGGCGTCGCCGCAGCGGTCAAGCAGGCGGAAGCACTGGTGGCGCTGGGCTTGCGCACGTCCAAGCGCGGCCCCTATGCATCCCCGCTCCCGAAAACCTATAGCGGCGCCCTTGAATCATTCGCGCCACAGGTCATCCTGTCGGCATGAGCACGACGAAGCCCGCAATACGGACGCTTAAGCCGGCTGAGGTGGGGGAACTTCTGGACTGGGCTGCGGCCGAAGGCTGGAACCCGGGGCTGGACGACGCGGCGGCCTTTCAGGCGGCTGATCCGGCAGGCTTCATCGGCGCTTTCGTCGAAGAACGGATGGTGGCTGGCATCTCCGCCATCGCCTACGGCCCCGCTTTCGGGTTCATCGGCCTCTATATCTGCCGGGCGGATGTGCGCGGCAAGGGCTATGGCAAAGCGGTGTGGGACGCCGGAATGGCATATCTTGCCGGCCGCACGGTCGGCCTGGATGGCGTTCCGCAGCAGCAGCAGAACTATGCCGGGATGGGTTTCCGGCCTCTCTACGAAACCTACCGCTGGTCGGGCCGCCCTGCCCCGCCGGCGGCTGGCCGGAGCGGCACCATCCTCGCAGCGGCGCCTGACCTTCTCGCCTCGCTCCACGCCTTCGACCGGCGCTTCTTTCCCGCGGAGCGTCATGCCTTTCTCTCGAAATGGCTCGCGCCGCCACGAACCGCACACGTTCTCCTTCGGGATGGAGACGTCTGCGGCTACGGCGTCGCCAGGCGCTGCCGGGAAGGCTACAAGATCGGACCGCTTTTTGCCGTCGATGCGATCGGAGCGGCGGAATTGCTCGCGTCCCTCGCGCAGGCGTGCGGACCGGGCCTCATTCACCTTGACGTGCCGGAGACAAGCCTATCTTTCGTGGCGGTTCTGGACCGGGCGGGGATGCAGAAGAGTTTCGTCACGGCCCGCATGTACCGGGGAGCCGCGCCGGCGATAGCGCTCGAAGGGGTCTTTGCGGTCACCACGCTGGAACTGGGCTGATCCGGGCTGCGGCAGCGTTAGACCGGTGGCCGCAGTGTCCCCGCAGGAGAGCGGCGACGCGCACCGTCTTTTCCCCTTAAGCCGTAGGCGGCGATGCAGGAGCGTGACCTCTTCGTGGTCGGAAGGGCCAGTGCTGTCCAGACAAGGTTGAGGAGACGTGTCGGCGAACCGGCCTCACCCGACCTGTCGGCGAGCCGCCATGGAGGGGCTTTCGGAGAGCCGGAGGTCGCGGGCAATGCGTTCTGCGACGAAGATCGCGTGCTCGGTCACCTGGGGCAGCCCCATCAGTTCACCGAACCTGCCTCGCGCCAGCGGTCCAGCGATATAGAGCGACCGTGAGGACACGCCGTCCGCGCCGATCGGATGGCTGTCCTCGTCCACTGCGATACCGAGGCCGACGCTATCGGCATGCAGTATTCCTGCGTCGGCAAGGCCCGCGAGGAACGGCTGGCTTGCGAGGATGGATTTGTTCCCGGGTCCCGTGGTCACGATCAGCGCATCATAGCGCGCTTCGATTTCTTGCTTTGCGTGGCGGGGGCGCAGGACGACGACGATTTCATCGTTCTCTTCTCGCCGGACTGCGGCAATGGAGGCCGCCTTGACGGTCAGGTTGCCTGCGTCAAGCCGGCGCCGGATGACGTCCTCCAGCTGTGGCGCGATCCGGAAGCGGTGAACGTCCCAATAGGGTCTCAGGAACCGGACGAGGCGACGGCGTTCGGCGTCCGGCAGCGCGCGCCATATGTCCCCGCCCTGCACCCGCAGCCGATCGAAAACGGCATGCCAGGTAACCCCATGTTCCGCGGCTTCCCTGACCGTTTGCCGCACGACCCGCAGCAGTGCCCGGGCCGAACGCACGGGCGCTGCCGCTCGTAGACGATGATCCTCACAGGATCTGCACCCATCGCGGCGAGGTGGTAGGCGGTGGCAGCGCCTGAAAAGCCGCCGCCGATGATTGCGACGACAGGCCGTTCGGATATTGCAGTTACGACTGGGATGCCTCCGTTGCGGGGGAGCCTGTCTCCAGTGATTTTATCCGTTGCGGCCGCCATGCTTGCATGCTCCTGGTCCGATCTCAAAAAGGCAGCCACCGGATGATCAGCCGGCGGCCAAGCAAAGCATAAAATACATAAATTTAGTTGATAATAAAAATCCAGGCTTCCATTCTCCGTTCAAATGCTGCCTTTAGCGAAGGCTCGACGACGGAGACGGAAATGAACATGGCCAATCTGACAAACATCGGCTTCAACGACGACCACGGCACGCGCGCGATCGTCGATCCGGCTCTGTTGAAGACGGCCATGCGTTCGGTTGCCGGCGCTGTCTCCGTGATCACGGCCGGTGTCGGCCCTGATCGCACGGGCGCGACGGTGACGTCCGCCACCGCGCTGTCCGTCGAACCGCCGACGATGATCGTCAACATCAACCGCGCGTCTTCCAGCTTTCCCGTCATCAGCCGCCACGGCCACTTCTGCGTCAACATTCTGGCGGGAGAACATCACGACATTGCCAACCGCTTCGCCGGAGTTGGCGGGGTCAAGGGCGAAGCGCGCTATGACGGTGCCGCCTGGACGACGCGTCTCAGCGGCGCGCCGGTCCTGGTCGGCGCAGTGGCGGCCATCGACTGCGAAGTCGAGGAAATCATCGAGCGGCACAGCCACGGCATCATCATCGGCCGCGTCCTGGATGTGACGATCGGCGACGGACAGTCGCTTGTCTATCACAACGGCCGATATGGCGGATTTTCGCCGCTGGCAGGCTGATCTGCGGCAGGCGATATCGACGGCGCATACATCTGGGATCCGGTCCTTGCCGAGTTGAAGAAGTCGGGCAAGGTGCTGGCGACCTCGGCGGACGTTGCCGGGTGGGGCGGGCCGACGTTCGACGCCTGGATAGTCAGCAAGAAGTTCGCCGAAGAGCATCCCGATGTCGTCACTGCCTTCGTGAAGGTAACGGGTGATGCAACTGCGACCTATCGCGCCGACCCGGACGTCTGGAACGCCACGTCGCCGGAGGCCGAAAAGATCGCGCGGCTTACCGGCGCCAAGCAGGAGGAAGTTCCAGCGCTTCTGAAGGGCTACATGTTCCCCACGCTCGAGGAACAGGCGGGCGAAGCGCTGCTCGGCGGTGGCACCGTGAAGGCGGTCGCCGACACGTCCGCCTTCCTTTTGGAGCAGGGCAAGATTCCGTCCGCCCTGTCCGACTATCGCCCATACGTTTCCACGCAGTGGGTGACGGATGCGAGCAAGCTCGCCTACTGAGCCCCAGCAACCTTGGCGGCCAGCGGTCGATGGTCCACCCGCACTTTCGACCGCTGTTCGCTCGCAAAGATGACGATAGATCCGGAGGTCCCATGAGCGTCCTGGCGTTTCGAAACACCCGTCGCTCGTTCACTCTCCATACGGCAGCCAGATGGTTTTGACCTGGCACGCCCGCCGCAGGAACTCGCCGCCCTGCCCCTGGCGCGGATCGCGCCAGTCGCGCAGCCTGCCGTGATCAACCCATGTCGTCTTGAGGTTGCCGGCAGACGCGGCTTCGACCATCCGGGAACCCTCGTCGCTGCCGCAATACCAGACCGCAGCGACGTCGTCGTGCTCGGCAAGCGTCTTCGCCAGCACGTCGCGCTCGCCGGTGAGCAGATTGACGACGCCTGCGGGAATATCTGACGTCTCGAACACCTGGTAGAGACGTGTCGCGACAAGCGGATGGCTCTGGGCGGCGATCGCGACAACCCGGTTGCCGAGTGCAAGTGCGGGCAGGATCAGCGACAAGAGCGACAGCAGCGGCGCCTCGTCGGCGGCAACGACGCCGACGGTGCCGTAGGGTTCGTTGACGGTCATCGTCACATGTCGCGACTTCGTCGCTGTGACGGCGCCATCGAACTTGTCTGCCTGCGCCGCGTACCAGAAGGCGCGCCGGATCGCCAGTTCCACTTCCTCCTCCGGCTTCGGGCTTGCTCCGGTTGCTGCAAGCGCCGACACGAACTCGGCCCGACGCTGGCTCAGGTTCTCGGCGAGGAAATAGAGCACCTGGGCGCGATTGTGCCCGGTTACATTTCCCCAGCCCGTCGCCTTGCCTGCCGCTTCCACCGCATTGCGGACGTCCTTGCGATTGGCGAGGCCCGCCTGCCCGATCGCCTGGCCCGACTTGCCTAAGACGGTGTAGCTCTGTCCGCCGTCGGGCCGGACCTGCTTGCCGCCGATGTAGAGCTTAGCCGTCACGTCGATGTCGGGGCGGTCGGCCTTGCCCGTGAACGGGACGACCTGCGGCTGAAGCGCCGGCGCCGTCCGCGTCTTGCCCTGCCTGTCTGCGGGTATCGTCAGGTACTCGAGCAGGCCGGAGCGCCCGCCCTCGCGGCCGAAGCCGCTCTCGCGATAGCCGCCGAAAGGTGCTGCGGCATCGAACAGGTTGGTCGCGTTGATCCAGACGACGCCCGCCTTCACCCGCGCTGCCAGCTCGATCGCGCGGTTGACGTTCTCGGACCAGACCGAAGCGGCAAGCCCGTAGCGCGTGTCGTTGGCGAGCGAGACAGCCTCGTCGAGGGTCCGGAAGGTCAGGCTGGTGGCAACCGGTCCGAAGATCTCGACCTGCGACACGGTGTGGGCCGGCGCGGTGCCGGTGAAGAAGCCGGGCGCGCAGAAGGCGCCGCGCTTCGGCAGATCGACGGGCGCGAGATTGAGGGTGGCGCCCTCGACCTGGCCGGTCGCAAGCAGGCCCTTGATGCGGGCGAGCTGCTTTTGCGATACGACGGCGCCGATATCCATGGTCTTGTCCAGCGGGTCGCCGACGCGCAGGGTGGCCATGCGGCTCTTCAGCTTCTCGAAGAAGCGCGGGGCAATTCCCTCCTGCACCAGGATGCGCGATCCGGCACAGCAGACCTCGCCCTGGTTGAACCAGACCGCGTCGACCACACCTTCCACCGCCGCGTCGAGATCGGCATCTTCCAGCACGATGAAGGGCGACTTGCCGCCGAGTTCCAGGCTCAGCTTCTTGCCGGAGCCGGCGATCTGGCGGCGGATGATCCTGCCGACGTCGGTCGAACCGGTGAACGCGACCTTGTCGATATCAGGGTGCCCGGCGATCGCCGCCCCCGTCTCGCCGTCGCCGTGAACGATGTTGACGACCCCCGGCGGGAGCCCGATCTCGCTCAGGAGCTCCGCGAACGCAAAGGCGGTCATCGGCGTGAGATCCGCAGGCTTGATGACGACGGTGTTGCCCGCCGCCAGAGCCGGCGCGACCTTCCAGGCCAGCATCAGCAGCGGGAAGTTCCAAGGTATGATCTGGCCGCAGACGCCGACCGGCGCATGGTTCGGAAACTCGTCGGCAACGAGCTCGGCCCAGCCGGCATGGTGATAAAAGTGCCGGGCGACAAGCGGGATGTCGATGTCGCGTGTTTCGCGGATGGTCTTGCCGTTGTCCATGGTCTCCAGCACGGAGAAGAACCGCTCGCGCTTCTGGATGTGGCGGGCGATGGCGTAGAGATATTTCGCGCGCTCGTGGCCGGAAAACGCCGACCATTTCGGCAGCGCGGCGCGGGCGGCCCGCACCGCTGCGTCCACATCGCCGGCGTTGCCCTTTGCGACCCGGCCGATCACCTCTTCCGTCGCCGGATTGGAGACCTCGATAAGTTCGCCCTCGGCTGTGGTGAACTTGCCGTTGATGTAGTGGCCGAGCCCGGCCGAACGGGCTTGGAGCCAGGCCTTGACTTCGGAGTTGCTTTCGGGTGCGGGGCCATATTCCATGGTTTGCATGATGTCCTTGATGGAAGGCATGGTCTTTCCTCAGGCCAGCGCGTGGCGGTTGGCGGCCGAGTACCGGCCCGTGACATGGTGTTCGAGCTGGCGTTCGATATCGCCGAGCATGGAGGATGCGCCGATGCGGAAGAGATCCGGCATCATGAAGCGCGTGCCGAGTTCCTCCTTCATCAGGATCAGCCAGTTCATTGCGTCCTTGGCGGTCCTGAGGCCGCCGGCCGGCTTGAAGCCGACCATCTGACCGGTGCGGTCGCGGTAGTCGCGAAGCGCGCGGACCATCGTCAGCGACACCGGCAGGGTGGCGTTGACGTCCTCCTTGCCGGTCGACGTCTTGATGAAGTCCGAACCGGCCTGCATGGCGACCATCGAGGCCTTGTAGACATTGGTCAGCGTCTTCAGGTCGCCGGTGGCAAGGATCGCCTTCATGTGCGCCGGGCCGCAGGCTTCTCGCATCGCCCTGATCTCGTCATAGAGTGCAGCCCAGTCGCCCTTAAGCACGTGCTCGCGGGTGATGACGATGTCGATTTCCTTCGCCCCCTGCTCCACGGCATAGCGGATCTCGCCCAGCCGCAGCGGCAGCGGCGTCAGGCCGGCGGGGAAGCCGGTGGCGACCGAGGCGACGGGAATGCCCGAACCTTCGAGCGCCATTACCGCATGCGCCACCATCGTCGGATAGACGCAGACCGCGCCGACGGTCACCTTCTCGATGCCGAGCGCTTCGAGGAGGTCCGCGCGTACCGGCGTTCGAGCCTTGGCGCACAGGCGCTGGACGCGGTCCTCCGTGTCATCGCCGGCCAGCGTCGTCAGGTCGATGCAGGTGATCGCCCGCAGGAGCCAGGCGGCCTGCCACTCCTTCTTGACGGTGCGGCGGGTCGGCAGGCTCGCCGCACGCCGCTCGGAAGCGCTCAGGTTGACGGCGTGGGCGTCGAACCAATCGGGCATGAGGGGAGAACCCTCCGGACGGGGGAAATGTTCTGTCATGGCAATGTCCAGCGTTGGGCGTTGGGCGGCGGGCTCAGGCCCGTCCGCGGCGGATGTCGATGAAGCGATTGAGCAGGATGGCGGCGACGATGATCAGACCGGTCACGGTCATCTGGTAGAACGAACCGAGGCCCAGCAGGTTGAAGATGTTGCGCAGCACCTGCAGCAGCATCACGGCGAAGAAGGTGCCGAGCACGCCGCCGCGACCGCCGAAGAGCGAAGTGCCGCCGAGGACCACGGCAGCGATGGCATCGAGCTCCAGGCCCTGGGCGGCAGTCGGCTGGCCGATGCGCAGGCGTGAGGTGAGCAGAATGCCGCCGAGTGCGCTCATGATCCCCGAAACGGTGAAGACGAGGACGAGAATGCGCTTCGTCGGCAGGCCCGAAAGGCGGGCCGCCTCTGCATTGCCGCCGGTCGCGTAGACGGATTCGCCAAAGACCGTGAAGCGAAGCAGGGCGCCGGCAGCGATGCACAGAACGATGAAGATCAGTCCCATCGAGCTGATCTGCGCGCCCGGAAACAGCGGGATCATCGTGGACGAGATCGCCCCGAAGCTCGGCGGCAGCCCGGAGACGGGCACACCGTCGGTCAACAGGTAAGTGACGCCGCGGAAGGAGACCAGGCCGGCCAGCGAGACGATGAAGCTCGGCACTTCTGCCAGCGCGGTGATCAGTCCGATCGTCGCGCCGGCGGCCGCGCCCGTCAGGATGGTGATGGCGATCGCCGGCAGGATAGGCATGCCACCCGCAAGCAGCACCGCCACGAGCATGCCGCACAGCGCAACCACGGAGCCGACGGAAAGGTCGATGTTTCCTGTCAGGATGACAAAGGTCATGCCGATCGCGACGACGCCGACGACCGCCGCCTGCTGGAACAGGTTGGCGATGTTGGTTGGCGTCATGAAGTTGGGCGACAGGATCGCCGCGATCGCGACGACGACCAGGAAGATGAAGATGAAATTGTACTCGATCGCCAGATCGATGAGGCGGCGTCCGGAACGCTGCATGGGCGGAGCTCCCGTCACGGTGTCAGTCATGGTGATGTTCTCCGAGAATCTGATGCTTCAGGATCGTGTCCTGATCGGTGGTGGCCGGATCGAACCGGGCGATGTTCCGCCCCTCGTGGAAGACCCAGATGGTGTCGCAGGCCGCGTAGAGCTCCTCCAGCTCCGACGAGGCGACGATCACCGCGGCGCCGTTGGCGGCCAGTTCCTCCACCAGCCGGTAGAGGTCGGCCTTGGCGCCGATGTCGAGACCGCGCGAGGGTTCGTCGAGCAGAAGCAGGCTGGCGCCCTTGATGATCCACTTCGCCAGCACGACCTTCTGCTGGTTGCCGCCCGAAAGCTGGATGACCTTCTGTTCCGGCGCGCCATACTTCGTCGAAAGTTGCCTGAGGACCGGGACGGTTTTCGCCTTCAGTTCGCCGTGCCGGGCGAGGAAGTTTCCCTGCATCGCGGGCAGCGTGGCATTTCGATAGATCGGCGCATCCAGAATGAGGCCTTCGGTCTTGCGGTTTTCCGGGACGAGACCGAGCCCGGCCCTGATCGCGTCGCGCGGGGCCTTTGGCCGGTAGGGCCGGCCATTGAGCGACATCTTTGCCTCGCTGACCTCCGCACCGAAAAGTGCCTTGAGGAACGAGGTCCGGCCCGAGCCGTTGAGGCCGGTCAGCCCCGAAATCTCCCCGCGGCGAAGTTCGAAGTCGCGGATATCGAGGCCCTGCGCCGCCGTCAGCCGGTCGACCTTCAGGACGACGTCGCCCGTCACGGGCGGGCGTGGCCGGCGTTCGACGAGCGTCCGGTTGCGCCCGAGAATCGCTTCGACAAGCGCGCTGTCGGGGGTGCCTGCGACATCGAAGGTCTCGATCGTCTGACCACCCCGCAGCACCGTCACGCGATCGCCGATCTCCCGCAGCTCGCCAAGCCGGTGGCTGACATAGAGAATGGCCACGCCCTGTGCGGTGAGTTCGCGAATGACGCGGAAGACGGCTTTGAGCTCCGTCTCGTTGAGCGCAGCCGAGGGCTCGTCCATGATGATGACCTTGGCATCGCGGGTCAGCGACCTTGCGATGGCCGTCAGCTGCTGGTTGGCGATCGACAGGCTGCCCACCCGGTCTTCCGGCGAAAAGGTCGCCCCGACGCGGGCCAGCGCCTCTTTTGCGCGGTTCCGGCGCGTCCGCTTGTCGAGGAAGCCGAAACGCTGCGGCGGATGGCCGAGGAAGAGATTTTCGGCCACCGTCAGTTGCGGCACCAGATCCAACTCCTGGTAGATCATCGATATTCCGGCGGTGGCGGCCTCGGCCGGCGCGCGAAAACTCACCTTGCGTCCGTCGACGCGCATTTCTCCGCCGGACGGCGACAAAGCGCCGGCAATCAACTTCAGGAACGTCGACTTGCCGGCGCCGTTTGCGCCCAAAAGGCAATGCACCTCGCCCTTGCGGACCGAGATGTTGGCGTCAGCGAGCGCCACGATGTTGGGCGGGAATCGCTTGGACAGCCGCTCGATGCTGAGCACGTCCTCCATCATGCAGTCTCCTCCAGTATGCGCCGCGCCGTGCCCTCGTCCGTGACGAGGTCGGTGACGTAGCCGGCCCGCAGGCAGGCCGCCGCGATCAGATGCTTGTCTTCGCCGGCCGCGACCCCGATCACCCGCTCCTTGCGCGCAAGCGCATCGAGCCGCAGACCGATAGTCCGGTCGTCCAGATGCCGGTCGGCGATCCGCCCCTCCCGGTCGACGAAACGCCCCATGATGTCGCCGACGGAATTCAGCTTTCTGAGCCGGGCGATGTCGTCCTCGTCGAGATAGCCCGAGCCGAGCAGGACCGACTGGTGGGTCAGTCCGCCGAGGCCGAAGCAGATGACGGGCGCCTCGTCGGCGAGCGTCAGCACCCTGTCGATGATCGGATCCTGTTCGAGCGCGTCTCTGGTCGAACGCGATCCCATGATGGCGGGGACGGGCAGCAGCGTCGCGCGCCCGCCCGCGGACTGGGCGATTTCCTCGGCGACGGCCGAATTGCGGCTCGTCGTGGTCGTCAGAGCCGTGGATCCGTTGACCAGAACCACATGCAGGCCGGGGCACCAGTCTTTCGGCAGCGCGCGGGCGACCGCGGCCATGGTGCGCCCCCAGCTGACGCCCATCAGGGCCGGCTTGGGGCTCAGGCTGGCAAGATGGGTCGCCGCCGCCTGCGCGACACTGTCGATGATGAGGCTCGGATCCTCGATGTCGCCGATTGGAACGACGATCGCCTCACGGACGCCGAACTGTCGCTGCAATTCGACCTCGAGCGAGGTCCGCCGGCCGGCGCGCGGGGTGATCTCGATGCGGACGATCCCCGCCTCCTTGGCCTCGGTCAGCAGCCGACCGACCTGCCAGCGGGTCAGTCCGAGTTCGGTCGCGATGTCGGACTGGGTGCGGTCGAGATCGTAGTAGAGCTTGGCAACCTGAACCATCAGGTGATCGCGTTGCTCGTTGATCGGCAGCCGCGCCGAGTAGGGATTGCGTTCGGCCACGTTCAGCCTCCCATCTGCCGGCGGGCGAGCTGGTGCAGCACCGGGCGCAGTTGCTCCGTCGCCTCCTGATAGAGGGGCAATGTACGCGCGAACCATGCGGCCCGCGCGGGATCGGGCGTCAGCTCGCTTGCCGGCGCGACGCACGCGCGTGCCGCCGCCTTCAGGTCGGAGAAGACGCCGATCGCAGAAGCTGCGGCCACCGCCGTGCCGACCAGCGAGAGATTGTCCTCGCGCGCCACCTGGACCGGCAGGCCAAGCGCGTCCACGGTTGCCTGGAGCCAGGCCGCATTCTTCACAATGCCGCCCGCCATCATCACGCGGTCCACCGCCACGCCGCGTGCTTTGAGCACCGACAGGACGTTGGCCGAACCGAGCGCGAGGGAATCGACCGCGGCCGCGTAGATGTCCGTCCGCGTATGGCCCAGCGTCAGTCCCATCAGGGCGCCACGCAATGCTGCGTCGCGATAGGGCGTGCGGTTGCCCATCATGTAGTCGAGCGCGAGAAGGCCTTCAGAGCGGCCGGGTGATGCCGCCACCGCCTCGATCAGGGCCGCGTGACCGGCCTGATCGAGGCCGAACATTTCGCCGGCCAGCCAGTTCAGCATCGAACCGGCGGCCACCTGCCCGCACTCGACGAGCCAGTGTCCGTCGGTGAGGGCGTTGGGATACGGGCCCCAGAAGCCGGAGACGTCCGCCTCCCCTGCCAGCTGAACAAGCTGCACGATCGAGGTGCCGCCGATGAACAGCATGCCGCCCGGCTCAACGGTATCGGCGCCGAGAATTCCGATATGCGCGTCGATGCCGCCCTGAGCGACGATCGGCCGGTTTTCAAGGCCGAGGTCGGCCGCCATGGCCGCACGCATCGGGGCGATGACGCCGCCCACCGGCACGATGTGCTGCGGCAGGCGGTCGATGAGGTCCGCTACTCCGAGGTTCTCGTATATTTCCGGGACGAAGCTGTGCCCTTCGCTGTCGTAATTCCACTTGCAGGCCGCGTTCATGCGCGAACCGACCCATTCGCCGGTCAGGTCGAAGTTGACGTAGTCCAATGCCTCGCAGACGACTTCGGCCTTCGACCACAGTTCGGGTTGATGGCGTTTGAGCCACATCGATTTCGGCACCAGCCATTCGACGGCATCGGAGCCGCCGCAGAAGCGCATGACCGGATGCGTCAGGCGCGCGGTTTCACGCGCTTCCGTTTCGGCGCGGCAGTCCATCCACAGGATGGCCGGGGCAAGCGGCGTGCCGTCGCGCAGGCAGACGGCGACGGTCGAGGCGGTCGTGGCAGTGCACACGGCATCGACGGTCCTGCGCCCCGTCTTTTCAAGGACGGCGCGACCGGCAAGGCGCAATGCTGCGCGCCACTCGTCGGGCGACTGCTCGGCCCAGCCGGCGCGAGGATAGCGCGTGGCATAGGGGGCATCCGCCTGTCCGAGCATCTGGCGGCGGTCGGTGTCATAGACACCCGCCCGAACGCCGCCTGTGCCGAAGTCGAAGCTCAGAATATGAGCCATGTCCGATTGTCCTCCTCAAACGTGCGTCTCAGACGGCCCCGGCCTCCTGATTCCGGGGCGCATCGTCACGGACGGAACATGATCTTGGAGAAGAAGAAGCCGCGATCGGTGCGAAGCCGTTCGAAAATGCCGGGCAACTCCTCCAGTCCCAGCTCGTGGGTGATCATGAATTCCCATTTCAGGGCGCCCGACGCAAGCTTGTCGAGGGTCACGGTCCACTGCGCGCCCGGATAGGGGGCGCCGAAGGAGTTCCATGAACCATGCAGCGAAACCTCCTGGCGCAGGAAATGCTGGAACGCCGCGTTCGAGAGCGGGACCTCGCCGACCGGTATCCCGATGAAGACTACGTGGCCGCCCGGTGCGGCGAGCTTCACCGCGGCGTTGATCGAGCTCGGATGGCCCGCCGCCTCGACGATCACGTCCGACAGAAGTGTCTTCGGCAGATCGGCGCCCGACAGCAGCGTGTGGGTCGCGCCGGCCTGCCGCGCAAGTTCAAGCTTGTCCTCGGAGACGTCGATCGCCACGACCTCGCGCGCGCCCATCAACAGCATCCACTGGATCGCAAAGAGCCCGATCGGGCCGCAGCCGATAACGGCGCCGCGATCGCCCATGCGCACCCCGCCCGCCTTCCAGATCGCGTGAAGGGCGATCGATGCCGGGTCGACCATGGCGGCGGCGCGGGGATCGCAGCCTTCCGGCGCCTTCAGCAGGTTTTCGACGGGCGCACAGACCCACTCGGCATAGGCCCCGTCACGGCGCGAACCGAAGTAGTCGTAGTCCCGGCAGCGCGAGAAGTTTCCGGTCGCGCACTGGTCGCAGGTGCCGCACGGCAGCATGGGGGGCACGGTCACGAGATCGCCCTTGGCAAAGCCGCTGACGCCGGCACCGATCTCCTCGATGTGTCCGGAGAACTCGTGGCCGCAAATGATCGGCATCTTGTGGGCGCCCTTGATCAGCATGCGCGGCAGGTCCGACCCGCAAACGCCGACGGCGGCCACGCGCAGGAGGACTTCTCCCGGGCCTGTCACAGGCTTTGCCACATCTTCGAGGCGAATGTCTCCGGGGGTGTGAAGTACGGCTGCACGCATGTAGATCGATCCTTTGAATGCGACTGGGCAGTCGCCGGCCGTGATCGGCCGGCGTTCGTCAAGCAGGAGGGGCACATGGCCCCTCCCACCTTCTTGGGAGTTACTTGTCGAGGATCTGCGGACGGTATTCCGCAAACAGCGCGGCATGCGGGAACTGCCCGACGTTGTCCGGCGTCACGAGCGCGGTGCCGGCATCGACGAAGGCGGGGACGGTTTTGCCGGCCGCGGCCTCGCGCGCAACCTGGATCGTGACGTCGCCGAGGTACTGCGGGTCGTTCAGGGCGGTCGCGACGTATTGGCCGCCTGCAGCCATCGTCTCCAGCGCCTCGGACAGGCCGTCGACGCCGGCGATCAGCACATCGTCGCGGCCATTTTCCTTGAGCACCTGCATCGCACCCAGCGCCATGTCGTCGTTGTGCGCGTAGACCACCTTCACGTCGGAATTCGCCTGCAGCAGGTCCTGCATCGCGGTCACCGCGTTTGCGCGAATGTATTCGGCATACGGTCCTTCGGTGATGGCATGGCCGGAGCCCTCGATGGCGGCGTGGAAGCCGTCGCGGCGATCCATCATGACGGCGCCGCCGGCATCGCCCTGGATCTCGATGATCTTCGCACCCGTTATGCCGTCGGCCTTGAGCTTGGCGACGACAGCCTCGCCGACGAGCTTGCCCATCGCCTTGTTGTCGCGCCCGACATGCGCGGCAACCTTGCCGCCGGTAACCGGGCGGTCGACGGTGATCACGGGGATGCCGGCAGCCGCGGCCGCTTCAAGCGAAGGCGCGACGGCTTCCGGGTTGACCGGATTGATGATGATCGCGTTGACGCCCTGGGTGATCAGATCCTGAATGTCGTTGTTCTGCTTGCTGACGTCGCCATTGGCGTCGAGAAAGACCAGCGTGTCGCCGGAAGCCTTCGCGGCGGCCTCTGCGCCGGTCTTCAGCTGCACGTAGAACGGCGACTGGAGCGTGACCTGGCTGAAGCCGATCTTGAGCCCTTCGGCGTGCGCGGCACCGGATACGGCGAGCATGGCGATGGCAGACGCTGCCGTTGCAAGGCTGGCCAGAATTGTACGACGGGTTTTCATGCGGTCCTCCCGGATTGAAGCAAATGAACGATTGCCCTCCTCGGCAATCAGCATTTGTGATAAATATTCACTTATGCTGAATTCATGCCGCCATGAAGGCATCCCGCTTGTCAACCGAGCGCCTTCGGAAAAAATCAGACGTGAAATAAGGTGTTGTTAAATCGTTATTATTTTTCATTTTGCCATCCGAGGGCACGCCGCCGCGCAGATGGAAACTCGATTGTTGTCTACTCGAAAATCAACTCAAGATTGATTTGGGAACCCGCATTTGTTGGATTGTGCACCGCAAATGGTGCACCCAAACCATGTGCGGAAGCGGGATGGCGAGATTGGCCGCCGAGACGGCAGCGCCAAATGGGCCGGAACCGAACGGGTGATCCTTGGCGGCTGTGGCCCTTGAGGCCTTGGTCCCGATTGCCGGCAGTGGTCCCCTGCCCGCCCACTGCCTGACAGGGGACCGAATTGCGAAGCCTCAGACGCCGTGCGAGCCGTCGTAACCGTTCAGCTGCGGCGGCTGCCAGCCTTCCGGCAATGCTTGCGGCCTGTAGATCTCCACTTCGAGCGGATAGCAGGCGGCGGTGTCGGAGGAATGCTCAGACGAGCAGTCTCCGCCGGGGCAGGCCGACATGCAGCCGAGAAGGTCGATCTCGGCGAAAAACTCCAGGTAGTCGCCCGGGCGCACCGGGCTCGCCTTCATGAAGTACTGGCCGGTATCGCGGGTGAAGCCGGTGCACATGAACACGTTCAGGACGTCGTGGATATGGTCGGCGGCTTCGGCAAGCGGCTTGCCCGTCTGCCTGGCAAAGGCGCGGGTGAGGTTCGAGTGGCAGCAGTGGTGATACTGGCCGCCATGGCTGAGGAGATTGTGGGTGTAGGGATCGCAGCGCGTGCCGATCACGTCATGCACCGAGCCGCCGAATTCGTCGAACCCGTACCAGTCGAGCGTGTCGTGGGTGATGGTGGCGATCGGGCGCAGATAGGGCATGTTCGAGAACAGCTGATCGCCGAGGCCGACATGGGTGCCGTTCAGAGCCCGCGTCTTGCCGGTATAGAGACGTTCGCTGAGATTGTGGGCGTTGAACAGGTTGAGATCGCCAACCTGCGATCCCTCGCTGCAGAGAATACGACAGAAGTGTCCGGCGGGCACGGACCAGCAAGCGGCATCGCGCGCGGGAACGGTGACGCGATCGACAAGCTCGAGATTTTCGCGCACGGCACGATAGGTCGCCAGATCGGGGCGCGGCAGCGTCTCGACCGGATAGCAGATGACGGGCGCGATTGCCTTGCGGGCGGCCGCATCCTGCGGGGCATTGGTGATGGGCTTGGGTTTCATCCCTGTTGTTCTCCGTGTCGTATGTCAGTCTGCGGCAGGTGCTGCGGATCTGGAGGGGCGGGGCAGGCCGTGGGATCGCGCCGCCTCCAGCACGACGCGCTCGGATTCCTGCAAATAGAGCTCAAGCGCCCGGGATGCTCCTGCGCGGTCGCCATCGCAGAGCATGCTGCAGATCTCGACATCGCGCGCCACCCACGGCTCCTGGAAACGGCGGGCGTCGCTGGCAAGCGAAAATGCAAGCCGGGCCTGCGCGGCGACCGAAGCAAAGAGCTCGTCGAGCCGGGGACTGCCGATGAAGCTCACGATCTGGCGGTGGAACTCGAGAGACGCGGTGCCGCTCTGCTTCCAGTCGCGCGCGAGTGCGGCGCGCTGCACCGCCTCGACACGCTCGACAAGTTCGGCCATGGCCTCCTTCGAGGCGTAGGCGCTGCAGGTCACGCCCCGAAGCTCGAGCGTGAGGCGGATCGTGTAGATTTCGCTGATCTCGGCGGAGGTCAGGGCCCGCACGGTCGCGCCATGGTGTGGACGATGCTCGATCAGGCCCTCGGCGACGAGGTCGCGCAACGCCTCGCGCAGTGTGTTGCGGGAGACGTTCAGGGCCTCCGCCCAGATGACCTCGCGCAAGGGCGTGCCCGGCGCCAACTCGCCGCGCAGAATCTTGTCGCGCAGCAGTCCGGCAGCGGTCTGTGAAAGAACGAGGGGGCGATCGGGTTCGGGCACGAGTATCTCCTTTCGATATAATTTGTTGAACAAAATTTTCCTGTCAAGGCGCTTTCTGGGCATTGCGTCCCGCATAGAGAGTTCATGGCAATGGTTATTGACGTCGGTCCAGGCTCTGTTCGTGCGCTTCCAATCCTCAAGATTGTCGAACATTATGTGCTTCGCGGACGTGATAGGCGAGGTTTTCGCAGGAATTCGACTTTTCTGAATTCGGGGCAAAACCTGAGAGTTTTCGACGGAAAGCGAGCGAAATTGAATAATTATGACGAAAAATCCGATGAATCGCACCCGAAGCCGATCCTGATTCCGATCAGTGACTCCCGTTGCAAGGCGCAGTCACCCAGGTCGAAGCGCATGACGCTGTTCATAAAGGTGTTGCATTCTCAACATTGTTCAACAAAGATGGCGCCATTCATCGAGAGGAACGCATCATGCAGAAAATTATGGCCGGCGCCATTTTCCTTGTGGCATCGCTGACAGCCGCCCAGGCCGAAGATCTTCGGGTCGGGGTGGATCTCACCTATCCGCCCTACAACTACTTCGACGAATCCAACCAGCCTGCCGGCTTCGACGTGGAGTTGATGAAGCTTATCGGCAAGAAGAGCGGCGGCAACGTCTCGTTTCTCGACACACGCTTCGAAAACCTGATCCTCGGCGTTTCCGGCGGGCAGTTCGACGTGATCGCCTCGACGCTCTATGTCACGCCGGCCCGCGCACAGCAGATCGACTATGTGCCCTACATGAAGACCGGCGTCTCGATCGCCGTCTCCGCCAGCGGCGGCCAGAGCTTCGCCAAGCCGGAGGAACTGTGCGGCAAGCGTGTCGGCTCGATCAAGGGCGCAGCCTGGATCCCCGAGCTTGAGAAGCTGAATGAGACGGCCTGTGCCGGCAACCCGATCGACTCCCGCGAGTTCCCGACTTCCCCTGAGGCCACCCAGGCGGTGATGTCCGGCGGCGTCGACGCGCAACTCGAAAACTCCGCGGTGCTGGCGGATGCCTCCGTCAAGCTGAACGGACGCCTGAAGGTGACCTCGACCGAACAGCTTTATCCGGTGATCGTCGGTTTCGGCGTGAAGAAGGGTAACGAGCAGCTTGCGACCTTCCTGCGCGAGACGCTGGCCGGCCTCGAGGGAGACGCGGACTACGAAGCGCTCTTCAGCAAATATGGCGTGGCGAAGTCCACAGAGGCCGAATTCAAGGACGCCATCGCACAATAAGGGGTAGCTGCCGGGCCGGGCTCGCGCCCTGTCCGGCCAGCTGTCCGATGCGGCATTGCGCGGCGCTCCGGCGCCGCCGAACGAAGAAGCAGGTCCCATGAACTTTGACTGGAACTATCTTTTCAGCCTGGCGCTTTATCCCGATTTCTGGCGAGCCACAGCCCTGGTCGCCTGGCTCGGCGTATTGACCTGGGTCATCGGGACCGTGCTCGGCTTCCTGCTGGCGCTGGCGCGCCAGTCCGCGCTGCGCCCGGTGCGCTGGTTTGCCAAGACCTACATCTGGCTGTTCCGCAGTCTGCCCCTTCTGGTGCTGCTGATCTTCGTCTACAACCTGCCGCAGTTCGCGCCTTCACTCTCGCCGGTGCTGTCGGTACCGTTCTGGGCGGGGCTCATCGCGCTGGTCATCTCGGAGACCGCCTATCTGGCGGAGATACATCGCGCCGGGTTGATTTCCGTGGATCAGGGCCAGCACGAGGCGGCCCATGCGCTCGGCGTGCGGCCGGTCGGAAAGTACCGGCACATCATCCTGCCGCAGGCGATCCGCGTCGCCCTGCCTTCGCTCGGCAACGAATTCATCACCATCGTCAAGCTGACCTCGCTGGTGTCGGTGATCTCGCTTGCCGAAATCCTACTGGTGGGACAGCGGCTCTATACCCGCAACTTCATGGTGATCGAAACGCTCGTCGCGGTTTCGTTCTACTATGTCCTGGTGGTCTCGGTGTTTGGCCTGTTCCTGTCGCGGATTGAAAAGCGACTCGACATCGCGCGCATGACGGGCGCGGAAATTTCCGTCCCGGCGGCCGTCGCTACCGAGGCGCCGGCGACCGCGCGCCGTGTCAGCGACGAAGTCGTGGTTGCGCTCGATCGCGTCCGAAAGGACTTCGGCGACAAGCGAGCGCTCGCGGATGTCTCGCTGAAAGTCAACAAGGGCGAAGTGGTCAGCATCATCGGTCCGTCCGGCTCCGGCAAGACGACGCTGATCCGCACCGTCAACGCGTTGCAGGATATCGACGCCGGCCGCATTGCCCTTGACGGCGCGGACTGGATCAGCGCCGAGGGGAATTATCGGCTGGCGCCGGACTTCCATGGCCGTGTCACACGGTTGGGCATGGTCTTCCAGTCCTTCAATCTGTTTCCGCACATGACGGTTCTGCAGAACGTCACTTTCGGGCCGCGTTATCACGGAAGCGGCAATACCGACGCCCTGCGCGTGGCCGCAATGGGCCACCTCGCCCGCGTCGGCATGGCAAGCCATGCGAACAAATATCCCCACCAGCTGTCGGGCGGCCAGAAGCAGCGCGTGGCGATCGCCCGTGCGCTGGCGATGGATCCGGAAATCATGCTGTTTGACGAGCCGACCTCGGCGCTGGATCCCGAACTGGTCGGCGAGGTGCTACAGGTCATCGAAAGCCTGGCGCGCGACGGCATGACCATGATCATCGTGACGCACGAGATGCGCTTCGTCAGCCGCGTCAGCGACCGGGTGGTGATGATGGAGAACGGTCATGTCGTGGCCGACATGACCGCCGCCGAACTGGAAGCCTCCCCCGTCGACAGCCGCATCCGCCGCTTCATGCTGCAAGGCTGAGCGTGGCACCAGTGAAAGGCGCGACAATGAAAAGACCGGCGATCATCCAATCGCCGGTCTTTCTGTTTCGGGTCATTGCGTGAGGGGCTCCCCTCCGGAAGGTCTGTCGTTGGTGCGGATGCGGTTGCCGCAGCCAAGCCAGTTGCGCCAAATCGGCTTCTTATGGCTACGGTCTTCCCAGGGTGGCGACCAATCCGGCACGAGCGCCACGCCGAACCCGCTGTCGACGAGAACGGCGACCGCGTCCAGCGTCACCAGTTCGAACCGTAGGCGGGGCCGCAGATTTGCAGCACTCAGATAATCGTCAATGATCCGGGCCGCCCAGTTGGAGCGATCCTGCCGAATGAAGGGTTCCCGAGCCAGCAGCGTGTGCGGATCCACCTCGGCCAAGCTCTTCGGCGCAAGCAGCATCATCGGCTCCTCGCGCAGCAACTGCCAGCCCAGCTGGCGAGTTGGAAGGGTGGCCTGACGATGATCGCTCCGTCGAGCTGGCCGTCGAGCACCCGGCTATAGAGGTCGAGGGAGCGGGCGGGCGCGATGTCGATCACCAGATCCGGATGCTGCTCGCTGCAGGCCATCAGGATCCGTGGCAGGATACCGGTAATTCCGTTGGGGATGGATCCGACACGCAGAGCACCCCGGATCGCGGCCGCAAAGCTGCGGTCTTGCCAAGCCTCCCGGAGACAAAACAATGACGATCGGCTTTAGGATCAGGAAAAGTTGGACACGCGTCAGCCATGATGCTGTCGAGCAATTCCGCAACCTTCCGGTTGCGAATGTCAGTGACTGCATGTCGCGAATGTTTGCAGGCGGCGCGAACCTCAAACGCATGGACCGCGACGGTGTCTTGGCCGGACCGGCGCTCACCGTCAAAACCCGACCGGGCAGTAATCTGTTGCTGCACAAGGCTATCGAGATGGCGCAGCCGGGCGATGTCATCGTGGTCGATGGCGGCGGGGAAACGAGCGCTGCCGTCATGGGCGAGATGATGATGCTTCAGGCGATCCAGCGTGGCATCGCCGGTTTCGTGATCAACGGTGTCATTCGCGATGCCGATGCTCTCATGGAGATCAACCGTCCGATCTTCGCACTCGGGGCTACCCATCGCGGACCACACAAGGACGGCCCGGGCGAGATCGGCTTTGCCGTTTCCATCGGCGGCATAGTGATCGAGGCGGGAGACCTGCTGCTCGGGGACGGCGACGGGGTGCTTTGCGTCCCGCGCGATCAGATCGAGCCGATCCACCTTGCCGCGCTGAAGAAACAGGAGGCCGAAGGCCGCCAGATCGAGCAGACGCTTGCCGGCGCTCTCGACCGGTCATGGATCGACAGATCGCTTCATGAACTCGGCTGCGAATTCGTCGAATATTGCCTGAAGGCAGGGCAAGCCCCGATACATCGACGCAGGATGATAAGTGAAAGGCAGATTGAATGAGCGGGAAATCCGCCCGGCTGCGCCGGATACTTTCTTTGGACGACCTGGAGACGGCGGCGCGCCGCTTCCTTCCCCGCCCGATCTTTGGCTACGTCTCGGGTGCGGCTGAAACCGGCGCCTCCCTACGTGGCGACCGGGAGGCCTTCGATGAATGGTCGTTCGTACCGAGGGTCTTGAACGACGTGTCTAAACGCACGACGGAGACAACGCTTTTCGGAAAACGCTACACCGTACCGTTCGGCATTGCTCCCATGGGTATATCGGCCCTTGTTGCCTATCGCGGTGATCTTGTCCTTGCAGAAGCTGCGCGAGACGCCAACATGCCGATGATCGTCAGCGGCTCCTCCCTGACACGCATGGAAGAGATAGCGGCGACATATCCCGGCGCCTGGTTTCAGGCCTATGTGCCCGGCGAGCCGGCGCGCATCGACGCCCTGCTGGAGCGCGTTGCGGCTGCCGGCTTCGGGACGCTTGTGGTAACCGTCGACGTGTCTGTCTCCGCCAATCGCGAAACCAATATACGAACCGGGTTCTCCACCCCGTTGAGACCATCGCTGCGGCTGGCATACGATGGACTTATCCGCCCGCGCTGGACGGTAGGAACGTTTTTGCGGACGCTGACGCACGGCATTCCGCATTTTGAGAATTCCCAGGCTACGCGCGGCGCACCCATTATCGCCAAGAATGTGATGCGGGACTTCGGTGCCCGGGATCATCTCAATTGGACACATCTTGCGCAGATACGCCGGCGTTGGCCGGGCACGCTGGTGGTGAAGGGCATTCTTGACGCCCGCGATGCCACGCTCGCTGCGGATCATGGCGCAGACGGCATCATCGTATCCAATCACGGCGGCCGGCAGCTGGATGGCGCAATCGCGCCCCTGCGCGCATTGGAGTCGATCGCTCAACACAGCGGTGGGGTAAAGGTCATGCTGGACGGGGGTATTCGCAGGGGCTCGGACGTTCTGAAGGCGCTTGCCCTAGGCGCCGAGTTCGTATTCGTCGGGCGACCTTTTCTCTATGCGGCGGCGCTGGGCGGAACTTGCGGCGTGAACCATGCCATCGACATCCTGAAGCAGGAGGTCCGTCGCAATCTCGGCCTCGTCGGCGTTTCCAGTCCAGGCGAGATCACACACGACGCACTTGCCCGATCGGCGTGTTGAAGGACCGCCATCGACTGTCGGCAGCCGCACAGCCGGAGCCATGAAACGGCAGCGATGAATGACCTCGGCCTCGTAGAAGGCCGTTGATCGTTTCAGCGAGGGCGTTGATGCTCCTATATCTTTCAAGGCTCAGAAAGCTGGGAAGCGGATTGCGTGCAGAGATATCGGTATATCTCCCTGATGACATATGCAGAGGCCTTGCGCAAAATCTCGTTGGCCTGACGAAGCTCACGGTTCTCCCGTTCCAGAGCCTTCATCTTCTCCGCGACGTCACTCGGCAAACCTGAACACTTGTCGCTGTCGACCTCGGCCTTCTTCACCCACTCATTGAGCGTATGCGCCGAGCAGCCGATCTTGGCGGCTATGGAAGATACTGCCGCCCATCGCGAAGGATGTTCGGCTTCATGCTCCGTCACCAATCGAACAGCGTGGGCACGGACCTCAGGGGAGAACTTGTTCGTCGTCTTGCTTGTCATAGACCCTGCTTCTCACGAGTTGGGGTCTCCGCCAAAGCCGGGGCGGTTCACTACAACCACAAAGATCACCTGTACGGTAGACATGCAGGCGCGTTGCTGTCTCCCCAAATCGCGCGGTCAATGTCCGGTTCGGGCCGACAGCAGACTTCAGCCGTTTGTTCGTTCCGAATAATTCCACGGCAGAAGCTCATCGATGCGACGTTGCCTGTGACCGTTGTGTTTCGGCGTGCAAGTTTTGGACGCCGATTGACAGCTCTAACCCGAAACACAGCGTAATACTGCGCGCTATCCGCCAACCCGCGCGCTCGTGAAGCGCTCGCGATACTCGCGCGGCGTCAAAGAGAACCGGCGGGAAAAAGCCTTGCGCATCTGCTCATCGGAGCGAAAGCCGGATTGAAAGGCGATGGCTTTCATCGGCAGATCGGTATCAAGCAACAAAGTGATGGCTCGTTCGCAGCGGGCGTTCTCCAGATAGTTCGCTGGAGAAACGCCGAGTTCAGTTACAAACAGACGCGAGAAGTTACGTGCGCTCATCCCCGCTTGCTTCGCCATATCCAGAACGCGAAGGGGCTCGTGGAGGTTGGCAAGAATCCACGCTTGCAGATCGCGCATTCCGGGCGGGCCGGTCATCTGACTGCTCAAAATGGAACTGAACTGTGATTGCCCACCCGGTCGCTTGAGATAGATAACCAAGTCGCGTGCCACGTTTAGAGCAAGATCGCGACCAAAATCCTGCTCCACGAACGCAAGCGTCAGGTCGATCGCCGCTGTCACACCTGCTGACGTCCAGAGATTGCCATCCTGGACGAAGATCGCATCGGCATCGACGCGGATTTCGGGGAAGCGCCTTTGCAACAGATCAGCAACGCTCCAATGCGTTGTCACGCGCCTTTTGTTCAAGACGCCTGCCGCTGCGAGAAAGAAACTGGCCGAGCAAAGCGCAGCAAACCGTTCGGCCTCAAAAGCTCGCCTTCGGCACCAATCCACCAATCCGGCTTCGTGGAGAAGCGCCGCTTCGATGTCGAGCGCTCCCGCTAACATCACGGTTGCCAGGCTGCCTTTCTCCGGTAACGCCGTCGAGACCTCGATTGACAAGATCGTATCGGATGGGATCGTTCCCGGATGTGGAGCAGTCAGCGTAATGCCGTATCGCCTGGGATCACCACGAACTTGCAGATGGCGGTTGGCGTAGGTCAGAACGTTGACAGGTCCAACCGCCTCCATCGATTTGAAACCGGGATAAATCACCATATAGACCGGATGCGTGGCCGCAGCAGTTCGGTCGGTATCTGCCCTGTTATCCATCCAACCCAACGCCATCCTCCGCTTTCGCTGACACAGGTAGTTTGTCCGAAATCGCCTGCTCACATGCATTCGACCACATGATGATCTGTTATAACGTAAACACTCACTGTTCAACGTCAGGAGACACGTTATGAAAACCCGCGCCGCCATCGCATGGGAGCCGAATCGCCCGCTTGAGATTGAGGAGGTCGACCTCGAAGGCCCTAAGGACGGAGAAGTCCTTGTGCGCATCGTCACCACCAGCCTTTGCCATACCGACATGTTCACGCTATCGGGCAAAGACCCCGAAGGGCTTTTTCCGGCCATCCTCGGGCACGAAGGCGTCGGCATTGTCGAGGAGATCGGTCGGGGCGTCACCTCGGTCCAGACGGGCGATCACGTGATCCCGCTCTACATCCCCGAAGACCCGAATTGCCCCTATATCAAGTCGGGCAAGACAAATTTGTGCCAGACGATTCGCGAAACTCAGGGACGCGGCGTCATGCCTGATGGCACATCACGTTTCTCCCACAAGGGAAAGATGATCCATCACTACATGGGCACCAGCACATTCAGCGAGTATACGGTATTGCCCGAGATTGCCGTCGCGAAAATCTCGAAGGAAGCGCCGCTGGCGAAGGCAAGCGTCATGGGATGCGCCATCCCGACAGGTATGGGCGCCGTGCGAAACGCCGCCAAGGTGGAGCCGGGCTCAACGGTCGCAGTCTTTGGTCTGGGAGCCGTCGGAATGGCTGTCATCCAAGGCGCCAGGCTGGCCGGTGCGAGCCGGATCATCGGTATCGACACCAACCCCAACAAGTTCCCGCTAGCCCGCACTCTCGGAGCCGGCGACTGCATCAACCCAAAGAACTTTTCTCAGCCCATTCATGAGGTTATCATCGATATGACCAATGGCGGGGTGGATTATTCCTTCGAATGCATTGGCAACGTCAAAGTAATGCGTTCGGCGCTGGAATGCTGCCATAAGGGTTGGGGCGAATGCACGGTGATCGGAGTTGCGGGCGCCGGTGAGGAGATCGCTACCCGGCCGTTTCAGCTCGTCACCGGGCGGGTGTGGCGCGGCTCGGCCTTCGGCGGCGTCCGAGGCCGGTCTCAGCTTCCCGGTATGGTCGATGAATGGCTGCGCGGCGAGTTCGATGTCGATCCCTACATCACCCACAACATGACGCACGAACAGATCAACACCGCCTTCGATCTGCTTCATGCAGGCGAATCCACCCGTTCCGTGATCCACTTCCGTCCGCAGGACACGATGCTGGTCAACAACCTGCCCGGAAAGATCGTGCCCGCCTGACACAGGGCCTAAGACTTCTCGGTCCTTGAGCCTTCAACGAAGCGCCTTGGAAGACATTGCTGCTGTGATCTTTGTCATGGCGCTTCGCCTCACGGCATTGGATCGATACTGTCGACAATATTTCAGACCCAAAATAGGATCAGCCGAGGCGGAGGATATAGGAGAGCCTTCTCGGCGGTAAGAGCACTTCTTATCGACGGGTGTTGAGTGCGTTATCATCGCAAAATGCTCATTGCCAAGCATCGACGAGAAACAGTCCCGTCAGCATCGTGACCCCGAAGAGGAACACCGTGCAAGCCCCGGCGAACTCGAAACATATGGCGAAACGTTCTCCTCCGCCCGCGCCCGACAGGGCGAGCCGCGCGAGGAACCTGCGCGACAGCACCGACAAGGCGGCGACGATGATGACCGTCAAGGCAGTTCCCGCCGCCATGGCCAGCACGGACATCGTCCCGGCCAGTGCGAGATGGCGTGACAGCGCAAAGACCAGCACGATCAGGGCACCCGAACACGGGCGCAGGCCGATCGAAAGGATCGCCTGAAGCTTTTCCTTCCAGGACGCTCCCGGACCGGCCGTTGCCAGCCGATCGACGGGTAGGCACCTGCATGCCGTATCGTGCCGGTGAGCCCCCCTCACCTCCTCGCATGCGAATGAGCCCGTTGGACGCTCTACCCTTCCCCATCGATGCGCAAGCAGCCGACCCTTCGACACGAGAAGATTCAGGCCCAGCAGGGTGATCAGGCCGTAGCTTCCCAATTCGAGCTTGTCAGTAAGACCATATGTCCGTCTTCGTGGCTGAGGTGGCTCGCCCCTACACTGGTCTTCCGAGGGTTGCTCGGACAGGCCGAGGCGATCCTCATCACAGGAGGACGAGCCGTGGCAGATTATAGAGAAGTGTTCGTTGGAATCGACGTCGCCAAACGGAAGAATGCGATTGCCGTCGCCGAATCCGGCCGGGAGGGAGAGGTTCGCTTCTGGGGTGAGGTTGACGCGTCTGATACGAGCATGCGCCGCCTCATCCAGCGGATAGCGGCAAAGTTTGACCGCGTTCAATTCTGCTACGAGGCCGGACCAACCGGATACGGGCTGCATCGGCTGATCCGATCGCTCGGCCATGAATGTGTGGTCGTCGCTCCATCATTGATCCCCAGGAAGCCGGGCGGCAGGGTAAATACCAACCGTCGAGATGCGCTCGCGCTCGCCCGGCTATTGAGGGCCGGCGAGCTCATGGCGGTGTGGGTTCCCGACGAGGGCCATGAGGCGATGCGCGACCTCGTCCGCGCCCGGGCTGCGGCTGTCGAGACGTTGCGGGTTCACCGGCAACAGATCAGCGCTTTCATGTGTTGATTTCCATTGAGAGCTGATGGAGTGGATGCCCCCTCCCGACGGCATCGCAATGTGCCAGAGTGATGTTCGCCAGAACGTCACTAGAGGAGAGAGCATCCATGA
>NZ_OBQD01000056.1 GCF_900220975.1 Rhizobium subbaraonis | reverse complement strand
TGGCCGGCTTCAAATCGGAATGCTGGCCGGAATGAAATCGGAATGGGTGGCCGGCTTCGTTTCGGAATCAATGGCCGGCTTCATCGGAATACGCAGTCTGTTTGACCGCGATCCGATGAAGACGTGGATCAAAGGCAACGTAACCCTGCTTGGTGATGCGTGTCACCCGATGCTGCCCTTCCTGTCCCAGGGCGCGGCCATGGCCATCGAAGATGCCTATGTTCTAGCTGAGGCACTCGACCTGCGGCGCAACGATCCGACCGCCGCGCTCGCCGCCTATGAGGCCGAGCGCCTTCCTCGAACCTCACGGGTGCAGCTCGAAGCGCGCGAACGTGGTCGAACTTACCACCTGCCATCCGAGGAAGAAATGGCCGCACGTGACGCGGAATATGCTCGTCGGGCGAAGGAAGACCCACGCACAACGGGTATCAATACTGATTGGGTCTATGACTACGATCCCAGAAAGTTTTCAGAGCGCATGGCTTCAAGCCTGTGAAGGCGCCTGCGGCTGGGTTCCCACAGCAATCAATAATAAAGACAAACAAACTCCAGAGAGGTTCCATGTCATTCATGCTCACTAGACGGCTTACCCTTGCCGCCATGCTCACCTGCCTCAGCCTGCCCGCCTTGGCGCAGGAAATGAAAGACAAGGTCCGCATCGGCTATGCTATATCAAAGACGGGCGTATTCGCTGGCGGGGCGGCCGCAAGCGCCACCCCTGTCTACGAAATGTGGGTGGAAGAGATCAATAAGTCCGGCGGCCTCAAGATCGGTGAGAAACGGTTACCAATCGAAGTCGTGGAGTATGACGACCGCTCGAGTCCCGAAGAGGCCGTACGCGCTGTCGAACGCTTGATCTCCCAGGACAAGGTCGATCTAATTCTGGCCCCGTGGGGAACCGGTCTGAATCTAGCCGTCGCTCCTATCCTTTCGAAGGCCGGATATCCGCATCTGGCGTTTAATACGTTAACTGAGCGGGCAGACAATCTCATAGCGCGGTGGCCCGGCATTTTCTTCTTCGAGGGCACGAGCGCGATCATTGCCAAAAGTGGCTCTGACATGCTGGCTAGCCTGCGAGATGAGGGCAAGATTGGCAACAAGGTTGCGCTCACCGGAATTGCCGACGCTCTGGGCGTCGAACTCTCGTCAAATTATCGCGAAGCGCTGACGGAGCATGGCTTCGAGATTGTTTACGATGCGTCTTATCCACTTGCGACTCAAGACTTCACCCCGATGCTGAGTGAGATCGCTTCGAAAACGCCCGATGTTTTCATTGGGAATACCTATCCAGAAGATTCAATAACGATGACCGATCAGGCGCGCATTATCGGCTTCAACCCGGCTGTATACCTTTTAGGTGTCGGCCCCGCGTTGCCAGTCTTCGGCGAGAAATTCGCAAAGAATACCGAGGGGGTCATGGCACTGGGTGGTGCCAATATCGACAATCCGGAGATTCAGGATTTCTTTAAGCGTCACATGGAGTCCGCGGGCTATCCGGCCGACCGCTTCGCTAGCCAGCTGGTCTACGCCGGCCTTCAGGCACTACAACAGGCGATCGAAACGAGGGCTACATTGGATCACGAGACCATCATTGCTGAACTCAAGTCGGGCAACTTCAAGACAGTTCTCGGCGAGATCAGCCTAAAGTCCCAAGAACTCGAAAGATTTTTCCACATCGGGCAGTGGCAAAACGGAGATTTCTACGGCCTTTATCCATCCACACTCGAGGGTGCCCGCACGGCAATCGTGCCTAAGCCAGCTTGGAAATAGTGAACCACAAGGTGATGGGCTCAACCCATCACCCTTCCAATGAATTGGCAAATGTAGATGTTCCTAGATCTTCTTATAAGCGGGCTCACCCTCGGGGGGCTCTATGCCCTTGTAGCCATGGGATTGACCCTGCAGTACGGGGTGGCACGCATAATGAATCTCGCCTATGGCGAGTTTTTGATAGCAGCCTCCTTCCTCGCATGGCTGTTTACGGCGAAATTTGGCATCAACCCGATCACCAGCCTCATTGTGATCATTCCTTTGAGCTTCACGTTCAGCTGGCTTGTATATCGCGTTCTGATGGTTCCCTTGGTTCGGCGCAGCAAAGCTGGCGCCGCACTCGAGAAGGACAGTATTCTTGCAACTTTCGGCCTTATGTTCATCTTGCAGGGTATCCTGCTCGTGACATTCGGTGGTAACTACACAAGCTACTCATTCTTATCTGTGCCAGTGCAGATCCTAGGCACACATGTGGCAGCGAATCGGCTGCTGGTCTTCATTTCTGCCTTACTGATTGGCGGCAGCGCCTACCTCCTCATGAAGAAAACACGCTTTGGCGTGGCGGTGCAGGCAATAGCATCCGAGCCCGCTTCTGCTGTGCTTGTCGGAATAAACGTCGCCCTAGTCTCTGCGCTCGCCTTCTCGACAGGAGGAGCGCTGGTGTCAGCCTCAGGTGTGTTGATCAGCATGTTCCTGCCCTTCTCGGCGACGATGGGCGTGCTTTTCACCATGAAGGCTTTGGTCGTGGTGATCATGGGAGGCGTCGGAAATATGAAAGGCTGCCTCGTCGCTGGCATGCTTCTGGGTTTCGTTGAAGCCATCGTTGCTCGTCTAGTTGATCCGGGACTGACGATCGTCTCGAACTACGCGCTGTTTCTCCTTGTCTTAATCTTCCTGCCCAAGGGGCTTTATGGGAGAGCTTCCCAATGAGCATGTCGACCATAGTCAAAGCATTCATCGGCCTGGCGGCATTGATCGTTCTTATGACCATGCCGCTGGTTCTTACATCCGACTACCATCTTTCAATTGGCATCACTCTTCTCCAATTCGCAATTATGGCAACGGCTTGGGCGATGTTTTCAGGCCCAACGCGATATATATCGCTCGCAACCGGGAGCTTCTTCGGCATCGGCGCATACACGACTGCAGTCCTCGCTGATTACCTGCCATGGCCCGCGATCCTTGTAGTCGCCCTCGTAATCGGCCTCGTCTGCGCCGCGCTCGTAGGGCTTTCGACACTACGCCTATCTGGCGTCTACTTCGTGATTTTCTCGTTCGGCTTGTCCGAACTGATCCGTCAGTTGGTAAGTTGGTACGAGGTGAACGTCACGCGCACCAGCGCGCGGTACATCTTTCTCGATATCACCTCAGCCCAGATTTATTGGCAGCTGGCAGCGCTTCTGGCCATTCTCTTTTTGGTCGGAATTTGGATCAAGCACAGTCGGCTGGGTACGGCGCTTCGCATGATCGGCGAAGATGAAATCGTAGCAAAGCATATTGGCATAAACACGACGCGGGTTAAGGTAATGCTCTTTGCCATCAGCTCCTCTTTCATTACGTTGACCGGTGCGATCATCGCCCCGCGCTGGACCTATCTGGACCCCGGTATCGCGTTCAACGCCAACATTTCGTTCCAGGTGCTTATCATGGCGCTCCTCGGCGGCGTCAGCTCCCTATTCGGACCGATTCTCGGTGTAGTGCCGCTGGTTTTAGTCATCGAGTATCTGTCAGCAAACTTCCCGAACCACTTCTCAATTTTAGTCGGCGCGATCTTCATGATCGTCGTTTATTTCATCCCTGATGGGATTGTTGGACTGCTTTCACATGGGCGCCAGCGGACATCGGCAAGCAATACACATACCGATGTGAGCGCAAAACTGGAGGCTCAGCCATGAACCCTGTACTCGAAGTAACCAATCTTCGAAAAGCTTTTGGCGGGAATGTAGCGGTTAACGGGATTTCATTTTCCCTGACGCCAGGAGAGATCGTTGGGCTTTTGGGACCAAACGGATCAGGGAAGACCACCGTCATCAACGTGATTTCGGGTAGTCTGAAAGCCAATGGCGGATCTGTTTGGCTCGACGGGCGAGAAATTACTGGCTTTCAGCCCCATCGCATCGCCGCACTCGGAGTGACCCGTACATTTCAGCTCGTAAGGGTGGCGCACGGTATGAGCGCCCTTGATAATCTGACCTCCGCGATGGCATTCACCGGCGCACGTCTGACGGGAGAGCCGGCGCGCAGCAAAGCAATAGCAATTTTGGAACGGATCGGTCTTTCAAACTGCTCAGGGCTACGTGCCGGCGACATGACGTATATCGACCAAAAGCGTTTGGAGCTTGCTCGCGCACTAGCCTTGGAACCGAAAGTGCTGCTGCTGGATGAATGGCTCGCCGGCCTGAACCCCACTGAGCTTCAAGAAGGGATATCCTTGATCCAAACATTGCGGGAGTCGGGCATCGCCATTCTGATGGTAGAACATGTGATGGTAGCCATCCGGGCCCTGTGTAATCGTTCCATAGTCCTAGCCACTGGAAAGCTCATCGCGGACGGCCCCACCGAACAGGTGCTCGCCAATGCAGATGTGAAACGCGCCTATCTCGGCGAAACCGAAGATGAGGCCATCGATGCTTGAGATCACAAATCTTTCGCTGAACTACGGTAAGCATCTGGCGCTTGATAGTGTTTCGCTCACCGTCGCGAAAGGAGAATGCGTCGTCATTCTCGGGGCGAATGGAGCGGGAAAAAGCTCGCTTCTTAAAGCTGTTGGCGGCCTTGTACCGTGGCCTATGGCGGCCGTGCGCCGTATGAACGGCCAAAATATTTCAAAACTCGCCCCGCACCTTCTGGTGGATACCGGGATCGGGCTCGTGCCGGAAGGACGAGGCAACTTCGCCGAATTAACAGTTCGCGAAAATCTCCTGCTGGGCGCGTATCCCAAGCGTGGTCGCGCGCGCGAAAAGGAGATGCTCGATCTGGTGCTATCGTTGTTTCCACGCATAGAGGAACGGCTTTCGCAACAGGTGCGCACCATGAGTGGTGGTGAACAGCAGATGGTCGCCATTGGCCGAGTGCTGATGTCGGCGCCTGACATTCTTCTGCTGGACGAGCCATCTCTGGGACTTTCTCCGCTCATGACGAAGGAACTTTTTCGCGCTCTTGTTCAGGTTAGAGAGACCGGGACCGGCATTCTTCTTGTAGAACAGAATGCCTTGCGCAGTCTAGAAATCAGCGATCGAGGTTTTCTACTCGAAACTGGACGGGTCGTTGGCGCGGGAACTGCAGAGGAACTGCGCAATGATCCGAATGTCAGCCGTGCTTATCTTGGCGCATGATCCCACCGTGAAAACGAGGTAATTATGAAAATCAATCGCGGAAACCTGCTGCCGGAGCAGTTGTGGGAGGCAGATACTTGGACCAACGGACTGCCAAGCTCCAGTTCGCCCATCAAGGTCCATGAACCCGCAACCGGGGAGGTTCTCGCGCGGATCGCGCAGGCAGGACCATCGGACGTGATTAGGGCCGTCGAGGCTGCCGCTGCCGTGCAAAGCACTTGGGCCAGGACCTCTGCCATAGAGCGAGCGGCAGTCATGCGCCGTGCCGCCGATATCCTGTCAGCCAACGCTGCCGAATACGCTGAATGGCTCGTGCGCGAATCCGGCTCCGCTTCGGCGAAAGTACGCATAGAGCTTGCTGCGGGTGCTGCCTTCTTGCAGAAGGCGGCTTCGACTGTGCTTGACCCTCAAGGATACGTGTTTCCACAGATACCAGGCCGCACCAGCATAGGCCGGCGGGTACCTCATGGCGTAATCGGTATCATCTCGCCCTTCAACTTCCCCCTGATCCTGTCGATCCGCTCACTGGCGCCGGCACTCGCAGTAGGTAATGCAGTGCTTCTTAAGCCTGATCCACGGACACCCTTTAGTGGTGGCGTACTTTTGGCCCGGATTCTCGAAATGGCTGGATTGCCAGAAAAGCTTTTACAAATCCTGCCCGGTGGTGGTGATGTCGGTCAGGCGATGTGCGAGGCAGAGGGCATATCGATGATCTCTTTCACTGGCTCTACATCAGCTGGTCGCAAGGTGGGAGAGGTCTGTGGCCGTATGCTCAAAAAAGCACAGTTGGAACTTGGCGGGAAGAACCCTCTGATGATCCTAGAGGACGCGGATCTCGATCTTGCCGTAGAAAGCGCGATCTGGGGAAGCTACTTGCATCAAGGCCAAATCTGCATGGCGACTGGCAAGATTCTTGTAGCAGCTCCCCTAGTGAAGCACTTTACCGAGAAATTTGTCGAAAAAGCCGGGACCTTAAAATGGGGGGATCCAACCGACTCGGGCGTGGCGATCGGTCCGCTGATCGACGCGAGCCAGCGCGACCGCGTGCATGGCATCGTGCAGCGCTCGGTACAGGAAGGAGCCGAGCTTTTGTTGGGCGGTGAATTTGAGGGGCTTTTTTATAAGCCTACAGTCCTCGCCAATGTTCGCCCCGACATGGCCGCATATAGAGAGGAAGTCTTTGGTCCCGTGGCTTCGATAATTCCTTTCTCCACCGAAGAGGAAGCACTGCGGCTGGCCTGCGACACCGAGTATGGGCTCTCGGCCGGCATCATCAGCCGTGACATCGGTCGGGCCATGAGGTTGGGCGAGGAGCTTGAAGTCGGCATGCTGCATATCAACGATCAGACCGTTGCCGATGAACCATTCATCACCTTTGGTGGCCGGAAGGCATCAGGTAACGGGCAGACGATCGGCGGTCCCGTCAATCTCGACGCCTATTGCGAGTGGCAGTGGCTCACGATCCGAGAGCACCCCCATCCCCACAAGTTCTAGGAAAAAGGTCAGAAAGTCTCTTTCGGAAACAGGCGTTTCTGCGATCGGGTATCGTTGCACCGTCCCGGGCAGACCTTCCGGACCAGATAAGTCGCGCCCACCATTCTAGTCGCGCGCAGGTATCAGTAAACCATGCAATGGAGAAAGAATGATGCTTACAGGAAAGACGATTGTAGTGACCGGCGTGTCTTCCGGTATCGGTGCCGAAACGGCTCGTACCATAAAAAGGCAAGGGGGAACGGTCATCGGGGTCGATCGAAATCCCGCGGGGGAAGCTGTCGATAGTTTCTTCCAAGCCGACTTGTCGAGCCGAGATTCAATCGACGCACTTGTTGCCAGCTTGCCGCACGGAATCGACGGGCTCGCCAATATTGCCGGCGTTCCGCCGACCGCCCCCCCCGAGGTGGTGGTCGCTGTGAATGTGGTCGGCCTCAAGTACCTGACGGAAAAGCTCGTTTCCAAGATGAGCGAAAATGGAGCGATCGTCAGTATTGCGTCCCTTGCCGGCGTTGGCTGGGCGGATTCGGTTCCGCAGATCCGAGCAGCCGAGGGCCTCGAATTCGACCAAATTCCCGACTTCTGCCGCGAGCATGATATCGATGAACAGCGCAGCTATTTCTTCTCAAAGGAAGCAGTGATCGTATGGACCTTGCAGAACCGCTGGACCTGGCGCGACCGCGGAATCCGTATCAATGCAGTGAGCCCAGGGCCGGTTGAGACACCCATTCTTGCCGATTTTGTGAAGACACTGGGTGCACGCGTAGAAGAAGACATGCGAGTTATGGATCGGCCAGGCCGGCCGTCAGACATAGCACCGGTCGTCGCGTTCCTTCTTAGCGATGGTTCGAGGTGGATCAGAGGTGTGAACATTCCGGCCGATGGTGGGATGAATTCATATATCCTGTCCCACAAGCACAACCTCTGACGTGAGAGGATAGCAGGCAGTTGCAAAGAGATCCGTATTCTCAAAAATGCGGAGACATGGTTATAAACGCAACTGCCTGCGACCAAAGAGCGAGTCTTCATATCGAAGCATCCCTGCATGATTTTTCCAAGAAGGAGATCATCTTCGACCTTTCCGCGCTGAGGAATTTTCCATGACAAAAAGCAGATCAAAAATGATCGAAGAAGGCCCTGCTCTAACAAATAAAGGTAGGAAAAGGCCTGGGCGTCCAGAAGGGTTCACAACTTCTCGTGAAGATATACTTGACGCCGCAGAGATAGTATTTTCCGAACTTGGATTCTCAGGAACTACACTTAGGAAGGTCGCCGACAAAATTGGGGTTACAAATGCTCTGATTGGATACTACTTCAAAAACAAAGAGAATCTTTTCCGTGAGGTGTTCCTAAGGAAAGGAACGGAGATAGCGACCGCACGAGCGGAAGGTTTGAAACGGCTGAAAGCAGACAATCACGTCCCGAGCGTTGCGAATCTTGTACGTTCCTTTCTTGAGCCTTCGATCAGGCTTCGGGAAAGCGCACAGGGTAGAGCGTTCCTTAGACTGCATTCTAGGCTTCACATGGAGCCGGAAGCACTGGCTTTCGAATTGCGTAGCCAAGTGTATGATACGACAACCCGAGCATACGCAGAAGCATTTCTTGCAGCCCTTCCTCATCTTGATGCAGAAAGTGTCTACATGAGAATGTCACTAATGATTGGTTCCTATCTCTACACCTTCTCCGACACTAATCGACTGGACGAACTTGTCCCTCAGACAAACAAAAGAAAGAACATCAATCTCGATATAGAAGAGATTGTGGCCTACGTGTCAGCAGGTATGCATGCATCAAAATGAGTATACCGGAAAGAGCATGAATTTTA
The DNA here is from genome assembly GCF_900220975.1 of Rhizobium subbaraonis. Taxonomy (GTDB): domain Bacteria; phylum Pseudomonadota; class Alphaproteobacteria; order Rhizobiales; family Rhizobiaceae; genus Mycoplana; species Mycoplana subbaraonis. The sequence continues at coordinate 207 of NZ_OBQD01000056.1, read as the reverse complement.
TGAGGATACCCAGGGCCGTCACGCTTTCACAATGCTTTCATGCTAGAGCCTTCAACCAGGCAACATTGTCGAGCGCGCCCTCAGGCCCAGACAATTACGAGAAGGAACAGCCTTAGAGCGTTTCCCTTTCATGCTGGATCGTATCCGCATGATGTGAAGAAGTTGCGCGCTTCTTGAGGCTCGATGAGGTCTATCAGTTTCCCGATC
>NZ_OBQD01000013.1 GCF_900220975.1 Rhizobium subbaraonis | reverse complement strand
CTCTTCTGCCTTGTGTCTTTTCCCTGCCATTTCAATGTCCTTCCTCGGCTCAATAGCCATACTTCAAGAAGGATCACTTTTCAGGGGGCAGACCAGAAGTAGATCGCAATCCACAAATGCGTGGTACCAGCGATGAGTTTCCTGCCGGAATCCGTTGCAAGGATCGTCAACCCCACCGTAAACGCACCCGTGCTAAAGAAACCGACGAGAGTAACAAACGCGGACGAGAAGTAGACTACAACCCCACTATGGTGGGCAACGGAAGCCATATTCGCGTTTCGGTTGTTTTCATGCGCAGCATTATTCCCAGGCTGATCGCTCATACCTTCTCCTTAAAGACACGCATCGACACCACGCAAGTATGTTGCGCTCGGCTCGACCTATGGTGTGAGTATCGGGGAACGTGAGCGGCACGTTACCTGGCAATTTCTTGTTTCGTCACCGCTTTTATTGTTTGCGCATTCGCAAACGCCCCGGACATAATTTGCCACTCGCGGAGACATTCTTTTAGCCAGATGCGGCGATGTTAACAAAGTTTCGCTTCTACGCCATTGCGTTGATCGCGGAGCACCTATGCATTTACGCATAGGCACAACGTCGCCACGGCACGGACGGGGTCCAGGGGGTACCCCCTGGCGCGCCTGCCGGTTTTCTCCGGACGCTGTGCGGCCGGTTAGAAAACCGAGCAATGCATCGCCCATAGCCAATGTGTACGCGTTGGGCGATGCGTAGGTGCGCTGTACGCATTGATACACGCCGGCGTTGATCGATCAAGATGTGCGCAACTACTCGGCCGGAGCCAGTGCCGCCTTGCGGCGCTTCACGTTGATGGCTTTGGCGTCCAGCGTGTTCTTGAGGTGCACGGCATAGTGCTTCTCGATCATTTCCACGCTGGTCCGGCAGTTCTTGGCAATTTGGTAGATATCCGCGCCCTCCAGCAGCCGAAGGCAGATGTACGTGTGACGCAGGCTGTACGCGGAGCGTTTGTTGCCCTCGCGGTCGGCCTTCAGGTCGCAATCCGACAGCGCGCGGTTGAACTGCTTCTTGTGGTCCTGTGGGAACACGAGGTCGGTCGCCTTCGGCTTGTTGCGGGCCACCAGGCGCTCGAAGGGATAGACTGCGCCCTCCGTGCTTTTGCAGTAGCCAACGCCACGCTTGCCGCGCACCTCGATCAGCAGGATACGCTCGCCGTCCTCATCCTTCTCAATGGTCACGTCACGGTATTCCAGCCGGTTGGCTTCGTCGGGCCGCAGGCCGGTGTTGGCCATGAACAGGATGAAGTCGTGCAACTGCTCGGCGGGATACTGCCAGTTCAGCCCCTTGGCGGATTTGGCGCGCTCGCGGGTGTAGGTATAGAGCTTCTTGTATTCCTCGGGCGAGAACCAGGCCCGATGGCTGATCTTGCCGGATGCCTTGTACGGCGCCGAGAAGTCCGGCAGGTGGCTTATCCAGCCGTGCCGCAGGGCGGTTTTCATGACCTGCCGGAGCGTCACCGTCTCATGGTGCAGGGTGCTGCGGGTCGGCACCTTGCCGGTCTCCGCGTGCGGCTGGGAGCGCATGACGCGGTATTGTTGGACCATGCCCGCCGTGACGGCGCTCAGCCCCGTCTTGCCGAAGTAAGGTATGAGATGGTTCTCCAGCCGCGCCTCGTGGTCCTTCACATAGCGCGGGTTACGTTCGCCGTTGGTGAGTGCCACGTACTCCACCACGAACTGCTTGGCGGCATCTGCGAACGTGCGTTCCTGCTTCAAAAGGCCCGCACGGCTCTTGCCGCGCAGCTCCAGATACCAGTCCTCGGCAAACTCCTTGGCCTGCGCAAGACTGTCGGTTTTGGTGCTGACGCGCCACTCCCGGCCCTCCAGATAGGTGGAGCATTGCCAGAGGGAACTGTTGGCGCGGCGGTAGACCCGAACCTTGTCACCGAGAATCGTATGGGATGCCATTTTACCCCCGAAACTGTGCGAGACATGTGTGAGGGTCATTTTAGCCCGTTTTGGGCTGAAATCAACGCTTAAGACGTTGATTTTGTTGGTGAGCGCGCAGGGATTCGAACCCTGGACCTACTGATTAAAAGTCAGTTGCTCTACCGGCTGAGCTACGCGCTCCCGAAAGCGGGGCGTTGCCCGACGGAAGTGCGCGGACATATAGCAGGCGAACTTTTCCGGTCAACCCATAAAATTGCCCTGTCTACGGCAGGCTTGCTGCATTTCGCCGCGTTGAACAAATCGTGCTTGGCGCGCAGGCACCTGGGCGGCTAAGGAAGCGCTGGAATTTCGATCGGCCGTGGCGCTGCAATCGAGCGGTGGCTGGTTCCAGCCGGCCGGATTTCCTGAAAATGTGGCCGGGGTTCTCCCGGGATGCATCGTTTCGCGGAGAGCGTCTTGTCGATCGCTGAAATATCCCTGCTGAGCGCGCTTCTGGCGGGAACGCTGTCGTTCCTGTCGCCATGCGTGCTGCCGCTTGTGCCGCCCTATCTCTGCTACATGGCCGGCATCTCGGTGGAGCAGTTCAAGAACGGCACTGTCGCCAAAGATGACGTTCAGGCGCGCCGGGCGGTCCTGCTCGCGGCGCTGTTCTTCACGCTCGGCTTCGCCACCGTCTTCGTCGCACTCGGCGCAGGCGCCTCGACCATCGGCATGGCGCTCCGGCGTCATCTCGACATTCTGGCGCAGGTCGGCGGCGTCATCATCATCCTGATGGGCCTGCATTTCCTCGGGGTCCTGCGGATAGGTCTCTTTGCGCGCGAGGCCCGCTTTCAGGGCGGGGGAAAACCCGCGACGCTGTCTGGCGCCTATGTCATGGGGCTCGCCTTCGCCTTCGGCTGGACGCCCTGCATCGGGCCGGTGCTCGGCGCGATCCTCGGCGTCGCCGCGTCGCGCGAAACGGTCGGCGACGGTGCCTTCCTCCTTGCGATCTATTCGCTCGGGCTTGCGGTTCCCTTCTGGATCGCAGCGGCGTTTTCCGGCGCGTTCATGCGGTTTCTGATGCGCTTTCGCAGGCATCTCGGCACCGTCGAGCGCGTCATGGGCGTCCTCCTCGTGCTGACCGGTCTTGCCTTCATGTTCGGCTATGTCAGCTCGATTGCGATCTGGTTCCAGCAGACCTTTCCGATCCTGTCGCAGATCGGCTGAACGGCTTCGGCCTGACAAGCTTCGGCCTGGCAGGTTGGGACTTGGACAAGCCTGGGTCGGGCAAACTTGGGCCGACAATCTTTGCGCGCGCTGTTCCGTGCCGGTGCGACTTGCGCTACAGCCGATGGGCAGGCGCATGAAGCAGTAGGAATCGACAGGTCGCATGGCGGAAATTACGGGACTGGTGCTGCCGTTCTTCGGCATGATCCTGCTGGGCTATCTGGCCGCGAAGGCGACGCGCCAGCCGGCCGAGGCACTCGGCTGGCTCAACACCTTCATCATCTACATCGCCTTGCCGGCGCTGTTCTTCAAGCTCGTCTCCAGGACGCCGATCGAGCAGTTGACGCGTGTCGACTTCATCCTCGCCAATGTCAGCGCCACCTATCTGGTGTTCGGGCTGATCTTCGCGATCGGCCTTTTCCTTCGACGCGCGAACTTGGCCGAAGCGACCATGCAGGGCCTTTCCGCAGCCTATGGCAACATTGGCTTTATGGGACCGGGACTTGCCATTCTCGCGCTCGGCGAGCGGGCCGCAGTGCCGGTAGCACTTGTTTTCTGCTTCGAGAACATGATGCATTTCATGATCGCACCGGCGTTGATGTCGATTTCCGGCGGGGAGAAGCGGCCTGTCGCGGTGATTGCGGCCGAGGTGGCGCGCAGGATACTCACCCACCCTTTCATCATCGCGACGGCGGTCGGTTTCCTCGCCGCCTTCTTCTCCTTCGAAGCACCGCTGCCGTTGCAACGGCTGATCGACTATCTCGCCCAGGCCGCAGCACCCTGCGCGCTATTTGCCATGGGAGTGACGCTTGCGCTGCGGCCGCTGAAGCGCGTGCCGGTCGAGGTCGCCTACATCGTACCGGCGAAACTGATCCTTCTACCGCTCACCATGTACCTGATGCTCGGCCTTGCCGGAAACTTCGATCCGGTGTGGGTGCAGGCGGCCGTTCTTCTCGCGGCGTTGCCGACGGCAACCAACGTCTTCGTCATCGGCCAGCAATATGGCGTCTGGCAGGAGCGCGCCTCCGCGACGATCCTGATAACGACGGTGCTCTCCGTCGCGACGGTCACCGGCTTGCTTTACCTCGTAATGTCAGGCCTGCTTCCGGGTGACCCGTTCCCGTAGGCCGCTGCGAAGCGCCTTCCACGAGCCACCGGGCTCCACGCCCTCGCGCATGACCACACTGCGCAACGGCCCGATCGCCGATAGCAGGTGCAGGCCGGCGGTGCGCAGGATTTGCACCGGCAAGAAGCCGGACAGCAGTGAACGGTTGAGGAGATCCACGCTGACGGTACGGCTCTGGATGTCGGCTCGCCGGCGCCGGTCGAACGCGGCGCCGATCGCATTTGCCGTCTGACCAGGGTCGCGCAGAAGATCGCGCAGCACCATGACGTCGCGAAGGCTGAGGTTGAGGCCCTGCGCGCCGATGGGCGGGAACGCGTGCGCCGCTTCGCCGAGAAGCACGATGCGACCCTTGCCGAATCGCTCCGCCTGCATGCCGGACAGCGGGAAGCACTGGGGCGGCGCCTCGACCGTGACCTTGCCCAGCAGCGACTGCATCCGCTCCTCGACGGCGCGGCTCAGCGTCTCCAGCGGCAGGTCGCGCATGGCTTCCGCCTCCTTCGGCGACAGCACCCAGACGAGGCTGGAGCGGCGGCCGGGCAGGGGCACCTGCGTGAACGGGCCGTGCTCGGTATGGAACTCGGTGGACGTGTTGGCGTGCGGCAGGGTGTGGGCGAAGTTCAGCACGAGGGCGGTCTGGGGATAGGTCCAGGTGCGTACGGAAATCCCGCTCTGGCGGCGCACTTCCGATTGCCGGCCGTCCGCCCCCACGACAAGCCCGGCCCTGATCGTGCGCCCGTCGTCGAGATGCAGGTCGACCGCATCGTCTGCGGCCGTGAGGCGATCGAGCTTGTTGCGGAAGCGGATGATCGTCTCGCAGGCATCGATCCTGCGCTCCAGGCCTTCAAGGAAGGGGGCGTTGGGAATGTTGTAGCCAAAAGCCGCCAGATCGACTTCGCTGGATCGAAAGCTCACCGGCGGCGCGCGAAACAGGCGCGTGGTCCCGTCGAGGATACGCATGGTCTCGAGGGGCGCCGCGACGCCGGCGATCTCCTCCCAGAGGCCGAGTTCGCGCACGAAATCGATCGACTGCGCCATCAGCGCGGTCGTGCGCCCGTCCTGCGAACGCGCCGGCGGGGCCAGAAGCGCCACGCGCCTGCCCGAATCGGCCAGCGCAAGAGCGGCCAGATTGCCGGCCAGTCCGGCTCCAACGATAGCGATATCAAAGGCTTCCATATGCAATTCTTCTCTCACGACATGCTTACCCACAGAAATGCCGATGCAGGGTGGATGCCAAACTACGCCCGGATTCGGGCAAAATCCATGGGCTGAAGCGTCGCGGTTCGGTCGTGCAGTCCGGTCGGGCCAGATCGCAGCCGGATTTCCACTGGCAGTGGCGACCAATCAGTGCATATTACGAGGACAGAAGCGCGCGACGTCAGCAATCAATATAAGACCGTATGGCGCAGGGCCGGGGCGCATCGGACGAATAAAGGCAGGCGATGAAGTTCTTCAATTACAGACGCGTACCCTATGCCGAAATTCGCGCCTTTTCCGTGCATATTCTCACTGCGTCCGGTTCCTTCCTGGCTTTCCTCGGCGTCGTTGCGGCCGCGGAGCACCGCTTCGTTGACATGTTCTGGTGGCTTGGCCTGGCACTTCTCGTCGATGGTATCGATGGACCCATCGCGCGCAAGGTGCGCGTCAAGGAAGTGCTGCCGAACTGGTCGGGCGATACGCTCGACAACGTGATCGACTATGTGACCTACGTGCTGCTGCCGGCGTTCGCGCTCTATCAGAGCGGCATGATCGGGGAGCCGTGGTCCTTCGTCGCTGCCGGTGCCATCGTGGTATCGAGCGCCATCTATTATGCCGACATGGGGATGAAGACCGAGGAGTACTTCTTTTCCGGCTTTCCGGTCGTCTGGAACATGGTCGTCTTCACGCTGTTCGTCATCAAGGCGAGCGAGATGACGGCCTCGATCGTGGTGTTCGTGTCGGTGTTGCTCACTTTCATGCCGATCAATTTCCTGCACCCCGTCCGCGTGAAGCGGCTGAGGACGCTGAACCTCGCGGTGTTCTTCCTCTGGGCCGCACTCGGCATTTATGCATTGCTGCTGCATTTCGAGACGCCCCGGTGGGTGGTGCTGGGCGTGGTCGGCACGGGGCTCTACCTCTATCTCATCGGCGCGGTCCTGCAGTTCTTCCCGCGCCTCGGAAAACAGTGAGTCCAGGAGATTTTCATGACACAGGCAATCGTCGTGCGCGCACTTGGCGGTCCCGAGGTGCTCGGGCTGGAAGAGGTCGAGCTTGCCCCTCCGGGGCCGGGTGAGGTGCGCATCCGCCAGGCTGCGATCGGACTGAATTTCATCGACGTCTATTTCCGCACCGGCCTCTACAAGGGCGAACTGCCGTTCATTCCCGGCAAGGAAGGGGCAGGCACGGTTACCGAGCTGGGCGAAGGCGTCAGCGACTTCGCCGTCGGCGATCGTGTTGCCTATGCGACGGCCGATGGCGCCTATGCGGTGGAGCGCAACATCGACACGAAGCATCTCGTCAAGGTGCCGGCCGAAATCTCGCTCGAAACCGCAGCCGCGATGATGTTGAAGGGTATGACGGCGCAGTACCTGCTGCTGCAGACGTTCCCCGTCAAGCCGGGCATGACGATCCTGTTTCACGCCGCCGCCGGTGGCGTTGGCCTCATCGCCGGCCAGTGGGCCAAGGCACTGGGCGCCACCGTGATCGGCACCGCCGGCTCGAAGGAGAAGATCGAGCTGGCGCTGGCACACGGCTACGACCACGTGATCGACTACACGAAGGAAGACTTCGCCGCCCGCGTGCTGGAATTGACCGACGGGAGCAAGTGCGACGTCGTCTACGATTCCGTCGGCAAGGACACGTTCCCGAAATCGCTGGACTGCCTGAAGCGCCGCGGCATGTTCGTCAGTTTCGGCAACGCGTCCGGCCCGGTCGAGGCGTTCAACCTGGGGCTTCTCGCCCAGAAGGGCTCGCTGTATGCGACGCGCCCGACGCTGTTCCAGTACGTCGCCACCCGTGCTGAACTCGATGCGTGTGCAAACTCGCTCTTTGATGTTGTGCGCAGCAACAAAGTGCGTATCAATATAAATCAGACTTATCCGTTGGCGGAGGCGGGGCGCGCCCACTCGGATCTGGAAGCAAGAAAAACAAGCGGAGCGACGCTGCTCATTCCCTGAGCATAACGGGGAGGCGGCGAGAAGAGAGGGGCATAGTGTCAGTCGCTGGAGCGTCCGCGGAGAGGCCGTTGCTGGCCGTCCGCAACCTCACGAAGCTGTTCGGCACGTTCGCTGCATGCAACGGCATCGACCTGGATATCCAGCCGGGCGAGATTCATGCTCTGCTTGGCGAGAACGGCGCCGGTAAATCGACGCTCGTCAAGATGCTGTTCGGCGTGCTCGCGCCCACCAGCGGCCAGATCTCCTGGCGCGGCGAGGCGGTGTCGATTGCAAGTCCGAGTGCGGCCCGAAAGCTCGGCATCGGCATGGTGTTTCAGCACTTCTCGCTGTTCGAGGCGCTGACGGTCGCCGAAAACATCGCGCTGTCGCTCGACGGGACGATACCGTTGGCGCGCGTGGCCGAGCGGGCGGCGGAGTTGTCGCGCGCCTATGGCCTCCCGCTCGATCCGAAGGCGCATGTCGCCGATCTCTCCGTCGGGGAGCGCCAGCGAATCGAAATCGTGCGCGCGCTCCTGCAGAACCCGCAACTCATCATCCTCGACGAGCCCACCTCCGTCCTGACGCCGCAGGAAGCGGACCGTCTGTTCGAGACGCTGTTCAAGCTGCGCGCGGAGGGGCGGTCCGTCCTGTACATCAGCCATCGGCTGGAGGAGGTCCAGCGCATCTGCGACCGCGCCACAGTCCTGCGTCACGGCAAGGTGACCGGTGCCTGCGACCCGAAGAAGGAAACGGCTGCTTCGCTCGCCCGCATGATGGTTGGCGCCGACGTGCCGCATGTCAGCGCTGCCGGAACGAGCACCAAGGGCGATGTGCTGCTCGAGGCGCGCCATCTCGATATGCCGGCGCGCACCCCGTTCGCCGTGTCGCTGAAGGATGTCTCGCTGAAGGTCCATGCCGGCGAGGTCCTGGCGATCGCCGGCGTCGCCGGCAACGGGCAGAGCGAACTGTTCGACGCGCTTTCAGGGGAATATACCGTCGCCGACCAGAACGCCGTGCTGATACGCCAGCGCCCGGTCGGCCAGCAGGGCATTACCGCGCGGCGCCTTCTCGGCGCAGGCTTCGTTCCCGAAGAGCGCCATGGGCATGCCGCCGTCACCGGCATGTCGCTCTCCGACAATCTCGTGCTCGCGCGCAACCAGTCGGACCGGAAGGCTTTTCTCGGCGGGGGCGTGCTCGGCATCATCAAATACGTTGCCGTTCGGCTCGCCTCCCGCCGCATCTCCGAGGCGATGGATGTGCGCAAGAGCGGCGACGATCCGACGGCTGGCTCGCTCTCCGGCGGCAACCTGCAGAAATACATCGTCGGCCGCGAACTGGACCGCCAGCCTGCCGTTCTCATCGTCAACCAGCCGACGTGGGGCGTCGATGCCGGTGCGGCAAGCCGCATCCGCCAGGCGCTGGTGGACCTCGCGAAAAGCGGTTCGGCCGTGCTCGTCATCAGCCAGGATCTCGACGAGATCTTCGAGGTCGCGACCGAGGTCGCCGTCATCAGCGAGGGGCGGCTGTCCGACATTTACCCGGCAAGCGCACTGTCGCGCGAGAAGATCGGCCTGCTGATGGGCGGCCTGCAAGGCCAGCCGGAAGCTTTGACGGAGGCCGCGCATGCGCATTGAACTCGAAAAGCGGCCCCAGGCATCGGTCTTCTATGCCGTGCTTTCCCCCTTCATCGCGCTTGTCCTGACCGTGATCGCCGGCGGCATCATGTTCTGGCTGCTCGGCAAGGATCCCGTCAGCGCGCTCTACAGCTTCTTCGTCGAGCCGTTGCTGGACGTCTGGTCGCTGCACGAGATCGCCATCAAGGCGGCGCCGCTGATCCTGATCGGCGTCGGGCTGTCGATCTGCTATCGTTCCAACAACTGGAACATCGGCGCCGAGGGCCAGTTCATCATGGGGGCCATCGCCGGCTCGATCGTCCCGGTCGTGTTCCATGAATGGCATTCGCCGCTTGTGCTGCCGCTGATGCTGATCTTCGGCATGATCGGCGGCGCGCTCTATGCGGCCATTCCCGCCTTCCTGAAGGCGAACCTGAACACGAACGAAATCCTGTCCAGCCTGATGCTGGTCTATGTCGCCCAGTTTTTCCTCGACTGGATCGTGCGTGGTCCCTGGCGCAGCCCCGAAGGCTACAACTTCCCGGTGACGCGCAATTTCGCGCCGGAAGCCATTCTCCCGGAAATCCTCGATTCCGGCCGCACCAATCTCGGCTTCGTCTTTGCGATCGTCGCCGCAGTGCTGATCTGGTTCATGATGCGCTACACGCTGAAGGGCTTCGAGATCACCGTGCTCGGCCAGTCGGAGCGGGCGGGGCGCTTCGCCGGCTTCTCCTCACGCCGGATGATCTGGTTTTCGATGCTCCTGTCCGGCGCGCTCGCGGGCCTTGCCGGCATTTCCGAAGTCAGCGGCAACATCAACAAGCTGCAGCCGATCATTTCGCCCGGCTACGGCTTCACCGCCATCATCGTCGCCTTCCTCGGCCGGCTAAATCCTCTGGGCATCATCGCCGCGGGCCTGTTCCTGGCGCTGACCTATGTCGGCGGCGAGGCCGTGCAATTGACGCTGACGGTGTCCGACAAGGTGACCCGCGTGTTCCAGGGGCTGCTGCTGTTCTTCGTGCTCTCGTGCGACACGCTGATCCTCTACAAGATCCGGCTCGTCTTTCCCGGAAGGACCGCGGCGGTCGCACAGGACGGGCTACAGGGCGGGGCTGAGTAAATGGGTATCATTGAAGCGATCCTTCTGACCGTCGTCACCGCCGCCACGCCGCTGGTGCTCGCCGCGATCGGCGAACTGGTGACGGAGCGCGCCGGCGTGCTCAATCTCGGCGTCGAGGGCATGATGATCATGGGCGCGGTGCTGGCCTTCGTGGCGACGCAGGCGACCGGCTCGCCCTATGTCGGCATTCTTGCCGGCATCGGCGGCGGCGCGCTCTTCTCGCTCCTGTTCGGCTTCCTCACACTGACGCTGGTGGCAAACCAGGTGGCGACGGGGCTTGCGCTCACCATCCTCGGCCTCGGCATTTCCGGCCAGATCGGCGAGGCTTATGTCGGCATGTCAGGCACCAAGCTCCCGCCGATCGCCATTCCCGGCCTGTCGGAAATCCCCTATCTCGGGCCGCTGCTCTTCAAGCAGGACCTGATCTTCTATATCTCGATCGCGCTGGTGATCGGCGTCAACTGGTTCCTGTTCAAGACCCGCGCGGGTCTGAAGATCCGCGCGATCGGCGACAACCACGGCTCCGCCCACGCCCTCGGCATCGGCGTCATCCGCACGCGCTATCTGGCCGTGCTGTTCGGCGGCGCCTGCGCGGGTCTTGCCGGTGCGCAGCTCTCGCTCGTCTACACGCCGCAATGGGTGGAGAACATGTCGGCCGGTCGCGGCTGGATCGCGCTCGCGCTCGTCGTCTTCGCCTCCTGGCGGCCGTGGCGGGTGCTGGCCGGCGGTTACCTTTTCGGCGCGGTCTCCATCAGCCAGTTGCATGCCCAGGCGCTCGGCCTCGGCATTCCCTCCCAGTTCCTGTCCGCCCTTCCTTACGTCGCGACTGTTGTCGTCCTCGTTCTGATATCGCACAATCGGCGAATGACGTTGATCAACACGCCAGCATCGCTCGGCAAACCTTTCGTGCCGGACCGGTGAAGAAGAAGCGACGGGAAAACAAGTCTCAACCTACAGGGGTCAAAATGAAAAAACTGCTACTCGCACTCGCCACCTCGGCCGCGGTTCTCGGCTTTGCCGCCTCCGCAAGCGCCCAGGACAAGACCAAGATCTGCTTCATCTATGTCGGCTCCAAGACCGACGGTGGCTGGACGCAGGCCCATGACATCGGCCGACAGGCGCTGCAGGCCGAGTTCGGCGACAAGATCGAGACGCCGTTCCTCGAAAGCGTACCGGAAGGCCCGGATGCCGAACGCGCCATCGAGCGCATGGCCCGTTCCGGGTGCGCGCTGGTCTTCACCACCTCGTTCGGATTCATGGACGCCACCATCAAGGTCGCCGAAAAGTTCCCCGACGTGAAGTTCGAGCATGCCACCGGCTTCAAGTCCGCCCCGAACGTCGCCACCTACAACTCGCGCTTCTATGAAGGCCGCTACATCCAGGGCCAGATCGCCGCGAAGATGTCGCAGAAGGGCGTTGCCGGCTACATCGCGTCCTTCCCGATTCCGGAAGTGGTGATGGGCATCAACGCCTTCGTCCACGGCGCCCAGTCGGTCAACCCGGACTTCAAGGTCAAGGTCATCTGGGCCAACACCTGGTTCGACCCCGGCAAGGAAGCCGATGCCGCCAAGGCGCTGATCGACCAGGGCGTCGACATCCTCACGCAGCACACCGATACGACCGCGCCGATGCAGGTCGCCGCCGAACGCGGCATCAAGGCCTTCGGCCAGGCCTCCGACATGATCAAGGCCGGTCCGGAAACGCAGCTGACGGCGATCGTCGATACCTGGGGCGCCTACTACATCAAGCGCACCAAGGAACTGCTCGACGGCACCTGGAAGTCCGAGCAGGTCTGGGACGGCCTGAAGGACGGCATCCTGACCATGGCGCCGTACACCAACATGCCCGACGACGTGAAGAAGATGGCGGAAGACACCGAGGCGAAGATTCGCTCCGGCGAACTGCATCCCTTCACCGGCCCGATCAAGAAGCAGGACGGGTCCGAATGGCTGAAGGACGGCGAGAAGCCGGAAGACGGCGTTCTGCTCGGCATGAACTTCTACATCGCCGGCGTCGACGACAAGCTGCCGCAGTAAGCCGTCCAGAGCGGTGCCGGTGCACCGCAAGGAACGGCAATCGTTGAGAAAAAGACCCCGGGGCCGTTGGCTTCCGGGGTCTTTGCGTATGCGCGTATGGGTTTGCTGCATCGCAAAATAAACGCGCTTTAATTGTGCTCTGCGAATTTTCCTTTGGCGCGGAAAATTGAGTTTACAATAGTATTACAATATGATTTTTACTTGTTTCAGCTGCTGAGGAGCAGCTTTGTTTGGGAGGACATCATGACTTTGAAGACCGCACTCGCGAGTGCCACGATCTTGGCTGCCTGCATGTTCGGCTCGGCATCCGCCGCCGATATGACCGTCGGATTTTCACAGATCGGCTCGGAATCCGGCTGGCGCGCGGCGGAAACCACGCTGACGAAACAGCAGGCTGAAAGCCGTGGCATCGACCTGAAATTCGCAGACGCACAGCAGAAGCAGGAAAACCAGATCAAGGCGATCCGCTCCTTCATTGCGCAGGGCGTCGACGCCATTCTCGTCGCTCCCGTCGTGGCGACCGGATGGGACGACGTGCTGACCGAGGCCAAGGACGCGGACATCCCCGTCATCCTGCTCGACCGCACCGTCGATGCCCCGGATGACCTCTATCTGACCGCCGTGACGTCGGACCTCGTCCATGAGGGCAATGTCGCCGGCAAGTGGCTGGTCGAGACCGTTGCCGGCAAGCCCTGCAACGTCGTCGAGCTTCAGGGAACGACCGGCTCCTCGCCGGCGATCGACCGCAAGAAGGGCTTCGAACAGGCACTCAGCGGGCATGACAACCTGAAGATCGTCCGCAGCCAGACCGGCGATTTCACCCGCACCAAGGGTAAGGAAGTGATGGAGAGCTTCCTGAAGGCCGAAAACGGCGGCAAGGACATTTGTGCGCTTTACGCCCACAATGACGACATGGCCGTCGGCGCCATCCAGGCGATCAAGGAAGCCGGCCTCAAGCCCGGCACCGATATCCTCGTCGTTTCCATCGACGCCGTTCCGGACATCTTCCAGGCCATGGCCGCCGGCGAAGCCAACGCCACGGTGGAACTGACGCCGAACATGGCTGGTCCCGCCTTCGATGCGCTCGCCGCCTACAAGAAGGACGGCACCGTGCCGCCCAAGTGGATCCAGACCGAATCGAAGCTCTACACCCAGAAGGACGATCCGATGAAGGTGTACGAGGAGAAGAAGGGCCTCGGTTACTGATCTCTCCCAGTTCCTGCCGCCGCGCGAACGCGGCGGCAGGACATTCTCGTTGATGGCCGGCGCGGCGGCTTTGCCGCGTGTCGGGCAACGATCGGTTCGGGCAGGGACAATGCAAGGCAACGACGACATCATTCTGTCAGCAACGGGGATCGAAAAGGTCTTTCCCGGCGCGAAGGCCCTCAACAACGTCAATTTCCAGCTTCGGCGCGGTGAGGTTCATGCGCTGCTTGGAGAGAATGGCGCGGGCAAATCCACACTGGTCAAGTGCATCACCGGGGCCTATCGGCGCGATGGCGGCAAGCTCGTCCTCGACGGCGCCGAAATAGATCCGCGCGATACCTTCGAGGCGCAGCGGCTCGGCATCGGCACGGTCTATCAGGAGGTCAATCTCCTGCCGAACCTCACGGTTGCCGAGAACCTGTTTCTCGGACGCCAGCCCCGGCGTTTCGGTCTTGTTGACGCGGCCGAGATGAACCGGCGGGCGAGGGCGCTTCTTTCCGGCTACGAACTCGACGTCGACGTCAGGACCGAGCTCTCCAGTTGCTCGGTCGCCGTGCAGCAGGTCGTTGCGATCGCTCGCGCCGTCGATCTCTCAGGCAAGGTGCTGATCCTCGACGAGCCGACCGCCAGCCTCGACGCCCATGAGGTCGAGATGCTGTTTGCGATCGTCCGCCGGCTGAAGAGCCAGGGACTCGGCGTCATCTTCATCACCCATTTCCTCGAGCAGGTGTATGCGATCTGCGACCGCATCACGGTGCTGCGCAACGGGCAGTTGGTCGGCACGCGCGATGCGGCGGCACTGCCGCGACGCGAACTGATCGCCATGATGCTCGGGCGCGAACTTGGCGACGAGATCAAGCAGGCCGGTAACGCACAGGCCTCCGAAGGGGCGGTGCGGTACCGCTTCCGCGGTTACGGCCGCAAGGGACACATCGCGCCGTTCGACCTGGAGGTGCGCAAGGGTGAGGTGGTGGGCGTCGCTGGCCTGCTCGGATCGGGGCGAACGGAAACCGCGGAGATCCTCTTCGGTGCCGAGAAGGCCGATAGCGGCACGGCCGAGGTCGACGGGAAACCCATCGACATATCGTCTCCGCGCACCGCCATCCGCCACCGGTTCGGTTTCTGCCCGGAGGACCGCAAGACCGATGGCATCATTGGCGACCTCTCGGTGCGAGAGAACATCGCTTTGGCCCTTCAGGCCCGTCGCGGCTGGGCGCGGCCGATATCGAGGGCCGAGCAGGATCGGCTCGCCGACCGCTATATTGCCGCCCTCGACATCCGCACGTCGGATCGCGAAAAGCCCATCCGGCTGCTTTCTGGCGGCAACCAGCAGAAGGCGATCCTTGCGCGCTGGCTGGCCACCAACCCCGAATTTCTCATCCTCGACGAACCGACGCGCGGCATCGATGTCGGCGCGCACGCCGAAATCATCCGCCTCATCGAAAACCTTTGTGAACAGGGCATGTCGCTGATC
Organism: Rhizobium subbaraonis; assembly: GCF_900220975.1. Classification (GTDB taxonomy): domain Bacteria; phylum Pseudomonadota; class Alphaproteobacteria; order Rhizobiales; family Rhizobiaceae; genus Mycoplana; species Mycoplana subbaraonis. Next base: position 168,991 of record NZ_OBQD01000013.1, on the reverse strand, counting down.
GTCATTTCATCCGAACTGGACGAGCTGGTCGCCTACAGCCGGCGCGTCATCGTGTTGCGCGACCGCGCGCATGTGTCCGAACTCGTCGGCGAGGAAGTCACCACGTCGCATATCGTCGAGGCGATCGCGGCCGCCGACAAGCGCGAGGCCGGGCAATGAACGCGCTGAAGTCGCATCTCCTTCGGTTGGCGCCGCAGATCGTCGTTCTCATCGCGGTTGTCCTGTTGATTTCGCTGGCGTTTCCCGATTTCCTCACGCTGCAGATGCAGAATGGCCGCATCTACGGCAGTCTCATCGATGTTCTCAACCGCGGTGCTCCCGTGGCGCTGCTTGCGATCGGCATGACGATCGTGATCGCCACGCGCGGCATCGATCTGTCGGTCGGCGCGGTGATGGCGATCTGCGGCGCGGTGGCCGCCGCTTCCATTACCTCCGGCCATTCGCTCGTCTACACGCTGGCGCTGGCGCTCGCCGTCGGCATGCTCTGTGGTCTGTGGAATGGCATTCTTGTCGCTGTCCTGGATATCCAGCCGATCATCGCCACTCTGGTGCTGATGGTGGCGGGCCGCGGCATCGCCCAGTTGATCACCGAAGGCGCCATCCTCACCTTCAACGATGCCGGCCTGATCTTCATCGGCAGCGGTTCGTTCCTCGGCCTGCCGATGCCGGTGGTGATCTGGCTCGTCTTCGGCATCGCCATCACGCTGCTCGTGCGACGGACGGCTCTCGGCATGCTCGTCGAGGCGCTCGGCATCAACCGCCGGGCCAGCACGCTCTCGGGCGTCTCCACCGGGGTGCTGCTGATTGCCGCCTATATCCTGAGCGGACTGTGCGCGGCGATCGCCGGCATCATCGCCGCAGCCGACATCAAGGGAGCCGATGCCAACAATGCCGGCCTCTGGCTGGAGCTGGATGCGATCCTGGCGGTTGTGGTCGGCGGCAACTCGCTGCTCGGCGGACGCTTCAGCATCGCGGCCTCGTTGCTCGGCGCCATGATCATCCAGGCGATCAACACCGGCATCCTGCTCTCCGGCTTCCCGCCCGAGTTCAACCTGATCATCAAGGCCGCGATCATCGTCCTGATCCTCGTCGTCCAGTCCCCGCGCGTTCGCGACCTCCTCGCATGGTTTGGTCGGTCCGCTTCCCGCGAGGCGGCAGTCAAGCAGGAGGTGAAATGAACCCGCGTTACGTTCCGCTGGCCGCAACGGTCGCCATCTTCCTTGCCGCCTATGCGCTGTGCTTCCTGCAATACCCCAACATGCTGTCGACGCGCGTCATCGGCAACCTGCTCACCGACAACGCCTTTCTCGGCATCGCCGCCGTCGGCATGACGTTCGTCATCCTGTCCGGCGGGATCGACCTTTCGATCGGCTCGGTCATCGCCTTCACCGGTGTCTTCATTGCCGTCGTGCTGGAGAACACCGGCCTGCATCCGCTCGTCGTTTTCGTGCTGGCGCTCGGGATCGCCACCCTGTTCGGCGGTTTGATGGGGGCGATCATCCACCATCTCGAGATGCCGCCTTTCATCGTGACGCTGGCGGGAATGTTCCTGGCGCGTGGGATGGCCTTCGTGCTGTCGATCGACTCCGTGCCGATCAAGCACCCGTTCTATGCCGTGATGAAGGGGTTCTATTATCGTCTGCCGGGCGGGGGGCGGATCACGCTCATCGGCGGGCTGATGCTGCTGGTCTTCGTCGTCGGCATCCTGATCGCCCATCGCACCCGTTTCGGCGCCAACGTCTATGCGCTCGGCGGCGGCGCGCAGACGGCCCGTCTGATGGGGGTGCCCGTGGCGCGAACGACGATCGAGATCTATGCCCTCTCCGGCTTTCTTGCCGGGCTTTCGGGAATCGTCTTCTCGCTCTATACGTCGGCAGGCTACTCGCTATCGGCGGTCGGGGTCGAACTCGATGCGATCGCAGCGGTGGTCATCGGGGGGACACTTCTGACCGGCGGTTCCGGCTTTGTGGGGGGGACACTGATCGGCATCCTTATCATGGGGCTGATCCAAACCTACATCACGTTCGACGGTTCGCTTTCCAGTTGGTGGACGAAGATACTGATCGGCCTACTGCTGTTCGGGTTCATCCTGTTGCAGAAGGGCTTTCTCTATCTGTCGAAGAACAAGAGGCGTTTCGCCTGACGGGTTGACGTTTCCGGCGCGAGCCGATCATAGGCCATGGCGGCATGCGATGCAGGCAGGGCCCGGTAAGGATAGGACAGCTTCGATTGCGCAAGGGTCTGCTTGAAACCGTCATCACCGGCGCCAATACGCGCACCAGTCACGCACAGGTGGTCAACGAGCTTGGCCGCGCCATCGTCGCGGGCGAGTTTCCCGTGGGGACGACGCTGCCGGGCGACGCGGAGCTGGCGATCCGTTTCAAGGTGTCGCGAACGGTGCTTCGCGAAGCCATGAAGACGCTGGCGGCCAAGGGGCTGGTCGTGCCCCGTGCCCGCATAGGGACGCGGGTGACGCCCCGGGCGCAGTGGAACCTGTTCGATACCGACATTCTCACCTGGCAGCTTGTGAAGGGGGTCGACGAGGCCTTCCTGCTCGACCTCAGCGAGGTGCGGCTGGCGTTCGAGCCGCATGCAGCCATTCTTGCCGCGCGGTATGCGACCGATGCCGACATCAGCCACATGATGCGCCTTGCCGTCGCGATGGGCGACCCGGAACACACGGCCGAGACGCTTGCGATGGCCGATCTGAAATTCCATCTCAGCGTGCTCGACGCCTCGCGCAACCCGTTCTTCCGCACGATCGGCAGCCTGATCGAGGCCGCTCTCGTCGGCGTGTTCCGGCTGAGCTCGCCCGCGCGCGACCGCAGCAAGATCGACGACGTCGCCGCGTCCCATATCCGCATCGTCGAGGAAATCCGCCGGCGCGACGAGGAAGGGGCGCGTCGCGCGATGGAGAACGTCATCCGCGTCGGCCGCGAGCGCGTTGTGGACGCTCTCGGCGAAAACCGCCGCGCTTAGAACCAGACCGCGCAGCAAGGTGCCTCGGTTTTGCGTATCCAAATACGTACAATCAAAGACGTGAAGCGTGCGAACGGATCACAGCCCATTCCCGGCTAGATGCGAGAATTGAGCCTGCTCTTGGCGCCGAGACAGGTTGCGACGCCTGACACGCATCAGGGCGCGATCGCTGATCGCTCAATCGTCGTTGCTGGCGTTCAGCTCCTCGGGGCGCATTCCGTCGTCGTGATGGGTCTCCAGCTGCGCTTCTCCCAGTGACTGGTAGAGATTGAACAGCGCTTCGCTTGCGCGCGAGGCAAAACGGAACCATTCCGGATTTGCGGCGATGGCGGGATGATGCAGCAGATGCTGGTCGACAAGGTCGAGAACGATCGAGGCGGTATGCGTCGCCTCGTGAAAGGCTCTGGTGCCAGGCGCACTATGCGCGAGCAGCTCACCGGGGGTGGTCCGCCTGGATTGCGCCAGTTCCGCCAGCAGTTTCAGGCGCTCGTCTTCGACTTCGATATCGCTACTCTCGATCATGATGACAGTCTTGCATAGCACCGCTACCCTGTCGAGTGCGGGCAGTGCTCAAAGCAGCATGTGGCCGATATCGACGCAGATTGCCAGCATCATGCCGATACTTGTCATGCCAAGTCCGATCGCAAAGCGTCGGTTACCGGTCGCAAAGACGCTCGGCCTCAGGGAGTCGAGCTGCAGGAGCCGCCAAAGCGCGGACCCCTGAAAGACGATACCGCCGCCGATGAGGGCAAGCGTCGGCAGATCCGTGATCTGCCAGTCGTTGGGATTGTTGGTCCAGGTGTTGAGAAAGCCGAGGGAGAAGGCGAGCACGATGCCGAATACGGTCAGGTTGCCGTTCCGGAACATCACGTCGATGTTCGTCTCGTCGTCGGGACGCTCGCCTTTGTCCATTCAGATTCCAGATCGTTGTCGCCGAATCGCTGTTTGACAGCCGTGTCGAATGTGGCAGGCGCGGGCTCTCCCGCGCTCAGGGCCGCATGTTTCACCTGCTTCGCGAGATCGTCAAGTGCCCCTCCCGTTAGCCCGCGACAGCAGCAAGGGTCTTGTCACGATGGACGGTGCCAGTGCGAGGCAGGTGGCTCAGAAGGGCGGCGTCACTTCGTCATGATGTTGAGGCCGATGGTGGTCGCGCTGTCGCCGCATCAGATAGGCAAGGACCAGGCCGAGCGCGGCCGATCCCAAAACGACGGCAAACAATGCAAGAAAGTTTTCCATCCTGTATTCCGCCCCGACAGACAATAGCATGTCTGGGTGAACGACGGAAAGCGGGTGCGGGTTCCGCTCTTCGGGCGAGGAAGCGGCCTCCTACACCGCGTGCAGGACGTGCGTCGCCTTGACCGCGGCGGAGGCGCGGTTCTCGACGCCGAGTTTCACATAGATCTGCTCCAGATGCTTGGTCACTGTGCGTGCGCTCAGGCCCAGGATTTCACCGATATCCCGGTTTGCCTTGCCCTTGGCGATCCAGAGAAGCACTTCGGATTCGCGCTGCGTCAGTGAAAAATGCTGGCGGAGAATCTCGTCGTCGCGGAGCCTGCTCTCGGTGCTGAGCCGGAACAGGTATTCGTCGGGGCCGATCGAGCCGAGATAGGCGAGCTGCAGATTCGACTGGCCGGTCTCGTGGATGGTGAAGCTGCCGTCGCCTGCAAGCGCATCGCGTTGCTTCATCCAACGTCCGATATCGGCGCTGACGGCCTCCAGTCCGTCGTCCGTGCCCGTGGCGGCATTCACCAGTCGGGTGGCCTGCGGGGTCGACCAGCGGACCTTGCCGTCGCCGCGCACCGCCAGCAGATGACGGCCGGCCGCATCCAGTGCGACGCGGGCGCTCTGCGCGGATCGCGCGTTGGTAAGGTGGACGCGAATGCGCGCGCGCAATTCGTCGATGTTGATCGGTTTTGTCAGGTAGTCGACACCGCCGGCCTCCAGCGCCCGCACGACGTGCTCCGTCTCCGTCAGCCCGGTCATGAAGACGACCGGCGTCTGGCTGGCGGCGGGGTTGGCCTTCAGGCGCTGGCATGTCTCGAAACCGTCCATGCCCGGCATGACGGCATCGAGGAGAATGATATCGGGCGTGATGCGGTCGACGATCCCGAGCGCGAAAGCGCCGGAGGTGGCGATCAGCACGGAAAAGCCGGACTGCTCCAGCGCTTCGGTCAGAAAGCCGAGCGCTTCGGGGGAATCGTCGACGAGCAGTACGATATCGCGCGGTGCGGATGTCTCAGTCACGCGGGCCGATCCTCTCTTCGCCGGTATTCTTCAGGAAGGCGTCATAACCCGAAAGATCGAAGGCGCGAACATATTCGCGCAAGGTGTCCGCAAACGGCCTGTGCTCAGGCTCGCTCGCAATCTCCGCAAGCTTGGCCTCTATGCCCCTGACGTAGCCGATCTCGCCGAGCCTGATCAGTTCGGCAATATGGGTCGGGGCAGGGCGGATGATCCGTTGAAGCGCGCTTGGCGCTGGCGTCCTGGCGCTTTCGACGGAATAGGTCCAGTCCAGCTTCAGGTGCAGGGCCAGCTTGTCATAGAGCTGGCCGAGGGCGAAGGGCTTGGCAAGTGTGTCGTCATGACCGCCCGCCGGCCCCTGGGAGGAACCATCGCCGATATTGGCGGAAAGCATGACGATCGGTGCCGCCTGTCCGGCTTCCCGCAGTCGGACGACCAGGTCCCAGCCGCTCATGCCCGGCATCGAGATATCGATCAGGAAGAGATCCGGCCTGATCGCTTCCACGAGCGACAGGCACTCGCCGCCGTCGCGGGCGGAAAGCAGGTTGAAACCGATGGGTTCCAGCGCCTCGCGCATCAGCTGGCGGTGATCCTCGTTGTCGTCAACGACGAGGACGCTGCGGCGCGGTCCGCCATAGCCCAGGATCTTGCGTGCCGGCTCGACCAGCTGCGGGCGGGAGACCGCGGAAAGCATCAGGCGCACGCGGAAGGTCGTTCCCCGGTCTCTGGCGCTCGTGACCGAGATTTCGCCGCCCAGCGTCTGTGTCAGGAGGCGGGTGATCGTCAGGCCGAGCCCGAGGCCGGGCATGCGGCCCTGATGCTCCGCGTCACCCCGCTGGAAAGGATCGAAGATGCGCGGGAGGTCCTTCTCCGCGATGCCGCGTCCGGTGTCCTCGATGGTGAAGGTTGCGACCTGGCTGCGATAGGCGACGTCGAGGCGGATATGCCCGCTGTCGGTGAATTTCAGCGCGTTGGAGACGAGGTTGACGAGGATCTGCCGCAGCCGCTTTTCGTCGGTGCGGACGAACTGGGGCAGGGAAGGGCTGCGGACATGCTCGAAGGCAACGCCCTTCGCCTGCGCCTGCGGCCGGAACATGTCGACGATCTGGTCGAGGAAATCGTGGATGTTGATCTCGTTGGAATAGACCTGCAGCTTGCCGGCCTCGATCTTCGAAATGTCGAGCAGCCCGTCGATCAGCCCGGAGAGGTGCTCGGCGCTGCGCCGGATCACCTTGATCGCCGACTGGCGCGGCGGGGGGATGCTGTCATCGCGTTCCAGCACCTGCGCATAGCCAAGAACGGCATTCAGCGGCGTGCGCAATTCGTGGCTGAGGCCCACGACGTATCGGCTCTTGGCGCGGTTCGCCGCCTCGGCGGCCTCCTTGGCGTCCTGCAGCGCTGCATCTGTCTTCTTGTGGGCGGCGATCTCCTTCAACAGCAGTGTGTTCTGCCGAGAGGATTCCTCCTCCGCGACCACCCTGCTGTCGTGGGCGAGCACGTAGAACCAGCAGGCGACGCCGGCGACGACGGCAAAGACGAAGAAGACGATCGCGACCGTCTGTTCCACCACCGTCGCAGTCTCCGGCGAAGCGCTGCCGGCCTGGTGCGCGATCATCGCGAGGATGACGCCGATGCAGGCGATCGAGAGCACAGCCGACATCGCGTAGCGGCCCAGACGCGTCGCCAGCTTGGCGATCACGGGTTCGGGCAGGACCGAGCGCGCCACGAAGGCGGCCTGCGCGTGGAAGCGTGCCTTCGGCTTGCACATGTCGTGGCAGCGGCTGTCCAGCGAGCAGCACAGCGAGCAGATCGGCGCGGCATAGGCGGGACACCAGGCCATGTCCTCCGGCTCGAACGGGTGTTCGCAGATCGAGCAGGTGATCGTGCTTTCGAGGTGCCAGTTCCGCCGCGGCTTGCGGGCCAGGTAGTATTTGCCGTCCGTCCACCAGGCGGTCAGCGGCGAGGCGGCGAACGCGGCGAAGGCGGCGATGTAGGGGGCGAGCGAGGCGGCCACATCGCCGAACGCGCCGAAATGGGCGACAAGGGCGATCGTGGCTGAGAATACCATCGCGCCGAGCCCCACGGGATTGATGTCGTAGAGGTGCGCGCGCTTGAACTCGATGCCGGGCGGCGACAGGCCGAGCGGCTTGTTGATGAAGAGATCGGCCGAGATCGTGCACAGCCACGCCATGGCGATGATCGAGAAGATGCCGAGCGTTTCCTCCAGCAGCCGGTAGATCCCCAGTTCCATCAGAAGCAGTGCGATCGCCACATTGAAGACGAGCCAGATGACGCGGCCGGGATGGCTGTGCGTCAGCCGCGAGAAGAAGTTCGACCATGCCAGCGAGCCGGCATAGGCGTTCATCACGTTGATCTTCAGCTGCGACACGACCACGAAGGCGACCATCAGCAGCATCGCCGCCGTCTCCGATGGGATCATGTAGCCGAAGGCGGTGTAGTACATCTGCGCCGGATCTGCCGCCTGCGTGGAGGGGATCCCGGCATTGAGGGCCAGCACCACGAGGAACGATCCCGCGATCAGCTTGGGCGCGCCGACGACGACCCAGCCGGAACCGGCAAGAAAGACGGCGATGCGGTGACGGAGCTTGCGCTGACCGTCCGGCGGCAGGAAGCGCAGGAAGTCGACCTGCTCTCCGATCTGCGCCATCAGCGCGAAGATGACGGCTGAGGCTGCTCCGAACTCGATCAGATGAAAGGGCGCGATCGTGCCGGGCGGTCCGGAGGTGTGATGGATGCCCGCATAGGCGAGCCACTCGCCGAAGCTGTTCCAGTCGGCGAAGGCGATGAAGACGAACGGCAGGATGTTGAGCACGATCCAGAAGGGCTGTGTCACGAGCTGAAACTTCGAAATCAGCCGGACGCCGTAGGTGACGAGCGGGATCACCGCCACGGCGCTGATGATGTATCCCATCCACAGGGGGATGCCGAGCGCCAGTTCGAGCGCGCCCGACATGATCGACGCCTCGATCGCAAAGAGGATGAAGGTGAAGCTCGCATAGATCAGCGAGGTGATTGTGGAGCCGATATAGCCGAAGCTGGCGCCGCGGGTGAGGAGATCGATGTCGACGCCGTGACGAATGGCGTAGCGGCTGATCGGCAGGCCCACCACCAGGATCAGGAGGCTGGCGACAAGGATTGCTGCGATGGCGTTGGTCGTCCCGTAGGACATGGTGATCGCCCCGCCGATCGCCTCCAGCGCCAGGAAGGAAATGGCGCCGATCGCCGTCTGGGATATGCGCTCGGACGAGAACCGGCGAGCGCTCTTGGCGGTGAAGCGCAGCGCATAGTCTTCGAGGGTCTGGTCGGCGACCCATCGATTGTACTGTCGGCGAACCGGAATGATGCGCTGGCGTGCTGTCATGCCTAAAAAATGGCGCCCCTGGTCAGTTGAGCAATCCGCAGGCATCTTTGCCAGAATGCGCCGCTTGGCAAGGGGCAATGCGCCTCAGATCGAACTTGCATACATTTCGTCGGTCAGCCAGCGCTCCAGCGCGACGGCATCCGGGCGGCTCGCAAGATGCTTTGCGACCCACAGAACGATCCGGCGCGGACCGGGCGTGAAGCCGAACGGTGCCACGAGGCGGCCCGAGGAAAGCTGCTCCATCACCAGCATTTTCGGTACGACCGCCATGCCGAGACCGCAGGCTGCCGCCTGGATCAACAGATAGAAGTGGTCGAAGCTCGTGCGTGGCTGCAGCGACAGATGCCCCAGGCCGAAAACGGTTTGCCAGTCCAGCCATGCCTCCGGTCTCGTGCGAGTCGCCAGGAGAGAGGCGCCTTCCAGTTTTTGGGGCGAGACGTCCCGCAGATGCTCCAGATATTCCGGTGCGCAGACCGGGCCGATGTTCTCCACGCCGAGCTGGCGGATGACGGCGTCCTGTGGCGGATCGATGATGCTCGAACGGATCGCCATGCCGATCTTGTCGCGTGCGAAGTCGACCCGATTGTAGTTCATGTTGAACTGCAGTTCGATCTGGGGGTGCTTGTCGTGGAAGTTGCTGATTCTGGGGATAATCCAGCCCATCATGATGGACGACGAGCAGGACAGCGTCAGCGGCTCGGGGCGAACGCGCTCCACGCTTTCCTGAATCAGCTTGAACGCACTTGCCAGCCCCTCGGCCAGCCGCGAGCCTTCCGGCGTCGGTTCCGTCGCCCGTGCGTTCTTGACCAGAAGCTTGACGCCGAGCGTCTCCTCGAGCGCCTTCACCTGTCGGCTCACTGCCCCGTGCGTGACGAAAAGTTCATTGGCTGCGAGCGTCATCGACCGGTGGCGGGCGGCCGCCTCGAAGGCACGCAGGGCGTTCAGGGAGGGGAGGGCTGCCATGCTGGGTTCTTTCGTGTGAGGTTTCCTCACGCGACTAGCAGATTTAATCGATTGCCGAAACCTTGGAAATTTACATAAGCCGACCGTGGAGGCACGCGTCGCAAGACAATTCGGAGGAGCAAAAGGCTCGCCTGGCGCCGCGAGCCGTCGTGTTTCATCGATGCGTGAGGAGGAGGTTTCATGACGCCTGATACGCAGACTACCGAGGTCGAACGTTCGGCCATTCGCAAGGTGACCGTAAGGTTGGTGCCTTTCATCGCCCTGATGTTCTTTATCAACTTCCTCGACCGGACGGCGATCTCGTTTGCCGGCCCGAACGGAATGACAGAAGATCTGGGCATGACCGCAGCCCAGTTCGGTTTCGCTGCCGGCATCTTCTTCTTCGGCTACATCATTCTCGAAGTGCCGAGCAATCTGGCGCTTCACAAATACGGCGCGCGCCGGTGGCTCGCCCGCATCATGGTGACCTGGGGTATCGTCGCGATCCTCTTCACATGGGTCAGCACGATCCCGCAGCTCTACGTCCTGCGCTTCCTGCTCGGCGTGGCCGAAGCGGGCTTCTTCCCGGGCGCCATCCTGTTCCTCAGCTCCTGGGTTCCGCAGCGCCACCGCAGCACGGTGCTCGCGTTCTTCTACCTGGCGCAGCCGCTCACCATCGTCGTCGGCGCGCCGCTGGCCGCATCGCTGATCCAGGCGCACGGCATGTTCGGCCTCGAAGGTTGGCGCATCATGTTCTTCGGCGTCGCTCTTCCCGCGATCATCGTCGGCATCGTCAGTTGGTTCTACCTGACCGACAAGCCGGCAGACGCGAAGTGGCTGACCGCTGAAGAAAAGGCATGGCTGACCGGCGAACTGGCCCGTGAAGACACGGCCAAGGCAACCGCGCATGGCAAGATGACCGGCCTGGCGTTGACCGATCGTCGCGTCTGGCTGTTGTCGGCGCTGTATTTCGGCCTGATCTACGGCCTCTATGCGATCGCCTTCTTCCTTCCCACCATCATCTCGGGTTTCGAGGAGAAGTTCGGCACCAAGTTCGACGTCTTCGACAAGGGCCTGATCACCGCCATCCCGTATCTGCCCGCAGCCGTATCGATCTACCTCTGGAGCAAGTTTGCCGCCAGGAAGGGCGTGAAGGGCTGGCACGTCGGGTTGCCCGCCATCATCGGCGCGATCAGCATTCCGCTTGCGCTGTTCATGGGGTCGCCCGAAACGACGATCCTGATGATCACGATCACCGCCTGCGCGATCTTCTCGGCGCTGCCGAATTTCTGGACCATTCCCTCGCGCTTCCTCACCGGCCCGGCCGCGGCCGCCGGCATCGCGCTGATCAACACCATCGGCAACGTGGCGGGCTTCGCTGCTCCCTACATCACCGGCGTGCTCAAGGACACGACGGGGCTGTACCAGCTGCCGATGTTCGTGGTCGGCGCCTTCATGCTGCTGGCTGGCGTTCTTGCCTTTTCCGTGGACTGGAAGGACCGGGCGTCGACGCCGCAGTTGCGCACGCACTGAGGCAGTCCAGGTCTTTCTGAATTTCGAGGCCGGCGTCACTGACGCCGGCCTTTCCGTTTGCGGTATTCGAGTTTTTTGCGGCCCCGTTGCGCACTCTTCCCCTCCGTCTACGACAAATGACGTATGTGCACTGCAGCGTGAACATCCGATGATCGTTTAAGCAACGGTTAAGAGACAAAACCGTCCCGTTGCCCTTACGAACTAGAGGGGTTCACCGACATGAATATCAAGGCACGCCTGACCGGCGCATTTCTTGCTGCGGTTCTTTCGACCACGGCGCTCAATGGCGCATTCGCGGCCGATGACACGATCAAGGTCGGCATTCTGCACTCGCTGTCCGGCACCATGGCGATCTCGGAAACGACGCTGAAGGACGCCATGCTGATGCTCATCGAGGAGCAGAACAAGAAGGGCGGCCTGCTCGGCAAGAAACTCGAAGCCGTCGTCGTCGACCCGGCCTCCGACTGGCCGCTGTTCGCCGAGAAGGCGCGCGAGCTCATCTCCGTAAACGATGTCTCGGCCGTATTCGGCTGCTGGACGTCGGTTTCGCGCAAGTCGGTGCTTCCGGTCTTCGAGGAACTCAACTCGATCCTGTTCTACCCCGTCCAGTACGAGGGCGAGGAAAGCCAGCGCAACGTCTTCTACACCGGTGCTGCCCCGAACCAGCAGGCGATCCCGGCCGTCGACTACCTGATGGAGAACGAGGGCGTTGAGCGCTGGGTGCTCGCCGGCACCGACTACGTCTATCCGCGCACGACCAACAAGATTCTCGAAGCCTACCTGATTTCCAAGGGTGTGAAGCCCGAGGACATCATGATCAACTACACCCCCTTCGGCCATTCCGACTGGCAGACGATCGTTTCCGACATCAAGGGCTTCGGCTCGGCCGGCAAGAAGACCGCTGTCGTCTCGACCATCAACGGCGACGCCAACGTGCCCTTCTACAAGGAACTCGGCAACCAGGGCGTGAAGGCCGAGGACATCCCGGTCGTCGCCTTCTCCGTCGGTGAGGAAGAACTCGCCGGTCTCGACACCGCACCGCTCGTCGGCCACCTTGCCGCCTGGAACTACTTCCAGTCCGTCGACAACCCGGCCAATGCCGAGTTCATCAAGACCTGGAAGGCCTACACCAAGAACGACAAGCGCGTGACCAACGACCCGATGGAAGCCCACTACATCGGCTTCAACATGTGGCTGAAGGCGGTCGAGAAGGCCGGCACCACCGACACCGACGCCGTGCTCGACGCGATGATCGGCGTCTCGGTGCCCAACCTGTCGGGCGGCTACTCGACCATGATGCCGAACCACCATATCACCAAGCCGGTGCTGATCGGCGAGATCCAGGCCGACGGCCAGTTCGAGACCGTCTGGGAGACCCCCGGCCTCGTGGTCGGCGACGAATGGTCCGACTACCTGCCGGACTCCAAGGATCTGATCTCCGACTGGCGCGCCCCGATGTCCTGCGGCAACTTCAACGTCGCCACTGGCAAGTGCGGCGGCAAGGGTTCCTGATACGCCGGGATCGATCGGACGGCTGCGAAGGTTCGCCTTCGTGGCCGGCCGGAAGCATCCCGTCATCTCCGGTGGCGGGATGCTTCCGAAATCTGAATGCGCACGCCGAGGGCCGAAACGGCCTGAAACGGCCCGGCGAGGATGAACCCATGTTGATGCGGCTAGCCTATCGATCGCTCCAGTCCCTGCTGGTGACGTTTTGCCTTTTCATCACCGTATTTGCGACCGACCTCCGCGCCGAGGACGACTTGCGGGCGATGATCAATGCGCTGGGCGAGGGGAATTTCTCGCAGACCGCGAAACAGGTCGAGGCGCTGGCCAAGACCGGCGATCCGAAGATCGTTCCCGCGCTCGAGGCGCTTGCCGCGGGCGACCTCTATCAGCGCAAGTCCGACAAGCAGGTCTTTCTCACAAAATCCTCCGCCGGCAATCTCGTCCTCATCGATCCGCTGAGCGGCGAGGAGGTCGGCACGGAGGCGTCCGGCGCGCTTGCGAAGATCAAGGTCAACAACAGTCTGCGCCGCACCGTCCGCGCCGCACTCGGCGGGCTGACGCTGATGAGCCCGGATGCCGGCGTCCGCCTGCAGGCCGCGCAAACCCTGCTGCGCGCGCCTTCGGCGGACGCGCTTGAACAGGTCGAGACCGCGCTTGCGGCGGAGACCGACGGCCGCGTGAAGACGGTGCTGGAACGCGCGCGCGCCGCAGCCCTCCTGGTTTCGGACCGTCCGGATGGTGAAAAGAAGGCTGCCATCGCGATCATCGGAAAGGCCGGCGGCCAGGACTCGCTGTCGCTGCTGAGCGCGGCTCTTGCCTCGGCCGACGACACGCTGAAGCCCGACATCGAGGCTGCAATCGCGGACATCCAGGACCGACAGGCCTTGTGGGCCGCCGGCCAGAACGTCTGGTACGGCCTGTCGCTCGGTTCCGTTCTCCTGCTCGCCGCGATCGGGCTTGCCATCACCTTCGGCGTCATGGGCATCATCAACATGGCGCACGGCGAGATGGTGATGCTCGGCGCCTACACCACCTTCGTCGTCCAGGAAGTCATCCGCACCTCGTTCCCGGGCCTGTTCGACTGGTCGCTGGCGATAGCGCTGCCGCTCGCCTTCCTCGTCACCGGCGCGGTCGGCCTTGCGATCGAGCGCGGCATCATCCGCTTCCTCTACGGCCGACCGCTGGAGACCTTGCTCGCCACCTGGGGCATCTCGCTGATCCTGCAGCAGGCCGTACGCACCATCTTCGGCCCGACCAACCGCGAGGTGGGCAACCCGTCCTGGATGTCCGGCGCCTTCGAGCTCGGTGGCCTCACGATTACCTGGAACCGCCTCTGGATCATCGTCTTCGCGCTCGCCGTCTTCGCCGCTCTCCTGTTCCTCCTGAAGAAGACGCCGATGGGCCTGCAGATGCGGGCGGTCACCCAGAACCGCCGCATGGCGTCCTCGATGGGCATCCGCACGCCCTGGGTCGATGCGCTGACCTTCGCGCTCGGCTCCGGCATCGCGGGTATCGCCGGCGTCGCGCTCTCGCAAATCGACAACGTCTCGCCGAACCTCGGCCAGGGCTACATCATCGACAGCTTCATGGTCGTGGTGTTCGGCGGCGTGGGCAATCTCTGGGGCACCCTCGTCGGCGCCTTCACGCTCGGCATCCTCAACAAGTTCCTCGAACCCTATGCGGGCGCGGTGCTCGGCAAGATCCTCGTTCTCGTGCTGATCATCCTCTTCATCCAGAAGCGGCCGCGCGGGCTGTTCGCACTCAAGGGCAGGGCGGTGGAAGCATGATCACCTCGTTTCTCCTCAAATCCTTCGACCGCACGATCGTCATTGCCGTCGCCGTCATCCTCGGGCTGGCTCTGATCGTGCCGGCGCTGAACCTGCTGACGGCCCCGGACCATCCGCTGCACGTGCCGACCTATCTGGTCTCGCTGTTCGGCAAGTACCTGACCTATGCGCTGCTGGCGCTCGCGCTCGACCTCGTCTGGGGCTTCTGTGGCATCCTCTCGCTCGGCCACGCCGCCTTCTTCGCGCTCGGCGGTTATGCCATGGGCATGTACCTCATGCGCCAGATCGGTGCGCGCGGCTCCTACGGCAACCCGCTTCTGCCGGACTTCATGGTCTTCCTCAACTGGAAGGAACTGCCCTGGTTCTGGTACGGCTTCGACATGTTCTGGTTCGCGGCCCTGATGGTGGTGCTGGTGCCGGGCATGCTCGCCTTCGTCTTCGGCTGGTTCGCCTTCCGCTCGCGCGTCAACGGCGTCTATCTGTCGATCATCACCCAGGCGATGACGTTTGCGCTGCTGCTCGCCTTCTTCCGCAACGACATGGGATTCGGCGGCAACAACGGCCTGACCGACTTCAAGGATATCCTCGGCTTCAACATCCAGGCCCAAGGCACCCGTGCCGCGCTGTTTGCTGCGTCCGCCGTGGCGCTGGCGCTCTCGCTGATCCTCACGTCCGGCATGGTCCGCTCCAAATACGGCAAGATCCTCGTCGGCGTCCGCGACGCCGAAAGCCGCACCCGGTTCCTCGGCTACCGCGTCGAGCATTTCAAGCTCTTCGCCTTCACCATTTCTGCGATGATGGCGGGCGTGGCCGGCGCGCTCTACGTGCCGCAGGTCGGCATCATCAACCCCGGGGAGTTCGATCCGGCCAACTCTATCGAAGTGGTCATCTGGACGGCGGTCGGCGGCCGGGGCACGCTGATCGGCCCGATCATCGGCGCGGTCCTCGTCAACGGCGGCAAGAGCGTCTTCACCGCCGCCTTCCCGGAGTTCTGGCTGTTCGCACTCGGCGGCCTGTTCGTCCTCGTCACCCTGTTCCTGCCGAAGGGCATCGTCGGCACGCTGCAGGGATGGCGGGCCAGGCGGAAGGAGTATCGCAAGGCCGCAGCGGACGAGGCGGCAAGAGGCCAGACCGCAGCCGAACCTGTCGCGGCGGAGTGAGGGACCATGAACGAGAAGAAACCGACCAGCCTGCTCTATCTCGACGGCGTCTCCGTCTCCTTCGACGGCTTCAAGGCGCTGAACTCGCTCTCCTTCGTGATCGAGCCCGGCGAACTGCGCGCGATCATCGGCCCGAACGGTGCCGGCAAGACGACGATGATGGACATCATCACCGGCAAGACCCGGCCCGACACGGGCGAAGTGTTCTTCAAGGGCGACATCGACCTGACCAAGCGCGACGAGGCGGAGATCGCCCAGCTCGGCATCGGCCGCAAGTTCCAGAAGCCGACGGTGTTCGAGAGCCACACGGTATGGGACAACCTCGAACTGGCGCTGAACCGCAAGCGCGGCGTCTTCGCCACCCTGTTCTACCGGATGACGCCGGAGGACAACGCCCGCATCGAGGAGATCCTTTCTACGGTGCGCCTGTCGAACCGCCGCAACGACCTCGCCGCCAGCCTCAGCCACGGCCAGAAGCAATGGCTGGAGATCGGCATGCTGCTGGCGCAGGAGCCGGAATTGCTGCTTGTCGACGAGCCGGTCGCCGGCATGACCGACGCCGAGACGGCCGAGACGGCGATCCTTCTGAAGGAGATCGCCAGGACCCGCTCGGTCGTCGTCGTCGAGCACGACATGGGCTTCATCCGTGACCTCGGCGTCAAGGTCACGTGCCTGGCGGAAGGCTCGGTACTGGCGGAAGGCTCGATCGACTTCGTCAGCGCCGATCAGAAGGTGATCGAAAACTATCTGGGGCGGTGAGGGTTCTGCGGACACGAACTTCCGTCACCCTGCCCCTCTCCCGCCTCACTGGGGAGAGGGGGCAGACAAGGGGTACCGCCGGTGTCGCGTCATCGGCGGTGCGTCACTGGGCCTTCTTCTCGTTCGCGGGGAGACGGCAGGCGGATGAGGGGCGGATGTGCCTCCGCAACGGCCATATCGAGGAACGAGCATGCTGACAGTCGAAAAAGCCAATCTCCACTACGGCGCCGCGCAGGCGCTGCGCGGCATCTCGCTGAAAGCCGAGATGGGCAAGATCACCTGCGTGCTCGGCCGCAACGGGGTCGGCAAGTCGAGCCTGCTCCGCGCGGTGACCGGCCAGCATCCGTTGTCGTCGGGCAGCGTCAGCTTCAACGGCGTGGCGCTGAACGGCATGGCCCCCTACAGCCGTGCCAAGCAGGGGATCGGCTACGTGCCGCAGGGGCGCGAGATCTTCCCGCTCCTGACGGTGAAGGAAAATCTCGAGAGCGGCTATGCGCCGCTGAAGCGGGCGGAGCGCTCCATTCCCGATGACATCTTCAGCCTTTTCCCGGTGCTGCAGACCATGCTCGGCCGGCGCGGCGGCGACCTCTCGGGCGGCCAGCAGCAGCAGCTGGCGATCGGCCGGGCACTGGTGACGCGGCCGAAGATCCTCGTGCTCGACGAGCCGACCGAGGGCATACAGCCCTCGATCATCAAGGACATCGGCCGGGCGATCAAATACCTGCGCGATTCCACCGGCATGGCGATCCTGCTTGTGGAACAATACCTTGACTTCTGCCGCGAGCTTGCCGATCACGTCTACATCATGGATCGTGGCGAGATCGTGCACGAAGGCCCGGCCGAGACGCTGGACACGCCGGAGGCGCGGCGGCACTTGACCGTATGATTGAAGCGGCGGCGAGGTCCGGTTGGCCCAGTCATTGCTTCGTCGCTCAGGATGCAGTGGATCGGGCCGGGAATTCAGAGTGCCAAGCGAAAGGCTGACGTGAGCACGCAAGCAATCATCGCCGCCGAAACCCAGGGCCGTCCGCAGCGTGCCCGTGGCGTGGGCCGGCTGAAGGCCAAGGCACGAGCCGGACGGACCCGCCTCGACACCTTCTATCAGGAAGGCTGCGCCAAGATCCGCCTGCCCGAGACCTTCGACGCCGGCATGGAGGCGGTGCTGATCAACACCTCCGGCGGCCTCACCGGCGGCGACGCCGTCGATTGGTCCTTTGAGGCCGGCGAAGGCACGCGGCTCACGCTCACCACCCAAGCCTGCGAGAAGATATACAAGGCAGCCGCCGGCACGGCGACGGTCTCGACGGCCATCACCGTCGGTGCCGGCGCGCGGGCGGACTGGCTGCCGCAGGAGACGATCCTGTTCGACCGTGCCTCGCTGACGCGCAATCTGACTGTCGATCTCGCTGGAGATGCTGAGTTCCTGGCCGTGGAGGCTGTCCTGTTCGGCCGGAAGGCAATGGGAGAGATGATGGCTGCGGGCCTTTTCCGAGACCGTTGGCGCATCCGGCGGCAGGGTCGCCTGGTCCATGCCGAGGAAGCCTGTTTTGAAGGCGAGGTCGCCAAGCTGACGGCACAGCCGGCGGTGCTCGCCGGCAACGGGGCCTTTGCCACGCTCCTCTATTGCGGCCCGCAGGCGGAGGCGCTGCTTGTCCCGGTGCGTGCTTTGCTGGGTGATGCCATGGCCGGCGCAAGTCAATGGCAGGACAAGCTGGTCGCCCGGGTCAGCGCCACCGATGGCTTCGCCTTGCGAAAAATTCTCATCCCCGTCATTTCGCACTTGCGTAACGGCGCAAGCCTGCCGAAAGTCTGGACACTCTAATGGGTGTGGCGAGCCTTCGGATTCGCCCGCTCGCTCGCTTTAGTTCTATGATTTCACGCATGTCTTTGGCGCAGAACCGCTACAAGCTCTTGCGCAACATGCTCAAATTGCAACGGAAGAGTCTTCCATGAACCTGACCCCTCGCGAAAAAGACAAGCTCCTCATCGCCATGGCGGCCATCGTCGCCCGCAGGCGGCTCGAGCGCGGCGTCAAGCTGAACCATCCCGAGGCGATCGCGCTGATCACCGACTTCGTCGTCGAGGGTGCGCGCGACGGCCGCTCCGTCGCCGACCTGATGGAAGCCGGCGCCCATGTCGTCACGCGTGACCAGGTGATGGACGGGATCGCCGAGATGATCCACGATGTCCAGGTCGAGGCGACCTTCCCCGACGGCACCAAGCTCGTAACCGTTCACGAACCGATCCGGTAAGCCATGCTGGAACTTCGTCCCAACTGCGAGTGCTGCGACCGCGACCTGCCGCCGGAGAGCCGCGAAGCGCTGATCTGCACGTTCGAATGCACCTTCTGCGCCGATTGCGCGAGCGGCGTTCTCGAGGGCGTCTGCCCGAACTGCGCCGGCGAACTCGTTCGCCGGCCGGTGCGCACGCCCGCCATGCTGGCGAAGTATCCCGCCGCGACAAAACGCGTGCTGAAGGCCGAGGGCTGCGGCCCGCTGAAGGCAGCCTAGGAGGAGAAACCCGATGATCCCCGGTGAAGTCATTGCCGCAAGCGGCGACATCGAACTGAACGCCGGTCTGCCGGTGATAGAACTGGACGTCGCCAACACCGGCGACAGGCCGATCCAGGTCGGCAGCCACTACCATTTCTACGAGACCAATGCCGGCCTGTCCTTCGACCGCGACAAGGCGCGCGGTCTGCGCCTCGACATTCCGGCCGGCACCGCGGTGCGCTTCGAGCCGGGGCAGACGCGCACGGTGCGGCTGATCCCGTTTGCCGGCAAGCGCGAGATCTACGGTTTCCGCCAGATGGTGATGGGAGGGATTTGAGATGGCGGTCGCGCACTATGGCGGCGGCTGCCAGTGCGGCGCCGTTTCCTTCGAGGCGGATGCCGACCTCGACCAGACGATCATCTGCAACTGCTCGCGCTGCCAGCGCCTCGGCTCGGTGCTGGCCTTCACCGCACGCGAGGCGTTCAACCTGAAGTCGGGCGAGGGCAATCTCTCCGAGTATCTCTTCAACAACCGGAAGGTGCATCACCTCTTCTGCAAGACCTGCGGCATTCAGAGTTTCGCTTATGGCGAGAAGCCGGACGGCTCTTCCATGGTCGCCATCAACGTCAATTGCCTTGACGGCGTGAATCCGCGGGATCTCACCCCGCACGCCTACGACGGCGCGTCCGCTTGACCGGCCGGATTGCGGGGAGACGGAGATGGTGAAGACGGCGCTGCTGACGATGCTGTGCGGCTGCGTCCTGCTGGTGGACGCCCCGAGCGACGAAGTGCTGCCGGTCGATTGCAAGCGTGCGCAGACGCAGAGCGACATGAACGCCTGTGCCGCCGAAGACTACGCGGCAGCCGACAAGGCGCTGAACGAGCAATGGCTGGCGACGAAGAAAGCCGCGACGGTCTGGGACGACCTGATCGAAGCCGACGGCGGGCCGCGCGGCGCCGAGGAGCGGTTGCTCAAGGCCCAGCGCGCCTGGCTTGCCTATCGCGACAGCCAGTGCGAGGCGCTGGGCTTTACCGCGCAGGGCGGGACGATCCAGCCGATGGTCGTTTCCAACTGCCTTGCCGAGCTGACCCGCAAGCGGACCGAAGAACTCGGACAGCTCTCCGACAGCTTCGTGAACTGACGGGCGGGGCGAGATGGGGCGGCGGATCATGATCGTGGGCAACGGGGCGGTGGCGGAAGGAGCGGGCGCGATCATCGACGCCGCCGATTTCGTCGTCCGTTTCAACCTCAGCCGCAACACGGCCCGGTCGGGCCGGCGTACCGATGCCGTCGCCGTCTGCAACACCGGGCGCCCGGCCACCGAAATGCTCGACGGCCCGGAATGGCGCGACAGCGCCCCGGTGCGGGCTGCCTGCGAGATCTGGTCGGTGCGGGATCCCGAGAAATTCGCGTCCCTTCGCCCGCAACTCGCCGTCAGCCACCCCGAACTCGATGATTTCTGTGACGACCGCACGGAAGATTTCGCCCGCTTCGCCGCGGAGAACGGCAAGCGGCACCGGGTCATCCCCGCGCTCGTGCACGCGGCGGCCGATGCAGCACTCGCGCCCCATGCGCCCGGAGCCTATGTGGTGCCGAGCAGTGGTCTCGTCACGCTCTTCCAGGTGCTTACAGAGCCTGAATTCGCAGGCGCGGAGGTCGTTATGGCCGGTTTCAGCCATGAGGGCTGGGACGGCCATCCCTTTGCCGCCGAGCGCCGGCTCGTCGCCTCCCTTGCCGCTGCGGGACGCATCCGCCTGATGGACGCCTCTTCGCCTTCGCTTTTTCCGCCTTCGCTCTCGCCCTCCCAAGGAGCCTGACTCATGTCCTACAAGATGTCCCGCAAGGCTTATGCCTCGATGTTCGGCCCGACCACGGGTGACAAGGTGCGGCTTGCCGATACCGAGCTCTTCATCGAGGTGGAGAAGGACTTCACCACCTATGGCGACGAGGTGAAGTTCGGTGGTGGCAAGGTCATCCGCGACGGCATGGGCCAGAGCCAGGCCACGCGCGGTGAAGGTGCTGTCGATACCGTCATCACCAATGCGCTGATCGTCGATCACACCGGCATCTACAAGGCGGACGTCGGCCTGAAGGACGGTCGCATCCACGCGATCGGCAAGGCCGGCAATCCGGACACGCAGCCGGGCGTGACGATCATCGTCGGCCCCTCGACGGAAGCCATTGCCGGCGAGGGCAAGATCCTGACCGCCGGCGGCATGGACGCGCACATCCACTACATCTGCCCGCAGCAGATCGAGGAGGCGCTGATGTCAGGCGTTACCTGCATGCTCGGCGGCGGCTCCGGCCCGGCGCATGGCACGCTGGCCACCACCTGCACCGGTGCGTGGCATATCGAGCGGATGATCGAGAGCTTCGATGCGTTCCCGATGAACCTTGCGCTCGCCGGCAAGGGCAACGCCTCGCTGCCGGCACCGCTGGAGGAGATGATCCTTGCCGGCGCCTCCTCGCTGAAGCTGCACGAGGACTGGGGCACGACGCCGGCTGCGATCGACAACTGCCTGACGGTTGCCGATGCCTTCGATGTGCAGGTGATGATCCACACCGACACGCTGAACGAGAGCGGCTTCGTCGAGGACACGGTGGCCGCCATCAAGGGCCGCACCATCCATGCCTTCCACACCGAAGGAGCCGGCGGCGGCCATGCGCCCGACATCATCAAGGTCTGCGGCAATCCAAACGTCATCCCGTCTTCGACCAATCCGACGCGGCCCTACACGGTCAATACGCTGGCCGAGCACTTGGACATGCTGATGGTCTGCCATCACCTGTCACCGTCGATCCCCGAGGACATCGCCTTCGCCGAAAGCCGCATCCGCAAGGAAACGATCGCGGCGGAAGACATCCTGCACGATATCGGCGCGTTCTCGATCATCTCGTCCGACAGCCAGGCCATGGGCCGCGTCGGCGAAGTGGCGATCCGCACCTGGCAGACGGCCGACAAGATGAAGCGCCAGCGCGGCAAGCTGAAGGAAGAGACCGGCGACAACGACAATTTCCGCGTCCGCCGCTACATCGCCAAGTATACGATCAACCCGGCGATCGCCCATGGCGTTTCTCACGAGATCGGCTCGGTCGAAGTGGGCAAGCGCGCCGACCTCGTGCTCTGGAGCCCGGCTTTCTTCGGCGTGAAGCCGGAGATGGTGCTGCTCGGCGGCTCGATCGCAGCAGCCCCGATGGGCGATCCGAACGCCTCGATCCCGACGCCGCAGCCGATGCACTACCGGCCGATGTTTGCCGCCTACGGCAAGCTGCGCACCAATTCCTCCGTCACCTTCGTCTCCCAGGCCTCGCTCGACGGCGGGCTGGCGCAGCGGCTCGGCGTCGACAAGAAGCTGGTCGCGGTGAAGAATGTCCGGGGCGGTATCTCCAAGGCGTCGATGATCCACAACAGCCTGACGCCGCACATCGAAGTCGATCCCGAGACCTATGAGGTCCGCGCCGACGGCGAGCTCCTCACCTGCGAGCCGGCGACGGTGTTGCCGATGGCGCAGCGCTATTTCCTGTTTTGAGGCGCAGGTCGGCACGGGATGGAGCCTGATCGTTGAAGAAGGTCGTCTTCGGTTTTCTCGGTCTGATTGCACTGGTCGGGCTTGCCGTCGCCGTCGGGACGTTCGTCCCGCGACCGCTGTTTGAAACGCAGGCCTCGACGGCCCCGGCGGGGTCGACGCGAATCTTGCTGCTGTCCAATCCCATCCACTCCGACATCGCCATTCCGCTCGGGGTCGAAACGCGCACGGCCTTTGGCTTCCTCGGCGGATCGGGCATTCCGGTGGCCGATCCGGGCGCGGAGTGGCTGGTCATCGGCTGGGGCGGTCGTTCCTTCTATCTGGAAACGCCGACCTGGGCAGACCTGAAGCCGATGCCGGTCTTGCGCGCGCTGACGATCGACCGATCGGTGATGCACGTCGATGTTGCCGGTGGGATCGACGAGGCGCACCCGGCCGTGATGTCGCTGGATGTGAGTGCCGCGGATTTCCGTAGGCTTCTCAAGTTCATCGATGAAAGTTTTGCCGAAACCGGAGGCGAGGTGGTCGCCGTGCCGAATGCGGGCTATGGTGGCCATGATCGGTTCTTCGAGGCGAACGGCCACTTCAACGCCTTCGTCGGCTGCAACACCTGGACTGCCGCGGCATTGCGGGCGGCCGGATTGCGTACGGGCCTCTGGAACCCTCTGCCGCAGACGCTTGCCGTCTCCCTCGACGTCTTCAATTGACCGGAGTATCCCCATGCAGCACGTCCATTCCTATCGCCCGGCCGGCGAGGTCTCCGATCCGCCGGCCGACACCGTCACGCTGCCCTCGCACTTGCGCCACCTGCGCCGCAAGGTGCTGCACCTGTCGAACGGCGAGATGATCATGCTCGACCTGAAGGAGGCGGTGCTGTTCCATCACGGCGACCGGCTGGTGCTCGACAACGGCGAGACCGTCGAGATCCAGGCCGCGCCCGAGAAGCTGCTCGAGGTCAAGGCGCGCGACACCCTCCACCTGATCGAGCTCGCCTGGCACCTCGGCAACCGCCACCTGACGGCGCAGATCGAGGAAGGGCGCATCCTCGTTCCGCGCGACCATGTCATCCGCGCGATGCTGGAGGGGCTGGGCGCGACGGTCACCGACGTCGAAGCTGCGTTCCAGCCGGTGCGCGGCGCCTATCACGGCCATGGCGGGCATGATCACGGGCCCACCCACGGGCACGGCCACGATGACCACCATCATCACGGCCACGACCATCATCACCACGACTGAGCGGAATGGCTGAGGGCATCGATACCCGCGCACTGCTGCGGCTGATGGCATGGCTGTCGCCGGCGTTTCCCGTGGGCGGATTCGCCTGGTCCGGCGGGCTGGAGCGCGCGGTCGCCGACCGCATGGTGAGGGACGCGGGCGGCCTCTCTGCATGGCTCGGAACGCTGCTTTCGCATGGTTCGCTCTGGAACGATGCGCTCCTGTTCGCCGAGGCCTGGCGCCGGGTCGACGACGAGGCGGGACTGGCCGAACTGGCCGAGCTCGGGCTGGCGCTCGCCGGCTCGGGCGAACGTCATGCCGAGACGCTGTCGCTCGGTCGCGCCTTCGTCACCGCTGCTTCGGCCTGGCCCGATCCTGTGTTGGCGCGCCTGCCGCAGGACGTTCCCTATCCGGTCGCCGCCGGCGCCGTGGCCGCCGCCCATCGGCTGCCGGTCGTCGAGTCGCTCGCCGCCTACCTGCACGCCGCCCTGTCGCAGTCGGTTTCCGCCGGTATCCGGCTCGGCGTGTGCGGGCAGGCGGAAGGCGTGGCGATCCTGGCGGGGCTGGAGGAGGGGATTGCCGCCGTCTCCGCCTGTGCCGCCGCCAGCACGCTCGATGATCTTGGCGCTGCCACGGTCCACGCCGACATCGCCTCGCTGCGGCACGAGACACAGCATTCGCGGCTGTTCCGGTCTTGACGTCGCGCCAGACGCGCCGGCGGATTGGGGAGAAGTCGTAAACGCGAGCAGAGGGAGTGATCCATCCTTGTCCGCCGTCAGCTGTGCACCTTGCCGCACCCCTCTTCACCATTGCGTCAGCACCCCACCACGCTATTCTCGAACAAAGGCATATCGAAAGGACATCCCATGAAATCGGCAAACGGCCCATTGCGCGTCGGCATCGGCGGCCCAGTGGGCTCGGGCAAGACGGCACTGACGGAGAAGCTGTGCAAGGCGATGCGCGAGCGCTTCTCGGTCGCGGTCGTCACCAACGATATCTATACGCGCGAGGACGCTGAGGCGCTGGTGCGCATGCAGGCGCTGTCGTCCGACCGGATCGTCGGCGTCGAGACCGGCGGCTGCCCGCACACGGCGATCCGCGAGGACGCGACGATCAACCTGCAGGCGATCGCCGACCTCAACCGCCGCTTCCCGGACCTCGACGTCGTCTTCATCGAATCGGGCGGCGACAACCTCGCGGCGACGTTTTCGCCGGATCTCGCAGATATCACCATCTATGTGATCTCCACCTGCCAGGGTGAGGAGATCCCGCGCAAGGGGGGGCCCGGCATCACCCGTTCCGACCTGCTGGTGATCAACAAGAAGGACCTCGCTCCCTATGTCGGCGCCGATCTCGACGTCATGACCCGTGACGCAAACCGCATGCGGGAGCAGAAGCCTTTCGTCTTCACCGACATGAAGCGCGGTGAGGGCGTAGAGCGCATCGTCGACTTCCTGACACTGGAGGGCGGGCTGGCGTAGAGCGCGCCTTGCCTTGCAGACGATCTTCAGGTCGGCCAGCGCCTTTGTCGGCTAGGGCAGGCGGCGCCCGGAATGCAAGATGTGGGCATGGGCCAGGTGCAGGGAGGTCGTTGCGGCAGGAGCCGTGAACGGAGGACCGTCCGGGGCAGGGGCAGGGGCAGGGGCAGGGGCAGGGGCAGGGGCAGGGGCGAGGCCACGTTCTCTGGCAGGAAATGTCACCGGGAGACGAAGCGCGATCCCGGTGACCGTGGCACTTGGCCGAATTCTACAATCCGGCCGACGCCGTCAAAGCAGGAAGTCGCCCTTCTCGAAGGTGTAGAGCTTGTCGACGTGGATGGCGAAGTCGGCCTTCTTGTCACCGTCGACGTCGGCATAGATGGAGGTGCTGCCGTTCTTCTTGCTAAAGCGCAATTCGCCGGCGTCGCCACTGAAACCCTTCGATCCGATGAAGCTGAACGCCTGGTCGCCCCATCCGTAGATGTCCCCGTCGATCGCCTTCAGGTCGATGCGGTCTCCCTTCGAGAAGTCGTAGATCGTGTCGCGGCCGGAAGACTTGACGGTCGAATCTGTCAGTTCCTTGAATACGAAGACGTCCTTGCCCTTGCCGCCATAGAGGGCGTCCGCGCCCTTGCCGCCGATCAGCGTGTCGTTGCCGCGATTGCCCTTGAGCATGTCCTTGCCGACGCCACCGCTCAGGACGTTGGACTTGCTGTCGCCGCTCAGCCTGTCGGTATGGCTGGAGCCGGTCAGGTTCTCGATGGAGTTGTAGGTATCACCCTTGGCGTCGCCCTTGTTGATGGAGGGCTTGGCGAGGCTTGCGTTAACGCCCGCTGATGCGCCTTCGTAGGAAGCCGTGTCCTTGCCCTTGCCGCCGTAGAGCTTGTCTGCGCCCGGGCCGCCGTTGAGGACGTCGTTCCCGGCCTCCCCGTACAGCGGTCCTTTCCGGCGCCGCCATAGGGGAAGTCGCTTCCGCCGCGTCCGTAGAGCTTGTCTGCGCCCTTGGCGCCGAACAGCCAGTCGGTCTTTGAACTGCCCTTCAGCGTAAAGCCGCTGCTGACGGGATTGGAAAACTCGAAGCTGGCCGCGCCCATGAACAGGCCATATCCCTCCACGGCCTTCATGATGAGCGGGACCGTCCGGTTCTCATCGGTTCGTATGAAAACGTTGATAACCAATCATAGTCGTTGACGCATTTTTCACCTCGTCTACTATATGTTGTGTTCGAGGTTCCTTCGATTCGAAAGGATCGAAGGCTAAGACGGGAATCCGGGGCGGCCATGATGGCCGCGACAATCCGGAGCTGCCCCCGCAACTGTACGCGGCGAGCGTTCGTTCAAAAATCCACTGAGGCGCAGAAGCCTTGGGAAGGGGAACGGATGCGGCGACCCGCAAGCCAGGAGACCTGCCTCGCACATGAACGTCCACGGGCGGGGTGTCCGGTTGGCGAGCGTTGGGTTGTGCATGATGCCGCCCGCCGTCTCCCCCGATATCCCGCGGAAATGCCTCGGGGTGAAGCCATGTCGATCCTGTCTCCAATACCTCCGCGCGAGTAAGCGGCGCTCCGCGTCCGGCCGTCCCTAAGGCGGTCGACCATCTCATTGCCATTCGCCGAACGGTCATCGCGGGGTGACCGGCCGACCTGTCATGTCCAATTGCCTGATCAAGAGGAAACCCATGTCCATCACCGTCTATTCCAAGCCCGCCTGCGTTCAGTGCAGCGCGACCACCCGTGCATTCGATCGCCAGGGCATCGACTACAGCGTGGTCGACGTCTCTGAGGATGCGGATGCCTTCGCGCTCGTTCAGGGGCTCGGCTATCGTCAGGTGCCTGTGGTCATCGCCGGGGAGCAGCACTGGTCGGGCTTCCGCCCGGACATGATCCGTGCGCTGGCGTGAAGGCGAATGGCGGTGGGCGGGCTCGTCTATTTTTCCACACGGTCGGAAAACACCCATCGCTTCGTCCAAAAGCTTGGCCTTGCAGCCTGCCGCATTCCCCTTCGCGCCGATGAGACGCTGAAGGCAAAGGCGCCATTTGTGCTCATCGTGCCGACCTATTGCGGCGACGACGGTCATGGGGGCGCCAGGGGTGCCGTCCCCAAACAGGTGATCCGCTTCCTCAACGATGCGGAAAACCGCGGAAACCTTCGCGGCGTGATTGCCGCGGGCAACAGCAACTTCGGCGAGACCTTCGCGATCGCCGGCGACGTCATCTCCGCCAAGTGCGGGGTGCCGTATCTCTATCGCTTCGAGCTTTTGGGGACTGCGGAAGACGTCGCCAATGTCAAAGACGGACTGGAACGATTTTGGACACGATGAATACTTTGGCGCCGCGGGATGCGGGGGAAGAACCGCTTCACACCTTCTCTCATCCCGCGGGCGACAAGTCGGCGAAGACCCCCGAGATCACGGCGCTGGATTACCACGCGCTGAACGCGATGCTGAACCTCTATGACGAGCAGGGAAAGATCCAGCTCGACAAGGACCGCATGGCGGCCAAGCAGTATTTCCTCCAGCACGTCAATCAGAACACCGTCTTCTTCCATAACCTCAGGGAAAAGCTCGATTATCTTGTCTCGGAAGGTTACTACGAGCAGGAGGTGCTCGATCAGTATTCCTTCAATTTCGTACGCGACCTGTTCGACCACGCCTACGACAGGAAGTTCCGCTTCCCGACCTTCCTCGGAGCTTTCAAATACTACACGTCCTATACACTGAAAACCTTCGACGGGAAGCGTTACCTTGAGCGTTACGAAGACCGTGTCTGCATGGTGGCGCTGGCCTTGGCGCGCGGCAACGAGGCGTTTGCGCGCGATCTCGTCGACGAGATCATTTCCGGCCGCTTCCAGCCCGCAACGCCGACCTTCCTCAATGCCGGCAAGAAGCAGCGCGGCGAGCTTGTCTCGTGCTTCCTGCTGCGCTTAGAGGACAACATGGAGAGTATCGGCCGCTCGATCAACTCGGCGCTCCAGCTTTCCAAGCGCGGCGGCGGCGTCGCGCTGTCATTGACGAACCTTCGCGAGATGGGCGCGCCGATCAAGCAGATCGAGAACCAGTCGTCCGGCGTCATTCCGGTGATGAAGCTGCTGGAAGACAGCTTCTCCTACGCCAACCAGCTCGGCGCGCGGCAGGGAGCGGGAGCGGTCTATCTGCACGCCCATCACCCCGACATCATGCGCTTCCTCGACACCAAGCGCGAGAATGCCGACGAAAAGATCCGCATCAAGACGCTGTCGCTCGGCATGGTCATTCCCGACATCACCTTCGAACTCGCCAAGAATAACGAGGACATGTACCTCTTCTCGCCGCACGACGTGGAGCGCGTCTACGGCATGCCCTTCACCGAGATTTCGGTGACGGAAAGGTACCGCGAGATGGTCGAGGACGGCCGCATTCGCAAGAAGAAGATCAAGGCGCGCGACTTCTTCCAGGTCATCGCGGAGATCCAGTTCGAGAGCGGCTACCCCTACATCATGTTCGAGGATACCGTGAACCGGGCGAACCCCATCGCCGGCCGCATTTCCATGAGCAACCTCTGCTCGGAGATCCTTCAGGTCAGCGAGGCGAGCAAGTTCAACGACGACCTCTCCTACGCGAGGATGGGCAAGGACATTTCCTGCAATCTCGGCTCGCTCAACATCGCAGCCGCGATGGACTCACCCGATTTCGGCCAGACGATTGAGACCTCGATCCGCGCGCTGACGGCCGTCTCCGAGATGAGCCACATCTCCTCGGTCCCCTCCGTCGAGAAGGGCAACGACGACAGCCACGCCATCGGCCTCGGCCAGATGAACCTGCACGGCTATCTCGCACGTGAGCGCATCTTCTACGGCTCGGAGGAAGGCATCGATTTCACCAACATCTATTTCTATACGGTGACCTACCACGTCATCCGCGCCTCCAACCGGCTGGCCGTCGAGAAGGGCGTCAGCTTCAAGGGCTTCGAGAACTCGAAATACGCCTCCGGCGAGTACTTCGACAAATACACGGAAGCCAAATGGCTGCCCGCGACGGAGAAGGTGCGCGGCATCTTCGAAGAGGCCGGCATCCACATCCCTACGCAGCAGGACTGGCAGGAGCTGAGGAAGGCGGTCATGGAAGGCGGCCTCTACAACCAGAACCTTCAGGCCGTGCCGCCGACGGGCTCGATCTCCTATATCAACCACTCGACCTCCTCGATCCACCCGATCGTTTCGAAGATCGAGATCCGCAAGGAAGGCAAGATCGGCCGCGTTTACTACCCCGCCGCTTTCATGACCAACGACAATCTCGACTACTACCAGGACGCCTACGAGATCGGGCCGGAGAAGATCATCGACACCTATGCGGCAGCCACCCAGCACGTCGACCAGGGCCTGTCGCTGACGCTGTTCTTCCGCGACACGGCAACGACCCGCGACATCAACCGGGCGCAGATCTACGCATGGAAGAAGGGCATCAAGACCATCTATTACATCCGCCTTCGCCAGATGGCGCTGTCCGGCACGGAAGTGCAGGGCTGCGTGTCGTGCGCGCTGTGACATCGGGGAAGACCATGAACATCCAAATGAAGACCAAAGCTCCGAAGGCGGCCGCCACCGTGCGCGCCATCAACTGGAACCGCATCGAGGACGACAGGGATCTCGAAGTCTGGAACCGCCTCACCGGCAATTTCTGGCTGCCGGAAAAGGTACCGCTGTCCAACGACATTCCCTCCTGGGCGACGCTGAAGCCGGAGGAGCAAAAGCTGACCATCCGCGTCTTCACCGGCCTCACCCTGCTCGACACGATCCAGAACGGCGTCGGTGCGGTCGGACTGATGGCGGATTCCGCCACGCCGCATGAGGAAGCCGTCCTCTCGAACATCGCCTTCATGGAAGCCGTGCACGCACGCTCCTATTCCTCGATCTTCTCCACGCTTTGCTTGACGCCCGACGTCGACGACGCCTATCGCTGGTCTGAGGAAAACGAGTTCCTGCAGAGGAAATCGGCACTGATCATGGAGCAGTACGCTTCGGCCGATCCTCTGAAGAAGAAGGTCGCATCCGTCTTTCTCGAGAGCTTCCTGTTCTACTCCGGCTTCTATCTGCCGATGTACTGGTCAAGCCGCGCCAAGCTCACCAACACTGCGGACATGATCCGCCTCATCATCCGCGACGAGGCCGTGCACGGCTACTATATCGGCTACAAGTTTCAGCGCGGCATCGAGCGTCTGAGTCCCCAAAAGCAGCAGGACCTCAAGGATTTCTCCTTCGATCTGCTGCTGGAGCTCTACGACAACGAGGCGAAATACACCGAGGAGCTCTATGACGGCGTCGGCCTTACCGAGGACGTCAAGAAGTTCCTGCACTACAATGCCAACAAGGCGCTGATGAACCTCGGCTACGAAGCGCTCTTCCCGCCGGAAGCCTGCAAGGTCAACCCGGCGATTCTCTCGGCGCTGTCACCCAATGCAGACGAGAACCACGATTTCTTTTCAGGCTCCGGCTCCTCCTATGTCATCGGCAAGGCGGTGGCGACCGAGGACGAGGACTGGGATTTCTAGGCGGCGTCGCATTTGCCTCCAGCGTGAAGGGGGCAAAGATTTCGGAGGCGCAGTTTCTGTCACCCCGTCGTCCAGCACTATATCGCAGAAGAAGTGTCGCCGACCTATTGCCGAATGAATTCCATCTCCGACAGCTTCACCGCTGCCGGACGCACGCAGGTCAACGTGATCTGGGAACTTGTCGCGGAGGCCATCGAAGGTGGGCGTACGCGCTACACCAACCGCGTGACGTCACATCCGACCGATGCGTTTATGAGCTTCGTAGATCAGCATGGCCAGACCTTCGAGCAGGCGGCGGCCGCCCGCCAGGCAGCCGGCGGAGACCACAATCGCCGGGAGACGCCGATGTTTGCGGCAAGTATCGCCCGCAGGGCACAGGCCCGGTTGCGGGGCAAGGCCGCCTAGTCTCGTCGCAAATCGTCGGCGTGCGGATCAACGGCGGCGCCTTCGCCAATCGAAGGGGCCGCCTTTCCTGGCTGGCGGTCCACCGCCATCCGCGGCAGCGCGCTACCTACCGCCGTTTTCGGCCGATTTTTCCTGTACGCACGGTCTTCTGGTTCTCGTAGGAGGCAAGGATATGATGATCCGCCAGCATGGCAACTGCCGTACACACCTCCACCTCATCCCAGCCCGCCTGCATCGCTTGCCACACGATCTGTTGGAACGGGCCTTCGAGCGCCTCCTCGCATTCGAGAAGCCGGTCTGACGTGCAGTCCTGGTGTGGAGGGGAAATGTGGGCCAATGACGCCTCCTTCTGGGGGAATTCCTTCCTGACCGTCCAAATGGGCTGGATGCGGCGATCTGGTGGCTGTCGCCACCTGGGAAGTTCGTTGACGGCGGCAGGCTATTGCATCGGATCCGGATAACGGCTCGAATAGAACTCGGCATGAAATTCTAGACTGAACTCCGCCAGGATTTCGCCAGTACCATCGTAAATTCGCACCGAATATGGACGCGCCTCGTCGGGAAGGCCGCCCAATGCCATCGCGGCAAGCGCTTTTCTCGCCTGCGTTACGGCCGATCCATAATCCTGCAGATCGCATATGGCATCCGGACCGGACGCGCCATCACAGTCCGTCGTGGCAAACGAGAATTGCGGCATGCGCTCTCCCACTTCTGTTCCATCAGAACGAATGCCTGGGCCCGTCGGTTTCATCGAGCAGCCAGTCTGAGGCGCGTAGATATTCGCTCTTACTTCTTTTTCGACGTGCGCGATTTCGGCTTCTGTGCGACCGGCTCATCCACCCGCTCGCCGGCTTGCGCCTCCCGAAGCAGGCGAAGGCGTTCTGTTTTCAATGCACGTTTCACCGCCTCCGCAGCGATTATGTCCCGGGCGGCGGCGTTCGTCTGAGCAGCTTTCTCTTCCGCCGACGATTTGGTCCGCTTGAAGAATTCCTCTTTGGTGGCGGCCATTCAATCCTCCTTGTCGTCAGCGGCTTGAGGCGCGGGGTTTCTTCTTGGGGGCTGGCAGCAAACCTTCGCGCTGGGCCTTCTTGCGCGCAAGCTTACGGGCACGCCGAACGGCCTCGGCCTTTTCGCGGACTCGCTTCTCGGACGGCTTCTCGAAGGAGCTGCGGGCCTTCATCTCGCGGAAGATGCCCTCGCGCTGCATCCGCTTTTTCAGGACGCGCAATGCTTGTTCGATATTGTTGTCTCTGACGATAACTTGCAAGATATCTCCTGATGCAGTCTGGCTGCTATTTCCTGGTTCTGATCGCGTTGGTCTTGACCCAGCTTCCGATTCCGCCGTTGTCTGCTACGCGGTGGGGCCGGTGCGCAGTTGTTGCCGACACGACCGTATCGATCTCGTCCTGCTCGATGCTGCGCTCAAAATTCTCGCTCGAAAACTGCACCCGATATCGGAGTGAGCCGTTCGTTTCCGGCAGTTGGGATACGATCCGTCCCGTTCCCTGCGGCTGCGTGCTTCCGAGCACTCGGGCTTTCAAAATAACGGTGTCGCCCGGACGATATTGATGTCTTGGCATGAGAACTCCCATTGCCGAAAAATAAAAGGCCGGGCGTTAACCCGACCTCTCAGTTTCACTCATCTACGCTGCCAGTACATCCGTGGTCAGCGCGACCGAGTGATAGTTCAAGCAGCCTGCAGGTTGTCAGCGGAATTCTTTCCGGACTTGCGGTCTTGAACGATGTCGAAGCGAACCTTCTGTCCGTCGACGAGCGAACCAAGACCGGCACGCTCAACCGCGGAGATATGGACAAACACGTCGGTGCTGCCGTTGTCAGGCTCAATGAAGCCGAAGCCCTTGGTGGCGTTGAACCACTTAACTGTACCAGTATTCATAACGATTTCCTTTCGAAGCAATCGCTGTTGTTCCCGACATGCCTTGCGGGATTAGATCGATGTGTTGAGAGGAAATCCGACGGGAGCGAAGCTCTGGACCGGCGTCACAAGCAATGGTCGATGGCCAATATATAAACTCAATTTGGAATATTACAATGGTGCCATCGCCTTTTATTGGGAAGCTTCGCCGCGAAAGGTTTGTAAGATCTTGGTTTTGTGAAGAAGTTTATTTCCCAGAACGCTCGCGCAGGCCCTCGCGCGCTGGACGAGGGCCACGCCGGAAGCGTCGGAAAGAAAGACCGGCGTGAATGCCGCCGACTCACCGCCGGCATGGGCACGCGCCGCTTGACGTGATCACGCATTTGGCTTGTTCTGTGGTTTCCGGCAAACCGGAGGGACACTGAATGGGCTACAGCGAGCAGGAGCGTGAAAGAGCGTTGCGCGAAGTGCCGATTTCCGTTCCAGACCCCGAGGAATGGCCCGAAGGGATTCGCCAAATCGGCATATCGGAGTTGAACAATCTCGGGATCGACAGGAAAGGCGCGTTCTATTGGAATGGTCGGTTGCTCAAGGTTCAGAAATTGCTCGTCCTGTCCTGGTGGCAGAAGGCTTCTGCTGTCATCGTGACGGTCACGGCCGCGCTTGTCGCCTTGAGCACAATCATTCAGGGGGTTGCCGCTTACAACGCTTGGGCATGCACCGTCGGATGGCTGGCGGTTTGCCCGGCCGTTCCGCCAGTTCCGAGTTGAGCCCGCTTCCCATCACTGGACGCGGGCTTTTCTGCGCCATGGAACGGCCGGAAATTCAGGAGAATCCCCGAAAAACAAGGTAATTGCGGAAAGTGATGGCGCATGAAAAAGGGGCTAGGGCTCACCCTAACCCCTTGAAATTGTTGGTGCCCCCACCAGGACTCGAACCCGGGACCCCCTGATTACAAATCAGGTGCTCTACCAACTGAGCTATAAGGGCACTCGGGGAGGGAGTAGCATATTCTTTCCGGCTGTAAAGCGAAAAATGCCCTCAGATCGTCCAGTCGAGACTGGCCGGCGTCGGCGAAACGGTTTCCTTGCACATTTGGACGGTGTGGGGCAGCGTTTCGGCGAGGAAGTCGATCAGGGCGCGGACCGCCGGCAGCATTCCGTGACGGGAGGTGAAGGCGGCATGCATGCTCGACTGCGGGGAACCCCATCGGGGGAGAACGGGGGTGAGCACGCCGGCGCGGAAACCTCTTTCGGCGATGGTGTCCGGCAGCAGCCCGACGCCGATACCTTCGATCGCTGCGCGTTCGAGGATGCCGAATCGATGCAGGAGAGGACCGGATTATGGGCGACGTCGCGAAAGGCGCCGGCGTCGTCGACGAGCGTCCAGATGGCGCGGCCCGGATTTTCCTGCATCGCGATCGTCGGCATCTGCGCCAGGTTTTCGAAAGTGATCGGGCCATGGCGCGCGATGAATGCCGGGCTTGCCGCCAATAGCTGGCGCGTGTCGCCGAATTTGCGAACCACGATCGACTGGTCGCCGTCATAGCTGGCCCGCACCCTCAGCGCGACGTCGACACGCTCCTCGATCAGATCGACGGGGCGATTGGTCATCAGGATCGCCAGGCGGATATCGGGAAAGCGCTTGAGAAACGTCGGCAGGATGTTTGCAAGGATCGGTGCAAAGCCAGGTGGCATCGCCAGCCGTACCGGACCGGCCGGTTCCGACTTGGCTGCGGCGATGACAGCTTCCGCCGCGTCCACTCCGGCAAGTATCGTCTCGCAGCGCTCGTAGAACGTCTGGCCGATATCGGTCACGCGCAGCTTGCGGGTCGAGCGCTCCAGCAGACGCACGCCGAGCTGCTCCTCAAGCTGTGCAACACGCTTGGAGATTTTGGATTTCGGCACGCCGAGGGCATTGGCGGCAGCCGTGAACCCCCTGTGCTTCACGACGGCGGCGAAAAGGGCGAGGTCGTTCAGGTCCTGCATGGGGCTTCCTTTCGGGCGATCGCCATTATTGTTTCTGCAGGGAAACAGTCAATTGGATTTGGGCCGGCTAATCGGCTGATTGTTTTCGCGACATATAGGTGTCAACCGAATTCAACACAGAGGCACCACATCATGAACGTCCTCCATATCGACTCCGGCATTCTCGGAGACCACTCCGTGTCCCGTCGCCTGACGGCAGCGATCGTGGCGCAGATCAAGGCCGACGATCCGTCCGCAACCGTCACTTATCGCGACCTCGTCGCCGAGGCGCTTCCGCACCTGACCGGCGCCCATCTGATGGCCGCCAACGCCAAGCCTGGCGAACTGGATGCGCAGGTTGCAGCCGACGTGAGGAACAGCGCCATCGTCCTCGATGAGTTCCTCGCCGCCGATACGATTGTCGTCGGCGCGCCGATGTACAATTTCTCGCTGCCGAGCCAGCTGAAGGCATGGATCGATCGCATTGCCGTGGCGGGAAAGACCTTCCGCTACACCGCGAATGGTCCGGAGGGACTTGCCACCGGCAAGAAGGTGATCGTCGTCTCCACCCGCGGCGGCCACTACAGCAGCGGGCCGGCCGCGGCCATGGACCATCAGGAAAGCTACCTGACGGCGGTGTTCGGCTTCATCGGCATCACCGACGTCGAGTTCGTCCGTGCGGAGGGCCTGAACCTCGGCGCCGACCAGAAGGCGACGGCCATTTCCGAGGCCGAAGCGACGATCTCCGGCCTCGGCTCGCTGAAGCTGGCAGGCTGAGAACTGCCGGACTGAACGCGTCGAGCGGAATTTTAGGGCCCGTGGGACAGTCGTCCGGCGGGCCTGTTGCCGTGTTCCGAGACGCGCGGCGGCTCGTTGTCTCGACAGCCGCGGGAAAGGGGCTACACTGTCGGGTGGAGAGGGTACGCGGAGGCGATCGATGCGGCTCTTGCTTTGCCTGCTGGTATTTCTGCTTGCTTTGGTGGACGCTGCCGCGTGGGCGGCGGATGCGGCGCAGCACACCGGCTGCACCTGTCGCAACCGCGATGGCAGCCGCCATCAGCTGGGAGCGGTGGCGTGCCTCAATGTCGATGGCCGGCGCTATCTCGCCCGCTGCGAGATGGCGCTGAACGTCCCCAACTGGAAGAAGGTGCAGGACGAATGCCCCGCGGCGGCTACCACGGGGCAGCCCGCGGCTACGCCTGCTGCCTTGTGAGTCCGGTTGCGTGACGCCCGCCGCTCCCACGCGAATGCGTCGGCGACGCGTATACGCTGGTCGGTCTATCCTCTGGTCGCAGGGCGGGGACTATTTTGCCAGAAACTGTCGCGCCGCATAGAGTGCGATGGCCGCGGCGTTCGAAACGTTCAGCGACTTGATCGCGCCCGGCATGTCGAGGCGGGCCAGCGCCTTGCAGGTTGCTCTCGTCTTCTGCCGCAAGCCCTTGCCCTCCGATCCGAGCACCAGCGCGACCTTGTCGCCTGAAAGCGTGGCCTCGAACGGCGCCGGTCCTTCCGAATCTAGACCGATCGACGTGAAGCCGAGCGCGTGCAGTTCCTCCAGAGCGTCCGCAAGGTTGGTGATCTGGATGTAAGGGATCAGTTCGAGCGCGCCGGAGGCCGATTTTGCGAGCACGCCCGATTCGGTGGGGGAGTGGCGCATGGTGGTGATGACGGCGCCGGCGCCAAAGGCAACCGCCGTGCGCAGGATCGCGCCGACATTGTGCGGATCCGTCACCTGATCGAGCACGAGGATCAGCGGGCTCTCCTTGAGCGCGCCAAGCCTGCGAACCGGCAGCGGTCGGGTCTCGAGCATCACGCCTTGATGGATCGCCTCCGGCCCGAGGATCTTGTCGATATCGGACGGCAAGACGTTTTCCACAGGATAGGGAAGTGTTGCCGGGTCGGGCAGGTCGAGGCGCTGGGCGGCATTCTGCGTGACCGAAAGGCGGATGATCTGCCGTTCCGGATTGTCGAGTGCGGCACGCACCGTATGAAGGCCATAGAGAAACACCTGGTCGGGCGCGAGCGCCGGCGCCTTCCAGCCTTCCGCCTGCTTGTGGCGGCGGTCGCTCTTCGGCGTCGGTATTTCGCCACGTTCGCGCTTCTGGTCGCGATGCGCGCGCCGAAGCTTTGCGTAATGGGTGTCTTTGGCGCTCTTGCCGCCAGCGTCATCTTTGCTCATAGCGCCTTATAGCTGCCGGTGCGGATTGCGCAATTCCATTGATCGTGCCGGGGGCGGGGAAGGCGATGCATTTTTTCCCAACTTTTTCCAAGGCACTGTGTTGACAGGAAGAAACGGGGCGGTCATATACCCGGCGCAGATTGAGGGGGCGCACTGCTCCGGCAGAAACAAGACTTCGATCTGAACATACTTGGTCGCTTGATCCCGACGGAATAATGGAGGGATGCCCGAGTGGTTAAAGGGGACGGACTGTAAATCCGTTGGCTCAGCCTACGTTGGTTCAAATCCAACTCCCTCCACCATTCTGTCACGAGGATCGGACCACGCCGCGGGTATAGCTCAATGGTAGAGCAGCAGCCTTCCAAGCTGAATACGCGGGTTCGATTCCCGCTACCCGCTCCATCATGGCTTCCGCCGAATTCCATGGAATTCTGCAAGCCATTGAAATTGGAAGGATAATCGCCTTATTGCAGTCCAGTGACGTCCACCGGAAACCACCCACAGCCACCCCAAAATGGTACATTAGATGGTACATCAAAGCGGGCGCTGACGGTTCCGGATTGTTGCTGGAGGTGTGAGGCGAGCGAGCCAAAAATCCGGCCCTGACCTAAAAATCAGGAGTTGGAACATGGCACTTACCGACGTCGTCATTCGACAGGCTAAGAAATCCGCCAAGGGCTACACGATCAACGATTCGGACGGTCTGTCTCTGTTCGTTGCGGCGAACGGCGTGAAATCGTGGCACTATCGCTACATCTGGGCCGACAGGCGCAGGCGTCTTTCACTCGGGACCTATCCCGAACTCAGCCTTCAGCAGGCGCGCGCTCTCCGTGACGAAGCCAACGCGGTCCTCGCGGGGGGAAACGATCCGCAGGTTCATCGCGAAGAAAAAAGGCGCGCGCTCTCAAGTTCCGATAGCAATACCTTCCGGGTCGTCTATCAACGATGGTTCGAGCGCCGGTCGCTTGCGCTCAAGGAAGGGCGTCAAACGACGCTGACCCAAATCCGGCGCATCTTCGCGAAGGACGTCCTGCCCAAGCTCGGCAAGCGGCCGATCCGCGAGATCAGGCGGCATGACCTTCTTGCCGTTGTCGACCGTATCGAGCGCCGCAAGAGTTTCTCCGTCGCGGACAAGGTACGGACATGGCTGAACCAGATGTTCCGCTATGCGCTCGTCGTGGTGCCGGATATGGAAAACAACCCCGCATCGGATCTCGATGCCGTTGCCGCTCCTCAGCCGCCGGTGCGGCACAACCCCTATCTGCGGATGGAAGAGCTTCCCGCCTTCCTGCGCATGGTGCGAAACTATCCCGGTGCGCTGCCGACACAGTTGGGCCTGCGGCTCCTGATGCTGACGGGCGTCAGAACCGGGGAGTTGCGGCTGGCGACCCCGGACCAGTTCGATCTCGGCAAGGGATTGTGGATCATCCCGCCGGAGATCGTGAAGCAGCTGCAACTGGAAATGCGCAAGCGCCGGAAGAGCCCCCGCGATGTTCCGCCCTACATCGTGCCGCTGTCGGTGCAGGCGATCGAGGTCGTCAGGCATATGCTGAAACTTGCCGCGCCAGCGCAGCGCTATCTGTTCTCCCATGCCTGGAATCCGCGAAAGCAGATGAGCGAAAACACGCTCAACGCGGCACTGAAACGCCTTGGCTATCAGGATCGACTGACCGGACACGGCATCAGGGCGACTATCTCGACAGCCCTCAACGAAATCGGCTATCCGAAAATCTGGGTCGACGCGCAGCTTTCCCATGCCGATCCCGACAAGGTCAGTTCCGCCTATAATCACGCCGAATATGTCGACCAACGCCGGCGCATGATGCAGGACTGGGCGGATCGGCTGGACCTGTTCGAGCAGGGCAGGGTCGAACAGGCGAGCCGGAACCTTCCTGGCGCGCTTGTTCTTTCCGCCCAAAAGGGATCCGATATCGTGCTGACGGGTGAGGATCCGGTATTCGCAAGCACAGCGGCTGGAAACGAACGAGACGACAGCGCTCCGACGATCAGCCGGCTCCCGGCGGTTCCGCCGCAAAAGCCTGCTCTCGGGGAGGCAATCACTGACGTCCAGCGAGAACGTCTTGAGATGCTGGAAATATTCAACGCCCCTCAGAACCTGTCGGTGGTGGATTTTGCCAAGGCAGTCGGCAAGGCCAGGCAGTCGGTCAACTACGATGTCCGGGCGGGCAAACTCCTTGCCCTCACTTTGGGCAATCTTGGCCGTCGAATTCCGGATTGGCATCTTGATCCGCTCAAGGACAGGTTCATACAGGCGATTCTGACGCACGGATGGAATTTGGATAGCTGGCAGGTCTACCACTTACTGGCGCGCCCCTGTGACGACTTGGACGGGGTTTCTCCGATCGAGGCGGTGACGCATGCGAACTTCCACGACGCGGTCATGGCCGTGTGCCTTGCGATGAGGCAGGACCAGGGGAAGAGCCTCGCCCGGACAGGATGACTGGTATCGATGCGGGAGCCGTTGGCTCCCGCAACTTTTATTATTGACCCCTGGACAAAAGGGCTACTCGCGCGTGCTCGCGCCAGAACGGATCGACCAATTGTCCCTCAAGGTTATCGGCATCAAGGTGAAGGTGCCTAGCTGTCGTGAAATTGTCCCATCCTGACTGGAAGGATCCCTCGCTGTGGAGGGTGGAGGACTGCTTGATGATGTCTCGCGCCTCTTGTTCCGAGGAGACGGGACGGCACCAGTCGATACGGCTGCCGCGCGTCCGGCCGGCAAGGACGAGCCGCTTCTGCTCGTCGCGAATATAAATCATATCGGGTGAAAAGCCGACGGCGTCCTCGGGAAGATCGAAGCTGTGTTCCCGAATGCGGGTTTCCGCCAAAGTCATGGCATCGCCGATAAGGCCGCGCTCGCCGAGGAAAAAGCCGTAGCTTATCTGCCATGTTCCGAAGATCGGATTGTCTTCCATGAATGACAGTTCTCCCGAACATGAGATGCGAAATTGCCGCCAGAAGGCGTCCTCGCGGATATAGGTGCCTTTCTGGTAGGGGGTGACGATATGCGGAACACCCTGGAAATTGATGATTTGCAAGCTCATGATATGCGCTCCTGAATATGCCGGAAGACGCATTTGCCCGAAAGGCGTGCTCCCGGGCGGTTGATGATCGATGGTTGACGAGTCTGC
Organism: Rhizobium subbaraonis; assembly: GCF_900220975.1. Taxonomy (GTDB): domain Bacteria; phylum Pseudomonadota; class Alphaproteobacteria; order Rhizobiales; family Rhizobiaceae; genus Mycoplana; species Mycoplana subbaraonis. Next base: position 128,885 of record NZ_OBQD01000013.1, on the reverse strand, counting down.
ATCCTCCATCTTGCGATGGCGTTCGCCGGGCGGATGCTGTGCGAACGGGGTCGATCAGCGCCGAGGGGCCGGCGCCGAAGCCTTGAAGATCGCGGCTACCTGGGCTCGCCGACGATGTCGGCAGGCAGTTTTTCGCCGGCGCGCGCCGATATCTCGTCCGCCGAAACCAGATCTAACGCGGAGAGCAGTGCATCGCCGTCGACGGGGCCGGGCAGGAGCAGGGATTTCCCCGTTTCGCTGTCGCGTATCTTGACCGTCGGCGTCGCGTCGATCTTCTCGGCTGCGGCTGCTTGCATCTGGGCACGAACGACGGATTTGGCGCGGTCGCTGGTTACGCAGGCTTTGACGGTGGGCGTGATACCAGAATAGGTGACGCCGGGCGGCAGGCCGCGGCCATCGCTGCGGGTATGGCGATAAATCCATGTAGCCGCGTCCCAGAAGGCCGCGTGACCTTCAGCTTCGCCGACACATTCGGCCATGAGAGCGAGTTCAGTCGCCGCCGGCTCATGAATGGGTAGCGGCAGGTGGCTCCACTCCAGCATCGTGTCCGGATGTTTGTCGATCCAGGACTTGAGGAGAGGGAAGTAGGTCTTGCAGTAGGGGCATTCCAGATCGGCATGGAGGGTCAGCGTATACCGAGCACCGGCTTTCCCGTAGAGCCAGGGCGGTCCGGGGGGAAATACTCCAAAACCACGACCTGTATCTGCAAGCAGGCTCAACTGCGATGCCGGCCGATCGGCAAGGTGCCAAGCCAGGAGCCCAAGGGGTGCAAGTAGAATTACGCCAAGCAAGACTGCTCCCCAGCCAAAGGGTTGGTGCGACGGTAGAGGATTTGGCATGATCGGCTCCCAAGATGGGTCGCAGCGGGGCGAGACAGCCCACGCATCGAGATCAATGGAGCATGTCAGTCCGTGGCGCGGGACAAACAATCCGGATCGCGTCGCGTCCGAATTGTTTGGATGGAAGCCATTTTCAGTCTCAGGCCCGAGCCAGTGACAGGCCGCTTGCTCGCTTCACAAAGCGCTCGACCGACGATTTGCATGTAGATTCCGGGTGAAGCAGGTAGGTTGTGAGATAGCGCCGGGATCTTCGTAATTTCACTATAGTCAGTGAAATGAATGATAATGCATTATCGGATGTTTTATGTGGGGGGCATGACGTGCGGTTTTCTGTGATATCGGTAGCCTAAACCGCGCACGTAATCTGTGCTCCTTCGTGTGGAGTTGCTCGCTCCTTCCGCGCCAATGACCCTGACTTGGTCACCCGCCCACCAGGGTGGGCAGGTTCGAACCGCCTCGATACGGATCAATCCGACACTGCGTCTTTACTGGTATTGCGCTGAAATCGCTTGACGATCTGATCCGTGCTGATCCGCCATGGCTTGGCTGCTGGCGTGATCGCCTCGCCCTCAAATCTGCCGCGAACGTTTCTGCACGATGACGGAATTTCACCGGTGAGGGGCTCGATGTCTTTGGTCGACCCTGGAGGCGGACCCGAGTGCTGCCGCTTATCCTTGGCGCCCGGCGCGATGCGCAATCCAGGACAAGCGCTGGCTGAGTGGGGTCGATCGCAGTGAAGGTAGTGAACTTTTACTTTCGCACAGCCTTTATCGCCCCTCTGAGGGGGGCTACTCCGACCGCCCCCTGTATGACGCTATCTCCCACGATAAAGGTTGGTGTGCCGGTGAGGCCGAGACGCTGTGCGAGCGCGAGATTCTTGGCAATGATCGCCTCGACTTCCTTGCCAGCCGCCTCATCTTCCAGCCGCCGGCGATCCGCCCCTAACTCCTGCGCCAGTTCCATGGCGCGCCGACCGTCAGCGCGTCCCTGCAGGCCAATCAGTTTCTTGTGGAACTCTCCTGCGACGGTCGCGCCCATCAACCGCTTCACCGCAAGTCCCACTTTCGCAGCCTCGACAGACTGTTCGCCCAGGATCGGAAAATCCTTCAACACAACACGCAGGTTCGGATCGCTCGCGACCAGAGCCTGGACATCGGGTGCGGCGCGTTTGCAGTAGCCGCAATTGAAGTCGAAGAATTCCACCAGCGTCACGTCACCATCGGGATTTCCCATCACCAAATCGTTTTCCGACTGAAACAGAGCATTTTGCTCTGCAGCGACGGCGGAAGCTCGAGCCTTGGCTTCAGCCTCCTGTGCTCGTGTTTGCAGGACCCCCAAAGCCTCTTCGATTATCTCGGGGTTCTCAAGAATGTAATCTCGAACGATCTGCTCGATCTGCGACTTGTCGGCCGGGTCGGCGACTGCCAGCGAGTGGGATACTATCAAAGCTGCGATGAGCGTGAAGGTAAAGCGAAGCAAGCGCATCAGCCTGCGTACCGTGTGGGTTAACGAGAATGCCTTCGGGTAAAGTCCAGCGCGCGAGAAGGCTCCATTGATCAGGTGGGGCATTCGGTTCTCCCTTCGTAGATTGTAGCGGCTAGCCGGGCGAAACATCGCGGCCATCGCGCTTCACATGGTTTTCAAAGATGAGGCTCTCAACCAGCAACAGCACGGCGCCGCAAACGACGCCGACATCGGCCATGTTGAAAGCTGGCCAGTGCCATTCGCCGAGATAGAAATCCAGAAAATCCGTAACGCCGCCATGGCGCAGCCGATCGACGACATTTCCGGCGGCCCCTCCAGAAATAAGGCCAAGCGCTACGCCAGACACGCGTGATTCCGCGCGCCGCATCCAGATGAGCAACATGGTTACGATAGCCGCCGCGATGGCGACGAGCAACCACGGCGACGCATCGCCCAATAATCCGAAGCTGACGCCTGTGTTTCGACCGAGAACGATGTTGAAAAAGCTGGTAATCGGGATCACCCGTGGCGGATGCATCAGATGGGTGACGATCCACCATTTCGTCACCTGATCGACCACAAACCATATGAAGCAAACCGACAGTCCAAGACGCATCATGTTCTCATTTTTCCCTAGGAATCGCTCGCGCAATCTTGCTCGGTCTGGAATCGGCCGGCATGGTGGATGCCCCTCAGCTGGCAGGACGGAGTTTTGCTGGCATCGCCAATGCATCAGGCTTTCTCCGTCAGGCATGTGACGCTTGCGGCCATTTCATACGGTAGAGACCCCACCACGCCGCGGGAATGAGCGGCACGACGGTCGCCATACCGGGGAAATAGCCGTAGGGGCGGTCCTCAAAAGTCGGGAAGACGAAGTGTGCCAACTCTATCAGACCCGTAGAGGCGAAGAACGTCCAGGCCAGGTATTCCCCGAGAGGATTGCGCCATCGCAGCAAGATTGGGACCAATAGCCAAGCTGCCGCAAGCGCATAGAGCAGAAGGGAGAGTGGAGAGCCTTCCTCAGGCGTGGCAACACCAGTCAGACGAGAGAATGCGGGAAAAAAATCCATCTCGCGTTCTTCGATTTTGTGCAGAACAAAAAAACCAAGGTTAGGAAGTAGGGTAGGCGGATTCTCCGGAATCCGATCCCTTCGGGCGCTGCCAGCCAGAATACCAGTCCGATCACAAAGCCAATCGCAAACAGCGCCATGCCCGCAAATCCGAGCAGGATGTACCCCAGCGAAACGATAGTGAGCGTATGGGCGATTGCGATCGCCAAAAGGATTTTGTCTTTCCGCATCACCTGCGCCAAACGAGTTCTCCAATCGGCTTCGGATTGGGGAGGCTGCACTCTATAGCTGTTACAGAGTCAAGCGCCCACGATAATCGTCTGCTGCTCAACACCTTACCGACTGCACGGTACGCGCGAGTGGAGTTCAATCGGGAAGTCTGTTTCTTCCGGCTGTGTCCGACTGATCAATCAGGACGTCATGGACCTTTACACCCGCGTTCCTTCCAAGGCACGAATCGTGGTCCGCTAAAGCCTGCGAGCCCGACAGCTGCAAGCTGTTGCTGTTCCGCGGCGCGCCGCCTTATTGTCCCTGATTTCGTTCTACTCACTGATAAGCCGCCGAATCTTCTGCAACCTGACATCGGCCGTCTCGTGGCTGTCCAGCGTGCCGAAGAAGCGACCATCGGCCCTCACAAGCTGGATGCCGGCGGTATGCTCCATCTCGTAGCTCTCGCCGCTGCCGACCTTCTTGTAAAAGACGAAGCGTGCCTTGGTCATCGCGCGCAGCTGTTCTTCGGTTCCTGTGAGCGCCACGATGCGCTCGTCGAAATAGGCCACGTAGTCCTTCAGTAGCGCCGGCGTATCACGCTGCGGATCGACGCTGACGAAGACGACCGTCAGCCTGTTCGCGTCCGACCCGAGTTCCTTGAGGGCCTGGGCCATTTCGGCAAGCGCTGTCGGACAGACGTCCGGACAATGGGTGAAACCGAAGAACCAGGCGGACGGCGTCCCGAGGAACGTCTGTTCGGTGACGGTCTTTCCGCTCTGGTCGGTCAACTCGAACGGCGTCGCGTAGGGCTTGACCTCAGCCGGCTTCAGCAATTCCTTCTGCGCCCAGGCGAAAGAGAGGATCGCAACGACGAGGACAACCAGCGCCCAACATGCCCAGCGGATCGTCCGCAGAAGCGGCCACTTACTGCTGGTGGTCATGACGTTCGTTCTTCTGCGCCGAGCGCTTTTCGACATTGAACACGACCGGCACGCGGCCGGCCTTTTCGAAGACGAGGACGGCCTCGATTTTCTCGCCTTCCTTGAGTTGCTTCGTGAGGTCCATGAACATGGCGTGCGTGCCGTCCTCACCGAGACCGACGGTCTTGCCGGCGGGAAGAGGCAGGCCACCTTCCATGGGCTTCATGCTGGCGATGCCGTCGATGATCTTCGACGCGTGCATCTCGATGCGCGGGATGCCCGCGCTCTCGATGGCGACAAGGCGGTCGTCTGCCTGGCCCTGGTTGACGACGGTGAGATACCCGGCGGCGACCTTGGCGCCAGGCGGCGTTTCGATCACTTTGGGATGATCGATCAGCAGGCTTTCGGCCTTGAATTCGTGGGCGAGTGCGGTGACCGGCAAAAGGAAGAGAAGACTTGCGATGAGGTTGCGCGTGAGCGCATTCACGATTCTTGAGACGCAGCTCGCGCCGTCCATTCCACCGATGCGGTAGTTGATCCTGGTTGCCTGTTCTGTCGCCATGGTATGCCACTCGTGTTCAAGAGAGACCCTCTCTAGACCCTGTAGGAACTACAGGCTCAAGGCGCAAATTGACGCGGCGCCGGTCCGCTTAGATCTTCACGAGCATCGCCGTCACGTACATGAGCGCGATGCCAAGGGCGAGGCCGCCCATGACGCCCTTCGAAAAAAGGATGTCCGCGCGGCCCTCGTCGTTTCGGATCATGAAGAGAATCACCTCGATGATGACCTGCAGGATGGCGCCAGCGCCGACCGCGAGGGCAAGCGCCGACCAGTGCGGGGCATAGGCAAGGCTTCCGATCCACATGCCAAGCACAGCCGGGCCGCCGGCGATGAGCGTCAAGAGCACGAACTGCCGGAAGGTGGGTCTGATCTTGAGAAGTGGAGCGGCGATGCCGATGCCTTCTGTGATGTTGTGTAGCGTGAAGCCCATGACGAGGAAGGCGCCGAGTCCGGCGGAGCCGGCTGCGAAGGCGCCGCCGATCGCAAGGCCCTCACCCATATTGTGCAGGCCGATGCCGATGGCGATATAGGTCGCCAGCGCCATCCCGCCGGGCTTTCCGCCACGCCGCGAGACGGCCATCAACAACAGAAAGGACGCGGACGCGGCAAAGACCACCATCGCGCCACCTTGGAAGACGGGGGCGGATTTGCCGGCGAGTTCGAAGGATTCCGCCACCGCATCCACGAGGAGGAACGCGAGAAGGCCGACCGTCAGGGCGAGCAGGAACCGCATGGCCCCCGGACCCGCGCCGCGCAGCGCCGGAAAGAACATCAGGCCGATGGCGACGGGCAAGATGCCGACGAAGGCGCCGAGAATGCCTTGCGACAGAAGGCTGCCCGATGTCACCTCCGGCGTGGGAACCGCAACGGGGATTTCGTGCTCGAAGGTAGCGCCCGTGCCGGTGACGACGGTGACGCGGTGCGCCTCGCCGAGAACCCAAGGAAACGGGATTGCGATCCACGCCGTCTGCCCGCGCGCGAGCGGGCCGGGTGGATCGAGCGTGAACTGCCAGTAGGCGGCATCGACCTGGACCTGCGCGATCTTCAACGGCTCCGAGCCGCCAGCGCGTATAAGAAGGCGCAGCCCGGCATTGTCGAGGATCGTGCGCTCATAGGTGAGGTTTTCCACCGGTGGCGCGCCGTTCTCGAAACTGCGGAGGGGGTTGGTGGCAAAAAGCCAGGAAATAGCTGCCGCCAGCACGAGGAACGGGATGACAGCCCAGAGGAGGGCAAAGCGCTTGATCGGCGACGCGGACTGGTTCGATGCGGTTTCGTCGGTCATGCCACGTCCTCCACAACTTCGAACATTCCCATCCAGCCGAGTTCCGTGAACTCGGACTGGTGCGCGTGAAACATGTAGAGGCCCGGTTCATGGTCTGCATGTTCGCCGAAGGTGAACTCGAGAATGCCGCGCTGCGCCTGGCACTGCACGATGAGATCGACGGTCTTCAGCGTGGGCGTCAGCGTCGTGCCCTGATCGTAATAGTCGAAGAAGTTACCGTGGAGGTGGAAGGAGTTGATCGGGTCGAACTCTGTCAGATTTGCAAGGTAAATCCGAACCGGGCGGCTCTTTGCGATGCGGATCGGCTTCTTGGCGTAGCAGTGGGCGATGGTGTTGCAGGCGTAGAATTCGTTCTCGCCGTCGAAATTCGTGTCGAAGGCGTTCATCACCATGGCGAGTTCCTGCCATCTGGCATTCTCGGGGGAGCCGCGCAGCCGGCCGAGTGCGACATCGCGGAACTCCGGATGCTTTTCCGGATCGGGATCGATCACGAAGAGGCCGTACATGCCCTTATGAATGTGCCGGGCGAGCGGCAGGGCATGGCAATGATAGAGATGACAGCCGAAGGGGCGGGCGTCGAACTCGTAGACGAACTCTTCGCCGGGTCCGATGACGCCGGCGCCCGGAACGCCGTCCATGCGTGCGGCATGAATGCCGTGGAAATGCATGGAATGGGGGTGAGAACCGTAGTTGCGCAGGATGATGCGCAGCCGATCACCCTCCATGGCGCGCAATGAAGGTCCGGGAACGCGTCCGTTGAAGGTCCAGGCCGGGAACATGACGCCCGGCGCAATCTCGATCTCCTTGTCCTCCACTTCGACTTCGTATGTCCGCAGCCGACGGCCATCGGGCAGGGTGGAAAGCGTCCCGAGGTCCCAGTCGGTCAGCATCGCCGTCGGGTCGAAACCGTTGCGCGCATCGTCGACGTCGCCGACCGTGATCATCGCGCCATGCGCCTGCATGTGCAGTGGTGCGGCGTCGCCCGTACCGTTGGCCGTTGCGGGCATCTGGTGCCCTTGGTGCTGGGAGGAGACGTCCTGGCTCAACGCCGATCGAGCAGCAATAGCCGCCCCGCCGGCCGCAGCCAGTCCTGCGCCGAGGAGCTTTCGGCGGCCCAGATCGAATGGCAGCCAGTTTCGCATGGTTTCGTCCCTCTTTTTGATAATAGTTCGCAATAGCAATTACAGCATAAGCTTTTAGTTATAGCAATGGCTATGTTCCGGACTTGCTGCTGCTAGGCTACCCGCGAGATCCGCCTCGCTGCCTGGGGAAATTCATAGCAATGGCTATGCTTTCGGACTAAGAAGGATAAAAGTTCAGGAAAGGCATGATGGCATCAGGCAAAGGGAAACCTTCAGGCAAGCCCTCGCTGGTCGATGCCGATACGCATGTCGAGAGTTTTCGCCAAACGCGGACCAACCGGCGCACCGAACTCGTCGAGGACTATGTCGAACTGATCGACGATCTCATCCTCGATGGTGGAGAGGCGCGGCAAGTCGATATCGTTCAGAGACTAGGCGTGGCGCAGCCGACAGTCGCCAAAATGCTCAAGCGTCTCGTCAACGATGGCTTCATCCAACAGAAGCGGTATCGCGGCATTTTCCTGACAGAGGCGGGCAAGGCGCTTGCGGCCAAGAGCCGGGAACGGCATCGGATCGTCGAAAGGTTTCTGCGTGCGGTCGGCGTCAGCGAGGAGGCTGCGCGCATCGACGCAGAGGGGATTGAGCACCACGTCGGCGACGAGACGCTTTCCGTCTTCAAGGCATTTGTCGAGAGGAACGGGAGGGGCGACAACACTTGACCCTCTAGGGGCTAGAGGGTTCATACAAGTTCGAATCGTTGCATTCGATAGGCCCTGGATGAACACGCCGGATACACGACAACGCGAGCACGGCTGGTTGCAGATCTTTGTTGCATGGATGATCGCGCTTGCAAGCTCGCTTGGTGCGCTCTTCATAGGGGAGGTGATGGGCCAGACGCCCTGTCTTCTGTGCTGGTATCAGCGCGCTTTCATGTTTCCGCTCGCGCTGGTCCTTGCCGTCGCTGCGATTCGGGCCGATCGGGACGCCTGGATTTATGGCCTGCCTCTGAGCGCCTCCGGCCTTTCGATCGCCCTCTATCACGTCCTTCTTTATTACGGTTTCATCTCGCAAGCTGTCGTACCCTGCGGTCAGGGGCCGTCCTGTACGGATGCGAAGATGACCATCTTCGATGTCTTGCCGCTTCCTGTGCTGTCCGTATTGGCCTTTGCTGCAATCTCCATCCTGCTTTTCGCCGCCCGGAGGAAAAACGCACCATGAACCGTCGCCTTGTCGTGGGCCTCACCGCCCTCCTTGCGCTAGCTGCCTTCGGCGGCGGCGCCTACTATTACAGTGAGCAGAAGGCGCAGGAGGCGGCCTCGGTCACTCCCGCCGAGAGTACGCTGATGCGGGCACATTCGCCGATCCTCGGGCGGGTCGACGCACCGGTGACGATCGTCGAATTCATGGATCCGTCGTGTGAAGCCTGCCGGGCTTTCTATCCCCTCGTGAAGGAGATCCTGGCTACCTTTCCACAGGATGTGCGCGTGGTAATACGTTACACTGTCTTCCACGAAGGATCCGACGAGGCCGTGCGCATACTGGAAGCGGCGCGGAAGCAGGACAAGTTTGAGCCGGTGCTGACCGCGCTTATGGATAGGCAGCCGGAATGGGCGGTACACGGCCAGCCCGATCTGAAGCTGGCATGGGATATCGCGGGCGATGCGGGCCTCGAACTCATGGGCGGACGTCTCGACAGCGTCAAGCCGGAAGTCGATCAGGTGTTGCAGGCAGATATGGCGGATGTGAAGACCAACAAGGTCGAGCAAACGCCGACCTTCTTCGTCAACGGTAAGCCGCTCGTCGACTTCAGCCGCGAAGGCTTCATCAACCTGGTCAAAAGCGAGGTCGAGAAGGTGAAATAAGCCAGCCTCGACAAGCGCGCCTATTCGCATTAGGACGGCAAAACACCGTAGCAACTATAGGGTTTTGCCGTGGAGCCGAAAGTTCTGACCATCGGGCGCCTCGCCCAGGCGACCGGAACAAACGTCGAAACCATTCGCTTTTACGAGAAGATCGGCATCCTGGCGCCGCCAGCACGAACCGACGGCAACTACCGTTCCTATAATCTCGCCGATCTGAATCGACTGAGCTTCATACGTCGCGCCCGCGATCTCGGCTTTTCGCTCGATCAGGTGAAAGCGCTACTGCTCCTTTCCGACGACCGGTCGCGATCGTGCGCGGCCGTGGACGATATCGCCAAGCTCCACCGCGATGAGGTGGAGCGAAAGATCCGTGACCTTCAGGCGATGAAGGCCGAGCTGGATCGCATCATCGACACCTGCAAATGCGGAACCGTGGCCGAATGCCGGATCATCGAGACGTTGTCGCCGGCAGAGTGCTGCCGATGAGACTGCCTAACATTCAACTTGCTGGTTGCCATTGATGCCTCTTCCTGGGGGGGGGGGGCCTCTCGCCCCCCGAGCGTCGGCTCGGCGGAGCCTATGTCCGGCTGTTTCTCAAAGCCCCAGATTTCCAACAGACCAGGATCGCAGGCTCGGCGTATCTACATAAGACACGAGTTGCTCACGCGATCTTGTTGTCGAACGTCGCTGCAGCCTTTTGACGAGCAGCAACCGCTACCCGGCGGGTTCGCAAGATCCTTGAAGACATCACGCAATCCTGACCAGTGCCTCCAGCATAACCTCACTGCAGCGCTGGATGAACCCAGCGAGCCGTTTATCCTGCGCGTGACGTTCCGTCAGCTTGGAGCGCACCTCATCAAGGCGAGCCTGGGTGATGTCTCTCGCTTCGACGCCGTCTCTGTCCGCGCTGGTCGAAAGATTTATCAGGAGGCGTACCTTATCGATGCTGAACTCGAAATCGCGGCACCGGCGAACAAATGTCACACGGCAGAGATCGGGCGCGTCGTAACTTCTCCGCCCTATGGCAGTTCGGCCCGGCCGGGGGAGAAGGCCGATGTCTTCGTAGTAGCGAATGGTCGGGTGTTTTACGCCGGCGGGCTTCGCTAAGGCTCCGATCGTCGAGCCAAAATGAGTGCATAGTCACCGAAATGGCATTTTGAGAGTTCGCTTTTAAAACTGTTAGGCTTAGCAACGTGCCTCGTGCGCCACATGCTGTGCCTTCAGCATTGTGCCGGTGCTGGCCTCAAAGCGGGAGAGGTTGGTCTCTTCGATGTGCCGCGCGGGCCGAGCGCGCAAGGTATCTGGAACTATCCAATCAACAGATACGGATTGTTCGGTGGCATTTCATAGAAGATTTGGCTTGGATCGTGCAGCAGGTAGCCGTGCAGGCGGCGTGATTTGCGCGGGCCTGTGACCTTGCAGGTCCAGATGTTTAGCCCGCTGTGCTGCTTGCGATGGACGTGCAGCTTCTCGAAGCGCTTCTGAATCCATTGCCATTCCGCGATACCCTCCTGCCTTGCGATGATGCCCGTCCGGGGATGTTCCTGGGCATAGCGCTGAAACAGGCCAGGACTGACCAGATAGACTGTATCGGCCGTCGTATGCACGAGCGCCTTTGCGTCGTTGATAACGATCTTCTTGCCGGCGATGCTGTCACGCAGCCAGATCATGAAATGCTCCCCGGAGGGGTCTGAATGGCCGGGAGCGGGCGATGGTTGCGTGGCGGCGGCTGGGCTTGGCGACGCGAATGATTGTTCCGCGTGCGGGACCATTTGATCCGGCTGATCCATGGACGATCCGGCATCGTCGTTGGCAGGTGAGGTTTCGAACAGGTTGAGCAAATCATCGACCGCATCGGTCGACCGGGTAGGTGCTGGCTCTCCCGTATGTGGAAGCGGGGAGGGCGGCGAAGCGTTTGCGACAGGCACGAGATCTGTCTGCGTTTGCGGCACGGAGACAGCAGCCTCTGTGCCGTCGGCATTCTCCTGGACCAGCTCGACAGACCCGGCAAAGGGGTCTGGCCGCTCATTGCTCTCCCAGATCAAAGCAGGGGACAGCTTCAGCAAGGTGAACGTGTGCGACCATCCCTGGTCGCTTGTAACCGTGGCCTTCCAGATCGCTTTGCCTTCGGCGCTCGCTTGCAGGATTCCATGATCCTGCAACACGGTGAACACAGCGGTATTGTTTGCCGGAATGCCCTCGATGCCCTGTGACAGCAGATGTGCCCGCAGCTTGTCGGAAACCGTCTTGCTGACCAGCCAGAGGGCGTCGTCGGTCAACCATCCGTCCGACCCTTGAGGCCTATTGAGCTTCAGTTCCTCCTTGAGCAGGTAGCGGAGACCTTCCAGCAGCTTGCGTTGCAGCGAGTGTTTCGGCGCGGTCATGGCGCGGGCTGGATCGCCGCCGAGTTCCTGCGCCACGGAGGCGCGGTCCGCCTGGATGACCAGTTCGCCCAGCGTGCCGGCATGCTCGTATTGACCGGCCATCACATAGAGCAGGGAAGCCCAAGCCCGCTGATAGCTACTGAGCCAGTCGAAAATCTTTCCGTCGAGCAGATGGTAGCAGAGAAGGCCTGCCGCAGCGTTGTGCAAGCGATAGTCGCGATCCTTGCGATGGCGGAAGCGATAGGCCTCACGAAGCGGGCCGTGCCATGGATGCCAGATCGTGCCGTCGGCCAGTTCGACGTGGAGATCGACGGCGATCTTGCCGATATCGTGTAGCAGCGCAGCATAGGCCGTCGCCGCAGTCCATGCCTCGGATTGCTCCGCCTGGTCCTCCGGCGTGGTGCCGGACGGCAGCAGGCGAGATTGCCGGAGCTTGAGGGCGTAGGCGACGATTTCCAGGCCATGATCCAGCATGCCGCCGGGATAAGCGTGGTGATGGCTTTCGGAGGCGGGGAAGTGCTGCACCAATTCCGCATAGCGTTCGAGCGGTGCCCGGTACAGGAGATCAAACTGCGCCCGCGACAGCGAGGTGCGTTGCCAGATGTGCTCCAGAAGCTTTTGCCGGCGCCGCGTGGCAAGCAGATTGGCGGCCTTTTCCGGTCGCATCAGCCCTTTGCCTTTTTCGGCTGGCCATGCTGTTGGCGTTGCCAGCGCTTGCGGCGTCGTGATGCGTTTTCGTTTGAGCAATGTGAGCATGGCGTAACCTGATGACCGGTTGGGGCATGGCCTTTTCCGTTTCCGGATAGGCCCATTCCCCTTGGGTTCCATTCCCTTATCTCTTGTCGCCTTTTCCCTTTACCGGGAACCCTTTCATGCCGCTTTTGGGCCAACCCGCGCGAGCGGGAATACGGTGTGGGATCAAACCGTTCTCTCGCGAGACGACGCGCCTCGGCCGCTTGTCAGCTTGCAAGGACCGAGGATTTTCGCATCCTGAACTGGTGATAGTGACGGCGAGGCGTGTTGCTGCTATTATGAAGACAGTGGCAGTTCAAAATTCGACTGCGACGTGCCGCCAGCGCACCGATCTCAATCAGGTGAGGACGAGGCCTCCTCCGACCGGGAAATCCCGAGGTGGACCATGGCAGCACAAAGTTTCACAGCAGAAATCGTCTATATTCTGGGGCGGGGCGCTCGGAGTGTTGCCCGTGGTTGGGCACATTGCGAGCATCATGTGGCAGGTTGGCTCGTGGCGAATGGTGTTGCGCCGTCCGCCGCGCAGCTACTGCTTGATGGCGTGAAGTTCGCTGCTCTTGGCACATTCTTCTTCGCGGCGTCCTGGCTTGCGGCGCTGGTCCTATTTGTGATTGCCGTAGCGTGGATTGTCCCGCTTGCCCGCTGGCAAGACAATGAAGAGCCCGAATGGCGCATGGGGTGGAGTGGATATGGCCTATATCGTGGGGAGGATCGAATTGATCCAGGCGACCCATACGATGATGCAGATTTCTGATCGTCTGTTCCATATGCGACTAGACTATTGCTCCTCCCTTGGAACCGGCTAATTTTGCTCCATCGCTTCCCGAAGCCATCATTTGAGCAATGTTGCCGGTTCGCACGCCCACCCATCCCAATGCCGCTACCCAGAACCCGGGTAGGATAATGAACATCGTCGCCATGACGAAGTTCAGCAGCATGTCGGCATAGCCGTTGTTCAGGCCCATGAGCGGATCGAAGTTCGAATGGGGATTGCTGGAGAACCAGCCGGAGCCATAAAGCGCGTTCAGGATCGTGCTGTCGACCCAGCGGGCGAACTGGAACCAGAAGTCCACGAAGAACAGCGCGAACTGCACGCAACTGACGGTCACCAGCATCTTCAGATCATAGGTGCCGATCACCAGCACGATGGGGATGCAGATCACCAAAGCGGTCTTCAGCAGCGAGAGCGCCATCGGCAGCGCCTGCCGCACGGCATCCATCGCCGGGAAGAAGCCGAGCGCGCCAACGGACATTCCGACATTCCTCACGCCGCGCGTGATCTCGTTCGCCGGCGTCATATCAACCTGGCCGCCATAGTCGGAATAGACCTGCCCCTGATTGATCGTCTGGTTGCGCGGCGCGGCGATCGCGCGGATCACAGAATTGTCCAGATCCTCCTTCGAGATGAAGCCGGCCCAATTGGCCATGCGGGACATGAGGCCGGCATCGACCTGCCCCAGCAGACGATCGTGAAGGCCGCTTCCTGAATCACCCCACCATTCGCGGCAACTCGGATAGCCGGCGCCGCTCTCCACCTCGGACAGGCCGGCATCGCGGGTGCTGTCATAGGCCCAGCCGTCACGCGGCGTGGCGGAGCGATAGGTGTCATAATAGCCAGGCGTATCGACGAAGAAGGCCGAGCCGATCCAGCTCACATCGTTCATCTGCTCCTCGGTCAGTTCCGGACGCGACATGAACAGCTTTGCGCGTGCCGGCCCGTAGCAGTTCTGCGAGAAATCCCGCACCTCCTGAGATAGGAGCGGATCGTCGATGCGCGTGGCGTCGATCTCCATGCGCATCTGCCTGAGGTCCGTGCCGCAGGGGATCGCGGCAACGGCCGCGCCGGTGATTGCCCGCGAAATCGAATGCATGAAGAACCACCAGACCGGCACCTTGGCTGATTGGCTGTTCAGCGTCGTGAACGACTGCGACCAGCCGGTGTCGCTCGGCTGCGGTGCGTTCACCTGGCATTGCGTCGAGCGGCTGCTGTCGAACTGGACGGTGTTGAGATCTACGTCGATGAACGGGATGCCGGCGAACATGATGACAGCGATCGCCACAAAGACACGGTTTTCGATCCGCATGGAGGACAGCACGCCCTTGTTGCCCTCGTCGGCACCCTCGGCGCGGGCGCGCAGCCATTCTTGTATGATGATGGCGAGGAAGGGGAGCGCGAACATGCCGCTGGCGACCAGCACCGACCAGATCCCGTTATGAACGATCCAGGCGACGAGGGTGAGGTAATACTCCAGATAATCGGTGGTGTAGAGCGTCATGAGGCACCCGGACCTAGTTGGATTGCAACAGCAGGCTTGCTTCGAGCACGACGAATGCGGCCATGGCGGCGATCTCCAGCCGCCGCAGGCGCTGGCCGGTTGTGCTGTCAGGTTCACGGGCCAACACTCTCCTGCGCATCCAGATCCAGCCGGTGGCGATCCCGGCATAGAGCGCGAGACGCCAGATCAGGAACCAAAGCGAGTGCCGGCGCAGCCATTGCTCCCAGGCCACTACGTCGCCCGCCATGCGGATGCCGATCAGATTGGCGCCGACGGCCGCTCCGAGAAACAGCAAGACGCATACCATGGCGATGCCGGTCCGCTTGAGGAACAGCCGCCCCTTGCGGAGCTGAAACTGCCTCATGGATTGGTCCCGCCGGATTTCTGCTGCTGCAGCTCGATGAGACGGTTGCGGATCGGATCGCCCTGATAGACCCCTTCGGAAACCGCATTGCGCTCGAGCTGGCGCTTGAGGACGAACCAGGGCGAATTGTTCGACAGTTCCCGGCGCAGCTCGAACTCGGTCTTGAGGTTCTGGATCTCCCGGTCGAGATTGTCGCTCTCCCGCCCGATCGCTTCCTGAGCCAGCTTGTTGGCTGCGATGTTCGGTTCCTTGCGTCCGGTGAGCAAGGTGCGCTGAAGAAGGAGGGCTTTTTCCAGTGTCCTTGCAAGGGCAGCTTCTGAAGCGAGCCTTCGGGACAGGATATCCTTGTCGGGCTCGTCGCGCAGCGCCTCGACCAGGCCACGGGTGACGGGCAACGATGCGCTGCCGACGGCCTGAAGGTTCTCGAAGCTGGGCTCCTTGCTGCCGTCGACCAATTCCTGCATCGGCCCCCAGCGTGCGTCGAATTCCTCCTGAACCATCGGTGTCAATCCGACGCCGGGCGTGCTTTCGGTCTTGGTGCAGCTTTCGCAGGTGCGCTGGACTTGTTCGCCGAGAACCCGCGTCGCCCAATCGACGGCCTCCTGCGGCGAGTTCCAGGTCTGGCAGGAAACGCGATCGCTGCAATTGGAGGAATCGATCGCGGATGTGTCCTCGACATCCCGGCCGTTGACGAGGTTGTAGCCGGCGCGCGTCACGTCGGCGACGATCTTGATCGGCTCCTGGCCCTCTCCGCCGGCATTGTCGCCGCCGACCCATGGCACGCCTTCGTTGCCCTTGCTGTTCTCCGCTTCCTCGACGGCCGAGACGGCGTCGGTGCTCTGAACGGCCTTCTTGAGGACGAGGCCCTCGGCGATCTGGTCCCAGCCGAGTTGGCCGCCGGCGATATCGGCCATGCGGTTGGCGATCGCCCGGCAGGTCAGCTTGGACCGGTCGAAATCGAGCCGCGCCTGCAGCACGCCGTTGGTCAGCAGATTATAGAGGGCGGGATCGGCGCGCTGGATGATCAGGGCGGGCAGGGAGGCGACCGCTGACGTGGCATTCTGCACCACGTTGGACATGATCTGCTGAAAACCCTTCGTGATGCCGTTCAGCTGGTTCTTGAGCGTGGTGGTCAGGCTCATGTTGCCGCAGATGAGATTGCTGTTCCAGCCGACCCCGACGCCGATGGAGTACATGCTGGCTGCGCCCGTCATGGTCACGGCCCGGCCGCCGCCGATGTTGTAGAGCACGGTGTCGTCCAGGGTCTTGCCCTGATGCTGGAAGCTGTAACGGCTGTTGCTCTGCGCACCAGCAGGCGCGCAAACGAGGATGACCGCGGCACCGGCGAGGAGTCCGGTGCGAAGGCGACTGGCAATACGAGTGCGGGAGGTGGATGAGGAAGTCGTCACGGTATCGGTCCTCTCAGTCGAAGTTCATGCTGCCGAGGAACACCTGGCCGCGCCGCTGGCAGCAGCTGTAAGGTCGCCACAGCGCCCAGGCGAAATCGCCCTTCCGCGCCTGGACGCGGGTGTTGGTGTTCGGGAAGACGGCGCAGGTGTTTTTGAGCGTAGGGGTGAGTTCCTGCCATTTGCCGGTCGAGGCGTCGCCCTCTACGAGTGCGCCAGCCGACCAGTAGCCGTCGCGGGGATTGGCGAGCAGCGGCTGATAGACATGCGGCTGGCCGCGGCGGGTAACGACGTCGCCGGCGCGCTGGGCGATCACGGCGGCGCCCTTGTGGTCGTCGGCCTGGTGCTGGAAGCCGCCGCGCGGATAGACGGCGCCCCAAAGGCTCATGGAGGTCCGGGAGCCGATCTCGCGCCGGCCGGGAATGAGCGCTTCCGGGTAAACCGCTTCCGGCAGGTTGTAGCGCCAGGCGACGGTATCGAGCGTCGAGAGGAAGTAGGGGATCAGCGGCTTGCCGGCGCCCTCGCAGGTATAGCCGAAGCTGCCGGCAAAACCGCTGAACGCGACGCTGGCCGGATGTCCGATGACGTCGGCGTTCTTGAATTTCTGAAGGTTGTTCTCGTGCGGCTCGCCCGTCGTGCCGTCGCCGCCGCTGAGCGCGGTCGGGTTGGCGATGCTCATGAGGCGAACCTCCACCCAAGGATTCTCGCCGGTGTTGGAATAGCTAGAAACGACCGCGTCGGGGACGTAGTGGCGGATTTTGACGGAGGTGCGCACCGAGCAGCCGAAGGTGCCGCATCTCAACCAGTAGCAGATCCCGACGACACGGTATTCGAGGCAGTCGGGGGAGAGCGCCGACGCGGCGATGGTTGCGGTATCGAGCGCGGCGGCCGAGGAGGCGCAGCACAGCATGAAGCCGGCGACGCCGGCGCGCACACGGTTCGAGAGCATCATTCCCGCTCCCTCCGGTACGTCTCGATGCCCGCCACGGCCTTGGCGACGTCGGGTTCGCCATAGACAACATAGCGACGGTTGACGACGACGGCGGGAAGTGTGGTGATGCCGAGGCGCCAGGCATTGGCGACGCCCTGCCAGGCGGCGGCCAGTTCACGCTGAAGCGTCTCGCCGCCTTCCTGCAATCGCTGCCGTGCGACAGTTTCCGCTTTGTCTTGACTGGAGGGAAGACCGGCCGATAGCCGTCCCTCGATCGTGCCGGCGTCATCCAGATAGACCACCGTGACGTGTTCCGACGCGGATATGGAAATCGCGCGGGTCGCATAGACCCTGATATCCGCGGCCATCGCGCCCTGAGTGGCGAACGCCCAGAGAAGTACGCCAAGTGTTGCGGCCGGAAAGCCACTCGACCGAGGTCCATAAAAAAGAGAATGAGGCATCTAATACTCCGGAAAACGGCTCTTCGTTCTGGAGCTTTGAATTTGGCCTCTAACCGCAAGCTGGTCAGTCAACAATCGGAACGCCAGCCCTACCGGATTTCGGCGAAATACCCATTGCGGGTATGGTCTCTCATGATGAGACTTTCCTTGGCCACTCAGCATAGGCGTCGATCCGACTGAATTAACGGCTATGGTAGTTGGTGAAACGGGATGGCGGCTTTCGGATAGCTACTCGGAAAAAGTTGCCCCTTCACTGGGCGAACGAGCCTCGGTGGCGGCGCCGCATCTTCTGCCGTTCCACGATCGAACTGGCTAAGTGCAGTAGTAGGCTCATCAGCCCCTAGCGATCGGAAGAGTCCTCTCAGGGCTGGGCCGGCCCTGTCGTCATGTCATCGTTCACAGAGAACTGTTTCGTGCTGAAGGCAAGAAACAATAATTGCGCAATTGCCCAGTCGCAGGCCGGCTCACGAGAGCACGCCCGCCGAGCCGATCGCTGGCTGCGAGGCCCGGCTGCGCCCCACGCGGGACAGCAATATCACCGGTAGAATGCTGATCGCGACAATCGCGAGGGCCGCAATAGAGGCCTCTTCATATGTCCCTCGGGCCGCTTCGCCATAAAGGTGGGTGGCAAAGGTTTCCACATTGAGGGGACGCAACAGGAGTGTTGCGGGCAATTCCTTCACGCAGTCCACGAAAACCAGAAGCGCCGCGGCGGAAATCGCGGCTTTCGAAAGCGGCAGGTGGACATGCCAGAACGTCCCCGAGGTGGATTGCCCGAGGGTTCGTGACGCCTGATCCAGTGATCCGGGAATCCGCGAGAGACCGGCTTCGATACCGCCTGCGGAAATGGCGAGGAATCGGACGACGAGGGCATAGACCACCGCGGCGCCCGATCCTATGAACAGCAGGCCGGTGGAAATGCCGAACCAGGCTGTCGCCGACCTGTCGATAAACCTGTCGAGCCCGGCAAGCACGATCAGCACGCCGATCGCGACGACGGTGCCGGGCGCGGCGTAGCCCAGCGTCGAGAACCGCAGCAGCCAGGAGGATTTCGCGCCGGGCCGCACACGGGTGGCATAGGCAACGACGAGGCCGAAACCGACGGTCGCGACAGTCGCGATCGTTGCAATCGTGACCGTGCTCACGGCCTCGCTGAGAATACGCGGCGAGAGGCCGGCGAACTGGTATCGCTTCCAGGCTTCCGTCACCAGATAGACCGCAGGCGCGCCGAAGCCGAGCAGCACGGGCAGGGCGCCGGCGCAAAGGAGCAGGGCGCCCTTCCAGGCGGGAACCCGTTGCAGGACGAGCTGCGGGCTTCGCCGGGCGTCGCTGGCATAACGCTGCCTGCGCCGGGCCCAACGCTCCAGCGCGACCAGCGCCACGACGATCAGCAGGAGCGCCAGTGCGATCTGCGAGGCGCCCGGCAGATCGGAGCGGGTGATCCAGGTCGTGTAGATCGAAACCGTCATCGTGCGCACGCCGAGGAATTCGGCGGCGCCCACATCGTTCAGCGTTTCCATCAGGGCAAGGCTGATGCCTACGGCGACGGCCGGGCGCGCCAGCGGCAGCGCGACGCGCCAGAAGACCGCGCGGCGGGAGACGCCGAGCGTACGGGCCGCATCGATGAGGTTTGCCGACTGCGTGAGGAACATCGCCCGCGTCGGAATATAGACATAGGGATAGAGCACGAAGCCCAGGAGCAGGATGCAGCCGGTCATCGACCGGATATCGGGCAGGCGGAACTGGCGCGGGCTGTCATAGCCCAGCATCCACCGGATCGCTCCCTGCACGGAGCCGATCGGGTGAAGCATGTCGAGATAGGCATAGGCTATGATGTAGGTGGGCACGGCAAGCGGCAGCAGCAGCGCCCATTCCAGCACGCGCCGGCCCGTGAAATCATAGGCCGTCACCAGCCAGGCTGTGGTGGTGCCGATCACCGCCGTAACGAAGCCGACACCGGCCAGCAGGATGACGGTATCCGTCATCGCGGCCGGCAGGATCGTGGAAAAGAGATGGCCCCAGAGCCCCGAAGATCCCTTGACGGCTTCAAGCAGCAGCTCGGCAATCGGCAGGAGGACGACAAGCGCGATCACGCCCGAAAACGTCAGCCAGCCGCTGCCTGGGCGTTTCGCAGATCGGTCAATCTTTGGGCTTATTGAGGCCGGCTGATCCATGCTGTGCGGAAAGAAGGCGCCCGATGGGCGCCTTCTTCGTTTCCTTAGTTGTCGAAGCCGACTTTATCTACAAGTTCGCTGGCCTGTTTACGGTGGCCCACGATCTCGGACAGCGGCTTGTTGTCGATCTTCAGTTCGCCGAAGGAGGCGATGATCGGATCCGTCGTCGCGCCGGCCTTGACCGGATACTCGTAGTTGGCTTCGGCGTAGATCTTCTGCGCCTCGTCGGAGACGAGATATTCCAGAAGCTTCACCGCTTCGTCCTTGTTCGGCGCGTGCTTGGCGATCGCCGCGCCGCTGATGTTCACCTGCGTGCCGCCGTCCTTGAAGGTCGGCAGGACGACCTTGATCGCGTCACCCCAGGCAACCTGCTCCTCACCGCCCTTGCCGGAGCGCATCAGGCCGACATAGTAGGTGTTGGCGATGCCGATCTCGCAAATACCGCCAAGGATGTCCTTGGCGACGTCGCGGTCACCGCCACCAGCCTTGCGCGCCAGGTTGTCCTTGACGCCAGCCAGCCATTTTTCGGTTTCCTCGGCGCCGTAGTGGGCGATGTAGTCGGCGAAGAGCGCCGTGTTGTAGGGGTGTTGGCCCGAACGGATGCACACCTTGCCCTTCCAGGCCGGATCGGCGAGCTGCTCGTAGTTGAACGACGTCAGGTCGAGATCCTTGGCAGCATAGAGGACGCGCGCGCGGTACGAGAGGCCGAACCAGTTGCCCTCGGCGTCGCGCAGCTGTGCGGGGATGGCGGCATTCAGCACTTCGGATTGGATCGGCTGGGTGACGCCCTTGTCCACGAGGTCGACGAGGTTGCCGGCATCGACGGCCATCAGGATGTCGGCAGGGGAGCTTTCGCCTTCCGACGCGACGCGCTCTGGAAGGCCGTCCTTCAGGAACACGGTGTTGACCTTCGTGCCGGTCGATTTGGTGTAGGCCTCGAGGAGGGGCGCGATGAGCGCCGGTTCCCGCGTCGTGTAGACGTTGATTTCGGCGGCAGCTGCAACGGACGGAACAGCCAGAAGCGAAGCTGCGAGAAATGTGGATGCCAGGATGGCGTGCGAGTTCATAAGACCCTCCTTTAAGAACGCGACATCCTTGCATCATTTCCTGATTTGATTAGTCAAGTTTGCTGAGGAATTTATCGCCGGGATCACGCAAACTTGATGGGCCGTGATCGGCCCGTCCGCGGCGTTAAAAGGTCAGCACGCGGTCGGGCTGCACGGAAATCCGGACGTCCGATACGCCGTCGGGCAGGCGCTCCATCGTCCGGACCTTGAGTGGCGCCTCCAGCCCCTGGACCCGAAGGACAAGTTGCTCGATCTCGCCGTGAAAGATGCGCTGCTCGACCCGCGCAGGCAGGTCGCCGTCGTCTGGCGACACCGCAATCGACTGGGGCCGGATGAACAGCGTCGCGGCACTATCCGGCCGCAGGTCGAGTTGCTGTGAAAAGGTGCCGATCGCGGTGGTGAGCCTTCCGTCTCGATAGACGCCCGGAACCTTGTTGAACGCACAGAAGAACTCGGCCGCATAGGCGCTGTTTGGACGGTCGTGCAAGTCATAGGCCGACCCCTCCTGAACAATCCTGCCGGACCGCATCAGCACGACGCGATCGCCCGCCGAAAGAGCCTCCTGCGGGTCATGCGTCACCATGATCGCGGTCGTATCGAGCGATTTCAGGAGAGCCAGCGTTTCCGTGCGCACCCTCTCCCTCAGGCCCTGGTCGAGATTGGAGAACGGCTCGTCCATCAGGACGATGGCAGGGCGCGGCGCAAGGGCACGCGCGAGCGCGACGCGCTGCTGCTCACCGCCGGAAAGGGTATGCGGAAAGCGATGAATGAGGTGCTGGATCCCCACGCGCTCGACGACTTCGGCGAAGCGGGCCTCCGCCTCTTGCCTCGGCAGCCGCTTGAGACCGAAAAAGATGTTGTCGCGCGCGGTCAGGTGCGGAAAGAGCGCATAGTCCTGGAAGACGAAGCCGATGTTGCGCGCCTCCGGTTCGACAAACGTTCGGGGACCGTTGACCTGGCGATCACCGAGAAAGATCCGCCCGCTATCTGCCGTTTCGACACCTGCGACGATGCGCAGCAAGGTGGACTTTCCGCAGCCGGAATGGCCGACCAGCGAGACCACCTCGCCGCGGCGGATGTCGAGCGATATGCCGGATACGGCCAGCGTATCCTGAAAGGAGCGGCTGACATCCTGCAATCGCAGGGCAAGTTCTTCACAGTTCTGGCTCATGAGGGCTGCTCGTCGCATCATTGTCCTTGAGGGCAGAAATAACCATCCGCCC
Organism: Rhizobium subbaraonis; assembly: GCF_900220975.1. Taxonomy (GTDB): domain Bacteria; phylum Pseudomonadota; class Alphaproteobacteria; order Rhizobiales; family Rhizobiaceae; genus Mycoplana; species Mycoplana subbaraonis. The sequence goes on along the minus strand of NZ_OBQD01000013.1, from coordinate 106,555 downwards.
GGTTTTGTCTATAACACGCTACGCGGCCTCAATCCCAAACCGGGAACAGCATTTTACACGGGGCCATTGCTTCTTTGAGCCGCAGGTTTGGTTCCGCATTTGACAAGGTGAGCGATTGGTTCGTCGAACGCGATATATGGTTGCAGCCAGGTTGGTCATTGCGACATCCGAAGGATGGACGACGGCGCTAACGGCGAAGGATGTTTCGGGTATGAGGCGATCCGTTAGAAGGCATGATTGGCAAACCGTGGGCGTGGCCCTGTGCGGTTCAAGCTCCAGGGTAATTTGCTGAAAGAAGTGAGGAGCATGCCGGCCGCAGTGTCGCGGCTGCCAAGGGCTAGACAAACCACCGTCGGAGGAGTGCGTCAGCACCTGATCGCCGTCTTGAAAATCGATGTTCCAGCCTTCACCATCTGTTTTGCGACGGTCGGCCAACAACCGGTGAAAGTATGGTTCCGGTCGATGAAGTCAAGGCCCGGATCGCCGAGTTGCTTGGGCGCAACGGGGAGGTGAGTGACGTTGCGCCGGCTGCCCGATTGTCATCCCAAGGCTTTCGAACGGCACAGCGGGCCATCGTGAAATACCGAGCAGCCATACAGTTGTCCGGAGCCAAGTGACAACGTATTCATTCAAGATTGCGATGGAGCCGCTTTACCCCATGCCCAGCAGTTGTACGCAGGTGCTTGTGGTGGCGCCTTGTCGTGTGAAACACAGCGCCCCATACTTCAACGAGATCGTCGGGGATGAACATTGAGCCGCCACATCCCCCACCAAGCGAGCGGTGCCACGACAGAGACGCTAGCCATGCCCGGGAAGTACGCATATTCCTCGTTTGCTAAGAGTGGCATGATGAAGTGCGCAAGTTCTGTCAGACCCATCGATGCGAAAAAAGTCCACGCAAGATAGTAGCCGAATGCGTTGCCACGCCAGACGAGCGAAGGCGTAGCCAACCACGCCCCAACCGGTATTATCAGAAGCGCCAGCAGCATATCAACGGAGACCTCGGGCACCGGAGTTCCGGTGATTCTCGCTGAGACGGCTTCGAAGAATGACGTTTGATTTTCCTCGGTCTTGTGCAGAAAAAGGAAGGCAGACAACGTCAGCCAGTATGGGAGCCTGATGGATTCCCATGAGGCGCCCTGCGGCGCAGCCAACCATAAGACGAAGCCACCGCCATAGCCGACCAGGAAGATTGCAGCGTACAGCCACCCGAGATAGAGATAGCCGAGCAGGGGCACCAGAACCGAAAATCCGAAGGCGGCGGCGACCAAATGCGAACTCCTATTCCTTATCATGGATAGGTTCCGCTTGACATTGGTTGCGGGATTCGTCCTCGCTGGTGCCTTTGCGCGCCCGCCTGCTGCTTACGAGTGCATAGGGGACCGCGCCGAGAAGAAATGGGCCACCGAATGTTAGATAGACCTTCCAGCCGTATTGTGCAGCCGGAAGAAGCGACGAGACGACTCCCAGTGCAGCCGTCAGCGGAACATTCGCGATCGAGGGCAGGCGGAACGGCCGTTCGAGACCTGGTTGCGTGAAACGGATCGCAATCACTGCCATGTTAATCGCCGCGAAGACGAGCGTGACGCCCAGCGAGGATAGGCTGGCGACGAACTCGATCTCGCCGACAGCGGCAAAGCCGCACGCGACGACGAGATAGGTCAGCGCGCCGAGCCAGGGGCTTCGGCCGGAACCGAGTGTTCTTGTCAGCGACCTTGGCAGATCCCCATCGCGCGCCATCCCGAACAGCAGACGGCTACGCTTGCGCACGTTGCCGGCGATGTCTGCCAGTTCGAAGAACTTGCGGCGTGCATGGCTCCAGCAGAGCGCGCTGATCACCGGCGCGGGGCTGCGACCGGCACGATAGAGGTCGTTGTAACCACCATAGGCATCGGCCTGCAGGGTGCCATGCCACCTGGTGAGATGTCGATTTGGATGGGTCTTCTCGCGATCGGGTGAGAAGTGGAAGAGGGCTGCAGGAGGCGCGCCGCCCGCCAAGGGACGGTCATCGCGCACATAAGTCCATAACCCTGCCTGCCGCGTTGCACCTTTGGCCAGCAGCGGCACGGTTGTGTCGTCGTCATGCAGCCGCCTGGCGGCGAGGACATGGGCGCGGATCAGATCATGGATCGGCTGCAGCGCCGTCGCGCAGGCACCGACCTGATCGGCCAGCGTGGAGAGGCTGAGATCGACGCCTTCAATTGGGTAGCGCTCAGCCTGGCGGTTCAATGGCTGATGATGGCCGAACTTCTCGAACAAGATCGTCGCCAGCAAGTTCGGTCCCGCCCATCCATGCGGGGTCGCATGGAAAGGTGCCGGTGGCTGGCTGATCTTCTCGCAGTCCCGGCAGGTGAACTTCTCGCGCACCGTCTGGATCACCTTCCACTGGCGCGGAATCGCCTCCAACGTCTCGGTGATGTCTTCGCCCATCTTCACGATCCGGGCCGAGCCGCAACAGGCGCAGTGCGCCGGAGCCTCGATGATCACGCGTTCGCGCGGCAAGTGCTCGGGAAACGGCTTACGGGCTGGCCGGCGGCGTTCGAAGGCGGAGACATTTGTGATCTTCGCTGCCACGCGTTCCGCGGCGATCTCGTCCTCGGTGGCGCCGGCCTCGAGTTCTTCGAGCTGCAATTCCATCTGGTCGATCAGCCGGGCGCGCCGTTCCGAACTCTGGCCGTACTGCTCGCGGCGCATTTTGGCGATCTCAAGCTTGAGGTGCCGGATCATCGCCTCGGAGGTCGTCACAACGGCGCGCACCTGCGCGAGATCGGCCTCGGCGGAGGCGGCACGCGCTTCCGATGCTGCAAGCGCGGCGCGTAGTCTGGCTATCTCCGAAGCAGCATCATCCATGGCCGGAAGCTACCATGACGCATGTCGAAAGCCCAACAAAAACAGAGCAATGCAGGTGACCAGCCTGCCTTCGAAGGCCGCTGCGTCCAGCGCGGGTTGCGCCAGTCGATACCTTCCAGGAGAAAGCCCAACTGCGCCGACGATACGGGCACGGCGGAGCCGCTTGGGCTGACCGGCCAGATAAACTTGCCGGCCTCGAGGCGCTTTATGTAAAGCGACATGCCGACGCCGTCATGCCACAGGACCTTGACCAGATCACCCTTGCGACCTCGGAAGCAGAAGACTTCGCCACCATGAGGATCGCGGCCACGACCTTGCTGCACCTTCAGCGCCAGGCTGTTCATGCCGCAACGCATGTCCGTCACCCCGCCTGCAATCCATACCTTCACCCCGGCCGGAAAGGCGATCATGACCCATCCACGACGGGCAACAGGCGGGCAAGGACGGTCGGATCAAGCGAGGCCGGGATCGTCAGCCGTCGGCCGTTCGGCAGGCCGATCTCGATCGTCTTGTTGTCCTCAGATCGGAGACGTGGGGCTCAAGATGCCGCCGCCGGCGACGAAATCGAAAGTGGCACGAAGCCTGTTGAAGCGGAACCGCTCAGAAGGCCACTACGGCATTCCCGACGCCAACGGGTTAACAATGACCGCGACAATCCATATCGACGCGCCGTCGCCGAGCCTTGCCGAAAACCTTGCAGGCTCTCCTCAACGATCCGAACCTTCTCTTCGTCCGACCAATCCCGCCGGCGACCAAGATCATCGGCGGACAAGAACTCAATGGGCGAAATGATTGTAGCGCATGACATAAGGCATGCACTTAAAGCCAACCAGCAAATCGGGGCAGACGCGCTTCGGCGGAGGGATGCGGCCTATATCCTGAAGGAACACTTCCTCGACCTCTACACGAGTCAGACCCGCGCCGAGGCTCAAGCCGCCTATGGCCATTGGACCAAAATCGTACCTCTGGATTTGCATCCGTTCTTCCATGAGTTGTTCGTGATGATGCGCAACTGGCGAACCGAAATCTTCAATTACTTCGATGAGCCATATACAAACGCAGGAGTTGAAAACCAGAATCGCAAGGTCAACGAGATCAATGCCATCGGTAGGGGGCTCGAGTTCGTGAATTTGCGGGCAAGGGCCATCCTGAAACACGGCACTCTGGTCCCGGCGGGCTCGCTGAGGTACTACAGCATCAGGTCGAAGGATGGGCGGCAACTGACCGAGGAAGAGACCTGGGCGTATGTCCGCCGACCGGTCTCTGTGGGTATCGATATAGATGCCGTCCTCAGCGACCTAAAAGCGGGCACTTATTGAATTAACCACACGATTGGCCCAATACCCGAAACTAAAAGACAAATTGTATCCTCCGCCGTTCCTTGATGGGGTGGCAGCTTTCAATGGCGTAGACGGCCGTGGCCAGCCGGGGACATATGTCCCAAGTGCTCAGACATCGCGAAGGCCTTTCCAGGCGAGCAAGCGCATCGCATTGGCGGTCACCAGCACCGTTGCACCGGTGTCGGCCAAGATCGCCGGCCACAATCCCGTGACACCGAGTACGGTCGTCACGAGAAAGACCGCCTTCAGTCCGAGCGCGATGGTAATATTCTGAAAAATGTTATCCATGGTGAGGCGAGATAGCGCTACCATATTGGCCACGTCCTTGACGCGCCCGTGGAGGACCGCAGCGTCGGCTGTCTCCAGTGCGACGTCCGTTCCGCTGCCCATGGCGATCCCGATATCGGCGGCGGCAAGCGCAGGTGCGTCGTTTATGCCATCCCCGACCTTGGCAACAAATTTGCCCTGAGCGCGCATCTCGCCAACAATCTTCTGCTTATCCTGCGGCATCAACTCGGCGCGCGCCTCCATGCCGAGCGACGCGGCAATGGCCTTGGCCGTCCGAGTGTTGTCGCCCGTCAGCATGACAGCGTCGGCGCCGAGTTCGCGTAGCGCCGCGATACCCGCGACGGCGTCGTCGCGCGGTTCGTCGCGCATCGCGATCAGGCCCGCCACCTCCGTGTCCGCAATTAGCACGGAGACGGTCTTGCCCTCGTCATTCAGGGACGCGATCCGGACCGAGAGCGCCTCATCAAGCGGCACTTTTTCTGACGCAGCGCGTGGCGATGCAAGGAACAGTTTCACACCGTCAACGGTCCCGACAACACCTTTGCCACCCACGGCGCCGGCTTCGGCGGCCGCCGTCACGGGAACACCCTTGGCGGCTGCCTCTGCGAGGATAGCGACCGCGAGAGGATGGCTCGAACCGGCTTCGAGCGCTGCTGCCAGTCGTAGTGTCTCCCGCTCGCCGCGCGCAACGCTGACAATATCCGTGACCTTTGGCTTGCCTTCAGTGAGCGTCCCTGTCTTGTCGAAGGCGACGCGGTCGACTTTGCCCAGGTTTTCCAGCACCGCGCCTCCTTTCATGAGCAGGCCACGCCGTGCCCCGGCCGAAAGCGCCGCGGCAATTGCCGCAGGCGTCGAGATGACGAGCGCACAGGGGCACCCGATCAGCAGAACCGCCAGACCGCGGTAGATCCAGGTGCTCCACTCCGCTCCTCCAACGAGAGGGGGCAGGATCGCGATCAGCGCGGCGACGACCATGACGCCGGGCGTATAGTATTTCGAGAAGCGGTCGATGAAGCGCTCGGTCGGCGCCTTCGATTCCTGTGCTTCCTCGACCAGCGCGATGATGCGAGCGATCGTGTTGTCTGCTGCGGCAGCTGTCACGCGAACCCGGAGCACGCCCTCCTGATTTACTGTGCCGGCGAAGACGTTGTCGCCGGTCTCCTTGCGCTTTGGGACAGATTCACCCGTAACCGGAGCTTCGTCGACCGCGCTTTCTCCGGAAAGGACGACCCCGTCAGCCGCTACACGGTCGCCCGGTCGAACAAGAACGATCATGTCGACAGCAAGGCTTTCTGCGGGTACGGTTTCCGTGCTTCCGTCTCGCTCGACCAGGGCTGTTTTTGGCATGAGGGTCGCGAGTGCCTGGATCGAAGCGCGCGCGCGTCCGGTTGCTATACCTTCGAGCAGTTCGCCGACCAGGAACAGAAAGACGACCACCGCCGCCTCTTCAGCAGCGTTGATGATGACAGCGCCGACCGCCGCGACCGTCATCAGAGTCTCGATAGTGAATGGGCTGCCGTTCATCGCGCCGAACAGCGCACGCCGTGCGATGGGAATGAGCCCTACCGCCATGGCAACGAGGAAGCCCCAAGGCTGGGTTGCAGGGAACACTTGCGCCAGTAGGAATGCAACGGCCAGTGCGATGCCGCATGTGATGGTCAACCGCGCCTTTGAGGTCTTCCACCATGGTCCATCCTGCGGCCCATGATCGTGCCCGTGCATGCCTTCAAGGACGTTGTGTTCGCGTTCGGTCGATCGATGAGCATTTGCGGCGCTTGACGCGCTGCCGTGATCGTGACCATGGTCATGATGCTCATGCCCGCATTCAGGCCCGTGGTCGTATCCGGCGTGTTCTTTTTGCTGCAGAGCCGGCGCAGACGGATTAATCGGCGCTGCCTTATAGCCGAGTTTGCCAACCTTGCGCGCCAACGCCTCAAGATCGAGCCGGTCGCCGTGCATGACGGTCATGGTGCCTGCGACAACCGAGACTGTGACGTCAGTCACATCAGGGACGCGGCGAACCGCCGTATCAATTTTTGCGGCACAGCTTGCACAATCCATGCCCTCAATCCGGAATCGAGTCTGGCGCGCTGCAGCGGTCATTTTTCTCTCCTGTCTCGCAGGATTGTTGTCATAGGACCTCTAGCTGCTAGAGAGTCAAGAGCAATCGAAGGCATTCGTGCGCAATCGCCCGAATGGTGGCAGTTAGGCGCCGGAAATTCCAAATGTTCGCATGGATTTAGCGCCTGATTGCGGGATAGGATCGCAAATCAGAACCAAGGTCCCTCGCTCGATTGAGAATAAGATGCCTTTCCAGCGGCAAGCGTCCATATCACGCCGCATCATGTCGCTCAGTGAAAAGACCTTAATGGTCGCTGCAACAAAGCCTGTGGTTCGCCAAGGACTCGATCACATAGCAATCCTTGATTTGATCACCTTCACAGCCCGCCGATATGCGGTCCAACTCCCTCTCGAGAAGACGAAGTTTCTGGATCTTATCGCGCACCTGCTGCAATTGCCTGTTGGCAATATGATGCGCGTTGGCGCACAGGCTTTCCGGATGCGCATTCAGCGCAAGAAGTTCCCGGATGGCTTCGATCGTGAAACCAAGGTCGCGCGCATGCTTGATAAAGGACAGGCGATCACGGTCATGAGTTCCGTAGCGGCGCTGATTGCCCTCTGATCTTTCCGCTTCTGCCATCAGCCCCATCTGCTCATAGTAGCGGATAGTCGGAATCTTGACGCCCGTTACACGCGATAGGTCCCCAATCGTCAGCATTTCTTCCTCCAATCGCGATAGCTATTATGACGCAAAATCTGCTTCTTCGAACGCGCCCATTCGACGCATGATTTAAAGGATGGCCACTATAGCACTCTTTCAGCTGTTTCCGGCTTACCACAGCGTGCGCGGAGAGGGCGGGCGATGCCCGTCACCGAAGCTTGCCTGGCGTAAGTAAGATGACACGCCGTCGGTCGACCGTAACGGGCAACGTGCTTTAATACGAAATGGTGGGGCATCAGCGTTCGGTTCTTTTCACTGGATGCGAAAATCATTCTGTTCAGTTCCTCGTGATCCTCGCCGTGTTCCCGTGCCAGCGACAAAAAGAAGTACGATCATCACCACGACTGGAACGTTGCCGAACCGCGCAAAGACGGTTTCGGATGTCGTAGCTGCGGGCAATAGGCCATCGATCACTCCGCTTACGTCAAGGGGAAGCATGTTCATCACTCGGCCGTAGCCGTCAACGATCCCACTGATACCGCTGTTGGCCGCTCGCACGAGGGGCAGCCCTGCTTCGATCGCTCTTACTCGTGCGGCAAGAAAGTGCTGGTAAGGTCCGGCAGACATGCCAAACCACGCATCATTCGTGATGTTCAGGATCCACCTTTCTCCATCGCTCCCAGACCGTGGAAAGACAGCCTCGTAGCAGATCAGGGCCCTCGCTGCGGGCAAGCCAACCAGGCGCATGGGTGCCGTGTTTCCACCTGGAACATAGTCGATGTCGCCTACGGTCATCTTCATGGCGCCGAGAGCGTTCCTGAACGGCGTGAACTCTCCAAACGGCACCAATCGTACTTTGTCGTAGTCCGCAACGACGATTCCTTCGTCGTCGAGCGCGACAACGCTGTTCAGCAGTCCTGAATCATTCGGAGGCCTGGCGGGAGCTTCCCTGACGGCTCCGAAAAGAAGGAGTCCGCCTGGTGGTACACTGGCCATGAGGGCTGGAGGGACGTTGCGACCAGCTTCGAACAGAATAGGATATGCGGTCTCCGGCCAGATGACGAAGCGTGGTCGATCACCTTCACCGGACGTGCTGAGGGCAAGAAGCTTGCCGAGGATTGCTTGCGCTTGGTTCGCTTCCCATTTCTGGCTTTGGGGAATGTTCGGCTGGACGATCCGCACATGCTGGCCATCTTCCGCAACGTCGGTGGCAGCGAGGCGCATTGCCCCGCCAGCCCACAGAACGACGAAGGAGAGGCTGGGCGCCAGGATCATAACGAGAGCGGCAGACAGGCGGTTCAGCTCATATTTCTCGCTGATCAGGAGCGGCATAGTCGCCATGAGAATGGTAAGGAACCCGAGGCCATAGATTCCCATGACCGAAACCCCCTGGAGGACCTGGTCGCTAAATCCCCAGATGTACCCGATGAGGTTCCAGGGAAATCCTGTCAGGATCACACCGCGGGCCATCTCCGCCACCGCCCACGTCGCCGGAAGGATGATGAAGGTGCGCAGGCTCGGTCCGCCGAGATAGCGAGCGGCCATTGCGGCGAGCGCCGGGAACACAGCAAGAAATGCAGAAAGCGCGATCACCGAGGGCCATGCCAGCATGGAGAACTTCTCGGCTTCGACCGCAAAGCTCTCGGTTATCCAACTCAAGCCCACAACGAATTGACCCAGGCCGAACGCCCATCCGACCAGGAAGGCCGCCGGCGCGTTACGACTTCGGCGTGTCAGAATGGCAAGCGTGTAAAGGCCAATATATGCGAACGGAAAGAGAAAGAAGGGAGCGAACGCCAAACCACTCAGCCCGCCGATCAGGGTCACAGTGACCAACCTATGGCGAAACCGTGTGAATGATCTCTCTTGCGAAATCCAGCCAGCCAGGTTCGTATTCAGTCTCCTTCGCACACCCCTTAGCCTATATAGCCAAGCCCGGGAAAGCGCTCGAGGAGCCAAAATGCGATCATCGTGAGACGACCTGTCATCATCAATATCCCCATAATGATCATGATGCCGCCGGCTAGAACATTGAGGAGATGACCAGCGTATCGGATGCGCTTGAACCCGGCCGCTAAGCTGCTGAACGCGACAGCGAGTGTCAAGAACGGAATTCCAAGGCCGGCGCTGTAGGCTGCGAGGAGGACTGCGCCGCTTCCGGCCGACATTGCGGCCAGCGTAAGGATCGAACCGAGGACGGGGCCGATGCAAGGCGTCCATCCAAAGGCGAATGTGAGACCAAGCGTATAGGCCCCGGCTGGCCCCGACACGGTTCGCGGCCCTGGCAGTCTAAAATCGCTGAGAAGCCCAGGTAGCTTGACCAAACCGGTCATCACAAAGCCGAAACAAACCAGCAGTGCCCCACCAAGGAGATTCGCCTCGACATTGTACCGCAAGAGAATACCGCCGAACGCTTGCGCACCGAGTCCCAGCAACACAAAGACCGTCGAAAACCCGGCTATGAAGAACAGCGCCGACCGGACGACCTTGAGACGATCCGAAAGGTGCCTAGACGCAGGATCGACGCCACTGGAGACGAACGAGAGATAGCCTGGAACCAGCGGGAGAACGCATGGGGACACGAATGATATGGCGCCGGCCGCAATCGCTGTGACAAGCCCGACCGCTGAGACATCAATCGCCACGCCTGCCGTCCTTCCTTCGACTGCTATTACAGATCCGTACTTTGAATGTCGGTATAAATGCTCAAGCAACATGAGGTTCAATGAGAGTGTTCCCGAACCTGCCGTGACATTGCGACGCGCGGTCGCAGTTGTGGTCCTCGGTGCGAACCAAATGTCGACGCGCGCACGTCGGTGGGATTTCGCCCGCGCAGCGGATAGTCACGTCGCTTTTCAGACATGGAGAGCGTTGTTCTGTCTGAGCGCAAGCCCTGAAACTCCGGCATCGGAAGGAAGAAAAGACCGGGTTCCGCCGCCATCAATCTCTTGGCGAAAGAAGTGCATGCCAGCTCTGACATGCGCGAAAAGGCTTGGATATTCGATCGCGCTCGCGACCGCCTTTTATTACTGCGTATATCAGCTGCGACGCATTGACGTCTCGTCACCCTTCATGTCGGCCGCTAACAGTGGCAGAAGTGGCGTCGAGACGATCCGTCACCATGGTTTTCGGATGGCGGTGACGCCGACGTTGGATGATCGAAAAACACGTCGAGAGGAGACTTTTTTATGTTCACACGTCGCGAAGTGATGCTGGGCGCTGCGGGGACGATTGCATTGGTTGCGCTGCCCGCGCGGGCGGCGACTACCGACCATCAGGTCATGATGCTCAACAAGGGCAAGAAGGGGGCGATGGTTTACGAACCTGATTTCATCGTCGCCGCGCCTGGCGACACCGTCACCTTCGTCCCGACCGACAAGTCTCACAACGCTGAGAGTATCAAGGGGATGATCCCGGATGACGCAACGGCCTTTAAGGGCAAGATGAACGAGCAGATCACGGTGACTCTTGAAAAGGAGGGTGTCTATGGCGTGAAGTGCCTGCCGCACTACGGGATGGGCATGGTCGCCCTGATCGTCGTCGGCAAGCCGGTCAATCTCGACCAGGCCAAGGCTGTCAAGCAGACCGGCAAGGCGAAGAAAGTGTTTGAAGAGTTGCTCGCGCAGGTGCCGGCCGTTTGACCGCTGGCCGCCGTTTTTTACTACCGGTCTGACAGCAATCATCGATCGTGCCCACTTCTCGCGAGGTATGGAAGCTACCCGCGGTACGGTGATTGAGCTTAACGGTGTTGCCGCGTCGGCATGCGCGACGGGCGACTGCCTTTTGACCCCGCTATGAACGGGGGTGGTAGTACTGCCAGCCGCCCCGGCTATCTCAAGGCGATGAGTCATCGGCGAGCAGGCGCAGCCCGCCGAAGATTCGTTGCCGTTGATTGACGCTTGGCCGGAAAGAACCGCCAGTCGCGCGACAACCACGCGATGACGCCATGCAAAATCATCTCCACGAACGCCCGCGTGAGACCGGGAGTATTGCGCCTTTCAATTCCGTCGCTCCGCGCTATTCGAAGCTGGAAACGTAACCGTCCGGGCGTACCAGCACGGCACGCAGGCCGATGAATGCCGCATGATCGAACGGCTTTGCCGTCACGAACCGGATCCGTTCTCGTCGCAGCCAATCCGGGCTACTCGCCTCCACGCCTGCGTCAAAGGCGATGTGCAGCCAGTTGCCTTTCGCCAGCAGACTGTAGATCGGGGAAGTGGTTTCATTGACGGTGATGTCGACATCCGGGATGCGCACACCTTCGGCCAGCCTCCCGGCGGAAAGCGCTGCCTTGGCATCACTGCCGTATGCAACGTCGAATCCGGAGAGCTCTCCGGCGAGCCTGCGGTTCACCGCAGGTATGCCCAGCAAATCGTTGAGCGTGGCCCGCAGCGCCAGCGTCGCTGGATCGAAGCGCGTGACGAGGCCGACCTGGGCGAGCGTATTGGCATAGAGCGCCTCGCCGACGGGCCGTCGCTCCGCCGTATAGCTGTCCAGCATCGTGGCCGGGGCCTCTCCCTTCACCACGGCGGCCAGTTTCCAGCCAAGGTTCATGGCATCCTGAAGTCCGACGTTCATGCCCTGGCCGCCCATCGGCGCATGGATGTGGGCTGCATCCCCGGCAAGCAGGATCCGCCCCTTGTTGTAGGTCGCTGCCAGTCGCGTCTCGTCGGTGAAGCGCGACATCCAGATCGGATCGCGCGGTTCGAACTCTTGCCCTGTGATGTGCGCTACCGGCTTTGCCAGTTGGTCGAGCGTCACGGGCTCACTCCTCGGAACATGCATCTGTTCGGGATCGACCATCACGATCCGATAATGCTTGCCGTCGCCGAGCGGCGCCATCATCACGAGGCCGCGCTCGTTGGTGACGGAGACGACGGGTGCCGCCGGTGGAACGCCGAGCACGACGTCGCCCAGCATCAGTGTGTTGCGCGCATCGTGACCCTCATATGCGATCCTGGCCTGCTCCCGGACGATGCTGCGTGCACCGTCGGCGCCCACCACATAATCTGCGATCAACTCCCCGGTATCTGTCGCGACATGAACCTGGTCGCCTTTGTTCTCGACACCTTGGACTGAGACCCCGCGCCGAAGGTCCACTCCCAGTTCGAGTGCATGTTCCTCGAGTTTCGCTTCAGTGACAGCTTGGGGGATGAACAGCGTGTAAGGGAAACGGGTGTCGAACCGCGAAAAGTCCAGCCGCGTGTCGAGGACGGCATAGTGACCGGTCGGGATCGGCCTGCCTGTCGAAAGCAGCCGATCCGCGATGCCACGCAACGCAAAAACCTCGAGCGAACGGCCGTGGATCGTCAAGGCGCGCGATTGCGCAGTGGGTTCGCTACGCCGCTCGATCACGGCGACGTCGATCCTGGCGAGTTTCAGTTCACAACCGATCCACAACCCGACGGGGCCGGCACCGACCACAATGACGTCGAAGCGATTTTTCATGTGCAGAACTCCAATCTAACGTTGTTAGATAAATCTAACAGCGTTAGATGGTCAATGGTTCAGGAGACAGATTGTGAAGATTGTCAAAGAGGACGTGGTCACGAAAGCGCTGGAACTGCTGGACGAGGTCGGTCTGGAGGGCCTGACCATGCGCAATCTTGCCGATGCCCTGAAGATCCAGGCGCCGTCGCTCTATTGGCATTTCGCCAACAAGTCCGCGCTCCTGGATGGAATGGCCGACGCTCTTTTGGAGCATGTCGGACGCGGTGTCTCGCGAGGTGAACAGTGGGAAGACCGCCTTTGCCGGATAGCGGGAGAGCTTCGCCAGGCGCTCCTGTCCCGTCGCGATGCGTCCCGTGTTTTTGCCGGAACCTATCCGATCAGCGAGAACATCCTCCGCGTCGGGTCGCTCATCCACGAATGCCTGCTCGATGCCGGCATGGATGATCGCCGGGCGAGTTGGAGCGTCTTCATCCTTTCCCACTACGTGATCGGCTTCTCAATCGAGGAACAGGCGCTGGCTAACGTTCCAGACGAGATTCGGCAGGGCCGAGATCTGGAAGCAGATGAGCTTCTCGCAAGATTTCCGTCGGCGACCGTCTCGGTACGTGGGGTCACTCCGGAAAATGCCGACGAGCGCTTTGCATTCGGACTGCAAATTCTGGTTCTGGGCTGGAAGGCTCTGCCCCTATCCCAAGATAGTTCGAAGGCCGGCTTTCGATAAATCAGTGATGCAAGTGCGCGTTCTTGCCAACCCAAACAGAGATTATTGACAGTAGCGCTCTACAGCGGTCGCGTAGTCACAGCGCGATAACTTCATCTAATGAGTTGCCTCGAAGGAGCGCGCCAGGAGCTCACAACTAAGCAAGCTGCGCCAAGGAAAATCGCGATATCTGCAGCATTGAATGTTGGCCAGTGCCAATTGTTTAAATGAAAATCGATAAAATCTGTGACGGCGCCTTGCTTAACCCGATCGTAGATATTGCCGATGGCACCTCCTATCATAAGGCCGATTCCAATGGCCTCCATTTTGGTTGCTGAGCACAGCATCCATACAGCCAGCAAGCTAACAATGACGGACGTTATACAAGATAATATTGCAGGATACACCGCAAAGTAGGATGACATGAATCCGAAACTAACTCCGGTATTGTAGGAAAGAGTGAAGTTCAGGAATCGTGTTACGTATATTTCTCTTGGAGGCTGCATGATTATTTCGACAATCGCGAATTTCGATAGCTGATCGGCCGAAAAAGCCAAGATCACACATGCGAGCGCGGGGAGAATGCAAGAGACGTTCCTGAATAGCTTCACTGTCATCCCCGTCACATTGGTTGGTCATAGCTTCGACGCTCTACCCACTTGAGCTTCAAGGGTTCGCATTGCATCTTTCTGTGGAAATTTGAATGTCGAGCACCGAGACTTTTCGAAGTGTTGGCTCAAGCCCGATGGACGCGGACAGAAGAATTTATTAAGGATTTGATAATCGATTGATATCGGACGGGGGATGATGGTGACCTTGCGGAAGTCGATGACGGCTCTGTGCGTGATCGCTACCTGGGCATTTGGGAACAGTGGCGCGTCGGCCCATCCATCAGCCATGGAGGTGGGGGACATAACGTCACAACCCATCGGACACTATGAATTCTGCAAGCGAAACGCTTCTGAATGCTCAATTCGCTCCCGTAGCACGTTGCCGCTGATTATGTCGGCTCGGCTTAGAGACCAGTTGGAAAACCTCACGATCTCCATAAATCAAGCGGTTCGGCCGAAGAGCGATCTGGAGCTATACGGAGTGGACGAATTCTGGACTTATCCAGTTGATGCCGGTGACTGCGAGGACTACGCATTGGCCAAACGCCGTCTGCTGCTGAAAGATGGAATCTCGGCGTCGAACCTTCTCTTGACGGTATTGCGGCGGCCCAACGGCGAGGGCCATGCAGTCCTGACCGTTCGAACTGACGTAGGTGACGTTGTTCTCGACAATCTCACAGACAAGGTTTTGAATTGGGACGAAACTGGATACACCTACCTTAAGAGACAATCCGCCGGCCATACCGGAAAATGGGTTTCGATACGGGATGGCGAAGCCCCTCTGGTCAGCTCTGTTCATTGAAGCGAAACAGGCTTCAATGATCCTTGCCAGGCGCCAGCGCTGGCGGCGATGATCTGTTCGCTTTCGAAGCGGCCCGCGTCTCAACGCGATTTTCTTCTTGCCTTGGCTTTTCTAAGGCGACCGAAATTTCGGACTTCGAGATGGAAGCACGGATCTCGCGCCAATGACGGATGTCTGAACAGTGCGCTGCGGGGCGAGGCGCGTCTTCGCTGCAGGCAGCGGCAAAAAGCGACTGGTTCTCGTCTTGATCGTGGTCGTAGACCATGCGGACGGTAGTTAATCCATTCCGCCATGCTTCAAAATAGACCTTGTAGCTCTACCTGCTAGAGCTCGTACATAGCGCGCCAGCTTCATCGTAGAACAATGGCGCCGACATGAAGAAGGTATCCGCTACCGGGTCTGGAAAATTCCTGAAGAAACTTGAGGCATTTCGGCCGACGCTGGGAAGCCTGCCCGTCAGCATATTGGCGGCTACCTACCTGCTTTTATTTCTGAATGCGACATTCTGGGCGAGGGCGGGAGTCTACCTGCAGGGCGAGCCCTGGGCCTACGCCGGGCTATTCGCCGCCATGTTTGCGCTCTTTACCATTGCAACCGTAGCCGTTTCCGTCAAATACGTCATCAAGCCCATTCTCATTTTCTATATCGCCGTGGCGGCCGCCGCAGCGTGGTTCACCGACAACTATGGTGTTTTCGTCGATACGGACATGGTCAGAAACGTCTTTGAAACGACCAGGGCGGAGTCTCAGGATCTGATGACGCCGGGGCTTCTCAGGCACTTTGCCCTCTATTTTGTCCTGCCGTCCGCGCTACTGTCCTGGGTGCGTGTCACCCACCAGACTCTCGGCCGAAAGGTTTTGGAGAACGGCTTTACGATCTTTGTCTGCCTTCTGATTTTCGCGGGCCTTGCTGCGACGTTCTATAAACCCTACTCGGCAATCGTTCGCACCAAGAGGGACCTGGTCAAGACGCTCAATCCGATTACGCCCCTCGTCAATACGACGAAGTATCTTCTGGGCGTCAGCCAGGAGGTCGCCCTCGTCGTCAAGCCGCTGGGCGAGGATGCCAGGATTGCCGCACCGTCCGACGGCTCCAGCAAACCTCGCGTGGCCATTGTCATTGTCGGTGAAACGGCGCGGGGAGCAAGCTTCTCACTGGACTCGTATACGCGCCAAACGAACCCTGAACTCGCCCGCCAGAATGTCATCTACTATCCCAACGTCTCGAGCTGTGGCACAGCGACCGATGTCTCTCTGCCCTGCATGTTTTCCAACCTGAAGAGGTCAGGCTACAGCCACAAAGCCGGGCTTGAGAATGAGAATGTGCTCGACGTGCTCTCCCGCGCAGGCGTTGACGTGACGTGGATGGAAAATAACACGGGGAGCAAAGGCGTTGCCGATCGAGTGCGAAATGTCGTGATTACGGGCTCGAAAGATCCACGATTCTGCAAGGATGGTGACTGCTGGGACGAAATCTTCCTGGAGAAGATTGACGAATGGCTTAGCGGCATCACAAAGGATAGTGTCCTGGTCCTGCACCAGCTCGGAAATCATGGCCCAGCCTATTACGAGCGATACCCGGACGCGTTTCGCAAGTTCGTTCCGGATTGCCAGACGGCTGAGCTCGCCCAGTGCACCGATGCGGAAATCGTTAATTCATACGATAATGCCATCCTCTATACGGACTTCGTTCTGTCCGGGATCGTAGAACGTTTGAAGGCGCGCAGTTCAACGCTCTCAACGGGCTTCCTCTACATTTCCGATCATGGCGAGTCTCTTGGTGAAAACGGGCTTTACCTGCACGGGACGCCCTATTTCATGGCCCCTGACGAGCAGACGAGGATACCGATGATCACATGGTTTGACGGGCAGTTCGCCTCTTCGATGGGGCTCGGTCTCGATTGCTTGAGAAAATCGGCCGCAAGACCGCTTTCGCATGACAATCTCTTTTCCAGCCTGCTTGGAATGATGAACGTGACGGCGAAGGTCTATCAACCCGAGCAGGACATGTTTGCCGTTTGCCGGGCCGCGCCGGCCTTGCCGTCAAGTTCCTGACGAGCATCGTTGAAAAGTTAGCCTCGATAAAGGGGCGGCCGTCCTGCCTGCCCGTTCGCGTGGATTGGCGGCGCCCATTTGATTTTCGCGGGGCGGGCGCGCGCCGCTACATCTTGTCAGCGATCGCCAAAGTCTTCCCGTATCTCTTGACCCTCTAGTTGCTAGAGAACTTACATTCGCTTTACGGCGATGAAACCGCGCCGGTTGAAACGGGGATCAAGGAATGAGTGATGTATCGAATTCCGGTGTGGCAAAGGGGCTTCATTGCCCCGCATGTCGTGTGAATCTCGTCATGAGCGAACGGCAGGGAATCGAGATTGATTATTGTCCCCAGTGCCGTGGGGTCTGGCTCGATCGCGGCGAACTGGACAAGATCATCGAACGCAGTGTCGGCGACCTGTCGTCTGCCGTGCAAGAGCGTAACCGGCCAATGCCGGCCCAGCAGGTCTACGGCCATAGTTCCAGTCACGATCATGGGCAAAGTCATGGACATGGGCATGACCGAGGTGATCGCCACCGTTCATTTCTCGGACGGCTTTTCGACTGAGTGGTGCGGCCGGCGCGATTGGCCTATGGAGGATGACCGTGCTGACGATTGGTGACCTTTCCCGCTCCAGCGGTGTAAAAATCCCAACGATCCGGTATTACGAGCAGATGGGGCTACTTTCCCACTCGGAGCGTTCTGTTGGTAACCAGCGGCGCTACACCGATGAAGAGCGGGAACGGCTGACATTCATCCGGCACGCCCGTAATCTCGGCCTTTCAATAGAGGCTATCCGCGAACTCATTCAACTCAACCAGCATCCGGAAAGACCATGCCGCGATGCCGACCGGATCGCTGCGGAGCGATTGGCGGATGTGCGTAGCAAGATCAAGCGCTTGACAAAGCTCGAAGAGGAACTTGTCCGGATAACAACGTGCGACCACTCCAATCAGGTTGGAAACTGTTACGTCATCAGAGCGCTTGCCTCCCACGATCTCTCGACGCACGAGCAGCACTGACAAGCGAGGCAGTCGTGAACACGGCTGAAAATCATAACAGGAACGTTTGATGACTCAACACGAGGAGAATGGCGATCAGCCGCGAGGCTGGAGCGCTTTGGCAGTTTCAAAGGACCCTTCAGATCGTCCGAGAAATGGCAAGTCATTGATATGGTTTGGCATCTTTGCGCTGATGATCGGGTGGACGGGGCTGTGCCTGTTGGGATATCTCGCGGTAGACCCATTGATCACCTGGTTGAAGGTCATCGTTCTGGGCGTTGTCGACGGCGGGCAAGGGCTGGCGGAGGCCGTTGGCGGAAAGGTTGCCGGAGAGACCGTCCAGCTACTCAAGAGCACCGGGATTGCCGGCCAGATACTTGGCTTCGCAGAGATGATCGCAAAACCGGCCATTCTTGCTATCTGGTTTTTGGGTATTGTCGTCCTCACGGTCCTACCGGCCGTTGTGTCATTTGCCCTGCGCATCGTCCGAGGCCCAATACGATGAGGGTAGAATGCTGAGAAAAGTGGTATTTATTGCGATTTTCGTGCTCGTGGCCACCTCGATAGTGTTCAGCATGATCGGCGTCCTGGCGGTATGGAACCCGATGGAACTGTTCCAGTCGGAGAGCCAATAGGAGGGCGCTTTCGGGGCTTGGCCGGGAAAATGGCCCGGCATTGTGCCGGGCCTTATGGTCAGTCGCGATGTTCGGGCATCTCCTTGAGCTGATCCTTGGTCCATGCAGTCACGGCGTGAACATCGCCGTCTTCGTCCCGCATGAAATCGAGATCGATGATGGGGACGGAGACCGGCTTGGCGCCGATGCCGAGAAAGCCGCCGACATCGATGATAACGGTGCTTCCAGGACCCGCTCCATGAACGTGATCGACCTTCCCGACCTTTTGATCATCGGCTCCATAGACTGTCGCCCCTTCGAGAACTGAGGGCGTGAGTTCGGCTTCTGCTAGTCGCGTGTGGTTGGCATGATCCATTTCATTACTCCTTTGAAATGAACTCCTGTAACCATTCAGGGCGGGCCTATGTTCCATCCCGCCGCGCCCGATATCGGCATGGGTGAGGAGGTCGAAGAGGCTCCAAACCGATTAACCTCGCACGACAGCGCGGAAGAACAGATTTACTGAACGCTCCGTCCCGTCTCTACCAATTCCCTCCGTCAACACAATTCAGTCCGGTTCGGCTTCGGCCTGTCCATGGTGATGTCTGACGAGCTTGCCGCTAGAATTGATGATATCGGCGGTGACCTCCAGATTGGTGCCATCGTCGAAAATTAGTGTCAGGCGTTCGCCCTGGCTCGCCTTTCCGTCGGAGATTGGATCGTCAAGAAGGAGCCGAATTCCATTTGGCTGCATCCTCAGCTCGGCATGAGCGGGGATCGGGAGGAAATCCTCGGGACGACGCAGTCCCGAACGGCTATCGCTGGATGTTGGCGACAAGGCTGAAACCGATCGGAACGTTTCACTGGCGACCGACGTGAGACGCATCTCGCCGTCGGTTCCGTTCCAGATCGTCAGGAAGGCCTTGGCTTTCCCGCTCGCGTCATCCTCCACAAGGAGCTCGGCATGCTCGACCAATAAGGCGCGGGGTGGGTTCTCATGCAAGGATACCTCGTCAGAGGCGATGGCAGCGAAAGCAGGCAACACAGCAGCAAGCATTGTCGCGACGCAGGTGGTCATGCGCATGGCACAGGTTCTCCAACTCTTGGTCCGGATGCTGTTTTACCAAAGTTTTCGCCAGAACGGGGACAGCCTGCCTTTCACAAATGCGGCATATGGACACCTTCCACGCGCTTCAGGCGGTTGACGTCGGCCGGCTGCCGCACCAGTTTTCGTGCCGGCGCGTCGAGGACGGAACGGGGTACGAAGACATGAGCAACGAGTCGGTACATTCGGATGGCGATCATGACCATCAACATGGAAAGGAGGTGACGAAATCGAACGAACGTCGGATCAGGCTCGTGTTCATCCTGACGGCCGGCTATGCGCTGGTGCAGGCGGTCGGTGGTTGGCTCGCAGGTTCTCTAGCCCTGATCGCGGACGCCGGACACATGGTCTCGGATTCAGCGGCCCTTCTGCTTGCGCTTGTCGCATATCGTGTTGCGCGCTGGCCGATCGATGCACAGCGGACCTATGGTTTTCACCGTGTTCGGGTTCTGGCGGCCCTCGCCAATGGTGCAACCCTACTGTTGCTCGTCGCATGGATCGCCTGGGAAGCCGTGCAGCGCATCATCCAGCCCGCGGAGATTCTCGCCGGGCCAATGCTCGTGGTCGCGGTCGTCGGCCTGATCGTGAACGTTGTCGGCGCGTATGCGCTATGGTCTGGCGACAGCGGTGACAGCAACCTGCGCGGGGCGCTTCTTCACGTCGTCGGCGACCTTCTCGGATCGGTCGGCGCAATCGCAGCAGCCGTCGGTATCATGCTCACCGGGTGGAGCATTCTCGATCCACTTCTCTCGGTGCTGGTCGCTGGCTTGGTCATCCGGTCGGCCTGGGGACTGGTTTCCGATTCCATTCGTGTCCTCCTGCAGGCCACGCCGGAGGGT
The DNA here is from genome assembly GCF_900220975.1 of Rhizobium subbaraonis. GTDB lineage: Bacteria > Pseudomonadota > Alphaproteobacteria > Rhizobiales > Rhizobiaceae > Mycoplana > Mycoplana subbaraonis. The sequence continues at coordinate 86,198 of NZ_OBQD01000013.1, read as the reverse complement.
ATCAATGCTGATGATATCGAAGCGGGCCTGCGTGCTCTCCCGGGCATCGCCGAGGCTGGTCACTTCCATGCCTGGACGCTAACGGATGAGAGTATCGTCGCCACGGTCCATGTCAGCCCTGACGCAGGGATCGATCCGCTCTCCCTGCCGCCGCTTGTGGCTTCATGGCTAAAGGAGCATCGCGATATCGATCATGTCACTGTCCAGGTGGACCCGCGGGGCGCTCCTCTCAGCCGGCACGAGTAAGCGTTCCGGGTAATCGGCCGCTATGCCTGAAGCGATCTACGGCGGCTCGTCTTCGAGGCGGCGAGGCCGACATAGAGTAAGACAACATTGTCCTCGAACGCCTCGGCCGGGTCGTCTCGCTCGCGCTTTGGCTCGACGAGTGCCTTCTTCTGCTGCTCGGCAGGCAGTTCCCGCATGAGTTAAGACCGCCTTTTATTCTGCCTGCAGAACGGTCGTACCGGAATACGTGGCTGACGCCGCACTGGTCGGTCGCAAGCCCATGAACACTGGCGACATCACGACCTGAGCGCCGAGGACAGAGCAGGTAATACTGAGGTGGTGTCCATCGATCTGTCGGCCCCGGAGCGCCGTCGCGGGCGGTTCGCCATGGGAAAAGCTTTCAGAAGGAAAATTTCTCAAGATGACAATATTTTGGACCGTCAACCCAGTCCGGCCGTGCCTTTCTGGACACTCCAGGGTTCAACTAACCCGTCGACAACGCCCGTCGTTGGACATGCGATGCGCATTTTCTCACGATCCCACAGCAAAGATGAAGCGAAGAATGTCGCGGAATCAGTGCGTTGCCGGATCAACGTCTCATCGGCACCCTCTGAATTTTCGCTAAAAATTTAATCAAATACGCCTAAAGTAAAAATCAATTTATCACTTCATTTTCTGCTTATTCTATATTGATTTGAGCTAACTTATACTTCTATCCTTTGCGAGAAGTCAAAAATTCAATGTCATTGTCCCATTATCAAACAGGGATAGAACAATGACAAAAATACTCAAGACAGGGGCATTCGCGTTTTTCTTTTCTCTTGCCGCAGTTCAGGCTGCGATGGCTCTTCCTGCCACAATGGAGCTCGCGGGAGCAACCAGCCAACCAATAGGTCACTATGAGTTCTGCAAGAAATACAGTGATGAATGCCGTTCCAACGGTGAAGACCGCGGCCCGCTGACGCTGACTCAAGAAAACTGGAAAACCATCGTCAATGTGAACTACACCGCGAATGTGGATTTCGCACCGCTGACAGATATGGAAATATACGGGGTGGAAGAATTGTGGACTTATCCCGAAACGGCGGCTGATTGCGAAGACTACGTCCTGATCAAGCGAAAGAACCTCGTCGAAGCCGGCATCTCGCCTTCAAACCTGCTGATTACCGTTGTGCTGCAACCGAGCGGGCAGGGGCATGCCGTCCTGACGTTGCGCACCGACCGCGGGGACTTCGTTCTTGACAACATGCGAAACAAGATCTTGCTCTGGTCCGAAACCGAATACCGCTATCTGAAGCGTCAGTCCTCAGCCAATGCCGGCAAGTGGGTCAAGCTTCAGGATGGCCGCGCCGACGCCGTTGGTAGCGTCAAGTAACGCCGCCGCCAGTACGAACGCCGGCCGCAGGAATGGGCCGCCCGGCGATTCGGCCGGGTGACCAGAAATGGGCCTACCGATCGCAAATTGTCATCATGGCCGTGCGTTTGGTCCTTCTGTCATCGAGCCAACTACGGGCCTCTTTCAAAACGCCATGCGTTTCGGTCGCGTTATCCTGTCGGCAGCAGGGATGAGTTTCGATACGGGTGGCGTTGTCCCACAAGCGCAGCCGATAGACTCGAAGCCGTCTCGCGCGATCTCTCCGTATACTCATCTACCGAAAGCCCAGAAGTCGATCCAGACGTACGAGGGTATGGTTACGACCGGTTTGCCGCTCTTATTCTGGCTCGATAGACAGAATACCAGCCACCACATAGGTTTGAAGAACCAGCAAAACGCACGCCACGCCCAGTATTCGCGAACCCGCGGGTCAATCAGCCGTCTGATCCGAAGCGATCGGAGTTGAACTCGCCAGGTTGATCAAGTGTGCGCTTTGCCCGGTTGCCGCTTCGGGTGTCGTTCGTGCTCGCGACGTCTTGCTTCAGGCTAGCCGGAAGCGTCAATCGTTCAAGCGCCTCGGCGGGGGCGAGCGCCCAACCGAGGAGTGCTTTGTCGGAAACTATCCATGTGACCGGTCCAACCTCTTGACTGAAATCGGCGAGGCTGGACTCGGCGGCGGTGGGCTGCCGCAATAGCTGCCCCGGCATCCTTAGACCACCCATCGCCTTGAACGACGAAGACGGGATGAATGCGGAGATGCTTGCCGGAACAGCGCGCTCGCTTTCGGTCGACCGGAACGTCGGGAGCGGCACGGTGATCGCCGCAAGGTCGAAGAACGCCGATTGTTCAACATCCGCCGGGCGGGTGACCTGCCTCTCCAGAGCTTTTTCCGCTCGGCTTTTCTGTGTCGGCAGCAATGCCGTTACGAGGCTGCTCTCCAGCGTGGCGGCCCGATCGAGTGACCGGGAGGCACCGGCCGTGCTGGCGACCATGATCGATTTCGAGCTGACGCGACGCTTGTAGTCCGCCATGGCCACATTGTATCCGGGCAGCGGCTTTCCATCGGCGGGAAGGTGGAGCGTCTTGCCGTTTGGAAAGATGCGAACCAGTTCGTGGCGCGACATACGCGGCCAGGCGCGTACATTGCCGACATCGAGGTGCACGAAGGGCGAGCCCGATCTCGGATAGTAGCCAACACCGCCGACCTGCATCTGCATGGCGATGGCCCTGAGCTTCGCCAGCTTCACGCCGGGAATGAAGAAGTCCATCGCCTTGCCCAGCGTATGCTGGCTGTTCTTGGCGACGCCCGAACTGCGCGAACGGCCGCGCAGCATGTTGTTGGTGGCAGGTGAGCGGTAGGCGGAGACGATGTGGATGTAATCCTTCGCGCCGCTGCGCTGGTAGACTTCCCAGACGAGGTCGAGCAGGCGCGGGTCCATGCGGGCCGGTTCGTTCCGGCGCCAGTCGCGCAGGAAGCGGTTGATCTGCGCGAGGCCCTTCGGGTCGAACCTGCCGTCGCGCTTGAAGGTGATCGTCGCTCGCTCGCCGGTGTGGGTGAAGAACAGTTTCAGCGATCGATCTTCCGCGGCGGCCGCAGCAGCGGTCAGGGCAACGGTCGACGCGGCGGCGATGATGATGGCGGGGGCCCGCGCAACCCAGCGCGCAATCGTCTCGATCCCCTTGCTGGCGGCAGCATGGAACACGCGCGCCAGAGACGCAATGATAGGATACTCAGACACAGCAGTTCCGATCCAAACGAGATACATCACGGGGGTGGAGACGCTCCGCCGCAGATTGCTGGTGAGAATTATGGTCAACGAAAGCTTAATAAGCCGTTGATGCTCGTTTTGTTCGGCCGATCGTGCATTGGTCGTCAGACTAGTAGTCGATGAGCCGTGTTTCTATGGTGGGATCATCGAAATGTGGTTTAACGCCCAGAAGCGGTGCGACACGGCTGAGGATCGCCTTTATCATCGGCGCGGCGGTGGAGGCGGCGGTGCGCCCGCCATTCTCGCCGGTGCGCGGGGCATCGATGATGGACAGGACGATGTAGCGCGGCTTGTCCATGGGGAAGGCGGCGACGAAGGCGTTGAAGTTGATGTTCCTGGCATAGCGCCCGTCGATCACCTTGTCGGCCGTGCCGGTCTTGCCGCCGATGTGAAAGCCCTCGACCTGCGCATTCCGGCCCGAGCCCCTCTGGCCGTTCCAATCGTAGAGATAGCGCATGTCGGCGCTCGTCTCGTCCTTGAGGACGCGCGTCGCGAGCGACTGCGCCGCCTCCTTCGTGCGCGGAAGGAAGGTCGGCGGGATGAGGTAGCCGCCGTTCATCAGCGCGGCGGCGGCGACGGCGGTCTGCAGGGGCGTCGTCGCCACGCCATGGCCGAAGGAGATCGTGACGGAATTGATCTTCTTCCAGGCCCGCGGCTGGGTGGGCGTCGCGACGCCGGGCATTTCCGTCTCCAGTTTCGAGAGCAGGCCGAGCCGCGTGAGGAACTGCCGGTGGCCGTCGATGCCGACCATGTCGGCCACCGCGGCGGTGCCGATATTGGAGGAATACTGGAACACTTCCGGAATGGAGAGCGGGCGGTTCTTGCCCTTGAAATCCCGGATGGTGAAGCCGCCCATGCGGATGGGGCGGGAGGCGTCGACGACGGAGCCGAGCGTGATCTTGCCCTCGTCCAGCCCCATGGCGAGCGTGAAGCTCTTGAAGGTCGAGCCCATCTCGAAGGTCGCGTTGCTGATGCGGTTGAACCAGCCCTTCTCATATTCCTTGTCGACGCTGCCGTCGGCAAGGCGCCGGGACGGCTCGTTCGGGTCGTAGTCGGGAACCGAGGCCATGGCGAGCACCTCGCCGGTCTCCGCGTCGAGGATCACGGCGCCGGCCGCTTCCGCCTCGTAATCGGCCATCGCCTTGGCGACGACGTCGCGCACGATGTTCTGGACGCGCAGGTCGATGGAGAGCTTCACCGGTTCGAGCCGCGTGTCGTTGGTAAGGCCGGCGGCGCGCAGGTCCGCCAGGCCCTGCTGGTCGAGATAGCGCTCCATGCCGGCCAGCCCCTGGTTGTCGACATTGACATGGCCGACGATATGGGCGGCGGTGGCGCCGCCGGGATAGAAGCGCCGCTTTTCCGGCCGGAAGCCGATGCCGGGCAGGCCGAGCGCCAGGATATCGGCCTGCTGCTTGGGCGTCAGCTGCCGGCGCAGCCATTGGAAGGCGCTGTCGGAGCGCAGCTTGCGGTGCGTCTCGCGCCAGTCGAGGTTCGGCACGACCAGCGCCAGCTTCTCCACCACCTCGTCGGCATCGATGATGCGGCGCGGCTCGGCATAGAGCGAGACCGTGTTGAGGTCCGTCGCCAGCAGCAGGCCGTTGCGGTCGACGAGATTGGGGCGGGAGGCGACGGCATGCGCGCCGGTGTCGATCGAGGCGGATTGCAGCGGCTCGGAGATGCCGTACTGGACGAGGCGCGCGCCCAGCGTGAGATAGGCCATGAAGAAGATTCCGATCAGGATGGCGAGACGCCTGCGCGCCTGTTTGCGGCGGCAGGCATTGGTGCCGATGAACGCTCCGCTATCAGCGCGCGTGCCGCGCATTGTTGTGATGTGGGCTAGACTTTGACGTCGGAAGACGAAAGAGATCATGTTGACGACACCCAAGCCTAACCCGGCAAAAACTCATCTTCACCGTTCACGATTGCGAGGATGCGTTTTTAATGGCTTGAAGCCAAGGAAAGCGTCAGTGAAGCGTGGCATTCGATTAAAGTTGCATTAATATACAGTTAAGTTGTTGTTTATTCGATTCATTTATGAGCCTTAGCATATGTATGCAACAATATGAGTTTAGTGCGCTTGCCGAAACCAGAGAAAAGCCTCCACACCAATCGCTAGGCCGAGAATGATTGGTGTGGTCACGCCGAAGATCGCTTCGGTCATGTTGTGACCACCGAGATTGCATGCCACGGCGAAGACAAGTTTGACGGCCCCATAGGCGAGGAAGGAAAATAGTCCGATCCACCAGGCGGCCTTCAGTGTTTTGCGCATGGGACCCTCCTGACGCGGATCTAGCGCGGAGGATTGTAAAAGGACAATCACACCTTCTTGTCCCGGCGGTGAACTTGGTTGAACGTGGAAGAGCGCGGTTTTGGTCTTCGCGTCGAGATTGCAGCGTCCCGCGCCGGAAGGGAAGCTGCTTCTGCTCTGTCGATACTCCGCGTCCGGCAGGATTTTGCGACTCCGTCGGCAAGATTGAGAACGTGCCGAGAGATCCATTGTTGGTGAGCGAAATGCCACACGCGCTTGATTGTCGCGCTGCGGCAACATGGGCAGATTTGTAGAATTGACCTTTGCCTATTCTGAAACGCATTCTTTTGCGTGACCGCAGCCAGCAGTCATCCCCAGCAGCTTCAGAAAGGACGTGGCCGATGTTCGAGACACTGGACGCAACCCTTCTCGCCCGGTTCCAGTTCGCCTTCACGGTCTCCTTCCACATCGTGTTCCCGGCCTTCTCCATCGGGCTGGCGAGCTATCTCGCCGTGTTGGAAGGGTTGTGGCTGTGGACGAAGGATGAGGTCTATCTCGCGCTCTTCAATTTCTGGAAGACGATCTTTGCGCTCGCCTTCGGCATGGGCGTCGTGTCCGGCATCGTCATGTCTTACCAGTTCGGCACCAACTGGAGCGTCTTCTCCGACAAGGCGGGGCCGGTCATCGGCCCGCTGATGGGCTACGAGGTGCTGACGGCCTTTTTCCTGGAGGCCGGCTTCCTCGGCGTCATGCTGTTCGGCCTCAAGCGCGTCGGGCCGAAGCTGCATTTCTTCGCGACGCTGATGGTGGCCGTCGGCACGCTGATCTCGGCCACTTGGATCCTTGCCGTGAATTCCTGGATGCAGACACCGGCAGGTTTCGCCGTCAACGAGGTAGGTCAGTACGTTCCAACCGACTGGTGGGCGGTGATCTTCAACCCGTCCTTCCCTTACCGGCTCGTGCATATGGTGCTCGCCGCCTATCTCACCACCGCCTTCGTGGTCGGGGCGGTCGGCGCCTATCATCTCCTGCGCGGCGATGCGCCGAAGCGCGCGAAAAAGATGTTCTCCATGGCCATGTGGATGGCCGCGATCGTCGCGCCGATCCAGATCTTCGCCGGCGACATGCACGGCCTCAACACGCTGGAGCACCAGCCAGCCAAGGTCATGGCGATGGAGGGGCACTACCAGAGTCATCCCGACGGCGCGCCGCTCATCCTCTTCGGCATTCCGAATTCGGCAGAACAGCGCGTCGACTACGCCATCGAGATCCCGAAACTGTCGAGCCTCATCCTGAAGCATGACCTTAATGCGCCGCTGGCCGGGCTCGATACGGTGCCGAAGGAGCTGCATCCGCCGGTCGGCATCGTCTTCTGGTCCTTCCGCATCATGGTCGCCATCGGCTTTGCCATGCTGGGCATCGGGCTCTGGTCGCTGTGGTGTCGGTGGCGCGGGACGCTCGGCGAGAACCGCTGGCTGCATCGCACCGCGGTCCTGATGGGGCCTGCCGGCTTCGTTGCCGTGCTTGCCGGCTGGGTGACGACGGAGGTTGGCCGCCAGCCCTATACGATCTACGGGCACCTTCTGACGGCTGAATCGATTTCGCCTGTCGACGCACCGGCCGTAGCCACGTCGCTCGTCGCGTTCATCGTTGTCTACTTCCTCGTCTTCGGCGCCGGAACCTTCTACATTCTACGCCTGATGGGCCGCCTGCCGCGCGATCCGATGCCGGACCTGCAAGGCGGTCCGATCCGCTCCGCGGGGATCACGCCAGCCCCCGCCGTTGCCAGCAAGTCCGGGAGCTACCACCATGGAATTTGACCTTCCGTTCATCTGGGCGGCCGTCATCGCCTTCGCGGTGCTCGCCTATGTCATTCTCGACGGTTTCGATCTCGGCGTCGGCATTCTCTTCCCCTTCTTCAAGGAGAAGCACGACCGCGACGTCATGATGAATTCCGTGGCGCCCGTCTGGGACGGCAACGAGACCTGGCTGGTGCTGGGCGGTGGCGGTCTCCTCGCCGTCTTCCCGCTTGCCTACGCGACTATTCTGCCCGCGCTATATATTCCGCTCACCGCCATGCTGCTCGGCCTCATCTTTCGTGGCGTCGCCTTCGAATACCGTTGGCGCACGAAGCGCGGCGAGTTTCTCTGGGACATCTCCTTTGCCGGTGGGTCCATGGTCGCCGCCTTCTCGCAAGGGGTGGCGCTTGGTGCGCTGGTTCAGGGCATTCCGGTAGAAAACCGCGCCTATACCGGCGGCTGGTGGGATTGGCTGACGCCATTTTCGGTCGCGACCGGTCTTGCGCTTCTCATCGGCTATGCGTTGCTCGGTGCGACCTGGCTCGTCATGAAGACTTCCGGCCCGTTGTCTGAACGCGCTCGCGCGCTGGCCATGCGCTCCGGTGTCGGCACACTCGCGTCCATGGGCGTCTTCAGCCTGTGGACCCCCTTCCTTGAGCCCGCCTATCTTGACCGCTGGTTCGGCTGGCCGACCATCGCCTTCAGCCTCATCGTGCCCGCGCTGCTCCTCGCCTGCTTCTTTCTTCTAATCCAGGGCTTGCGCACAGGTCATGACACGCGGCCGTTTGCGGCTTCACTCGGCCTCTTTGTGCTTGGCTTTGCCGGTATCGGCATCAGCTTCTATCCTTACATCGTACCGACCTCCGTCACTATTTGGGAGGCCGCCGCCCCAGACGAAAGCCTCAGCTTTCTGCTTGTCGGCGCGCTTGTACTGGTACCTATGATCCTTGCCTACACGGCATATGCCTATTGGGTCTTCCGCGGCAAAGTCGATCCGGAGGAGGGGTATCATTGATGGGTGACGGCGGCATCGGGCGCCGGTTTATCTGGTTCGTTGGGCTCTGGGTGGCTGGTGTCCTGACGATCACGCTTGTCGGCTTCGCCATAAAACTTGCGATTGGAACGTGACACAATATGCAGAGGTGTCAGGTATTGCCCCGGCCCGTTTCCCTAGCGGTTCTGTTGGCGCAAAATTTCCTGGACGATGAGATCGGCATCTGGGCCTGCGCCCATGACGAGCGCGGACGCACGGTTTCGCTGCCATGGCCGGCCGACGAAGTAGAGGCCAGGCACAGGGGAAATGCCGTTCCGATGTGAGAGCGCACCATCCGGTCCCACGGCCGAAGGAATATCGACCCAGGCCGTCTCATCGCGATAGCCGGTCGCCCAAACAACCGTCCGGACGCTGGCGGAACTGCCGTCGGAAAACTTGGCCGTCTCGCCTGAGGCAGCGACAAGGCGTGGCACAAGCCGGATACCCGCCTGCACCAGGTTTTCGTCGCCTTGCCCGCGGTCGGGAAAGGCGTCCGCTGCGCGCACCTTGCGGCCGATCCATGACTCCGACGAGGCTTTCAGGATACCCAGCAACTGGAGCCACCACCATATCGACTTCCCGAACAACCGTTCCGGGAGGAGTTTTCGAGTCTTGCCGCGGGAAAGCATGACAGGTTGCACGGTCCGGCATTCAAGCGCGATGTCACGGCCGCTTGCACCGTCTCCGACGACGAGGACCGGTCCATCGGGTAGTTCGGCAGGGTCATGATAGGACTGCGGCGTCAGTTGCTGAACCTCGGCGCTGAAGCCGGTAGAGATGGATGGAATTATCGGTTGCTGGAAGCCGCCGGTCGCGACAATCACTTCATTTGCTTCGATCTTCTTGCCCGAGTCCGTTTCTGCGAGAAAGCCTCCGTCCGCTCGCCACAAGCGCACGACCCGCGTTCCCGATTGTACCGGCAGGCTGAAGCGCGCGGCGTAGTCTTCAAGGTAGGTAGCAAACTCCTCGCCGCTCGGATACTGTTCACGGTTGCCGGCAAGCTGCAGACCGGGAAGGGCGCTGAACTGGCGTGGAGTGAACAGGGTCAACGAGGCGTAGCGGCTGCGCCAGCTGTCGCCGACGCGTGGATGAGCGTCGACGATCAGGAAAGGCAAGCCCGCCTTGCGCAGGTAATACCCTGCGGAAAGGCCAGCCTGGCCGGCTCCGATGACAAGCAACTGCCGCGTCATCACGATACCACCAAGACGCGTGTTCCCACTGGCACGCGCTCATAGAGGTCTTCGACATGGTCGTTGACCATCCGGATGCAACCGTTCGAAACGGCCTTGCCGATCGTCCACGGCTCGGTCGTACCGTGGATGCGATAGAGCGTGTCTCTGCCGTCTCGAAACAAGTAGAGGGCCCTGGAGCCCAACGGATTCTTCGGTCCGCCGGGAACTCCACCGGCATAGCGCGCATATTTCTTTGGGTCGCGCTTGATCATGTTGTCAGTTGGGCGCCAGCTCGGCCATTTTGCTTTCCGGCCGACGGTCGCCGAGCCGGCAAACGCCAGGCCCGCGCGGCCGACGCCCACGCCATAGCGGCGGGCAAAGCCTCCCTCCTCGACCAGATAGAGATAGCGGTCCTTCGGCACGACGATGATGGTTCCGGCTGGGTCCGGATAGGGTGAAGTCACCAACTGAGGCAGAAATCGCTCGTCGATATCGATCGTGCGCTTCTTGCCTTGCGCGAGGGCAAGTGCCGGTGCCGCGAGCACGGTAAAGGCGGCGAAACCGAAGGCCCGTCGATCCAGAAGCAGCGAGGCGATCGGCTCCGCCGATTTGGTGTTGTTGTCGGATTTCAAAAGGCGTCTCATGACAGTGATCCTTGCAGCGGGCAGGGCGCTCATTGGCCATCCGCGATCCGCGATGAAATGGGAATGGTTGCGCATGGGGCGAAAGGACGCTGGCGGCTTTGTCAGTGGCAGTCGCGCGACGCATCCTGGGTCGTCTGCTGGATTCAAGCCAAACGAGGAGGGGGCAGGACAAGTCGGATTGGACCCGGGAGCGGTATGTCCGCGGCACGGCCGGCGCGGACGTGGTGAACTTCTCCGGTCGCCGGCCAAAGCCATGCGACCATCCAATGGCAAGCCTCATGACAGGTGTCTGCTCGCGCCGGGTGGACAGGTGTCGCATCAACGGCGTCTATCGTGGGGAGGCTTGCAGTGATCTGCAACGGCTCGGGCAATGCGTGGCCGCGGGCCGCGGCCGAGTCAGCTGTGCTTATTCCGACGACCAGCGACATCAGGAAGACAATCATCAAACTCATGACAGCGTTGTGCATGCGTGTAACGCCCGGGTCGCTCTGGTCCTGAATACCAATCTCACGACATTGTGCTTAACAAGCGGTTATCTGAGCTTCATTTTCAGTCGGCTTCTCGCCAATCCTGATTTTTTAAAGAATGCGCGCTTCCGCGTACTTGCACCTCAAGCAGCTAGAGGTTTTATGATCATGCTCCCTCGATTTGGAGACGACATGTTCAGGCGGCAATTTTTGGCATCGACCGCGGCGGGTTTCACCTTGCTTGCTGCAAACCATGTTCTTGCACAGGAAAACACTGCTGGTGTGAAGCCTGATCTCATGCAGCCCGGCCCTTTGCCTGAATGGATTTTGGGACGGGACGATGCCCCTGTTACTGTTATCGAATATGCGTCGATGACGTGCGGCCACTGTGCCAACTTTCACCTGAACGTCTGGCCGGCCTTCAAGGCCGAGTTCATCGATACCGGCAAGGTCCGCTTCATTCTCCGCGAGTTTCCGTTCGATCCGCGCGCGACCGCCGCTTTCATGCTTTCCCGCTGCATGGGCGACGACAAATGGTATCCGACGGTCGATCTCCTTTTCCGAAATCAGCAGCGTTGGGCACGTGCGCAAGACGGGAAGCAGGGCTTTCTTTCGGTTCTGTCCATGACGGGCCTGAAGGAGGCAGATCTTGAGGCCTGCTTGAGCGATCAGGTCCTCCTCGACAAAGTCAATGCTGTCGCCGCGCGTGGCCAGGAACTCGGTGTTGATTCGACGCCGACCTTCTTCATAAACGGCGAGAAATACACTGGTGTCATGCCGATCGAGCAGTTGCGCTCCATTATCGAGCCGCTGGTTGCAGGAGCAGGGAAATGATTGTCAAGAGCATCATAAACAGCCTGTTTGCGGGGCTCATTCTAACGGCCGTTCCAGCCTTCGCTGAGGAACGGGCGGACCGGGTTGCGGCCCGCGTCGGGGATGCAGAGATTCTGGAATCCGACGTAACGTTCGCAACTCCGTTCCTCGGCGATCCCAATCCCGGAGCCACGCCAGAGGCCAGGAAATCGGCGGTCGTCGACGCGCTGATCGACCTCAAGGTAGTTTCGGATAAGGCAATCAAGGAAGGCATGGAGAACGACGAGACGTTCAAGCGGCAGATGGCGCTTCTCAAGCAGCAGGCGCTGCGCCAGGCGTATCTCGCTAAGGCTGCAGCGGCGGCCGTTACCGAAGATGCCCTACGCAAGGTGTATGATGAACGCGTGGCGGCGATGCCGGCTGTTGAAGAGGTTCGTGTCCGGCACATTCTCCTGAAGGATCGGCCCAGTGCCGAAGCGACACTCAAGGAAATCTCTGAGGGAAAGCCTTTCGATGAGGTGGCCAAAAAGGCTTCGCTGGACGAGGCGTCGAAGGAAAACGGCGGCGATCTCGGCTTTCTAACCACCGAGCAGTTCCCTTCGGAATTGGGAACAGCCATCATGACGATGAAGCCCGGCGAGCTTTCCTCGAGGCCCATTGAAACGCCCTTCGGCTTTCACGTCGTGAGGCTCGAAGAACGGCGCGAGCGTAAACCACCGGCGTTCGAAGCGGTCTCGGCGGAATTGCGCCGTAGCATGGAAGCCCAGGCGGCGCGCAAGATCATGGCCGACCTCAAGGCGGGTGCGCGTATCGAGAAGCTCGTTCCTGACGTCGCTATGCCCGAAGGATCGAATGACGGACACGAGCACGGCGCCGAGGGTGAGGAATAGCACGAGGCGCCGCCGCCTCTTTCTACTAATCCGCTCTGCTTGGCCTTGCATTCGTCTATCTCGGCATCTCATGCGTTCACGCCAGTCTCTACTACCAAGACTCCTTGCCATGTCCGTCATTGCGATTGGGCTATCGGGATGTGTCGCGATGGAGCTTGCCGAGCTCTCGGGCGAACCGCCAAAGCTTTCAGTTGCCGTAGTCACCGAACTGGGGAAGAAAGGCATGCGCCCGGAGGATCCGGTACTCGTGCGGATATTCAAGCAGGAGAGTGAGCTGGAGTTGTGGAAGGCGGATGCGTCCGGCCGCTACAAACTCTTCAAGACTTATCCGATGTGCCGCTGGTCTGGCAAACTCGGTCCAAAGACGAAAGAAGGCGATCGCCAGGCTCCGGAGGGCTTCTATCATGTCTCGGCCAGCATGCTGAATCCGAAGTCGCAATATTATGTTTCGTTCAATCTCGGCTATCCAAACCGTCTGGAGGCTGCGCTCGGCTATAGCGGCGAAGCGCTGATGGTCCACGGCGCGTGTTCCTCGTCGGGTTGTTACGCCATGACTGACCAGGGCGTCGGGGAAATTTATGCCATCGTGCAAAAAGCCCTGCAGAGTGGTCAGGATCGCTTTCAGGTTCAGGCCTATCCTTTCCGCATGACCGCCGAAAACTTCGGCAAGCATCGGAGCGATCCGAATATGTCATTCTGGCTGACCTTGAAGGAGGGTTACGACTACTTCGACCTCTCCAAGCGACAGCCGAAGGTCGCCGCCTGCGATCGCCGATATGTCTTCAACCGGGAGTTCGATGGCGGCGATCCGCGCAATCCGCTCACCGCGTGCCCGCCGGCGAAAAGCATTGCTTCGGCAGATCTTCAGGCCTTGGTCGCGGCCGAGCGTGGCAAGGTGGAGGCAGCGCTTTCCGTCGAAAAGTCGACGCCAGCGCTCGCTTATGTGGACGGTGGCATGCATTCGAGCTTTCGAACTCTCTTGAAGAAACAAGGAGCTTCCAAACTGGCCGAGGACATCTCGATCATAAAGTATCCGGTCAGTCGCCCGGAGGCAGCATTGGTCGACCCCTATTCGGGTAGGTCTGCTGTGATCAGTGAGCCGTCGAATGACTGATTCGGACGATATTCAGCAACGCGTTCGCAAGATTCGGCGGAAGAACTGGATAGTGCTTTTTGTTCTTTTGGGCTTCGCTGTGTCCGTCACCGCCTACAGCGCCCTCCACATCCGCAGCGAAATGAGAATGTCGGCGCCAGCAAGCGGCGCTGCAGCGATCGGGAAATGACCGGGCGTCCAAAAAAAGGGACAAGAATGCTTGAAGATAACACCACTGTCGCACGCCGCGGATTTCTTGCGGGCATACTTTCACTCACGCTGACTGCATGCTCCACGACGTCGACTCCCGCCACGCCCAGCGCAGCGCGGCGTCCGATGGGCCTGCCGAGTGAAGAAGACCTGGCCGCCCGTTACGCTGCAATGGAGGATGGTGACTATCAGCTACCGGCCGTCCCCTATCGGCAGATCGATCCGAAATTCTATCGCCAGCGCGTGCTCAACACGACGGGCGAGCCTGCCGGTACGGTGGTAGTCGATACGGGCTCGAAGTTCCTCTACGTCGTGGAGCCGGGTGGTACGGCCATGCGTTACGGCGTTGGCCTCGGCCGTGCGGGGTTTGCGTGGGAAGGGGAGGGTGTCATCCAGTGGCGCCAGAAGTGGCCGCGTTGGAAGCCGCCGGCGGAAATGATTGCGCGCCAACCCGAGCTAGCGAAATTCTCCGTCGAAAACGGCGGCCAGGAACCGGGACCGAACAATGCTCTCGGCGCGCGGGCCCTCTACATTTTCCAGAATGGAGAAGATACCCTCTATCGACTGCACGGCACCCGTGAGTGGGACTCCATTGGAAAGTCCGTCTCCTCCGGGTGCGTCCGGCTGATCAATCAGGAGGTCGTCGACCTCTATACCCGAGTACCTTCCAAGGCACGAATTGTCGTGCGGTAGCAGGTGTCCAGTCGTCACTTGATCTCTTGCGGTTCCGTGTAGCTTATGCGAATGATTTGCAATAGCATTCGCATAAGCTACACGGATCACCAATGGATACCCGTCGGGAAGGTTGGCTGCACGCAGGGGGGGAGGTGTCGCTGTCCGACGTCCATCGCTCCATTCCAGTTAAGAAGCATGCCTCGAAGCTTCGACGGGCGCTTGCCTTTTTCGGGCCAGGTTACCTCGTTGCTGTTGGCTACATGGATCCTGGAAATTGGGCGACATCGCTCGCAGGCGGATCCCGCTTCGGTTACACGCTGCTGGTGGTGGCGTTGGTCTCCAATATCATGGCAATCGTCCTGCAATCGCTGTGCGCTCGTCTCGCCGTTGCGTCAGGACGAGATCTCGCACAGGCTTGTCGAGATGCGTTTCCACGGCCAGTGGCCTTGGTGCTCTGGCTGCTGGCGGAAATCGCCATCATCGCCACCGACATTGCCGAAGTCATCGGCACGGCAATCGGGCTCAACCTGATTTTCGGGATTCCGCTCGAAATTGGTGTGATCATCACTGCGCTCGATGTCTTCCTGATCCTTTACTTGCAGCGCCTCGGATTCCGGTGGCTGGAAGCGTTCGTCATTGTCCTGCTCGGCGTGATCGCGGTCTGCTTTGCTATCCAGATAGGTCTGGCTGATCCAGATTGGGGCGATGTGATCCGCGGTTTCGCACCGACGATCGAGATCGTCACCAATCCGGATATGCTTTATCTAGCTTTGGGCATCCTTGGCGCGACGGTCATGCCGCACAACCTCTACCTACACTCCGCGATCGTCCAGACGCGCGCCTATGGCGAAACATTTGCTGAACGGCGTGAAGCACTTCGGTTCGCGACGATCGATTCCACGATGGCGCTGATGTTTGCGCTGCTGGTCAATGCCTCCATCCTCATCCTCGCGGCCGCAGCTTTCCATACAACTGGCAGGACGGAAATTGCGGAACTCGGCGAAGCGCACAACCTGCTCGCTCCCTTGCTGGGCATTGCAATAGCTCCGACATTATTCGGAGTCGCGCTGCTTTGTTGCGGCATCAACTCAACGGTAACTGCGACGCTTGCCGGCCAGGTCGTCATGGAGGGGTTCCTGCATATCCGCCTGGCGCCGTGGTTACGTCGTCTCATAACGCGCGGCATTGCGATCATACCTGCTGCGGGGGTTACCATCTTTTATGGGGACAGCGGGACAGCCCAGCTTTTGATCCTCACGCAGGTCGTGCTGAGTCTTCAATTGTCGTTTGCCGTGTTGCCACTCGTCCTGTTTACTGCGGATCGGCGGAAAATGGGTAAACTCGTCGCGCCACGCTGGCTGACGGCCTTCGCGTTTCTGATCGGCATCGTGATTGCCGGATTGAACGCCAAGTTGCTGCTCGACCTCATAGTTTGATCAAATCGTGTCGCTTCGAATTTTGAGTGAGACAAGCCACTCGTCATGATTTTCTCAAGAAGGGGGTTAGCAAGAATATCGTTCTCACCTATTCTCAAAATGCTGCGCTGCAGATCCCGACCGACATGCTTAACGAATACTCACCGAAATCTTAACACTTTGTTGTCCGGACGGAATCACGCCGAATCTCCGACCTTGCTATATCCTCTCCAGGAGGATAGCATTGATGCATGAGTGAATATCCACACATCCATGAAACCCATCGCGCGATCGTCAAGCGGCTCAAGCGTGCCCATGGCCATCTGAACGGGATCGTCGAAATGATCGAGGCGGGCAGGCCATGTCTCGATATCGCCCAGCAGCTTTATGCCGTCGAAAAAGCGATCGCGCAGGCCAAGAAGACGTTGATCCAGGATCACCTCGAGCATTGCCTTGAGGATGTCGTCGGGCCGCTTGGCAAGGAGCAGCGCCGCTCGATCGATGCGTTTAAGGAAATCACCAAGTATCTGTGACTGGGGCCCTGCCGACAGCATGGCTTGCGGGCGGCTGATTGAGCGAGAACCCATTTTATGTTGGACGTCCTCAAAAACCCTGCCTACCGCCATCTGTTCCTTGCTCAGGTCATCGCCCTGATCGGGACGGGTCTCGCAACCGTCGCTCTCGGATTGCTCGCCTACGATCTCGCCGGCGCCGATGCCGGCGTGGTGCTCGGCACGGCGCTCGCCATCAAGATGATCGCCTATCTCGGCGTTGCCCCGGTCGCGGCCGCCTTCGCCGAGCGCCTGCCGCGCCGCACCATGCTGGTCTGCCTCGATCTCGTGCGCGCGGCGGTCGCGATCCTGCTGCCCTTCGTCTCCGAGGTCTGGCAGGTCTATGTGCTGATCTTCGTCCTGCAATCGGCTTCGGTGGCCTTCACGCCGACCTTCCAGGCGTCGATTCCGGACGTGCTTCCGGATGAGAAGGAATATACCCGCGCGCTGTCGCTCTCTCGGCTTGCCTACGATCTCGAAAGTGTCGTCAGCCCGATGCTGGCGGCTGTGCTGCTGACGGTCATCAGCTTCCACAGCCTGTTTGCCGGAACGGTGGTCGGCTTTCTGGCATCGGCGGCTCTCGTGGTCTCGGTTGCGCTGCCAAGTCCGAAGGCCGCGGAATGGCGCGGCATCTACGACCGCACGACGCGCGGACTTCGAATCTATCTTGCAACCCCACGCCTGCGCGGCCTGCTGGCCCTCAATCTCGCGGTTGCGGCCGCGAGCGCCATGGTCATCGTCAACACCGTCGTTCTCGTGCAGGCGCAGTTCGGCCTCAGCCAGCGGGCGACGGCGCTCGCACTGGCGGCCTTCGGCGGCGGCTCCATGGTGGCGGCGCTTATCCTGCCACGCCTTCTTGACGACATGCCCGATCGCAAGGCGATGCTGGCGGGCGCCGGCATTCTCGTCGCCGGCCTCTTCGTCGGCTTCGCCGTCGCGAACTATGCTCTCCTATTGCCGGTCTGGTTTGCGCTCGGTCTCGGCTATTCGCTGGCCCAGACACCCTCGGGCCGCCTCCTGCGCCGCTCCTCGCACTTGGAGGACAGGCCGGCGCTCTTCGCGGCACAGTTCGCGCTCTCTCACGCCTGCTGGCTGATCACCTATCCGGCCGCCGGCTGGCTCGGCGCGAGGGTTGGTCTGCCCGTGACCTTCGCCGCGCTCGGCCTGCTTGCGGCGGTCGCGATGTTTGTCGCGATGCGACTCTGGCCTGCCGGGGATCCCGACGAAATCGAACACACGCACGAGGGCCTCGATGCGAGCCATCCGCATCTGTCGGGCGCGACACCGATGGGACAGGGGTATCGCCACAGCCACCCCTACGTCATCGACAGTTATCACGCGGAATGGCCGGCCGCGACTGAACGGTCCCGTTGAGACCGGGCGCACCATCATAGCTGAACTCGCAGTCTATCGCGGTCTGTTCCTCACCGCGCTGGCCGCCGTAACCGTCTTACCGATGCAGTCAGGAGGTCGGGCTTGTTCTTGCTGACGCCTGCTGCCGCAGAGGCTTGCGCCTATTATCGCAATCAGAGGGCCCTCGCGATTGGTCGTAGGCATGACCACCGCGATATCTTGTCCAGCACTAAGGCCCAGCAAAATCTAACTGCCATCCGACGTCACGAAAAAATGACTTCACCAGCGATGGATTTGTCCAGTCATGTCGATCTGTCTAGTTCACCGGAGACCGGGGCTTCTATGCCGCGTGCCTGGTCCATCCTCCCCGCAACTTTGAAGGCAGCGTCCAGTTCGCTGATGCCGTGTTCCTGCATCAGTTGGAACCGCTCGGCCTTCTCTTCGGGTTCGGTCATGGCGAGCGCCAGATAAAGGCTCGGCGGAACGGCTCGGAACAGCAGCTCCATCGAACGTGACAGGATCACGCCCTCGGTGAACTTGCCCGCCTCCTTGCGCGCCGAGAGCATCAGCGCCTTCTGCGAGGGATTGAGTTCGCGGAACCGGGCGATCTTCTCGACCTCGTCCGGCGGCATGGACAGGCAGATCCACCACTCGATCATATTGAGCATGGGCTCGGCCGCCCGCGGCAGGTCGTCGAGGTTCTGCGTCGCCAGCCAGTACCAGGCGCCGAGCTTGCGCCACATCTTGGTGATCTTCACCACATAAGGCGCAAGGAGCGGGTTCCTGGTGATGATGTGGCCTTCGTCGGTCACGTTGATGATCGGGCGGCCGAGATACTGGTCGCGCTCGGCGATGTTGTTGACCGTGTTGATCAGCGAGATGTAGGCGATGGAGAGCTGGGCGTTGTAGCCCTCGCGGGCGAAGGTCGCGAGGTCAACCACAGTGATGTCCGCTTCCGGCCAGGGCGTGCCGGGCCGGTCGAACATCTCGCCGTCGACACCCTGGCAGAACATGTCCATGGCGTCGGCCATTTCGAGGAGCCGCGCCCGGCGCATTTCCGGGACGGTGGTGTCGTGACCGCGTTCGCGCAGTGCATCGCGCACGTCGCGGGTCAGCACGGTTCGCTTCGCCGGCACACAGAGATGGGCGGCGTCGAGGATGCACTGGCGGATCAGGCTGCGGTCGGCGCGCGTCATGCGCGCCTCTTCCTTGTCCTCGCCGCCGGTGATCATCAGCCGGGCGGTGATCTCCAGTTCGCCCAGAACGTCGCGCTGCTCGTCGGCGGCGGAAGTGGGGTCTTCCTCCAGGTCTTCGTCCAGCGCATCGGCATCGAGCGTCTGAACCTTGCCGGGCGTGTCGACCAATCGCCAGGCGTCGGCGAAGGGGGCGAGGCTGACGCCCGCGCCGGGCGACAGCTTCACGCGATGCACGGTGAGGCCGAGCCGCGCCGCGAAGTCGGCGAACAGGCCGAAGGAATTTCCGGCCTCCACGATGAACAGCCGTGGCCGGTAGATGGCGGTGACCTGATTGAGGATATTGTTCAGCGTGGCCGACTTGCCCGAGCCGGTCGGACCGAACAGGAAGAGATGGGCGTTCATCTGCCTGTCGCGCCTGTTGAGCGGGTCGAAGGTGATGGTGCCGCCGCCGCGATTGAAGAATGTGATGCCGGGATGCCCCGTGCCCGGACTGCGCCCCCAGAAGGGCGAGAGATTGGCGGCATGCTGGGCGAACATCAGCTGCGTGTACCATTGCCGCCTGTCCTTCGTCGGGTCGTAAACGCAGGGAAGCCAGCGGAGATAAGCGTTGAGCGGGGCCACCTCGTCCTCCTCGCGCACCGGCTGAAGACCGGCATTGAGCAGCACGTTGCCGAGCTGAAGTCCACGCGCATCGAGGTCGGCGAGGTCGCGGCCGCGCAGGTAGAAAGCCAGCGCCCCGCGATAGAGCTTGTGCGACCCACCGATCAGGCCGCGCGCCTGATGAACGTCGCGCAGGGTCTGTTCCGAGGCCAACGTCTCGCCGACGGCTTTGCGCGCAAGCTGGTTAAGATGGGATTCGAGCGTGTCCTGTGGCGTGGCGACGAGGGTGAGGCACATTACCGTGTCCTCCGGCATCTGGTCCATCAGCGTGTTGATGGCGTCGCCGCCCTTGCGGGTCTCGCCGGTGACATGTCCGGCGGCGGGCGGCATGCGCAGGCGATCGATGACGATCGTCCGATGAGGCATACCGTCGAAGGACCAGACGCCGTTGTCGAGATCGGAGCGCGGCTGGTCGAAGAATAGCCGCTGGGCAAAATCGCTGCCGCTGGCAAGCTCGACCTCACCGGGCTCCGTTTCCTCGGGATAGGCGGCCAGGCGATAGAAGCGCTCCCGGTCCTCTGCGCCCGGCCCCAACATGGTCGGATGCGGATTGAACCAGCGGAGCAGCCAGGCATGGATATCGGCGGCGTCGAGACGGCGGGTCTTGATGCCGGCATTGGCAAGCCCGCCTATCAGCCGTTCACAGGTGATGTTTAGGGCCTGCTCGGGCGACAGGCCGCGGCGGACGGGACCGCGATCGACGCGCCGATAGACGACGAGCCGCACGCGCCGCGTCTGGCCGCGCCAGGGCAGGCGCGTGACGGTGGTGTCCTCGAACAGCCCGCCCGGCTTGGCGATCGCGCGCAGATGATGGCCGAGAAAGCGCAGGTAGAAATCGGAGAAGGCGGTGTCACGCGCTCGCGGCTGGATATAGTCTTCGAGGGAGGCGAGATAGTGGTTCCAGTCGGCCTCGTCCTGGACGTAGAGCTGCATCACCCATGGCGCCTCGTCCAGTTCGTCGAAACTATCCTGAAGCGCATTCTCGATGGCGTCGCGGGCATGGGCCAGCCAGCTTGCTTCACGCCCTTCAGTGCCGACCGGCGTGAGCTCGAAGAAAGCTGCGACGGAGGCGCCGTCCTCAAGCAGCATGGCTTTGGACTCGGGAAGATATTCCACCCACGGCAGGAGATCGGCGAAGGAGGGGGCGACGTCGTAGAGCTTCTGCTCGTCGGCGCGCGTCGCTGGCCTGCGGTAAGGGTCGCGCATACTGCCCGGTTCAGGGATCGCATTCATCGCCAACCCCATCACATGCCGGTCCCAGGCATCTTCGGGTCCGGTCTCAGGGGTATCGGCTGGATTGCTTCGGGCGGAGAACGGCCAGCGCATCAGTAGGTCTCCGTCCGCTCGCCGGGCATGGCATATTGCACACGCTGGTACAGCGGAAAGACCGTCGTATAGCCGGGGATCGGAGCAGGGTCGCTGCCGGTCAGGTGCGGGAAGACATACATGGCGAGGTCCGGGTTCGGCAGCCGATGGAACTGGCTGTAGATCTCGTTTTGCGCCATGCGGGTATAGCTCGCCGCCATCACCGGCGCGGCCTTGACGTCGGCTGCCGTCAGAGGGCGGCGCAGCGACTGGCGCGCATCGAGCAATTGCCGCGCGTTCTGTCCGGCCCGCGCCCCGCCGCCGGTCTCGTTGGTCCAGATGTCGAGCATGGTCTGGTCGTTGTGGGGCAGCAGCTTTTCCTTGCTGGTCGAGCAGCCGGCGAGCGCCAATACGACGGCGAGTGCCGCCGGGCTGTTAGTCCAGATCCTGCGCATGGGTGGTATCTCCGATACGATGATCGACCTTGCGACCCTTGGGGTCGTAGTCGATGGTGAGGGGCTGTTCGATGTGGACGGCGACCTTGGCACCCGGCCGGACATAGACGGCGGCGAAGGCCTGTCCGTAAAGCTTGTTCACCCAGGCCGACATGTCCTGGACGCCGCCGGCGAGGATGCGGCCCATGGCCTCGTTGCCGGAGATCCCCACCGTGCCGATCGAGCCGTCCCGGTTATTGACGACAGCGACGCTGCCATTGCCGGACTTGATGAGCGAGGCGGCGCCCGCGCCGGCGGCGGTGATCAGCGCCTGCGTCCCGAGATATTGCTGGGCGTTGCTGCGGCGCTCGCCGCTGACGCAGGGAATGCCATAGGGATCGCTGATCCAGCCGAGACCGTCCTGCGTACTGCTGTTGCCGTTACCATCGTTGCTGTGCTGGCGGTTGCCATTCCGTCCGCCGTCCTCGGGCACCGTGCGAATGGTCCCATCGTTGAACACGAACGTCACCGAGCGGATCTGCCCGCGCACGCAGGAGAGCGTCCAGTCGCCGGATGCCATGCCGCTGACGACCGCGCCGGCGACGTCGGGAATGTCGATGCCGTTGGCGGTGAGGTTGTCGGGGCCGATCAGCACCTTGAACGGGTAGGGGTCGTTGACCGTGCCATCGATGGGCACACGGCCGATCAGCGCCGTCATGGCGATCGATCCCATCAGGGTGGAGTTGGTCGGCACGGTATAGACAGGCTTCGCGCTCGGAGCGGTCGTCGTGCGGCTGTCTTCGGTGGAAGCCTCATCGCCACCGAGAAGACCCTGTGCCGGGCCGAACGAGGTTGGGAAGCTGAAACCGTCGCCGGCGACACCGCTGCGCTTCTCGCGGCGGGCATCGTCGGGTTCGACCCAACGCACGCCGTCGGCAATTTCGCCATCGAGGCCGAGACCGACTGGCAACTCTCCGTCCTTCAGGCCTTCGATGCGCCGCTGCAGGTCCTGGAGCATGCCCTGTGTGCGCTGCCGCTCGCCGGCCACCTGTTCGCGATCCTGCCGCATCAGATTGCGCTCGTTCTCCAGCGCGCTCTGGATGCGCCGGTCGATCGATCCCTCGCGGGCGCGCAGCCGCTCGTTCTCCGCTTTCTGCGTGCGATTGTCGCCGAGGGCGGTCTGGAGTTCGCCGCGGAGCTGACGAACCAGGCCGACGAGCGTGGCGACGGTATCGCGCGGGGTATCACCTTCAATGCCGAGCGCGCGTGCTTCTTCAGGTGTGAGCTGCGGACCGCCGTCCCCGGACGTCTGGCTCCCGCCACCGGAGAACAGCTTGAAGCCAACGAAGACGACGAGCAGCGCCATCGGGATCATCAGCCATTTGAGAAGACCGTTACTGCGCATGACGGCCTCCGTTCTTCCCGGCGTCGATCCGGCCGACGACAGGAAGCAGCGCCTCAGCCAGCCCATGGCCTTTGGTCACGAGATAGACGACGGTGGTGTCGTCCGGCGTGCCGGCCGGACCCAGCGCATCGTGCTGGAAGGTGCCGGTCGCGAAGTCGCCCTGCAGGTCGCGGGGGTCGAGCGTGATCCAGCGTTTCGACAGGTTGGTGAGGCGAACGGCGGTGACGCGGTAGTCGTCGAGCCGCCAGCCGCCTAGGGCCTGCGCGCGAACCGGCTGTGTCGGCATGAGGGAGCCGAGCGCGAGGTTGCGCCTGACGGTCGTGCGGGTGATGCCGGCGACCGGCTCAACGGTGCGGAGTGGCGCATAAAGGTTCTGGGCGGCATAGCGGGTCAGCACGACGGGGATCGGCGTTTCGCGGAGGGCGCGCGATGGTGTCGAGGAGCTCTCACCGGCGTCTTCGCCGGAAGCCGCCGACAGGTCGCCATAGCGGACCGGCGTCGTCTCGCCCTCTATGATCCGCACTGGCTCCAGCGGCGGCTGTTCTGCCTTCGCAGGCTCGGCGACAATATCGAGCAGGATCAGCGCGCCGGAATCGGCGTCCTGCAATTGCAGCCGGGTCGGCTCGATCGGTTCGCTGGCGCGCAGATAAATCGCGCCGGCGGCGCTCTGCACCCGCAGACGGCTGCCGACGGATGCGGGAACGCCGACACGGACATTGCGGTCGATGAACACGACGCGCTCCTGGCCGACCTGAAGCGGCACCGCGAGCGGCAGGCGCTCCCAGCGCAGGATCTCGATGGCGCTTGCCGGCGCGGCGAGGCCGGCGGTGAGGATGAGGGCGATCGGAATGCGGATGCGGGTGCGTTTCATCGGGAATCTCCGGAGGGGCCGTCGAACAGGCCGGAGGTCGGGTTGTCGGATTTCTGGGCGTCCGGGGGCGTGATGCGCTGCGGCATGTCGCTGTAGCAGTCGAGCATCAGGCCGAAGGGATTACGCTCGGGGTCGACGTCGGCGCGGACGACCTTGACCGTGTAGCGCACGAGTGCGCGCTTGACCTGTTCATCGGCAAAATACTCGTCGGCCGCCACGTCCATGGTGACGATCCAGTCGCGGTCGGACACCGTCTTCACCCGCAGCTTCGGGTCCTCGCCATAGCCGCGCCCCGGAATCTCGTAGATGCCGCGCACGCGCTGGCGCAGTTCCCCGACCGAGCGGCGGTAGTCGTAGTCGCGGGTCAGGAATGTCTGGCACGCCGGGGTGAGGTAGGATGACAGCGCACGGATGTTGCGCGAATAGTCTTCGTCGCCATTGGTCGGCCAGCGCTGGAGCTGCTGCCAGATATAGAAGGTGAAGGCATAGACGTTTTCCGGGGGGACCTCCCACCACTTGCGGGTGCTGCCCGAACGAAGATCCGGTGGCACATGAATGGTCAGATCCTTCGGTGCGCTCCACCAGCCCGCACCGAGCACGAGCGAGACCGCAAAGAGCGCGCCGGCGCCAAGCCGCAGGGTCCTGATGTGCGCCTGGAGATGCTGGACCTCATTCTTGAAGCGGCTCATCGCATCCTCCGCGTCGTCCAGTTGCCTGAGCGGGTGATCAGATCGGCGCCGCCGGCAAAAGGGGTGAGGGTGGGCAGATGCCGGGCGATCCACCACTGGATCTGCCGGTAAAGCCAGACGTCCGGCCGTCCACGCTTCTGGCGGCGCAGCACACCGCCGCCGACGAAGACGCCGGCGGCGATGGCGACCACGACTACCGTGGGGGCTACGGCGATCGAGGCGAAAAGAAACGAGAGCGGCGTGCCGACGACAAGGCCGGCGGCGCCGGAAACACCGGCGCAGACCCAGAGTTCGTCGGCGGTCAGGCCGCGAACGACGATCGGGTGACGGTTGAGCCGGTGCGGCAGGAACGCCACCGTTCCGTCCGACCGAATGTCCTGGTGTCCCATCATTCCCCAAAATCCTCAGAGAATGGTGGTGGCTTTGGTGAGCAACCAGATGCCGACGACGAGCAGGATGGCGCCGACGGCGATGGAGAGGCCGAACTGGCCCCAGGTGGCGCGGCCGGTATGGATCTCGGCATAGCGGGAATAGGCGTGGTAGCTGATGCCGATGAACATGGAGGCGACCACCAGCAACGCGATCAGCATCACCATGTCGTAGGAATAGTTGCGCAGCGTATCCATGATGCCAGAGCCGGTGCCGCGCGAGGGGTCTTCCAGCGTCGGAAGCCCCTGCGCATGCGAGATGGTCGGCAGCAGGGTCACGGCCGGAACCGAGAGTGGAACGGCGTGAACAACCCTGCGGAAATGACGGAGGAGTCGGGTCATGATGAAATGCCTTTCAATCGTTCAGGAGAGGAGGAAGAGGGTCAGGACGAGGTAGATCGCAGCGAAGCGCACCGCGACTGCGAGAAACTGACGCTGGGACAGCCTTTCGTCCGACCAGCCGACATAGGCGGTGCGCAGCGCCCACGCGCCCCAGAGGAGGAGGACGGCGAAGACGACACCGACCGCCACGATCGACACGGCGGATGGGGTGAAGCCGCCGTTCGCCTGGAAGGCGGAAAGTTGGTCGGCGTTCATTGGCCGGTCTCCGGGCGGGCTTCCCTGCTGTAGTCGCCGGTCAGGGCGGACGGGTCGCGCGGCTGGGCGCGGGGCGGGGCGAGGTAGTCGTTGACCCCATGGCGCAGGCGCTGCAGGTCCGCATTGAAGCGCCGGTAATCGAAGTGGTAGCGGGAGCGCGTCCGGGGCGACGCCGCGGCGGATTGCCGGGCGAGGCGATCGATCAGGTCGATCTGCCGGACGACGGCGGCGAGATGTTCACGCTCACGGCTGCCGTCGTTTGCCGCTGCCGGCGGGGCGAGGAGCGGGCCAACGAGAAGCGCCGCGGCGAGCGCTCGCCGCCATGCTGCGGCCGATGTGTAGGATTGCGCCATTGTCATTCCCCGGTGAAACGAATGGCGCGACACTGAGGCGGGGAAGGCTGAAGCGCCGCAAACAATCGGGAACGGGCCTCAACCTGTTTTCTGCCAGCGAAAAACCGGAGAGAGAGGCGCCTTGACAATCGGCGCGGAAATCTTACCTTTAGCCTTACTGAAAGTAAGGAATCATCCGATGCCGACCGCGACCATCACCTCGAAGGGCCAGATCACCATTCCGATGAAAGTGCGCAGCGACATGGGGCTTGCCGCCGGAGACCGGGTCGAGTTCGTGCGGATGGAGGATGGGCACTATGCGGTGGTACCTGCCTCGCACTCAATCAAGGCGCTGAAGGGGATCGTGCCGCGCCCCGTCAGGCCGGTCAGCCTCGAGGACATGCAGGCGGCTATCGCGGCTGGGGCGACCAGCCGGTGATCGGCGTCGATACCAATGTCCTTGTGCGCTATCTGGCCCAGGACGACGAAGCGCAATCGCCTGTCGCCTCGAAAATCATCGACGGCTTCACGCCGGACGCACCGGGATTTATCTCGCAGGTGGCGCTGGTGGAAACCGTCTGGGTGCTGACGCGGTCCTACAAAATGACGCGGGACGCCGTTGCCGATACGATCGAGACATTGTTGCGGGCGCGCGAACTGGTCGTCGAGGGCGCCGAGTCCGGCTATCTGGCGCTTGCAAGCTATCGCGCCACGAAGGCTGACTTTTCCGACGCGCTGATCGCCCATGGCGGCCGGCTGGCGGGATGTCGGGAAACGGTGACCTTCGACAAAGGCGCGGCAAGCGCGGCGGGCATGCGACTTCTCGGGGCGGATTGATGGACCGACGCGGAGCGCATCGCTGCAATTGACGTGCGCAATGTGCAAGGCTGGCTTGCGCACAGGGGCACTTCTCCAAGGCGGCGGCGATTGGCATACTCCTCCCATGACATTCGTACCTCCTCCCACGAACGTCATATCGCGACGGATCCACTCCTCCTCCCAGGATCGGTCGCAACGGATCGGCGGCACTCCTCCTCCCGGTTGCCGATCACAGTTTGAAAAGCCTGCCGCACCTCCTCCCGCGGCAGGCTTTTCTGTTTCCAGGTTCCGTTTGAATCTGGATGCCAGCGCCGTCGGATAGTATGAGGGGCATCGGCCGGCGAAGCCTGCAGGATGTTTGGAAAGGGATCGGGATGGGCTGGAAACTGAAGCGCGTGAAGCAGTGCGCGAAGTGTCCCTGGAAGGTCACGACGGACCCGCACGACATTCCGAACGGCTACAGCGAGGAACTGCATCGTGCCCTTGCCGGCACCATCGCCAAGCCGGGCAGCCTTTGCGACACCGGCCGCGCCATGGCCTGCCATGAGCATTCGCCAGGAGAGGAGGCCCATTGCGTCGGCTGGTTGATGCACCAGGTGGGACCGGGCAACAATATCCCGCTTCGGCTCAAGCTGCGGTCCTGCGAGAATCTCGACGCCGTCGTGCTCGACGGCCCGCAGCATGAGCGGTTTGAGGACACATTGCCGACGCGTAAACCGATTGCAGCAGAGTAACCCTCCGCTTGCGTCGCCGCCCGCGACTAACCGAACATCTCGCTCCCCGCAGCACGCATGTCGTCGATCAGTTTCAAAGCAAAGGCCTCACTCCGCTTGAAGGGCTTTTGGTGAGCGATGCCCGATTCGATGTCACCAAAGGCTCGCGAGCGGCTTGCGATAATCCAGGCACGAACCTGGGATCGCAGGTCTCCATCACCAAGAATGAATGCAGCGATGCATACCCATAGGAACTGCCGTCGCTCACGCGGGAAGGAAAAGTGCCTGGCGACGATCTCCGAATAGTCGCGAGCGCAAAGCAAGGTATTCGCCTGCCAGCGCGTTTCGCAGCCCTCGACAAAGAAATCCGTCACGGCGCCATATTGCGCCTGGGTCGGATAGACGCTCGGTTCGATGGTGGATGGGGGCATGGTCTGGCGGATCGCGAAGCGCTCGACAGTGCCTTCGCGGCCAAGGAAACGCACGATCTGCTGCCGGTTGCGTTTGACGGGGCGGTTCTTCCGCTCGGAGACAATTCCCGCCCGTCTCAGGTCTACTTCCCACGTCCGGGTGATGATTATGTCGAGCGAAGGTTGGCGTTTAGCCTGGGACATGGCACCTCTCCATCTGAGACAAGTGGTCAGTTGAAGGTTGATCGCGTTTGTCGCTCGCACTTTCGTTAGAGGTACTTCTTGAAGCTTCCGGCGAAAACGTCCATCGCGATGCCGAGCAGGATGGCGCTCGGCAGCAGGATCAGCAGCGGATGCACGCTGATGGGCAAGGCGAGGTAGATCACCCACGGCGCGACGGCGAGCGGCATCAGCGAGGCCTTGGCGCGGTGATAGACGAACCCGGATTCACGGCCCGCGCCAAACCGGCGGATGTCTCGCCGGACAAGACCGTCGACCAGGCCGACGAAGGCCGCGAGGACGAATAGCGGCAGGGTGAGGACCAGCACGAGCAAGCGGACGATGAACACCAGCAGCACGAAGGCGGCGGCGATCAGATAGCTTTCGGTCCAGACATAGACGAGGCTGATATAGTAGCGGAAATCGCGGGCCGCGCCGCGGGCGGGAGCGCTCGCCTGGCTCGACGCCGACGCCATCCATTCCGTCAGCCCGCTCTTCACAAAAATCCATTCATAGGCCTGCTCGACCAGCCAATGCGCGGTCCGGCCTGGCTCCTGCACCACGGCGCTGCGCGTAAAATTCTGCGAGAGCTGGGCGAGTTCATGGTCGAGCATGGAGGACGCATGATGCCAGCCTTCCTCCGGCCAGAAGAAATACATGCAGACGCATTCGATGGCGATGCTGAGGAGGAGCGAGCCGGCAAGCACGCCGAGCATACGGAACGGCAGCATAATCAGGCCGGCGATCAGCCCTTGCTGGCGGTCCTGTTGCCTGGCGGCTGCGGCGGCCGGATCGCTCATGGGGTAACCTCACCCGCGTCCTTGTCCATCTCCAGATGCCGGAAGCTGTCGAGCAGATCGTCCGGCAGCGGGGCATCCTGGAGATCGGGAACACCCTGATTGTCCCACCACCAGTCGGCGGCCTCGACATAGTGCTGACGCATGTAGCCGGCGAGTTGCTGCAGGTCTTTCGGCATCTCCTCGTCCGGATCGGGTGCGGGAAGCGGCATGCGGATTTTCCAGAGATTGCCACCTTCCAGCAGCGCGAAGGCCTGTCCCTTCGGCAGGCCGACGACGTGCGCCGGTTCGATCATCGGAACGGATGAGCTGGTGATCCGGTCGGCCGTATTGCTGGTGAAATCCGTCTTCGCGCGGATATCCGAACTGTCGGTCGCGCCGCTGACGATCGCCGTCGTATAGACCTCGACCTTGGGCAGTTGCCTGGTCAGCAGTTCGGCCGTGGCGGTCTCGCGCACGCGCAACATGAACAGGTTGTTGAAGTTGCCGACGACCTGTCCGGCCTTCGCGCGATTGCCGATGCGCGCCTCGATGTCGCTGAGGGTCTGGGTATAGGCGGTGACCTGAAGTCCCGCGCCACCACCCTTGTTGACGAGTGGCACGAACTCGTCGCCCATGAGCTCGTTGAACTCGTCGGCATGGACGTTGATCGGGACCTTGTTTCCCGCGTCGGCGCCGGGCAGGCCGTCATCGATCCCGAACTTGTAGATATGGCCGGCGACGGAGACGAGATCGGAAAACATGGAATTACCGACGGCGGCGGCGACCTCCGCGTCTGAGAGTGCATCCAGCCCGACATAGACGACGGCGCGCTTGCGGATGATCTGCATCCAGTCGAAGATCGGGCGCGGATCGTTGAGGTCGGAATAGTTCGGCGCGAGGAGCTGCGCCGTCTTGCCGGTGGTCAGCTTTTCGAGGAGCGGCAGCAACGAGGCCACGATCTTGTCGAAATACGTCCGGTCGTATCGCACGGCCGAGCGCAGCCCGTCGAGCACCGGATCGTACACCCGGACCTGCGACAGATACTGTTCGAGCGCGACGACACGCTTCTCGCGGCCGACCATGTGGCGGGGGATGGTCTTTTCGTTGAGCTTCGCCTCGATCTGGACGATAACCTCCCAGGCCTTCGGCTCGTGCCGGGCGAAAAACGCCTGAGCATATTCGATGAACAGCGCGTCGATATTGACGACGTGCCGCTGGATCAGCAGGTAGTCCGGCCGCTGCCCCAGCTCAACCAGCGCCCGCGCGATGATGTTGACGAAGCGCCAGGCGAACTCGCGGAAGGCCGCTGAGTTGCCCTCACCGGAAAGCTGGCCGGCGATGCGCGTGGCGACTTCGGAAATCCGACCGAAGCGGCCGACGGCGTTGTAGCGCGCGGAAATATCCGGCCAGCCGAGATGGAAACAGTAGAATTCGCCAGCGCGGCCGGCACGCTTAGCCTCGACATACATCCGCTTGAGCAGATCCGCGTCACCCTTGGGATCGAGAACGATCACCACCTCGTGCTCGCCATCTGCAGTTTTCCGGCGGATGTCCTGGGTGATGAACAGTTCGGCCAGCCGCGTCTTGCCGACGCGGGTGGTGCCGAGGACGAGGGAGTGTCCGACGCGCTCGCCGAGCGGCAAGGTGACGTCGATCTCATGCGGTTCGATCCCGTGCAGGCGCGGGATGCCGCCGACCGGCGGTAGCGGTCGCACCGGATTGAGCGGACTGTCCCATGCGGTCAGCCGGGCGAGTTTTGAGAGCGGATGCGGCGCGAACTCCAGCCGCTGCTCGAGGCGGCGCGTGAACCGGTAGAGCGCCGTCGGCTCGACATAGTGCCGGAACTCCGGCCGGTAGGTCTGCATCAGGCGATGGGTGTGCCGCTGCTCCCAGCGGAAGCCACGGCCGATGAACAGGCGTTGCCGGCTGACCGGAACGCTCCCGCTGGTCATGATGTAGCGCGGCAGGCGGCGGATGTTGCGGCGATAGCGCAGGATCGAGAGCGCGTCACGCAGGCGGATCGCGCCGAAGGTGAGGAACGCGGTAGAGGAGCCGAGACCGAGAACCGGGCTCAGCGCCAGCGACCAGGGGGCAACGACGCAGACCAGCGCCGCGCCGGCGCAGACGGCGACGGTGTAGAGCTCAACTGCCGGCCGCAGCAGCACTTCGACCGAATGGGGATTGGCCATGGCCGCCGCCTCATTGCTCGATGCCGGTCGCGGTGATCAGCACCGGATAGTGGCGCAGGCCCAGCCGCCCGGCGAGATCGTCGCCGGAGGAGGGCGAGAGCGTCAGGCTGCCGGCCAACTTGCGGAGATTCGCCAGCGCCTCGGCCGTCTCGACATTGACCACCAGACCGACGGCGTTCAGGTCGCGCAGGATGTGGCCGCGCTCGCGGAGCCAGGCACGGGATCGCTCGTCGTCGCCGACCAGGAACATCGGGGTGAGGCCGGGCGCCTGAATGACCCGGCGCGGCTCGTCGCCTTGTGACAGGCGATCCGAGCGGACCGGCAGCATGTCGGCCTCGGAAAAGACCGTTCGCGGCGTCGCGGGGACGGCGGTGATCGGCGGAACGGGCTGCCCCTGCTTCGGCGGCAGATCGAGGGCCTGGTAGAAGGGAAGGGCGGAGATCCCGCCATGATCCTCGACCACGATCAGCGGCTGGGACTGGGCGAGCACCGAAGAGCCGGCCAACAAGCAGACGAAGATGGACACGGTGATGCGTGTCCCGGAAATCGAGCGATGGGTCATGAGGATTTGCTCCTTGCAGTGGGCTCGGGGGGAATGGAGAAGCCGGCGCGACCGGAATGCCTGCGCGCGAGCACGATGACCGGCGCCGCCAGCAGGCTAAACCAGAGCTTTCCGGCGACTTGTCCGGCGAGAAAATCGACCGATCCGAAGGCGAGCCAGAGGAAGACCGCGCTGTCGACCAGCGCGCCGGCGCTGCCGCTTGCGATGATGGCCAAGCCGGGCCTGCGCACGCGGAGCGGCGTATAGACGGCGAGGTCCGTCAGCTCCGCCAGAACGAAGGCAGAGGCCGAAGCAACGACAAGCGCGGGCGGCGCGATGAACCAGGAGAGCGCGGTGCCGATGGCGACGGCCGCCAGCGCGGCGCGAATCCCGCCAGCCTCCTGAACGAGATCGCGCAGCACGAGCGCCGCGCCAACGACCAGGACACCGCTGGGTGCTTCGAGCCCGAAGCCGACCGGGATGGTGCAAGGCCCATCCGGAACGCATCTGGTTCCGACATTGCCGATCATCCAGTTCGCGAGGGGAACGGTCGCGGCGAAGGCCGCGATCAGGGAAATCGCCTTAAGGCCCATGGAACGGCTCCCTCCTGATGGTTCGCTCGGTCCAGGCGATCGGGCACTGCTCGGCGTCGATCCGCCGGACCATCCTCTCGGGGCATGCTTCCGCACCGATATTCTTGAAGTTCCGGGCAACGTTCGCACTGTCGGCCGAGGCGAAGGGCCAGCGTTCCCCGGCAAGCCGCAGACCGCGCAGCATGTGGACCTTCAGCCATGGAATGTGGCCGCCCCGGGCAAGCGCGTTGAACGCCTCATCGGCCCTGCGACGCCAGGCTTCCGATCCCACCTGCCAATAGAGGCCGGAGCTTCCGAAACAGATGCGCGGCCAGCCATCGGCGAGTTCGAGGAGATAGTCGACCGGCAGCGCCATATGCCAGACCGGGGCGCCGGCCACCTGCGGATACGGCCATTGCTGGACTAGCTCTCGCTGTGCCTCCACCGTGCCGTCAATCACGTCCGGAATGACGGCCCAGTTCTCACCGCCGATGCGCGGCTCCAACCAGCGGTAATAGCTGTCCCATTCGACGCTGTGCCCGCGGGTGAAGGCGGAGAACGCGCCACTGTCCCACATGACCGACTGGCCGTGCGCGAGGCACCAGTCGGCGTCCTGGGCCGCCGCAAACGAGACGCAGAAATGTCTGCCCGCCAGCTTGGCCAGCTCGGATCGCGGGGTGAGGGGCGTGCCGTGATAGTGGATCATGCACGGCCTCATGAGACCGGCGGTGCGAGGGCGGCGAGATCAATCGTGTTGCGCTGCGCCTCATTCCATTCGCAGAGTGCCAGATCGGAATTGCAGCCGCTGCCGGCCTGACCGTCGAAGAACAGTTCATATTGCCGCCCGCCGCGGCTGGTGCGGCTCCACTCGACGACGGTGTGGATGCCGGCATAGGTGCCGGGCCGATCCACATCCATCGGGTCCTTCAGCGCGGCGAAGAAGGTCGAGACGCGGCGCTTGTTCGCGGCGGAGACGATCGCCTCCCAGCGCGCCACCCGCTCGATATGCTCGGGAAAGCGCGATGCGATCTCGCGCAGCTCGTTCTTGCGGCAGTTGATACAGGGCATGCAGCCGACGCGGCCCATGCCAAGCCCATAAAGCGGGTTCGGGGCGATGCCGTGCCGCCGGTGCATCGACCAGACATCATCGACCGACCACCGGAAGATCGGCCGCCAGAGCATGCAGCCGCTGTCATGGCGGTTCCAGAACGGCAGCTTCGCCCTATTGTGGCTTTCGGCGGCGCGGATGCCGAGCCATTGCAGAACCGGGCCGTTGCGCAGCATCGGAAAGACGACCTGCAAGGTTATCGGCAGGGATTTCAGCTCCTCTGAACAGAATTGCGCCATCCTGCTCGGGAAGCGACCCTTGCAGATGCAGAGGTCTAGAAAGGGAATGCCTGTCGGCACGTTGAGGGCGGCCGCTTCCGCGACAATCTCGTCCGGTACGCCCTGTTTCGGCCATTCGCGGAGGATGTAGTTGCGGTGACTGGCGAGCCGTGCGGAAAAGTCGGCGCGGACGATCTCGATCGGCGGGCCGCCCGTGCGCTCGGAAAGGCGCGAGACGAACTCATAGGTCAGTTCATGCTCATGGCCGGTATCGGCGAACACCGCGCGAAACGGGCGGCCAGCTTCCAGCGCCAGCAGATAGACGGCCGTGCTGTCCTTGCCGCCCGACACGTTGACCAGATGCTGGAACGTCTCGTCGCCATCCGCCGGCCTGTTGCGGAACAGGGAATGGCGTGGGCGTCTTGATGGCGGATAGGCCTGCCGGCGCGGAACGATGAGGGACGGCATCGCTCAATCCCTTCGCTTGCCGGGAACGCCGAGCACGCGGGCGAGATGCTGGCCGACGCTGCGGCGATAGCGCGCCGCTGGCGGGCCGCCGGCCGGGCGATGGTAGCGGCCGATGGCGAGCATCCATTCCTCGCCGGGATTGTGCTGCTCCTTCAGGATCTCGGCGGCGATGACGAGATTGCGGTAGGGGTCGAGCAGGTCGCAGGGATGATCGTAACGATGCTGCTGATACCCGAGATTGATCTGACCGAGGCCGACGTCGACGCGCGTCAGGGGAGCTTCCCGCATCGCCTGGCTCAAACCGGCGCAGGCCTCCGCTTTGCTGTCGAACCGGCGGCCGGCACCCGCGACGTTCAAGGTCCACGGCCAGGGGATGACGCGGCCGCCCTTGCGTATCCCGCTCTCCTGCAAGGCGATGGCATAGAGGACCGGCGAGGGGACGCCGGCACGCTGCGCGGCGATCTGGTAGGCCGGAGGCGGAACCTCCTGCGGCAAGACCGGGCTGGCCCCGAACGTGCCGGCGATCAGGACCGCGGTCGCGAGGGCGGTGCGCATCACTGGCGCTGCCATTGACCGTTCACCTGCCGCACGACGGCGGGCAGGTCTCCCTCAAGGCCGAGCGACAGCCAGCGGCCGGAATCGTGGTTCAGCGTGATCGCGCCGGCGCGGACCTTGCCGGGATCGATCCGGACGCCTTTCGCCCAGTCGCGGATGCGGGTATCGTCCTGCCGGCTTCCGACGACATAGAGATCGAATTCCGTTCCGGCCGTCTGGAGCCGCTGCACGGTCCGGTCGCAGGAGGGGCATCCATCCTTCACGAAGACGGCGAGCCGACCCACTTCGCCGGCAGATGCGTCGGTGTCCGTCAGCGATGCGCTGATGCGTTCCATGTCGGGGTGCAGGCGCTGCCAGGCCTCGTCGTAGGCGCGTTGGTAGGCCAGCAGCTTCTCGACCCGGCGCGCTTCGATCCCGACCTGCAACTCCGCATAGCGCCGCCGCTCCTCGTCGGAGCGCGCTTCGATGCCGAGAGCCGTCAGCGGATCGAGGTTGGGGGACTGGATGCCGAGCGGTCCCTGCATGACGGCGCGGTATCGCGCCCATTCCTCCTCGCGCAGGCCCCAGTCGCTCGCCTTCTGTTCGTCGCTTCGTTCAACGACGGCCGGCTGTTCTCGGCTCGGGACATTCGTCGAGGCGGCCGAGCGCGAATCCTGCGCGTTGGCGGGCAGGCAGCACCAGACGGAAAGACCGAGGACGAGGGCGAGGGCGAGGGGATGTGCGGACCGCTTGAATCTCAACGTCGTCATGGCTTTGCTTTCCTGGCGACAGCGTGGGTGCTGAGGGCGGCGACCCTGGTCGTGTCGAAGTCGGGTTTCATCTCGCTGGCGGCGAAGGCGGGGAACGGTGCGCGGTAGAAGCAGACGGTGCGGGTCCTGTCATCGACCTGCAGGTTCCATGCCGATCCGGACAGCGTCAGGAGCGCGTCGCGCAGCATCAGCGGTCCGAGGCGATGGTGTGAGGCCGGCAAGGGCAGCGCCGACAGCGTGGCGGCATCATCGGCGGAGCACAGCTTGTAGCCCGAGCGGGACAGGATCTGCCGCAGGGCGTCGCCGACCGTGCTTCTGCGGCCCTCGGGAAGGGAAACCGTGACCACCTGTCGCATCAGATCCCGCTGCGCCGATGCCGGCGCAAGCTCGACCAGGGTGTAGCGACCCTGACGCAGGACGGGAATGAAGTCGGGATCCGGTTCCGCCAGAGGAAAAGAGACGGGCCGAACAGGCGTCGGCTCCGGAGGCTCGGCGATTGTGGAGCACCCTGCCGTCGCCATGGCGACAATCAGGACAGAACCGCAACCCGTAAGTTTGCGACGGATTTGGCTGGTGAAGCGCATGGATGGATCCCCTGGAACATGGAGCCATCACCATCCGCCGCCCGGATCGGGCGATCAGCAAACAAAGGGGAACACGGTCGCCCCGGTTTCCGGAGCAGAGGAGAAGAAGCGTGGTCGCGCTACCGGATATGCTCCGGCCGGAAGCCGAGCCCGACCAGGCGGCCGGCGAGATGGGCAAGCACGGGCCAGCGTGCGATGCCGCGCATGAAGGAGGGCGGCCCCTCGCGCCGCTTGTCCTCCGCCTCGCGCTTGCTGCGGTCGCGCTGCATCATCAGTTGCAGTTTCTGCGTCGCCTTGGTCGGAAACGAGCGTCGCGCCTGCACGTCGGCGAGATGCCTGTCGGCCAAGGTGCCGTCGCGAAGCGGGCCGGCAAGGATGTTCGCGGTGGCGACCGCATCCTGGATCGCCAGATTGACGCCGAATCCGCCGATCGGCGACATGGCGTGCGCCGCATCGCCGATGCATAGAAGGCCCGGCCGCCACCAGCGCTTGAGCCGGTCGATCCGCACGCTCAGCAGATGCACGTCATCCCAGGAGCGGACCTCCTGCATCCGTTCCGGCGGCAGCGGCGAAACGGCGGCGACGGCCTCCCGGAAAGCATCGATGCCGGCCGCCTTCACATCCGCATAGGAGCCCTTGCGCACCACATAGCCGCATTGCCAATAATCGCCGCGGTCGACCATCACGAACCCCTGCCTCGGCCCGCCGTGGCCCATGACATAGGGCGGATCGTCGGGCTGATGCGAGAGCTTCATCCACAGCACGTCGCGCGGGCTGCCGAAGCGCTCGATCTCCAGCCCGGCCTTCTCCCGCACGACGGAGTTGCGCCCGTCCGCGCCGACGACCAGCGCGGCCCTGATATCCGTCTCCCCATCCGCCGTGGCGACGCGGACGCCGGCGATGCGCCCTTCCGCTTCGAAGAGCGCCGTCACCTGCGCGCGCATAAGCAGGTGGAAATTTGGGAGCCGCCCTGCTTCGCGCGCCACATAGTCGAGGAATTCCCATTGCGGCATGAAGGCGATGAAACGGCATTTCGTTGGCAGGCGCGAGAAGTCGGCGATGGTGATGTCCTTGCCGCCGATCTCGGCATGAAGTTTTGGCGCCTGCGTGTGCGGCAGTTGCAGCAATCCGTCGAGAAGGCCCAGTTCGTGCATCACCTCCAGCGTGGAAGGATGGACGGTGTCGCCGCGAAAGTCGCGCAGGAAATCCCCGTGCTTCTCGACGACCGTCACATCGACGCCAGCACGTGCGAGCAAAAGGCCGAGCATCAACCCGGCGGGACCCGCGCCCACGATGCAGCAACTCCGGTGGACCATCCCTTGCGCTTCTTTCCGGCCAGACGAACTCTGTGGCGAAACCTACCGCACTTTTCCGTCGACGGCATAGATCTGCTTTGCCTGCCGAGTGTGGCAAAGTGCGCCATTATCCAGCGAAACGGCCCCCGAAGGGGCCGCGATTATAAGGTCGATTGCTGACGCAGTGGTCGGCGTTCGGAACGTCACCAAAGCTTCTTGAGTGTTGGGTCGACGTCGGCCGGCTGGACATGAGCCCAGCATGGCACGTTAGAGCCGCTTTCCCCGACCGGCAGGTCGAACACGACGAACGGGAAGTCTTCCGTATTGGACGTGTCGTAGCAGATCACTTTGATCTCGCCGGCATCGCAGCGGACAGAGCAAACCTCTCCGTCCGTGACGTCGACGGCTACGACGCGAGGAACCAGCTCGAGCTTGCGGGCGGCGGAGAGGATGGCGGTCTGATCCTTGCCTTCGAAGCAGACGAAGGGCCTCTCGTAGCCGGCCTCCCTGGCCAAGGCCCGCGCCTTGTCGTAGTGGGCGCCGGTTGCATATTCCCCGTCCGTCACCGAGACGGTGAACACGGGCATGTCGGCATTGTTCTCGGCGTCGTAGCACGCGACAGCGATAGGCAAGGTTCTCATGGAACAGCTCCTTGTTTCTCTGATGGGAAGAGGTGAGGAAAAAAGGGACGGCCCGATTGGACCGTCCCATGAGATCGAGGATCATGCGGCGACGAGTTGCCTTGCCAGGGCCACCTCGACGGAGTCGCCGTCCTGGTTGAGGACATCGAGCCCGGATTCCGGCACGTCGCCGGAGGTGCTTTGCGAGACGAGGATCTTCTTCGCCATCAGCGCCAGGCACGTCATCTGCGACGTTCCGGCATAGCCAAGATAGATGACCTTGACGTGCAGATGCTGGCCGATACGCCATGACCGGCGCGAGGCCTGCTGGAGCGTATAGACGTTGTAGCCCGACTGGAGAAAGACGATGGTCGGGA
This sequence comes from Rhizobium subbaraonis, assembly GCF_900220975.1. Taxonomy (GTDB): domain Bacteria; phylum Pseudomonadota; class Alphaproteobacteria; order Rhizobiales; family Rhizobiaceae; genus Mycoplana; species Mycoplana subbaraonis. The sequence continues at coordinate 48,333 of NZ_OBQD01000013.1, read as the reverse complement.
ACTCCAGAAGATCGAGCCCTGTCTTGACCAGTTCGGGGTTGGTCAGAAGCACGTCGATGCCCCGGTCCAGTTGCTCGGCGATCCAGTCCTCGCGCCGCGACGTGTCCACGCTTCCGCGCAGCACCGCGACCTTCAGGCCTTCCTGTTCGAGCAGCGACTTCAGCCGCGACGTGGTGTCCCGCGTCCCGGTATAGACGGTATAGGCAAGCACCCTGCGGCCCTCGGCCTTCTCCGCCTTGCAGATGTCGATCAGTTCCTGCTCCTTCGGCATGACTTCGAGATCGGAGAACTGCGGCGGTGTGAACGCGATCAGTTCTCGCGAGCGCGGATGCTTGACCGCTTCCGCCCGGAAGCACGTATCCGGCCAGGCGAGGAGCGTGTTGAGAACCACGCCGAGGAGCGTAGTGTCGCGCCGCGCGAGGGCCTGCTTGAGCTGGGCGGTGAGATCGTTCGCCAGGTCCCGATAGGCGTTGGCCTGATCGGGGTCCATGACCACCTCGCGAAACTCCTCCTCGTAGGGAGGAAGCACGTTGCCGCCGATATCGCGGAGCTTGAGGAAGACGGTGAACGGCAGCACGCATCTCAAGATGCCCTTGGGGCCGAAGCCCGGAGCCTTGACCGTCCGAACCGATATCTTGGTGCCGCGGGCGGTCTTGTGCGCCGCCCCGTTGCTCTCCGAATAAATGTCCTTGAGGACACCGTGATCGCGCATGAAGGCCATGCTGGCGGCCGTCATGCTGCCGGTCTTGCCCGGCCGGTAGCCGTCTTCGATCATGCGGCCGGTCAACACCCTGAACAGCAGCGCGAACAGGTCATCCGCATAGCCACCCATCAGCGTGCCGGTCAGGAGAAGGGCCTTGCGCGCCTTGGCGGCGAGCACGCCCATGGCCTGCCCCTGTGCGGAGCCGGGGCTTTTGTATTCATGGCCTTCGTCGCAGATCAGAAGGTCGAAGAAGCCTTGCGGAAGGTATCTCTTGATGAATTCCGAGGGCTGGTATCCCCCTTCGCCGAAGCCGAACTCCATATTGGCCATCGCGCGTTCCATGCGCTGGGCCTGGCGGTCGGAGAAGATGAGTTCCCCTCGGGCGTCCATCAGGTTGATGAACTCGTAGAGATTGTCGCCGAGGAGAGAGACCAGGAAGGATTCGCCGAACTGCTTCATCAGCCGCTGCGCGGTCGCTTCGCCGATCGTCGGAATGCGCTTCAAGGCTCGTACCACCGCCGAAGACTGGTCGGTTGCGGAGAGCGTGCGCGGGCGCATCAGCGTCCACAGCGCCGAAGTGCAATGACCGCAGGTGCGGCGCGTTTCCTCGGCTTCCAGCTCGACCGGGTTGACCGGCTCGCCGTCGAGGTTGGTGATGACATTGCCGCAATGCGGGCACGCGCCGATGAAGCCGTCGGGCACGCGCCGCCGGGTGAAGGCGGGTCGCCAATGGAAACCCATCCGCATCCGGACGCGGCCGAGAACGAAAAACTCCTGTCCCGTCGCCGGGACGCCAAGCTGTTCGCGCAGCTTGATGAGCTTGACCAGCGTATCGGGGCCGTTGAGGACCCAGACCTTGGCGCCGGGCACCGTTTCGAGGATTTCCCGCCGCCATTTGTAAACGAGATGCGGCGGGGAGAGGATGAGCGACCGGCGGAAGCCTTCAGCCTTGAGGACGGCTGCGACGGCGATCGCCATCAGCGTCTTGCCGGTTCCCATCTCGGCATTGATGATCGCGGCGGCCTCGCCCTGATCGACCAGCAGCTCGGCGACGGCATGGATGACGTCGGCCTGGGCGTCGAAGGGACGACGCTTCAGACCGTCGAGCACGGCCTGCCGATGAGGGCGGGCCTGCCCGGTATAAACAGGCGGATTGGACCGGTTGAGGGAAGCCAGCAGTTCGTCGCCGAACTCGGAGACGAAGTCCGTCAGGCTGATGGAAAGCGGGTCGCGCTCCGCCTCGATAATATCGCCCTCGATGGGGGCCTCGAGCGTGTCGTCGAGATCGTACATCGGTGATGCTCCATGCGGAAAACGGGGCACGCACCGTCCCTTTCGGGGCAGTGGACATGCCCCGGAGGTGGGAGGAGGGAAGCGGCGTCAGCCGCGGATGAAGATCAGTGTTCGTCGGGCAGCATCAGCGTGGTGACGCTGCGGTCGCTTTCGGTGAGGATCCAGAGCGTGAGCGCCGGGTCGATGTAATAGACCGACATCAGGATCTCCTCGCCGGTCTTGACGGCCGTATCGTTGCTCTGCCAGTCGGCATCGCACTGGTCGCCCCAGTCGCCTTTGAGATGGCGGCGGAGATAACGGGCCGGATCGAACCGGCCGCGTTCGACGAGATCGGTGATGCTGGAGGAGAAGACGACCTTGCCGGCCGGGAATTTCGGCTGCGGCAGTTGCGAGAGGTCTTCGCTTGTCATGAGGGCTCCTTCATGGATGGAAGCCACGACGCCCATCGGGGCGGCGTGACCCCGGTGGGTGGGTGAAGATGGGCGTGTCTCAGCGCTCGGACGACACGCGGATCAGGGTTGCGCTTCGGTCAGCCTCGGTGACGATCGAAAGCGCCAGTTCACGGTGAACGGTGAAGAAGGATTCCAGGCGGCTGCCCGAATGCAATGCGGCGTTGTTCTGATGCCACTGGTAGTCGGCGACTTCGCCCCAATCCCCGCGGCTATGACGCAGGAAGAAAGGCAGCGGGTCGAGCCGGCCTTCGTCCATGAGCTGCTGGATCCGGTCGCTGAAATACAGCGCACCGGTATCGAAGAGCCTGGGCGGTCCCTTGGCTTTGACTGTCATCGTAAAATCTCCGTTGAGAGTGAGAGAAGCCGCCGTCCGGTCGGAACGACAGGGAAGGCATCAGCGGATGGTGAGCACCTGGCCCCGTGTCGGGGAGCCGGGCGTCATGTCCCATGCGCGGATGACGGGCACGAACTTGTCCGTGAGAATGCGGGTCTCGGCGACGGAGCCGTCTTCGCGCTCGGTGTATTCCAGCGTCTGGGACTTTTCCTTGTGGGTGTCGCCCTTGACGACCATGACCTTGCCGGACGTCGAGGTGACGACGCCGGAGATCGCACCGGCGGCGAGCGCCAGGGCGAGGTGCCATTGGGAGAGGGCACGCGCGGGCCGGCGCAACGATTGCTGCGCGGCGCCGAGATGCGTCTCGACCGAGGGCCAGAGGCCCTGAAGACGATGGACCTCCTCGGCGAACTGCTCCGGCTCCATCGATATCCGATAAAACTGCTCCGGCTCGGCCTGGGCCACTGGTACAGCATAAGGCTGCAGTGGCCATTCGGCCGGCAGTTCCTCCGCCTCGATCTCGCCCGCGCCGATCTGCAACAGACGGTCACGGAAGGTTTTGGCGGCGGCACTTGCAAGCTCGCGGTTGCGGACGCGCTTGCCGAAGATCACCACCTGCTTGAACTGCGTTTCGACCGCACGGTAGATGCGCAGGTCCGTGAAATGGCGGGTTAGCCAGCCCACGACCTCGGCGTCGAGAGTATAGTGCGGGACGATGAAGACCAGCACGCCGCCATATTGCAGGAGCGGCAGGCTGCGTTGATAGAACAGCTTTTCAAGCCGCGGGCGACCCTGGATCTGATGACGCTGGATGCCGTTGTCGTCCTTGGGAAGATCGCCGTAGGGCGGGTTGAGCCAGAGAAGGCCGAAGGACTGGCGCGAGATCAGCGTGTCCATGACATCGCCGTGAATGCAGCGATCCACGAGGCCGCGGGCATGCCTTGCCCGTTCGGCGTCGAACTCGACGGCATGGGCGAGGACCAGATCGCGGCCGAGGACATGCGCCGCCTCGGCGATGGCGACGCCTTCGCCGGCGCAGGGGTCGATGATGTTCATCGGTCCCGCCGCCGGCTGAAGGGCGTTCAGTGTGCGTTCGAGCGTCGGCTCGTCCGTGGGATAATATCCGTTCTTGGCGAAGTTTCGCGCAAGACGGGGGAACATGAGAGCCATGGGGGATCTCCTGGTTCTGATGAGGGGAAAGCGACGCGCGGCGAGCGCGCGTCACGGAGATGATCAGGCGGCCCGCAGCAGCGGTTCGCCCGCTGCCTCTTCCTGCGGAGAGGGCAGAAGCACGCCATCGCGTATGAGGTCGCCGAGCATGCCGGTGAGCATGGGGACGTCCAGCGCCAGCCGATGTCCTTCCAGCGGCCCGAGGGCGGTCGGAAGGCAGCCGAGCATTTGGCGTTCGACAAGCAGATCCATGACGGTGTCACGCCAGTGATCGAGGAGGGGAAGCGGGCAGGTGTCCTGCACGAGAGACCAGAGGCGGCTGAACCCGTCCTCGTTGCTCCTGCGCAGGAAGGCCAGCGCGCTGGCATTGGCCTTGTCCGGTTTGACGCAGCGCCGGTCGAACAGCCACAGATTGATCAGCGATCCGAACAGCGTGCGCCGGAAGGCGCGCGTCGAGCGCTTCTCCAGACGGCCGACATTGCCGATGAGCGTCGGGATCGAACGCCCGGTGTCGTCGATGAGGATCCGGAACCGGTCGAGACCTTCGTCGTCGCTGCCGAGCGTCAGGCGGGCGAGGAATTGCTGGATGGCGGTATCGCGCGCCCAGACGGAGAGGAAGAGCAGGGTGCCGTCCTCGTCACCGATATAGCCGTCGGCCATCAGGTCGGGGCATTCGGCGATGGGGTAAAGCGGCTGCTGGGAGATGTCAGGCATGGTGTGTCCTCACGGAAAGAGAGGCGACACCGCCCCGTCGGGACGATGACGCGCCCCAAGGGGTGAAAGAGAAAGTGCCGATCAGGCGAGGAAGGCCGGCTGGCCGACGGGAAGCGCGCTGGCCGGAAGGATCGTTGCGCGCCGTCTGGCATGATAGGTCCGAACGCCCTCACGCCATGCGCGAGACTGTTCGGGCGCCATCGCCAGGTAGCGAAGCGGGCAGGTGTAATAGAAGGGATGTGCCGCTTCTTCCGTGGCCTTGTAGCCCCACCATCCGCTCGACCGCTGCAACAGCGTGCAGCCGATGAAGGTGGTGGATTGCTCCACGGCAGGCCGGATATCCGGCGGCTGCCTTACGGAACGTTGAACGACCGACCACAGCACGTCGCCGCGCACGGTATAGGCGAGGGTCTCGTAGCGATGCGTTTCGGTCTCGCTGGTTTCGACGAGCAGCTGGATCAGCTCGTTTCGCTTCCAGTTCGAAAATGTCCAGCCCATGAGGGTTCTCCTGGCGAAAGGCCGGAGTCCTCCCCTCGGGGCAGGAACCCCGGCGGGTGGCGGAACGTCGACAAGGTCGACAGGTGAAGTCAGGGCTGAAGGCGGTGCCAGTCCTGCGTGAGCGGCTTGAACTCGTAACCGAGCTGATTGAGCCGGTCCCTCTGCTCGCGCAGCAGGCGCCGGTCGACGGTGGCATCGAGCTTGACGATGTCGCCGAGCGGCCAGAGTGTGCCGAACAGCGCTGCATCGTCCGTATCGGAGGATGCGTCTGCTGCCGGCTTGGCCGGTTCCACGCCGAATGGCGTCGTGTCGACGAGGGGATCACGCGGGCTGCGTGCCTTCGTTCGGGCCGGGGCCTTTGCGACAGGCGTGGGTGCCGGCGTTTCCTCGTCAATCGGGTCGACTTCATGCGGTGACAGGCGGCTTGCCTCGTCTCCGCTGAGCGCGTCGATGCTGGACAAGGTCATCTCGCCAATGTGCGCGCGGATTTCGATGACCATTCGCCCGTTGGCGGTATAGGTCGACGGGCGGATCTCGGTGATGACGAAGTCACCATCGTATTTGCCCTCGTCATACTGGTCGAGTTCGGGGTTCTTCACCACGAATTCGCCGATGCTGGTGGCGAGGCGTCCGACATTGAACGCGCCGTTGCGCCCGTGAATCGTTCTGATGGCCAGCTGGCCGGGGATTGTGATCATGGATCGCTCCTGTCGAGGACGAAACAGCCGCGCGCCGCCGCCGGAAGGGCAAAGCGGCGGCGCGCGGCCGGGGGGAGAAGGTATGCTCGCGCCAACGAGCTACGTGATCAGAAGGACTCGGCCATAGCCGGTGCGCGCGCATCGGCGGCGTCATCGGCCGGTTCGGAGGAAGGCCTGGCTGCCTTGGGCGAGGCGGCCTTCGCCTTGGGAGCGGTAGCCTTGGAAACCGGCTTCTCCTCGGGGGAGGGAGAGGTTTCGGTTTCGTCAGGCTCCTGTTCCGTCTCGGCCGGCTTCGGCTCGGCCTTGTACTTCTCGATTCCGTCGACCTTGATCCAGCTGATGAACAGCAGGCGGGCCTTCAGGCTGACACCCTGCTCGCCGGCACGCTTTCCCTTCGAATAGGTAAACGTGTCGGTCCACAGGTCGCCAAGACGGAACCCGATCATCACCTTCTTCTCCGCCTCGACGGCGTCAAAGCAGCGGCGAACGAGATGCTGGGCGTCGGCGCCCGATACGCGCGTGTCGAAACGCACATAGGAGACGTCGTCGCTCGGACCATTGAGGGCTGCGATTTCGCAGGCGAGGAACGCATCGCCCTTTTTCGGGGTCACTTCGCGGATGCGATTGAGATAGCCGATACCGGTGATGTGCAGGTCGAAGAACGACCGTTCGGACGTGTTGGTCATGGTGGATCTCCAGACTTGATGACAAGAATGCGGAGACACACCGACCCTGCGGGAGGTGTGTAACCCCCGCGCGGGTTGGTTGGTGGATCGCAAAGGATCCCACAACGATCAGGATGGCATCACCGCCGGTCAGGGCGGCTGTTCGCCGGGGATGCCTGAGCGAACTGGTCGATCACGCGGCCGGGACCGCGTCGTAGCCTTGAGGATCGGTGGCTACCTGGGCATGTCGCCGACAAAGTCAGCGAGATACGGGGAAAGCGTTGCACCGATAGATGCCGGGGGCCACCGGAAATCGGTTCCGGTCCGCGTCCCTATTCTCCAACACGGAAAACTCCGGTGGGTACGGGTGTCTGCACTTCCGTCGAATGGATGCTAAAGTGCCGAAGGTCCGAGGGGAGGGCCAACGAAATGGGCTGGCGTACCGACCAGGCGTATGAGGACGAGCAAAAGCGCGAATATCGCGACTGGAAGGCGTCGCTATCCTGGACAGACTACGCTCTATGGCTGTGGCGACGCTGGGGTTCCTTCCTTGCCGGCGTGGTCACGACAGGCGCCGTCATCGCCCTGGCTGCCTTGCTGCTGAAGCTCGCTCCGTTCTCCGCGGAATAGAAGGCCGCATGTCTGCGCTGACCGCAACTGTCGACGAGCGGCGCTTACGGGCGCCACCCTCTGGTAAAGCCCCGGCCCATCGCAATCACCGCGATGGCAAGCCGTTCCTCGACGGCGTCACGTTCGGCGATCAGCGTTCGTAGGGCCTCCAGCGCATTGCCGTCGTGCAGGCGCAGGATCTCGGCGGCCTCATCCTGTGCGGACGGCTCCCGTCGTTGATGCACGCTCATTGAAGGCGCAACTCCAGCTGCTTCTTGCTCTTCAGCACATAAAGCGGCTTTGCGACTGCTTCCAGCTTGCGTTGGTTTTCCGCGCGAAGGGCGAGTTGTCTCTCCCTCAGCGCGCGGCAGGCGGCGACTTCGGCAAGGGCTTTTTCGATACTGTCGGTCTGCATGGCAACCTCCATTGTTCTCTATATGTTCTCATTTTTAATGAAGGAGTCAAGCGCCGGAATCGAGAATGAGCACAACGAAAAAGCCCCGCCACGGAGGCGGGGCAGGCGGCGTCACATCTGTTGGAGCGACGCGGGGAAGAATAGGCTGGACTATGCTCGACGAGCCAACGGCGGGAATCGCGCCTGTTCAGGGCATCTCATTCCCGACATCGGCGGTGCCGTCAGCGAGCGCGGTGACCAGGCCGAGGATTCTGCGTCTGAGGGCGCGTGAGCCGATCCGGGAATAGGCGATGTTGAGGTCGAGGCCTTCGCGGGAGGAAACGAAGTCGGCGATTTCGGTCGCGCTCGCACTCTCCCTGTCACCAGGTTCGCCCTCGCCGGAGAAGAAGTATGACGGCGACACGCCCAGGATTTCCGCGACGTTCTGAAGGCGGCTGGCGCTCACCCTGTTCGTGCCCTTCTCGTACTTCTGAACCTGCTGGAAGGTGACGCCGAGGGCGGTGCCCAGCGTTTCCTGGCTGATACCAAGCAGGCGGCGGCGCATCCTGATCTTTTCGCCCACCTGGACATCGATCGGGTTCGGTTGTTTTGGCACTCAGCGCCCTCCGTCAATGGTCTCGATAGTCTCGTAGTGCTGCACGATGGCGCCGACGCCGTCGTTGAGCAGCGCGAGGAGCGCTTCCCTGGTGACGGGAACGGTCACGATCTTCTCGAGCTGCATCGGTGGCGGCGGGCCGTCTTCAACTTTGTCCTCGACCTTCCTGAAGTCGAAAAAATCCAGGATGGCCTCGCGTGCCTCCCCTTCTGTTTCAAAGAAAGGGCCGTCATGTCCGTCGTTGTGCCAGCGATCGCCGGCGTCATGTTTTCCGACGACAAACGTGTAGAACGTGTGGGATTGATCGGACGACATGGGCTCTCTCCTGGTAATCGATGGCGCTAATGCCGGAAGCCTATGAATTCACGGTCAGGTTGTCGTAGCAATTCCATGTCTCATCGATCTTTGGCAGCAATAAGGGTTAACCGTCCCATCGCGCTACGGTGCTTTCTCCCCGGTCATCGCTCCATACCGGAGCAGAGCGGTAGCAGGGCGGTCGAACCTCCCGCCACGGGAGCGAAATCCTGCACGCCAATGGCGGCGTGCAGGCAGGCGATTGAGGCGAGAGGCAGCTATGCTGCCGATCAGATTTCGTCGACGCGGAAGATCTCGATCGTGAGATGCTTCTCGGTCGCCTTGACCTGGATATCGTCCTGGCTGTTGAGCACGCGCTCGAAGACAAGGTTCGCCGGGTCGATATATTCCGCGAAATCGTCGCCGCCGAGTTCGGCGCGCGCCAGTTCCCACCAGTCGTCGAACGGGTCGACGTCCGGATTGCAACCGACCGCGTAGGCAAGCAACTTCCGCCGTCCTTCGGGCGTTTGCTCCCCGCGTTCGGACATGAAATAGACGCCCTGGTCCTTGACGAGGATGAGCTTGCACTTGTTTTGCAGTGCCTCGGTGATGACGGGCCGCAAGTCGGCGTTTCTGAAGCGCAGCATGATGATCTCCACTTGCTGAGGAAAGAAGGCAGGCGTTCCGCCATTCGGATGAGCCTGCGAGAAAGTGGCTTCCCGCCGCGAGGACGGGAAACCAGATGCGACGAATGAAGCCGATCCAGGGATCAGTGACGGGTCTGCCTGCGGCCGGGTGTCAGAACCTCGACCTGGATCAGGCGCCAGGTGCCGTCATCGATGAGGCTCGCCAGCGTCGCCCCGAGCGTGTCGAAGTAGACGTTGTCGATGCGCTCTTCGCCGTCATGAAGCTCGACGACATAGACGTCGGCGCCGCGGTCGTAGATCACGGCGACGCGCCCCTTGAACTTCGCGGTATCGACGGTGAAGCTGATCGCCGGCGGCGTTTTGATGATGTCGCCCGGCTTCGGGTCGACCCATGCGAAATCCTTGGCGCCAGCATCCACCAGCATATGCGTGATGGCGCGGAAGCCGTCCGGAGCCGGCAGCTTCTCCAACTGCTCGATGAGGTCGCGCAGTTCCGGGCACTTGGGTTCCGGGATCGGCAGCTTCGCCGGCGCGGAACCGAGGATCATGCTCTTCACGGTGTAGGGTGTGCCGTCCGAACCATATTCGGTGCGCACCTCCGGCGTGTCCGCGCGCTCGCCGTCGAACCGCCGGCGGGCGTAGGGCTTGACCAACACCTTCGTCCCCGCTGCGGGCACTTCGGTGGCAAGGCTCCGGTCGACCACCGCGAACTCCGTGCGCCCCGTCTGGACGACGATGGCCTCGTCGGTCGTGGCGATCACCTTGCCCTCGAAAGGCTGCGGGTCGACACGGAAACCGAGGGCCGATTCTTGCGGCTGCCCGTCGAAAACGCGATACTTGTAGCGGCGGGCGTTGCGCGGAACATGGGGCGCAACGAGCGTCTGCAATTGCGTGCGAATGGCTGCACGGTCCATGGGGTGACTCCCTTGGGAAGAGAAGGGACCCCGTCCGCAAGGGAGGTGATCCCTTGAGGGTTGGAAAATCGGGCTCAATGCCCTGTGAGGAAAATGACCGGAACGGCGAGCCGCGCCGCAGTCTTCAAGGTCTCGACTGCCTGGGATGTTGCCGGCGACGCCAGCGAACATGCGGCGAGAATGGCATTGCCGAGGCGCGTCAGGCACGCGGCAATCGGCATCCGGCGATCACCGCATTCGATCGGCGGGCAAAGAAAAAGCCCCTCGGAAGGGGCTCAAAATTCGCATTGTGGTCTGATCAGTCGTTTCCGGTAGATCCTGCGTCTTCTTCATAGACCGGCAGGCCGTCGAGCAGCGGTGCATCGGCATCGAAGATCAGGAACCGGATATCGGCCAGCGCGGCCAGATGGAGCACGTCCGCGAGGGACGCCGGCATACCTTTGGCGAGATGTCGCCGACGTAGGTCCTCTGCGCTGATGCCTTCGACGTGCTGGAGGTTTTCGTCCGTCCAGGGGGTGGCGATCAGTTTGACGCCGATGGCCTCGCAATAAGGAATGCGAAAAGCGACGAACAGGAAGCCGGTCGGCGTAGCGATATCGGCCAACTCGGGGAGGTAGCTTGCGGACTCGTGCGTGATATGAGCGGTGCTGATTTCCCAGGACCGGCTATAGCGACCTGTCTCGAAGGTCAGGCGCTCGACAACCTCCTTCGCGAGATTGAGCGCGCCGCAGTCGCCAATGTGATGAATGACGTCGTCCTCATGACTGACGATGGAATAGACGACATCGCGGACATATCCGCGTTCGCTGCATGATGCCCTGAGTTCGGGCGGAATTTCCCTATCGGTCACGACAAGCCCGAAATCGCCGTTGAAAAGGCACTTGCGGGATCGCAACGCGTGGCTCGGCAGGTCGTGCTGCGAGCGATGCAACGGAATATGGATCAGCGAGGAGTTCTCCTCCGTCGTCAGCACCAGCGTCCGTTCGATATGAAGGTTTCTATATCCCCGAACGAAGGGATTTGAGGTTGAGGTCATGGTCATCCTCCAGGGGGAGTAAATGCCGGTGGCGGCCCCGAGGGGAGCAGGCCCCGGCGGGTGAGGAAAGACGCCCCTGTGTTCAGGGGGCTGGTGACGGGGATTGCAGCAGGCGTTCGGCGACCAGCTTTCGCAGCGTCGCCTGGGCCTCGGGATCGGCGACGCCGGCGAGAAGGCGCGTCGTTTCGTTGACGATGAGGGCCGCCGCCGCAGGCAGGTCGTTATCGACAAGAGCCTGGTGCAGATTGTCGAACATCTCCAAGGGGCGGGATGTGTCGATGGAGAGATTGAGCCGGCGGCTGATGAAGATGCTGTTGCCGCCAAACTCGAACAGGCGCGGCTTGTCGCAGTGCCAGCAACCCTCGAACTTTACCGCTGTCAGATTGTGGCCGTCGTTGAAGCAGGTCGCAATCAGGAACAGCTCTTCGAGGTCGGCCTCGTTGTCGAAGGTATGATGCTCGATCAGGTGCAAGAGCTGCGCCAGACGGCCTTGATCGCTCGGGCCGAAGAAGCTCACGAAATCGCGAAGCACCGACTGGATCGTCGGTTCTTCCCGATTGCTCACCGGAATACTCCAAGCTTCGGCGAGATCCAGCAGGTTTTGCATGATGTCGTCCCAGTCGGGACTATTGGATTCGGCAACGAGCGCAATGTAGGCGTCACCGCTGCCGGGATAGTCGGCATCGAGCGCGTAACCCTCAAAGAGGGCATTGATGATCGGCGTGACTGCATCGAGAACGAGAACGCCGGTTCCGTCATAGTAATTGTTGGCCATGGCAAGCCCTTTCGGATGAAGGCGCGGAGCCATGTCCTGCGGACGATGACATCCGCGGAAAAACCTGAACCCGGTGAGGGGTTCAGGTGGTGATGGAGGGAGAGGCAAGGCGTCGAAACGCAGAGCCTTTCGAAATGCCCTGGAATTCGAGGGCTGGGAGCATCGAACGCTGGGAGGCGTTTGTCCGCAAAGAATGATGCGAAGCGGACTGGATCGGTCGACCACGTGGAAACCGTGGCGCAGTCGTAAAAGACCGGGACTGCTGGCATGTGCTGAAGACATCAGCGACATATGAGGCCAGCATGGCGTGTGAGGACGCGCCCGTCGTGCCGGAAACGGCACAGTGATCCGCCCCGATTTCAAAAGAATGGGCGCTCCGAAGAGCGCCCGCAGGTTTGTCAGGATATCACGTTTTTCAGCTTGCCCTCGCCATCGAAGACCATACGGACGACGACATTGGCGAGCTTCGGCTGCGGCACGTAGCGCAGATGCTCGGGCAGCAACGCCTCGACGGCGCGGGCCGGGTCCTGAGACAGGTCGATCGCCATAAAGGTTGAGATGGCTGTCCTGTCCTCGTCTCTGACACGTTCCTCGTATCTGTCGTCGAAGACATCGCTGGAGATGAGCCGTGTAACACCGGCGGCGCTGGCCGTGAGATGAACGATCCCGTCCTTGCGCACCGCTGAGACCGGATACGCCACCGGATCGTCGGCGAGGCTGAGATGGATCGCATCCGTCAGCACGAGATCGACCGTTTCGGCCAGCGGTGCATTGGCTTCCCGATGCAGGATGGCGCCGGGGCGAACGATCACTTGATCGGATGCGACGATACGGGTGACCCGGTTCAGCCAATGACCTGCATGGAGACGGGTCTCATCGAGAAGGAAGCCGCCCCGGGCGCAAACATAGACCTCGGCCGTAGCCTCCTCATCCTCGTCGGACTCGATCCGCCATACGCCGTTGCTGGTCAGCGCTTCGGCGGCGATGACACCGTCTCGGAAGCATCCTTCCCATTCATGCGCGTGACCGGGGGGAACGTCGTCCCAGTCCCGGAACCATGAACGATGGGCAAATGGCACATCGTTGAGGAGATTGGCGTTGGAGGACGTCAGGCAGGCCTCGCCATGGACGTCGAGGAACTCCTCGGCGGGCATGACCTCCTTCATCTCGACCAGGGCTTGCCGGAATGCCTGGCTGACCGCCTCCTGAATGCGCTGATTGTCCTCGCGTTCGTTGAGAAGATGCTGCCGGTCGGGAAGGCGGGCGATCATGTCGTCACGCAGAAGGACGATGTGATGCTCGGATGTTTTCGGGTCCTTTCCGATGGGAAGCCCCTGAAGAAAAGCACGCCACTGAAACCGCTGGGCGTCGAGGTCGATCAGGACTTTTCCGACCGGTGTTTCTCGCCATGGCAGAGCCGGATCGGCAAGGGGACGCGGCAATTCGCTGCCGTTGAACGAGATGCGGACGGGAAAGGCGGTGGCGAGCCGCCGAAGCTGCTGGCCGACCCAATCGGAAAGGACCAACCCCTCCGTCGGCGATTTCACGCCTTCGAGCCGTATACCCGTGCCGATGCGCACCGGCGCCTCGTAAACGTAGATCGGTTCCCCGGCGATGATCTGCGCCGTGCTGGCGCCGAACGACCGGTCTCCCGAATGCACGAGCAGCCGTTCGGAAAAGTAGAGCGTCGACAGGACGCCCATGCCGAAGGCGTTTTCGCGCGCCTGCAGGTCCGCATCCCAGCCGGATTCGGCGATGAAGAGGAGGGATTGCAGATCGGCGATACCGATGCCGTCATCCTCGACGGTGATCGATGTGTCGCCGGCGGTGACGCGGATGTGGCTCGCTTGCGCGCGACGGGCGTTCTGCAGCAGCTCGCCGAGCATGGAGGAGGGGTTGAAGGCGTGCCTCAGATTGGCGATGAGCCGTTGCTGGTTGGTCTTCAGACGAATGGTGTCGCCCATGGGGGTCTCCCTGGAGGTGGGCGCGGGCGTGCGCGGTGGATGGTGATGCGCGAGATGCGGCACGGCGCGCGGATGCGGCGGTGCGGGCTCTAGAAAGGAGCGATCGCGCGATGAGGAAGGAGCATCACGCCGGTAGGGCGTTCGTCCGCGGGAACGATGTGAAGCGGACAGGCGGTCTGACGCGGAGAACCACGTCGCAGCCTGAAGACCGGGCTGCTGGCATCACGCCGAGAACCTCGGCAGTAACGGCCGCAACTCTGTCCCTCTTTTCTGTGGCAGTCGTGGAGGAAGCCGCACGACGGCAAGCCCCGATTTGCCTGCGTTAAGAAAAGGAGCGCTCCCGCTCCGCACCGCACGGCGGGACGAAGGTGGAGATCCTGTTGCAGCACAGGATGCCACGGCTAAAGGCCGATCGTGAACCGCTCGTTCCAGTATTTGCCGCGCCAGGCGTTACGGTCGGGGCAAAGGGCAAGGTGCAGTCTGTATATGGCTTCCCGCCGCGCGGCGGCATGCCAGTCTCCACCGTTGAAGCCTATTTGCACGGCAAGGCGATCGACGTCGGCCCGAGTCAGATGAAAGCCCATGCTGCGGTAGAGCATGGCGGCAAAGCGCACTTCCATTCGTCGTTCACGATAGGCGAGCTTCATCGCATGGAATACGTTCATTGTCATACCTCGTTGGTTGTTGGACAGGGGCGCACCTGCTGACACCCCCCCCCGCAACCGCAGTTCACCCGAACGGATGGGAGATACGGCGGACAGGGAAAGCAGGACGTGCGCGATGGACAAGGGAGCATCGGCGCCGTGATGGCGCTCGTCCGCGGAAACGATGCGACGCGGACTGGATCGGTCGACGCGGGGGCCGCGTTGCAGCCGTTACGACCGAGGCTGCCGGGACATGCGCCGACAACGTCGGCCACACGCTGGACAAGATGTGTGGCTTACGGAGAAATGCCAGCCACAATACCACTGTGGCCGATAGCGCATTTCGTGGCCTTCGGCCTGAAACGTCACCAAGCTTCGCGTGTCGCCAGAACCAGAGCGATCCTCCGACCAAGCCATTCCACGCAGGGAACGGCCATGGAATTGCCGATCGCCTTGTAGCGCGGGCCGTCGGCCGCCGGTTTGCCGCGATACGGCACCAGCGTGTAGTTGTCCGGCATGCCCTGCAGGCGCTCGCACTCGACCGGCATGAGGCGGCGGACGCGCCAGCCCGCCCATTGCGACCAGTCGGTTTCGTCCGGGCCGAGCATCTGGCCGTAGAAATAGTCCTCGGTCGACGGCAGCAGGACATGGGCCTTGTCGCTGCCGCCGCCGCTGGCGCGTAGCGCGGTGGCGACCTCGTCGCCCAGTTCGACTGTCGCGCCGCCGTCTCGGCCGCGCAACGCAACGGACCGGGCGACCAGGTTTGGCCCGAGGCTCGTGTCTGCGTTTTCCGTCTTCTTGCCGTAGTGACTGATCAACGTGCCGGAGACCTCGTGCCCGAAGGTGGCACGGAGGGTCCTGAAGGCGATGGCCGGCATGACGCCGCCATTCGCATTGCCGTTGGATCGGACGCCGGCGCGCAGCGTCGGCGCGATATCTTCCAAAGCATCACCGCCGTGATCCTTTGCCGAGAACGCGATGGTCGGGAACGGCGCCGGCGCCTGATCGCGGCAGGCGATCGCCGGCATGCCGTACCCGGGCTTGCCGCCGCCGGTGTTCAGCGTTCCCGCGATGTGGCCGTCGCCCGCCTCGAGCCGGACCTCGCCGCGGCTGTTTTGCGCGAAGGCGACGGAATGCGCGACGATCGGCACGCCGCGCCCGGTTCCGTCCTCGCTGCCGCCCTTGCCGCCGTTTGCCGTGTTGAGAGCATGGGTCCGCTCTCCGGTGACGGACTGGGCCGCGAAGGTCTCGACCTCGAAATCGCACTTGTGGCCGCGCGCCGTCAGGCAGGCTGCGCGGTCGATCGGGCCTTGCCGGTTGCCGCCGCCGAAGCAGACGGTGCAAAATGCCCGGCCATAGGGTCCGGCCAGAGCGTCGGATAGGCCGCCTGCGCCGTCAGGGCCGCCTTCAGCAGATCCGGAAGCGATTTCCCACGCCGCGCCGCCCGGCGAAGAATCCCCTGGCAGGCGATAGGGCTCAAAAAGTACCGCGGCGGGATCGAATCCCGCATCACCACTTGCCACAAGAAACACGCGACGGCGCCGTTGGGCGACTCCGAAATATTGCGCGTTGAGCACCCGCCACGCGACGCGGCGGCGGGGTCCAGCGACACAACCAGCGTTCGACCACCTTCGCCCTGCCGGCTCCAGCGCGCCGCCTTCTCCGGCCAGCGCTCCCAAAAGGCATCCGAAGGCGTTGGATTTGTCGGAGAGGACGCCGGGGACGTTCTCCCAGACGACGATGGCGGGCGGTTGGCCGTTTTCCCGGCGAGTTTGGTCGATGGCATCTGCAAGCTCCGTGTATTTGAGGGTGAGGGCGCCGCGCGGATCGGAAAGGCCTTGCCGCGCGCCGGCGACGGAAAACGCCTGGCAAGGCGTGCCGCCGACGAGGATGTCGGGCGCGGTGGCGACACCTGCGCGCACGCGGGCCGCGATGCCCGTCATGTCGCCGAGGTTGGGGATGTGCGGATAGTGATGGGCGAGGACGGCGTTAGGAAACGGATCGATCTCGGAGAACCAGGCCGGCCTCCATCCGAGCCGCTTCCAGGCGAGGGTGACGGCCTCGATGCCGGAGCAGACGCTGCCATAGGTACGGGGGTGCGGGGTCATTGCTGCATCTCCTGTTCTGGCCGGCGGTCTAGGACCGCGGCGCGATGTGTGGGGAAGAGGGGAACAGGACGCCGGAGACTGGGATCTCCGGCGGAAGACGAGGAAACCACCCGTGGGCTGTCGCAGGGATTTTGGCCGGTCGTAGAGCCATCCGCTGCATCAGCAATCGCACCCGACCCTTGTCGTGGCTGGGGTCAGCATCCTTCGGCACGCATCCGCGCACAAAAGGAGCCCGTTGTTTCGCCGGCGGGCACCGGCGACGAACACCGTCGACCCGAAAGGTCTCCGCGCGCCTCCATTACGAGGCGCGGGGAAACCCTTCGGAGCGACGTCGAATGAGGGGATCAATCAACCGAATGATGCGGTCTGCCGAGGAAAACGCCTTCCTCTCGCCCGGCAACACGATCACCGGGGAGCTTCATGCCGTTTCAGAAGGCGGGGACATGCTAGGGATGCCTCGCGGGGATGCGAGGCTGTGCCGCCGGCCGCTGGAAGCGCGGCCACAGGCAGACGTGTCTTGCTTCAGGAGCCCCTCGGCTTCGATTGCCGCTTTCGAGGCGCGGATCGATTGGAACGGCCTGTTTTGCGGCTGGTCGCTTCGATGGCCAGCGTGCCCTTGCAGTCGGGATAGCGGGTGCAGCTCCAGAACGGGCCGGTCTTGCCGGTGCGCTGGCGGGTAACAGATCCGCAAAGCGAGCAGCGTGGCCCTTCGGGAACGCGGACGGAAAGGCGGGCGCCACGATATTGCTCGACGAGTTGCGCGACCCATGCCGATTGCTTGCCAATGAAACCGTCAAGCGTCATCTGGCCGGATTCGATCATGTCGAGCGCCTGTTCCCAGATCGCCGTGGTGCCGGGATCGGCGATGGCCGGCGGCACGGCGTCGATCAGGGTGAAGGCGGCGTCGGACGCACGGATGGAGCGGCCCTTCTTGATCAGGTAGCTGCGATCGAAGAGACCGGTGATGATGCCGGCGCGCGTCGCCTCGGTGCCGATGCCCGTCGTCTCCTTCAGCTTCTGCTTCAGGCGCGGATCGGTCACGAGCTTCGCCACGCCCTTCATCGCCTTGACCAACTCGCCTTGCGTATAGGGCTTTGGCGGCTGCGTCTTCAGGCCCTTGAGGCCGACGGCGCCGATCTGGCAGCGAACGCCTTTCGTCAAAGATGGGAGAACCTGGCTACGACGAGCGGTTTCCTCGTCCTCGCCATCGGATGGTTTGGCGGCCCTGGCATCGTCACCTTTGCCGACTTGCGCCAGATGCCAGCCAGCCACGATCACCTGCTTGCCGGTGGCCAGCAGCGTTTCACTGCCGGCGGAAAACCCGGCGAGCGTCCGGTCGAATTCGTGGTGCGGCAGAAACTGCGCCAGATAATGCGACCGGATCAGCCGATAGACGGCCTTCTCCTTGTCGGACATGGCGTCGAGCCTTGTCGGCTCTAGCGTCGGAATGATGCCGTGGTGGGCGGTGACCTTCGCGTCGTTCCATGCGCGGGATCGCTGGTTCCGGTCGAGCTTGTCTATAAGCGGCCGGATGGCGGGATCTGTTGTGACAAGGGCGTGGAGGACGGTCGGGACCTCGGCCAGCATGCTCTCAGGGAGGAAGCCGGAATCGGAGCGGGGATAGGTCGTCGCCTTGTGCGTTTCGTAGAGCGCCTGCGCGACGTCGAGGGTTTCCTGAACATCGAGCCCGAGCTGACGGGAACAGACCTCCTGCAAGGTGCCTAGATCGAAGGGGAGTGGCGGTGCCTCATGGATGCGTTCCGTTTCAACGGAGAGGACCTGCGCCTCGCGGGCGCCGCGCAACACGTCGAGCGCCTTCTGCGCCACCAGCTGCTGGATGCAGCGGCCAGCCTGATCCATCGTGCCGATAGGCGCGGACCAGTGGGCGAGGAAGGATTGGCCGGCATGGGACAGGTTCACCTCGATTTCCCAGAACGGTGTCGGGACGAAGGAGGCGATCTCCCGGTCGCGGTCGACGACGAGGCGAAGGGTCGGGGTCTGGACACGGCCGACGGACAGCACGCCCTGATAGCCGGCCTGTCGGCCGAGCAGGGTGAAGAGTCGGGAGAGGTTCATGCCGATGAGCCAGTCGGCGCGCGAGCGCGCCAGTGCCGAGTAGTAGAGCGGCAACGTCTCGGCCCCCGGTCTGAGGGCTTCGAGCGCCTTGCGGATCGAGGCATCGTTCAGGGCCGACAGCCAGAGGCGTTGGACCGGGCCGCGGTAGCCGCAGAGGTCGAGAAGTTCGCGGGCGATCATCTCGCCCTCGCGATCGGCATCGGTGGCGATCACCAGTTCGCTCGCCTTACCGATCAGTTGTTTGACGATCTTGAATTGCGTGGCGGTGGAGGTCTTGACCTCGTTTCGCCATTGCTGGGGAATGATGGGAAGCTGGTCGAGGGACCAGCGCTTGTATTCTTCGCCATAGGCTTCCGGCGGCGCGGTCTCGACAAGGTGGCCGATGCACCAGGTCACGACGACGCCGTTGCCGCTGATGCAGCCGCTGCCGCGTTCCCGCGCGCCGAGCACCCTTGCAATATCCTTGCCCTGGGAGGGCTTCTCGCACAGAAAAACCCGCATGCGCCTCCTCGAAACTGCTGTGCCTGTTGATTGATGAGGTGACCATGGCTGTGTTCGGCCGGGGCGGCAGCAAGGAAAGCGGCGGCAGCGACAACCGGGTTTTTCGCTTGGAAGAGGCTCGAGAATGCTGGAATCCGAACATTTGCGGTGGATGAAGCCGGTCCGCCAGCTTTCCCCGTCTATCTTCGCCGCGTGCTTTCGGTCTCATTGAGACGGGGCAAGAAACCAACGAGGAGTCTATTTTCCATGACGACGACAAACGAGATCGCGGACAAGATCGCCGCCGAGCAGGGCCTGACGAAGGTGCAGGCCAAGACCATTGTCGAGGGCGTGTTCAAGCAGATCGCGGAAGCCGCCTCAAGCGGCGCGGAGACCAGCATTCCCGGCTTCGGCAAGTTCAAGGTGAAGGAAACCCCGGAGCGCGAGGGCCGCAATCCCGCGACCGGTGCGACGGTCAAGATCGCCGCTGCGAAGAAGCTCACCTTCCAGCCGGCGAAGGCCATCAAGGATACGCTCAACGCATAAGGCTCCGGTCGAACGGCTGGCGCATGGAGGGCGGATGCGGATTGGCGCAGCCGCCCTCGTACCGCCTATTCCTTCGCCTTGGCGCCCTTCGGTTCCCGCGCACCCGCGGCCTGCTTCGGCCTGGTTTCCGGCTGGGCGGGCTGGGGCTGGCTATCGATCTCCTGCTGCTTCGGGCTGAGCCTTATGCTCTCGATCCGGTAGGGCAGGATGGCGATACGGCGCGCATCGACCTTGAAGGTCACGCGCTCGTTTTCCTCGGCATCTTCCCATTCCTCGCGTAGCATGCGGCCTTCGACCAGCACGCGCATGCCCTTCTGGTAGAGTTTCGCCCAGTCGGGTTCGCTGTTCCAGAGTTCGACGGGCGCCCAGAAGCCGCCGCGGTCTTCATAGCCGTCCCTGGTTGGCACGGGATTGTCGAAATAGACGTTCAGCCGCAACAGCCGGCGCGGCTCGTCGTTGCCGCTGGTGAATTCCCGATAGTCCGGCGCCGAGCCGATATTGCCCTCGCCACTGAAACGCGTGCTCATGATGCTGCCTCCTTGCTGGTGAAATGCCCTTGCCGACGGATATCAGCGCAGGCGGTGAAGTTCGAGAAATGAGGGGTTCAGTTCGCAGCCGATGAAGCGCCGGTTCAGCCGCTTCGCGACGGCGGCCGTCGTGCCGCTGCCCATGAAAGGGTCGAGCACGACATCACCTTCGCGCGAGCCGGCGAGAATGCAGGGCACGACCAACTCCTCGGGAAAGGCCGCGAAATGCGCGCCGTGGAATGGCTTATTGGTGATCGTCCAGACGTCGCGCTTGCGCCGGGTGGCACGCGCTCCGATCTTGTGCAGGCCGCCGCGCAGATTGCCGTTCGTGCCGGAAGAGCGCTCGCCGGGCGGAAGGCGAACCTGCCGAATGTTGCCCGGCCCGCGTGGATCGAGCGAAGGCTCTATGATCGCCGCGTGATCGAAATAGTACCGTCGCCGCTTGGTGAGAAGGAACAGGTATTCGTGCGATCTGGTGCAGCGGTCGGTGACGCTCTCGGGCATCGGATTGGGCTTCGACCAGATGATATCCTGCCGCAGAAACCAGCCGTCGTCGCGAAGCGCGAAGGCGAGCATCCATGGAATGCCCATCAGGTCCTTCTGCTTCAGGCCGGGTGGAGGCGGCGACCAGCGGCCGCCGCGCGGACCGATTGTTTCCGCTCCATGTGCATACCAGCGTCGTCCCTGCCAGCCACCGCCGGATTTTCCCGTGCCGGCATAGGTATCGCCGATGACGATCCAGAGGGTGCCGTTATCGGCCAGCAGATTGCGCACCTCGCGAAACACCTCCACCAGCCGCGCCACGAATACCGCAGGCGTCTCCTCGGCGCCGAGTTCGAGCGCCTTGTCCGGATGGTCGGCCGGCAGGTAGGAGCGCAGGCGATAGTAGGGCGGGCTGGTGACGCACATCTGCACGGATATTCCACTCTCGGTCATCTGGCGCAGCAGATGACGGCAATCGCCGATATGCGTTCGATCCAGCCATCGGCAGGCGGGCAGCTCGGGCGGCGTCATGAAGATTGCTCCGCCGCCCGGCGCTTTGCCACGTCCTCCGCGCGCTCCAGCTTGCCGGCGCATTCCAGTGCTTGCCGGACCATGCTGTGCAGCAGGCTGACCTGCATGTTGATGATGACGCGCTGCTCCTCCATCATCAGGAGATCGGGGACCAGTGCCACGGGGGTCGCCGTGCTGGAGACCAGTTCCTCCCAGAGCATGACGCCCATTTTCGACCGGTCGGCATTGCGCCAGCGCAGGAAGGTCGTGCCCGCGCCGGTCGTCTGCAGGGCCAGTTGCACGGGAAGCCGGCTGAACGGATGGCTGCGGGCCTGCGGCAGGATACGACGTTCCGCGAGCGTGATGAGATCGTCGCGAAGGCCGCTGCACCGGCTGGCCCAGTCCTCCAGACTCCCCTTACCTTTAAAAGGCTTCAAAAGGCCTTTTAGGTAGGCGATCTGTTCCAGCGCCTGATAGGCTGTCTGTTCCAGCGGCATGAAATAGTTCGGTTGGGTCATGCCGATTGCTCCTCGTCGTCGGTTGCGGTCGAAACAGCCTCGTCGGCCTGTTCTGCGCTCTCTCCATCAACCGCATCGGCCGACGTCGTTTCGCCTTCGCTCGATTGGCGCGTGTTCGGACGGCGGGCTCTCGGCGGCGGTGAGGACGGGGTGGGGCGGCGGGAGACGGGTGGCGCGAAACGGGAGCGCCGCGTGCCTTCAAGCACGTCCTGTGGCAACTCGCCGAACTTCTCCAGCGCGGCGCGCGCTACGGCGTTCTTCGCCGCGAAATCGTCGCGCGTCGCCCCGGAATAGCGATATTGCTGGGCCAGCGAGAACAGGCTGCGCAGCTCGTGCGCGCCGTCGTCAAGCCAGCGTTCCAGCGTGGTGCGATCGATAAGGGCGGTGTGGTGTGCCAGGATCAAGCGGCGGGCGAGATCGTCGTAGTCGGCCAGGAGATAGACGGCCATGAAGCCGTGCTGCGAGGAGACGAAGAGCGGCAGCTTGACCGGCTGGACGTTGAGATTGTCGCCGAGGCTGAGGGCAGGGGGTACATCAGCAAGCGCCTGGTCGACCTGTTCGCGGATGAGCTGGATCCGCTCCTTGGTGACGCCAAGCTTCTCCTCTATGCGCAGCATCCACCAGTCGGAATAGGGGTCGTCCTGTTCCGCGCCCCGCTTCAGCTTGGTCATGATGGCGACGAAGCCATTGAGGCCGATGATGCCCGGCTTGCCTTCGACGGCTGGCCGGCCATGCCAGATGCGGGATGCGTGATGCGTGTGCAGCGTCAGCGACATCGCGCTGCGCAACGATCCGAGGTTCAGTTGCAGGGCTTCGGCTTCATTTGCCATCGTGACGACCTTCGCTGGTGGAACGGGTCGCCAGCATCGGGGGTCACGGGAAGGCCGTCAGTCATCAAATCGAATATGGGGCAAGCCTGTTTCTGCTGTGGCTCGCATCGGCAAGGCATCGGTATCGGCGTGGAATGCTTGGGCGGAAGGCAGCGTGTTCAACTATACCAGTGGTATAGGCGTCCATGGATTTCCGTGGACAGTCGATCTGGGCTTCATCGCTCCCAACTCGACCGGTCACGCGGCAATCTGCCGTTCGGATCGTTCACTTCGATCCGATTTTCGCCTTCGAGCTTCTCGCTGAAAACCACGATGTTCACGCCGCCGGGATTTGCAGTGCTCGGGAAGATGATGCCGGTATGATCGGCATCAAGTACGAGGTCGCCGAGCACCCATGTCGGAGGCTCAATGTGAAGGTCGAATTTCAGGTGCCGCCAATCCTCCTGCCAGCTATGCCAGAGTTCATCCCACGGATCGCCATGAGCCAATTGGCGAAGGTCGACGAGATTGACTAAGGTGGCCGTATATAAGCACATCGTGCAAGGCGGCAGGAAGGGAGAGGTCTGCTGGTATTCGCGAAGGGCGGTTGTTTCGTCCAGCGCAAGGTAGAGAGCCTCGACCCCCTCGCGATTGAAACGGCCGCCCTTGCGCGCGGCGCCCGCGCCGCTCAGCGGCAAACCGGCCCATTCCGGCGTATGGGCGCGATAGAGGAGCGTGCCGGCGGGAAAATGCTCGAGGATCACCCGACATATCCCGAGCCGATGGACTCTAGGTAGTCGATCGCATCCTCGGTCCGGCCTTCCGTGACCAGTTGGAGGATCGTCTTGTGGCGGAAGGCGCGGATCGGCGCATTCTTGATCAGGAACAGCGCACGATCCTTGTCGGGCTGCACGGAGGATGCCGCCGACAGGACGCGCATCAGATCGCGCAGCGCCGCCTGTAGCTTGGCGGAGTTCGGATGCGTTCTGATGGTATTGCGGTGAACGGCAGCGATCGCCGCGAGATCCTGAAGCTGAAGGCCGAACAGATCTGCAACGCCAGTCGCCGAAAGGTCGGACGTTCCGGGCTGATGTACGGTTTCGAGGACATCGGGTAGAGCAAGCGCGGACATGACGATCACCTGTTCAAAGATACAGGCTTAATCTATGCACATTCAATGCACATTTCAAGCATGGCGTTCTGATGCCAGCCCAAGCCTGATCGTCGTGGAAGGCAACGTGTTCAACTATACCAGTGGTATAGGCGACCACGGACTTCGGTGGACGAACGAATCTGCGGCTACCGTTCTCATGTGAAGCGCATGATGGACTGCAGGCGGGCTACATGGGTTTCGGCGGTTTCTCGGTCGCTGGTTTCAGGTGATACCGGCTGAGACGTGGAACCAGGCGCTTTTGCCGCCGCCCATGCGTTGAACTCGCCGCGCAAAGCCTTCTGGATAAGCCCGAACAGGTAGCCGGCCGGGTTGCGGATGGCGCTCGCGCCGCACCGCGCATCCCACTCGTCGAGAACGGTCTGCCGCAACGCCGCATCTATCGAATGCAGGGCTGCGAGCGCGCCGCTCTGCTGCTCCGGCTTTAGCGCCGCGAAACGGTTCGGCAGACGCAAGTTGCCTCGCACGCGCGGTACAGTAGTAAGAGATTCTGATATTTCTTTTCGTATACGTACAGTACGGCCTGTCTTCGGATTCCGAAGAGCCCGCATTTCCGGGGTTTCCGTGCGGTCTTCGGATTCCGAACTGAGGTCGTCACGATTCCGAAGAGGGTGATCCGCACCGTCTTCGGGATCGTGACTATCCACAGCCTGGGGGTAGGCGCCTGGCTCTTCCCAGCCGCGTTCCGATAGGCGTTGGGTTACGATCTGCAGCCGGCTGGGCAGCAGCTTTCCGGTCAGCAACGGGTCCTCCGCGATCTCCTTCAGCGTATACACGCCAATGCGCTGGATCGATCTGCTGGAACGGTCCAGCGCATGGCTGACCAAGCCGAGATATTCTGGGTCGAGCCGGATGGCCTCCCAAGGCGTCAGCGGTTCGTCGTGCAGCACATAGAGGTTGCCGGCGATCCGTCCGCTCTGTGGGTCGCGCTGCCGGCGTACGAGGCTGATCCAGCGTGTCAATCGCAGCAGGGTGAGGGCGCGGGCGACTGTCTCATGTGATGCGCGGGCTGTGCATGGCATCGACGCCAGATAGGGAGCGAGTTGGTCGTAGCTCGGAAACGCGGTGATGCCATCGTCGTTGACTAACGTTCGGAATACCTGCCAAGTATTGCGCTCCAGCGGCGTGAGGCGTCTATCGAGCAGCAGGGCGCGGGGAAAGGCATCGTGGCGGTTGCCGCTGAAAATGAAGCCGTCCGATTGCAGCGTGGGAGTTCGCGCCGACGGCATATGCGCCCGTTTCGCGAGGCGCGCCGCGGCGCTGTCGAATAGGTCGCTCGGTGACAACTGCCCACCGGTCTCGCGCATGATCAGACGAGCCTTTCATGAATCCATCCACGTATGGCGCTCCAGATGACCGACAACGGAACGTTCATGGACTCGGCCAGGTCCGCCGCCAGCGCGAGCATGGCGGCGTCGTTCTTGTGGGACATGTTCCTGTCTTTGACCGTCGCCGACCAGATTTCCCACACGGCGGCATCCTGCTCTTCGGTGAGGACCGGATGCCGGCCCTTACGCTTGGGTATGCCGAGCGCCTCCCGGCGCACGGCAACCTCCTGATGGGTGAGGCCATAAAACCGGCTGATCATATCGGTGCTGGCGCCGAGGCGAAGCATGCGGTCGACCTCGCCGATTTCTCTGACGTGGTCGTCCATCTGCCGCAGCAGCCGGCGCAAGACATCGCGATTGATCGTCACGTCACACCAGGAAACGGCGGCATTTGCGAGGATGCTCGCCAGCGCAGGATGCTTCAGGGCATCGAGATCCTCATCTTGGAACCCCATGGACTTGGCCTTGCGAAGCTGTCCATTACGCAGATCGTGCAGCGCTTGGGCTATCACCGCTTGGTTGAGGGGGTTAGGGCCGGACATGGCGGCCCGCCTCATGACCGAGCCATGGCGTCGTTGCCATTCAACGCCGATGTCTCCAGTTCCAAAAGGCGACGCGCGAGCCGCACCAGGCGAAGGAGCTTCACAAGGCCGTTATCGCTGAGTCGAATTGGCTGGTGCATATCAGTTGCTTTCGCCTCGCCCGGGCCTAGCAGCAACAGTCCGATGTCGCTCGCCAGATGCAGCGTCTCAACGCGACCGGCGGTCTGCGGCGAGGGACGATAGGGGGCGCTGAGGACATAGAGCACGGCGAGGACAGCCCGGGCGAATTGCGCCTTCGATCGGTCGTCGTTCCGGCTAGGATCGCCAACGCACGAGAAACCGATTCCGTCCTCACACGCAATGACCTGCCCCGCAAGATCCGCTTCGTTGGCGATTTCGCGGGCAAGCTGCGCAATGTGGACGCGCAATCTCTCCGGGGTGTCCAGTCCAGGTTCGATGTCCCAGATGTCGGAGACTGGATAGAGCCCATCGACTCGCGCTGGAATCGTCAAGATCTCGGCGCTCTCGAATTCGGGAGGCGTTTCGCCCAACCGATCAGCCACCAGGCGCTGGATCGCCTCCAGGCGATCTGACGCCGAAGAAGAGGATGCATGATCGGTCTGTGGTGACGTCTCGTCGCCGCTTTCGTCACTGGCAGGAGATGTAGCAGATCGCAATTCTCCCAGATCAATGGCAGGACTCGCTTCTAACGAGGGTTGGCCGGCTGAAGATAACTGAGGGAGTTGTCTTGCCGACGAGCGAACCAAGGACGGTCCGGTTTCGGCAGCCGGCTGATCGGGCTCCGCCTCCCGGCTGAGATTCTGCCACCGCTTTTCGGAATCGGTTACCTCGAACTCCAGCATATGGTACTTTTCGCCGAGCAGGTCGGCCATCTGCCCGATCAATTCGTCCTGAACCCGCTGCACGGAAAAGCTGCCCGCGCTGCCGTCGAAGGTGGCGAGAACGTCCTGAAAAACCGCAGCGAAGTCCATGCCCGCATGTGCCTTCGACCCTCTTGACTCCCATATCCTCGTTGCTGCCCGGCGCAAGCTAGTCAACTGTTCGACCTGCGGGCGGCCGAGCCCGCCATAGAGAACGGTCGGGATCGCCGGAAGCAGATGCTGAATGGCTTCCTGCATCCGGCTGATATGGGGCTGGAGAACTGGATAGCCGTCGGCCTTGAGGCGACGAGCGAGCTCTGACTGCGACAACGGCTTGCCGTCCTGTTGTTCATAGAGTTCCCGCGCCTTCTCAACGCCAAGCGCCCGCTCGATGAAGGAGAGGCCGCCATGAAGCTCGTTCTCTGCGAGATGTCCGGTCAGAGCGACGATGTCGCCGCGCTCCGGCCATGGGCGAAACAGGCAGGAGATGCGGAAGAAGCGCTCATCCTTAGTCTCGGTCCATAGTTCGCGCAGGATCGACAGCCGCGTATTGCCGCCGTTGCGGATAATGTAGTTGTCGGCGCCGGGCCGACGCGTGATCGGTGGCGGTGCATCCAGGCCGCGCTCGCGGATCGAAACCTTGATGTCGTCGTAGAGCGGATTCCTGGTAATGCGTGGGTCGAACTCGTAGGGCCGCAGGTCATCCAGCGTCACGACCATCGGGGTATCGGCGATCGGATCGGACAGCGCCTCGGTCAGCGGCGCCAACTGGCCGAAGCTTTCGCTCAAGAGTTTCGTGGCCATGTCCCGTGGCGAAGAGTCAGGCATCGCGATCCTCCTGCTTGTCGGTTCCTCCCGGTCTATTGTCAGGTGTCGGGATTTCGCCTGTGGTGTCACTGATGCCAAGGCCAATATGAATCGGCGGCAACCCGGCCTTTGGAAACCTGAGATTCCCGGTCTTTGATCGGCAAATCTTCCATCCCTCGTCGGCGGCAAACCGAACGAATGGTAGAAGCCGGTTGGGCGCACTGGGAGTTTCACGAGGGGGCTGCATGAGGAGGCCTCCTGGCAGTCTTGCCGCCCACGAGGGCGAAGCGATCTTTCCATTGCGGGCAAAGCTCGCAGGCGAGGTTACTCATGGTTTCGAGAGCGGCCGGGGCGAGCCGGCCGGTCGGGCGACGCTTCTCGATGCGGTGAGCAGGTAAACCCTGTGTGGCGGCACGAGGAAAAGCCTCGATCGCGGACACCTCGGTCTCCAGAACCTGAACACCGGGCTGGTCGCGAAACACGAGCCGAAGCGTCTTCTGGATGAGCCGGGCATTCGTAGAAACCGCTGGAACGCGGTTGATCAGGAGCTGGAGTGGCGGCGGCTGGATCCCCAGGCGACGATAGGGCTCGATGTCGTTGAGGAGCTGAAGCGTTCCGCGCCGTAGCTCGCGGGCCGCAAGGATCTCCGGCGTTACCGGAGAGATGGTCTGCCTGGACGCGAGGACCGCCATTTCCAACAGGACGCTGCGCGCGCCCTGCGTATCGATCAGTACGAGATCGTAGTATGGCTGGAATGACGGCAGCAAATGGTGCAGGCGTAGGCGCCCATCCGGCGCGTGCAGCAGCAGGGTGTTCAATTGGCGATGTTGGTCATTCGAGAGGATGAGATCCAGGCGCTCAATCGCCGTTCGCGACACCAATGTCTCGATATCGCGTTCGTTGAAAGCCAGCAGCTCGTAAATGCCGGCCGCCGCCCGCTTGCTCAGTTCATAATAGGACGACAGCGTCGGCTGCATATCGAGATCGAGCAGCAGCACGCGCAGTCCGGCATCGGCGATGAAGCCGCCGAGATTGGCGGCGATCGTCGTCTTGCCGACCCCGCCCTTCGTTGAAATCACGGAAATCACCTGCATGGCTTGTTCCTCCTTGGCAGGGATGAGAACAAGTCAGATGCGATCCTTGAGGCGATCGGTGATCCACTGATCGATTTCGGCAGAGTCCCAGCCGACGGCGCGCACACCAAGCCGCATGGCTTTGGGGAACTTTCCCTCTTTCATCATGCTGTAGATGTAGGCCCGCTTGAAACCGGTCTTCGCCTCGACCTCAGCGCGGCGAAGAATGCGGCGCTCCGTTGTTGAACCTGTGCCCTGCTGGAACATGGCGATCACTCCTTGACGCTAGTTAGCTTTCGCAAGTGTGGTCTCGGCTTCTCGAAGTTCAGCAAACAATAGGATTGTCGCGACCGCCGCTTTTAATGTTTGGTTGAAGCCAGCCATTCGAGGTCGGTGGGCAATGGATGTATGAAGAAAAATAATCATGCGGGGCGTGTAATTTCATTTCTGCTTATCTCCCTTCATTCTTAGCGGGTTGGCTTTGGTCGAATCTTAGTTAAATGCTATTGGTCAGGAATTGCCGTTATATATGTGTTTTTCTGGAATATTTTTGAAATGACAAACGAATAGCGCTCAAGGGATACTTCAAGCAGGTTGAAGTATCCCTTGAGCACAAGGCGTCGGATGTCTGATGCTTTTGCCGAAGCCCGTTCAGGGGCGGGCGTTGTAAGCGAGAGGTTCAGGCAGATCGCTCGGGTGATATTGAGCTACGCGTTTTTCTTTTTCGATTTGCCATTCCGATTGCGCAGGACACTCTCGATTTCACTGGGTGAAAGTGGCTGTACGAGTTCCATATGCGTAACACCGATAGCTTGGGCGAGTTCGAACAGGGAGACGATCGTTGGATTTCTTTTCCCTTGTTCGAGGGCACTGATGTATTGCTGGCTGAAGCCGGAACGCGCTTCTACCTCTTCCTGCGTGAGTTTTCTGTCTCGTCTGAGGCGACCAAAATTTGCCCCGACCAGCTTGCGCATGTCCATAACCATGGACCGGATGCTTGCCGGTTCGGAGATCGAAGTTTATCAACTATAATATGTAAATGCAATAAGGTGTCCCGCTGCTGGCCCATGGGTGGGCCGCTAGGCTATGTTGCTTATTCAGAACGAAAAAAAGGAGCAATCCGGTGCATGCCGAGAGCGATGTGGTTGCGCTGGATGAAACCGACGGCACGCAGGTCTCCGGCTTTCAGGGCCTTCACGATCTCGTGGGCCTCGATAATGAAATCCGCGCTCTGATCGTCGAAAATCCCTTCTATGACGCTATACCAGATCCGGCATGCGAGGAAATAATAGCGCGTATGCGTTTCGCGGAGAGACTGATTGCCGATCAGCTTTCCCGTTGCGTCCTGTAAGGCGTGGTTAAGGCGCCAGAAGCCGACCATATCCCTGTCGCTCCGAGTTTGCTCGGCCATGTCAATGAGGTGGTCGAGGCTGGAAAGGACGGTGGGAATCTCGGCAGGTGCTGGGAAGTCGCCGATTAATTCGCTCAAGTGCATCCTGAAGGTGAAAATGTCCTCGAAGGTGTGCCGGTCGATGACGGTTACGGTCGTCCCGACGCCGTTGCGGATTTCGGCCAGGCCGTCGTATTCGAGGCGTTGCAGTGCTTGGCGGATTGGCGTGCGGCTGACTGCAAACTCCTCGGCCAGTTCATACTCCGCGAGCTTCTTGCCTGGCGGATAGTGAAGCAGGCAAATCCGGTCCCTGATCGCCTGATAAATACCCGCGACCTGCCCACGGCTGGCCCGAGAATGCTCGTTCAAGATTTCTTCCATTGCCCTAGCTCATCGATCTGTCTGTGGCCATCAGATACACCGCCCCAGCACGCACGTCCAATATCCCTGCACGACGGCTTTCGCAGCATTTTTGCTGATGATGTATGCAGCTTGCGGCGAAAGTCACAGGATATTCCACGATAATAATTGATTTGACAGGAAATTATCGAGCACCTTATCGTTTGTGCAGTTAAAGCTGCATACATCGGAGGGGTTATGTCACATTCCTACAAGGCAAGAACAGAAGCGCTCCAGCAGGCACTTGCCGAGAAAAATCTGGCTGCCGCGATCATATCCGATCCGGATTCGGTCGCGTATTTTGCTGGATACTGGAACTATCTGGGCGTCGAGTTCGGCCGCCCGACACTGCTGATCGTCGGAAGGGATACGCCGCCGGTCCTTCTCACGCCACTGATGGAATCGGAAATGTGTGGCCGTATGACCTGGATCCAGGATATCCGGCCCTGGACCGACGGAAATGATGAATGGAGAAAGCCGCTGGAGGGGATTTTCTCCGAGCTTCCGCAAGGGCCGGTCGGCATCGAGGGAAGGGCCATCCCGAGCCTTGTCAGGGAGGGGCTGGCGAGGTTGCGGACCGTGCGCCCGCTGGAGGACATCTCCTTCCTCATTGCCCGGCAGCGCATGATCAAGTCCGCAGCCGAAATCGAGACGATGCGTCAGGCGGGTCAGGTGGCCATCGCCATGATGGACGCAGCGCGGCAGACGATTGCCGAAGGCGTGCCGGAATACGAGATCACCTTGGCGGCCATGGCGGCCGGGACGCGGAGGGCGGCGACCTTCCTGCGCGATCCGGACGACCGCTTCGTTTCGCCTGTCATCCAGAATGTGCAGGTTCTTCAATCCGGCTCCGATACCTGCATGGTGCACAGGCGCGCATCCACGCGCCGGCTTTCGAAGGGCGATCCGGTCTATCTCTGCTTTTGTGGCATGGTTTCGTTCCGGGGTTATAAGCTCGGCTTCGACAGGGAGTTCTATGTCGGCAGGGCGACCGACGAGCAGTTGAAAGTCCAGGGTGTAGCGATTGCCGCGCAGAAGGCGGCGCTGGCGACCATTCGGCCGGGTATTGCGTGTGAAGAAGTCAACGCCGCCGCCGAAGCCGTCTATCGTGACGCCGGACACCTTCCCGGCTACAGGACCGGCAGGTCGGTCGGCATGTCTCTCCTCGAATCGCCAGAACTCAAACGAGGAGAGCGCACGCTGCTCCAGCCAGGCATGACCTTCGCCGTCGATGGCGGCATAACCGTCGCCGGCGCGTTCGGCGGGCGGATCGGCGACTCGATCGTGGTGACGGAAACCGGCTTCGAATATTTGACGCCCTATCCGAACGAAATCGCCGTATTGCCGTGAGGCTGTTTTCAGGCCGCCTCGATGCCGGTGACTGGTGCGCTGTCAAGGCGCACCAGATCGGCCAGAACGGAGCGGAGCTGTGGCCAGGGAAATTCCTCGCAATCCTCCGATGTTTCGCCCATGATGAGCGCTGCATGCAGCTTGCCGGCCGCACCGGCCAGGGAGCGGGCAGGGCAGTCCCACAGGGCTTCCGCGATCTGCTCGCCCTCTTCTGTGGCGGCCTCCTCTTCCTGCCGAATGCGGCTATATCCGATACGTTCGTCCGCCGCTTCCCATGCCCGTCTACGAATGGCCAGCGCGGTCCTGGCGCTGGCGCGTGCCATCGCCAGATTGTCGTCCCTGCCAAGCCAGCGGTCGATATCCGCATCCGTGGTGACGCTGATCGGTTCGAGCCGGTCGGGAATTCGTACCTCCACTGTCGGGAAGCCTGCAATGGACACGAGTTCGCGTTCCAGCGCCTGTTGCTGCCGACCCAGCCGGCAGGCGTTTTGATGGGCTTCGGTCCAGTCGCGCCACAATGAAAGGGCGGGGTCGAGCGTGGTGTCGCCCGTAGCTGGCATTGCGGGATTTGCTTTTGTCATGCGCGCCATCAATGATCCGGCTACAATGGCGAGTGATGTCCTGCGGGTGACGTGGGGCAAAGTTCTGTTATGGTCGGAATCAGCCATGATCCGAGCTCCCTTAAGCTTTGGTTGTGGTTAGGCCGTACTCAGTGTTACGAGCGCTGAGTGCGGCCGATTGCGGCTTGACGGTAATGATCCCGCTGGCTTCTAAAGAAGACATGGGCCATGCTATCAAGTGGGACTTTAAGTATCATATGAACGGAAATGTTTCAAATTCAAATCGACGGAATATGAAGGATATCACTGGAGCGCAAATAAGAGCGGCGCGAGCGTTGCTCAGATGGACTTCCGAGGAACTGGCCAAAGGGGCGAGCGTCGGTATCTCAACGGTACGCCGCGCGGAAGCCGGGGATGGTGTTCCGTCTATGACCGCGGCCAACCTAAAGGCAGTCCGGGCGGCGCTCGAAGAAGCCGGGATAGAGTTCATTGCAGAGAATGGCGGCGGTGCCGGTGTTCGCTTCCGCGCACCGGCCGCCGGCAGCGCGACGGACGGATAATTCGTATAGCATGCTGACGATGGAGCAATGCCGCTGGGCAAGAGCGATGCTGGGATGGAGCCAAGGAGACTTGGCCACGGCTGCTACAGTTTCCCGACAAACCATCGCCGATTTCGAGCGCGGAGCTCACATCCCCATCACCAACAATCTTTCCAGTATTGTTAAAGCGTTTCGGAAAGCGGGCATCGAGTTTATTCCTGAAGATGACGGCCGTGGTGTCGGCATTCGCTTCAGGGCGCCGGTTACAAGTAGAGCAGCCGACGCATAGCTCTCTGCTAGGTTGCGGCAACAAGTCTTGTCAAAGTCCGTCATGCGCATATATAATGCGCATGACGGAGACGAGCACATGCAAGGCCGATCCACCCCCAAGAAGCCGACCAACCTGACACTCGACCCATCTTTGCTGACGGAAGCGAGGTCTTTCGGAATCAATCTGTCGGAAGCGGCGGAAGCCGGTTTGAGGCGTGCTGTCGCCGAGGCGAAGGCGCGGGCATGGCAGCGCGAGAACGTCGAGGCTCTGGCCAGCTCGAACGCATGGACCGAAGCGCACGGTCTGCCTCTGGATCAATATCGGCAGTTCTGATGGCGCGCTTCGATGTTCACGCCAATCCGGGCGGAGCGGGTTATGTGCTTGATGTCCAGGCCGACGTCCTGCACGAGCTGAACACGCGGATCGTGGTGCCGCTGCTCCCTCCGGCGCAGGCGCCCCTGCCGGCCAAACGCCTCAATCCGGTGTTTGCCGTCGGGGACGAGCCCCACATCATGGTCACGCAATTCATGGCGGCAGTTCCCCGTAAGCTGTTGCGAAACCCGGTTACCAGCCTTGCGGGGCAGGATGCCGAAATCATGCTTGCCCTGGACATGGTGCTCGTCGGTTTTTGAGCCGACCTCCGCCTGTATTGCCGGCCCATGCCACGTCTCAAACCCATAGAAGGCTGTGAAACGCGGCAGGGTGTTGCAGGACGCCATGAAAGCTATTCGTCGTCTTTATCCGCCAGCGTTTCGATTAGCCCAATGATCAGTCGCCGAAGCTCCGGGTTCGTGATGCGGATGAATGCCTTTACGACAGCGATGCTCTCCGCCGTCGTGCTGAACGCCACAGGGTCGAGATCGTCGAGTTGCTTGCTCGGCATGGAGATCGAAGGGCCGACCAGCCCTTCGAAGAAGCTCGTGGGCTCCGTGCCGAAAATCTCCGATAGTCGCATGAGCTGACTGGCGCTGACGCGGTTGGCACCAGTTTCATAGGCTTGAATTTGCTCAGCGCTCACGCTCAGCAGTTGGCCGAGATCGTGCTGGCTCATTCCCTGAGCCAAGCGCAATGTACGAATACGATAGCCGACATGGATATCGACGCCACTCGGTAATCCAGACCCGGATAAATCACCGGTTTCACCCATTTCTACCTCCATGAATGAGTCTGCGGAAAGCAGGCTAAACGCCGGTGAGCGGAACGATCTTCGATCCGTCCGAGAACCGGGAGAAGCGAAATGCGTGCGGATCGACAACCGGAGGCGTTCCGGCCACGATATCCGCGGCCAGTCTTCCGGCACCCGGCCCGAGACCGAAGCCATGCCCGCTGAAGCCGGTGGCGATCACCAGGCCGCGCAACGTGTCGACCGGCGAAATGACCGGAACGGCATCCGGCGTCACGTCGATATAGCCTGCCCACCGCTGCGCGACTTTCGCATCTCGAAACGCGGGGAACGCCTCCGACAGGCGCTTCAGCGCCTTCGCGGTCATGGCGACATTCGGTTCGGGATCCAGTATCCGGGTGCGCTCGAAGGGGGAGGGCTGATTAGGTCCGAAGGGACGCATTTCCCGCATCTCCTCGACGAAGCGCCGGCCAACCCGTGGTCTGAGCGACGACCATTCCAACCGTAAGGCGGGGATGAACTGGCGCAGGAAACGAAAGCTATCCGGTGTGAGGTCGAAAATGTTCGAAGTGAGCGTGGAGACCGTATATCCACCGTCAGCGCGTTTGCGGACGGAGAAGCCGGGGCCGCGGACGGTGACTTCCGGCCCGTTCGGCAGAGGTTCCGTACGCATGACCGAATTCAGCACCTTGAGCTGCGGAAGCGTCACTCCGGCGCCGCGCAGAAGAAGGCGTGACCACGCCCCGCCGGCGACGACGACACAGCTTGTCTTGATGTGCCCATGCTCTGTCGTCACTCCGGAGACCGCGCCGCCGCTGGTCTCGATGGTGCGCACCGCGCAGTTGGTCAGGATCGTCGCACCGGCCCGGATGGCAGCGCGAGCAATAGCTGGTGCGGCTTTCTGCGGCTCGGCGCGTCCGTCGGTCGGCGAATACAGCGCACCGTCATGATCGAGATTCATGTCCGGCAGCAAGTCGCGCACCTGCTGAGTGCCGATCGCGCCGACACGGTGTTGGGTTCCCCTGATGTGCTCGAGCCAAGCTTCGTTTTCCCGCCGGAATGAGGGCGAATAGAATGGTACGAGGATGCCGCATTGCCGATAGCCGACGTCCTCGCCGATCCTTTCAGCCATGCCCTCCCAGATTCGGATCGACAGGGCCATGAGGTCGATTTCACGAGGATCGCGTCGTGAAAGCCGTACCCAGCCCCAGTTCCGGCTCGACTGCTCGCCGGCGACGATACCTTTTTCGCAAAGAACGACGGACATGCCGCGCTCTGCAAGTTCGAGGGCGATCGACGCGCCGACGATTCCCCCTCCTACAATGACGACATCGGCTTGTTTCGGTTGAGGCCGTGGGGATTCCACGGGTTCCACGCGGGGTCCTGGCATTGTTCGGCTTTCTTGATTGGTGAACTGGTCCGGCACATCCTGTATACGGGCTGTGTACCGTGCGCCGTAAAAATACATACTATAGTTGATAACGCAAGCGTGCCGCGCCTGCCATTCAATATCAATGGATATGCGTCAGCTCGTTGGTGAGAATTTCGGCCGCCTCCGGCGGGAAAAGGGTTTGACCCAGGAACAGGTCGAAGCCCAGACGGGATTCAGCCAGCAATATCTAAGCGGCCTGGAGAGAGGGCAGAGAAACCCGACCGTCGTCACGCTCTTCGAATTGGCGCAAGCACTTGGGGTCAATCCAGCCGATTTTCTGAAATCGAAGGATGGCGGCTAGTCGCGACCGGTCCACGTCCATCAGCGATGTGATGGCAGGATTTCCGTCAGATTGCCTGAACTGATCTCGCATCGAGGCACGGAAAGATGGAACGACGCGTAGATGTAACCGGTCGATCGTTCGAACCGGTCGTCTATGTCGAGCGCCTTCATTGAAGCCAGCACTTTGCGCTTCTCCCTCGACGTCGAAAAGCGCCTCTGGCGTTGCCGCCAGGCGTGGATCTCGGTCGTCGCAAGACCGTGGTCATCCAGCATTCTCGCTATGCCATGATAGACGAACGGGTGCATGACAAAGCACGCGACCCATGGCCGCGATTCGGCGATCGCCGGATAGAGGCGGGCGAAGGTTCGCTCGGTGACATAGCCGACGCAGCCGGTGCTGATGATCAGGTCCGCATCGCTCAGGAGGGCGCGGTCACTGTCCACCAGATCGTGTGCTTCAAGATCGGCGTTCACGGCGGCGTCGATCAATCCCACCTGCAAGGCGTAATCCACGGCGCGAGATGCGGGATCCAGCCCGACAAAGGACAGGTCGTGGCGACGCGTTCTCGCCTTGAAGAATCCGCGATGGCTGTCGATGTTTCTCTTGCGCAGGACACCATGGGGTGAAGCCGTCTCGGTATAGAGCTCATCCAGCGTGGTGGAGCATTTTAACAACGCGGCATTGATGCCGTAAGAGCACCCGATATCGACGATCTTGAGGCTGCTTCTGCCGCGAGTCCTCATGCAGGCGGCCACCACGCGCTCAAAAACAGATTTTGCGTTTTGCGGGATGACATAGTCGAGAGTGCGATGTGCATCGAGATACCGGTTCGGCCACTTCAAATTGTATGTCGGCGCAAAGCTGTGTTTCTCGCCGCCCAAATCCGGCGATAGAATCGTTTCGACAAACATCCATCAACTCCAGATGTACCAGGGCTCTATTGCTATTTCTTCGGATAATCCCGTAGCGGCGATGCAATGGCGGCATAGTGCGGCAGCGGACTTTCCTTGGCAAAATCCATTCACGTATGGATTGCAGAAAGTAGAGCCTCTATCGGAAAAATGCTGCCGGTATACGGGCTTGAAACGGTCGTATGTCGTATTTGACAATACATACTTTAATGTGTATTTTGCCGCCAAATCGAAACGGGGAGGTGAGATTGTCAGGCATCGTAAAGAATGCTGAAGGGGAGACGCCACGGGCGAGATTCGCCGCCGTCCACAGGACATTGCGAGATCGTATTTGTCTTCTCGCGTATCCGCCTGGAGCGGCTTTGAGCGAAACCGAACTCGCCAAGAAGTATGGCATGAGCCGCACGCCGATCCGGCGGGTGCTGCAGATGCTGGAGGCGGAAGGGCTGGTGGAAACGAAGCCCAATGTAGGCTCCATCGTCACCACGGTTGACCTTAAATCGCTCCGCGATGCCTTTGCCCTTCGTATCCGCCTCTCGGAACTGCTGGGCGACATGAGCCCCGTCAGCGATCTCTATCCGGTGATGATGGCGCTCGACGAGCTTCTTCCGGAATGCAAGGCGCTGGTCGAGCGTCCGGATGTCGGCGCGCTCTGCGCCATCAGCCATCGCCTGCAGGATGTTCTGCTTGGCCTTTCGGGGAACTCCGAGTATCGGACCGTAACGGACGCCCTCTATTACAAGACGATACGCGCCTACTATACGATCCTCGCCGAGCTTGACTGGCGAATGGAGGCCGAGGCCCAGGTCGAGGAAATCCACGAGATACTGGTTTCCCTTCAAGCCAACGATGTCAGGGCCGTCGGCTTGGTGCGCCGCAATCACATCGTGCGCACCTTGTCCAGGATCATGAGCTTCATGGTCGGTGATGCCCTGCACTCAGGGGAGGCAGGCGCATGCTGACGGTCACGATGAAGGAGCAGGAGAGGCCGGCCCGATCCTCTGCGCAATCCGTCGTTCTGCGCAACGTCGTTAAGAGCTATGACGGCATGACCGCAGTGGTCAAAGGTATCGATCTCAACGTTCAGGCGGGTGAATTCCTTACTATTCTCGGCCCGTCCGGCTCCGGCAAGACCAGCCTCCTGATGATGCTTGCAGGCTTCGAGCAGCCCACGTCCGGCGAGATCCTGTTGGGCGGGAATGATGTTTCCCGACTGCCGCCCTACAAGCGCAACATCGGTATGGTGTTCCAGCAATACGCTCTATTCCCGCATTTGACGGTCGCGCAGAACCTCGCCTTTCCGCTGGAGATGCGTGGCTGGGCGCGTGATGAAATTGCCGGGCGTGTCGCCTGGGCAATGAATCTGGTGCGGTTGAAGGGGCTTGAAGAAAGACGTCCCGCTCAACTGTCCGGAGGACAGCAGCAGCGTATCGCGGTAGCGCGGGCGCTCATCTTCGATCCCGAGCTTGTTCTAATGGACGAGCCGCTCGGTGCGCTCGATAAGCAACTGAGAGAGCAGATGCAGGAGGAGTTCGCTCGGATCCACCGGGAACTGAAGCCAACGATCATCTACGTGACTCATGATCAGGGTGAGGCAATTTCTCTTTCCGACCGCGTGGCTGTTTTCGACGGCGGCCGGATTTCGCAAATCGCGCCTCCAAAGGATCTCTACGAGAAGCCCGAGAGCGCCTTCGTCGCGACCTTTATCGGTGAAACCAATCGCATTCCGGTGCGGCGGGCTAGCGCCTCGCTCGATACCTTCCAGATGGCGGATGGCCGGCTCGTATCGGCCGTAGCGGTCGGAATGGGATCAAGCGATGACCGCGGCTATCTCATGGTGCGGCCGGAGCGTTTGCGTCGGATCGCGGGACGCGAATACCTGCCGAATGTCCTCGAGGCCATTGTCCTTGAGGCAACATATCACGGCGACAACGTTCGCGTCCGGGCCGGTACGATCACCGGCGACACGGAATTGCTCTACCGAATTTCGAACGATGGCAACCAGCCGGTTCCTCACGTCGGCGAGCAAGTTTTGCTCGGCTGGCGCACCGAGGACGCCCGCGCCTTTCCCGCTTCCTGAACATAGCCCCTGTTAACAGAACGTAAGGAGCATACCATGCACGTATCCCGCCTTCTCCGCGCTATGAGTGTCTGCATCCTCGTCGCCGGTACTCATGCCGCTTACGCGGCGGATTCCCTCACGGTCGTCTCCTACGGGGGGCAATATACCGCCAGCCAGCGCGTCGCCCACTATGAGCCGTTCGCCAGGAAGACCGGCATCGAGATCAAGTCCGTTGACTATAACGGTGGGCTGGCCGAACTCGTTGCCCAGGTGCGATCCGGCAGCGTAAGTTGGGACGTCGTTGACGTGGAAATGCAGGACCTCGAAAGGGGTTGCTCGGACGGGCTTTTCGAGCGCGTCGATCTCGACAAGCTCCCGTCTGGCACTGACGGGAAACCTGCAAAGGAAGATTTCCTCGACGGCGCGCTTCATCCCTGCGGTGTCGGGTCTGTCGTGTGGTCCAACGTAATTGCTGTCAATGACCCTGCGTTCGCGGGACGTACGGGGCCTCAGACTATCGACGATTTCTTTGATGTCGCGGCATTTCCGGGGAAGCGGGGCTTGCCGAAGCGTCCCAATGCACTTCTGGAGTGGGCGCTGATGGCCGATGGCGTCGAGCCGGCGTCGGTCTATGAAGTTCTCTCCACACCGGAAGGTCTCGATCGCGCATTCCGTAAACTCGACACCATCAAGGATGAATCCGTCTTCTGGGAGACGGGCGCCCAGATGATCCAGTTGCTGGTCGATGGCGAGGTCGCAATGTCGACGGCCTACAACGGCCGGATTCAGGGCGCGATTTCGGACGATGGCAAACCGCTGCGGATCGTCTGGGATCGGCAAATCTGGAATGCCGACTATTATGCCGTGGTTCGCGGTTCGCGTGAGAAGGCCGCCGCCGAGGATTTCGTTCGTTTTGCGACCGGAACGGAAGCGCTCGCGGCGCAGGCACGCGTGATCGCCTACGGGCCAATCCGCCGTTCGGCAGAAGCCCTTATCGATCCGAAGATCGCCGCGACCCTGCCGACCGCCTCAGTCAACTTCCAGAACGCTCTTGCCTTCAACGCCGCCTGGTGGACCGATCACGGCGACGTGGTCAATGAACGCTACGCTGCATGGCTCGCACAATGAGGAGGTCCGTCCTGTTCCCACCGGGGTGGAGGCTTTTGCTCCCACTGCTGGCATTCACCGCTGCCGTTTTCATTATGCCGATCGGGGTGATCCTTTGGAAAAGCATCCACGATCCGGAGGTGGCGGCACTTTTGCCGGCAACGACGGCCTCTCTTGAGAGCTGGAGCGATGAGACGATGCTTCCGCCGTCGGCAAGTTTCGATGCGCTCGCTTCCGATATGAGAAATCTTGTCGAAGTCGCGCGGATCGGAGAGCTTGCGCTTCGCCTGAACCGTGAACAGCCCGGCTTCCGCCAGCTTGTCGAGCGTTCCGCGGCCAAGATCCACGACGAAGGCACGCCGTTGGTAGAGACGGATAGGCGCTGGAGCGACCCCGCATCGTGGCGGCTGATCAAAAGAGCGAGTGAACCCTACACGCCGCGATATCTGTTGAATGCCGTCGATATGCGAGTTACCCCGGATGGGACGATTGGTCGGCAGGACGAGCAGCGGCAGATTTATCTTCGGCTATTCGCGCGCACGATCCTCGTCGCGGCGATCGTCACCGGCCTCTGCGCGCTCATCGGCTATCCATTCGCCTACGCCTTGTCTGTGAGTGAGGGAATGCTGAGATCGGCGCTCTACTTTGTGGTGATGCTGCCGTTCTGGACGTCGCTTCTCGTTCGGACCACGGCATGGATCGTCATCCTGCAACGTCAGGGCGTGGTGAACGAGCTTCTCGTGTCGGCCGGTCTGATCGCGGACAATGAGCGTTTTGCTCTCATCTATAACTTCTTCGGGACCGTCATCGCCATGGTATATGTGCTGCTGCCATTCTTCATCCTGCCGCTGCAGGCGGTCATGCGGGGCATACCAGGACAATATGTAAGGGCAGCCGAAAGCCTTGGTGGCAACCCGGCGCGTGTGTTCAGGCGCATCTATTTGCCGATGACGATGCCCGGTATCGTCGCTGGAGGCGCGTTGGTGTTCATCCTTTCGCTCGGTTACTACGTCACGCCCGCTTTGGTCGGCGGAAGGACCGGCCAGTTGATCAGCAATCAGATCGCATTCCACATTCAAAGCAGCCTGAACTGGGGCCTTGCGGCCGCCCTTGGCACGCTCCTTCTGATGCTCGTAATCCTGATCAGCATGGTGTTCTCCCGTGTCGTTCCGATCGGGAGGCCGCAGCGATGAAGCGAATGTCCCGTTTTATCCTCGGGCTGGTCGTAACGATGGTGGGCTTGTTCCTTCTCCTACCCATCCTCGTGATCATACCGCTCTCCTTCAATCCAGAGCCGTACTTCTCGTTCACGGGAAAGATGCTTCAACTCGATCCTAATGGATGGTCGCTTCGCTGGTACAGGGAAGTCGTGCAAGATCCACAATGGCGTCTGGCATTCAAAAACAGCATCACGGTGGCCGCGATCGTAACACCGATCGCCACCGCGCTCGGAACCTGTGCGGCGCTCGGTTTGCGGCATTTACCACCCACGCAGCGTACCGTTGTGACCCTTTTCGTGAGCGCGCCGCTGATCGTGCCGATTATCATCGTCGCGGCGGGAACATATCTGCTGTTCGCGCCTCTCGGGCTAACGCAATCGTTGACAGGGATCGTCCTATCCCACATCTCGCTGGCTGCTCCCTTCGTCGTCATCACCGTTAGCGGCGCGCTGACGACGTTCGATGAACGTCTGCTTCGGGCCGCCGCGATCCTCGGCGCATCGCCGGTCCGCGCCTTTTGCCGTGTAACCTTGCCCATCATGGCCCCAGGCGTGGCCGCGGGAGCGCTCTTTGCCTTCGCGACCTCTTTCGACGAGGCGGTCCTGACATTGTTTCTCGCCGGTTATGACCAGCGGACGATACCGCTTCAAATGTGGTCGGGGGTACGGGACCAGTTGAGTCCTGCCGTTCTCGTCGTGGCGAGCCTGCTCGTCGCCGCAGTTTCCATCGTCATGGTCGGGTTGAGCCTCCACCAGGCGCTATCCCGTCAGAGGAGCAAACAACTTGGCTATGGTGCTGAACATTGACTGCCTCGAGGCGATCGCCAGCAGTCTGGCTGGTCGGGAATGGTCGAAGGCCTACATCCCGGTCATTGCATCGTCCGAAGGAAACGGCGTGGTAAGCGGCGCTAGCGAGCATTTCTCTGCGTTGCGCCTGCTTGCCCGGGTGGAACTGGGCGATATCCCTCTGCCTTCCCGCTTCTGTGCGCCGAGTGCGTTCGATGACTGATCAATTCTATAAGTCCA
Organism: Rhizobium subbaraonis; assembly: GCF_900220975.1. Classification (GTDB taxonomy): domain Bacteria; phylum Pseudomonadota; class Alphaproteobacteria; order Rhizobiales; family Rhizobiaceae; genus Mycoplana; species Mycoplana subbaraonis. Next base: position 6,382 of record NZ_OBQD01000013.1, on the reverse strand, counting down.
TCCGCGAACTGCGCTCTGAAGCAGGCGAAAACGCGCAGGCGGCCGCCGGCATTCTAATGGCCTATCGCGATCGAGCCCGCGCACTCAATGATACGTCAAATGCTTTCATCACGATCCCCGATGAATGCGAAAAGGCGGGTGCTGTCGAAACCGCAATGCGGGGCAGCCGGCCGCTGTTCGGCGTCCCTTATTCCTGCAAGGATGTTTTCCGGACGAGGGGGATACGAACAACGGCCGGATCGCGTGTCCTGCGGGATTTCGTGCCCGAGGACGACGCCGCTGTCGTGACGAAGCTGAAGCGGGCCGGCGCGACGCTGGTTGGCAAGACGAACTTACACGAGTTCTGCTATGGGATAACGGGTGAAAACCCGGTGTTTGGCACTCCGGCAAATCCATATGATTCCACTCGGTTCGCCGCAGGCTCCAGCAGTGGCTCCGTGGTGAGTGTGGCAACAGGGATGGCCGCATTTTCAGTGGGTACCGATACGGGAGGGTCGGTTCGGGTTCCGGCTGCGCTGTGTGGCGTCGCCGGTTTGAAGCCAACCTACGGCCTCATCGACACCGAAGGGTCGATCCCGTTTTGCTGGACCTTGGACCATGTCGGCCTCGTTACTCGCAACTGCCTGGATGCCGCGACGGTTCTTGAAGTTCTTGCCGGATGGGACGAAGGGCGTGACAGATCATCAGGGTCGCGCCTGGCGGATGCCATCACGACTGCGGGCGAGTCCGCATTGAATGGTGTGAGAATAGGCATCCCGCGATCCCATTTCTTCGAGAATGCCGACCGGGAAATCCTGGCTGCGGCGGACAACGCCTTATCTCGTCTGCGGGACGCCGGTGCGATTCTGGTTGAGCTTGAAACGCCCGACATGACCCATGTTCGAACGGCATCGCTCGCCATCCAGTTGGTGGAGGCCTTGTCATGGCACGGACCGCTGATGGCCACGAAGGCGCATCTCTATGGGGATGACGTCCGCCGTGGTCTGGTACAGGGCCAATTCATTCTCGCCGAGCATTATGTGCAGTCGCTCCGCTACATGGAGGGGCTTCGTAAAGACTTCGCCGCTCTTTTTCGGCATGCGGACGTTCTGGTTACGCCGACAACACCAATCGTTGCGCCCCGTCTCGGCACGACGATGGTTTCCCTCGATGGCCGGGAGGAACTGATCGGCAATGCCCTAACCCGCTATACATGTGTATTCAACCTGACCGGCAATCCCGTGTTGACCGTTCCATGCGGACGACATTCGACGGGATTACCCATGGGCCTTCAAATCGTCGGCCGCCCATACGAGGACGCGCGGGTCGTTGGCATCGGTAATGCTCTTGAAATGATCGGAGTCGCAGGCTTTCAGAATCCGCAATCGATATCGTGATGACCATTTGGCGAGGCTGGTTCAGATTCCGGTGGCCAAGAGCATTTCCGCAAGGGCTTTCGAGGCAACGTGCGGCAATCGATCGACCTGGTGCTCCAAAAGCCTATCGAGCCAAAGTGCAGATGTGATCCGATCGTCCCGTTGCAGGCTTTCCAACAGGACAGCCAGTTGGTCTGAGAACCTCCTTCCGCTGGGGATCTCTTGCACATGCCAGGCGCGGATGTGGTGGGTTCGATCGCAGATGTTGCTGACGATATCGACTATCTCGTTATTGCCGGACATCCTAGCGACCCCACGGAAGACACCAGCGACAAAGGCTGCGGTCTCCTCCGGATTCGAGCGGAGGACGCGCGTGGCGCGATAGCGCGACTGAAGATCGAGAGCAGTGGGACGTGGCAAGCCGCCAAACTCGAAGTCATGGACGGCATCGCGAATGCAACTCGAAAGAAGTAGGCGGGAGAGGTGAAGCAATTCCTGCATTTCGGCCAGGCGGAAATTCCTGACATGAAAGCCGCCCGTCGGGCCAGCATCCACCAGACGTTCCGCGGCCAACTGCACTAATGCCTCGCGAACGGGCGTATTGCTTGAATGGAATGTCGCCGCGAGATTTGTGATCGACAGATGCTGCCCTGGCTGCGCGCGAAAGCTGGCCACCTGACTCTTTAATCGCTCGTAGATATTCTCTCGTCGGGTTGATTTTCTAGGCGCTACATTTTCCTGCTTGGTGTTACTTCCCATCCAGCAATCACGTCCTTATCCTTACCTGTGTCTGAGATCGGATTGATCTCTGTAGGAACCGCTGTTGCTTCAATCCTGCAACATGCGACATCGCCAGCGTGTCGCAGCTGCAAGCAGGTATTTTTGTAGTGAGGATCCCCACAGATTGATCGCGAGGGCGAGGACAATCAAAATGGTTGCCGCTGTCTGCGTGCTGCTATGGTGCTCGCGCAGGACCAGTTGTGCCGAAAGCAATCCGAACACGGGTGTAAGCAACGCGAAGGGTGCAACGATGGGGGTCTGGTATCGCTGCAACATGCTGCCCCATACGGCGTAGGCGAAAACAGTTGAAAGCAAGCCGGTGTAGAGAACTGCTCCGACCCCGACCCAGCTCAGGCCCCAAAGGGCGGTTTCGATCGCTGATTGCCCCTCGATGACGAAAGAGAGCGCCAGAAGAGGTAGTGGAGGAACGAGGCTCATCCACACCATCAGATGGAGCATGTTGGCTTTGGGGAGCGCTTTTATGAGTATATTGGCCGCACCCCAGGATAAGGCGCCGGCAAGAACCATCGAAAAGGCGGCCCATCCCCCGAGCGCCATCCGCTCGGACGCGAGAAGGACAATGCCGGCGCCGCCGACGATCACGGCTAGCCAGCTCGTCAGGAGGGGCCGCTCTGCGAGAACGACCATCCCCAGCAGAACGGTGAAAAAGACCTGCGTCTGCATGATCACCGACGCGATGCCGGCCGGCATGCCTGCATGAATGCCGGCGAACAGGAAGGCGAATACCAAGGTTCCGAGGGCGATGCCCACGGCAATCAGTTGAGGCCAACCTATTTGCGGGCGAGGCACCAGGAACACCAGCAGAGCGCATGTTGCGAAGCGTAGCGCTGTAAAGAGGAGGGGAGGAAAGTCATGGAGACCGAGAGCGATCACCACGAAATTAAATCCCCAGACAAACGCTACAAGGACGAGGAGGGCGGTGTCGCCTGCTGTCAACTTGTTCGGGGTTTTTTCAACCATGATGTGCTTCATCCAATGCAGGGGGAGCCGGTCCGTGCGACACGAACCGGCTGAGGGCTTCCTACTCGGCGGCGGCGAGCGCAACGGTCCTGTGTTCGGGGTGGATCCCGCCGATGACGATCGTGCGATCAGGAATCGCCTCAAAGACCTGCTCGGGCGTGGCGTACATATTGCCGAGCGTGGCGTTGGGAACGCCGGAGAGCATTTCCGAGAGTTCGATCGTCAGGGGAGCTTCATGGGAGAGAACGACCAGGAAACTGAGCGGCTGGTCGCCGGTATTTTCGATCCAGTGGAGATACCCCTGGGGAACGAACGAAATGTCGCCAGGCAGCAGATCGAGGTAATGGCGTTCCCCCTCCGGGCCGACGATACCGACGCGGCCCTTGCCACTGATGCAATAGTCGAGCTGATTGGCATTCGGGTGGCAATGCGGCTCACGAACAGCTCCCGGCGCCAGATCCAGGCCCTGGACGGCGAGGCCCTTCAGGACGGGAAAGTTCGTCGCGTTCGCCCGGAAAAAATCTCCCATCGGGAACGTCCGGTATGCATGATCTTTGAAGTTAAACATATTGCTCATGTCAATCTCCTTCGCTCGACGATCCAGGACCGGCTGCGCGTGAAGCGCTGATGATGGCGCTGGAATTCCATCTTCTGTTGTATTTTGATTGGTGCACAAGCGAAAAGGGTTGAAGGAACACTTCAATTCTGCTTAAGTGTTGTGATGATGAATTCAGCCTGGATTGACCCACTCTTGCTGAGAACCTTCGTCGCTGTTGCTGAGACGGGCTCGTTCGCCAAGGCGGCAACTCGCGTTGGTCGAACTCAATCTGCTGTAAGCATGCAGATGAAGCGCTTGGAGGATCTCGCTGGTCCGCCGGCGCTTTTTGCGAGGGTAGGGCGAAACATGGTCTTGACAGCGCGCGCCGAGACAATCGTGTGCTTCGCACGCCGGGTGCTCAAAGCCCACGAGGACATGTTGCAGGAATTCAATCGACAGGGCGCCACTCAGGAAATTCGCTTGGGTTCACCCGAGGACTATGTCAACGCACTCTTACCAAAAGCACTTGACCGCTTTGCCGTGATTTTCCCTAATTTAGAGGTATCTGTTGTTTGCGATACGAGCGAAGCTTTGCATCGTCATGTCGCAGAATCTCGGATTGATTTGGCCGTCGTCACCGCAGGCAAGGAAACCCCCATAGGAACGGCTGTTCGCCAAGAGCCCTTGGTATGGGTTGCCTCACTTGATCATCGACCGGAACTTGAGTCCGTAGTTCCCCTCGCCGTGTTCCAGCCAGGTTGTACAAGCCGCGCAGTTGCGATTGATGCCTGCGTTGAAGCCGAGATAAGCCATAGGGTCGCCTATTCCAGTCCCAGTCTTGCTGGCTTGCTTCCTGCGGTGCGCCAGGGCCTTGCAATTGCCGCGCTGGCGAGATGCTCTGTCCCACGAGGGTTGAGAATACTATCGAGTGCAGAGAGGATGCCGCGACTACCCTCGCTCACCATTTCGATGCTTCGTTCAGATGCGGCGCGAACAAGGTCACTCGTCAATGCCCTTGCAGATGAAATGCGCACGTCCCTACACCGTAGTTAGTCGAAGTTAACTCGGAATCGGCGTGGCCGTCCCGCAGACGCTACCGGAAGAAAATCTAACAGCTTTCGCTGGAATTATGCGGAAGGATGTGGCTATAGTTGATGCGGTCAGCATGCCAATGAACGTAGGACGGTACATTAAATGGTACATCCGACAAAACGTGATTTGGAAAACCTCTGCTAGGCCAAACCGTTAGAGGCTGGGTTTGAGTCTCGCTACCCGCTCCAGTCCTTTGAATATCATGGCTTTTGTGTGTCCCTGCGCTTCGCAGGCATGCGCGCGTTCAGCCTTCTATTCGAAGCGATGCTCCTCCAGCGCTTTCTGCAGCGCGCTTGCCGGGGGGAGGTCGAAGAGCGCCATCTGCTGTTCCAGCCAGTTGAGATGTACGAGACGAATCTCGACGGGAATCCGTTTCAGGCCGAGGCCGATTGCGGCTGCCAGCCGATGTTTACCCGATGTATGGCGCACGAGGCGCCCATCCGCGCCGATGGCGATCCCTATGTCGCGTTCGACAAGGTCGTGCCAGAGGGACCGGATGCCCCGGTGTCGCCGGCCTGTGTCGGCCGAGCGCTGGAACCGGTTGCGCGGCAGGACGCCGGCGCGCTCGATGTTGTCGATCAGGTCGACATAGTAGCGGAAATAGGCGTCGATCTTCTCGATCGTGTCGAGGTGTCGTCCGTTGCGGCGGACTGGACGGTGCTGTCGCAGCGACTGGACGTAGGTCCGGTAATACCGACCCTCCCGGAAATCATGCCGCGTACCACAGATCTCGACGATCTCGCGGTGGGCCGGCGAGTGGGCGAGCGGCGAAAGCCGTTGGCTCCAGTCGTCCACGTCCAGAAAGTGGTCGCCGATCCAGTGCCAGCGACCTTCGTCGTCGAGATGCTTTTCATCCAGCCGGTGGGTGAGCATGCCCGGGTCAATCTCGATGAAGAGCCGGTGGCCGAAGTGCGACTGCGCCTGCCCGGGAGACACGGCCCCACCGCTTCTCGCCCTTGCAAGGGTAGCAGCGGCGCGGTCGAACCTCTGCGGGAAGGCGAACCAGGCCGCGATCGTGTGGAAGGAGAGGTAATCGGCGGCGTACGAAAGCGGCCCGGGGCGCAAGCGGCGGGGGACCTTGACGTCCGACCGCGAACGTCCACGCCGGCTCGAACTGCCGGAAGGGCGATCGGTCCCGTCAGATATGGTGTGCCCGGACGGAATCATCTCGTCTCACGCTTGATCTGACCTTGTGGAACGCAACTGTTTCATGCAGAGGCAGGCAGCGCAATACGGCTTTTGGGCGGTGCCAATCCGGCGCGAATGCAAGCGGAAGCCTGCATTAGCCAAGTCTAAGAGCTCGAAGTTAATGAGAATAATTAAATAACGAGCTTAATATGCCACGATGAAACGATGAATCAGATCGGCATGCTTTTGCCGCCGCCTTCATCCAGCGCGGTGCCGAAGCGGTTGCGCGACCGTCGGCGGCCTGCCCGCCATCGATGTATTTAGAGCTTGCGCATTCCTTGCGAAAGCCTTAAACGGCTGCCAAACCGGGAAGGGCCGGTTAAGCCCAAAGTTCGTTCACAGGAAGAATAAACATGGCAAAAGGTAAGTTTGAGCGCAACAAGCCTCACGTAAACATTGGCACGATCGGCCACGTTGACCATGGCAAGACGTCGCTGACGGCGGCGAT
>NZ_OBQD01000009.1 GCF_900220975.1 Rhizobium subbaraonis | reverse complement strand
ATGCCGACAGGCTGACGGGCGACGGCAAGGCCAACGTGCTTTCCGGCGGGGCCGGCAAGGACGTGCTCAAGGGCAATAGCGGTAACGACACGCTGATTGGCGGCAAGGGGGCTGACGACCTCCATGGCGGCAAGGGGGCGGACACCTTCGTGTTCAAGTCGCTCGCAGACCTCTCGAGCTCGAAGGCCAAGAGCGACACGATCTTCGACTTCTCCCAGAAGCAGAAGGACCTGATCGACCTGACCGGCATCGACGCCGTCACCACGAAGTCGGGCAATCAGGCGTTCTCGTTCATCGGCACGGACAAGTTCTCCAAGACCGCCGGTGAGCTGCGCTACTTCAAGGAGAAGGCCGACACCTATGTCTATGGCGACGTCAACGGCGACGGCAAGTCCGACTTCGTCATCCACATCGACAGCCTCGTCGATTTCAAGGCGGACGATTTCCTGCTGTAACGGCCGCAAATATCTCGAAGCCGCTCATCGCAGGATGGGCGGCTTTTTTTGACGGGAGGGGGGCAGTCGCCGGTCGGGTACTTCGTTGCCGAACCGCCATCCCTCGCTCGCCGGACTTCTGCGCGCACAGCCGCACTGCCAGACAATTGCGTCCGGCGCATAGGCGGGTGAACGATGAACGTGAGCGCTGACAGCAGGCGGCGCTGTCGCGGCTCCAGATGCCCGCCGCGCGGGCTCCGCTCAGTCGGCGCTTGGCAGCCGACGCATGGTGAACTCGATCCTGTCTCCCTCCAGCGGCCGCCAGCTTTCCACCTCCGTCCAGTAGGCGGCCTTCGGCCAGGTGTCGAACCACTCGCGCGCCTTCTGCCGCGCAGCGTCCCGCTCGAGAAGGAAGGTCTCGCGAATGAATTGTCCGCTGCGTCTTGCGGGGCGAGCCCGCCTGCTTTCTTCGATCCGCCGCTTCAGTCCGTCGAGCGGCGGAGGGCCTGGAATACGCGCCATTCAGAAGCCTCCGGCAGCACATTCATGTCTCTAAGATAGGATGCCCCGGCGACTTTGGCGAGTCGCTTGGAAAAACGCGAATGCGACGGCGACGTTGCCAAACGGCAGCAAAAAATGGGAAGTGTGCCGGAATTCGAATCGGCCGTACAATGCCGCCAGACAATCGGGAAATGACAATGGAAAGACCGGACCTGCCGATGGGCCTGCCGGACGACATCGAAGAACGCAAGGCAAAGGCGCGCGACTGGTTCGAGGCGCTGCGTGACCAGTTGTGCCACATCTTCGAGACACTGGAAGACGAGCTGGAAGGCCCCTTGAGCGACCGCGAGCCTGGGCGCTTCGCCCCGCGCGACTGGCAGCGCGACGAGGGCCAGGGCGGCGGCGGGCGCATGTCCTTGATGTCGGGTCGCGTGTTCGAGAAGGTCGGCATCCATACGTCGACCGTGCACGGCGAGTTCTCGCCCGAATTCCGAAGCCAGATCCCGGGCGCGTCCGAAGATCCGCGCTTCTGGGCCTCCGGTATCTCGCTGATCGCCCATCCGGTGAACCCGGGCGTGCCGACGGTGCACATGAACACGCGCATGGTCGTCACCACCAGCCACTGGTTCGGCGGCGGCGCCGACCTGACGCCGATGCTGGGGCGCCGGCGCGCGCAGACCGATCCCGATACGGTGCTGTTCCACCGGGCGATGGAGATCGCCTGCAACCAGCATCCCGTCGCCGACTATGAGAAGTTCAAGGCCTGGTGCGACGAGTACTTCTTCCTCAAGCATCGCAACGAGCCGCGCGGCATCGGCGGCATCTTCTACGACTGGCTGCATTCGCCGCAGGACAAAGGCGGCTGGGAGGCGGACTTCGCCTTCACCCGCGACGTCGGCCGCGCGTTCGGCCTGGTCTATCCGAAGATCGTCCGCAACAACTTCAACAATGGCTGGACCGAAGAGGACCGCGACGAACAGTTGGTTCGCCGCGGCCGCTATGTGGAATTCAACCTGCTGTACGACCGGGGCACGATCTTTGGCCTGAAGACGGGTGGCAACGTCGAATCGATCCTGTCCTCGCTCCCGCCGGTCGTGCGCTGGCCCTGATGCAGGCCTGGCGCCGTCGCGGTTTTGCGATGATGACAGGAGTGAAGTCAGAGACCTAAGGCGTCGAGCGGCCGGACTGAAGGATCGCATCGCGCCTGAGCCGGCTTGCGCCAGATCAACTACGCCCTTCGCATACCGCGCTAGTCTTTTTCATGATACCATAGTCCCGCATGGTTCCATCGGAGGAGGGTTATCATGATGAATGAGACTGCCGGCATGAAAGACGCCGACATCATCAATTCCATCGCAGAACAATTGCGCATCGAGAGCGGCAGCAATCTGCCGCGAGACTATTTTCTGGCGCAGGCCCGCCTGCAATTGTCACGCAAACAGGCACCGCACGGGACGAAGGACGAGAAATATCACTCGTCCGCATGCTTCGACGCCTGGGCGAAACCGGAGCATGGCCGCCTCAGCAACTGAAGGCTCGCGCCAATGCGGATTGCGGCGGGATGGAACCTCGCCGCGCGGTCCACGTTTTCCTTGAATGCCTGTAAGATGTTCGGGCTGCCGAGCCTGGCCGGCAAGTGCCGAGATATGAAAGCCAGCCAACGAAGGGAGACTTGCAATGAGACTTTTCGAATGCGGAACCCTCGTCCCGGGTTGTGAATGGCATACACGCGCCGACAACGACGCCGAAATCGTGCGCCGGGTCGTCGAGCACCTGCGCAATGCGCATGGCGAGACGGTCATTCGCGAAAACATGGTCGACAACATCAAGGCGCGGATCGTCGACGAGAACAAGGTCGGCGCCTGACCGCCCGGAGGGCTTCAGCCGAACCTGCAAGCCGAGGCACCGCCGCCGGTAGCGGCGGTGTAATACGCTCATCCGTAGCAAACGAACCGGCGGCTACCGTCCGATTTTTTCCGCCAGACGTGAAAGCAGTGTGTCGCGATCGAGATTGAAATTCGTCTCGACCCAATCCTTCTCCAGCGCGGCAAGCAGATCACCCACCTTCGGCCCGGCAGGCACGCCGGCTGCAAGAACATCCGCGCCCGACAACGGGAAGCTCGGCCGCGTCCAGCGCTCGGCGCTTGCAAGGAGACGCTGGCACAGCCCGACATAGGCCATCTGGGTCGGATCGTTCTCCGCCTTGCTTCTGGCGGAAGCGAGCGCAAGCTTGAGCCGCGCGACCGGACCCTGCGGGCCGCTTCGGTAGAGCATGCGGTCGAATGCGGTGTCTGCAAGCGTCGCCGGTATCTCCGGCGCGGCCGCCCAATCGCCAAGAAACGCAGCTTCCGCGCGCGAAAGCTTAAGTCGGGCGGCAAGGGCTGCGAGCCGCTCCGCATCCGGCGGCACCATGGCTGCAAGGCGCAGCAACGGCTCTGGGGTCCAGCCGAACGCCTGTTCGGCGGCGACCAGGCCCGGGATCGCGTCGATACCCCACTTCTCCGTCTCCGGCAGGATTTCCGTCAGCACGCCGGATTGCCGCATCCACAACAGCGCGCGGAACGGATCGGGTGCGGCGAGCAACTTCTTCGTCTCCGACCAGACGCGCTCCGCCGACAGCGACTGCAGCTTGTCCTTTGCCCGTGCGCAGGCCCTGAGCCCGTCCGCATCCGGCCGCCCGCTGCCGTAAAGGGCAAAGAAGCGGAAAAAGCGCAGGATGCGCAGATGATCCTCGGCGATCCGCTTCGCGGCATCGCCGATGAAGCGGATGGTGCGGCTTTCGATGTCCGGCAGGCCGCCGACGAGATCGACCACCTCGCCCTCCATCGTCGCGTAAAGCGCGTTGATCGTCAGGTCGCGGCGCTCCGCATCGTCCTGCCAGCTGGTGCCGAACGCCACCTGCGCGCGGCGCCCATCCGTCTCCATGTCGCGCCGCAGCGTCGTCACCTCGAAGGGGACGCCGCCGATGACCAGCGTCACCGTGCCGTGCTCGATCCCCGTCGGCACCGCCTTGATGCCCGCAGCCTTGGCGCGCGCCACCACTTCGGCCGGCACCAGCGTCGTGGCGATGTCGATGTCGCCAGCCGGCAGGTTCATCAGGCTGTTGCGCACCGCCCCGCCGGCAATCCGCGCTTCACCGCCATCGGCGTTCAGCATGGTCAGCACGCGCCGGAGCGCCGGCTCCCTGAACCAGTCCCGATCAGCAACCGACGTCATGCGTAAAGCCTTTCATAGATCACCCGCACGATGCCGGCGGTGATGCCCCATATGTTTCGCCCCTCGTAGGGCATGCGATAATAGTGGCGCTCGCTGCCCAGCCAGACGCCGCTTCCCATTTCGTGGTTGGCGGGGTCCATCAGGAAGGACAGGGGCACCTCGAACACGTCCGCCACCTCGGTCGGATTGAGGTTGAGCGAGAAGCCCGGCCTGACGACCGCCAGCACCGGCGTTATCCGGAAACCGGAAAGCGCCATGTAGTCCGGCAGCCGCCCGACCGGCTCGACCAGCCGGCGGTCCAGCCCGATCTCCTCTTCCGCCTCTCGGGCCGCGGCCGCCTCGACGTCGTGATCCTCATCGTCCACCGCCCCACCCGGAAAGGCAATCTGGCCGGAGTGCTTGCGCAAGGTGGCGGTACGCTGCGTGAAGATGAGGCGCGCATCTTCGCCCTCGTCGATGGCCGCCACCAGCACGGCCGCATCCTTCAGCTTCATTTCCTCCACATGCGGGATCGTCGCCGGGTTCAGCTTGGCATCACCGGTGTCGCGCCAGCTGTCGGCGGTGATCGTCTGCGTCTGCGCGATCGCCCGCTTGCGGAATTCGGCCGCGCTGTAGAGGGAAAGGCTCATCGCGACAGCGCGTCCAGTTCCGCCTGCGGCATGATCGGAAAGACGACACCACCCGAGCGCACCACGAACATGGCCCTGCCCTCGACCTCGAGCGTCTCCCCGAGGGCAACGATGTCGTACATCACCGGCCGCGCCACCAGCGCCTCGAGCCGGCCGCGCACATGCAGGTAGGGCTTCAATTCTTTGTTACTTCCGTGGACGACGAAGCGCAGGGTGTGCTCGGCGCCGGCCTCGACCACATCGCCGACATTGGTGCGGAAGGTCAGCACCTGCTCGCCCCCCGCGCCGTGCGCCTCCATCTCGACGGCGACGAAGGGCGCATCGACCACGCGGATGCCGACCTTTTCCACAGGCGTCACGAGATAGGTCTTTCCATCCTCGTCGCAGCGCAAAACAGTGGAAAACAGCCGCACCAGCGGCGCCCGGCCGATGGGGGTGCCCATGTAGAACCACGTGCCGTCAGCGCGGATCTCCATGTCGATATCGCCACAATCGGGTGGATTCCACTTGTCGACCGGCGGCAGACCGCGCTCCTGCCCGCCTTTGTCGGCAGCCGCACGCGCGATCAGCGCCGCCAGTCCGGCGGCATCGCCCGAAGCCTGAATTTCGCCCTTCGCCATTGTTCCGTCCCGGTTGGCCCCTATCTCAAGCTCTTGTGACGAGATAGACATTTCATGCTGACTTGTCAGCAGCAGGAGAGCCGATAAGCTCAAAACTATCGGCCATTGGAGCGGCACCCGCCAACCGGCGGGCGGCGGAAAAGCGATCTGGAGACGATCATGGGCGTTATGACATCCACCGAAGCAGCTCTGGACGAAAAGGCCGTCATCGCCGCAGCCGAACGCGCGCTTGCAGACATAGCGCTGGTCCGCAAGGAGGTGGGCAAGGTCATCTTCGGACAGGAGAGCGTGGTGGAGCAGACGATGCTCGCGATCCTCTCCGGCGGCCACGCCCTGCTGGTCGGCGTGCCGGGCCTTGCGAAGACGAAGCTGGTGGCGACGCTCGGTAGCGTGCTTGGCCTCGCCTCAAGCCGCATCCAGTTCACCCCCGACCTGATGCCCTCCGACATTCTGGGCTCGGAGGTGATGGACCAGGACGAAAACGGCAAGCGCTCCTTCCGTTTCGTGCCCGGCCCGATCTTCACGCAGCTGCTGATGGCCGACGAGATCAACCGCGCCTCGCCGCGTACGCAGTCCGCCCTCCTGCAGGCGATGCAGGAATACCACGTCACCGTTGCCGGCCGCGCCAACGACCTGCCCCGCCCCTTCCACGTGCTGGCGACGCAGAACCCGCTGGAGCAGGAAGGCACCTACCCGCTCCCCGAGGCGCAGCTCGACCGCTTCCTGCTGCAGGTCGACGTAGGCTATCCCGATCTCGCCGCCGAGCGCCGCATCCTGCTCGAGACCACCGGCACCGCCGAGGCCGAAGCGAGCCAGGCGATCCCCGAGGGCAGGCTGCAGGAAATCCAGACCCTCATCCGCCAGATGCCGATCGGCGAGACCGTTCTCGACGCGATCCTCGCGCTCGTGCGCTCCGCCCGCCCCGGCCATGGCAATGCCCGGACCGACAAGCAGGTCGCCTGGGGACCGGGGCCGCGCGCCGGACAGGCGCTGATGCTGTGCGCCCGCGCGCGGGCACTCTACGAGGGCCGCCTTGCGCCGTCGGTGGACGACGTGCTGGCGCTTGCCGAACCGGTGCTGCAGCATCGCATGGCGCTGACCTTCTCCGCCCGCGCCGAGGGCATATCGGTGCGCGACGTCATTGCCTCGCTCGTCACGCAGGCCCGCGGCTGACGGGGCGCGTGATGGCCTCCATCGGCACCACCGTCGAACGTACCCCTTCCGCAGACGTCCTCTCGCGGGCGCAGGCGCGCGCCGCACTGATGCCGGATTGCCTTGTCGAGGCCCGCAGGCTGGCCAACACGGTGATCTCCGGCTGGCACGGGCGGCGCAAGCGCGGCATCGGCGAAAATTTCTGGCAGTTCCGCCCCTATGTGGACGGCGAGAGCCTCTCACGCATCGACTGGCGACGCTCCGCCCGCGACGACCACACCTATGTGCGGGACCGCGAATGGGAAGCTGCCCACACGATCTGGCTCTGGGCGGACCTGTCGCCGTCGATGATGTACAAGTCGACGCTCGGCAGCGTCTCGAAGGAAAGCCGTGCGCTCGTCCTCATGCTGGCGCTTGCCGAAATCCTGGCGCGCTCCGGCGAAAGGATCGGCTGCCCGGGCGTCATGGAACCGATCGCCGCACGCAATGCGGCCGAAAGACTGGCCACCGCCATAGCCCATAGCCCGCTGGCGGACGGGCTGCCCCGCACCGACATGATCCGCGGGTCCAGCGATATCGTGCTCATCGGCGATTTCCTCGATCCGCCGGACGAGGTGATGGAACGGCTCGGCCCGCTGGCGCGCCGGGGCCTGCGCGGCCATGTCGTCGAGATCGCCGATCCGGCCGAGGACCTTTTTCCCTATGCCGGGAGGACGGAGTTCACCGACCCCGAGACCGGCGACAAGCTGACCGCCGGCCGAGCGGAGACCTTGAAGGAGGACTATGCACGCGCCTATCAGGCAAGACGCGCGGCCCTGGCCGACAGCCTGCGCCATCTTGGCTGGAGCTTCATCGCCCACCGGACCGATCACCTCGCCTCCGAGGCCCTCGTCGCCGTGCACATGTACCTTTCCGGCCTGCCCGCCATGAAGGCCGCAGGTGAACGCCAAGGGGAGCGCCCATGAGTGGCCTTGCCTTCGCCTATCCCGCCGTCCTCTCAGCTCTGGTGCTCCTGCCCGCGATCTGGTGGCTGCTGCGGCTGACGCCGCCCAAGCCCGTCGTCGAGGCCTTTCCGCCCTTCCGCATCCTCGCCTCCATCCTCAAGCGCGAGGAGACGCCCGCCCGTAGCCCATGGTGGCTGACGCTGCTGCGCATGCTGATGGCAGCCGCCGTCATTCTTGCGATCGCCGATCCGGTGCTCAATCCGCGCGAAAACACGCTTGCGGCCTCAGGCCCGCTCGCGCTCGTCATAGACAACAGCTGGGCGGCGGCCGGCGACTGGCAGCGCCGGGTCGATACGGCCAGCACGATGATCGACGATGCCGAGGCGCGCGACCTGCCGATCTCCATCGTCTTCACCGTGGACCGCCAGCATGACGCCGTGCCGACCGACGCGCAATCCGCGCGCACGCGGCTCGCCGCAGCCCAGCCGCGCCCGCTGCCGGCCAACCGCCAGGCCGCCGTGGCCGCCCTGAACACCGCGCTCTCCGGCACCCCGCCCGGCACCCTCGCCTTCATCTCCGACGGGATCGCCGCCGGCGACGACGACGGCACCGTAGCAGCACTCCAGGCGCTGAAGCCTGCGCAGATGCGCCTGATCGAGGGCGATGGTCGCAGTGCGCTTGCGCTGACCGATGCCAACAACGACGCTGAGGCGATGGTGGTGGCTGCCAGCAGGCTTTCGTCCGGTGAGGCCCGCACGCTCGCCGTCACGGCGCACGACACGCGCGGCCGGCCGATCGGAAATGGCACGCTGGCCTTCCGCGCCGGCGAGACCACCGGCACCGGCAGCATCGCCGCCCCCTTCGAGCTTCGCAACGATTTTGCGCAGATCAGCGTTGACGGGCTGGCGACGGCCGGCGGCACCTATCTGCTGGACGACGGGTTCCGCCGCCGGCGCGTGGCGCTCCTCAGCGGCGAGACGATCGACGCCAGCCAGCCGCTGCTGTCGCCGCTGCACTATATCGAAAAGGCGCTGGCCCCCTATTCCGACCTGATCCGGCCCAACGTTTCCGATCTCGCGGCCGCCATTCCGGAACTGCTCGACCAGCGTCCGTCCGTGCTGATCATGGCCGATATCGGCCGCCTTCCGGAGGAAGCCTATGGCCCGATGCAGAAGTGGCTCGAGGCAGGCGGCATGCTGATCCGTTTCGCCGGGCCGAGGCTTGCGGCCGCCCCTGCCGACGATCCGCTGGTGCCGGTGGTGCTGCGCAAGGGCGAGCGCGCCCTCGACGGCGCACTCTCCTGGTCTGAGCCACAGCCGCTGGCCGCCTATCCGCCCGGCAGCCCGTTTGCGGGCATGCCGCGCGCCGGCGACATCCTGGTCAAGCGCCAGGTCCTTGCCGAGCCGACGCCCGACCTTCCCGAGCGCACCTGGGCGAGCCTGGCGGACGGCACGCCGCTCGTGACCACCGGCAAGGTCGGCGCCGGCCGTATCGTCCTGTTCCACGTCAGCGCCGAGACGGGATGGTCGAACCTGCCGCTGTCCGGCGACTTCGTCGAGATGCTGCGCCGCAGCGTGCAGCTTTCGCGCGGTGGCGGCGTTGCGGCAAGCGGAGAAGCACAGGGCCAGCCCCTGCCGCCCTACCGCCTCCTGACCGCGGTCGGCACGCTTTCGACCGACACCGGCGAGGCAAAGCCCCTCGATCCCGCCACGGCCGGCAGCACGGCTGCAACCGCCGACAACCCACCCGGCCTCTATGGCTCGCAGGACGGCTTCGTCGCCCACAATCTGCTGACCGCCGGGCAGACCCTGCAGCCGCTCGCAACCGGAGACGCCGCGTCCCTGATGCGCGAGAGCCTGATCGGCCAGATGGCCAAATCGCTGAAACCGGCCCTGTTCCTGATCGCAACGCTGCTGCTCCTCGCCGACTGCCTTGTCGTGCTGTTCATGAACGGCGCCTTCACGCGCCGCTTCCGGGTGACGCCAGCGCGCGGCGCGACCGCGCTTGTGGCGGTGGCCGCCGTCTCGGTGGCCATGCTGGCGCTCGCCTCGACACAAGCGCTCGCCGACGACGCCAAGTTCGGCGACGAGGATCTGCTGCAGCGGCTCGACACCACACATCTCGCCTATGTGCTGACCGGGGAGGACGAGGTCGACCGCATCTCCGAGGCCGGGCTTGCCGGCCTCACCGAGTTTCTCACCTACCGCACCACGCTGGAGCCCGGCCAGCCGATGGCGGTCGATATCTCCAGGGATGAACTTGCGGTCTATCCGCTGATCTACTGGCCGGTCAGCGCGACGGCGGAGATGCCTTCGCCCGCTGCCGTCGCGCGCATAGACGCCTACATGCGCAATGGCGGCACCGTGCTGTTCGACACCCGCGACCAGTATTCGTCGCTGGAGAACAGCGCCGACACCAGCGCCAACACGCAGCGGCTGCGCGACATTCTCGCCAACCTCGACATCCCCCCGCTTGAGCCGGTGCCGCTGGATCACGTGCTGACGAAGTCCTTCTATCTTTTGAGCAATTTCCCCGGGCGCTATGCCGGCAGCCCCCTTTGGGTCGAAGCCGAACTCGACCAGCAGCAGGATCCGAACCGTCCGGCCCGCGCCGGCGACGGCGTCTCACCGATCATGATTACCGGCAACGACTTCGCCAGCGCCTGGGCGATCGATGCCAACGGCATGCCGCTTTTGCCGACCGTGCCCCCGGACGAGGTGCAGCGCGAGCATGCATTCCGCTCCGGCGTCAACATCATGATGTACATGCTGACCGGGAACTACAAGGCGGATCAGGTGCATGTACCCGCCCTTCTCGAAAGGCTGGGCCAGTAGCATGAGCGTCACCTTCTCCCCGCTGTTTCCCTGGTATGTCATTGGCCTGATCGCCGCCCTGGCGCTTGTGCTGGCCGGAATTGGGCTCTGGCGACGGATGCGCGGCGGCGGACTCCGGGCCGTCGCGCTCGTCCTTCTCCTGCTCGCACTCGCCAATCCCGTCGTGATGCGCGAGGAGCGCGAGCCACTGTCGACCGTAGTCGCCGTCGTCGTCGACCGCAGCCAGAGCCAGCAGAACGCCGAACGCACGGCGATGACCGATCAGGCGCTGGCGCAGGTGAAGGACAATCTCGCCCGCTATCCCCGCATCGAGCCGCGCATCGTCGAGGCGGGAGACGATCCGGAGTCCGACACGCCGTCCACGCGCCTGTTCGATGCGCTCACGGCCGCGCTGGCCGACGTGCCACCCTCACGCGTCGGTGGCGCCATCATGATCACCGACGGCCAGATCCACGACATTCCCGATCCCGCGGCGTTCTCCGCTTTCAATGCGCCGGTGCATGGCCTGATCACCGGCCGTCCGGACGAATTCGACCGGCGGATCGAGGTGCTGAGCGCTCCGCGCTTCGGCATCGTCGGCGAGCCGCAGGAACTGAAATTCCGTGTCACCGACGACGGCGAGAGCCCGGGCACGGCAGCGCGCGTCACCATCCGCCTGAACGGCAACGAGATCGCCTCCGAGACGGCGACGCCGGGCGCCGAGACGCCCTTCAGCTTCACCGTTCCGCGCGGCGGCAACAACGTCCTGCAATTCGCCGTGGAGCCGGTCGAAGGTGAGATCACCACCGCCAACAACCGCGCCGTCCATATCATCGACGGCATCCGCGAGAACCTGCGCGTGCTGCTGGTCTCCGGTGAACCGCATGCCGGCGAGCGCGCCTGGCGCAATCTGCTGAAGTCCGACACCGCGATCGACCTCGTCCACTTCACCATTCTGCGCCCGCCGGAAAAGCAGGACGGTACGCCGATCAACGAGCTTTCGCTGATCGCCTTCCCCACCCGCGAGCTCTTCGTCGACAAGATCAACGAGTTCGACCTGATCATCTTCGACCGCTACCAGCATCGCGGCGTGCTGCCGATCCTCTACTACGACAACATCGCCCAGTATGTCGAAAACGGCGGCGCGCTGCTGATCGCCGCGGGGCCCGAGCATGCCGGCAGCGATTCCATCGCTTATACGCCGCTCTCCGTCGTCCTTCCGGCAACGCCGACGGGAGTGATGAACGAGAAGGCCTTCTATCCGCGCCTTTCCGAGCAGGGCAAGAAACACCCCGTCACCCGCGGCCTCGAAGGCGCATTCGACGAGCCGCCGCACTGGGGACGCTGGTTCCGCACCGTCGACGTGGCACGCCCGCAGGGCAATGTCGTCATGGAGGGGGCCGACAGCAATCCGCTTCTCGTGCTCAACCGTTACGGCAAGGGCCGCGTCGCCATGCTTTTGTCCGACCAGGGCTGGCTATGGGCGCGTGGTTTCGAAGGCGGCGGCCCGCATGTCTCGCTCTACCGCCGCACCGCCCACTGGCTGATGCAGGAACCGGCGCTGGAGGAAGAGGCCCTGACGGCGCGCACCTTCGGCAGGACGCTGGAGATCACGCGCCAGACGATCAAGGATGCACCCGGCCCCGCAACGGTGAAGCTGCCTTCCGGCCGGACGGAAATGGTCGAGCTCAAGGAAAGCGGTCCCGGCCTCTACAAGGCCGAGGTGAAGACGGCCGAAACCGGCCTTTACGAGGTCGAGAACGACGGCCTGAACGCCCTGGTCCATGTCGGCGCCGTCGATGCGCCGGAGTTCAAAGCGACAATTTCGACCACGGAGACGCTTGGTCCGCTTGCCGAAGAGACGAAGGGCACAGTACGTCGCCTGGCCGAGGCGCAAGACACCCTCGAGGTCCCGCCGATCCTGCCGGTCTCGGGTTCCGTGCGCGCCGCCGACCCGCAGCGCCTCTCGCTGAGCATGACCAACGAGACCGTGCTGAAGGGGATCGACAGCCTGTCGCTCTTTGCCGGGTTCGCCGGCGTCGGCCTGTTGCTGCTCGCGCTCTCAGCCACCTGGTACCGAGAAGGGCGCTGACACGCTGGACGGACGCCCGACACGATAGGATGCCCGGCGGGCTGAAGCACGTCCGCGCGCCGGGCATCCTTCGATCCCATCGGTCTATTGGCGCCCCGGCACGATCACCTGCTTGTCCTTGCGCAGATTCGCCATGGTGGCGTCGTCGAGGTTGAGATTCTGCTGCACCATGCGTTGCGGCGACAGCGCCATCCACTGGTTCAGCGAAATGTCGGCGAAGTAGGCGCTCTTGAACATTTCGAGAAAGCGCAACGGTTCCTTCCCGGTATTCTCGATGTAGTGGCCGGTGGCAAAGGGAACGTAGCCGACGTCGCCGGCCTGAAAATCGAACGTGCGCGCCTTGCCGCTGGAGGTGAAGGCGGTCATCCGGCCCTGCCCTTCGAGAAAATACTGCCACTCGTCGTTATTGGGGTGCCAGTGCAGTTCGCGCAAACCGCCGGGCTCGACCTCCACCAGCGCGGCGGCGATGGTGGAGGCAGCCGGAAAAACCGAGCAATCGACGATGCGGACTTGCCCGCCCGCAACCTTCATCGGCTCCATCTGCGAAAGCTTGACGCAGTAGGAAAGCCTGGTCGTGCCTGCCGGCGATACCACCCCGTCTGCGTCCAGCGGGCCGGCAACGTCGCCGGCAAGATCCACCGGTCATGCTCGACATCGACGGGCAGGTTGGCGAAGGCGGATTCGGCCACGCCGAAATTCCGGGCGAGCACATCGCGCGGGCCGCCCTTGGCAAGCCTGTTGCGCGCTGCGGAGAAGGAGAATTTCAGGTTGGGAACCGTACCCGCATCTGTATAGGGTGAACGCAGCATATCGGGGTTCTGCCGCTCCAGTTCGATGTTGCGCGGCCCCATGATGTTGGCGCCAAGCGCTCCGCTGATAGGCTCATTGCTCTCGTTGGACATGGCTCTCTCCTTTGAAAAGGCCGGACTTTTCAGGTCCGGCACGCCTATGCGCGTGCAGGACGGTTCGCCACGGGCATCCGCGACGTCAGAGCTTTCGGATTTGCCGCTCGGGGTGGCCCTCCGCCTCCCCCTCCCTGCCTATCGAAGCGCGCCTTCGATCGTTTGCGCGATCCATTCTTCGGGCGTGACGCCGGCCTTGCTCGCGCGCTCGCTCACCGCCGCTGCGGTCTTCGGATCGAGAGGAACATGAAACACCAGATCCTCGACGTTGCTCTCAGCAAGCACCGCCCTGCTCGCCTGCGCTGCGAACGCCCTCAGGCGTGCCGCCTTCTCATCGTCGCTCAGTCCCGCTTCGGCGGCGACCGACGGGCAATAGAACGCAATCAGGTGATTGATGGAGTCGTCGGCCGAAAGACCCTGCTCGCGCAGGAAAGCGGCAGCCGCCTGCAACTCGGCCGGCTGTTCCAGCAACAGGCCCTTGGCGCCGAGACGATCGACCTCCGCCGGATCGGCGGGCGTATCGAGTTCGGCAAGCCGCGGGCATTCGAGCCCTGCCGCATGCGCCGGACTGCTGCTCCAAGCCAGGCATGCACCGATAACGACAATCGCAAGGGCCACAGTCTTCATGGATGACACTCCCGAACAATCCGCGTCCGCCGCGGCGTTTTCTCTGCGCCCCATAGTATAGGAACGCCATTCCGGCACAACTATACTGCCGTCTGCCGCCTCATCCGCAGGAATGGGCAGCGACAAACCATGGTATGGATAGAAGTCAGACGGGATCAGACGAAAGCGGACAAAAAGCTGGAGAGACCGGCTACGACCATTCCGGCAGGAATGGCCGTGCAGGCTGGACCTGCATTAGCTCGCGACAGCAAGCTCCAACGGCTGCGCTGCAGCCTCTTCCGGCCGCCAGCCGATCGTGCCTTGCAGGCGGGCATGGGTGTCGGAAGCGAACGGCACGACCAGAACCCGCTTCGGGTCGACCGGTCCGGGGAAGGTCAGCGCGTTATAGGCGACCTTCTCGAAGCCCAGCGGGCCATAATAGGGCGGATCGCCGACGAGGATGACGGCCTCCGAGCCCTTCCGCTTTGCCGCTTCCACGGCGATCCGGACCAGTTCCCGCCCGATGCCCTGGTTCTTGTGCGAAGGCCGCACGGCGAGCGGACCGAGAAGATGGCCTTTCACCGACCCCGCCATGACCGGCGTCATCCGGACTGATGCGATCGTCTCGCCATCGTCGGCGCAGATGAAGGAAAGCGAAAGGTCGTGCGGTCCCTGCTCCCGGATACGGGCGGCGGCCCGCACATGCCGTCCGGGGCCAAAGGCTTCTTCGTTGATGATTTCGATGGCTGCGTCGTGGGACGCGTCTTCGGTCAGGTAGACGAGGTCGTGCTTGGACATGGGATCGGAAACCGTATGCGAGACAACAATAGATGGCTTCGCCTCAAGAGAGGCGTCTTGAGCATCAGCGTCGTCGCGGGTTTCCTGCAAAGACCATCGTTCGAACCGAGCGTTCCACATCATGCCACGGCGGCATGAATTTCCTGAACAGCGCCGATAGCAGAAAATCGCCGCTTGTCAAAGCCCAAAACGCACTGTTCAGAAAATAGAGCCTATTCGTGCGTGTTCGTTTCACTATCTATCTCCTCAGACAAGACAATGAGGAAATCGAAGGAGATCAGGCATGGGAAGGCTTGTAGACGGCGTCTGGCAGGACGTCTGGTACGATACGAAGGCGACGAAGGGGCATTTCAAGCGGCAGCCTTCGCAGTTTCGCAACTGGATCACCCCGGACGGAAGCGCCGGCCCGACGGGCGAAGGCGGCTTCAAGGCCGAAGCGGGACGCTACCATCTCTATGTGTCACTCGCCTGTCCCTGGGCGCACCGCACGCTGATCTTCCGCACCCTGAAGAATCTCGACGACCTGATCTCGGTATCGATCGTCGATCCGGTGATGCTGGCGAACGGCTGGGAGTTCAAGGGGACGGACGGCGGGACTGTCGACCACCTCTTCGGGCTGGACGCTCTATGGCAGGTCTATGTGAAGGCCGACCCGCACTATAGCGGCCGGGTCACTGTTCCGCTGCTGTGGGACAAATGGCAGGGCAAGCCGGTGTCCAATGAATCCGCGGAAATCATCCGCATGTTCAACTCTGCTTTCGACGGCGTCACGGGCTCCGGAGAGGATTATTATCCCGCCGCCCTGCGCGGTGAGATCGACGCGCTCAACGAACATATCTACGACACCGTCAACAACGGGGTCTACAAGGCCGGTTTCGCGACGACGCAGGACGCCTACGAGGAAAACGTCGTCAGGCTCTTTGCCACCCTCGACGAGCTGGAAGAGAAGCTTTCGACCCGCCGCTATCTGACCGGCGAGCGGATCACCGAAGCCGACTGGCGGCTCTTCACAACACTGGTCCGTTTCGATGCCGTCTATGTCGGCCACTTCAAATGCAACATCCGCCGCATCGCCGACTATCCGAACCTGTCGGGGTACCTGCGCGATCTCTACCAGGTGAAAGGTGTGGCGGAAACGGTTAACGTGCACCACATCAAGACGCACTACTACCGTAGTCACCTTACGATCAATCCGACCGGAATCGTGCCCAACGGCCCGCAGCAGGATCTCACGGCCCCACACGGGCGCGACCAGTTGCTGGCAGCCTGAAAGCGCACGCTCTCCCCGATCCGTGTGTCGTTACCAGAAGTCGGCCGGCGGCGTGTTGCCGGCCACTTCCTCCAGCCGGCGGCGCGTCGCGCTTGTCATCCCGGGCGGCAGATCGTCGAGCGCGAAGAACCGCGCCTCGACGATTTCCCGGTCGGCCACCTTGGGCGCACTTTGGCGAACGTTCCGGCAGATGTAGAAGAGCACGTGATCGCGCTTGCTGGTCTGCCTGTTGAAATAGACATGAAACAGCTTCGGCGCGTCGCCGAACAGAAGGTTGCCCTCCTCCCGCATTTCCTTGGCCAGCGCCTGCGGGGCGGTCTCGTGCCGCTCGACGCCGCCGCCCGGCATGTGCCAGCCGGGAACGTAGCTGTGACGTACGAGGAAGACCCGCCCTTCGGTATCGAAACAGGCCGCGCGCACGCCGAGCGTCATCCCGCGCGCATAGGCAAAATAGGTGTGAATGGCGCGCGTGAAGAGGCGGGCCCACAGGTTGCGCATTTCCGGCGGTCGATCGCTGTCCATCGGCTCCCTTCGCCCGTCACCTGTTTCCTCACGTCTCACAATCTAGGCTTCGCCGCAAATGCGGACGGAATCAATCCACCCGCCTGGCCAGGCCCGCATTGTCCACCCGCAAAGCGAAAAGCCCGACCGCCTCGGCAACGAATCCGGGCAGCCGGCATTCCCTTTGCGTCGCATCTTGGTTTATTGAGGGTCATGTTCCGTCTCGCACATATTTCCGACATCCACCTGGGCCCCCTGCCCGCCCTGTCCGTCCTGGAACTGGCCTCGAAGCGGATAACCGGCTTCGTCAACTGGCATCGCAACCGCCGGCGCCACATGTTCGCCAATACGCTGGATCTCATCACCGAAGACATCGAGCGCCGCGATCCGGATCATCTTGCGATCACCGGCGACCTCGTCAATCTCGCGGCCAAAATCGAGATCGACACCGTTGCCCGCTGGCTTGCCGTTGTCGGCAAGCCCGAAAACGTCTCCGTCGTGCCCGGAAACCACGACGCCTATGTGCCCGGCGCCTACGAGCGGTCCACGGAGAGCTGGTACCCCTACATGCGCGGCGACGACGCGCCGAAGGGGTGGACAGAAGACCGGCATGTATTTCCCTACATGCGCGTTCGCGACTATGTCGCACTCATCGGCTGTTCCACGGCAGTCGCCACGCCCCCTTTCGCCGCCAGCGGCTATTTCGGCAGGCGACAGGCGCGCGAGACGGTCAATCTTCTGCGCGCCGCAGGCGAAGCCGGCCTGTTCCGCGTCGTCATGATCCATCACCCGCCGATCCACGGCGCCACCTCCTTCCACAAGCGGATGATCGGCATTCGCCGCTTTGCCGCGGCGATATCGGCCGGCGGCGCCGAGCTGGTGCTGCACGGCCACACCCACCTCAACACCGTGCACTGGCTGAAGAGCCCGGCGGCCCCCGTACCGGTCGTCGGCATCTCGTCTGCCTCGCAAGGCCCGGGCGGCCACAAGCCGCCGGCAGGCTACAACATCTTCTCGATTTCCGGTGGGCCGGGACGCTGGAACATGATGCGCGAGCGCTACGAAATCGACCAGTTCGGCACAGATATCGTGCTTGCAGAGACCACGCGGTTTTCGACCGCGGAATAAATCGCAAGGCGGCAGCGTCCAACAGGAGAGTGCGTTTCCGTTGCCGGATGCCGGGCGGGAACGTCTCTATCCGATCGGCAACCTCTCGTGGAAGGAACGCTCATGCCCGCCAAGTCCGCCACCCGTATGACCTTTGCTGCAGCCCTTTTCTTGGCGTTCACGCCGATCGGCCAGGCATTCGCCGCAGACAGCGGCTCCGGCTCGCCGCCCACGCCCACACAGACCACGACCACCTGCACCAATGGCAAGATCTGGAGTGCTGCGCGCAAGATGTGCCTGACGCCGGACCAGATCAAATCCGAGGAGAAAAAGAAGGGATCGCAGAAGAAGAGCGAGCTGAAGCCCGATGACATCCTCTATGAGGCCGCCCGCGAGTTTGCCTATGCGGGCCAATACCAGCATGCCCTTGAAACGCTGAAGGCGGCGGAGAACCAGCGCGACCCGCGCATCCTCAACTATTACGGCTTCACCTATCGCAAGCTCGGCGACATGGACACGGCCATGTCCTACTACCGCGGCGCGCTGCAGGCTGACGAGAACTACATCCTCGCGCGCTCCTACATGGGACAGGCCTTGATCCAGCAGGGCGACATCGAAGGCGCGCGCGTCCAGCTGGTGGAGATCAGGGACCGTGGCGGCGAAGGCACCTGGGCCTATCGCGCCCTTCTGCAATCCCTTGGCGGCGAACGCAGCCGATATTGACCGCAAGCGTCGAAAAAAGTCGTGCGGGCCGGCGTGCAAGCGCCGGTCCTTTTGCTATCATGCGTCCGGACCGGGCAGGAACGAGAGCCGGAAGGCAGGCAGTTTCCATTCGCCGGTCCGGCGCTTGCACAGGAGCGCGCAAATGTTCCATACCTGTGCGGCGAGCCCCGCACGGCGCGAATACCGATCCGATCTCGAACGTTCCCTTGGGGAAGCAATGCGTCAGACGGCAGAAACAGACGAATTCCGGCGTGAACTGGTTGGACTTCTGCCGAAGCTGCGCCGTTTTGCGATGACTTTGACCAGAAATGCCAGCGATGCAGACGATCTCGTCCAGGAAGCCTGTGAACGTGCGATCACCCGCAGCCACCTCTGGAACGGAGAGGGACGGCTGGAGAGCTGGATTTATGCCATGACGCGCAACCTCTGGGTGGACGAGGTCCGAAAGCGAAAGGTCCGCACGGGTTCGGGTACCGTCGATTTCTCCGAACAGGACGATCTCCACATCGAAGCGTCGGCAGACAAGGCCGTCTACGCCAAGCAGTTGCACAAGTTGATCATGACCATGCCGGAGGGCCTTTCCAGCGTGTTCCTTCTCGTCAACGTGGAAGGGCACAGCTACCGCGAGGCCGCCGACATTCTCGGCATCCCGATCGGAACCGTCATGAGCAGGCTGTCGACCGCCCGCATACGACTGGCCGCGATGATATCCGAACAGACAGAGAGAAGGACCTGAGCTTTGGAAAGCACGCAGGGTCTCCCGTTGGAAGTGCGCCTGTCGGCCTATCTGGACGGACAGCTGAGCCACAGCGAAATCCGGGAAATCGACGTCATGCTGGCGCGCGACGAAAAGGCGCGGACGCTCTTCAACCGGCTGAAGCTTGGCAGTGACCTCGGCCGAAAGGCCTTCGAGGACATGCTGCACGAGCCCGTCCCGCTCGACCTCGTCCGAAGCATCAAGCAGGCCTCGGCAGAGGCCGGCCACGACCGCGCACGTTCCCCCCTGTCGCCGCCCTCCAAGGAGGCGCCGGCGAAGGACAGGCTATGGCGGTCGGCGGGCGCCGGGCTCGCCCTGCTCGCTGCCGGCATCGGTGCCGGCTATCTCGCCGCCGCATGGCAGAACCCCGTTGCCCCACCGGTCCACATTGCCGTGGCGCGCAACTGGCTGGACGACGTCGCCGACTATCACCGGCTCTATGCGCGCCAGTCCCGCCACCTCGTCGAGGTGCCCGCTTCCGAGAGCCAGCACATCACCCAATGGCTGACGACCGCGGTCGGCATCGACTTCTCGATACCGGACCTCAGCGAGAAGGGCCTGACCTTCGAGGGTGCGCGCCTCCTCGTCGCCGGCAGCATGCCGACGGCGCAGCTGATATACCGCGACCAGGACGGCGACATCTTCGCCGTCTGCTTCCAGAAAAGCGAGCCCGTGCCGGAAATGACGGAGCTGACCGACAGCATCCGCGACGACCTCGGCCTGGTCTCCTGGCAGCGGGGTGCAGGCGCCTTCGTCGTCATCGGCCCCTCCTCCGATCCCCAGCTGGACGCGATCGCCAGGACCGTCGCCGAGACGATCTGAACGCGCAGCTAGGACACCCCTTATAGACACGCCCTGGACGCGAAAACGCCGCCCCGAAATGCGGAGCGGCGTCGAATTGTCATGGGTCGGTTATATCAGCGGCCTGCTTCTTCCAGCACCCGGTTGGCCGCCGAGACGATCGCCTCCAGCGAGGCGGTGACGATGTTGGTGTTCATGCCGACGCCGAAGAGCTTTCCGCCGGGATGGGCGATCTCGACATAGGCGATCGCCGCCGCATTCGAGCCCTTCTGGAGCGAGTGTTCAGAATAGTCGACCACGGACATCTCGATGCCGGTATAGATCGAAAGCGCATGGATGAAGCCGTCGATCGGACCGGTCCCCTGCCCCTCGATCCGCTTCGTTTCTCCGCGATCGGTGATCTCGGCCGCAACGATGCGCACGCCCTTATGCGCGGTGTCGGGATAGGTGTGGTGGTCGACGAAGCGCAGGCGCGCATCCGGCTGGCTCACATAGCGCTCGACGAAGCGCTCGTAGATGCGCTGCGATGGCAATTCCACACCCTGCTCGTCGGTGATGCGCTGGATGTCCTCGCGAAACTCGACCTGCAGGTTGCGCGGCAGGTTGATGCCGTGATCCTGCTGCAGGATGTAGGCGATGCCGCCTTTGCCTGACTGCGAATTGATGCGGATGATCGCCTCGTAGGTACGGCCGACATCCTGCGGGTCGATCGGCAGGTAGGGTACCTCCCACAGCGGTTTGTTGGCGGTCTTGATCGCCTTCATGCCCTTGTTGATCGCATCCTGGTGCGAGCCCGAGAAAGCGGTGTAGACCAGCTCGCCGACATAAGGGTGGCGTTCGGGAATGACCATCTCGTTGGAATATTCGTAGACCGCCTTGATGCGCTCGATGTCACTGCAGTCCAGTCCCGGATCGACGCCCTGGGTATACATGTTGAGCGCCAGCGTCACGACGTCCACATTGCCGGTGCGCTCGCCGTTGCCGAACAGGGTGCCTTCCACGCGGTCCGCGCCCGCCATCAGGCCGAGCTCGGTCGCAGCAATCCCGGTGCCGCGGTCGTTGTGCGGGTGCAGCGATATGATCAGGTTTTCGCGGTTGTCGAGGTTGCGGCACATCCATTCGATCTGGTCGGCATAGACGTTCGGCGTCGCCATCTCGACGGTCGACGGCAGGTTGATGATCAGCTTGTTCTCCGCCGTCGGCCGCACGATCTCGGTGACCGCGTTGCAGATCTCCAGCGCCACCTCGAGCTCGGTGCCGGTGAAGCTCTCCGGCGAGTATTCGAAGCGATAGTCGCCGCCGGCCTTGGCAGCCATGTCCATGATCATTTCGGCTGCGTCGGTGGCGATCTGCTTGATGCCGGCCACGTCCTTGGCAAACACGACACGGCGCTGCAACTCGCTGGTCGAGTTGTAGAAATGGATGATCGGCCGCTTCGCACCCTCCAGAGCCTCGAAGGTGCGGGTGATCAGTTCCGGCCGGCACTGGACAAGCACCTGCAGCGAGACGTCGTCGGGAACGTTGCCCTGCTCGACGCACCAGCGGGCGAAATCGAAGTCCGTCTGCGATGCGGACGGGAAGCCGATCTCGATTTCCTTGAAGTTCATGTCCAGCAGGAGCTGGAACATGCGGGCCTTGCGGTCATGGCCCATCGGGTTGACGAGCGACTGGTTGCCGTCGCGCAGGTCCACCGAACACCAGATCGGCGCCTTGTCGATCGTCTTGCCTGGCCAGGTGCGGTCGGGAATGTTGACCTGCGGATAGGGCTGGTACTTCACAGCGGCGTTGCTCATGCCGCTCTTACGGGTGTCGATAGTGGTGCTCATGTGCCTGTCTCTTCTCGTCCCGGCTCTCGCATGCAGCCTCATAGCGGATCGAAGCTCGCTTGGCGACGGCGAAAGCAGCCCTTCATCGGGCAGTCGGGAAATTTACGATAGGGGTAATGCGAGGAGCACTTGTGCCGGCGGGCTTTTCGGCCGCCGGGCGCTCCTCAAAGGACCCGGCAACCGCGCGTAAGGCCGAGAAGAAGGAGCGAGGTGAAGCTGCGCGCGCGATCGCGGGCGGCCTGACGGCTGCTCGATATGCGTGCGACGATGTGGCTTGCGCTCCTGGACATGAGCCGGCTTATAGCCGCGAACCCGCAAAGGCGCAAGTCGCGGCAAGATCATTTGTGAAAACCGCATGCCGGGGTTAGTCTTTGCCGATGGCGCCGATCGGCAGCCGCCGCAAGGGAATGAAACGATGAAGCTGCGCTACGCGATGCTGACGATCCTTGCCGTACTATCGGTCGGCTGCCAGTCGAATCCGCCGAGCCAGAAGACGCTCGACGCAACCAACTACTGCTTCCGCCGCTTCGGTATGAACACCAACTACGACAGCTGCGTCTATGCCCGGCAGATGGGCATGGAAGTAACGCCGGCGACCGCCGGCTGGTGATCAGCCGGGAGCCGATCGCGGTCTCGCGGATTTGCGCATGTCTTGATCGCGAAGGTCTTGATCGCGAAGACCGCCGCGTGAGATCGCCATCGACAAAATGAAAAGCGCCCCCCGTCAGGGCGACGGAAGGCGCTCGGTAACGTGCAGCGCAGGCCTGCTCAGATATCGGCCTGCGACGTGACGATCCGCGAGACGAGACCGTATTCGATCGCGTCCTTGGCCGACAGCCAGTAGTCGCGATCGGTGTCCTTGGCGATCTTCTCGATCGGCTGGCCGGTCGCGTCGGCGAAGATCTTGTTCAGCCGCTCGTTCATCTTGATGATTTCGCGAGCCTGGATTTCGATGTCCGATGCCATGCCGCGCGTGCCGCCCGACGGTTGGTGCAACAGAAAGCGCGTGTTCGGCAGGCAGATCCGCCGCTCCTTGGGAGCTGCGACATAGATCAACGCGCCGGCCGAAGCGACCCAGCCCGTGCCGATCATCCACACCTTCGGCTTGATGAACTTGATCATGTCGTGGATGCTGTCGCCGGATTCGACGTGGCCGCCGGGCGAATTGACGAAGATGCGGATGTCCTCGTCGCTGGCGGCGGCGAGCGCCACGAGCTGCGAGTTGACCTTCTGCGCCAGTTCCTGGTTGATGCCGCCATAGATGAAGATCGAGCGCGACTTGAACAGGTTCGCCTCGGTTTCCTTGCCGAGCGGCAGCTCGGTCTTCTTGTCTTCTTCGTCGCTCATCGGCAACTCTCCGCCTGTTGTCTCATAGGTCTTGCCGCAGTCAGATAATGCGACTCACGTGCCAAGACAATGCAACAAAACGCAAGCCAGGCGATAGAGGCGCCAAACGCCAACGAGAAAAAGGGTAAACGGCGGATCGCGCGCGGGCGGACTTGCGCATCTTTACGTATGGACACGGCCGTTCTCGCCCCTAAGATACCGGATGTATTGACGAAACGAACCGGCTGACTCCCACGGCCGGGTTTACTCTGGGGACATTATGTTCAAACGCCTTCTGCTCGCGCTCGGCTTGACCGCCGCATCGGCCGCTCCGGCCTTCGCCCACCTCAACCCGCAGGAACACGGTTCCTTCATGGCCGGCTTCTCCCATCCGCTGTTCGGCCTGGATCACATCCTCGTCATGGTCGCCGTCGGCCTGTGGGCAGCGCAGATCGGTGGTCGCGCACTCTGGGCCGTGCCCGCGGCGTTCGTCGCGATGATGGCACTCGGCTTCGGCCTTGCCGTCGCGGGCGTCTCGCTGCCCTTCGTCGAGCCGGTGATCCTCGCCTCGGTCGTGGCCCTGGGCCTGCTGGTGGCGATGGCCGTCCGTCTCGATCCGGCCGTCTCGGCCGCAATCGTCGCCGTGTTCGCACTCTTCCACGGTCACGCCCATGGCGGCGAGCTCGGTGTCGCCGGGGCCCTGCCGTTTGCAACCGGCTTCGTGATCGCAACCGCACTGCTGCATGTCGCAGGCATCGCACTCGGCCTTGGCATCGGACGCATTACCGGCGGGCGGACCCTGACGCGTATTCTTGGCGCCGCGACCGCGCTCGCAGGCGTTGCCCTCGCCTTCGGCTGATACGCTGGCTTTGCATCGACGCTGCAGCCACCGCTGCAGCGTCGTGCCTCGCACAGCGCCTCTTCTCTCCGACACACGGCCTTGGTGCACGGCGACTTCACAAGAGCGCGACGACAGAACTTAACGTTTGGAAATAAAGCATTTTTTAGAGTAGACTAATAATACGCCACACAACCGTGTGCGGCGTGAAAATGCCTCACTAACGGAGGTTGCAGCATGAACATGATGTCTGGACGGAGAGGTCAGGATCTGGTCACTCTGATCCTGGCGTTTTGCCTGTTCATCTCTCCCTGGGTCGTCGGTTTCTCCGCCGACCTGACGCCAAGCTGGAACGCCTGGATCGCCGCCATCGTCCTGGGCGCCTGCGCGATCATGACGCTTTCCGCCTTCGCGGAATGGGAAGAATGGGTAAACATGGTGATCGGCCTGTGGCTGATCGCCTCGCCCTGGATGCTCGGCTTCATGGCCAATACGAACGCGATGTGGACGCATGTCATCCTTGGACTCTGCACCGCCGCTCTGTCGGCATGGGCAGTCTGGGACTTCCGCCACCCGCATTCGCATGCCTGACGGCACCCCGGCTGGCCGGAAGCGGCCTGTCGGGCAATGACCGAGCAGGCGTTCCGGCCGGATGCGCCGAACGCCCCATGCCGGCGCCGCCCGCCGTAAACCGACGAGCGGCGCATTCTTTTGCCGGCCGATTCCCGCCCTGCGCTGCGAGATGTCGACCGTGGCATCGCGCTTCGGTCGTCTTTGGGGGAAGTCAGCCGCGCCCGCGATAGGTCGGCACGCCCTGATCCGGTAACCAGACGCCATCCGGAGCGATGCCCGTCTGCCAGAACACGTCGATCGGAATGCCGCCGCGCGGATACCAGTAGGCGCCGATCCTCAACCACTTCGGCTCAAGCAGGTCGACCAGCCGCTTGGCGACATAGATCGAGCAGTCCTCGTGGAAGGCGCCGTGATTGCGGAACGAATGCAGGAACAGCTTCAGCGACTTCGATTCGACCAGCGCCGCGTCAGGAATGTAGTCGATGACGATATGAGCGAAGTCGGGCTGCCCGGTCATCGGGCAGAGCGAGGTAAATTCCGGCGCGGTGAAGCGCACGACATAGTCCGTGCCCTGATTGCCGTTCGGCACCTTTTCCAGGACCGCCTCCTCCGGTGTCGTCGGCAAATCGACGTTGCGGCCGAGTTGGGAGAGATTTGAAACGTCGGTCTTGCTCATGCCTTGGCCTTTTCCACTTTCACCTTGATACCATGTGCCATTTCCGTTTCCGGCTCCACGTGAATGGCAACCTGCGCGCCCTGATGGACAGCCTCGATCGCCGCTTCCAACCGATCGCAGATGTCGTGCGCGTCACCGACCGCCATTCTCGCCGGCACCACGAGATGGAATTCCACGAAGATCGCCTGCCCGGCCCGGCGCGTTTTCAGGTCATGGACGCCGAGCGAACCGTCAGCATTCACGGCGATCGCCTGCTTGATCGCCGCTTCCTCCTCCGACTCGATCGCATGGTCCATCAGCCCGTTGACGGAGTTCATGATGATCTTCCAGCCCTGGAAGACGATGTGGATCGCCACCAGGATCGCCATGACGGGATCGAGGATCGCATAGCCGGTGAGAACGACCAGAATGAGGCCCACCAGAACACCCGCCGAGGTAACGACGTCCGCCATGATGTGATGTCCGTCGGCGGTGAGCGCGGGCGAGCGATGCTGGCGTCCGGCGCGGATGAGGATCGTCGCCCAGACGACGTTGACGACGCCGGCCAGGAAGTTCACCCCAAGCCCGAGCGCGGGCTGCTCCAGCACCTTCGGCGCCCAAAGTTTCGGGATCGCCTCCTGCAGGATCAGCAGGGCGGCGACGACGATGAGGACACCCTCGATGACCGCAGAGACGTATTCCGCCTTGTGATGGCCGAAGGGATGGGTCGCATCGGCCGGCCGCGAGGCATAGCGGATCGCACCCCAAGCAACGAAGGCCGCCACCACGTTCACCGTCGATTCCAATGCGTCCGAGAGCAGCGCCACGGAGCCAGTCAACCACCAGGCCAGCGTCTTCAGGCCCAGCACGAAAATGGCCATCGGGATGCCGATCAGAGCCAGCCGGTTGACGGTAGGATTGCCGTTGCTTGCCATGGGGCCTCCGGTGCGGATGCGAACGAATTGCAGAAGCTGCGCCCTTCAACGCAAAACCGCCCGCGCGAGGTTCGCGCAGGCGGCTGTGATCGGCACCTCTATCGGCCGGTTCAGCCGAAAAGTCAAAGGCGGAATCGGCTCATGCAGCCTTCGTCTTCGCCTTTCTGGACAGGTGCGCCACCACGTTCTCGATCATCCGCATGCCGGCGTCGCCGCCGAGCGTCATGATCGATTCGGGGTGAAACTGGACGGCGGCGACCGGTTCCTTGGCGTGCTCAATGCCCATGATCGTGCCGTCCTCACTCTCCGCCGTGATGATGAAGTCGCGCGGCAGCGTCGCCGGATCGGCGAATATCGAATGATAGCGGCCGACAGTCACTTCCTTGCCGAGACCGGAAAAGACGATGCCGGGCTCCAGCACGCGGATGCGGGACGGCTTGCCGTGCATCGGCACCGCGAGTTGCCTGAGGTCGCCGCCATAGGCTTCCGCCAGCGCCTGCAGACCGAGGCAGACGCCGAAGATCGGCAGGTCGCGCGCGCGCGCCTTCTTGATCGTCGCCTTGCAGTCGAAGTCTTTCGGGCTGCCGGGGCCGGGCGAAAGCACGACGAGATCGGGCTTGAGCCGGTCGAACAGTTCCTCTGCGACCGGCGTGCGCACCGTCGTCACCGTCGCGCCGGTCTGGCGGAAATAATTCGCCAGCGTGTGCACGAAACTGTCCTCGTGGTCGACCAGCAGGATATTGACGCCGGCGCCGACCGAAGCGACGTCGCGTTGCGTTTTCGAAGCGTTTCCGGCCTTGGCGTCACGGATGGCTGCGATCATGGCGGATGCCTTCAGTTCGGTTTCGGCTTCTTCTTCCTGCGGGTTGGAATCGTTGAGCAGCGTCGCGCCCGCCCGCACCTCGGCAATGCCGTCCTTGATGCGGATCGTGCGCAACGTCAGGCCCGTGTTCATGTCGCCGTTGAAGCCGACCATGCCGATTGCCCCACCATACCACAGCCGCGGGCTCTTCTCGTGCGCCTCGATGAAGCGCATCGCCCAGAGCTTGGGCGCCCCGGTGACGGTGACTGCCCAGGCATGGCTGAGGAAGCCGTCGAAGGCGTCCATGTCGTCACGCAGGCGGCCCTCGATATGGTCCACGGTGTGGATCAGCCGCGAATACATCTCGATCTGCCGCCGGCCGATGACCTTCACCGAGCCAGGCTCGCAGACGCGGGACTTGTCGTTGCGATCGACGTCGGAGCACATCGTCAGCTCGGATTCGTCCTTCTTGGAGTTCAGGAGCTTCAGGATCTGCTCGCTGTCGGCGATCGGGTCGTCGCCGCGCTTGATCGTGCCCGAGATTGGGCAGGTCTCGATACGGCGGCCGGACACGCGCACGAACATCTCCGGCGAGGCGCCGACGAGGTATTCCTGGTTGCCGAGGTTGATGAAGAAGGAATAGGGCGACGGGTTGATCGCCTTGAGGCGCTTGGAGATTTCCGACGGCCTGCTGTCGCAGCGCTCGTAGAACTTCTGACCCGGCACCACCTCGAACAGGTCGCCGCGGCGGAAGCTCTCCTTGGCCTTGGTGACCAGCTCGGCATATTCGCCAGGCCGGTGGTCGCCATGTGGCGGGATCGTGTCGGAGGTGCGGAACGGCTCGGGCGCGATCTCCTGGTCCCGGCCCTCGGTGGTGACGCCGTCCTTTTCGAAATCGTAGCGGTCGATCCAGGCCTTGGCGGCATAGTGGTCTACGACGAGGATTTCGTCGGGCAGGAACAGCACCATGTCGCGCTGGTCGTCCGGCCGCTCCAGTTTCAGATCGATCGCGTCGAACTGGAAGGCGAGGTCGTAGCCGAAGGCGCCGTAGAAGCCGAGGTTGGCGTCTTCCGCCGAATGGAACAGGTCGGTCACCGCGCGCAGCACCGAAAATACGGTCGGAATCTTCGAGCGCTCTTCCTCGGTGAAGACCCGATCCGGCTCGTTGACCTTCAGGTCGAGCCGCCGCGCCGTCGATGCGCCCAGCGAAAGCTCGGCGACGCTTTCCAGGCGCGGCTTGATGATTTCCAGCAGCGCCTCGCCGCGACCGTTGTAGGCCTCGATCCAGACGTTGCGGCCGAAGGAGGAGATGCCGAGTGGCGGATCGACGACCGCGGTGTCCCAGCGGGTGTACCGGCCGGGATATTCGTAGTTGGAGGAAAAGACCGCGCCGCGGCGCTCGTCGAGCTTGTCCACGTAGGTGGAAATCGCATTGGCGTAGTCGGCATCCCGGCGCCGGCGGGTGACGGTGATGCCACCCCGCGTCTCGTACGACTCCGCGCCGTCCTCCAGTTGCTTCGTCACCATTCCCTGCTCTCCTGTTCGGCCCGGTCTACCTGCGGCCCGAAAAGAAAAAGCCGCCTCGAGGTTTCCGGGCGGCTGTTCGTTTCAATCACGCATGACTGGTCGAGGCCGCTTCAGCGAGCCCACCACCAGGTCGAAATGTTGCGTGCGTTTTTCATCGGCCGAATTGTTAGCGCGAAGCCATGGCGAACGCAACCGCGATTTCCGCGCTGCCGCCGCCTGCCGGCCGCTCTTTTTGCTTCCCGGAAACCGAAACCTTCGTCGCGCGTTTTCTTCTCACCGTTCGTGCGAAACTGGAGGGCCGCAACATCGATCCGCGCCAGACGACCATCCTGATCCTGAGCCTTTTGTCCCTGACCGGTGCCGGGCTTCCGAAGAACGGCCCGCTCCCGCTGCCCCGCCCTGATGCGACGGCGAGCCAGCAAACCGAAGCTGCGGAGAAATCCGCACCACGGGAAATGCAGGGGCCGCCGGCACCGACAGAAGAGAAGAAGAAAAAGGAGGAGGCAAAAGAGCCGCCCCGGCCGCTGGAAAGAGAGGACGATGAAACCCTCGCCGCCTGCCTCGGCGAACTGAAGGCCGCGGGCGCGATCGTGAAGGAAATTGCTCCGATCGATCCGCAGAACGGCTGCGGCATTGCCCGGCCGGTGGAACTGTCCCGCCTCTCCGCCGATATCGCGCTTGAGCCGAAGGCGACGCTTCGCTGCGAGACCGCGCTGCAATTGCAGCGGTGGTCACAGGAGGCGTTAGTGCCGGCGGTCAAGGCAGCGATGCCGGATAAAAAGCTGACCGGGCTCGAGCAGGCATCGGCCTATGTCTGCCGCAACCGCAACAACGCGTCCAACGGCAAGGTTTCCGAACACGCCTTCGGCAATGCGGTCGATATCGCCGCCTTCACCTTCTCTGACGGGAGCCGCCTCGACATCGCCCCGCGCGAAAAGGACTCGACTGTCGAGGGAGCCCTTCAGCGCGCAGCCGTCGCGACCGCCTGCCTCTATTTCACGACGGTTCTCGATCCGGGCAGCGATGCGGCGCACGAGACTCATCTGCATCTCGACGTCATCAAGCGAAAGAACGGCTATCGCTATTGCTGGTAGCACCGTTTCTTTTGGCAAGACGCGACAGCGGGCTCAACTCCGCAGCGGAACGGCCTATACTGGATGCGAGACAAACCTGCATAGACAAGGAACACCTGGCATGACCGTATCCATGTATCGCCTTTCCGTCCCGGTCTTCATCCGCGGCCTGAACATGCTTTCGACGCTGCTCGAGAAGGCGGAGGCCCATGCCGCCGAAAACGGGATCGAGCCCGGGATCATGCTGAACTCCCGCCTCGCCCCCGACATGCTGTCGCTCTGCGGCCAGGTCCAGCGCGCCAGCGATACCTCGAAGAACGCACTTGGCCGCCTGACCCCGAAGCCCGCGCCCAGCCTGCCCGACACCGAAGCGACCTTCGCGGAGCTTGGTGCGCGCATAGAAAAGACCGTCGCCTATCTCGAAACGATCTCGGAACGCGACCTTCAGGGCAGCGAGACCCGCGCGGTGAATCTGGCGGTCGGCAGCCTCGACGTGACCTTCACCGGCATCGACTATCTCCTCGAATTCGCCGTCCCCAACTTCTTCTTCCACGTCACCACCGCCTACGACATCCTCCGTCACGACGGCGTGGCGATCGGCAAGCGGGACTACCTTGGCCCGTTCAGCTGAGCGAAGAGCGGCAGCGGCCGGCAAGCTTGCGGACGATCACTTATCCTCACAAAAACTTGAAGATAAAAGTCATATTTAAACTTGATGAAATCAGTCCAGATTAAATAGGTATCGCCCCGGGCCTCCTTCCAGAGGAACTCCAGGAAGAGCGACGCACGCGGCAGATGGCTGCGTGCGAGGGCTTTTCGCGTGCATTTACAGGGGAAATTCGATGATACCATTCTCATCCTT
This sequence comes from Rhizobium subbaraonis, assembly GCF_900220975.1. Taxonomy (GTDB): domain Bacteria; phylum Pseudomonadota; class Alphaproteobacteria; order Rhizobiales; family Rhizobiaceae; genus Mycoplana; species Mycoplana subbaraonis. Next base: position 250,630 of record NZ_OBQD01000009.1, on the reverse strand, counting down.
GTCGCGGCGGCTGTTGGGGGGAACGGCCATAGCCATCGTGGTCGGCGCAAGCACACCAGCACTCGCCCAAGAAGCAACGGACACCACACCCGTTCAACCGACGACGCTCAGGACCATCACCGTGGAGGGCGCCAGCGAGAACGCAAACCCCTCGCCGCTGACGCAGACGACCGGGCGGGCGACGCTGGAAGACCGAATGGTCACCGACTTTCAGGACTTTGCCAGGCGGGTCGATGCCGGCGTCAATTTCAATACCCAGAACAACAGTATCAACATTCGCGGCCTTCAGAACGATCGCGTCCTGACGACCCTCGACGGCATCCGCGTGCCGTGGCTGACGGATCCGCGCGATTCCGCGCAGGGCGGGCTGAACGGCTTCGATTTCGACAGCCTCTCGGGCATCGACGTGACCAAGGGCACCGATTCGTCGCGCTATGGCTCCGGCGCGCTCGGCGGCGTGGTGCAACTGCGAACCCTCAACCCGGAAGACCTGATCTCCGAAGGCAAGACGTTCGGCGCGATCACCAAGACCACCTATGACAGCGCCGACAAGAGCGTGGTCGGCAACGGTGCGATCGCCGGTCGCTTCGACGATACCTGGCTGCTGCTCCAGGGCGGCTACAAGAAGGGACACGAGACCGACAACCGCGGCGACGTCGGCGGCTACGGCACCACCCGCACCGAAGCCAATCCGATGGACTTCGACCAGCGCAACATGCTGGCCAAGATCCATCAGTATATCGATGGCGGCCACCGCTTCGGCCTGACTGGCGAAATCTTCAACCGTGACGAAGATATCGACAACATGCGCGGCACGACCTCAAGCTACGAGCCCGGCTCGCTGAAATCCGGCGAGGAGATCGACCGCAAGCGCGTCTCCGCCTCCTACGACTTCATTTCGCCCGACGGAACCGACTGGCTCGACCAGGCGAGCGTCGTCGCCTACTGGCAAAGGCAGCGGCTGAACAACCGCACAAACGGTTTCCGCCTGCCCGACAGCCGCTCGACCATCATTCCCACCGATCCGTTCTACTACGGGTACCCGACGGGCGAATATGCCCGTGACAACATGCTGGAGCAGACCAGCTACGGCATCAACGGCGATGCGGCCAAGGCGGTACAGCTCGGCGGCATCGAACACGGCTTCCGCTTCGGCGCGGAACTTTACGGCCAGAAGACGCACCAGTATTCGTCCGGCCGCGACAATTGCCCGGATGTCGACTGGCTGACGGTGCCGCAGCCGTTCGGCCCGCAGTCCTGCCGCATGCTGCACACCAATGCCTCCGACATGCCCGACGTCGACAGCGTCTTCTTCGGCGCCTATGTCGAGGATGACATCAAGCTGGTCGACAACCGCCTGACGATCACGCCCGGCCTGCGCTTCGACTGGTACCGCCACTCTCCGAAATCCACCGCGGAATACGAGCGCAGCCCGAACTTCGACGCCGCCTATCTCGACGGCACGAGCGATTCCCGCTTCTCGCCGAAGCTGCGTGCCGCCTGGCAAGCGACGTCCGAGCTCGAATTCTTCGCACAGTGGGCGCAGGGCTTCCGCGCTCCGAGCGCGACCGAGCTCTATCAGAACTATGGTGCCCCCGGCTCCTATGCCCGCATCGGCAACCCGGACCTGAAGAGCGAGACGAGCAACGGCTTCGAGATCGGCACGAACTACGCATCCGACGCCTATACGGTGTCGGCCACGGTCTTCAACAACTACTATCGCAACTTCATCGATCAGGTGCAGCTCGCGCCGCCCGGCGGCGAATATCCGATAGGCGGCATCCTCGGTTACGATAACCTGGATCGCGTCCGCATCTACGGCGTGGAGTTCGCCGGCGAATGGCGCTTCACGGACGAATGGCGCACATGGGGTTCGGTGGCCTGGTCGCACGGCAAGGATACCGACACCGACCAGTATCTGAACTCGGTGGCGCCGCTGCGCGCCATCATCGGCCTCGGCTATGCGACCGAAGACTGGGGCTCCGACGTCTCGCTGACGACGGCAGCGGCGCGCGACAAGGTCAGCGATGGCGGCTTCAAGGCGCCGGGCTACGGCGTCGTCGACATGACGGCCTGGTGGCAGCCCAAGCAGGTCGAGGGCCTGCGCGTCCAGGCTGGTATCTTCAACATCTTCGACAAGAAGTACTGGAACGCGATCGACGTGCCGGATGGCACGACACAGGAGGCGCGCGACTTCTACAGCGAGGCCGGCCGCACTTTCCGCGTGTCGCTCACCAAGACCTTCTGAGCTTTCGCGATAAAAGGATCGAAGTATGGACGCCGCGGCCCCGCCGCGGCGTTCTGCATGCAGGTGCTTCCCGCCAGTTTGCTCAACCGCACGGGACGCCTGCCCCGCAAGCGAGCCCCATCACACCGGCCGCCGAGCCGGTGTCCAGCCGCGCCGTGTCCTTGGCGCGAAGGAAACCCCTTTGCTCGAAAGGACTTCAACGCCGACTGCCCGACCAGGTCGGGCGACTCGGCGGCGGCATTCGCCCCGCCCGACGCGGATCAGCGTCCTGCAGGAGGAGGCTCTAGAACAGGCCTTCGATCTGCCCCTGCTCGTTCAGGAAGATCCTTTCCGAGGACGGCACCTTCGGCAGGCCGGGCATGGTCATGATCTCGCCGGTGATGACGACGACGAAACCGGCGCCGGCCGAAAGCCGCACTTCGCGGACCGGCACAGTATGCCCCTCCGGCGCGCCGCGCAGGTTCGGATCGGTCGAAAACGAATACTGCGTCTTGGCCATGCAGATCGGCAGATTGCCATAGCCCTGCGCCTCCCAGGCATGCAGCTGGTCGCGCACCGATTTGTCCGCGATCACCTCGCTTGCATGGTAGATGTCCTTGGCGATCGTCTCGATCTTGTGAAACAGCGACATGTCGTCGGGATAAAGCGGGGCGAACTGCGATCGACCGGATTCGGCAAGCGCCACGACCTTGTGCGCCAGTTCCTCGATGCCCGCCGATCCCTCCGCCCAGTGCCGGCACAGGACGGCCTGCGCGCCGAGCGTTGCGACATAGTCCTTGATCGCCTGGATCTCGCCTTCCGTATCACTCGAAAAATGGTTGATCGCCACGATCACCGGTACGCCGAATTTCTTCACGTTCTGCACATGACGGCCGAGATTGGCGCAACCCTTGCGCACCGCTGCGATGTTCTCCTCGCCGAGCGCGTCCTTCTTCACCCCGCCGTTCATCTTCATCGCCCGCGCGGTTGCGACGATCACGGCGGCATCGGGCTTCAGACCGGCCTTGCGGCACTTGATGTCGAAGAACTTCTCCGCGCCGAGATCCGCCCCGAAGCCGGCTTCGGTGACGACGTAGTCGGCAAGCTTCAGCGCCGTCTTGGTCGCCACCACGGAGTTGCACCCATGCGCGATATTGGCGAACGGACCGCCGTGGACGAAGGCAGGATTGTTCTCCAGCGTCTGGACCAGGTTCGGCTGGATCGCATCCTTCAGCAGCACCGCCATGGCCCCGTCCGCCTTGATGTCGCGGGCGAAGACCGGGCTCTTGTCGCGGCGATACCCGACGATGATGTTGCCGAGCCGCTTTTCGAGGTCTGCCAGATCCTCCGACAGGCAGAGGATGGCCATGACCTCCGAAGCGACGGTGATATCGAAGCCGGCCTCGCGGGGAAATCCGTTCGCGACGCCGCCGAGCGAGCAGACGATATCGCGCAGCGCCCGGTCGTTCATATCCATGACCCGGCGCCAGGCGATGCGGCGAATGTCGATATTCTGCTCGTTACCCCAGTAGATGTGGTTGTCGATCAGGGCGGCAAGCAGGTTGTGCGCCGAAGTGATCGCATGGAAATCGCCGGTGAAATGGAGATTGATGTCCTCCATCGGCACCACCTGCGCATAGCCGCCACCTGCGGCACCGCCCTTGACGCCGAAGCATGGACCGAGTGACGCCTCGCGGATGCAGACGATCGCCTTCTTGCCGATCCGGTTCAGCCCGTCGCCAAGGCCGACCGTGGTTGTCGTCTTGCCCTCGCCTGCAGGTGTCGGATTGATGGCCGTGACGAGGATGAGCCGTCCGTCCTTTTTCCCTTTTTGTGCGGCGATGAAGTTCGCGCTGATCTTTGCCTTGTCGTGGCCATAGGGTAGCAACTCTTCGGCCGGTATGCCGAGGCTTGCGCCAATCTCGAGGATCGGCAATTTCCTGGCCGCCCTGGCGATCTCTATGTCGGATTTGAAACCGGTATTGCCCATTCTTCCTCCCCTTCGAATGGAAATGACGTCGATCGCGCCTCACGTCTTGCTCTGTTCTTGTCTTTGCGGTTGTGACCACCGTGACGCGCATGGCGCCATATTTAGACCCGCAAAGGCCGCCCGAGGCCACAGCCTTTTGCATCGATCCCGCTCACATTTGCGTCTATCCGGCGATAATCGCTTGCAGATGTCCCCGAAATATGGAGAGAGGATCACCAGCAATCATGCAGTTTCCCCCCGAATATGACGACCAAGGACAAGATAGGTAGGGAATCATGAAGGAACTCGATCGACTTGACCGCAAAATTCTCCGCGCGCTGCAGCAGGAGGGACGGTTGTCCAATATCGAACTCGCCGAGAAGGTTAACCTGTCGCCGACGGCAACCGCCGAGCGCGTCAAGCGCCTGACCCGCGACGGCTATATCACCGGCTACATGGCGATCCTCTCGCCGGAACGCCTCGGCCGCAACCTGCTCGTCTTCGTGCAGATCAAGCTCGATCGCACGACGCCCGACGTGTTCGACACGTTTGCCGAGGCCGTCCGCCAGAGCGACAACGTGATGGAATGCCACATGGTGGCCGGCGGCTTCGACTATCTCGTCAAGGCGCGGGTGGCCGGCATGGAAGCCTACCGGACCTTCCTCTCCGATGTGTTCCTTTCGCTGCCCGGCGTGCGCGAGACGCACACCTACGCCGTGATGGAAGAGGTCAAGAGCACCGGCTGGATACCGGTCTGAGGCTAAGGCCAACAAGACGGGAGGCCGCCCGGTAGAGCCTCCCTTCCGCGGCGGCACAGATCGGCCGTGGCCCCTCAGCGCGCGAGGATATCCCGCATCTCCACCAGGTTGGAGCGAACGCGCAGGATGTAGAAGCCCATGGTCGCCAGATGCGTCGGCATGATCCATCCGTCCTCGCGGCCGTTCGAGATGATGGCCGGCTGGATGTTCAGCGCTGAGCGCAGTTGCTTCAGCGTTTCGTTCCAGATCTGCGTCAGGCCGCGCTGGGCGATGACGCTGTCGAAATCGGCCCCGGCGGCCGACAGGATGCCGTAGTAGCCGTAGAGCTGGCCGAAGGCGAACCAGAAACGGTCGTCCGCGCGCACGTCGAACCAGCCGCCGTTGTGGAATTCGGACCGCTCGCGGATGATCGCCGAGGTGTTGCCGATGTCGTTGGCGATGCGGTCGAGGAATTCCACGAGGTTGTCGGACCGCGCATCGAATGTCGAATTGCAGGCGGTCAGGGAGGCGTTGAACCTCTGCAGGTCCCGCGCAGCCGCCCGGTAGATGCTGGGGGTCGGCGTCCTCGGGCCGAACGGGCTCAGGCTGAAGTACCAGGTCTCCTCGTCGAACTGGATGTTGCCACGTGCAGACTGCAGGTCGTTGTTGACCCCGGACGTGCCGCGCACGCGACCAAGCGAATCCACCAGCTCCACCGTCGTACGGCGAACCGCCTGGTTGACACCGCGCTGGAACGACGCCTTGTTGTCGAGCCACGGCGTGTCGTCCCAGTCGATGCCGAACAGGCCGAGCTTGTAGAGCACCATCGAGGAGATCCAGGCATTCTGGTCGACGTTGAAGTCGATCAGGTCGGCGGCGACATCGACGATCGCGGAGCGCTCGCAGGCATTTGCGGGAGCTGCCTGCCCCGCCGTCTGTCCGGTCGCCGTCGTCGCGCCCGAAGACTGGGCGGCGCTCTTCACGGGCAGGCCGGCATCGTTCTTGCGCGCCGGGAAATTGTAGGCGTTGACATAGTCGATGTTGAAGTTGGTCCAGACCTGCGTCTGCCAGATGAAATAGCCGTAGAGGGCAACAAGCCCGAGCAGCACGATGCCGATCGGCCCCTTGATCAGCCAGCTGCGCTGCCGGTACCAGTTCGCCGCCGCCACGAAGGGCCAGACAAGCCATGATATGAAGAGCCCGATGCCCCGTCCAATGGCAGCAAAGACGCGCTGGAAGAACGCGACGATCGGGTCAAGCATTGCCTTTTTCCTCTCGAATTCCGAAGAGCCTCTGCCGGAAGGCGGGCTTGTTCTGAAGATAGGTACGCGTCAGCGTTTCAACCACGAATTCTCTAAACCTTTCGCTGAGCTTTTCATAGGATTCGTAGAAGCCCTGCTTGTCGAAGACGAAACGGGACACGAAATCGAACGGCGTGAGCTGCGAAATCAGCCGGTTAACCAGCCACTGGTCCGGATGGGCGGGCGCTGCCCGCACCAGCAGGAAGCGCGGCCAGGGCGCCACGTCCTTGATGCGGATCTCGCCGGTGGCGGAAATGATGCGGATCGCCTCCTGCAGGAATGGATAGATGCCGTCCTCGGCAATCAGTGCCGCATTGCGGTGCATCCAGGTCTGGATCCAGATCCGGTCCGCCTTGGCAAGGTCCGCGCGCGGATCCGCCTTGTTGACCAGGTTCAGGATGGCCATGTCGGCCCGGTGCTGCAAGAGCCCGGAAGCCTCCACCCAGGACGCCCGCGGCAGTTCCAGCCGCTTCGTCGAGGCCAGAAATTCAAAGATGCGCGGATAATCGTCGAGCGCGATGTAGCTGACCTGCCAGGGGCGCGACCGACGGAAGCCAGGCACGGACGGATCGCAGATCACCGTCGTCTGCCTGCCGTCGAGAAACACGTAGACGCCGCCGAAATGATTGGCCCAGAAGGCTTCATGGCGAAAAACGAGCTGGTCGGGCACGAGCGCGTTCTGGCGGATGTCGCCGGTCTTCTTCGACAGTTCCACCATCCGGTTCAGCATCGCGTCGTCCGCCCACGCGTTCGGCACCGTCTTCAGCCGGTCGACCAGTGTCCGAAGCTCCGCCGCCTTGCCGAGCACATCCTCTGCCGACAGCACCCGGAACCGCACCTCGTTGATCGCCAGCAGGTCGTCGATGTCGTGGACGACCGATACGCTGTCCTCGATCTCGCCGTAGAGCGCATCCCGGATCGTCACGGCATTGATCGCGCGCGCGTTGGCGTTGAAGAATTCGTGCATCAGCGCCGCGGTATTGGAAAAGCTCGTATGCACCACCGGCAGTTCCACCTGATCGGGCGTCAGAATGATGAAGCGGCGGTTCACCCGGTTCGGATCGAGATAGTCGCGGTCGCCGAGCTCGTCGGCGATTTCGGGCGAAAACCCGGTCATGTCGATGCTGAAGCGCGCGAGGTTGGTCCGCGGCAACCCGAAAGCTTCCAGCGCCTTGTTGTAGCGCTCGACCAGATGCGGCTCGGACACGTCGAGCAGCCGCCCGTAGATCAGCTCGGCTTCGAGGAGGTGTTTCATGATCTTTCTGCCGCCGGCATAAAGGTGAAGTCGGCCGCCCGCATGTTTTGGGCAAGGCGGCCGTCACAGATTGCGACGATCATCTCCAGCACAGATTTCAGCGCGCGCAGAACTTCCGTGTTCCAGAACCGGGCAACAGACCAGCCGTTCGTGTTCATGAAATCGTTCCGCTTCTCATCATAAACGTTATCTGCATGATGGCTTCCGTCTACCTCGACAACCAACATCTTCTCCCGACGGGCGAAATCGGCAAAGTACGGGCCTATCGGCATCTGCCGCACGAACTTGAACCCATTCAGCCGCCGACCGCGCAGCTCCGACCAGAGCAGTTCCGCGGCATCGTTCTCAACCTGTCGCAGCTTGCGCGCCCGCGCCGTCTTCTTCGTGTTCGCCCCTCTCATCGCTGCCTCACGAGCCGGTTCCCCCCTCACCCTAACCCTCTCCCCGCAAGCGGGGAGAGGGAACTGGAAGCCGTGTGCACCCGCCCCTTCCCGCCGCAAGCAGCAGAGGGGACTGGAAACGCTGCTGCGCCCGTCCTTCTCCCCGCCTGCGGGGAGAAGGTGCCGGCAGGCGGATGAGGGGCGACTTCAATCATCGACGCGAAAAAGGACGCCGCGCTCAACTTACCCCCACTTCCCTTCCCGCTTCATCGCTTCGATTTCCTCAACCGCCCGCTCCCGCAGGCGTTCGCGGCGGATGATGTCGGCGACCGCAGCGTCGTCGGACTTGTCGGCGTAGCGGAATTCGCTGTCGGCGTAGCGGTTGATCTCCTGCAGCACCATCTCCATGGTGATCGGGCCGCGCAGTTCCTCGATCATGCCCTTCTTCTCGTCGTAGGACTTGTGCATGAAGACTTCGGGGGTTGCGAACCACTCGTCCGGCAGGTCAACGTCCATCGCCCGCATCTTGATCGCGTCGGTGATATTCTTGATCGCACGTCCCGTGAAGCGCGGCTCGACTTCCTTGATCATGTGCAGGTACGTGCCGACGTCGGCGAGCGTCGCCATCTTTCCGTGCGCCTTCTCGTAGCGCTCCCAGATGGTGAGCAACCCGTCCTCCTGCGGCAGCGCGTGCTGGCCGTAGGAGGTCGAGACCGCCTGCTTGATCTCCTGTCCGGCCAGAAGCGCATGCTCGCCGAGCGGGATCGAGTGGTTTTTGCCGACGAGCAGCGCGAAAATGTCGACATAGTCGGCGCGCGACTGCGGCCCGTCGACCAGCCAGCGGGCGCCGGCGCGCTGGCGCAGCGCATCGTCGACGTTTTCGGGATAGTTGGAGAACATGCCGAAAGTGCAGTTTCCGCGCACCACCGTCGAGGCGCCGGCGAAGCTCTCCATCAGCACCGCCGTCACCTCGTGCTGGCCGGCCGACGCCCGGTCGTCGGAGCGCTTGGCGGCCACCTGGTCGACATCGTCGATCGTGCCGAAACCGATGGCGCGCGGATTGACGACGTTGTTGACGAAGTCCTTGCAGTTCTGGCCCGACTTGCCCTGGTAGGAGGAGATCTGGTCGACACCAAAGTTCTCGTAGTGGAACGGATAGCCGGCCACCCGGCAATAGTCGTCGAGCAGGCCGGCCAGCATCTGGATCAGCATGGTCTTGCCGGTACCGGGCATGCCGTCGCCGATGAAGGTGAAGAGGAAGCCGCCGAGCTCGACGAACGGGTTCATCTGCCGCTCGAAGTCGTAGGCCATCAGCATCTTGGCGAGCCGTAGCGCCTGGTACTTGGCGATGTGGTTGCCGACGATGTCGGTCGGCTTCTTGAATGTCATCGAAAGCGGCTTGCGCTTCTGCCCCGGCGCCACATCGAAACCGTTGAGGGTGAAATCGTCCTGCTCGATGCGGATATGGGCGCTCTCGAAGCTTGAAAGCCCCGAAAAGCGCGCCTTGCGGCCGATCAGCCCCTCCAGCGCGACCCGGGCGAAGGCGCGCGCGCGGGCAATGAGCGCGGTATCGTCCGCGGCCCCCGCGATCGCGCGGTCGAGGCCGGCGACGAGGCTCTTGGCCGCGTCCTGGGCGGTGTCGAACAGGTAGTCCGGCTCGTCGGTGTCATCCGCCGGCTCGCCTTCGCCGGCAAGCATCGCGCCGAGATAGGCGGCAAGGGTGAAGGCGGCGACATAGGCAGACGCCGACAGCAGCGCCTTGAAGCGTTCCGCCGCCTCCCCGGAAAGCGGCGCGGTGGCATTGCGCGCCTGCAACTGCTCCAGTTCCGTCTGCCGGGCGAAGACGTCGGCGACGGCCAGCGCGATCTCGATGCCGCGGCGGGCACGATAGAGCAACTGGTGCTGCGCCGGGGACAGAAGCGGATCGCCCGGCCGCACCGCGGCGATCGTCTTTGCCAGCTCGACCTCGCGCGAGCGCCGCATGCCGCCGGTCGAGACGGTCGACACGAAGCGCCGCCCGGTGCCTGCGATCGGCGCGCCGGCGCCCCTGCCGTCGGCTTCCAGAACGGCGAGCCGCGTCACCATGCTCTGCGCCACCGCCCGGTGCTTCTCGATATCGCTTTCCGAAATCATCGTCAGTCCGGCGTTCAAGCTCATCGCATCATACCCCGCTGACCACCTGGTTTCCGGAAATCACGTGCACCTTGTATTCGCCGAAGATCGCTTCCGCCTCGCCGGCGGCATAGAGCGCCTGGTAGGCATCGTGCGGCACCAGCGCATGCTTCTCGAAACCGCTGACGCCCATGCGCGCCGCCTCGAGGTTGTTGGTATCGATGTAGAACTCCTCCTGCGCCGGCGTCGAGCTCCAGAAGCCCTTGCTTGCCGGGCGCTCCGCCTGCGAGAACACTTCCTGCACCGTCCAGGTCAGTAGCCAGGCGTTCTCCACCTTGCGCACCTTCGACAGGATGTCGCGAACCTTCTGGTTGTTCTCGGTGATGTCGGCGGAATAGAAGGGGCCGAGCACGATGCGTCGCAGCTGCTTGGGATGCAGCATCTCGAAATCGCGGTCGAGATTGGTCGCGATCGTCACCGGCGACAGCGAATAGGCGCTGTTCTTCAGCGCGAAATCGTCGAAGCGGCTGGCAAGCTCCGGGTTGAGCAAGCCTCCCACCGGAAGATCGATCCGAACGTCGGGGTTGAGCTTGCCGTCCTTGTCTACGAGCAGTTCGACGATCTTCTCCGAACTGTCCTCGATCGTCGCCATGTAGACCATCGGCAGCGTGCTGGTGCCGTCGAAGGCGCCCCAGCTGACGACGTAGTAGGGCCGCATCGTCTTCGGGTTGACGGCAACCCGGATCGTCTCGGGCAGCACAAAGGGCGAGAACACCTCTCCCTTGCCGATCTGCTGCAGGTACATGCGCTCGGCCATACGAACCTGCAGCTCGGTCGGAAAAGCCTTGTTGCGCAGGATGAAGTCGGCCATCTCGCCGCGCAGCTGATCGGCGCCGGGGATCTCCGACAGCCGCTTTTCCGCGCCCTTGCGGTCGTTTTCGAGCTCGAGGACGTTCTGATAGACCGGGAAGCCGCTCTCCGCCCGCGAGATGCGGAACTGGTCGACAAAGCCGATCCGGTTCTCCCAGCAGGCAAACGACGCCTTCAGCCGGGCCAGATAGGGCACGATCGCCTCGCCGACGACGCCGTGCTGGTAGAGCGGGGAGTTACGGTCGCCGAGGAACACCTCCAGCCCGCCGAGTGCTGCCCGGATCGAGGTGAAGTACTGCGCGACCGCGCTGTCGGCTGGGGGTTTCATCTTTGCCCCTCATCCGCCTGCCGGCACCGTCTCCCCGCAGGCGGAGAGAACGCGGACGCCGCACCATCTTTGTCCCCTCTCCCAGCTTTCAGGGAGAGGGTCAGGGTGAGGTGCACGCGCCCAGGGCGCAAGCCCGTCACGGCCATCGCCGTCAGGCCTTCACGTAGTTGGAGGCGTTGTGCTTGTCCATCACCTCCTGGAAGCGCCGGGCAAACGCATCGTCGGCGAGCTTCTTGCGGCGCTGAATATCCTGGGTGGCGAGCATGTTCTTCTCGTGCATCTCCAGCAGGTCGCCGATGTGCTTCTGCGCGGCGGCGCCGATGCCGGCCATCGTCTCCTCGGCCGCGGTATCGACCTGGCTGCCGAGCGTGTTGATCCGGTGGGCGACGTCCTGCTGGGCGGCTGTCTTCAGCGAATCCTCCAGCGCTTTATAGAGCACGATGCGCTGCTCGGTATCGATCGTCAGCTTGTTGATCAGCGTGTTCTGGGCGGCGATCTGGTTGTTGAGCGAGTCAACGAAGGTCTGGAACATCGAGGTGTAGCGTTCCAGCGTCTGGCTTTCGGCGAGCAGCTCCTGCTCCTTGGCCTGCTGCTCGTTGTACTCGGTGGCAAGCGTCGAGCGCTCGCCCTCCAGCTGCGTGCGCGTCTTCTGGTCTGTGGAGGCGGCGATCCGGTTTTCGATATCCAGAAGCTGCGGGTTCAGCTGCTCGATCCGCTTCTGCGTTGTCTCCAGGTTCGCCATCGTCTGCTTGCGCCGCTCGATCACCTGGATCAGGCTCGCCTCGGACGTCTTGTAGCGGCTGTCGAGCACCGCCTTCTGGTCCTTCAGGATGCCGACGATCGTGTCGGACTTCGCCAGAAGCTCCTGCAGATTGCCCGAGAGCGACATGTTGCGCACGCGGTCGGTGCGCATTCGCTGCATCTTCTGCTTGGAGAAGATGCCGATGAATTTCTCGTAACCGGTATAGCTCTTCATGCTCTCGAACTCGACGCCGAAAACATTGGTGGCGTCTTCGAGCCCGATGATCAGGTCGGCAATGTTCGCTTCCATCACCTTCTGCTGGGTGAGCACGTCCTGCAGACGGGCGTTCTCGATGTCGAAATTGGCGTCGCCGAGCTTGGTGTCCGCCTTGGCGAACTGCTCCAAGACGATCCCGGTCTGCTCCAGCTTGCCACGCATCTGCTCGACGGTCTCGCGCGTCCGCGCGATCTCGGTATCGAAATTCTGAAGTGTCGCCATCCCTCATCCCTCTCTCGACGACCGGCGCCAGGCACCGGCCGGACAATGTGAAGACACCGCCGCGCGGCATCGCAGATGCAGAGTTCCCGCCGCCTGCCTGCAGCACATGATGTGGGAAGCAGCGTCGCAGCTGCAACCCTTAAAGGCATGTATTTTTGTATGAAACCTGAAAATGGCAGCAGCGGCGTTGGCCGGCACAGCAACAAGTCTCATTGTGCGGCAGAAACGCCCTTCAGGAAAGCGATGATATCGGCAATATCCTGCGGCCTCTTCAGCCCGGCAAAGGCCATGGCCGTCCCCGGCACCATGGCCCTGGGCGCGGCCAGATATTCCGCAAGCAACCCCTCGTCCCACACCCTGTCCTTGCCGAATGCGATCATGGCGGACGAGTAGCCGTATTCGGGAAACGACGCGACCGGACGGCCGACGATGCCGGCGAGAGACGGCCCGACTCGGTTCACCGGATCCGTCGCGTGACATGCCGCGCACTTCCGGAAAACGGCCCTTCCGGCATCGGCGTCACCGGCAACGCCGGACGAGGCGGCGGCAAGAACGAAGAATGCCGACAACGCGATCGATTTCATGCGTGCAGGCCTCCGCTGCCGTACTCGTCCTGCATCAGGAATAGCCCTGCATCAGGTCGTCCCAGTGGCGACGGCAGTAGGACACGTATTTCTCGTTACCGCCGACTTCGACCTGCGCCCCTTCCCTGACGAGGGTGCCGTTTGCGTCGAGCCGCACGACCATGGTCGCCTTGCGACCGCAATGGCAGATGGTGCGCACCTCGCGCAATTCGTCCGCTATCGCAAGCAGCGCGTTCGAGCCGGGAAACAGCTTGCCCTGGAAATCCGTGCGCAGGCCGTAGGTCATCACCGGAATGCCCATGCGGTCGGCGATGCGCGCCAGTTGCCACACCTGCCGCTCGCTCAGGAACTGCGCCTCGTCCACGAAGACGCAGGCGATCGGGCCGTCCCCGTCCGCACCCATCGCCTCCACCGTCGCCTGCAGATCGTCGTTCGCATCGAAGGCGATGGCGTCCGACTGCAGGCCGATCCGCGATGAGATGCGCCCCCGTCCGGCGCGGTCGTCAAAGGCGGCGATGAAGATCGCCGTGCGCATGCCGCGCTCACGGTAATTGTAGGACGCCTGCAGCAGCATCGTGGACTTGCCGGCGTTCATCGTCGCATAGTGGAAATAGAGTTCGGCCATGTTTTTTCCTCGTGGCCCGTTCTGGCGCGGAAGCACCCGGATTTCCAGCCATGGCGAGGCGAAGACCACAGATTTTCCCACGCTCCGTTCACAACGACATTCTTGCGCTCGATTGCGAAGCGGCGCGAAATAAACTAGGCCGGCGAAGGCTGTGTCAGGCGCGTAAAGTGCTTGAATGATGACGTTTTTGATGCTTGGCTTGCGGCATCAGAACAAAAACGGGGAGCATTGAACATGAAAATTGCATCGACACTGAAAGCATCGGCTCTGGCTGCAGTCTCGCTTGTCGCGCTGGGCATCGGCAGTGCACTGGCCGCCGAGCCCGAGAGCTGTGGCAAGGTCCGCTTCTCCGACGTCGGCTGGACCGATATCACCGCCACCACCGCGACCGCCTCGACGATCCTGAAGGGCCTCGGCTACGAGACGGAAACCACCGTCCTGTCGGTCCCGGTCACCTACACGTCGCTCGCCAACAAGGATATCGACGTCTTCCTCGGCAACTGGATGCCGACCATGGAAGCCGACATCAAGCCGTTCCGCGAGGCCGGTACGGTGGAAACCGTTCGCGAGAACCTGGAGGGCGCCAAGTACACGCTCGCCACCAATGCCAAGGGTGCCGACCTCGGCATCAAGGACTTCAAGGACATCGCCGCCCGCAAGGACGACCTTGGCGCCAAGATCTACGGCATCGAGCCCGGCAACGACGGCAACCGTCTGATCATCGAGATGGTCGAAAAGGGCAGTTTTGACCTCAAGGGCTTCGAGGTCGTGGAATCGTCCGAACAGGGCATGCTCGCCGAAGTGGCCCGCGCAGAGCAGGACGGCGCACCGATCGTCTTCCTCGGCTGGGAGCCGCATCCGATGAATGCCAACTTCAAGCTGACCTATCTGACCGGCGGCGACGATGTCTTCGGTCCGAACTTCGGCGGCGCGACGGTCTACACCAACGTCCGACAGGGCTACACTACCGAATGCCCGAACGTCGGCAAGTTCTTGCAGAACCTCAAGTTCACGCTGGAGATGGAAAACCAGATCATGGGCAAGATCCTCAACGACGGCGAGGCTCCGGAAGCGGCTGCGAGCGCATGGCTGAAGGCCAATCCCGCGGCCATCGAGCCGTGGCTGGCAGGCGTCACGACCAAGGACGGCGGCGACGGTCTCGCCGCCGTGAAGTCCTCGCTCGGTCTCTGAGCATGGCAAAGGCGGGACACGGTCCCGCCTTTTTTCGACCGTGCGAAGCGATCTGTCGCCCACAGACACATCGACTTCACGATCGTCTGGTGATCTTCTGGTCCCGCCGCCCCCTGCATGCCATTGGCGGCAGCAGGCAGAATGTGGCGTTGAACCGGGCAACACTTTGAAGGCAGGTACCATTACGTGGATTGGCTGACGAACATCAAACTGCCCATTGGCCCCTGGGCCAAGAGCGCGGTCACCTGGCTGACCACGAACGGCAAGGACCTTTTCGACCTGCTCAAGGTCGTCCTGCAGGCCGGCATCGACGCCATCCTGTTCCTGATGCAGGGGCCGTTCTCCAGCGACCAGGGCCGGTTTGCCTATGCGCTCGCGCTGATCGCGCTGATCACACTGCTTTCCTGGTATTTGCGCCGGTCGCTCGGCGTGACGCTCTTCACGCTCCTCGGCCTGCTCCTAATCGTCAACCAGGGCTACTGGAAGGAGACGACCGAGACGCTCGCGCTCGTTCTCGCCGCCACCGGCGTCAGCATGGCCGTCGGCATCCCGCTCGGGATCGCAGCCGCCCGTCGCCCGGTGTTCTACGCCTTCCTGCGCCCCGTGCTCGACCTGATGCAGACGATCCCGACCTTCGTCTACCTGATCCCTGCGCTGATCCTGTTCGGGCTCGGCATGGTTCCGGGACTGATCGCCACCGTCATCTTCGCAATCCCCGCCCCCATCCGCCTGACGCGGCTTGGCATCATCTCCACGCCGGATTCGCTGGTGGAGGCCGCACAGGCCTTCGGGGCCACGCCGTCCCAGGTTCTGCGCAAGGTGGAATTGCCCTTCGCCACGCCGCAGATCATGGCCGGCCTGACCCAGACGATCATGCTGTCGCTGTCGATGGTCGTCATCGCAGCACTCGTCGGCGCCAAAGGTCTCGGCGTTCCGGTCGTTCGCGCACTGAACACCGTAAACATTTCCATGGGCTTCGAGGCCGGCCTGTGCATCGTCATCCTGGCGATCATTCTCGACCGCCTGTTCCGCTCTGCCGACGAAGGAGAAGGCGCATGACCGAGGCCGTCGTCTTCGACAACGTCGACATCATCTTCGGCGAAAAGCCGGAACGTGCGCTTGCCATGGTCGATTCCGGTAAGACCCGCGACGACATCGGCCGCGAAACCGGCCTCGTCATGGGTGTCGCCGGCGCATCGCTTGCGATCCACGAGGGCGAGATCCTTGTGCTGATGGGCCTTTCCGGCTCCGGCAAGTCCACACTCCTTCGCGCCGTCAACGGCCTTGCACCCGTCGTGCGCGGCGGGGTTCAGGTGCAGACCGGCAACGGCGCGCTCAACCCCTACAGCTGTTCGCCGAAGGCGCTGCGCGATTTCCGCATGCGCACCGTCTCCATGGTGTTCCAGCAGTTCGCTTTGCTGCCCTGGCGCACGGTCGCCGACAATGTCGGCTTCGGGCTGGAGCTTGCCGGCATGCCGGAAGCCGAGCGCAAGGCCCGCGTCGACGAGCAGCTCAAACTCGTCAATCTGACGCAGTGGGCCGGCCGCAAGGTCAACGAACTCTCGGGCGGCATGCAGCAGCGCGTGGGCCTTGCCCGCGCCTTTGCCACCGGCGCGCCGATCCTTCTGATGGACGAGCCCTTCTCCGCCCTGGACCCGCTGATCCGCACACGCCTGCAGGACGAACTGCTCGAATTCCAGCGCCGCCTGAAAAAGACGATCATCTTCGTCAGCCACGATCTCGACGAGGCCTTCCGCATCGGCAACCGGATCGCCATCATGGAAGGCGGCCGGATCATCCAGTGCGGCACGCCGCAGGACATCGTCAAGAATCCGGCGAACCAGTATGTGGCGGACTTCGTGCAGAACATGAACCCCATCAACATGCTGACGGCGCAGGACGTAATGCAGACCGGCCTTGCTGGACCGGCCGTCGGCGTGACCGCGACGGCCCGCCCAGACACGCCGCTGGTCGACATCCTTGACGCCATGTCGCGCCAGCCCGGCAATGTCGGCGTGGTCGAGAACGGGGCAATCATCGGCATGATCAATGCGCAGAACGTCGTCGAAAGCCTTACCCGGCACCGCCGCCGCGAGTAACGTCGGCGTGAACCGGTGTGCCGCGTGACATTGCCGGTCCTGCGTGGCCTGGCTCACCGAATCGAACATCGCACCGGAGTCTGTCTGGTTGGTTCTGGTCAGACAGACTCCGGTGCTTCTTTGTTTCGTTTGTCTTTTCGGGAAAACCGGCTTCCAATTTTCCCTGACAAACCCTATCAGCCGAGGCCAACATGACAGAGAACGACAAGGACGCGCCGAACGTCTTGCGCGAGACCGACGACCAGGCGCGCAGGCTTGCCCGGGTGCTGCTGCGCTCGGCGCGCAGTGCCGCACTCGCGGTGCTCGAGCCGGAGACCGGTCATCCCTTTGCCAGCCGTGTTCTCACGGGGATGGATATCGATGGCGTTCCGGTGATCCTGGTCTCTGCCCTTTCCGTCCACACGCAGGCGCTGAGGCGCGATGCCCGCGCCTCGCTCCTCGCCGGCGAGCCCGGCAAGGGCGATCCCCTCGCCCATCCCCGTCTGACCGTCATCACCCGGGCGGAGGAGGTCGGGCGCGACGGCGACGGACATGCCCGCCTGCGCGAACGCTTCGTCAGAAGGCATCCGAAGGCGCAACTCTACGTCGATTTTCCGGATTTCACCTTCTTCCGGCTGGTTCCCCTGCGAGCCAATCTGAACGGTGGATTTGGCAAGGCCTATCTGCTGACGGCAGACGACCTTCTGATTCGGTCAGCCGTTCGAGAAGCCCTTGCCGGCCGCGAAGCTGCCGCAATCGACCACATGAACAGCGACCATGCGGAGGCCGCCGGCATCTATGCCAGCCACTATCTCGGCGCGAAGAAAGGGAACTGGGTCATCTCTGGAATCGATGCCGCCGGCATCGACCTCACCGCAGGCGACCAGCTGAAACGCCTTGAATTTGAACAGGAACTCACCGATCCGATGCAGTTGCGCACGCTCCTGGCCGACCTGCTTCACGCCGCCCGCACCCCGCAAGGCTGAAGCACGAAACCGCTTCCGCGCCTACCCCCATTTCTGGCCCTTGATGTGTTTGGTTTTGTTTATATGCTAACAGTCGTACAGTACGGGACCGCACATATTGAATTTGATACGCATTGAAGGAGTTTCCAATGGACACTTTTTCTGAAGACGAGCAAGCACAGGCGGAAGTTGCGACCAACTTCCTTTCGGCGGTGGCAAATCCCAAGCGCCTGCTGATCCTGAAAGTGCTCGTCGGTGGAGAAATAGCTGTCGGCGCACTCGCACAGAAAGTCGGGCTCAGCCAGTCGGCCCTGTCCCAGCATCTGTCCAAGCTGCGCGCACAGAATCTCGTCTCCACGCGCCGCGACGCTCAGACGATCTACTATTCCAGCAAGTCGGATGCCGTTCTGACCATTCTGGAGGCAATCGACAGCATCTTCAGCGAGCCGCAGGCCCGCGACAGCAGGCAGCTGCGCTACGCCTGAGATCGACCTCAGAAGCCAATTCCGAACGCCCGGCGAAGCCACTTCGCCGGGCGTTTTCCCTTGTTCGTTCGTTTCGCACGCGGGCTTGGCGGACTTGACGGCGCACGCGGCTTCGATAGTTTGACCAACAGGTAAAAATGCCTGGCGGGGACGACTCCGCCAACAAAACATGGCCCCGGAGATCCTCATGTCCAATCGCCTGAACACCCCTAACGATATGCGTGCCTTCTGGATGCCGTTCACGGCAAACCGGCAGTTCAAGAAGGAGCCGCGCCTCTTCGTCAGCGCCAAGGACATGTACTACCAGACCCATGACGGGCGTCAGGTTCTGGACGGCACTGCGGGGCTTTGGTGCGTCAATGCCGGTCACTGCCGTCCGAAGATCACCGAGGCGATCCGCGAACAGGCCGGCGAACTCGACTATGCGCCGGCCTTCCAGCTCGGCCACCCGAAGGCCTTCGAGCTCGCCAACCGGCTGGTCGACATCGCCCCCGAAGGCATGGACCATGTGCTCTACACCAATTCCGGGTCGGAATCGGTCGACACGGCGCTGAAGGTCGCGCTCGCCTATCACCGCGCCAGGGGCGACGGTTCGCGTTTCCGCCTGATCGGCCGCGAACGCGGCTATCACGGGGTCAATTTCGGCGGCATCTCCGTCGGGGGCATCGTCTCCAACCGCAAGATGTTCGGCACGCTGCTCACCGGCGTCGACCACATGCCGCACACCCACCTGCCCGAAAAGAACGCCTTTACCCGCGGCCAGCCGGAACATGGCGGCGACCTCGCCAGCGAGCTCGAGCGCATCGTCACCCTGCACGACGCCTCCACGATCGCCGCCGTCATCGTCGAGCCGGTAGCCGGCTCCACCGGCGTGCTGATCCCGCCTAAGGGCTATCTGCAGAAGCTGCGCGAGATCTGCACGAAACACGGCATCCTGTTGATCTTTGACGAAGTCATCACCGGCTTCGGCCGCCTGGGCGCCCCGTTCGCCGCCCAGTATTTCGACGTCAAGCCTGACATCATCACCACCGCCAAGGGCCTGACCAACGGCGTCATCCCGATGGGCGCCGTCTTCGTCACATCGGAGATCCACGACGCCTTCATGAACGGCCCGGAACACCTGATCGAGTTCTTCCACGGCTATACCTATTCCGGCAATCCGATCGCGTCCGCCGCAGCCCTCGGCACCCTCGACACCTACAGGGAAGAGGGCCTGTTGACGCGCGCGGCCGAACTCGCCTCCTACTGGGAGGACGGGCTGCATTCGCTGAAGGACTGCCCGAACGTCATCGACATCCGCAACATCGGCCTGATCGGCGCGATCGAGCTTTCGCCGATCGCCGGCGAGCCGACCAAGCGCGCCTTCTCCGCCTTCCTGAAGGCCTATGAAAAGGGCCTGCTGATCCGCACCACCGGCGACATCATCGCGCTGTCCCCGCCGCTGATCATCGAGAAGCACCATATCGACGAGCTGTTCGACAAGCTGCGCGGCGTGTTGAAGGAAAACATCTGACGGCTGCCGCTACAGGACCCGGTCGGCGAAATCCTTGGGAGGCACCCAGCAGGCCTCCCGCCGACCGAAGATCCGGTAGCGGTTGCGCGCGATGAAGCGATAGAACGGATCGCGGATGAAGCGTGGCACCAGGCGAAGGATCACGGCCACCTTCCACGGCCAGCCGAGACCCGCGTAGATTGCAAGGATCGCATCGCTGTCCCTCAGCATGGCATCGCCATCGACGACGATGAGCGTCTCCGGGGCGGCCGGATCGATGCCGAAGCGCCGGTAGAGCACAGCACCGGCCTCGTTCTGCATCGAGGCCAAACGAAAACGCCGCGCCCGGTCGTGTCGCAGCACGAACTGCGCATTGGCGGAGCAGAGGATGCACTGCGCGTCGAAGACGATGATCGGGCCTGTGCCACTGTCCTGCTTCATGAAAGGAACATAGGTTGCACCGGCGACCCTGGCAACGCCACCGCGCGCCCGGCGCCGCCATCGTGCCGGCAGGCGCTGCGAGGAACGGTTTGGCAGAGCATCGCCCCGTCACAGAGCATAACGAGTTGCGGCAGGAAAGATTTGAAACGGATGGCATTTCCTGCATTGTTGCAGATTGTCATTTCTGCCCACCGGGGTCACCTCGCATCGACGGCAGCGCCGGCCACATCATGTCGCGCAAAAATGTGCACAAGATCTGGTAAACATGCAATAAAACAAAGACTTAAGGCGCGCCACGCGAAAGAACGCCGCGCCTGCATCCAGAAAGGCACCCCATGTCCACGCTCACCCGCATTCAAAGCGAAGCCCTCGCCGTGGACGTGTCCACCCTCGGCGCCGAGATGCAGTCGCTGACCACCCGAGACGGCCGGCAATGGCTCTGGCATGGCGACGCCGCCTGGTGGTCGGGCCGCTCGCCGCTCCTCTTTCCGATTGTCGGCAAGGCGCCCGACGACAGCCTGGCGATCGGCGGCATCCGCTATCCGATGAAGCAGCACGGCTTTGCCCGGCGCAGCGAATTCGTCCTCACACAGTCCGGTAACGACTTCTGCCGGCACGAATTGAAGGCCAGCGCCGAGACGCGGGCCGTCTATCCGTTCGACTTCTCGCTCTCGCTGGAGCATCGGCTGGACGGGGCGATACTCCGCGTCACCGCCACCGTGACGAACGAGGGCACCGACGTGATGCCCTACGGAATCGGCTTCCATCCGGCTTTCCTCTGGCCGCTGCCGGGCGGCGAAGGCAAGCCGCATACGGTGACGCTCGGCAACGGGGCCGAGCCGCCGCTGGCCCGGCTGCATGACGGATACCTGGCTGCCGACCACCTTCCTTCGCCCTTCCATGCCGGCCGCCTCGTGCTGGAATCCGGCTTCTTCGAAGCCGACGCCATGATCTTTCCGGAAGGCACTGGCTCCGAGCTGACGTATGCCGCGAACGGTGGACCGAGCCTCAAGTTCCGCTTCGAAAACCTCCCCAACCTGGCCCTCTGGCAGAAGCCGGGTGCCCCCTTCCTCTGCATCGAACCCTGGCACGGCATGGCCGCCCATGCCGGCGGCACCGCCGAACTGACCGAGCGCCCCTTCACCGCCGCGCTCGCAATGGGGGAAAGTGCAAACTACGGCTTTTCGGTCGAACTGCCCGCATGAGATAGTGGTCTTGGCCCGCTGCCGCCCTGGCTGGGCACCCTTGCATTGTCGAAAGACACCGAAATCCGGAGACCGCCATGACCGACTTGGAACGCCGCATCGACCAGGGTACGGGGCGCGAACCCGCCGACATCGTGCTCAAGGGGGGCCGGTTCTTCGACCTCGTCACCGGTGAAATCGTCGCCTCCGACATCGCAATCTGCGACGATCGCATCGTCGGCACCTGCGAAGGCTATGAGGGGCGCGAGGAGATCGACGTTACCGGCCGCATCGTCGTTCCGGGCTTCATCGACACCCATCTGCATATCGAAAGCTCGCTCGTCACCCCACACGAATTCGACCGCTGCGTGCTGCCACATGGCGTGACGACGGCGATCTGCGATCCGCACGAGATCGCCAACGTGCTCGGCGAAGACGGCATCCGCTTCTTCCTCGATTCGGCCGAACGAACGATCATGGATATCCGCGTGCAACTGTCGAGCTGCGTGCCGGCGACGCATCTGGAAACCTCCGGCGCCGACCTGCCGGTCGAAAAACTCCTCCCCTTCCGCCACCATCCCAAGGTGATCGGGCTGGCCGAGTTCATGAACTTTCCCGGCGTGATCCATAAGGATCCCGGCTGCATGGCCAAGCTCGAAGCCTTCCAGGGCGGCCATATCGACGGCCACGCGCCGCTGCTCTCCGGCCGCGACCTCAACGGCTATCTCTCCGCCGGCATCCGCACCGACCACGAATGCACGTCCGCCGAGGAGGCGCTGGAGAAGATCAGGAAGGGCATGCACATCCTGATCCGCGAGGGTTCCGTGTCGAAGGATCTCTTGGCGCTGATGCCGCTCTTCACCGAGCGGCTGTCGCCGTTCATTGCGCTCTGCACCGACGACCGCAACCCCCTCGACATCGCCGAGCAGGGTCATCTCGATCACATGATCCGCACCGCGATCGCCCATGGCCGCGCCCCGCTCGCCGTCTATCGCGCAGCCTCGATCTCGGCGGCGAAGGCCTTCGGCCTGCACGACCGCGGCCTGATTGCCCCCGGCTGGCGTGCCGACCTCGTCGTAATCGACACGCTGGAGGACTGCCGCGCCGAAATGGTCTTCTCGGCCGGTCGCCGCGTCACAGACGCGCTGTTTGCCGGTCGCAAGCCTGTCGAACCCGTAGGCCTAGACAGCGTCAGGGCAAGGGAGGTGAAGGCGTCCCACTTCGCCGTTCCCGTGACGGAAGGCGAGACCCCCGTCATCGGCGTCCTGCCGGGCAAGATCATCACCGAGCATCGCCGCTTTCGCCTGCCTTCCAAGGGAAACCAGACGGCAGTCGACCTGTCGCAGGATATCATCAAGGTCGCCGTCATCGAGCGACACGGCAAGAACGGCAACCACGCCAACGGCTTCGTCCAGGGCTTCGGCCTGAAGAGAGGCGCGATCGCCTCCACAGTCGGCCATGACAGCCACAACATCTGCGTGGTCGGCGTCGACGAGGACGACATGGCCTTTGCCGCGAACCGGCTGGGCGAGATCCGCGGCGGCTTCGTCGTGGTCGAGGGCGGCAGGGTTACCGGCGAGATCGCCCTTCCCGTCGCCGGCCTGATGAGCCTGGAGCCATTCGAAGTGGTCCGCGATACGCTGCATCGCCTGCGCCAGGCGGCACTTGCGCTCGGCGCGACGCTGGAGGAGCCCTTCCTGCAACTCGCCTTCCTGCCGCTTCCGGTCATCCCGCACCTGAAGATCTCAGACCGCGGCATGGTCGACGTCGACAAGTTCGCGCTCATCGGGTGAACGGGATGCCCTTGGCAGCAAGGGGGAAACGACCTATTTTCACAGGTGATTGAATTTGACTGGGGCCCCCTGATGTCGAAGCTTGAAAAGATCGAAGAGAGCGTAGCGTCGCTAGACAGTGAGGACTTCGCCGCGTTTTCACGTTGGTTCGAGCTATTGCAGGCGAAGCGGTGGGACGAGGCGTTCGACCGTGACGCCCGCGCGAGCGGGAAGCTGTCTGAGCTTGCCGACGAAGCTTTGGCCGAACATCGCGCCGGCAGGACCAGACAGCTTTGAAGCACCACGCCAGCGACAGGTTCTGGCGTTGCTACGACACCTTGCCCGCGCACGTGCAAACACTCGCCAACGAGAACTTCGCACTTTTGAAATCCAATTCTCAGCATCCCTCGCTGCACTTCAAACGGGTTGGACGCTTCTGGTCGGTACGCGTCGGGCTGTCATGGCGAGCTCTCGCAGTAGCAGACGGCGAGGATCTCGTGTGGTTCTGGATCGGCAGCCATGCCGGATACGAGAAGCTCCTGAAGTAACCTCAAGCAAGCCGCACGCAGGCCATGTCCAGCGGCGCCAGCTCGATCGCGCCCTCCGAAAGCCTGCCGCCGAAGCCGGGTACGGCGACGCTCTCGCCGAGCTTCATCGAGGACGGCGGCGAGAACTCCGCCTTCTCCCGCGTCAGGTTGAACACGAACAGCAGCTTTTCCTCGCCCTTGTCGCGCGTGAACGCCAGGATGTCCTGGTTGGACTTCACGAAGGCCATGTCGCCGTCGAAGAGGGCGGCGTGCGCTTTCCGGAATGCGAGCGTGTCGCGGTAGTGGTTCAGCACCGAACCCGCGACCTTCTCCTGGGCGTTGGCGGCAAGACGCGTGTGCTCCTCCGGCACCGGCAGCCAAGGCCGACCGGAGCTGAAGCCGGCATGCGGCTCCCCGGCTTTCCACGGCATCGGCGTGCGGCAGCCGTCGCGGCCCTTGAAGGCCGGCCAGAATCGGATGCCGTAGGGATCGCGCAGGTCCTCGAAGGCAAGCTCGGCCTCGGGAAGTCCAAGTTCCTCGCCCTGGTAGAGGCAGATCGTGCCGCGCAAGGTCGAAAGCAGCGTGATCGCCAGCCGCGCCACGCGCTCGCGCTCCTCCGGCGCTTCGATGAAGCGGCTGACATGGCGGACGACGTCGTGATTGGAAAACGCCCAGCACACCCAGCCGTCCGTCACTACCTTCTGGAAGCCTTCGACGCACTTTCTGATGTAGCCGGCGGAAAAATCCGGGCCCAGCAGGTCGAAGGTGTAGCACATGTGCAGCTTGTCGCCGCCGCTCGTATATTCCGCCACCGTCTTCAGAGACCGCGCGCCGTCGCCGACTTCGCCCACCGTCGTGCGGTCCTCGTAGCCAGCGAGAAGCGCCCGTACCTTCTGAAGAAAGACGACGTTTTCCGGCTGCGTCTTGTCGTAGCGGTGCGCCTGCATGCCGTAGGGATTAACGTCGGGCGCATCCAGACCGGCCTCGTCCGAATCCGGTTCGTGCGGCGGGTTGTCCCTCAGTTTCGCGTCGTGGAAATAATAGTTCACCGTATCGAGGCGGAAGCCGTCGACGCCACGGTCAAGCCAGAAGCGCATGGTCTTCAGCACCGCCTCCTGGACCTTCGGATTGTGGAAGTTCAGGTCGGGCTGGGAGGCGAGGAAATTGTGCATGTAGTACTGGCGGCGCACCCCGTCCCATTCCCAGGCCGGCCCGCCGAACACCGAGAGCCAGTTGTTCGGCGCGGTCCCGTCCTTCTTGGGTTCGGCCCACACATACCAGTCGGCCCTGTCGTTGTCGCGGCTCGACCGGCTCTCCCTGAACCAGGGATGCTGATCGGAGGTGTGCGAGATCACCTGGTCGATGATGACCTTCATCCCCAGCCGGTGCGCCTCGGCCAGCATCTCGTCGAAATCGGCAAGCGACCCGAACATCGGATCGACGTCGCAATAGTCGGACACGTCGTAGCCCATGTCCGCCATCGGCGACTTGAAGAACGGGGACAGCCAGATCGCGTCCACCCCCAGCGCCGCGATATGCTCCAGTCGCCGCTTCACCCCCTGGAGATCGCCGATGCCATCTCCTGACGTGTCCTGGCAGGACCGGGGATAGACCTGATAGATCACCGCACCTCGCCACCAGTCGGCAGCCGTTGTCTTCGAAGCGGTCATGCAAGGCTCCCCGGGAATGTTGCTGGTCCAATGTGTAGCGAGCGGATTACGGCGCGTAAACAGGCAAGCCTTGCGGGAAGCTGCCGAGCAGAGCAGCTTGTCACCGGGCGTTGACTGCCACGTTGCGGTTGACGCCCACCCCTGGCGCAAGGATGATGCAACCCGATCGAAGCCGGAGCCTCGTAAGGACGGAGCCGCCATTGCACCGCCCGTATCCGGCCAGGCTTGAGCCGACCGGCATCCCTAAGCCCACGAGCGGGCGATCGGATTTCCCGTCGAAATGCAGCAAGACCAGCTGCGGTCAGCCGGAAAGGGCGAGACTTTGACTGAACCCACCATCACGCTCACCCTGCAGGAGGTATCGGCGCTCGCAGCGGCGGCACTTCTGCGCGCAGGCGCCGGCGAGCCGCTGGCGCGGTGCCTGGCGCGCGCGGTCACATCTGCAGAAGCGACCGGCAAGAGCGCGCTCGGCCTTGCCCATCTGATCGATTATCTCGACGCCCTTGTCCGTGGCCGCATCGACGGTCATGCCGAACCGCTGATCACCTCGCCCGTCCCGGCACTGGTGCGCTGCGACTGCCGTGGCGGCATCGCCCAGCTCGGTTTCGACAGCGCCTTCGAGGAACTGGTCACCAAGACGCGGACCTTCGGCCTGACGCTCTATACGTCGAAGAACAGCTTTACCACCGGCGAACTCGGCTGGTACGCCGCTCGGCTTGCCGATGCCGGCCTGGTGGCACTGGCCGCCACAAACGGCCCCGCCCTTCTCGCCGGCGCCGGCAGCGCGAAACCCGTCTATTGCACCAATCCGCTCGCCTTCGCCGCACCGCGCGCCGACGGCCCGCCGCTGGTGATCGATCAGGCATCGAGCGCCACCGCCTTCGTCAAGATCCGCCAGGCCGCCGAACGCGGCGAGCCGATCCCGGAAGGCTGGGCGCTGGACGAGGCGGGCCAGCCCACAACGGATGCGAACGCTGCGCTCCGGGGCGCATTGCTCGCCTTCGGCGGCGAGCGCGGCGCCAACATCGCGCTGATGGTGGAGGTGCTGTCGGCCGGGTTGTCCGGCGCCAACTGGTCGCTCGACGCCCCGGACTTCCAATCCGGCGATCAATCGCCGGGTGCGGGCCTTTTCGTTCTTGCCATCGCGCCCCAGTTCCTGGCTCACGACTTCGAAACACGGCTCGCCCGGCAGCTTGAGCGCCTCGCCGGCGAATTCGGCGTGCATATCCCCGGCGAAGCGCGTGCCCGTGCCCGCTGGCATTCCGGCAATGCCGGTATCACCTTGCCGCAGGCACTCTTTGACAGTATCTCCTCCTTCCGACGCAGCTAGAGCAAGTCAGGTGAAATCCTGTTCGCGGGAATTGCTCCAGGGGATTGCGATGACTGCATGATCCGACACCGAAGCGATTCCGCTTCGGCCGGAAATGCGCAAGGGAGGGGGAAACGATGGCAGGTAAACTGCTCGCGATCGGCGAGTGCATGGTCGAGCTGATGCAGGCGGATGGCGGCCTGATGCGCAAAAGCTTCGCCGGCGACACCTTCAACACCGCCTATTACGCCCGCCTCTTCCTGCCGGCCGACTGGAGCGTCGACTACTTCACCGCCGTCGGCCGCGACATGATCTCCGACGAAATGCTGGCCTTCATGGAGGGACACGGCGTCGGCACCGGCCAGATCGCCCGCATCGAGGGCCGCGCGCCCGGACTCTACATGATCCACCTCAACGACGGCGAGCGCAGTTTCTCCTACTGGCGTTCCGTCTCCGCCGCGAAACTGCTGGCGCGCGATGCGGATCGCCTGCGCAAGGCCATTGAAGCCTCCGACGTCATCGTCTTTTCCGGCATTACCCTGGCGATCCTCTCGCCGGAGGACGTGGACACGCTTCTCGCCGAGCTTCGCCGCGCCAAGGCCGCGGGAAAGCTGGTTGCCTTCGATCCCAACATCCGGCCGCGGCTATGGGATGATGCCGGACGCATGCGCGAAACGATCACCGACGGCGCCCGCGCCGCAACCCTCGTCATGCCGAGCTTCGACGACGAGGCCACTCATTTCGGCGACGCATCCATCGAGGCGACGATCGATCGCTACCGCGCGCTGGGTGTCGCCGATCTCGTGGTCAAGGACGGCGCCGAGGGTGCCACGCTCGCGTTCGGAGAAGACGTCACGCACGTTCCCTCCGCACGTGTCGAGCGCATCGTCGATACCACCAGCGCCGGCGACAGCTTCAACGGCGGCTTCCTTGCCCGCTACGTTGCCACCGGCGACGCGCCCGCCTCCGCCCGCTTCGCCGCCGACCTCGCCGCCGCCGTCATCCAGCACCACGGCGCACTCGTCGCAAGCGACAGGCTACCGGGCTGAAGTCAGGGGATCCTCGTACCGCCGGCGGCAAAAAGCATCCGGATCCGCCCGACAGGCTGCCCATCGCACAAGCCGGGTCCGAGCCGAGGGCGTCTGTCACCGATGACAGGAAGATCGTCGCCTTCCTGCCGCAACTGGCGCGCCCCGCGAGATCCCTCAGCGCTTCTTCTTCGCCTTGTTGGCGTAGGGGTTTTCCGACGCCTTGAAATGGATGCGGATCGGCACGCCCGGCAGGTCGAAATCGTTGCGCAGGCCGTTGGTGAGATAACGCACGTAGGATTCCGGCAGCGCCTCGGGCCGCGTGCAGGAAATCATGAAGCCCGGCGGGCGGGCCTTCACCTGCGTCATGTACTTCAGCTTCAGCCGGCGGCCGGAAACGGCCGGTGGCGGATGCTGGACCTGCTGCGCATCCAGCCAGCGGTTCAGCCGGGCGGTCGAGATACGGCGGTTCCAGACGCGATCGGTGTCGATGATCGCCTGCATCAGCTTGTCGAGCCCGCGGCCGGTCTGGCCGGAGATCGGCACGGCGCGGATGCCGCGGGCCTGCGGCAGGAGCCGGTCCGTCTTCTCGCGCAGATCGGCCAGAACGGCCTGCGGATCCTCGATCAGGTCCCATTTGTTGAAGGCGAGCACGGCGGCGCGGCCTTCGCGCAGCACGAGGTCAACGATCTGCAGGTCCTGCTTCTCGAAGGGGATGGTCGCGTCGAAGACGATGACGACGGTCTCGGCGAAACGGATGGCACGCAGTCCGTCGGCGACCGAGAGCTTCTCCAGCTTCTCCTGCACCTTCGCCTTGCGGCGCATGCCGGCGGTGTCGAACATCTTGATGGTGCGGCCGCGCCATTCCCACTCGACCGAGATGCTGTCGCGGGTGATGCCGGCTTCGGGACCGGTCAAAAGCCGATCCTCGCCGAGGAAGCGGTTGATCAGCGTGGACTTTCCGGCATTCGGGCGGCCGACGATGGCCACGCGCAGCGGCTTCGTCTCGTCATATTCCGGTTCGTAGTCCTCGTCCTTTTCCAGGCCTTCGGCAGCAGCTTCCGCACGCAGGTCGACATCGGTGACGGCCTCGTCTTCCTCCGGGAAGGCGCGCTCCTCGCCGATCGCAGCGACGATGGCGTCGCGCAGGTCGAGCATGCCCTGGCCGTGCTCGGCCGAGATCGGCGTCGGTTCGCCGAGACCGAGCGTGAAGGCATCGTAGAAACCGCCATCGGAGCCGCGGGCTTCCGACTTGTTGGCGACGAGTACGACGGGCTTGCCCTTGCGGCGCAGCATGTCGGCAAGCGCCGTATCGACGGGGGTCAGGCCCATTTTGGCATCG
Organism: Rhizobium subbaraonis; assembly: GCF_900220975.1. GTDB lineage: Bacteria > Pseudomonadota > Alphaproteobacteria > Rhizobiales > Rhizobiaceae > Mycoplana > Mycoplana subbaraonis. Next base: position 221,518 of record NZ_OBQD01000009.1, on the reverse strand, counting down.
ACGACGAAGAGCGACAGGTCAGCCTCGTCGATCGCCGCTTCCGTCTGGGCGCGCATGCGGCCCTGCAGCGTCTCGGGTGCCGCTTCTTCGAGACCGGCCGTATCGATGATGTGGAATTTCAGGTCGACCAGGCGGGCCTCGCCGGGACGGCGATCGCGGGTCACGCCCGGGGTGTCGTCCACCAGCGCGAGCTTCTTGCCCACCAGCCTGTTGAACAGGGTGGACTTGCCGACATTGGGGCGCCCGACGATGGCGACGGTGAAGCTCATGGGGACGTTCCGTTCAGGTTGAGCCGCGTTGGATCGCGCGGCGTCAGGAGGCCTTGCCGCTGGCGGTGATCAGGTCCAGCATCATCTGGGCGCGGTTGGCGACGTTGCGCGGGCTTTCGCCGTCGTTGACGACCTGCTCGAACCATTCCTTGGCGCGGGCGACGTCGCCGGCCTTGTAGGCCGACAGGCCGAGGACCTCGCGCGCCGAATGGCGCATCGGGTTGGTCGCATTGGTCAGTTGCTCGACTTCCGCCGCCACCTCTTCATAGGAGCCGGTATCGACGAGCAGATAGGCAGCACGCAGACGGGCTGCGTCGCGCAGCGCCTGCGGCACCGAACCATCCTTGGCGATCGCCGTGAAGGCCGTGATCGCGCCCGGCGCATCTCCGCCTTCCGCCAGAAGCGAGGCCGAGCGGATGCGCGCCAGCACAGGGTAGGCTCCGAAACCTTCCTTCTCAAGTGCCGCCAGCTCCTTCTGGCCCGCCTCGCGGTCGCCTTCGCGGATCTGTGTCAGCGCGGACAGGAACTGGTCGCCGGCGGCGGACGATTCTCTTTCGCGCCAGAATTCGTAGCCGACCTTGCCGATCGTGCCGAGGACGACGAGCACGGCAGCGCCGATCAGCACGCGGCCGAACCGACGCCAGATGGAACGCATGCGTTCGGAACGCAGTTCCTCGTTGACTTCGCGGATAAAGCTGTCGTCCTGGTTTACCATTCGTGGTCCGGCTTTCACTCAGATGATAGGTTTTCCGCGCTTCTACCCGATTTTTGCCCCGTTGTAAGGGGGCAGCGCGAAATCCCGCCCATTGCGCGGCTAACGATCAGGGGAGCACGCGAATGCCGATCAGCCATTCGTGCAGCTTCAGCACGATCGCGGCATAGAGCAGAGCGCCGACGATCACCGAGATGACGTCGTATCTGGCAGACACGAACACCGGCAACGTCGCCTCTCCAGCCGCGATCCGCTTCTTCAGCGAAATGCGCAGGATCACCGCCCAGGCGAGGATCGCCACGAACAGCAGCACCGAATAGCTCTCGCCATTGGCAAGCAGGTGCGCGAACGCCCAAAGCTTGATCGCGACGAGCGCGGGGAACTTCAGTTTCGAGCGGATGTATCCGGCCGGCATGAAGGCCGAGACAAGACAGATCGTGGAGATCAGCATCAGCGTGAGCGCGATGTGGGCCATGAAGACCGGCGGATAGTAGAGCATTTCGCCACCGCCATCGCGCGCCAGCACGAAACCATAGGCCATCATGAAAAGGCTGATCAGCGAGACGATGCCGTGCAGCGCCATGAAGGCCGGCTTTCCGAGCCGCGCGATCAGGCCCGCACGTAGGCCGGGCGCGAAGGGACGAACCAGGTGAGTGGCGATGAAGAGGATGATGCCGGCGACCAGCAAAGCCATTGATTTGCGCCTTTCGTGAATGAAATCCGGTGTGCGACCGTCGTCATGGGATAACGCCCCCCACTGCCAATTTCCAGCACGATCACGGCTTTGCCGCATTCACGAACGATGAAGCCCCTTGCAAATTGTCGCGGTAGCCATGTTTCGATCAAGTCTTTCGACCCTTTTCGCCTTTGCCCTTGTCGGTTGTCCGCTGTCTGTCCGCGCCCAGGATCAGGCGCCGGACAAGCCGAAGCAGCTCGTCGTGGTCTCCTTCGACGGCGCGCACGACACCCGGCTCTGGGAGAAGAGCCGCGATATGGCAAAACGCACCGGCGCCCATTTCACCTACTTTCTTTCCTGTACGTTTCTGATGACGAAGGAAGACCGCAAGAGCTATCAGGCACCTCATGAAAAGCGCGGCAAGTCCAACATCGGCTTCGCACCCGACGACGCGGATGTGATCAAGCGGCTGGACGAGATCTGGCGCGCCCGCAGCGAAGGCCACGACATCGGCAGCCATGCCTGCGGCCATTTCGACGGCGCGAAATGGAACGTAGACGACTGGAAACAGGAGTTCGACTTCTTCCGCAACACGCTCCGCGAGGCCTGGGCCAATGCCGGCGTGCCCGAGCGCGAGCCGGTGGAATGGCGCGACTTCGCCGAAAAGGGCATCATCGGCTTCCGCGCGCCCTATCTCGCCACCAGCCCCTCCCTGGTCAACGCGCTGCGCGACTTCGGCTTCCGCTACGATGCAAGCCAGGTGTCGAAGGGTCCGGCCCTGCCCCGCGCCACAGATGACGGCCTAGTCCACTTCGCCCTGCCGCTGATCCCCGAAGGACCGTCGGCCAAGCCTGTCATCGGGATGGACTACAACCTCTTCGTCCGCCACTCGCTCGGCATCGAGGACAAGAAGCACAGCGCCGCCTACGAGGAGAGGACGCTCGTCGCCTACCGGGCAGCCTTCGAAAAGCAATATGAAGGCGACCGCATCCCGCTGCAGCTCGGCTTTCATTTCGTGGAGATGAATGGCGGCGCCTACTGGCGCGCGCTCGACCGCTTCCTCACCGAGGTCTGCGCCAAGCCGGACGTCGCCTGCGTCAGCCATCGCGAGGCGATGGACATCGTCGGCAGGGAGAAGAAGGCGGCCGGAGCCGCCCTCTGACCGTCGTCAGACTAGCCCATCACGGGCTGTTGGCCGCCAGCGCGTCACCATCTTCCTTCCGTTCCAGATATCGCTGGTCGATCTCGGGAAGCGGTTCGTCCTGGATGACCGCTTCGAAGGCCTTGAGGCGTTTGTAGATCGAAAGCAGCTCGACGATCGTGGTCCACGAATTGACCAGATACTGGAAGGATTCGCGCACCTGCCCGAACACGTTCTGAATTTGGCTCATCACGCCTAGGGTCAGCTTGCCAGCGACGATCGAGGGCACCAGCACGAACGTGCCGAACAGGTTGTCTGCCTGCAGATAGAAGATGCGGGCGACGTTGAAATACAGGTAGTGGAAATAGAGGCGGAAGTAGTTCTTCCTCACATTGGCGAAAAGCTGCTGCACGGTCGGAGGCTGAGCCCGGTCGGCGTGATCTTCGCCATAGACCAGTTCCTTACGATAGGCCGCCTCGACGCGCTGGTTGCGAAATTCCAGGCCCGGCAGCTTGATGCCGACCACGGCGAGAAACACCGTGCCGAACAGCGACCAGCAGATTGCCGCCCAGACCAGGGCGTGCGGCACCTCACCGACGAAGGGCAGGACAGTCACCGTGGTGGAGAACTTGAACAGGACCGGGAGGAAGGCGACGAGCGTCATGATCGAGCTGACCAGGCTGACGCCGAGGCCTTCCACGGTCCGCGAAAAGCGCATCGTGTCGTCCTGCACGCGCTGCGAGGCGCCCTCGATGTGACGCAGCTTGTCCCAATGGGACATGTAGAAATCGTTCATCGCCGTGCGCCAGCGGAAAACATAGTGGCTGACGAAGAACAGGTTCAAGGTGCCGATGGTGATCGCGACGAAAGCGATGCCGGCAAAACCGATCATTCCGACAAAGAGATCGGTTTCCGTCGGGATCGGATCCGTCCGGGCGAGGCCCCGCTGGATCATGTCGTAGAACGGCCCGTACCACGCATTGATCGCCACGCTCACCTGCACGGAGAAATAGGTGTTGAAGATGATCAGCGCCGATCCCAGCACGGACCACAGCTGCCATGGATGCGGACTGAAGGTAAACCAGAAGGCGGCAAATACCCCCACCATCAGCGTGTAGTAGAGATAGAACCAAATGAACGGAGGGGACCAGAAGACGGAGACCCCGATGACCGCCTCCTCGCCGGGCTGCAGCGGTGGCAGACCGAAGAACGCTCCCAGTTGCTCCCCGCCGGCGTACCAGATGATCATCGCAAGGGCTGACCACGCGATAACCGACGGAAAGAAGAGCTTGGGATGGGGGAAAAAGGAGACAAACAACTGCAGCGCTTTCTTTTCACGGAGATCCGGTTTGCGGCACGAGCCGAAGACGGCCGGAAACTAAAGCAGTTTCCCCATCGCAACAATCGCAGAGGCCTTGCATTACCGAGATTTAATCAAGTCTGCCGGCCACGCGCGGCAAGCGTCGCTGCCGCCGCGATTGCCAGAGCGGCCGCCGCAGCCAAGCTCGGCAGTCCGTAGCCGCCGCTGATCGATGCCAGCCAGCCGGCCGCCAGAGGGCCGACGATCTGCCCGACGCCAAATGCCGCCGTCATCATCGCAAGCGAGCGGCGCGGGCTCTCCGGCGCCATCGCCCGGCCGAGCTGCAGCCCGTAGGCGGTGACCACCATGAAGGTCGCGCCGAGCAGGACGCCGCCGACCAGAACCGAGGACGGTGCCGGCAGGATCACGGTGGCGGCGACACCCAGCGCCTCCAGCATCAAGGCAGCCTGATAGACGCCGAGAACGCCGAGCCGGCGGTCCAGCCCCTTCCAGACGAAGAGCGACACGGCGGCACTCACGCCGGTGAGAAACCACGTCATCCCCTCCAGCAGATGCCCGCCGCCGCCCTCGCGCGCCATCGCGACGATGAAGGTGGCAGTGACGACATAGCCGATGCCGAACAGGCCGTAGCTCAGCGTCAGCGCCACGAGGGGACGCGGCCAGGCGAGCGGAGGTTCGGGCCTTGCCGCAGCATAGGCATTGCCGCGGGGCAGAAGCGCGGCGACGGCAACAAGGGCAACAGCGGCACCGACGGCGGCGACCAGCCAGTCCAGGCGCCAGCTCGCCAGGCCGGCCGGATGAAACGGCGACAGGCCGAGCACCAACACGGAAGAAAGCGCAATGCCGGCCCCTACCCCCGAAAAATAGATCATCGGAACGCGGCGGTCTCCCGTCGAGGCACCGAACGAAAGCACGACGGCCGACGTGAAGACCATGCCCAGCGCGCTGGAAAGCCCGGCGAGAAAACGGATTACGACGAAGGCGGGTATCGTGCCCGCACCCGCCATCGCCGCCAGCAGCACCACGTTGGCAAACAGCGCCCACAACGCCAGGCTGCGCTCGCGCCCGGCCGCCCATCCGTGCGCAGCCAGAACGGCGCCCAGCAGGTAACCCGCGAAATTGGCCGCCGCAATCAGGCCGCTCTGCGTCGGATCGAGCCCGAGGTCGGCCATCATCGCGGGCAGGACGGGCGTATAGAAGAAGCGCCCGAACCCCATCAGGGAAGCCAGCGCTATGGCGCCGGCGACAGCCACCGTGATTGGTGAAGGGCCAGGCGGTTTGGAAACATGCAGCATGTCATTATCTTATTGCGACGCAACATGGACCGGCAAACGACTATTTCTGATGGAATGTCCACTTTTCCTGATGCTGATGCCGGACCTGAGGCATTTCCAGCCGCGAACCGGCCGATCCGCCCGACGAGGTTCTCAGCCCGGCAGGGTCAGGATCAGCGGGCCGTTCCGGGTTGCCACTACCGTGTGCTCGAACTGCACCGTCGGCGCCTGCGGATCGCTGTAGAGCGTCCAGTCGTCCTCGCCGTTTTCCGCCCATTGCGCGCCGAGCGACAGGAAGGGCTCGACCGTGAAGACCAGCCCCTCGGTCATCACCCGCTTCTCGCGCGGGTCAGGCCAGGTGGCGATCTCCGACGGCTCCTCGTGCAGCGAGCGGCCCACGCCGTGGCTGGCGAGGTTGGCGATCAGGGTGTAGCGGTTCTTGCGGGCAAAGGTTCCGATCGCGTTGCCGATCGCCGAAAGCGGACGGCCGGACTTCACCTCCTTCAGCCCGACCCACATGGCGCGCTTGCCGTCGCGGCAGAGGCGCTCGATGTTGGGCGCGGCGCGGCCGACGGTGAACGACGCGCCGGTGTCGGCGAAATAACCGTCGAGTTCGGCAGAGACGTCGATGTTGACGAGGTCGCCTTCGGCGATCACACGGTCTCCGGGAATGCCGTGGGCCACTTCCTCGTTGACGCTGATGCAGGTGGCACCCGGAAACTCGTAGCACGTTTCGGGCGCCGAACGCGCACCGGCCTCTTCCAGCATGCGCCTCCCGATCAGATCCAGTTCCGCCGTCGTCATGCCGGGCCGGATCGAGGCGGTCATATGCTGCAGGACATTGCCGCAGATGCGGCCGATTGCCTGCATGCCGTGCAGGTCTTCGTCGTTGTTCAGGGTCATCTCGTCTCGCTTTCAGCGGGGCTCCTTAGCATGGCGCGGCGGCCCTTTCCAATGCCTCAGCCAAGAGCCGGTTGCCCGGCCAGCAATTCGCGCACCAGCGGCGCGACCTTCGTGCCGTAAAGTTCGATACCGCGCATGATCTGCGCATGCGGCATCAGGCCGATCGCCATCTGCAGCACGAAGCGGTCGTTGCGGAAGATCCGGTGATGGGCGGCGATCTTTTTTGCCACCGTTTCCGGGTCGCCAAGGAAAAGGTGCCCCTCCGGCCCGGTGGAGAGATCGAACTGCGCACGGCTCGTCGGCCCCCAGCCGCGCTCCGCGCCGATCCTGTTCATCACCGCCGACTGCGGGCCGTAGAACTGGTCCGCCGCAGCCTCGAACGTGTCGGCGATGAAGCCGTGCACGTTAATGCTCGTCTTCAGCTTCGAAACGTCCTCACCGGCGCGGCTGGCGGCTTCGCGGTAAAGATCGAAAAGCGGAGCATAACGCGAAGGCGTGCCGCCGATGATCGCAAGCGCCAGCGGAAGACCGTACGCCCCCGCGCGCGCCACCGATTGTGGCGTGCCGCCGACCGCGATCCAGATCGGCAGCCGGCCATGCAGCGGCCGCGGATAGACCCCAAGCCCGCGGATCGGCGCGCGCGTCTCACCGCTCCAGGTAACCTTCTCGGCGGCGTTGATCGCCAGCAGCAGGTCGAGCTTTTCCTCGAACAGCTTGTCGTAGTCATTGAGATCGTAGCCGAACAGCGGGAAGGACTCGATGAACGAACCGCGGCCGGCCATGATCTCCGCCCTGCCACCGGATATGAGATCGAGCGTCGAGAACTGCTGGAATACCCGCACCGGATCGTCCGACGACAGCACCGTCACCGAGCTGGCAAGGCGGATGTTCTTCGTCCGCGCGGCGGCTGCAGCGAGGATGACGGCGGGCGCAGATGCCGCATAGTCGGGCCGATGATGCTCGCCGATCCCGAAGACGTCGAGACCGACCTGATCGGCCAGCTCGATTTCCTCGATGAGTTCGCGAATCCGCCGCTCGCCCTCCCGCCCCTTGTCGGCGGCAGCGGGATCGACATCGGCGAAGGTGTGAAGGCCAAGTTCCATGGGGTATCTTCCGGACGAATGTTCAGGCTCTCCCACAGATATGGGGCCGCGCCGCGCGTGCAAAGGGCGAATTCGGAAACAATGCGTTCGACGACAGCTACCGCTCGCCGCTGCAGACGTGGGGGCATTGCGAAATCGCCGCTTCCTTGACCCTGCCGGACCCGCCATGGCAAAGAGTTCTCACAACTTGCGACGGCCCCGGGCGGGCCGGATCGCGAATTCGGAGTTCGTTGTTGCGCATCATCTCGCTGTCCACCATTCCGCCACGTTTCGCCACGCTGGCGCCGACACTGAAAAGCCTGGTGAGCCAGAAGGGCCACGTAGACGAAATTCGCCTCTATGTTCCTGAACGCTACCGCCGCTTTCCCGACTACGACGGCACGCTGCCGCAGGTGCCGGACGGTGTGAAGATCGTGCGGCCGGACAGCGACCTCGGGCCGGCCTCGAAGGTGCTGTTCGCCGCCCGCGAACTACGCGGCAGGCAGGAGGCGCAGATCCTTTTTTGCGACGACGACAAGATCTTCGGTCCCAACTGGGCGGCCGACCTCTTCGCCGCACAGGCCGCACGCCCTGGTGAATGCGTCGCGCTGAACGGCAAGGGCATCCCGCCGCACCGCGGCAAGCCGGGGCCGTTCCAGCCGAAGGCCAAGCGCGCAGGCAAGCTGGACCTGCCGCTGCGCGCCCGGCGGCTGAGCCACAGGCTCGCTTACATGCTCTTGCGCACCGGCGCGCCGCGGCCGATGCGCCGTCCGATCGCCAAGTCCGGTTATGTCGATATCCTGCAGGGCCTTGGCGGTGTCGTGGTGCGCCCCGACTTCTTCGACGACACCGCCTACGACATTCCCGATGCGGTCTGGACGGTGGACGACGTCTGGCTTTCGGGCCTGCTCGCCTGGAAGGGTATCCCCATCTGGCTGCCGGCAGGCATCGAGGAACCACTGACGACGGACGCGCACGACATCGATTCCCTCTACCGCTCGACGATCGAGGGGATCACCCGCAAGGACGCCAATCGTGCTTCGGTCGCCTACATGCAGGAGCGCTTCGGCATCTGGAAGTAGGCGCTCAAGCGGCGTCGAAGCACCCCGTGCGCCGGCCCCCTCAAAGCTTGGAGGCGACCGCCTCGAGCTGGGTTGCGACCTGCCCCCAGCCGCCATGGAAGCCCATCGTCTCGTGCGTCCTGGCGTCTTCCACGTTCCAGTGGCGGGCGATCGCGGTATAGCGGCTGCGCCCGTCGCCAAGGTCATCGAAGAGGATCTCGGCCGTGAAGAACGCCTTCTCGGTCGGTTTCCAGTCCGGCCCGAAGGCATCGGTGAAGATGATCCGGCGGTCCTTCTCCACCTCCAGCAGGACGCCGGTCGAATCCATGTGGAAATTGTCCGGCCCGGTCATCACGGTACGGAACTTGCCGCCGTCGCGCGGCTCGATCTCGACAATCGGCGTCTCGTAGGGCTTCGGCGCGAACCACTGGGTCATCAGGGCCGGGGTCGTCCAGGCCTTGAAGAGCTGCGCAGGTGTCGCGTTCAGTACGCGCGTGAGAACCAGTTCGCGCTCGTTGGCCGGCTTGATCTCGACGGTCGTGTCCATGGTCTTTCTCCTCGTAGGTTTTCCGATCGCTTCCCACCAAGGACGCACAGGGTGGCCGCGATCCGACACCGGCTGCCGATTTTTTCGCATCATTTCGCCGTAACGGCGATATCGCGGGCGAGAGCGTCGAGATGCTGGCGGATATGGCCGGCTTCCGCGGCGGTGGTGGCAAGCGTGATCGCACGCTCGAAGGCGTCATGGGCCTCGCGGTCGCGGCCGAGCTGCTGCAGCAGACCGCCCCTCAGCCCGTGGAAATGGAAGTATCCGGACAGCCGGTCCGCCAGGGGCTCGATCAGGTCCAGCGCCGTCTGCGGCCCCTGTCGCTTCGATACGGCCACGGCGCGGTTGAGGGTGACGACGGGCGACGGCTGGATGCGCTCCAGCGACTGGTACAACAGGTCGATCTGCTCCCAGTCCGTCTGCGCCGCCGTCTCCGCGCGCGCATGCAGCGCGGCGATCGCCGCCTGGATCTGGTAGGGACCCGGCGCACGGTGACGCAGCGCCTTGTCGATCAGCGCCAGCGCCTCGCGGATCGCGCGTCTGTCCCAGAGGCTGCGGTCCTGGTCCTCCAGCAACACGATCTGCCCGTCGGCGCTAAAGCGTGCACTGCGCCGCGAGTGCTGGAGAAGCAGCAGGGCCGTCAGCCCCATGATCTCCGGCTCGGCCGGAAAGAGCCGCAGCAACAGCCGCGACAGCCGGATCGCCTCCTCGCAGAAAGGCGTATCGGCACGTCGCGCCTCACCGGCGGAATAGCCTTCGTTGAAGACGAGGTAGATCATGGCGGCCACCACGCCGAGGCGCTCGGCGCGCGATGCTGCGTCCGGCACCTCGAACGGCAGGCCGGCTGCGGCAATCTTCGCCTTGGCCCGGGTGATGCGCTGTTCCATCGCCGCTTCCGACACCAGGAAGGCGCGGGCGATCTGGCGCACGGACAGCCCGGAGACGATGCGCAGTGCCAGCGCGATCTGCTGCGTCGCAGGCAATTCGGGATGGCAGCAAACGAAGAGAAGCCGCAGGATGTCGTCGCGGTAGTGCGAGCCGTCCAGCCGCTCCGCCAGATCCCCCTCTACGTCATCGAGATCCGACAGCAGCTCCTCGGGCGGCAGCGGTTCCTGTCGCGCCCGCTTGCGCAGGTGATCGATGCCGCTGTTGCGGCCGACAAAGATCACCCAGGCGACCGGATCGCGCGGCGGCCCCTTCTCCGGCCAGGTGCGCACGGCCCGGAGGCACGCCTCCTGAAAGGCCTCTTCCGCAAGGTCGAGATCGCGGAAATAGCGCAGAAGCGCACCCATCGCCTGCGGGCGGGCGGAGGAAAGCGCCAGGTCTATCCATGAAAGCTCGCTCACAGCGCCTCCAGCGAACCGCCCGGCTTGAAGACGCGGAGCGGCCTGATCTCGTAGGCGCCCACGCCCGGATTGGCGACGGCCAGTTCCCTGGCGAAGGCGATAGCCTCGTCGAGCGTTTCCATGTCGACAAGGAAGAAGCCGAGAAACTGCTCCTTCGTTTCCGCAAAGGGACCATCGACGATGAAGCTCTCGCCGGAGGACTTTCGCAACGTCGTCGCAGCCGTCGTAGGCATCAGCCGGGCGACCGGCCCGAGTTTGCCAGCCGCGGCATACTTTCTCTCGACCGCGGCGAGATCGGACATCACCTTGTCCTCCTCCTCCCGGCTCCACGCGGCGACTGCATCCTCGGAATTGTAACAAAGCACGGCATAAAGCATCGGACACTCCTTCCTCGATATGACGTAGAAGTAGCGCCGATCCCGACAGCACGCATGAAATTTTTCAACGGATGGCGGTACGGCGGGCGGCAGTACAAAAGCGACCGCGCCACGCCGGATCAGATCTCGAACACGTCGTCCTGCCAGAACACGATGACGTAGCCGCCCGTCGGCTCACTCTCCGAGGCCCAGGCCTGCAACTGCGTGTGGTACGGCTCGCTGCACCAGATATCCGCATGGTCGGGATCGACCAGCAGCGTGATCTGCGGCCCCTGCCGGTAGATCATCATATGCGAGCGCGCCGGTTCCCACTCCTCACCCAACGCTTCGTCAGTCATCCAGAGGCACAGAAAGTCCCGGCAGACGGAAGGCCTGTGCTCGTAGATCGAGCACCCCTTCTCCTCGATGCAATGCCTGCACCAGACATTGGCCGGTTTCTCGAACAGATCGATTTCAGGCAGACGGCAACAGAGCGTGCAGGTGCCGCATGACCGGCCGGCGACCGTCTTCGAAGAGTGGTCCATGCGCAAGTCCATAGCATCTGTCCCGTGGACCTGGGCCATAGCATCTGGAGGAACGCCCCAAAAGAGCGGTCAATGCGCCTTCCACCACGCAGCCGACGACAAGACCGATGGCTGCAATCGCCAGGCCAGGTGTCCGCCATCGAAGGGAAGGCGTCGTTTGATCTTGCCCGCGTTCAGCAATCGGCGCTCAACGTGCGGCGCACCGCGTCCTTCCATCCGGCAACCTTGGCCTGTCGGACCGCCTCGTCCATCTGCGGTTCGAAGCGGCGATCACGCGCCCAGGAACGGGCGATACCCTCCCGGTCCGGCCAGACGCCGGCACGCTGGCCGGCGAGCCAGGCAGCGCCCAGCGCCGTCGTCTCCAGAATGGTGGGGCGATCGACGGGCGCGTCCAGGATGTCGGCGAGCCGCTGCATCGTCCAGTCCGAGGCGACCATGCCGCCGTCGACGCGCAGCACCGTGTCGCCCGTACCGTTGGTCCAGTCGCCCCGCATCGCCTCCAGCAGGTCGCGCGTCTGGAAGCAGACCGCCTCCAGCGCCGCCCGCGCGAATTCGGCAGGCCCCGTGCCGCGCGTCATGCCGTAAATCGCAGCACGCGCCTCGGCGTCCCAATGCGGCGCGCCAAGCCCGGTGAAGGCCGGCACGAGATAGACCGCCTGCATCGGATCCGCCTTGGCGGCAAGCTCGCTCGCCTCGGATGCGGTACCGATGATCTTCAATCCGTCGCGCAGCCACTGAACGGCGGCACCCGCGATGAAGATCGAGCCCTCGAGCGCATAGGTCGTCTCGCCGTCCAGCCGGTAGGCGATGGTCGTCAGCAGCCGGTTCTTCGAAGGCACCCTGTCCTTGCCGGTGTTCAGCAGGGCAAAGCAGCCGGTACCGTAGGTGGATTTCATCATGCCGGGCTCGAAACAGGCCTGGCCGATCGTCGCCGCCTGCTGGTCGCCGGCAACGCCGAGGATCGGGACTTCCGCTCCCAGATGCGACCGCTCGGTGACGCCGAAGTCGGCAGCGCAGTCGCGCACTTCGGGCAGCATCGCCTTCGGCACGTCGAGAATGCCGAGCAGCTCGTCGTCCCAGGCATTGGTTGCAATGTCGAACATCAGCGTGCGGCTGGCATTGGTCGCATCGGTGAGGAAGGAGCGGCCGCCGGTAAGCCGCCAGATGAGGAAGGTGTCGACGGTACCGAAGCAGAGTTCGCCGCGCGCGGCACGCTCACGGGCGCCGTCCACGTGATCGAGGATCCAGGCAAGCTTGGTGCCGGAGAAATACGGGTCGAGAAGCAACCCGGTCTTGCGGGTGAAAAGCTCTTCCAGCCCTTGCCGTTTCAGCTCGTCGCAGCGTTCGGCCGTCCGCCGGTCCTGCCAGACGACGGCATTGTGGATCGGCCGGCCGGTGTCGCGATCCCAAACCACCACCGTCTCGCGCTGGTTGGTGATGCCGATGGCCGCGAGCTCCGATGCGCCGATGCCCGCCTGCTCGAGCGCCACGCGCGCCGACCAGATCACGCTTTCCCATATGTCCTCGGGATTGTGCTCCACCCAGCCGGAGCGGGGGAAGATCTGCGGAAACTCGCGCTGGCCGACACCCGCCACCTTCTGGCTTTCGTCGAACACGATCGCCCGGCTCGAGGTCGTGCCCTGGTCGATCGCGAGAATATAGCCACCCATGAAAAACCTCCCCGATAGCTGCGGCCGCTCCCCAGGGTGTTGACCCTCGGCCTTCGGAATCATCATTACGACATCAAAACGAATGTCAAAAGAAAATAAAACGCAAATCGCACCGCACATCCAGGTCCCAAAAGCGGATTGCGCCGCCCCGTTCTTTGCGCGTAGGCTGGACATGATGCGGTGCGCCGGGAGTGTCGCGCATTGCAACGACAGGGAGAAGGCTAGAGATGAAGACAGCCGTCGTTACCGGCTCCACCAGCGGCATCGGCCTTGCGATCGCGACCGCCTTCGCCGAAGGCGGAGCCAACGTCGTCCTCAACGGACTGGGCGATCCTGCCGAGATCGAGAAGATCCGAAAGCGGCTCGCCGCAACCGGCGGCGGCAAGGTGAGCTATCATCCGGCCGACATGACGAAGCCTGCGGAAATCGCCGACATGATCGAGACCGCAGCCGGCGAATTCGGCGGCGTGGATATCCTTGTCAACAATGCAGGAATCCAGCACGTCGAAAAGATCGAGGATTTCCCCGTCGAGAAGTGGGACCAGATCATCGCCATCAACCTGTCGAGCTCGTTCCACACCATCCGGGCGGCAATCCCCGGCATGAAGGCCAGGGGCTGGGGGCGCATCATCAACATCGCCTCGGCCCACGGGCTGGTCGCCTCACCGTTCAAGTCGGCCTATGTGGCCGCAAAGCATGGTATCATGGGCCTGACGAAGGCCGTGGCACTCGAAGTCGCCGACCAGGGCATCACCGTCAATGCCATTTGCCCGGGCTACGTGCTGACGCCGCTGGTCGAAAAGCAGATCCCCGACACCGCGCGCGCCCGCGGTATCACCGAGGCGCAGGTGAAGTCGGACGTGATGTTGAAGTTCCAGCCGACCAAGGAATTCGTTTCCGTCGACGAGGTCGCCGCCGCCGCCGTCTATCTTGCAAGCGATGCCGCGCGCTCCGTCACCGGAACGCACATTTCCATCGACGGTGGCTGGACCGCCCAATAGGCAGCGCATATCGAGGCAAAGGAAGACGCATGCAGCAGACCAGTCGTATACGCCTCATCCTCAACGATGAAGACGTCGTCCTGGACGATGTGCCCGCAACCAGCACGCTTCTGGACTGGCTGCGCCTCCGCCGCCGGCTGACCGGCACGAAGGAAGGCTGTGCGGAGGGCGACTGCGGCGCCTGCACCGTGCTCGTAGGCCGTCTCATCGCCGGCAGCCTCGTCTACGAGAGCGTGAACGCCTGCATACGCCTGCTCGGCTCGATGAACGCCACCCATGTCGTCACCGTCGAGCATCTCGCCGCCCCCGACGGCGCCCTGCATCCTGTGCAGCAGGCGCTTGTCGACCATCACGGCTCGCAATGTGGCTTCTGCACGCCGGGCTTCGTGATGTCGCTCTACGGCCTTTGGCTTTCCAGCGACAGGCCCGGCCGGCCGGAGATCGAGAAGGCGCTGCAGGGCAATCTCTGTCGCTGCACCGGCTATGAGCCGATCGTGGCCGCCGCAGAAGCCGTCGCAGCCACCCGTCCGAGCGCCGTCTTCGACCCTATCGAGCGCACGCGCGCCGCGGTGAAGGAAAAGCTTGCCGCACTTGCGCCGCGCGAGACGGTCCGGATGGGCGAGGTCGGCAACCGCCTCGTTATACCCGCCGACGTCGGCGCGCTTGCCGAGGTGCTCGCGACAGAACCGAAAGCGACGCTGGTCGCCGGCTCCACGGATGTCGGGCTCTGGGTCACCAAGCAGATGCGCGCGCTGGATCCCGTCGTCTTTATCAATCACCTGCAGGAACTGCAGACGATCGAACGCAGCGACGACGGGCTGACGATCGGCGCCGGCGTCACCTATACGCAAGCCTTTGCCGCGCTCTGCGAGATGGTCCCGGCGCTGCGGCCGCTGATAGACCGCATCGGCGGCGCGCAGGTGCGCAACATGGGTACGATCGGCGGCAACATCGCCAACGGCTCGCCGATCGGCGACACACCGCCACCGCTGATCGCGCTGGGCGCCACCCTTGTCCTGCGCTCCACGGCCGGGCGCCGCCAACTGCCGCTGGAGGATTATTTCATCGAATACGGCAGGCAGGACCGCCGACCCGGCGAATTCGTCGAAAGCCTGTTCGTGCCGGCGCCGGCTGCGGACGAACGCTTCGCCGTCTACAAGCTTTCCAAACGCCGCGACGAGGACATTTCGGCGCTCTGCGGCGCCTTCCGCATCGCACTCGACCCCGCCGGTAGCGTCACGGATGCCCGCATTTGTTTCGGCGGCATGGCCGGCACGCCGAAGCGCGCGGCCCATGTCGAGGCGGCCCTCGTCGGCCGTCCGTGGAGCGAGGCGACGGCGCAGGCCGCGGCCACGGAACTGGACAAGGATTACGCGCCGCTGACCGACTGGCGTGCCACCGCAGCCTACCGGATGCTGGCGGCACAGAACCTGATGACACGGTTCTATCTGGAGACAACAGGCGAGCCGGCACAACTGCACCGGTTCGGGGAGGTGGCATGATGGCCGGGTTGACTTCCGTCGTAACCGTCGTGCGCTGGCTCGGACGTGGAGATGCCCCGATACCGAACCCGTCAACCTGCTTCACTTTGCCCCCACGACTGCCCTTGACCCCAGCCCTCTCCCAGCAGGCAGGGAGAAGGGGATGCAGCCGTTTCGCCCAGCCCCCTTCGCCCCGCTTGCGGGGAGAAGGGGCCGGCAGGCGGATGAGGGGCAGCT
This sequence comes from Rhizobium subbaraonis, assembly GCF_900220975.1. Taxonomy (GTDB): domain Bacteria; phylum Pseudomonadota; class Alphaproteobacteria; order Rhizobiales; family Rhizobiaceae; genus Mycoplana; species Mycoplana subbaraonis. The sequence goes on along the minus strand of NZ_OBQD01000009.1, from coordinate 205,896 downwards.
TGATAGGAACCCAGCCAGCCCGGTGGCCGTCGCAGGCATCGTCCCCGCAGGTGCGCCGATGGGATGAAAGAGCCGGAGGTGAACGCTGATGGATAAGTCCGCCTTCGAGGAGCGCAAGACCATCTCCGCTCCGATGCACGCCCCGCTCCGCCACGACAGCGCCCACAAGCACGTGGCGGGCAGCGCCGACTATATCGACGACATGCCCGAGCCCGAGGGAACGCTGCATGCAGCGCTCGGCATGAGCGACCGGGCGCATGCCGAAATCGTCTCGATGGACCTATCCGCCGTCCGCGCGGCACCCGGCGTCGTCTGGGTGATGACCGGCGCCGACGTGCCCGGCCACAACGACATCAGCCCGACCGGGCGCCATGACGAACCGGTGCTGGCGGAAGGAAGGGTCGAATTCCACGGCCAGCCGGTCTTCGCCGTGATCGCCGAAAGCCGCGAGGCGGCGCGAAGGGCAGCAAGGCTGGCGAAGATCGAATACCGCGACCTGCCGCACCGGACGGACGTGACGGATACAATCGCAAACGGCGCAACGCTCGTCACGGATCCGCTGACCTTGTCGCGCGGCGATGCCGATGCGGCCCTTGCCGCCTCACCCCGCACCATCTCGGGCGAAATGCGCATCGGCGGCCAGGACCATTTCTATCTCGAGGGCCATATCGCGCTTGCCATCCCGGGCGAGGATGATGAGGTCACCGTGTGGTCCTCCACCCAGCATCCGAGCGAGGTGCAGCACATGGTCGGCCATGCGCTGGGCGTTCCGTCCAATGCGGTGACCGTGCAGGTGCGCCGCATGGGCGGCGGCTTCGGCGGCAAGGAGACGCAGTCGAACCAGTTCGCCGCCATCGCCGCGATCGCCGCAAAGAGGCTGAAGCGCGCGGTGAAATTCCGTCCCGACCGCGACGAGGACATGACGACGACCGGCAAGCGGCACGACTTCCTGGTCGCCTACGAGGCCGGCTTCGACGACGACGGGCGTATCCTGGCAGTCGAGGCGAATTATGCCGCCCGCTGCGGCTTCTCCTCCGATCTTTCGGGTCCCGTGACCGACCGCGCCCTGTTCCATGCCGACAACGCCTATTTCTATCCCGACGTGCGGCTGACTTCGCAGCCGCTGAAGACGAACACGGTCTCCAACACCGCCTTCCGCGGCTTCGGCGGACCACAGGGGATGGTCGGCGGCGAACGGATCGTCGAGGAGATCGCCTATGCGCTCGGCAAGGACCCGCTGGAGATCCGCAAGCGCAATTTCTACGGCGAGCCAGGCTCAGACCGCGTTCTGACGCCCTATCACCAGCCGGTCGAGGACAACATCGTCCATCGCATCGTCGACGAGCTGGAGCAGACTTCGGACTATCAGGCGCGACGACAGGCGATCCTCGACTTCAACGCCAAAAGCCGTGTCATCCGCAAGGGCATCGCGCTGACGCCGGTCAAGTTCGGCATCTCGTTCACCGCCACCTGGTACAATCAGGCAGGCGCCTTGGTGCATGTCTACCAGGACGGCTCTATCCACCTGAACCACGGCGGCACCGAGATGGGCCAGGGCCTGTTCACCAAGGTGGCGCAGGTGCTGGCCGACGCCTTCCAGGTGGACATCGCAACGGTGAAGATCACCGCGACAACGACGGCGAAGGTGCCGAACACCTCGGCCACCGCCGCCTCCTCCGGCTCGGACCTGAACGGCATGGCTGCCTACGATGCCGCGCGGCAGATCAAGGAGCGGCTCGTGGCGTTTGCCGCCGAAAAGTGGGATGTGTCGCCGGACGACGTCGCCTTCGTGCCGCATCACGTGCGCATCGGCGAGACGCTGGTCCCCTTCGCCGATTTCATCAGGCAGGCCTACATGGCCCGCGTCCAGCTTTCCGCCACCGGCTTCTACAAGACGCCGAAGATCCACTGGGATCGGGCGAAGGGCATGGGCTCGCCCTTCTACTATTTCGCCTATGGTGCTGCCGTCTCCGAGGTCTCGATCGACACGCTGACCGGCGAATACCAGGTCGACCGCGTCGATGTCCTCCACGACGTCGGCCGCTCGCTGAACCCTGCGATCGACAAGGGCCAGGTCGAAGGCGCCTTCGTGCAGGGCATGGGCTGGCTGACAACGGAGGAGCTCTGGTGGGACGACAAGGGCCGGCTGCGCACCCACGCCCCCTCCACCTACAAGATCCCGCTCGCCTCCGACCGTCCGAAGGTCTTCAACGTCCGCCTCGCCGAATGGTCGGAAAACGCAGAACCCACCATCGGCCGCTCCAAGGCCGTCGGCGAACCGCCCTTCATGCTGGCGATTTCGGTGCTGGAGGCGCTGTCAATGGCGGTGGCAAGCGTGGCCGAGTACCGGCACTGCCCGAAGCTGGATGCACCGGCGACGCCCGAACGGGTGCTGATGGCGGTGGAGCGGTTGCGGGGGATTTGAGGGCGCGGCGCGCGCACTCGCCACGCGCAGGCTGAGGGTTCAGCCAAGGTGACGGAGGCAGATTTCGCGCGGAAAAGAGCCCGGCGCTATGGCCGGGCTCTGCGCATTCTGTCCGGTTATTCAGTCCAGTCTGTCCATTCAGTTCAGTGGCGATGCTCCGGCTCAGTGGTGATGCTCAGGCATCTCCTTGAGCTGGTCCTTCGTCCAGCTTGTGACGGCGTGGACTTCGCCGTCCTCGTCGCGCATGAATTCGAGATCGCTGAGCGGAACCGCCACCGGCTTCGCACCGATTCCCAGGAAACCGCCAACATCGATGATCGCTGTACCTGATGCGCCCGTGCCATGGACATGGTCCAGCTTGCCGACCTTGTGGTCGTCGGCTCCGTAGATCGTCGCGCCTTCGAGTATTTCGGGCGTCAGTTCCGCAACGCCAAGTCGAACGTGTTGGGTGTGATCCATTTTTCTGATCCTCCATGTTGGATGCACCGCCCTAACCATGCGCGGGGCCGATTGTTCCAACGCCGGAAGACGAAGTGGCTGGCGTCGGGAGAGCAGCGCCCCCCTGCCAGGCTCAATAGCTTTCGTCGCGATACCGATCACGCCCGTCGAGCAGTCCGATGTCGCGCTTCAGGTGATCCGGCATCGTCTCCAGATCGAGACAGGGAACACGCGTGCCGAGCGAGGGCATCAGCGCATCCACGATCGCGCGCACCCACCAGTCGAACGGTGCAGGCAGCGGGTTTCGGGTGGAGGCAGGTTCGCGGGCGAGATCGGGGCAGGTCATAACGACACCTCATGGGCGGCTGTTGAACTTGCTTGCAGTGTGCGCCCCGAAGTGCTCGAATTCCAATCGAACCTTCGTCTGCATGCATCAAGAGAGCTTATCCATGAAGATGGCCCGGCAGTTTCCGTTGAATGCGATGCGCGTCTTCGACGCGGCCGCCCGACATGCGAGCTTTACCCGCGCCGGCGAGGAACTTGGCATGACGCAGACGGCCGTCAGCTACCAGATCAAGCTGCTGGAGGATCTGATCGGCGAGCCGTTGTTCCTGCGCCGGCCACGTCAGGTCGTGCTGACGGAGGTAGGCCAGCGGCTGGCGCCGAAGGTCGCCGAAGCCTTCGCCATCCTCGGTGACGCCTTCGCCTCGGTGCTCGAGGATGCCGAGGGCACGCTGGTGATCTCCGCGACCTACACGATCGCCTCGAAATGGCTGGCGCCGCATCTCGGCTCCTTCCATCTGCAGAACCCGGCAGTCGCCGTGCGCCTCCTGACGGACCAGCGCCTTGTCGATTTCTCCCGCGAGGCCGTGGATGTCGCCATCCGCTACGGCGACGGGAACTGGCCGGGCCTCGCCTGCCACCGTTTGATGGAGCTGACCTTCACGCCGATGATGAGCCCGAAGCTGGCAGACAGCGTCGGCGGCATCGAAAAGCCGGAAGACCTGCTGAAGCTGCCGATCTTCGACCCCACTGACCCTTGGTGGGCCCTGTGGTTTGCCAAGGCCGGTGTGCCCGATGTCGATCTCGGCGACCGGCCGCACACCTATCTCGGCACGCAGACGCTGGAAGCCGACACGGTCATGGGCGGCCACGGCATCGCCATGCTCAATCCGGAGTTCTATGCCCAAGAGGTCGCGCTCGGGCGGCTCTGCCAGCCGTTCGACATCGCCTGCACAGATGGAAAGGCCCATTGGCTGGTCTATCCCGAGAGCCGGCGCAACGTGCCCAAGATCAAGCTGTTTCGCAATTGGCTTCGCTCCGAGCTGCCGACCTTCGTCGACTGAAGCGGCGAGGGTCAAGGACCGAGCCCTCGCCTGTAATACCCCCTCTGGCCTGCCGGCCATCCTCCCACAAGAGACGCGTGGCGACCCTCTTCTTCCGTCATCCCGGCCCCCGAGCCGGGATCCAGCCGCGCCGCGTCCGCGGCACGAAAGAAACCTTTTGCGCGCGCTGGATGCGGGATCACGCCCGGCATGACGAATGGGAGAGCGCCGGCGGAACGCCGGCGGCCCGGCCAGGTTATATTAGTCCTCCCCCTTGCAGGGAGGGGTTCTTCGCTTGCAACACCGCGGTGGGAACTGCGCAGGGTCCTCTTCCCTCGCCCGCGATTTTTTCGCAAGGTGCGGGGAAACAAGAGGGGTCATACATGTACGAATACGCCATCGCCTGGGAGTGGATAGCCTTTGCCGTGCGCTGGCTGCATGTGATCACGGCGATCGCCTGGATCGGATCATCCTTCTATTTCATCGCCCTCGACCTTGGGCTGGTGAAACGGCCGCACCTGCCGCCCGGCGCCTATGGCGAGGAATGGCAGGTCCACGGCGGCGGCTTCTACCATATCCAGAAATACCTGGTGGCGCCGGCTACCATGCCCGAGCACCTCACCTGGTTCAAATGGGAGAGCTACGCCACCTGGCTTTCCGGCTTCGCCATGCTCTGTCTGGTCTATTACGGCGGCGCCGAGCTGTTCCTGATCGACCGCCAGGTGCTCGACGTCTCCGCAACGACGGCGATCCTGATCTCGCTCGCCTCCCTGGGGGCAGGCTGGATCCTCTACGACCTGCTCTGCAAGTCTCCGCTCGGCAGGAACACCTGGGGCCTGATGATCCTGCTCTATATCCTGCTCGTTGCCATGGCCTGGGGCTACACGCAGGTCTTCACCGGCCGCGCCGCCTTCCTGCATCTGGGGGCCTTTACCGCCACCATCATGTCGGCCAATGTCTTCTTCATCATCATCCCCAACCAGAAGATCGTCGTCGCCGACCTGATCGCCGGGCGCACACCGGACCCGAAATACGGCGTCATCGCCAAGCAGCGCTCGCTGCACAACAACTACCTGACGCTGCCCGTCATCTTCTTCATGCTGTCCAACCACTATCCGCTGGCCTTTGCGACGGCGTTCAACTGGATCATCGCGGCGCTGGTCTTCCTGATGGGCGTCACCATCCGCCACTGGTTCAACACCACCCATGCCAGAAAGGGCCGGCCGACCTGGACCTGGCTTGCCACTGCGATCCTGTTCATCCTGATCATCTGGCTTTCCACCGTGCCCAAGGTGCTGACCGGCGAGACGGCAAACGCCACCCCGGCTCCGGTCTTCCAGAAATTCGCAGCAGACGTGCATTTCCCTGCCGCCCGCGACGTGATCATGAGCCGTTGCAGCATGTGCCATGCCGCCGAACCCGTCTGGGAAGGCCTGCACGCCGCACCGAAAGACGTGGTGCTCGACGATGACGCGGCGATCGCGCGCCACGCCCGCGAAATTTATTTGCAGGCGGCCCGCAGCCATGCCATGCCACCCGGCAACCTCACCGGTGTCACGCCGGAGGAACGGCAACTGCTGACCGCCTGGTACGAGAGCGCGGTCTCGGAAGGAAACACGCGATGACGGCAACGCTGCTACGTGGCCGCCTGCTGGGCTTTGTCCGCAGGCCGGAGAGCATCGACGACAGGGACAGCTACGCTTACGAGGACGACGGCGGCCTGCTGATCGAGAACGGCCGCATCGCCGCCGCTGGCGCCTATGCCGACGTACTGGCAAACGCCCCCTCCGATGTGGACGAGATCGACCATCGACCCTTCCTCATCATGCCGGGCTTCATCGACACCCATGTGCATTTTCCGCAGATGCAGGTGATCGGCGCCTATGCCGCCAACCTGCTGGAATGGCTGAACACCTATACGTTCCCCGAGGAGTGCCGCTTCGTCGAGCCGGAGCATGCGGCACGGATCGCCCGCCACTTCTACGACGAAATGCTGCGTCACGGCACCACCACCGCCGCCGCCTATTGCTCCGTGCACAAGGCTTCCGCCGACGCGTATTTCACCGAGGCGCTGAAGCGCGGCATGTGCATGATCGGCGGCAAGGTGATGATGGACCGCAACGCACCGCAGGGTCTGCTCGACACACCACAGATGGGCTATGACGAGACCCGCGCGGTGATCGCGGAATGGCATGGCAAGGGCCGCAACCACGTCGCCATCACCCCCCGATTCGCCATCACCTCCACCCCGGCGCAGATGGAGATGACGGCGACGCTCGCCCGCGAGTTTCCCGACCTGCACATCCAGACGCACCTGTCGGAGAACCACGAGGAAATCCGCTTCACCGCCGAACTCTATCCGGAAGCAGTCGACTATACCGACGTCTACGCCCGCTACGGCCTGCTTGGGCCGAAAAGCCTGTTCGGCCACTGCATCCATCTTTCGGAGCGCGAGGCGGATGCGATGAGCGAGGCCGGCGCGGTCGCCATTCACTGCCCGACGTCCAACCTCTTCCTGGGCTCCGGCCTGTTCCCGCTGAAGGCGCTGTCTCGCCGAGAGAAGCCGGTGCGGGTCGGCCTTGCCACAGACGTCGGCGGCGGCACCAGCTATTCAATGCTGAAGACGCTCGACGAGACCTACAAGATCCAACAGTTGCTCGGCGAGCGCCTGAACCCGTTCGAGAGCTTCTACCACATGACGCTCGGGAACGCGGAGGCCGTGTCGCTGTCCGACCGGATCGGCACGCTTGCGCCCGGCACCGACGCCGACCTCGTCGTCCTCGACGCCGCCGCCACCCCGGCGATGGCGCTCAGGATGGAAGTCGTCCGTTCGCTCGCCGACGAGCTCTTCCTGCTGCAGACGCTCGGCGACGACCGCGCGGTACGTGAAACCTATGTAGCAGGCAAGGCGATGAAAGCCGCGCTCTAGAAGCGCCTCAACTGCCCCGGTAGGTCGAATAGCCGTAGGGAGAGAGCAGCAGCGGCACGTGATAGTGCGCCGATGCGTCGGCGACCCCGAAACGCAGGGGGATGACGTCGAGGAAGGCCGGATCAGGCAGTTCGGCCGCACTCCGGCGAAGGTAATCGCCGGCATGGAACACGAGTTCATACGTTCCGGCCATGAACCCTACGCCCTCGAGCAGCGGCTGGTCGACGCGCCCGTCGGCGTTTGTCTTGACCGTGCTGATCCATTGCCGCTGGCCGTTCTCCAGCCAGAAAAGCTCGATCGTCAGCCCCTCGGCCGGCTTGCCGAGCGCGGTATCCAGCACATGCGTGGTCAATCTTCCGGGCTTGGTCATGCGCTGGTCTCCGGTCTGTCGATGATGAAGGGCTGATCGTAGAAGAATTCCTCGAGATTGGTGCCGCCGCCGCTGCGGTCGACGACGAGAAAGTCGCTCGTCTCCCCCACCGTCATCAGCGGATGGTGCCAGACGTTGCGGCGATAGTTCACCCCCTGGCGACCGCCTGCGAGGAACACCTGCGGCACGCCGGGCCGTCCTCCCTCGTCCCTTGCGACCACCACCAGCCATGGCCGATCGTCGATCGGCGAGAAGCTCTGGCTGCCGAAGGGATGGCGCTCCATCATGGTGACGGCGTAGGGAAAGGCCCGCGGGCTGCCGCGGAAGATGTTGATAATCACGCAGGCATCGTCCCCTCCAGCCTCGGCTTCGGCAAGCGCATGATAGCGCTCGGTATTGCCGCCATTGATCAGCCGCATGGTCGAGGGATCGGGCTCGATCACCGTGCCGAAGGGCGCGAAGGCCTCCCTGGTCAGCGGACGGACCTTGAGCACGGCAGCCACCTCCCCGGACGTGTCCACCTCAGCCATTTTCGTCTCCCGGCAAAAGCGCGGTCAGCCGCAACAGTGCGATCCGCTCCACCTGCGCCGTCGCAGTCTTGAACTCCTCGTCGCGACTGTTGGCGATACGGCGCTCAAAGGCGGCGAGGATGTCGTCCTTCGTCAGGCCCTTCACGGCGATGATGAAGGGAAAGCCGAATTTTGCGACATAGTCCGCGTTCAGCGCCGTGAAGCGGGCATGCTCCTGCGGGCTCAGCCGGTCGAGCCCCGCCCCTGCCTGCTCCCGGCGGCTGTCCTCGGTCAGTTCGCCCGCAATGGCGAGCTTCCCGGCAAGGTCGGGATGGGCGCGCAGCACGCCCAGTTGCTCCTCGCCGGATGCGGCACGAAATTGCGCGGCCATGGCCGTGTGCACGTCGCGGGCCGTCAAGGGTTCTTGGATCGACCCGTTGTCGAAAGCGCGCTCGGCGACAAAGGGCGAGTGCTCGAAGACCCCGCCGAACCGGTCGACGAATTCCTGCCGCGTCATGGTTCGCCCGCCTTCGGCTTGTGGTGCTCGTGCCAGTGGCGGGCGATGTCGATGCGACGCGGCACCCAGACCTTCTCGTGCGACTGGACATAGTCGACGAAACGGGCAAGTGCGGCTGCGCGCCCGGGCCTGCCGACGAGGCGGCAATGCAGGCCGACGTTCAGCATCTTCGGGCTCCCCTCCCGGCCTTCCTCGTAGAGCACGTCGAAGGCGTCCTTCAGGTAGGTGAAGAACTGGTCGCCGCTGTTGAAGCCCTGCGGCGTGGCGAAGCGCATGTCGTTCGTCTCGAGCGTATAGGGAATGATGAGGAACGGCTCGTCCTTCAGCCCCTTCACCCAGTAGGGCAGGTCGTCGGCATAGCTGTCGGAGGAATAGACGAAGCCGCCCTCCTCCATCACCAGCCGCAGGGTATTCGCCGAAGGCTTGCCCTGGTACATGCCAAGCGGATGCGATCCGGTCAGTTCGGTGTGAAGCCGCACCGCATCGCGGATATGCTGGCGCTCGACCTCTTCGGAGAAATCCTTGTATTCCAGCCAGCGATATCCATGGCTGGCGATCTCCCAACCAGCCTCCTTCATTGCCGCCACGGCTTCCGGATTGCGGGCCATCGCCAGCGTCACGCCGTAGACGGTGACGGGCACGTTGCGGCTGGTAAACAGTCGCCACAGCCGCCAGAACCCGGCACGCGAACCGTACTCGTAAATCGATTCCATGTTGAGGTTGCGCTGCCCCGGCCACGCCTGCGCGCCGACGATCTCCGAAAGCAGGCATTCCGAGGCCGGATCGCCATCGAGGATGCAGCTTTCTCCGCCCTCTTCATAGTTCACCACGAACTGCACGGCGATGCGGGCATCGCCCGGCCAAAGCGGGTTCGGAGGCGTGCGGCCGTAGCCGACAAGATCGCGGGGATAGGTCGTAGTGGTCATGCCATTGATCCTCGGATGTTTGCCGGACGGTAGCATCCGACGCAGGAATGTCGAGAAGGAATCCGGAACAAGATGAGGTGCGGCGCGTTCTCATTTCCGAACAACCAAGGGAGTAGATAGATGATTCCGCAGGACGCAAACATCAGGGAAACCGAAGCCCTCATCGCCAGCGACAAGGTCGAGGGAACGTCCGTCTATGGGGCCGACGGCAAGCACATCGGCGCAATCGAGCGTCTCATCCTCGACAAGCGCAGCGGCCATGTTTCCTATGCCGTACTCAGCTTCGGCGGGTTCCTCGGCATCGGCAGCGACCATTATCCGCTGCCCTGGAGCAAGCTCAGCTACGACGAAAGCCTCGGCGGCTACCGCGTCGATGTGACCAAGGACCAGGTAGAGGCCGCACCGCACTACGACAGCGGCGCCGACTACGAGTGGGACCGCCGCAACGGCAAGCTCATTCATGACTATTACGGCGTTCCGCCGTACTGGATGTAACCGTCCGGATCAGCGTCGCCGCGCAGCCTCCAGATGCGTGGCGACCTCAAATGACGGCGGTAGCCCAAGGCTGCCGCCGTTGATCTGCGTGACGACTGCACGTGCCAGTTCGTGCGCAACCCCGAAGCTGATCTTGAAGCCGCCGGTCAGCAGGCTCACTGCGCCAAAGTCCGGATGCCCCCCGGCCATCGGGTCCCGCCCGATCGCCTTCGGTCGCAAGCCCGCCCAGCGCTCGATCAGCGTGGCGCGGCGAAGAACAGGTGCCAGGGCAAACGCTCTCTCGATCACCCCATCCAGCAAGGCATCGGTCGTTTCAGCGTAGTCAAACCGGTCCTCGCTGGTGCTGCCGACCGCGCAGTATCCCGCCTCATGCGGCACCACATAGATGCCGCTGTCGAAGAGGATCGGCAGCGCCGGGTCGATATCCCCATGGAAGAGTGCCGCCTGCCCCTTCACGGCGACACCGACCGGTCTGCCCTCCACAGGGACGAGGTCGTGCAGGAATTTGAAGCTGCCCACGCCTGCCGATACGATGACATGGCCGAAGGCGATTTCGTCCCCGACACTAGTACGCGCCACACGCGCTACCGGGTCGATCGTGACGACGTCCGCTCCGGGGAAAACACGGACATGGGGACTATCGTCGAGCGCTTTGCCGAGTAGCGCCAGCAACTTGCGCGGCGAGACACGGGCGGCAAGGCGATCGAAGGCAACGCCGCTTTCGGCGATCGCCGCGCCCGGCCATGCGGAAAACGGCGGCACGTCCAGAACATCGAAGGAGAACCTCTTGCCGTCGCAGTTCCATGCGGTCGCCGCGTCGTCCGCATGCCGCAGCGCCCGGTCTCTCTGATGAGCGGCAGCAAGCGGGATCAGCCGGCCGCTGCGACGGTAGCCTGCGGAAAGGCCGGTTTGCGCCTCCAGCGCCGCAATCTCGTCCTCCAGGGAGACGAGCGCCTGAAACTGGAACTGCTTCTTGTCGTTCCACCGATCCGGCAGATGCGGCATCAGCGCCCCGAGCAGGCCGCCGCTGGCGCCCGCACCGATGCCGCTGCGCTCGGCCACGGCGACCGAAAGCCCAGCGCGCGCCGCCATGAGCGCCGCCCACAAGCCCATGATCCCCGCGCCGACCACCAGCACGTCGGGTCGCGATTGACCGATAAGGCTTGCGCGACTATCCACTGACGGCATGGCTGACAATGCTCCTGAAATCGCCCCCGCGGCGACCGGCTCGACTGCCGATCTGGCCCAAGACCTCGCGTTGGATTGGCATGAGGGCGATATGCCCTATTCACAAGCCTATGGCGACCACTTTTATTGCCGCACCGACGGCAGGCTCGAATGCGCGCACGTGTTCCACGAGGGCAACGGCCTGCCGGGGCGCTGGACAGAAGGGCGCGCGTTCACGATTGGCGAACTCGGCTTCGGCACCGGCCTCAATTTCTGCGAGACCTGGCGGCGGTGGCGGGCGGAAGGTACTTCCGGGGAGCTGCGCTTCGTCTCCTTCGAGCGCTTCCCCCTGCCGCGTGCGGCGATCGACCGCGCGCTCTCCCACTGGCCCGAGATCGACGCCGAGCGGCAAGCGTTGTGCAGGCTCTGGCCCGGCGTGCCCGACGGTATCGGCAACATAGACCTCGCCCTTGACCCTGCGACGCGACTGACCGTCGTCTGCGGCCCCGCCTTCGAGCGGCTTTCCGAGTGTAGCCTGTCGTTCGATGCCTGGTATCTCGATGGCTTCGCCCCGTCCAGAAACCCCGACATGTGGTCGGCCGACCTCATGGCGCAGGTCTTCGCGCACACCAGGCAGGGCGGCACCTTCGCCACTTATGCGGCGGCAGGTTTCGTTCGGCGAAACCTCGCCGGCGCCGGATTTTCGGTGGAACGGCGGCCGGGCTTTGCCGGAAAGCGCGAGATGCTGTGCGGCATTCGCTCCTGACAGGGCAACAGATGCAGCAAGAGGCGGCGCAGGCGACGTCAAAAATGCGTTCGCCGGCAGCCCCGCCGGCCGGTACCGACGCACGCCTCGTCAGTGCAGCGTCGAGCGCTTCGCGACTGCATCCTTGTCGCTCTCCAGCCAGCGATGCAGCATTTCCTGCAGCCGGTCGACGCTGATCGGCTTCGTCAGATAATCGTCCATGCCGGCGGCGAGGCAGTTTTCGCGGTCACCGTCGAGGACATGTGCTGTCACCGCCACGATCGGTACGCGCACATCGCCGCCCTCCTCGAGCGCCCTGATCGCCTTTGCTGCCTGATAGCCGTTCATCACCGGCATCGACACGTCCATCAGGATCAGGCGCGGCTTGCGCCGGCGGTAGGTGTCGACGGCCATTGAGCCGTTCGCGACGATCTCGAACGTCACACCCGCCCCTTCGAGCAGATGGCGGAACAGGAGCTGGTTGACGTCGTTGTCTTCCGCCACGAGCACGTCCAGCGTAACCTGCGCAGGGACGGAACCCTGTCCGGGGGATGGCGCCTGAAGGCTGACCACCGTTCCGCTCGCCGGGTGCCGTTCCCTAGTCCTTTGCTGGCGGCGCGATCGGACGACCTCGCAGACCGTGTCACGCAGGATGCCGGCGCGCAGGGGTTTCATCAGATGGGCGTCGGCTTCCAGCGCATCGATGCCCCCGTGTGAGGCCGGTGCGCCGAGCGCCGAAAGCGCGATCAGCGCCGTCTCCGGAAACTCCCGCCGGATCGCCTCGATCAGGCTTGCGCCGGCCTCGGCGCGAATGTTCTTGTCGACGATGATCGCCTCCACCGTCACGCCGATGGCAGCGGTGGCGGAGAGCAGCGCGAGCGCCTCTTCGGCGTTTCCGACCGCCGTAACGTCGAAACCCCAGTCGCTGAGAAGCCGGCGCGCAACCGAGCGGGTCGCCTCGCTTCGATCCGCGACCAGAACCCGCGCGCCGCGAATGTTGAAGGGAACGGCGAGGCTGGACATGGCCGCCTGCTCCACGGAGAACGGAAGGGTCACCGTGAAGACCGAGCCCGCGCCGACGGTGCTTTCAGCCGAAAGCGTGCCGCCGAAGAGGGCCACGAGACCATTGGTGATCGCAAGCCCGAGCCCGGTTCCCTCATGACGGCGGGTTGATGACGAATCGACCTGCGAGAACTTCTCGAAGACGGAGGCGAGCTTGTCCTCGGGGATTCCGACGCCGGTATCCTCGACCCGCAACGTCACGACGACGTCACCACCGGTCGTTTCCTGTGTATCGAGATCGATACGCACATGCCCGTGGTCGGTGAATTTGACGGCGTTGCCGACGAGATTGGTCACGATCTGGCGGAAGCGGCCGGCGTCGCCGAGAACAGCCGAGGGCACGTCGGCCGCGCCGTGCACGACGAGTTCGATGTCCTTCTCCGCAGCCTTCGCCGCAAGCAGGGTCGCAACGTCCTCGACGGCTTCCACCGGATTGAACGGCGCCTTGCGCAGTCCCATCTGGCCCGCATCGATCTTGGAGAAGTCGAGGATGTCGTTGATGATGGTCAGGAGTGAATTGCCCGACTTCACCATGATGTCGATGAATGCCTTCTGGCGCGTATCGAGGTCCGACTTCGCAAGCAACTCGGCCATGCCGAGGACGCCGTTCATCGGCGTGCGGATCTCGTGGCTCATGTTCGCCAGGAATTCCGACTTCGCCCTGTCGGCAGTTTCGGCTCGGACCACGAGGCGGCGCAGTTCGTCCTCGCGCTCCTTCAGCGCGGTAATGTCCGAAAACACGATGACGATGCGGCCGTGTTCCGTCGGGCGCGCTTCGAGCTGAAGCCACATGCCGCGATCGTTTTTCAGCGTGATGGAGGATTGCTGTCCTCCCAGCAGAACATCCAGGAATTCGGCCGCATCCACCCGTTTTTCGCCGGCAAAGCCGAATATTCCACGCCGTGTGCCTTCCGCCACCAGCGCTTCCACCGAGGCGCCCGGCTGCATGAGGTGTGCCGGGATATGCACCATGGAAAACAGCGCCTCGCTGGCAAGCTCGACGCGACCCTTGTCGATGATCAGCAGGCCCTGGCTCATGGCCGACATCGCATCCCGGACGAGACGCCCGACATCTTCCAGGGCGCTGCGTGTTTCCAGCACCTCGCGCTCGCGCTCGCGCCGCTCCGTGATGTCGATATAGGTCAGCAGGCAGCGCGCGCCGGATATGGGCTGGCCGGATTCGATCAGCGTCCGGCCGTTGGCGTAGCTGACCTCCCGTGTCGGAAAGCTGCCATCCCGTACGCGTGCCAGCCAGGCCCCATGGTCGGCATCGCAGTAAAGTTCCTGCGCCTCGACGATCTCGCCCTGCCCGCGCTTGAACTGCAGCAGTTCGCCGAGCGGCCGGCCGCGAAGCGGCGGCAGCCTGTTGTCCCAGAGCGCTTCGAAAGCGCCGTTCACCAGCTCGATGCGAGATTCTTCGTCCACGACGACGATCCCCACATGCAGGGCCGCCACGACGCTCTCCAGATCCGACTTGATGGCTTCGGCCTGCTGCCGCGCTTCGATCAACTGCTTCTCGCGCCGCTTGAGCAGTGACGTATCGGTGAGCGAGCCGATGAGGTATTTGCGATTGTCCGCCGAGATCACGCGGTAGCTGCGCGTAATCGTCGGGATGACCTCACCTCCGGCGTGGAAATATTCCGTTTCCGCTTCCGTAAGCTCCCCGCTGTCGAGCACCCGCTGGTTGCGCGCGAAGAACATCTCTCCCTGAGAGGGAAAGCTCTCGCGCGGCGTCTTGCCGACGACGTCTGCCGACGTCGTCCCGGTCAGCTCCAGAAACGCCTTGTTGGCGAAAAGCATCCGCTGGTTTTCATCCCGCACGTAGGTCGCAACAGGCAGCTCCTCCAGCAACGCCCGGTAGAGGCTGATCTCCTGAGCCTGCTGGCGCAGCCGCCCCTCGTTCTCCTTGGAGACGGTGACGTCGGAACGCAGCGCCACCAGCGTGCCGTCCGGCCGCCGCTGCGTCACAAGCCGCATCCAGCCGCCGGCGATCGTCCGGCTGACCCGTTCGAACAGCGGCAGTTCGTATTCCGCGAGCCGTTCGCTGATCCAGGCCCGCTTGCTGTCCGGATCCGCGTCGGGCGTCTCAACGTCATGGATGGCTTCGAGCACGCCCTCGAGGGTGATGTCCGCGTTCGGCACATCGCCCAGCAACGCCAGGTAGAACGCGCGCATCACCTGGTTTGCGTGTTTCAGCCGGCCGGAGCGCGCATAGACCGCGACACCCGTCCCGATCGCGTCCAGAAGGTGCTCTGCCGAAGCTGGATCGTCACTGGCAATGAGGCTCGCCGAACCGGACGGCGGCCCCGGCTCCCCTGTCTCCGCCGCTCCTCCCGCAAACGCGATGCCCGCGCCCTGCGCCAGCAC
This sequence comes from Rhizobium subbaraonis, assembly GCF_900220975.1. GTDB lineage: Bacteria > Pseudomonadota > Alphaproteobacteria > Rhizobiales > Rhizobiaceae > Mycoplana > Mycoplana subbaraonis. The sequence continues at coordinate 190,621 of NZ_OBQD01000009.1, read as the reverse complement.
GTCGATGCTGTTGGCGAGCGAGGTCATCGCCGGCACGAAGGCACCGACAAGAATGGAAAGCTCCGGCGAAAGCTTCTGCCGCCGCATCGATATCAGGAACGACGATCCGCTCGGCGCATGATCGTACCGCGCCGTCTCGTCGCTGCCGAACACCAGACAGCGCCGCTCGTGCTCGTTCCTGTCCTCGTGTCCGTCCACTTCGCCGAGCTCGTCGCCCCGCCGGCCGATGAAAGCGTCCTCCGGCATGCCGAACAGCTCGCAGAAGGCCGCGTTGACGGCGAGATAGCGCATCTCGCTGCCTTTGATGTAGGCAGGCGACTTCTGCGCCCGGATCAGGTCGCATGCAGCAAAGAGCAGATCGTCACGGACTTCAGGCACGCCGGCGTTTCCCGCATGTGGACGGATGAGAAAATCCCAGTTCCGCGATTAGCACGCAGGTTTTGAACAGATGGTTAAGAAAATATTGCCCTACGCCGCTTGGTTGCATCGCTACAGCCATTAATTGTCGTTCTCGCGGACAAATCGGTGCAACATGCAGCGTGTCGCAAATGGCCCGTCATCTGTGGCTGGCCTGTGGCAGGATCACCTGACGATAACGCCAATCGGGACGGATCATGGGTAACGTCGTAGACTTCGACCTGCACGCGGCCAACCAGGCGGGAGAAGGCCCCGTCGAGCGCAGAAGACGGCCCGGCGGACGCGCCGCCGAAAGGCAGAGGGCAGCGCCGAAGGGATCCCGGTACCTCAACCTCGTCAATCCGCTGGCAAGGTCGGCGGCCCTCTCCGAGGACGCGCTGGAGGCGGTCCATCAGGCATCCCTGACGATCCTCGAAGAAATCGGCATGGACATCATTCTGCCGGAGGCGCGCGAGCGGATGAAGGCGGCCGGCGCCGACGTGTCGCCGGGGACCGATCGCGTGCGCTTCGACCGCGGCCTGATCATGGAGATGGTGGCATCCGCACCTTCAAGCTTCACGATGCACGCGCGCAATCCGGCGCGCAACGTCGATATCGGCGGCAACAACCTCGTCTTCGCCCAGGTCGCCTCGGCGCCCTTCGTCGCGGACCGCGAGGGCGGACGCCGCGCCGGCAACCAGGAAGACTTCCGCAAGCTCGTGAAGCTGGCCCAGTCCTACGACATCATCCACACCACCGGCGGCTATCCGGTGGAGCCGGTGGACCTGCACGCCTCCGTGCGCCATCTCGACTGCCTGTCGGACATGGTGAAGCTCACCGACAAGGTGTTCCACGTCTATTCCCTGGGCAAGCAGCGCAATATCGACGGCATCGAGATCGCGCGAATCGGCCGCGGAATCTCGATGGAGCAGATGGAGCGCGAGCCTTCGCTCTTCACCATCATCAACACCTCCTCGCCGCTCAGGCTCGACGGGCCGATGCTGCAAGGGATCATCGAGATGTCCTCGCGCAATCAGGTCGTGGTGGTGACGCCCTTCACGCTGGCAGGCGCAATGGCCCCGGTGACGATCGCAGGCGCCGTCGTCCAGCAGAACGCGGAAGCGCTTTGCGGTATTGCCTTCACCCAGATGGTGCGCAAGGGCGCACCCGTGATCTATGGCGGCTTCACGTCCAACGTCGACATGAAGACCGGAGCACCCGCCTTCGGCACGCCGGAATACATGAAGGCGGTGATCGCCGGGGGGCAACTGGCGCGCAGGTACAACATTCCCTACCGCACCTCCAACACCAACGCCTCCAACACGCTGGACGCGCAGGCGGCCTATGAATCGGCCTTCTCGCTTTGGGCCCTGACGCAAGCGGGCGGCAACTTCGTCATGCATGCCGCCGGATGGAGCGAAGGCGGCCTGACAGCCTCCTTCGAAAAATTCATCCTCGACGTGGACATGCTGCAGATGGTGGCGGAGTTCCTGACACCGCTCGATGCGAGCGCCGACGCGCTCGGCCTCGACGCGGTGCGCGACGTCGGCCCCGGCGGCCACTTCTTCGGCACGCCGCACACGCTCGCACGCTACGACACGGCCTTCTATTCTCCGATTCTTTCCGACTGGAGGAACTTCGAGACCTGGTCCGAAGCCGGCCGACCGACCACCTACGACCATGCCAATCGCGTCTTCAAGGAGAAGCTGAACGCCTACGAGCGCCCGCCCATAGATCCGGCGATCGAGGACGAACTCGACGCCTTCGTCGCAAGGCGCAAGCAGGAAGGCGGCGTTCCGACCGACTTCTGACGACCGCGCTCACTTCGCCGCCGGAGCTGATCCTTCCGGAAAGATGATCGTCATCACAGGGAAAGCCGGCTTCTCGCCGGGGCCAAGCGGTCCGGGCACCTTGTTTTCGACAGGCGGCAGCGACTTCAGGAACTTCGCGATTGCCCCGACGTCCTCCGCCGTCAATTTGGCGAGGGCGTGCCAGGGCATGATCGGCGCCAGTATCCGCCCGTCGGGCCGCTCGCCAGTCTGCAGCGCCTTGACGATCTGCTCTTCCGACCAGTCTCCGAGACCGGTCTTGTCCGGCGTGAGGTTGGGACCGACGAAAGTCCCCTGCGGCATCTGGAAGCCCACGTCCGATCCGGAAAGATAGGTCTCCGGCGTCGTCTTTCCGAAGAAGTATCCCGGAGAATGGCAGTCGTTGCAGCCGCCGAACTGGACGAGATAACGCCCTCTTTCGACCGGCGTCTCAGCCCGCGCGGGAGCGCTCGACGAGAAGACGGGACAGAGGACAAGCACGGACAGGGCAACGGCTCGATGCGCTTGCATGGTCAGCCTCCTTTGACGGTGGCGCACTATACCAATCGAGCAAACAGGCCGGCAATTCGGGCAAAGGGGGTACTGCGGCGCCGAACCGGTGCTGGTGACCGCGTTGCAGGGATGGGAGCAGCCTCTGCGGCCGCTCCCAGACCGGCTGCCCTATTCGAACATGATGGAGCGCACCGAGGAGACAAGTTTCTCGGTCGGCAGGTTGGTGAAATCCTTGTCGATCTCAGCCGTCGTCCGCTCGCGCGCCTTCGAGCCGAGCATCGTCCGCAGATCGCCAAGCGTCTGCGGCGCCGCACACACGATCAGACGGTCGAACGCGCCGGCGTCGGCATAGCCCTCCAGCTTCTCCGCCACCTCGGCGGTGAACCGCTGCTGCTCGTCGCGGACGGGATCGCTGGTATATTCCATCGCTGAGCGGCCGGGACCATGGGAGGAGAAGCTGCGGCCCGGCCGGTCGCTCATGATGTCCTGTGCCTTCTTCGGATCGCTGCGGAAAATCTCCTGCTCGGGGCTTTTCTGGTCGTCCTTGAGGAAATTGACCCCCTTCAGCAGGCGGGCCTGATTACCGTCGGCGGCGAGTATCCATGTGGTCGTCATTCGTGCTCACTCCTTTCGCGGTGACCGGCTGCGGCAGCCATTGCCACAGCCTTTTCCAAAAACAGAAATGGTACATCCCAAAGGTGCAACGCGAGGCAAGGTGTCGGGTTCCCGGCCTATTGCAGTGCGAGGGTCGTGCCGCACCCGCGAAAACTCGTGCTTGACTTTCCAGCCTAAAAGCACGACATGGGGCCTGCGTCTCCTTTCGGCCGCCGCGTGAGCGAGCCCTGCGAACATTTTGATTGGATCGCGGAAGAAGGACGAGCGCAAGCGAAATCGTTGCCGCCACAGGGCGGAAGACTGCGCCAGACGCCTCCATCAACCCACAAGTTCCCAATTCACGCGGGGTTCTTGACGCCAGACGTTTCCGGACCGGCATGGTGCCTGTCCGGCTGACGCGTTTGGCGCCCCGAAAGGCTATTGACTTGACGACTTTTAACGAACTCGGGCTGTCCAAGAATGTTCTATCAGCCCTTGAAGTACTCGGCTTTGACAAGCCCACTCCCATTCAGGAAAAGGCGATCCCGCTGGTCCTCGCCGGCAACGACCTCATCGGCCTCGCCCAGACCGGCACCGGCAAGACGGCTGCCTTCGGCCTGCCGATGATCGAGCGACTGCTCGCCGAGGCCCGCCGTCCCGACCCGCGCAACATCCGCGCACTCGTGCTCGCCCCCACCCGCGAACTCGTCAACCAGATCGCCGACAACCTGCGCGACTTCGTCAAGAAGACGCCGCTGCGCGTCGTCACCGTCGTCGGCGGCGCTTCCATCAACAAGCAGCAGCAGATGCTGGAGCGCGGCACCGACATCCTCGTCGCCACCCCCGGTCGCCTGCTCGATCTCGTTGCCCGCAAGGCCGTGACGCTGACACAGGGCCGCTATCTCGTGCTCGACGAAGCCGACCAGATGCTCGACCTCGGCTTCATCCACGACCTGCGCAAGATCTCCAAGCTGGTGCCGAAGAACCGCCAGACGCTGCTCTTCTCCGCGACCATGCCGAAGCTGATCGCAGAACTTGCCGGCGAGTATCTGACCAACCCGCTAAAGGTCGAGGTGACACCGCCCGGCAAGGCCGCCGACAAGGTGGAGCAGTACGTGCACTTCGTTCCCGGCAAGGACCAGAAGACGCAGATCCTGCGGCAGTCGCTGAGCGACAATCCGGACGGCCTGTCGCTGATCTTCTCGCGCACCAAGCATGGCGCCGAGAAGCTGATGAAGCACCTCGATCACATCGGCTTCAAGGCCGCCTCGATCCATGGCAACAAGAGCCAGGGCCAGCGCGAGCGGGCACTGAAGGCGTTCCGCGAAGGTGAGATCCGCGTGCTGGTTGCGACCGACGTCGCCGCCCGCGGCATCGACATCCCCGGCGTCACCCACGTCTACAACTACGACCTGCCGGAAGTGCCGGACGCCTATGTCCACCGCATCGGCCGCACCGCCCGCAACGGTCGAGACGGCATCGCGATCGCGTTCTGCGCGCCCGACGACATCCGCCTCCTGCGCGACATCGAGAAGCTGATGGGTATTTCGATCGCGGTTGCCAGCGGTGAAGCCCCGGCCGATCTCGCCGGTGCCGGCGGCAAGTCGAAGAAGGGCCGGGGCGGCAGGGGCCAGCGCGGTCCCCAGCAGCGCCCTGCCCGTCCGCAGGGCCTTGGCGCCCGCGGCGCGCAGCAGGACAGGTCAGAGGGCCAGATCGTCGATCGCGGCTTCTCCGACCGTCCGCAGAAGCGCCAGGAACGGCGTACAGACGCTTCCGCTCAGGACGGCACGGCCGCCAACCGCCACGCACCGGGTCGCCCCGATCAGAAGCAGGGCGAAGGCCGCAACCGCAATCATGCCGGTGGTCGTCCCGCCCGCAACAACGGCGGCCGCAACGGTCAGCAGCGTCGCCAGGGCAATCAGCGTCGCGAGCAGGCCTGAGGCCAAGCGAACGCTTTGAAAGAATACCGTGAGAAATGGCGGGCGCCTGCCCGCCATTTCCTTTTCGGGAAGAGGCTATTCGGCCGGGGCGGCGCGCGGGACCTTGCGGTTTGCCAGATAAACCCCCGCCACCACGATGACCGTGCCGGCGATCATCGGCAGCGTCAGTTCTTCGCCAAAGGCGATCGCCGCCTCGATCGCCGCCAGCGGCGGCACGAGGTAGATCAGCGAGGCCGCCCGCGACACCTGGCCGCGACGGATCAGGTAAAGCAGCAGAAGAATGGCGCCCATCGAGATCCCCAGCACCGACCACGCCAGAAGCGCGACGAACCCCCAGGAAAACTCGAACTCCAGCGGCTCCAGCAGCCAGGCCTGCGGCAGCGTGACCACCAGCGCGCCCAAATACTGAAGGGTGGCGATGGCACGGATGTCGCCGCTGTGCAGATGCCGTTTCTGGTAGATCGTGCCATAGGTGACCGAGGCCATGCCGAGCACGTTCACCAGGATCGCAAAGGCCGGTATTCCCGCATGCCCCACATCCGTGAACTTCGGCAGTACGGCGATGGCAACGCCGGCAAAGCCGAGCAGCAGCCCGATCTTCTGAAGCCGCGACAGCCGCTCGCCGACGAAATAGGGTGCCGCAAGTGCCGTCATCAGCGGTTGCAGCGCGGCAATGATGCCCGAAAGCGCGGCAGGAACGCCCTGCCCCACGGCCCACCAGACAGCCGCGAGATAGAAGCCGTGCAGAAACGTGCCCGAGACAACGGCATGGGCGACAGTGGCTGCGTCCTTCGGCCAGCGAACGCCGGAAATCCGGCACAGCACGGCAAAAAGCACCGCGGCAGTGGCGTAGCGAATGCTCAGGAACGTCAAAGGATCGGAATAGATGCCGCCATACTTCGCGGCGACCCATCCGGTCGACCAGAGCAGCACGAAGAGGGCCGGAGCCAGGCGATCGAGCAACTTTCACACTCCGACGGGCGGTATCGTGCGCGAGCGTTAGGGCCGCGCTCCGTGATCGTCAAAGCAATAATGCTGATGGTTAGGTTCAATGCCGCACAACCATCAGGGCCGCCCGTGCTTTGCGCAAATGCCGATTAAACGGGCAGCAGCCTTCGGCAGGCGCGCGATCCGTCCCGCCGTGTTGGCCTGACGTAGCGCAAGGCCACCCCCTCTCTGCCCTTTATTCGCGCTTCCTGGAAATTTGCTTTTCGATTGAGCACGGTTCTTGCATTGCCTCATGCGTTGTACTCAAATGGCAAAAAATGGGGAACACGCCTTTGGCATTTGATGAAATGATGAATGCGGGCTTATCCCCGCGCCAGCCGTACCAAGACTATCATGAATGGTATGCAAGCCAGGATCGGGCCCGCCTGATCGCAAAATCGAGGGACGCCGAGAATATCTTCCGCAAGACCGGCATCACCTTCGCCGTATACGGCCACGCGGACAGCTCCGAGAAACTCATTCCCTTCGACATCATCCCCCGCATCATCTCCGGTCGCGAATGGCGCAAGCTGGCCCAGGGCATCGAGCAGCGGGTGATCGCGCTGAACGCCTTCCTCGACGACATCTACCACAAGCAGGAGATCATCCGCGCCGGTCGCATCCCCCGCGAACTGATCGAGAAGAACGAGACCTTCCTGCCGCAGATGATCGGTTTCAAGCCGCCGGGTGGGGTCTATACCCACATCGTCGGCACCGACATCGTGCGCACCGGCGAAGACGAGTTCTACGTGCTGGAGGACAACGCCCGCACGCCGTCCGGCGTCAGCTACATGCTGGAAAACCGCGAAACGATGATGCAGATGTTTCCGGAGCTGTTCCAGCAGAACAAGGTTCGCCCGGTGCAGAACTATCCGAACCTCTTGCGCCAGAGTCTGGCCTCGCTCGCCCCGCCCGGATGCACCGGCAAGCCGCGCGTCGCGGTGCTGACGCCGGGCATCTACAACTCGGCCTTCTACGAACATGCGTTCCTCGCAGACCAGATGGGCGTGGAACTGGTGGAAGGATCCGACCTGCGCGTCATCGACGGCAAGGTGAAAATGCGCACCACCCGCGGCTACGAGGCGATCGACGTACTCTACCGCCGCGTCGACGACGACTTCCTCGACCCCCTCACCTTCCGCCACGATTCCGCGCTCGGCGTGCCTGGCATCATGGACGTCTACCGCGCCGGCAACATCACCATCGCCAACGCGCCTGGCACGGGCATTTCCGACGACAAGGCGATCTATTCCTACATGCCAGAAATCGTGGAATTCTACACCGGCCGCAAGCCGATGCTGGAAAACGTGCCGACCTGGCGCTGTTCGGAGGCGGACAGCCTGAAGTACGTGCTGGAGCATCTCGAAGAGCTTGTCGTCAAGGAGGTCCACGGCTCCGGCGGCTACGGCATGCTGGTCGGACCGACTGCGACCCGGAGGGAGCGCGCCCTGTTCGCCGACAAGCTGAAGACCAAGCCGGGCAACTACATAGCCCAGCCGACGCTGTCGCTCTCCACCGTGCCGATCCTCGTAAACAAGGGCGTGGCGCCGCGCCACGTCGACCTCCGCCCCTACGTGCTCGTTTCCGACAAGGTGCAGATCATTCCCGGCGGCCTGACGCGCGTGGCGCTGAAGGCCGGGTCGCTGGTGGTGAATTCCAGCCAGGGCGGCGGCACCAAGGACACCTGGGTTCTGGAGGACTGAGCGCCATGCTGGGCAGAACCGCAAACGGACTTTACTGGATGTTCCGCTACATCGAGCGGGCAGAAAACACAGCCCGCCTCATCGATGCCGGCCTGCGCATGTCGCTGACCCGCAGCGATTCCGGCGACGACGACTGGGACGGCGTGCTGCAGAGCGCAGGCGTGCGCGAGGACTACGACAAGGTGCATCCGAGCCTTTCGGGCCTCGACGCCGTGGACTACCTGCTGCGCGACAAGGCCAATGCCTCGAGCGTGATGTCATGCGTCGAGGCGGCGCGCAACAACGCGCGCATGGTACGCACCGCGCTGACCCGCGAGACCTGGGAAGCCGTCAACGAATGCTGGATCGAGCTGAAGCAGGTGCTGGCCCGCAAGGCGCGCTCCACGGACCTGCCCGAGATCATCGACACGATCAAGCGCCGGGCCGGCCTGATCCGCGGCGCCTTCCATGGGACCATGCTGCGCGACGACATCTACAACTTCGCCCGCATCGGCACCTTCATCGAACGCGCCGACAACACCGCGCGCATCCTCGACGTCAAATACTACGTGCTGCTGCCGGCGATATCGCAGGTCGGCTCCTCGCTCGACAACATGCAGTGGGAATCGATCCTGCGCTCGGTTTCCGCCCACCGCTCCTACGGCTGGGTGTATGACGGCGAGTACCGGCCGGCCAATATCGCCGACTTCCTCATCCTTAATCCGCGCATGCCGCGCTCGCTGGCTTTCAGCTACGACAAGATCGTCAGCAATCTCGGTTTTCTCGCCCAGCAGTATGGCGAGACGCACGCCGCCCACGAGACCGCCTCCGCGACGCTGACGCTTCTGCAGAACCGCTCGATGGATGACATCATGGACCAGGGCCTGCACGAATTCATCGAGGAGTTCATCGTCCAGAACAACCGGCTGGGACAGGAGATCTCGGACGGCTACCGCTTCTACCAGTAGCCTTGCCGGCAGGGGAAATCGATGCGCCTGAAGATCAACCACACCTCCGTCTACACCTATGACGAACCGGTACAGTACTCCCTGCAGCGCCTGCGGCTGACGCCGAAGACGCAGCCCGGCCAGACCGTGCTCGACTGGCGCACCACCGTCCATGGCGCCCATGTCGAAGTGGGTTACGCTGACCATTTCGGCAACCATGTCGATCTCGTCAGCATGAACGCGGACCAGACGACCATTCGCATCGTTGCGGAGGGCGAGGTGGAAACGGAAGACCGCTCGGGCGTCTTCGGCCCGCATCAGGGCTTCGTGCCGCTCTGGCTCTACCTGCGCGACACGCCCCTGACCAAGGCCGGCCGGCTTGTCCGCGAACTGGCGCGCACGGCAGAGGGCGAGACCGAACTCGCCCGCATGCACGCCCTGATGGCAACGCTCCACAAGGCGGTCGACTACAAGGCCGGCGAGACCGCGGCCGACACGACCGCCGAGCGCGCCCTGGAAAAGGGCAGCGGCGTCTGCCAGGATCACACCCACATCATGATCTCCGCCGCCCGCGTGCTTGGACTGCCGGCACGCTACGTCTCCGGCTACCTGCTGATGGACGGCCATGTGGAGCAGGCGGCAAGCCATGCCTGGGCGGACGTCCACATCCAGGGGCTCGGCTGGGTCGGCTTCGACGCGGCCAATAACATCTGCCCCGACGACAGATACGTCCGCCTGGCGACCGGCCTGTGCTACCGCGACGCCGCCCCCGTTTCCGGCCTCGTGCTCGGCCGCTCGGCCGAGACGATGAGCGTATCGATCAGGGTGGAAGCGTCAGGGCAGAGCCAGTCGCAAAGCCAGAGCTGAGGGAGGAAGTGGATCCGTCTGGTCCCTGATCGCGGGCCATCATTGGATCCACGGCGCAACGGTCAACGTCAGCAATGGTGCACGAGGCCAGGCTCATCCGCGATGCACTTTGCTTTCGAAGCCAACAGCTCCCGTCAGAAAGTTTGAACGTCGCCCTTCAGCCCTGACGGGCTTTCCGGTTGGCGTAGCGGCGGTCGCGCTCGGCCTTGCGGGCTGCTTCGTCCTCGAGGACGCGCGCAATGCGATTCTTGTCAGCCAACTCGCGCGCGTCGGTTTCAGCTTTTGCAGCCGCTGCGTCGGCGGCATCGCGCTCCGCCGTCTCCGCTTCGATGCGATTTTGTTCATCGAGCTTTAGCTGCTCGCGTTCGGCGCGGCGCGCTTCGCGGGCTTCGGCGATTGCAAGGCGTTCCGCCTGCTTGGCCTCACGGGTCGGCTCGGCAGCCTCCTTGGCGGCGCGATAGGCTCGCAGGAGTGCCGCCTTTGCGTCAGCAGCAGTGCTGCGACGGTCGGAAAGTTCGCTATTTCTGATGTTTCTCAAATCTCTACTCCAGTTGAGATGTCATGCCGACCGAGGTCAGGGCTTTCTGACGCGTTTCGATATGGGGCTGGGTGCCGGCTTCATGCTGTCCTGCAATTCCTTGGCAAGACGGGCCTCGCGCAGCCTCAGGGTCTTTTCGTCGCGGGCTACGACGATCGCGTCGAGTTCTTCAAAGGCGCGCTCGCGAGCGAAGAATTGCGACTGTATCTTGCCGAAGGCAGCCTCTGCCTGTTGACGCGGCTTACTGTAGTTCTCGGTCATGGTCGACCTCTCTGCGGTGCTCGCCACGCGAGCGGAAATAAAAAAGGCCAGGCAAAAAATGCCTGACCTCGCTTGGTCTCATGCTCTCGACAGTGCCAGTACATCCGTGGTCAAGGGAAAGCAGATCCCAAATCAGGCAGCCTGGAGATTGCAGGCCGACATCTTGCCCGACTTGTTGTCGCGCTCAAGGTCGTAGCCAATCTTCTGGCCTTCGACGATTTCGCGCATTCCGGCGCGCTCGACGGCAGAGATGTGAACAAAGGCGTCAGGGCCGCCGTTGTCGGGCTGAATGAAGCCAAAGCCTTTTGTGGAATTGAACCATTTAACGGTGCCAGTGGTCATGATGAACCCTTTCATAGCAATATTGACGACCGCCACGCGAAAGCGTTGCGGATGGTGATAACGATTATTGTACGGGGAGGGTTCGTTCAGGGCGCGGTGCCAATCGCGCAATAACCAAAGCTCAACAGCAAAATATCGATGAACTAGAGATAGAGACTTTGAGCTCGATTGTCAACTTTTAGTTTTCGGCACGTTAATATCAGGTTTGCGACACAATATATCGGGCGAGATAAAACACCGTTGCATCACCGTCCTGGCAATCCCATTTTGTGACCATGACGATAAAAGCGACCCCAACGTTCCGCCACCCCATAACGATCTCTCCAATCGATATCGACGAGATGGGCCACGTCAACAATGCCGTGTACCTTCAATGGGTGCAGGAGGCCGTTGTGCGTTACTGGCAGCACGCATCTCCCATCGAAGCGCAGGGCCGGCTTCTTTGGGTCGCCCTCAAGCATGAAATCACCTATCGCGTGCCCCTCTTTCTCAATGACAAGGTTGAGGCGCTGGTCACTGCCACTGGAACGCGCGGGTCACGCGCGTCCTTCGCGACGATGTTCAGGCGCGGTGATGATCTGGTGACAGAAGTGCGCAGTTCCTGGTGCTGCGTGGACGCGACCACCCGACGACCGCGCCGAATCGCTGACGATATCGCGCGCGTATTTTTACCGGGGTGAGAAGTGCAGAAAATGGTGAGCGGTATACGACGCCCACATCGTCTTCCTCGCAGTGACGTGTGATCGCCTATCCATGGACGAGCAGTGCGAGCTTCTCCATGGCGGGCGGTCACGGTCCGCTGGTTTCGCTATTTCTTCTTCGCTTGATCGTGATGCCACTTGATGGCGAAGAACATGCCCGTGCCTAACACGAGAATCTTGAGCGGAAAGAAGACTATAGGGAACCAATCCCACATTTCGGATACTTCCAGGCTATTACTTGACGCTATCTATCGTGAGAGAGCACTACCTCAAAACCGCTGCATCCGACATCAGCCATGTTGACGCAGATGAGATCACGACATTCCCATCAAATGGCAGGAGTGGGCTTGCCCCGTGTTTCCGGACGGGTTGTTTAAGCTGACAAGCTGGTGACCACTTCTGGCGCGTCGGCGTCATGACGGCTCTTGGCGCAGAGCGGCAGACGCCTCTTGGCCCGAAGCGGACGTCTCGTTGAAGCAGTTAGACGACACTGAGAGCTAGTTGGCGGCAGACCTGACCGTGAAGTACCCGATGAAATCTGGGTCGCTGACGCCATTTCCTGAACTGTCCGTGTAGACCCCTTCTTCAGCTCTTTCGAAAGCATCGAGTATGGGGGGCAGGTTGATTTCGTTCTCCGCTTCGTCACCCTCGAGCTTAACCGTTATCCCCCACCGGGGATCGACAGTTTTGACATAGCCGTGGTGTTGCCGCTGTTCTGCTACGGTTCCATCAGGCTCGCGATAAGTGAGCCCAAGGAGGACGAGGCTGCCGAGGAGTTCTTCCGCGAATTCCAGGTCCCAGTCCGCGTCAGGTTCATTTCCCTCTAGCCAGTCGGTTGCCATGTCTCTTCTCCGCTCATACCGCGATACCATAGCTTAGCTCAGTCAGGGTGCAATGACCGATTGTGGGCCCAAAGCAGTCGCATCGCGTCAGACAGACTTGAATAGTTTGCGACGAAGCCATTTCGGGAGGCCACCATCCGACTCAACAAATGCCTGGCGAAAGCGCTCAGCGGAAGTTTCCTTCGACCAAAACTCGGGATCAAGTAACAGCTTCTCACTAATCCGCTTTCGCAACTCTTCCGCTTCGGGAATTCGCCGCGCGAACAACATCTCCTGCCGGATGCAGATTTTCTCGATACGATGGCGATTTTCATAGGTGTAGGGAAGGCCGAATTCGAACAGCCGAGCGTGCGTTGTTTCATGAATAATCGTGGAAGCGATAAACTCAATTGGGGAAGAAAGCACGAATACCGGGTCCAGTTGGCATCTTCGCAATTCTGGCAAATATCTTCCTACCGCCCCGAACAGATAACTGATCCAAACTCTATCAAATGACGCAATTACCGTTTTGTATCTATTGGCATCGTGCGTTTTGATAAGCGCGAAGGCGGCCTGTACGCGGGTTAAGACCTCGTCCTGATCCTCATCGCTGAAAACCCCAATCCAGGTGCCGTCGACTACTGTCGACTTCGAAAGCCGCATAAGCGCAAAATCGACAAGTTGCTGAATCTTCTTGCGGATTTCTATCGACAATTTGGTGATCTCATGCGGTGAACACAAGTTTCCGGTGGGATATTACACCGATAGAATCGGCGGTATTTAACGCCTCATCCGATGGTTGGTTTTTCTCTCTACGCTTGGCAGCAACCGTCTGCAAGCAGGAGGGCGTTAGTCCGGTTATGGCGCTTTCCGGACGAAGGATGGTGTCCGCAAACGGACCCAAAGCCGTCATCGGTAGGACCACCGGGATCAACGACGGTCGGCCATCGGTGACGTGGGCGGCGATCCGAATGCAGGCGCGCCACGGTCACCTCGCGGCGAACGAAAAAGGCGGGACCATGTCCCGCCTTTCGCCAATATCCAGTCTCTGCCCCTGCGCGACTGGCACAGTTCAGTGGCTGTCCTTGCCCACCGCGCTGCCGCGACATCCCTTGAGGAAGTCGAGGTCGGCGCCGGTGTCGGCGCCCTGGACGTGCTGCTGGTGCAGCCAGGCATAGCCGGACGTCGGCAGGTCGTGGTTCGGCTGCCATTCGGCCAGGCGCTTCGCCAGTTCCTCTTCGGAAATGTCGAGGTGCAGGCGGCGGTTTGGCACGTCGAGCTCGATGAAATCGCCGTTCTTGACGACCGCGAGCGGACCGCCCACAGCGGCTTCCGGCGAGGTGTGCAGGACGACTGTGCCGTAGGCGGTGCCGGACATGCGGGCGTCAGAAATGCGAACCATGTCGGTTATGCCCTTCTTCAGCACTTTCGGCGGAAGGCCCATGTTGCCGACTTCGGCCATGCCCGGATAGCCCTTCGGCCCGCAGTTCTTCATGACCATGACGCAGGTCTCGTCGATGTCGAGATTGTCGTCGTTGATCTTGGCCTTGTAGTCGTCGATGTCCTCGAAGACGACCGCCCTGCCCCGGTGCACCATCAGATGCGGTGAGGCGGCCGACGGCTTCAGCACCGCGCCCTTCGGCGCCAGATTGCCGCGCAGGACGACGATACCGCCCGACTGCGTCAGCGCCTTTTCGGCGGGCAGGATGACGTCCTCGTTCCAGTTGACGACGTCCTTGACCTCGTCCCAGACGGTTTCGCCCGAAACCGTGATCGCATCCTTGTGCAGAAGACCGGCCTCGCCGAGGCGCTTCAGCACGACGGGCAGGCCGCCGGCGTAGAAGAACTCTTCCATCAGATACTTGCCCGACGGCATCAGGTTGACGATCGTCGGCACGTCACGGCCGCAGCGGTCCCAGTCGTCCAGCGTCAGGTCGACGCCGACGCGGCCGGCCATGGCGAGCAGATGGATCACGGCGTTCGTCGAGCCGCCGATCGCCGCATTGGTGCGGATTGCGTTCTCGAAGGCCTGCTTCGTCATGATGTCGGACGGCTTCAGATCGTCCTTGACCATCTGCACGATGCGGCGGCCGGTCAGCTGCGCCATCACCTTGCGGCGGGAATCGACACCCGGGATCGCGGCATTGCCCGAGAGAGCCATGCCGAGCGCTTCGGCCATGGAGGCCATGGTGGAGGCGGTGCCCATGGTGTTGCAGGTGCCCGACGAACGGCTCATCGAGGCCTCGGCCTCGAGGAATTCGGCCTGCGTCATCTCGCCGGCCTTCACCATTTCGGAGAACTTCCACAGATGCGTGCCGGAACCGACGCGTTCGCCGCGGAAATAGCCGTTCAGCATCGGTCCGCCGGTGACGACGATCGAGGGCAGGTCGCAGGATGCAGCCCCCATGATCAGCGACGGCGTGGTCTTGTCGCAGCCGACGAGGAGGACGCAGCCGTCCATCGGCTGGCCGCGGATCGCTTCCTCTACCGCGAGTGCCGCGAGGTTGCGGTACATCATAGCGGTCGGGCGGAAGGTGTTTTCGGAGGCCGAGAACACCGGAACCTCCAGCGGGAAGCCGCCGGCCTCCCACACGCCCGCCTTCACCTTCTCGGCGAGCTCACGGAGATGACCGTTGCAAGGGGTCATGTCCGACCAGGTGTTGAGGATGCCGATCACCGGCCTACCGTCGAACAGGTCGTGCGGATAGCCCTGGTTCTTCAACCAGCCACGATGGTAGATCACGTCGCGGCTCGTGCCGCCGTACCATTCCTGCGACCTCAGCCTGCGCGGCCATTCTGCTTTCTTCGTCATTTTCCAAACGTCCTTGAAAAGGGCGCCCGGCGTCAGTGCCGGAACGCTTTGGTCATGCCCGCATGCTGACGGCCGTGACCGTTGTTCAGACCTCGTTGGCGCGCCTGCCCGGCTTATCTGGCCCGGTGCAGAACCTCGCGCGGCCCGCGCTGCTCTTGCGCTTCAGGCCGGCTGGAGACGCACGCCGATCCGTCGCCCTCAGAGCTGCCGGATCTCGATCTCTTCTTCCGCGGCGATCGCCAGCGGATTGCGCAGCGCGAGGCCGAAGCCGTCTGCGCCGATCTCGAACACATCGCCCTCCTGCGTGCGGATGCCGTCGCCGAACGACAGTGTCGCTGTGCCGAACATGTGCACATGCACCTCGCCGGGCTGGCGGAAGAGCGGATACTTGAAATGGTGATATTCGAGGTTGGCGAAGGTGTGCGACATGTTCGCCTCGCCGGAAACGAACGGCTTTTCCCACAGCACTTTGCCGTCGCGGACGATGCGCGAGAAGCCGCGAATGTCGTTCGGTGCCTCGCCGACGCGGATCTCCGGCCCGAAGCTCGCCTGGCGCAGCTTCGAATGGGCGAGATACAGGTAGTTGACCCGTTCGGTGACGTGGTCGGAGAATTCGTTGGCGACGGCAAAGCCGATGCGGTACGGAACGCCCTTGCTCGAGATGACGTAGATGCCGGCCATTTCCGGCTCCTCGCCGCCATCCTCGGCGAAGGAAGGCGAGGTCAGGGCCGCGCCGGGCGCAACCGCCAGCGAACCGTTGCCCTTGTAGAACCACTCGGGCTGGACACCCTTCTCGCCGGGCTTCGGCTTGCCGCCCTCGAGGCCCATCTTGAACATCTTCATCGAGTCGGTCAGCGTTTCCTCGGCCGCCTCGCTCGTTTTCTTGTGCATCGCGTCGCGGGTCGCAGCCGAACCCAGATGGGTCAGGCCGGTGCCGGTCAGATGCAGATGAGCGGGATCGGGATGGGTGATCGGCGAGATCAGCCGTCCTTCCGCATAGGCCTTTTCCAGATCGACGGCATCGCCGAGACCGTGCGCCTCGATCACCGCCTTCAGGCTCTTGCCGCCGTCGGCGGCTTCCATGGCCAGCGCATAGAGGCTATCGGCATTCTTGACGGCGCGCCCGCCCTGCCCCTCTTCGCGCACGACGACGGTGATGGAACCGTCAGCATTCTTGACCTGAGAAACCAGCATCGTTCATTTCCTTGCAAATTTGGCTGCTATCGACCGCGGGCATGCCGCGGGTCCGGCGTCCGCACCAGGCCGCCGGCATTTTGCCGGCAACCTGTCGGATCGAGCCGGTCGGTCAGCCCTTGTTCTTGTTGTAGACGTCGAAGAATACGGCCGCGAGCAGTACCAGACCCTTGATGAGCTGCTGGTAGTCGATGCCGATACCCATGATCGACATGCCGTTGTTCATCACGCCCATGATGAAGGCGCCGATGACGGCACCCGTGATCTTGCCGACGCCACCGGACGCAGACGCGCCACCGATGAAGCAGGCCGCGATCACGTCCAGTTCGAACCCGACGCCGGCCTTGGGCGTGGCCGAGTTCAGGCGGGCGGTGATGATCATGCCGGCAAGTGCCGCAAGCACACCCATGTTGGCGAAGGTATAGAAGGTCAGGCGCTCGGTGTTGATGCCAGAGAGTTTTGCCGCCTTCTCGTTGCCGCCCATGGCATAGATCCGCCGGCCGACGGTGGAACGCGTGGTGATGAACGAATAGAGCGCGATCAGAACGCCCATGACGACCAGAACGTTCGGCAGGCCGCGATAGGTGGAGAGCTGGAAGCCGATGAACAGCGCCACGACGGTAATGACGGCCATCTGGATGGCGAAGAACACGAACGGCTCGTTCTCCGATCCGTGCATTTCGTTGATGCGGCGATTGCGGAAGCCGGACCAGATGGCGAGTGCGACGAGGATCACGACCGCGACCAGCGCCACCATGTTCTTGATCGTCTCGGGCGCCGGATTGAGGAAAGAGAGGAAATCCGGAACGAAGCCGGTCGAGAGGATCTGGAACTCCTTCGGGAACGGGCCGATCGGGCGACCGCCGAGCACGACATAGGTCATGCCGCGGAAGACGAGCATGCCGGCAAGCGTGACGATGAACGCCGGGATTTTCTGGTAGGCCACCCAGTAGCCCTGCGCAGCCCCCATGATGCCGCCAACGATGAGACAGGCGGGCACCACGACGATGGCGGGCAGCCCCCATTTCACCAGCATGATCGCCGATATGGCGCCGATGAAGGCGACGATCGACCCGACAGACAGGTCGATATGCCCGGCGACGATGATCAGCAGCATGCCCAGCGCCATGATGACGATGAACGAGTTCTGCAGCACGAGGTTCGTGATGTTGACGGGTCGGAACAGAACGCCGTTGGTGACGATCTGGAAGAACACCATGATGACGACGAGCGCGACGAGAAGTCCGTACTCGCGGATGTTGTTTTTGAGGTAGTCCGCGATGGACGGTTTGGCGGCAGGAGCGCTTGTATCGGCGACCATTAGTGTTTCTCCCCGGAGCGCATGATAGCGCGCATGATGGATTCTTGGCTTGCCTCCTCCTTGGAGAGCTCCGCGACGATACGTCCTTCGTTCATGACATAGATGCGATCGCAGGTTCCAAGCAGCTCCGGCATCTCCGAAGAGATCATCAGTATGCCTTTGCCCTCGGCTGCAAGCTGGTTGATGATGGTATAGATCTCGAACTTGGCGCCGACATCGATACCGCGCGTCGGCTCGTCGAGGATGAGGACCTCAGGATTGGTGAACAGCCATTTCGACAGCACCACCTTTTGCTGGTTGCCCCCCGAAAGGTTGACCGTTTCCTGATAGATCGAATGCGAGCGGATGCGCAGTTTCGACCGGTAGTCGGTCGCAATCTTGGCCTCCTTGCGGTCATCGATGATGCCGTTGCTGGACACCGCACCCAGATTGGAAAGGGTGGTGTTTTCCTTGATGTTGTTCATCAGCACGAGGCCCAGATGCTTGCGGTCCTCGGTCACGTAGGCCAGGCCCGCATCGATCGCCTTGGGGATCGTGCTGACGTCGACCGGCTTGCCGCGCATGTAGACGTCGCCGGTGATCTTGTGGCCCCAGGACTTGCCGAAGAGGCTCATCGCCGTCTCGGTCCGCCCCGCGCCCATCAGGCCGGCAATGCCGACCACCTCGCCGGCACGGACCGTGAAGTTGACGTCGTGCAGGAACTGGCGGTCGCGGTGATGCTGGTGGAAGACGTTCCAGTTCTTCACCTCCAGCAGCGTCTCGCCGATCTTCGGCTCGCGCGGCGGATAGCGGTCCTCCATGTCGCGGCCGACCATGCCCTTGATGATCCGGTCCTCGCTGATGTCTTCCTTGTGACAGTCCAGCGTTTCGACCGTGCCGCCATCGCGCAGGATCGTGATCTTGTCGGCGACCTTCTTGATCTCGTTCAGCTTGTGCGAAATGATGATCGAGGTCATGCCCTGGTTGCGGAACTCCATCAGCAGCTTCAGGAGCGCCTCGGAGTCCTTTTCGTTCAGCGATGCGGTGGGCTCGTCGAGAATCAGGAGCCTGACCTTCTTCGACAGGGCCTTGGCGATCTCAACGAGTTGCTGCTTGCCCACGCCGATGTCGGTGATAAGGGTCGACGGCGATTCGCTGAGCCCGACCTTCTTCAGCAATTCTTGCGTCCGGGCAAAGGTCTGCGGCCAGTGGATCACCCCGTTCTGGGCGATCTCGTTGCCGAGGAAGATGTTTTCGGCGATCGACAGCAGCGGCACGAGTGCCAGCTCCTGGTGAATGATGATGATGCCGAGCTCTTCGCTGTCGGAAATGGTCGAGAATCGGCGCACCTCACCGGCGTAGTGAATCTCGCCTTCGTAGGTTCCCGCGGGGTAGACGCCGCTGAGCACCTTCATGAGCGTCGACTTGCCAGCGCCGTTCTCGCCGACCAGCGCGTGGATTTCTCCTTCGCTCACCTTGAAGCTGACGTTGTCGAGCGCACGGACGCCGGGAAACGTCTTGGTGATGCTCCGCATTTCGAGGATGATGTTGTCCATAGTCCTGGCATTCCGGCAGAAATCTGCGAGCGACGGGAGTGGGGCCCGAACTCCCGGGCCCGCCCGCCAAGGTAAAGGGTCCGCGATCGCGCGGACCCCGTTTCATGGCGATCAGTTGTTGATCTGATCTTCGGTGTAATAACCAGCGCCGACCAGGATGTCCTTGGCGTTGGACTTGTCGACCGAAACCGGCTTCAGCAGGTAGGACGGGATGACCTTGACGCCGTTGTCGTAGGTCTTCGTGTCGTTGACTTCCGGCTCCTTGCCGCCGAGGATCGCGTCCGTCATGTTGACGGCGACCTTGGCGAGTTCGCGGGTGTCCTTGAACACCGTCGAATACTGCTCGTCGGCGAGGATCGACTTGACCGACGGCAGCTCGGCGTCCTGACCGGTGACGACCGCCATCTTCTGGTCGCCCGAGCCGTAGCCGACGCCCTTCAGGGCCGAAAGGATGCCGATGGAGAGACCGTCATAGGGCGACAGCACGCCATGGACCTGCGCATCGGTGTAGGTGGAGGACAGGAGGTTTTCCATGCGGGCCTGGGCAACCGCACCGTCCCAGCGCAGCGTGCCGACCTGGTCCATGCCCTGCTGGCCGGACTTGATGACGATATCGCCGCTGTCGATCAGCGGCTGAAGGACCGACATGGCGCCGTCGTAGAAGAAGAAGGCGTTGTTGTCGTCCGGCGAACCGCCGAACAGCTCGACGTTCCACGGCTTGACGTCGCCGAACTGGGCCTTCAGGCCGTCGACGAGGCTGGTTGCCTGCAGGACGCCGACCTGGAAGTTGTCGAACGTGGCGTAGTAGTCAACATTGCCCGAATCGCGGATGAGGCGGTCGTAGGCGATGACCTTGACGCCGGCGTCGTGCGCCTTGGCGAGAATGTCGGAAAGCGTGGTGCCGTCGATCGCGCCGATCACGAGAACCTTGGCACCCTTGGTGACCATGTTTTCGATCTGCGCCAGCTGGTTCGGGATGTCGTCATCGGCAAACTGCAGGTCCGGCGTGTAGCCAGCTTCCTTGAACAGCTTCTCCATCGTCTCGCCGTCGGAAATCCAGCGGGTCGAAGTCTTGGTCGGCATGGAGATGCCGACGGCGCCCTTGTCCTGGGCGAAGGCAGGCATAGCGAAGGACGCCACGCTGACGGCAGCAGCGGCGAGAAGCGAGGTGATCAATTTCATTAGCAGGTCTCTCCCTTGTATTTGCGGCTCAACCCCCAGGTCCGAACCGTACGCGATGCTTCGTTGCCCGCTGTCGCAGACGACGGTCTCCAACGGAGGAAAAGGATAATCACCCCTCCCGGCCTCAACTCCCTTGGGCACGAGCGCACCTGCCGGCAACCTGTAACGAATTGCCATAACTGTCAAATACAATAAGCTTCTATTCCCATATCAAAACAGGTATATTGACCGCTAATGATATGATTTTTCGACAGGGCCTTATGCACTCCATGCACACCAGTGAATTCATCGACGACCTTCCGCCCGATGGGCCGCGGGACGAGCAACTCGGCCTCGGTCTCCTTCGCTCGGGCCTGAAACTCAATCACCTTCGCATGATCGTGGCGATCGACCATCACAAGCAGATCAGCGCCGCCGCCGCCGCACTCAACATCTCCCAGCCGGCGGCTTCGCGCATGCTGACGGAAATGGAGAGTATAATAAAGGCGCAGCTCTGTGAACGGGTCTCGCGCGGGGTGGAACTGACACAGTTCGGTCGCGCCTTCGCCCGCCGCGCCCGCACCATCCTGCTCGAACTGGAAGAGGTGGACCGCGAGATCACCGCGCTCAAGTCCGGGGCGGGCGGCACCGTATTTCTCGGCACCGTGACGGCGCCGGCGATCAGTCTTGCGGTGCCTGCGATTCAGCAGGTCAGCGCCGCCTATCCGGGCATCGAGGTCAATGTCCGCATCGAGACGAGCAACGTGCTCGCCCGCGAACTCTTGTCCTCAAAGCACGATTTCATCCTCGCCCGCGTGCCAGACGATCTCGATCCGCGACTGTTCAACGTGCAGGAAATAGGCATAGAGAAGGCCTGCCTGATCGTCCGCAAGGGCCACCCGCTGGCCGACAAGCCGGTCGTTTCGCTCTCGGACCTTCCCTCCTTCGACTGGGTGTTCCAGCCGCCGGGAACACTGCTGCGCCGGCGGGTCGAAGAGCTTTTCATCGCCGGCGACGTCCCCCTGCCGACGACGGTGGTCAACACCGCTTCCCTGCTCCTCACGGTCGCGCTCGTCTGCTCGTCGAATGCCGTCGCGCCGATCGCCCGCGACATGGCCGAGTTCGTCACCGAGAAAGGCGGCGGCCCCAGCGAGGTGCGCATCCTCAACACCGACTTCGACATCGACATCAAACCCTACAGCCTGATCTCCGTCAAAGGACGCGCCCTCCCCCCGAGCGCGAAGCTGTTCTATGATCTCATCCTGCAGCGCAGCAGGATGCTTTTCCCCGAGCGCGCGGAAGACTGAGGAAGAACCGGTGTTCGGCAAAAGCGTTTTTGAGAGTGTGCTGGAGCGCCTGCGGGTGGAGGAAGAGTCCGCGTCCGAAGATGGCGTCGGCGCGGTGAACGAACCGTCGCGTGGCCCCCTTCCGGCCTTCGCGGTGTTCGGCGGGGATCACATGGCGGCATCCGGTCGTTCGGCTGCATCCGCCTATCGCGAGTTCGCGGACGACGAGCCGATGAAAGGCGAAGTCGGGCAGCGAGACGAGCCGGCGATCGACGTGGCCCCGGCATCACCACCGCATCTGATGCGGACGACGCCGGACGAAGTGGCTGCGGACCTCGGACTGCGCGGATCGGAAACCGGTGCGGAACTGGCCGCGATCCGCCGTGCATTCGCGCGTGACAATCATCCGGACGCAGCCCCGGAGGCGTTGCGGGCGAACGCGACGCGCCGGATGATGATCGCAAACATGCTGATCGACGAAACGCTGCGGCGCATGCAGGCGGAAGCAGCGCTCGGCTTGCGCAGGTGAACGGTAGCTATTGCTCCCGGCTGTCCCCGACCGGCTTTTCCTCGACCGGCTTGTCCTCGGTCAGCTTTTCCTCGGTGGGCTTTTCGGCCTGCTCTTCCGGCGGCTTGTAGAAAAGCAGCAATTGCGCAAACGCGTATGAGCTGATGACCAGAAAGATCAGTCCCCAGGTCTGCTGGCCGTTGTAGTATTCCACGGCGGTCCAGGCGATGCAGCCCCCGACCAGCACCAACCGAACCCAGAGCGGGCGGTAGACCGGGTGGGTGGGATCGATGAATTTCATGCGGCGCCTCCGACTGTTCCTCGGAAGCCCTCTTAAGAGGTTTTGTAGAAGAAGGAAACCGCCGCCAGGGCGCGCGAGGAACAGCTTGACGTCGGCCTCACGAAATGGAATGAATATTCCAAAATGACGCACGCGCAGCTTACGCATTCCATTTTGAGGGATGCGGGTGACGCACCATCCTCTTCGCAAGAGAGGCGCAATCGGGGAAAGCGCATGCCCCCGCCCACCGCCGGCAGAATCTCCGGCAGCACCATGAGTTGAAAACATGACGGTCAGATTTGGTCTTCTCGGCGCCGGTCGCATCGGCAAGGTCCACGCCAGGGCGGTCACCGGCAACCCCGACGCGGTTCTCGTAGCCGTCGCCGATGCCTTTCCCGCAGCGGCCGAGGCCATTGCCGCGCAATACGGTTGCGCCGTGCGCACGATCGAAGACATCGAGGCGGCCGACGATATCGACGCCGTCGTCATCTGCACGCCCACGGACACGCATGCCGACCTGATCGAGCGCTTCTCCCGCGCAGGCAAGGCGATCTTCTGCGAAAAGCCGATCGATCTCGACGTCGCCCGGGTGCGCGCCTGCATGCGCGTCGTTGAGGAAACCGGCGGCAAGCTGATGGTCGGCTTCAACCGTCGCTTCGATCCGCATTTCATGGCTGTGCACCAGGCGATCCAGGCCGGCCGGATCGGCGCGGTCGAGATGGTGACGATTACCTCCCGCGATCCGGGTGCGCCGCCCGTGGACTACATCAAGCGCTCGGGCGGCATCTTCCGCGACATGACCATTCACGACTTCGACATGGCGCGCTTCCTGCTCGGCGAGGAGCCGGTTTCGGTGACGGCGACGGCAGCCGTGCTGGTGGACAAGGCGATCGGCGAAGCCGGCGACTACGACAGCGTCTCGGTGATCCTGCAGACGGCAACTGGAAAGCAGGCGATCATTTCGAATTCGCGCCGGGCCACCTATGGCTACGATCAGCGCATCGAAGTGCACGGCTCAAAGGGCATGGTCGCGGCGGAAAACCAGCGCCCGGTCTCGATCGAGATCGCGACGGGCGACGGCTACACCCGCCCGCCGCTGCACGATTTCTTCATGACCCGCTACACCGAAGCCTATGCCAACGAGATTGCAGGCTTCATCGCTTCGCTGGAGAAGGGTACGCCGCTTTCGCCATCCGGCGCCGATGGCCTGGCCGCCCTTGCCCTTGCGGATGCCGCCGTCAAATCGGTTAAGGAAAAACGCCTGGTAGAAGTAGGCTGAGGCGGCGCGCCCGCCAGACCGGCACCGATCCTCCCAGCAACTGGCCGGGCCGTCATGCCCGGCCTTTTTTGTGGGCCGCACGCTTCAAGCCGTCTCGCCTTCCGCCAACGGCCGTTCGGAGGCGAGCAGTCGGTCGATCCGCGTCAGAGCGCGATCGACATGCCCCTCGAAGACCAGCGTCGCCTCCTCCGGCACCATCGAAATCTCAGGCATGCCGTTCAGACGCACCTGCTGCGACTGCCGCAATCCCTCCTCCAGCCCGCGCGACAGGAGATCAAGGAAGCGCGTTCCCGGCCCGGTGATCGTAACCGGCATGCTTCCGTAAAGGCTCAGGACACGCGACAACCCTTGCCCGAGCGCCAGCCCCGCCTGGCGGAAGGCATATTCGGACATGCGGTGCCCCTGTCGCGCCCGCTGCGCGATCTTCTCCATCTCGGCAAGGGGCACGAATTTTGCGGGAATGGTGTCGGGCGGCACCTCGAAGGCCGTCCGCAGGATGCCATAGAAACCGGCCGACGCCTCGATGCACCCCTGGGCCCCGCAACGACAGACCTTGCCGTCTGCCGCATGCAGCATGTGCCCGAAATTGGGCGCGGACACTTCAATCTCGCCTGTCGCATGCAGATTGGCAATCCCGAGCCCGACACTGTGGCCGAGGGACAGCGCGGCAAGCCGGCGGGTGAGCCCTGATGCGGGTTCAGCGCGCAGACCGAGCGCATGGGCGACGAGCAGCGTCTCGTTGCTGAGCGTGACCGAACGCCACTCGCCCAGCACGCCTGCGAAATCGATCTCATCCAGCCCGAAGACCGGCGACCAGACCAGCGTGGCACTTGCCGGATCCACGATGCCCTTGCTGCTGATGGAGACCTCAAGCACCCGCGCGCGATCCAGGCGCGAACGCTGCAGCGTCTTTGCCAGCCCCGCGCGCAGCGCGTCGATGAAGTGCGCCGTCGAGGGGTCCGCATGCTGCCGCGGCTCCTCGAAGCGATCGATCAGCATGCCGGCATAGTCGGCAAGGGAATACTGCACCGCGTCAGACGAAATGCGAACGGTGAGGATATGGCCATAGTCGCGCTTCTGGCGGAACAGCACACGCGGGCGCCCTCGTCCACCGGCGCTGGCCTGCTCCTGGCGCTCCAGCACGCCGCCCCGCTCCAACTCGGCCGTGATCGCCGAAACGGTCGCCGAGGCAAGGCCTGTGCGCGCCGAAAGCTCCGTATGCGACAGCGCCCCCTGCCGCCGCAGCGCTGCGAGCACAAGCGCACTGTTTTGCTGACGCACCAGCTCGGTGCTCGATCGCGTCAGCATTGCAAGGCTCCGGTTTGAAAAGACGATTTCAACGAATGCTCCTCCCAAAGCATCTGTTGCGGGCGCCGACAAGTCCTTCACCCCCTTGTTGACAGCCCCCCGAACTTCTGACATCTATTTTCTCGACTGTCGAGAAAAATTCCGGGAGAGCTTGAGGGCGTGGAATTGCGGCAGTGTCAGAGAGCTGGTTGTCGACGGTGACGGGAGGTTCGTCCGGACGGCCGGCGTTCACTTGGGAGGATAATATGAAATCAGTTTTGAAGCTGATGGCAGGCGTTGCCGTCATCGTATCGCTGCATTCCGTGGCGCAGGCCAAGGATCTCGTGGTCGGCGTTTCCTGGTCGAACTTCCAGGAAGAGCGCTGGAAAACCGACGAAGCCGCCATCAAGGCAGCCCTTGAGGCTTCCGGCGACAAGTACATCTCCGCCGATGCCCAATCCTCGGCAGCCAAGCAGCTGACCGACATCGAATCGCTGATCGCCCAGGGCGCCAACGCCCTGATCGTGCTCGCGCAGGATAGCGACGCCATCGGCCCGGCCATCGAAAAGGCCGCAGCCGAAGGCATCCCGGTCGTCGGTTACGACCGCCTGATCGAGAACCCGGCCGCCTTCTACATCACCTTCGACAACAAGGAAGTCGGCCGCATGCAGGCCCGCGAGGTGTTCAAGGTCAAGCCGGAAGGCAACTACGTCTTCATCAAGGGCAACTCCGCCGACCCGAACGCCGACTTCCTGTTCTCCGGCCAGATGGAAGTGCTGAAGGAAGCGATCGACGGCGGCAAGATCAAGAACGTCGGCGAAGCCTATACCGACGGCTGGAAGCCTGAAATCGCGCAGAAGAACATGGAACAGTTCCTGACGGCGAACGACAACAAGGTCGACGCGGTCGTCGCCTCGAACGACGGCACCGCCGGCGGTGCGATTGCAGCCCTCGACGCCCAGGGTCTCGCCGGTTCCGTTCCGGTCTCGGGCCAGGATGCCGACAAGGCAGCGCTGAATCGCGTGGCGCTCGGCACGCAGACCGTTTCGGTCTGGAAGGACAGCCGTGAACTCGGCAAGCGCGCCGCCGAGATCGCAGCCGAGCTGGCCGGCGGCAAGAAGATGGAAGAGATCGAGGGCGTCACCACCTTCGAGGGCGGCCCGAAGGGCGTTGCCATGCAGTCGGTCTTCCTGGCGCCGCTTCCGATCACCCAGGACAACCTGAACGTCGTCATCGACGCGGGCTGGATCTCCAAGGAAGAAGCCTGCCAGGGCGTCAAGGGCGACCTCGCCGCCTGCAAGTAACAAAGCTCCGACGGGCATGACCCACCACTTTCCAAGCGCCGCAACGCAATCCGTTGCGGCGCTTGCGCAAGGTGGAGGGGCGGCGGACAATGCCTGGGCCATCCTTTGCCGACGCCGTTCGGCAAAGGATGCGACCGGGAAGTACGCGGGCCGAAAGCCGCGCGGACGAAAGTCCCGCAGTCACGTCCGTCATCGCCAGACTTGGCCTCGTCAATCCTGCCCACTGGGCCGGCGACGCGGCGACAACAACAATTTCAGTGGGGGGAAGGCACGTCCATGGCCGACATCACACAAGCTACCCAGACAAATCGGGCCCGGAACGCGGATGAACATCCCGTCAAACGGTTCTTCCGCGCAACCGAGATCGACACCCGCCTGCTCGGCATGGTCGGGGCGCTGGTCATCATCTGGGTCGGCTTCCAGTTTCTCACCGGCGGCCTGTTCCTGACGCCGCGCAACCTGTGGAACCTGACGGTGCAGACCTCCTCGGTCGCCGTCATGGCGACAGGCATGGTGCTGATCATCGTCACCCGCAACATCGACCTTTCCGTCGGCTCGGTGCTCGGCTTCTGCGGCATGATTATGGGGGTCATGCAAGCAAAAATCCTGCCGCAATATCTCGGCCTCGAGCATCCTGCGATCTGGATCATCACGCTCGGCTGCGGCATCCTCGTGGGGGCTGCGATCGGCGCCCTGCACGGCTCCATCATCGCCTTCCTCAACGTGCCCGCCTTCATCGTCACCCTCGGCGGCCTGCTGGTCTGGCGCGGCGCCACCTGGTTCGTCACAAGCGGCCAGACCGTCGCCCCGATGAATTCCACCTTCCGCCTGATGGGCGGCGGCACCGAGGGCTCGATCGGCGCCACGGCGAGCTGGATCGTGGGCATCGTCGCCTGCCTCGCCATCGTCGGCGCGATCCTGAACTCGCGCAAGCAGCGCAAGCGCTTCGGCTTTCCGCTTCGCCCCGTCTGGGCCGAATACTTCCTCTCGGTGCTCGGCTGCGCCCTGGTTCTCGGCGCGGTCTCCGTCGCCAACCACTACTACTGGCCGACCAACATCGCCCGCCGTTATGCCGACGCCAATGCCATCGCCTGGCCGGAAGGCGGCCTGCAGATCCCGCACGGGATCGCCATTCCCGTCCTGATCGCAATCGGCGTCGGCATCGTGATGACCTTCATCGCCACGCGCCTGCGCTTCGGCCGCTATGTGTTCGCGCTTGGCGGCAACCCGGAAGCAGCCGAGCTCGCGGGCATCAAGACGCGCTGGGTCACTGTCAAGATCTTCATGCTGATGGGCGTCCTGTGCGCCATCGCGGCCGCGATCTCGACCGCCCGCCTCAACGCCGCCACCAACGCGCAGGGCGAGCTCGACGAGCTCTACACCATCGCCGCGGCCGTCATCGGCGGCACCTCGCTGGCCGGCGGCGTCGGCACCATCGCTGGCGCCATGATCGGCGCCCTCGTCATGCAATCGCTTCAATCGGGCATGGTGCTTCTCGGCATCGACAGCCCGTTCCAGCGCATCGTCGTCGGTGTGGTTCTCGTTGTCGCCGTCTGGCTTGACACCGTCTATCGCGCCCGCGCCAAGTAAAGGAGTTCGCCTCATGACAGATCAACGCACTCCGCTCGTGGAAATGAAGAACGTTTCCATCTCCTTCGGCGGCATCCATGCGGTCGACAACGCCTCGGTCGATCTCTACCCCGGCGAAGTCGTCGCCCTTCTCGGCCACAACGGCGCCGGCAAGTCGACCCTCATCAAGATCCTGTCGGGCGCCTACAGGCGCGATGGCGGCGAGATCCTGATCAATGGCGAGCCGGCCGAGATCAACAACCCGCGCGACGCCAAGAAATATGGCATCGAGACGATCTATCAGACGCTCGCCGTCGCCGACAACGTCGACGCCGCCGCCAACCTCTATCTCGGCCGCGAACTGCGCACCCCCTGGGGCACGCTCGACGACGTGGCGATGGAGGCGAAGGCGCGCGAGGTGATGGGCCGGCTGAACCCCAACTTCCAGCGCTTCAAGGAGCCGGTGAAGGCGCTTTCGGGCGGCCAGCGGCAGTCCGTCGCCATCGCGCGCGCCATCCTGTTCGACGCCCGCATCCTGATCATGGACGAGCCGACGGCAGCGCTCGGGCCGCAGGAAACGGCGCAGGTGGGCGAGTTGATCAAGCAGTTGAAGAAGGAAGGCATCGGCATCTTCCTGATCAGCCACGACATCCACGACGTCTTCGACCTCGCCGACCGCGTCTCGGTGATGAAGAACGGCCAGGTCGTTGGCCATGCGCGGACCGAGGACGTGACCAAGGACGAGGTGCTCGGCATGATCATCCTCGGAAAATGCCCGCCCAAGGCCATTCCCGGCCCCGGAGCGATGCAGGTCGCCTGACGGCGACGCTCCATTCGAGACGGAAACCGCGCCCCCCGGGGCGCGGTTTTCCTTTTGTCGTCGGTTACCAGACGACCGCCTCGCCGTCGTGCGCGTAAAACCCGCCGGAAGCCTGCGCCGGAAGGCGATCGACCAGCGCCAGCAGGCGCGCCGCGGACACGCTTGGCGTGACGGTGGCGTGTCCGCCGCGAAAGGCCGCGCTGAGCCTGGTCTGCACCGTGCCGGGATGCAGCGCGAGCACCAGCGATTGCGGATGCGTGCGCGCAAGCTCGATCGCGGCGGTGCGGACGATCTGGTTCAATGCCGCCTTGGAGGCCCGGTAGGAAATCCATCCCCCAAGCCGGTTGTCGCCAATCGAGCCGACACGGGCAGACAGTGTCGCGAAGATCGCCCGCCGGTCGCGCGGCATCAGCGGCGCAAAATGCTTCAGAAGCAATGCCGGCCCGATGGCATTGACTGCGAACTGTCGGGCCATGACGGAGGGATCGATTGCCTTCAGCGCCTTCTCCGGGCCGATGCCGTCGATGGTCAACGCCCCTGTGGCGTCAAAGATCAGATCAAACGGGCCTTCGCAGGAAAGCGTACGGGCGACATCGGCCACAGAAGGCTCGTTTGTGATATCGAAGCCCGGATGTGTCCTGCGCGACAGACCGACGAGGCGCCCTGCATTCGGATCCGTCGAGAGCGCCGCATGAACCGCACCGCCGATCCCGCCGCTCTCGCCGACGACCAGCGCCGAGTAACCCGTCCCGAGCGACTCCATCACATTCCCTTCCGCATTGGCATTTCCTTCCGCTTTCCCGGCTGATGACCGAAGGGCTTGTCGGAGCGCACCGTTCATGCGCCTGCGCCCATAACGTTGCCGCAAGGCCATCCGATCACCCCTTGCCGAAATTTCCTGTGCGGCATCGGGCGCTTGACCATTGAACCGGCGACAAAGCTGGGGTATGAACCGCGAACCAGTCGACGCCGGGCTCCGCCCGCGACACGGATGCACCCGTAGCTCAGCTGGATAGAGTGTTGGATTCCGATTCCAAAGGTCACAGGTTCGAATCCTGTCGGGTGCGCCATTTCCGAACAAAACTGGGCACTCCTGCCGGAGTCGCCCCATTCCCCATCACAAGCCGTTCCAGAACGTCCCTCCGGCCGTGAATGCGGATTTCCGTGTCGTCAACTTCGACCTGGTCGATGACAGAGCGCAGGTAGGCGCGTCGGAAAGGGATTGCGCCGTTGGCGACGTTCTCGCGCATGAGGGCGGCGAAGGCGCTTATTTTCTCTTCGGTGATTCTGGTTTCGGGCTGAAGCTCGGCGAAGGCTCGGTCTTTGGCGGCCTTTGCCTGGTCGCGTTCAGTCTTGAGCGACGCGAGCCGGTCTTTCAGCGTCGGGTCGGAGGCGTCGGCGATGCCGTTCTCGATTGCTTCGTAAAGCCGTGAAAGGCGGCCCTCGCAATCCGCGACTTTGTTCTGAAGGGCCGTCAGGCGTTGAGCATGGTCTTCGCTGCGCGAGGCTTGGCGGGCCATTAGCCCGCCGAGGATGGCGCGGACCCTTTCGGGCGTGAATAGCGATGCGGTGAGCTGGTCGGTGACGATCTGGTCGAGCTTGTCCATGGGGATGGACCTGCCCGGGCAGGCAGACTTGCCCTGCTGCGCGCAGGTGGCGCAGGTGTAATAGCGATAGCGGCCCGACTTGCCCGTGCGCAGCGTCATGCCGCCACCACAGCTGGCGCAGGTCGCAAGGCCCGTCAGGAGGATAGGTCCGGTGACAACGCGCGGCGGGGTCTGCTTCGGGTTACGGGATTTCAGGCGGGCCTGCACGGCATCGAACAAGCCGGGGTCGATGATGGGGTCGACAGCGACCATGATCTGGTCAGCTTCGGGCTTGTCTTCTTTCGTCTTCCAGACTTTGCGGTTGAAGCGGTACTCGCCCTTATAGGTCGGGCTGGTCAGGAGCGCGTGGAGCGGGCCGATACCCCAGCGCGCACCACGACGGGTGCGGTAGCCACGCTCATTCAGGTAGCAGGCAAGGGCTTTGATCCCGAGGGGGCCGCTCGTGCCGTTGCCTTCGTGGACAAGGCGGAACATGAGCCGCACCACCTCTGCTTCGACAGCATCAATGGCGAGGCGTTTCTTGGTCTTTGCTCCCCGCTGCTCCGCAGCCACAATGGCGTATCCATAAGGCGCTGCAGCGCCATTCCAGAAGCCCTGCCGGGCATTCTCCTGCATGGCGCGGAGGACGTGCTTTGCGTTCTCCTTGGACTGGTATTCGTCGAACAGGGCGAAGACCTGCCGGACCATGACGCTCATCGGGTCATCACCGAGGTCTTGGGTGATGCTGACGAGCTTGACGCCGTTCTTGCGCAGGCGGCGGACATGGTATTCGAGCGCGAAATGGTCGCGGGCGAAGCGGCTGAAAGAGTGTACAACAACCACATCAAAGGGGGAGTCTCCGCCCGCCGCGAGGTCTAGCAGGCGCTGCAGCTCGGGACGGCGGTCGTCGGTTCCGCTAAGGCCGGCATCGACGAACTCAATGACAACCTGCCAGCCACGCGCCTTGCAAAACTCCTGCGCCTGTCGCCGCTGGTCGGGGATAGAAAGGTCGTTCTCGGCCTGGCGGCCTGTCGAGACGCGCAGGTAGAGGGCAGCGCGCAAGCTGTCAGTGTTTTTCGCATCCAGAGTCGTGCGATTGAGAAGCTTCATGACAGTGCCCCCTCATTATCCGGCACTATCGCAGTTGTTTGGGGCCGTTTCGAGTCATCTTGCTTGCTGGCGCTTGATACCAGCAGGCGCAGTATTTGCGGCATCAGAAAGGCTTCGATGGCATCCAGTTCTTCGGCGGTGACGGGGAGAAGCTCAAGATTATCGGCTATGACAACGGGACGCGTGCCGTCACTGCCGCCGGCCTTCTGGCCGGTAACAGGGCGCAGCAGCTCGCGATGGCTGGACTGGCGTCCGCGCATCTCCGCGTCCTCGGGAAGGGGTTGAAGTTAAATCTCATCGTGGTGACGGCTTAGACGTCGTCGTCTTGGCGCTGGTCTTTCAGGCCGCCGCCGGAGTCGAATGCGTCAGACTCATCGCCTCGTCGGGTATTTTCCTGCAGGAGCTCGAAAGCGGGGCTTTCGACGGCTGCCTTGAGGAAGGCAAGGAAGGCCCTGCCAATCGCCTGCGCCTCCGGCGTCACGCGCCGCGCGAGGCCCCACGCGTAGGCGTTCTCTTCCATCTGCCGGAAGTAGGTTGGATCATCCATGTCCGGGCCATGATGCCCGGACATGAGGATCGCCAAGAGATTGATGATCTCCTGAAACGCCTCTGTGCTTTGTTCGGGCGTTGCGCCGTCGACATTGAGCCGGTCGAACCCTTCGGCAATAAAGCGCTCAATTGGGTCCGGCATCATGATGGTGGTCTTCGTATTCGACATGGCCGAAACCTTTGAAGAGCGTGGCGTTCAGTACTGACCTTTTAACAGGCCAGTACTGTGTCGTTCCACGCGAAAACCTCGCGCCCGCCGGCTACCCCATGCGGGGGCCGGCCGTGCGCTGACGGATGATCCGGTTCACGGCATCGAGGCTCGCAAATATCTCACGCGCTTGCTGCGAATGCGGCGCAGCCAGCGCCAGTTCGCGGTGCAGTGTGCCGCGCAGTGTGTGGAGCGCGGACAGGCTCAAGTGCTGAAGGTCTTGAAGGGTGAAGGTGCGGGTCATCGTAGTTCCTTTCTCTCGCGGCCCCGCCAATCGGGGCCTTTGAGCCCCACACACAGACAATCGGCAGAAGGACCGATGGCGGGTTGCGAAAGAGAAAGGAGAGATGGACTGCGCTGCGCCCGGAGAGAGGGAGACAGTGGCCTGTTGCGTGCCATGCTCGGCGCGTCGCAAGCCCTCGCGAAGTTTGCTGGCCGCCGCGCGGCCGTGGTAGAATGTCCTTATATTGGGAGAGACTATTTAAGAGATTTGCGTGTCTATTATGATTAGCGTACGCGGCCAATTAACGATGGCGCAGCTACGGCAGGCATTATTTGAGGCCCTTGGAGAAATCGAAGAAAGATACAACTTGCGCCATGCGCGCAATGTGACTGTCTTCGTAAACCCCACAGACGAATTCGGCGAAAAGGTCATCCTGCGCGACGAGCGCGGGAAGGTGCTTTCGCGCGTGACCAAGAAAGGGCCTTACCGGTCGGCGGCAGAGGAATACAACCTCTGACGGACGCCCGGAGCGATAACGGGAAAGGTGGTGCGGCATGAAGTTGCCGCCCTGTTACATAGGTTTGGAACAAGCACGCCAGGTGCTGGCGGAGATCGGCGTCGAATTGACACCACGCCAGATGAAGCGCGCCGCCGACCGAGATGCCCACGGTCATCGGAAGTTGCCGTTCTTCGTCGACCCGGTGGAAGGGACACTGAAAATAGAAAAAGGCACGTTGGTCGCAATTTACCAGCAACTGCAGAGCGACGCCGTGCGTGATTTCGTCGATAAAGATTGACTTCTATGTTCATATTTTGTTCTATAACTGAAACAACAATAAAAACAATGATTTCCCATGGCAGATATAAGGAAGCGCACGGGGCGTAAGGGGACCACCTATCAGGTCCGTTACCCCAGCAGAACAGCTAAGACCGGCTACGAGTATGCCACCTTCGACACCCTGAAGGAGGCGCGCGCATTCACCGAAAATCTCGGGTCTTTTGAAAGCGTGCCTGGCGGGCAGGCCATCAGCGTGGTCGAGGCCGTTGACCGCTGGCTGTCCATCTGTGAGAAGATTGGGCGGGACGGGCGCGAGAAGGTCGAGAAGCAGACCTACAACGAGTATGCCCGCCGCGCGAAGGTCATGAAAGAATATCGCTGGACCAAGCCGCTCCACGAGCTTGAGCAGCCTGACGTGGTAGCCTTCCGCAAATGGCTTCTTGAAACAAGGACGCGCGACCTGGCGCGCCGCTGTCTGTCCTCCTTTCACTCCGTCATCATCGAGATGAAATCCGAGGGCCTCATCAAAAGCGACCCGGCAGCTGGTATCACCATCAAGTCCGGCGGGCGCTATGAAGAAGAGGATGGCGAGGTTGTCATCCCGACAGACGAAGAGGTGCGCGCGATCTACGCTGCCGCCGACCGCATGGCACAGAAGAACGACTACATGGCGGAGGTATGGGCTCGGTATCGCCCGCTCATCTATCTCGCGGGTTTCACAGGTATGCGCCCGTCCGAGTACCGGGGCCTTTCATGGAAGGGTCTTGCAGGAGGCCAGGTTCGGATCACACAGCGCGCCGACAAAACTGGAGACATCGGACCGGTGAAATCGCGAGCCGGAAGACGCACTCTCTTTATCCCGTCGTTTCTCATCGAGATGCTCGAAGCATGGCGCACCGACTGCCCGGCATCCGCACAGGATCTTGTGTTTCCGACCGCCAGCGGGAAGCCGATGGCACTCGTCAACTTCCGGGCAGGCGCTTGGGACCCGTTGATGAAGGAGGCGGGACTGGTTGACGAGGAAGAGCGCAGAGGCAAGACCGTACTGATCCCGCGTTATACGCCCTACGCCCTTCGGCACTATTTTGCTTCGAAGCTGATCGAGGGCGGTCACGACCTGAAATTCATTCAGAAGGCTATGGGCCACTCGAAAATCGAAATCACCTTCAACATATACGGCCACCTGATCCGTGGGCGCGAAGAGCACTACCGTGAATCGGCAGAAAAGCTTGCTGCTCAGATACTTGGCGAGCGGTCATGTGGCGAGTTTGTGGCAAATACGCTGGAAGCCGCAGAATAGCTGGGTTTCTAGCAGCCTTCCAAGCTGGCTATGAGGGTTCGATTCCCTTCACCCGCTCCACCTGCAAGATCAATCACTTAGATGTATATTCTTTTCGATAATGAGCCATTTTTGCTCATTTTTGCCACAAGACCCGAGTCCGCTGAAACCCGCAGAAATCCTAGATTGTCCGGCGTAGCCCGTTTGAGCTTGTGGCAAGTTTGTGGCGAATCCTTCCTCGCATCGAGCTTCGTTACCGGCTCCTTGGCTGTGTAATACGTCAAATCACCAACACTGCTCACCCCTGCTGTTTCACCTTCCTTGCTCGCCCTGACAGGCCACGCAGCCTCCACAACAGCTGCCCGCTCCATTCGGCTGATGCCTCCCGTGTTGGCTGTTTCCCTCCGGTGCGGACGCCGCTTGGCGGCCTGTCCTTTCCTCGCTTCTGAAACAGCAAGAGGAGGAGCAATCTCAATGACGAAAGAATATTATCGAAACCGCGTATACCAGGGTGACTGCGTCGATGTCATGCAAGGCCTGCCATCAAATTCCGTGGACTTCGTCCTGACGGACCCGCCCTACCTGATGAACTACCGCCCGCGCAGCGGACAGACCGTCTTGAACGACAATCAGGCTGACTGGCTCGTTCCCTCAGCCGTGGAAATGTACCGCCTTCTGCGGCGCGATAGCCTGTGTGTCAGCTTTTATGGCTGGCAGGCTGCTGACCTGTTCATCGATGCCTGGCGCAACGCGGGATTCCGTATCGTTGGGCACCTCGTTTTCAACAAGCCCTATGCGGCAAGCGCCCGGTTCGTCGAATACCGCCATGAATGCGCGTATGTCCTGGCCAAAGGCAGCCCCGCATTACCGGCAACGCCACCGGCTGACGTCATCGATTGGGCCTACACAGGCAACCGGCTGCATCCCACGCAAAAGCCGGTTTTGGTTCTGGCGCCCCTGATTGAAGCATTCTGTCCCCAAGGCGGGATTGTGCTGGACCCGTTCTGTGGTTCCGGCTCCACGCTCGTGGCTGCCCGCCAGACCGGCCGGGACTTCATAGGGGTTGAACTGGCGACCCAGCATCACCGGGTCGCCATCGACCGGCTTGCCGCATAATGGCGGCATAGCCCTAATGCCGTGGCGTACTCGCATCGCGCCTTGCTATCCGCAAAGCCGTCAAGATGGTCTCTTCGAGGTCGCACGTATAGGACGACCGCCCCACGACATTCTCCACCAGCCATTCGGCCAGCTCGGCGTCGATGCTGATCGTCACTTTGTGCTGGCGATGCAGATAGCCCTTCGAGTCGCCGGGCCAGAGCGCCTTGCGCCGCGCAGAGTGCTTTTTCCAGTCCTGGTATTTCATGGCCAAACCTTTCTCTGTCACCGGGTTGCATTCTTCCTGGATGACAGCGGCGGCGGGGCCCTTGCGGCACGCATGACCGCCCCAACGGCGAATTTCCTCAACCATTGACGCTGAGTTCTGGCCGGGCGCGCCGTCCGGTCAAACCCCGCCCGCACCACTCCCGCCTTCAAGGGGCGGGACCGTGTTAGGGCCTGACACGCCGGCTCATTCGCCCGTCCTTCCTTGCTCGCGTCTTGAGGAAAACCCGCAACGCAAGGAGCAAGGTCATGACGACCACCAACGAAACCCCGCGGCAGGATGTCTACAGCCGCATCACCAACCAGATTATCGAAGCGCTTGAGCAGGGCGTGAAGCCCTGGACCCAGCCCTGGAACGCCGCCCACGCGGCGGGGCACGTCTCCCGGCCGCTGCGCCATAACGGCCAGCCCTATGCCGGCATCAACGTCCTCACGCTCTGGGCGTCGGCGATGACGGGGCACTACGCGGCGCCCATCTGGATGACCTTTAAGCAGGCCATCGAGCTTGGCGGCCACGTCCGCAAGGGCGAGAAGGGCTCGCCCGTCGTCTACGCCGACACGATGCGCCGCACCGAGACCGATGACGCCACGGGCGATGAGACCGAGCGGGCCATTCCGTTCCTCAAGGCCTACACGGTCTTCAATGTCGAGCAGATCGAGGGCCTGCCCGGGCACTTCCATGCGCTGGCGCACGCCAGCCGGAATCCTGACGAGCGGATTGCCGGGGCCGAGGCCTTCTTCGCCGCGACCCGCGCCGATATCCGGCATGGCGGCGATAGCGCCTATTACAGCCCGGCGCTCGACTACATTCAGATGCCGCCCTTCGAGGCGTTCCGCGACGCGCAGGCCTACTACGCGACGCTCGCCCATGAGGCGACCCACTGGACTCGCCATGCGACTCGTCTTGACCGGGATTTCGGGCGCAAGAAGTTCGGCGATGACGGCTATGCTCGCGAAGAGCTCGTGGCCGAGCTGGGCGCGGCGTTCCTTTGCGCCGACCTGGGCCTGAAGCTCGAAGACCGGGCCGACCATGCGGCCTACATCGGTCACTGGCTGTCCGTCTTGAAGGAGGACAAGCGCGCCGTTTTCGCCGCCGCCGCGCACGCGCAGCGCGCCGCCGATTACCTCGGGCGCTTCAGCCGCCCGCTGGAGGCCGCCGCCTGAGCGGCGGCCTTTCTTCCCAGGTACGAGATTGATGGTCATGGCCGTCATCTTTCCCGTTACGCTATTGCGGTTACGCTATTGCGGGATCGAGCCGGACGGCCCGGGCCATTCGTCCTCCGGACGGATCGGCAGCCTTTTGCGGGCATCCGTCAGGCTGTCCATGTACTTGTCGCAGAAGCTCAGCCGGTCGAGGATGGCGCTGGCCCGCCGCTGGCCCATGACCTCAGCCACATCAAAGCGCTGGCCGAGATATTCGAGGACCACGTAGTAGGACTCCCCGTAGTAGCGCGCTACGCGCAGGCCGGGTTTTGTCCTGACCTGGTAGTCGATTTCGTCCTTCTCGGCCTGCGCTTTGTCATGCTGGTACAGCACGAAGCGGTGCTCGTGGGAGCGATCGAACTTCTGCCATTCTTGCTCCGGTTCCCAGGATGGGGCCTTCTTGATCTTCTTGAGCCAGATAGCGTTTTCGGTGAACTTCACTGTCGCCGTCACCTGCGCGACGTGCCGGATTTTCTGCTGCATGAAGGGACGGCCGCACAGGCCGCCGAGAAAGAACCCGATTGCGGGAGCCGTCACGGTCATCGCCTCGTAGCTGATCCAGCCCGCAACACCGACAGCGGCAACAGCTAGAAGACTCGCCATATCATCGGCGGACTGCGCGTCGAACGGGCGCAGATGGCGTAGGGCCACATTGATGGTGGTGCGCCCGGCTTCAACGGTGATGTCTGTCCGGGGTTCGCCTTCGAAGACTTTCGCAAGACCGTTCATGACCATCCTCCTTGCGGCAGCGCCTTGTTCGGCGCTGGCCTGCATGAGAATGTGTCACCGGGAGACGCGGTGTTTCCTCGCGCTTTCCTCGCCAGGACGGGCAGGTCTATGGAGTATGCGGACGATATACTCGCAAGGATTCAGGCGGCGCTGATAGATTATCACGCCGCAACCCATACCAATGGCCGCAAGCGGACATGGTCCGCCATCGCCCGTGAATTGCACGAAGCCTCGCTGGACACGCTCGATACTGACGAAGACCTTGAGGATAACGGCGAGCCTCTCCGTGACCCTTACAAACCGCTCGCGGAGGCCTTGCGGCGCTTTGCGGCGGGCACGCAGACACCGAGCAAGGAACGACTTGATGCGCTCTGCGCCTATCTCAAATCCAAATCCTTCCTGACCGATGCCGACCTTCGGCCCGCCGAAGCCTGGAACCCACTCGTCCACGCGCTGTCGGCGTTCTTCGGCGGGCAGGATGACGGCCGGGATTTTGCACCGCTGCAGGGGCGCTTTGCGGCAAGCCGAAAGCTGGCCTCCGGCCGCACGGAGCTGTCCGTCGTCACTGTCCGGGATGGGGGAGTTCATGCTCCGGTCGTCGAGGACAAGCTCTACAGCCTGCCGATTGCGC
Source organism: Rhizobium subbaraonis (assembly GCF_900220975.1). Taxonomy (GTDB): domain Bacteria; phylum Pseudomonadota; class Alphaproteobacteria; order Rhizobiales; family Rhizobiaceae; genus Mycoplana; species Mycoplana subbaraonis. The sequence continues at coordinate 152,192 of NZ_OBQD01000009.1, read as the reverse complement.
CGCAGTCGACGAAGCGCGATGCGCTTGCCCGTCTCCTGAAGCGCTCGGGCGGCAGCGAGCAGCGTTTTGATGGCTGGCTCTTCCACCGGAACGGGCAGGCCTGCCTTGTCGTCAAGGACAGTTTGCGAGGCGAGCCGAGCATCTACACGGTACTCGATCGCAAGGTCCAGGCGGGCGTTACGCCTGCAGTCATGCTGCTGGTGAAGTCGCGGGATTTCGGCGCGCCCGCGCCGGGATATGAAAAGGGCCGGATGAGCTTCGTTGCGGAGGACACCAGCACCCGTGACGCTGCCTTCGGCAAGATCAAGGAGCGCATCTGGGAATACCGGCAGGAGGGCGAGCCCGATGGCTAATGGTCCCGGCCAGACAGATGACGCGGAACGCCGGAGGCTTCACGCGGCGTTCCTGGAAGCCGTGAACATCGGCGACGTCGACAAGGTACGGCAGTTCCTCTCCAACACCTCCATCGACATCAACTATGCCGAACCCGGGACCGGCCTTACGGCGCTCCATATCGCGGCGGGACGCAACGCCGTTGCCGTCCTGCGCCTTCTTGTCGGGATCGGGCGCTGTGACCTTGGCATCAGGGATGCACAAGGGCGGACGGCGGCCGTTGTCGCCGTCACCGTGGGGCGAAACCCTGCCGTCGGGCGTTACCTCGCTGACCTTCAGCACGGCGCGGGGATTGCAGTCCCCGCGCAGCGCCGCCGCCCCGACGAGCAGACGGATTCAGGGTGACGCGTACTTCCCGGCGAACACTGGATGCACGGGACTGCTTTCGTCGAAATACTCCACGCGCTGGAGCATGAGCGGATTGTAGCCCGCCCAAACCACCAGCTGGCGTTTGAGTCGGTCGCTGCGTGCGAACTGGCGGCTGACCTCATCCGGCGTCAGCAGGTCGTATTGCTCCAACGATTCCGACCGCCCGGTGATGCCGGTGGCCTTTTGGTCGGTTGCGGCCTCTCCTTCGCGGGTGACTTTCACCACGGTCTTCCCCAGCCGCTTTGAGACGTACTCCGTCGTCATCAAATCGTTGTTGCCGAAGAACTGGAGAATTCCGGCATTGCCGACGAACGTCTCCCAGCGTTCCTTGTAGAGCGCCTTGCCCTGTCCCCAGTCCTGCAGCACCACCCAGAGCTTCACGCCGAACGAGGCAATCTGCCCGGCGGCGTCTTCGAGCTGCTTCATGTGCCCGAGCACCGGGAATTCATCGAGGCAGGCCAAGACCGGGACGGCAGGCTTTGCCTTCTCCCGCTCCATCGCGTCGAGAAGGAGGTTGATGAACACACGCAGCCACCGGCTGCATCGTGCCATGCGGTTAGCGGGCAGGCACAGGTAGACGGTCATCCCTTGGGGTGCCGTTTTGAGCGCGGAGAGGTCGAAGTCGTGCCCGTTCAGCACCCGTGCCATGGCCCGGAAGTCTAGGAGCTTCGTGTGGCGGCGGGTCGTTGAGAGCACGCCCGCACGTTCGTTGGGTGGCCGCTCGTAGAAATCACGGGCAGCCCCTTCGATGACGTCTCCGACATCGCCGAGGGTATCGCTGCGTTGTAAGCGCGCCGCGTTCTTGAGCATCGCGAGTTCGAGCGCAAACGGGGCGTCCTCACCCTCGCCAGCCGTGACAAACACGGTTCGCAGGAGCGCGCGCAGGGTGACGAGATTGCGCCGTCCCTCGAACGCGGGGTCTGTTGCAATGTGCAGCAACAATCCCTCAATCCAGCTCTGCGCGCTGTCATCCCAATGCGGGTCTTTGCCGCCCGCGATGACCAGCGCGTCTGAAATCAGCCCCGCATCCTCGATGATGGTGTCGCTCTCGGGCACGAGTAGCGACAGGGGGTTGAAGCTGGTGCGGTACGGCTTCAGCCGTTCCGGCGCGATATGAAAGGGGTCGAGGATACAGACCCGTTGACCGAGTGCGGCGCGGCGTTCGGCGGTGATGGCGGCAAGCTCCCCCTTCGGGTCGAGCGCCAGGACGCTGCCGCGATAGAAGAGGAGGTTGTTCACGAGCGTCACCGACTTTCCCGTTCGGGAGCCGGCAATGGTCATCACATGGCGGTTGTCGTCGATGCCGATGAGGCGGCCATCAAGAGCGCCAACCAGAATTTTCGCCCCGGGGGTTGCCGGGTCATACGCCATGTGGCGGCTGCCCATAATCTTCTCGCAGGGCTCCCACCGTGCCTGCGGGACGCTCTGTCGATCGAGAAAGCGCGTCGTCACGCCGCGCGCGATGTCGCTCATGAAGTCTTTTTCAAAGGCGTTCATTGGGGGTCTCCTGCCGACCGGGGTTACTCTGGCCATTTTGGAGTGCCCATCCGGCAGTCTTCCTCGCTGTTTCCTCGCGCTTTATCGCGGATGTGCCAGCGTTCAACCGCCCTGGGGACGCTCCCCTTTATCGTTGTCACCCTTCGAAGCCTGCTTGAACCTGCCTTCCGGCGCCTTGCCGTCAATGACCCGCCCGCACCACTCCCGCGCATCAAGGATGCGGCAGGACCGTGTTGGTCATGACGGCGGCGGCTGATGCCGGCCGGCCTTTCGTTCCGCGTCCCTCGGGACACGCAACAACGAACGAAAGGAGAGCCCCATGGGCCTTGATATGTACGCCTTCGCCATCCCCGAAACCCCGGCTGCACCGGTCGATTTCGAAGCCGAGACCGGCAGCGAACTGCACTACTGGCGCAAGCATCCGAACCTCCACGGCTGGATGGAGGCGCTGTATCGCGCCAAGGGCGGCAAGGATGACGACTTCAACTGCGTCAACCTGCAGCTCACGGCTGACGACCTCCACCGGCTCGAAGCCGATATCCGCAGCGGCAACCTGCCGCCGACCAGCGGCTTCTTCTTCGGGCAGTCCGATGGAACGGAGCTCGCGGACGACCTGGCCTTCGTCGAGAAGGCACGTGCGGAAATCGCTGACGGCATGACCGTCTTCTACACCTCGTGGTGGTGAACATTCCGCGGCGGCCCTGCTGGGTCGCCGCGGTTTCATTTTTTCTTGCGGGGGACCGGCGCTGGAGCGTCCGCCTCATTGTTACACGTTTCGGGCCATAATGCGGAAGGGACGCCATTGCCGGTGATGGCGCAGAAGACAGGCCATCGCTCCGGTCGCACGGATGCGTCTAAGCGGCTGCAGATATTCCCCCGCGTTACTTGATAGGCGAGGTTTTCTGCCGGGGGCTGGTGGGCGCGATTGTGCCTTTCCGCTCCGGTGTTGCCCCTGAGTTCCCGCTCATTCGCTGAGAAGGGATTTTCCTCGACAATAACCGCCCCAGTCCTGAGCGGGCGCGCAGCCGGTTCAAGGCCAAGCCCCTAACGGGGTGGCGCGGGGGTATCCCCAACTTTCGCTCGCTGCGCTCCCTGCAAGCCGGGTGATGCCCCACCCCCGCACCAGCCATGAACCGCCCGCTTTTCCGCCCGCTCCTGAATGAGGCGTGTCGAGGAAAACCCATAGCGAAAGGAGCTAAATCATGACACGCAACACCAACCAGAAGAGCAAGCCCGCCCGTGAATTCACCCCGCCGGCCTACATCGCCTACCATGTCGATGAACGCGGCGAGAAGAAGTTTTGGAGCCGCATCGGTGCCGCCTGGCGCCACCAGAAAGGCGAAGGCCTGACCCTTCAGCTGGACCTCATCCCGGTCAATGGCGGCCGCATCGTCCTCCGGGCCCCGTCCGAAGCAACCGAGGAGGCGGGCGCGTAAGCGCCCCCTCCCACCTCGGAAGGAGAAACATCATGAACAACAATGTTCACATCGAAGCTGCTCGCGCGGCGCTGGCCCGCGCCGCCTGGGTCTACGGACAGGCCCCCGCCTATGGCCAGGAAGCCGTGTCCGACCTGCTCGCGGACCTTCGGCATTTCTGCGCCGTGACCGGTCTCGACTTCGCCGCGTGTCACGTGGCGTCGGACCGCTACTTCATCGAGGAGACAGGGGGCGCGTCATGACGCGCTCCTTTGAAACCAACCTTGTCGTCTGGCGGGGCATTACCATCGAAATCCGCTATGAAGAACGCTGGCTGGATAGCGACGGACCGTACAGCACCGCTCATCTGGAGCTGCGTGCGCTTGAACCGGAGCGCGCTCCTCTACCGATGACCGAAACCGGCTACCGGTCCCATTTCGCCCCCGCCTCGGTTATTGCCGAGGCGGGCGGCCCGGTCGCCTTTGTGAAGGAGTGGCTCGACCAATCCGCGGCCTCGAAAGCGTGGAAAGACAAGGAGGCGGCTGCGCGGCAGATGACTTTGTTCTAGCCGAGCGCTGCGGACATGAGAACGGCGCGCCCTCGCGGGCGCGCCGTTTTTTGTGGTTCTCGGATGTCACGTGGTGGGGAGCATCAGCACATTGTCCGTGCCGCAGAGCAGCCGGACATCGTGCTTTGCCCAGGCCTTGAGGTCGCAGTCCGGGCAGCAATAGCGCACGCGTTTGCCGCTTTTGGGTGTAGCAGGCTCAGCTGCGCTCTCGCCTGTGGCTTGGTCGGAGAGTTCGGGAGCATCCTTCCACGTCAGGGCAAACCCCTTGCCGAGGAGCCTGGCGGCGGCCACGTCAAACGGGCCGCCGGGGATAATGTAGTGCCCGAGCGTTTCGCCGGTCTCCTTGCCGCCCTCCACCCCGGTGTCGGACGGCTGGAGACCGATGGCTTTCATCTTCTCGGCCCATTCGCGATTGTGGTATCGGCCGCGTCCCGGCTGGCCCTCATGGCGTTGCCATTGATGGGCCATCTCGTGGACGAGCGTGCCGAGAATGTCCTTCTGGCTGCGGCTCGCGAAGTGCATGGGATTGAGAGCGATTTCGTCGGCCTGTTGGCCGGCATCGTTCTGGAAGCGCGCCCCGGCGAAATACCCGAAAGACCCTTTGCGGCGCTGGAAGGTGATGAGCGCGTTCGGCAGCGTGCCGCCGAACAGCGCCTTGTTGAAATGCTCATGCGCCTGCTGGAGGCGCTCATAGGTTTCCTTGGTCGGTTTGATTGTAAGAGCAGCGGGGTCGACGGGGGAGATTGTGGGAGCGTTCATGGAGGACCATCCTTGTCCGCCGGTCCCGTGTTGTTGGAATGCACACTCCAATTTCGTAACAGGACCGGCTTGCTTGAGGCCCTGAATGTCGCCCGTTCTTAAGCCTCGCTTCCTCGTGCTTTCCTCGTCTTTGCTGCAATGAAAAAGCAATGTACGAGCACTCATCCTGTCTTTATGCTGCGACGTACATTTCACTTGTGGCCCTGTCTCATGCCATAATGATAGAGAGGGGCAAATCCGCAGTAAGGCCTTGTACAAGGTGTGCGCGGTACTACCGCGCTCACCTTGCCGGGGGAACTCTCCGGTTCCCCGCGGACCCCCTCAGGGCATCCCTAGAGCCGATGAGTCCGTCCTTGTGACGGCCTATGCGGCAAGGGATGCTGTCAGCCGCCGTGGGCATCGAGCCCTTGGCGGCTGAGGGCAACGGTTTCGGCGTTGCATCCCGACCGAGGGAGACTGCGCTCTCCCTGGACCCATCGCGCAAAGGGGCTGGCCGCGCCCCCTTGCAACCCATGTCTGCCGTAGCCTTCGGCGCAGGCAGACGCGGCCAGGGCTTTCGCGCCCTGGACCACGACCGGTGTGTCGGCACCGGCTTCGAGCAAAAGGGAGACTTCGGCTCTCCCTTTGCAAACCCATCGACCGGGGAATGGCGCTCCCCGGAACCCTCGCAGACGATCGCGCGGGCGATGGCGGCGGCAGCGTCCCGATCACTGTGGCGCGCGCGTGGAAATCGCGCGGATCGGGGCGGCGGTGCGGCGCTATCGATGATGCATGACGGAGAAGACGACACGCGAAGCCCCGATCTCTTACCGGCCCCCTCATGAACTGCGGGAGCAGTTCCGGGCGCGGGTCGAGGAGTCGGGGCTCTCCGTCAATGCCTTCATCACCGCTGCCGTGTTCGGCGACGATACGCCGAAGCCCGCCCGCCGCGCATCCGCCTCGCGCGCGGATGTGGCGCGCCTTCTGGCCGAGACCGCGCTCTTAAACGAGCGGCTGAAGGGTCTCGTGGGCGATGCCGATCCGGCGCTGCTGGCCGATGCCATCCGCGATCTTCGTGAAATCCGGGCCGCTTGCCTTAAGGCGCTGGGACGCTCGCCATGATACCCAAGGCGAGCCAGCGCGGCGGCGGCAAAGACCTCGCCACCCATCTGCTGAACGCGTTTGACAACGAGCTTGTCGAGGTGGCCGAGGTCACGGGCGCGATTGCGCCGGATTTACACGGGGCCTTCGCCGAGTGGGAGGCCATCGCCACCGGTCTCACCAAGTGCCGCAACTACCTTTACAGCCTCTCGGTCAACCCGGACCTTGGGCAGGGTCAGCTGTCGCGGGCACAGTACATGGACTATGTCGACCGGGTGGAGAAGGCGCTCGGTCTGTCCGGCCAGCCGCGGGCGATCGTCTACCACATCAAGAACGGCCGGGAGCATTGTCATGTCGTCTGGTCGCGCATCGACTACCAGAACGAAAAAGCCGTCCATATCGCCTTCGACCGCGAGAAGTTGATGATGGTGACGCGGCAGTTCGCCCGAGAGCACGGGCTGGAGCTGCCGGATGGATATGGCCCGGGGCGCTTTGACGAGCGGCGCCAGAAGACCTCGCTCTATGAGCGGGCGCAGGAGCGCGCGACCGGCCTGTCGAAGGAAGAGCGCCAGCTGCAGGTCACGCAGGCCTGGCGGCAGAGCGACAGCCCCAAGGCCTTTGTTCGGGCGCTCGAAGACCTCGGCTATGTGCTGGCGACGGGCAACCGGCCTTACGTGCTGGTCGATATCTATGGAGGGATGAACGCCCTCCCCAAGCTGATCGACGATCGCAGCGTGCGCACGAAGGACATCCGGGCATTTCTGGAGAAGGAGTTTCCGCCGGAGTCGTTGCCCACCGTGGATGAGGCGAAGGCGCTGGTCGCGCAGCACCGTAAGGCGCGCGAGCAGTTTGCCAGGGCGCGCGATGATGGCGCGCAAGTGGAAAAGCTCGCGCGGGCGCAGGCTGCGCGGCGGGCGCCTGTCGAGGCGGCGCGCGCTGAAATGGTGGCGCGGCAGGAGCGCGAGCGCGCGGCACAGTTGCGGGAGCATTTGGCAGCGCGGCAGGCGCTGCGCGCAGGGTATCTGACGGAGAGCGTCCGGGTGCGTGAGCAGCGTGAGGAAGTGCGGCCGACAGGCCTCGCTGCGTTCCTCGGGCGCGTGACCGGCGTGTCGGCGATCATTCGCCGTGTGCAGCGTTACAAGGATGCCAAGCGGTATCTTGTGTTCCGGGAGAGCAAGCATGGACTGGCGGCCGGGCAGCGCGTGGAAGCCGCCTTGCTGCAGCGTCGTCATGAGCTGCAGGCGCTCGACGTGAACCGGCAGCTGAAGGCGCTATCGGCAGTCGAGACGCGGGAGCACAAGGCGCTTGAGGAATCGATCGTTCGGGAACAGCGCCTGAAGGAACGTGCCGGCCATGAGCATATGCCGGCCCTCGCCCTTGAGCTGAAACCGCGCGGGCGCAGCGCGTCGGTCCGGCGGGCGAAGGACCGGTATCGGGACCGGACGGGGCGCGACCATGCGCGCGATGAAGAGCGCGCGATGCGGGCGCGGATGGCTGAGGAGGAGAAGCGTCTGGAGCCGGATGAGCCTGATATCGATCTCGAGAACGCGCACCGTAGGGCGCTAGAGCGGCACGAGCCTTGGAGCAAGAAGGTTGACCTGCCGGGAGATTTTGCACGGGCAGCAGGAAGCGATGATGGCGGCGGCGATGGCGGGGATGACGGGACAGAGGAGCCGGTGCGGATATCGCGGGCGGAGCGGAAGAGTGAGCGCCAGCGCTCGCGGCGGCGCGGGAGGGACGATTTCGAGAGGGAAAGGTAGCGGGGCGCTCTTTGAAAGATCGCGGTTTTGTGTACCCACGGTGCACGGAAGCAATCTTTGTCAAAGAGGGACGCGCCTTCGGGAGGCACTCTAGGCTTTGTCCCGCGTCCCTGTCCGCAGGGTCTCGGCCCACGCGGGTGACGATCCCTCGCGCGATGTCGGTATGCAGTGTATGGATGAACAATCGCTATAAAGGCCAGGTAATCAATTGACATAACGCAGATAATTGCACACGCCGCGATTGAGTTGCTTTGCCGCAAGAAGATATACTTGGGTTTGGGCAGCACCAAAAAAAATCGCAGAGATTCGGCTATGGCCACGCCAGACCACAAATATGATCATTTAGTCTCGCCAGACATAGCCGGCTTAGGGATAAAATGATGGAGTTCGAAGAAATCAAGTGGGGTCACCGTGAGTGGCTGCAGGCGTCGAGCGCCTGCAGCCGTACTCTGAGACGGTACGGGGGCTGAATGCATACCTGCGCTCCTCCTGTTGAAACTCTTGAAGAGCTGCTCGAAGCGCATCCTTCGATAAACGGCAATTTCGGGCACTTGCTGCTACTGCAGAAAGACGCTGACGATGGAACCTTAAGTCAGGCTTTGCGGCCATACTTCGAGTCCGCCCATCTGGATGCGCGACAAGCCTTTCATGCCGATATCGGAATCGACCTCCATCCAGACGCGGGGGATGGGGATGGGCCAGCTGTCACATATCCGGGGTGCCTGCCCCTAACGACCCGCAAAGGACTCTTTGGCGAGGTGCTGGCGGGATTGGTCACTGAAGGCTACCCGCTCGTGGGGGAGCACGAGTGGTGTGTTCCGATCTTCCTGTTTCGATATCACGAGGATGCGCGCAACTATCTTTTTTCCCTTGCGCGGAGACCCGAGCGCAGGCGCCAGACAGTTGGCCGCCTCGGAAGTGATTTCATCGGCCTTTTGCTCGATGAAAACGGAGCGGTAATCCGCTTCATCGCTGGCGAGGCAAAGTGGAGAAAAACGCTCAATCAATCCGCTGTCGATACGGTCATGCTGGGAGACCTAATCGACGACCCAGCCGGAGGCGGAGCGAGAGTCCGTTCTGGTAAGGGTGTATGGAATGATCTTAACAACGACCCGCCCGTTCCCATCGGCGTCAGGCAGCTCCAGCGTCTTCTACAAGAATATGACCCTGACGGTTATGACGCAGCCATCCTGTCGCTGGAGCGGGCCCTGGTGGTCCGGGAGCCCGTGCCCCTTCCGAGAACGGATTTGGTGATTGTTGCGGGAAACGCCTCGGCGACCCGCGACACCTTAACCTGTTTCCTTCCATTCGAGGGCACGCCCCCAGAATATACGGCCGGCCATGACCTACAGCTGGTGGAAGTAGTTCTGAAAAAGGGAGAGGCGCTGATCGACGCCATCTACGATAGCCTTTGGTCGGAGAACGCAGATGCCTGAACGCGACTCGGAAAGGCTTGAAATCGCGCAGCAGGTTCGCAGTCAAATAGCGGCTGAGAATACCCTCACGCCCATTCAGGCGCGTGCGTTTGTTCGCGGTTTGCAGACCGCCTGGGAAGTGCCGACTATTCAATGGTCCGAGGCTGAATCCCGCACGCAGCTCGCCGACGCGCTGAGACTCTTCAGTGCTGCCGGCATATTTCAGAAAGTTGAGGGAGGATCGTCTGCGAACGCGGTGCTTTGCTATCGCCGTGCAGGTGAGCTTCTCGAGTGGCTATCACGTGCAGGGGATGATCTTGAAACTTTCGTCCCCTTGGAATTGCTCGCTGCCGGATCATACCAGCTGGGTGGTTTGCCGGCGATGGCATCTGCGCTCATCAGTCAGATACCACCATCGAGCAGAGGAGAAAGGCTCTATGCCCGGTTTCTTCAAGGCGATTTCGATGGCGTTCTGCGATCTGTCGGAAACTTTTGGCGTGATCACCTGGAAATGGCCGTTCGAGAAGCACCGTCTCGGCTGCTGCATGGCGACGGCGACGACAAGGTATCTTGGTACTTCACCGTCGAGCTCGTCCGCGCTTTAGGCGCTCTCGCCGACGCTTTGCGCTGTGGCGATAATGCACGGTTCGATCGAGCGCTGGCAAAGCTGGCCGGATTGGAAAAGCTGGCCGTCAGGACTTTCAGCGACGACGCATCTTTGCTGATTTCGCTCTTGCATCAAGTGGCCAGGGGATACGGAGCATCCAGCATCTATGGCCCGGTCCGCCAGCTTTCTGCGTTGAATCCTGAACGCGCCCCGCGACTGGAAGCCTTCGCCCGCACACAGTTCAATCGCGGTCGCGGTATTCTCTGGACATCACAGCGCCACGGAATTGCGCGGCTCCTTGAGGAGTCGTCCTTTGCCCTTTGCACGCCTACCGGTTCTGGGAAGACGCTTGTCGCCAACCTCGCCCTCCTAAAGGAGTTGCTCCTTCGCGAAGGTCAGGACCCTGCTCCCCTTGCCCTATATCTCGTGCCGTCGAGAGCGCTGGCGGGGGAAGTCGAGACGAAACTGACGGGAGAGCTTGGCAATGACCTTATCATCACCGGACTGTACGGGGGCTCTGACTGGGGTGTCACCGATTATTGGCTGAATGCCGACAGGCCAACCGTCCTTATTGCGACCGTCGAAAAGGCCGATGCGCTGATGCGCTATCTTGGGCCCCTTATCTCGCGTCGCCTGCGCCTTCTGATCGTGGATGAGGCGCACCAAGTGGTGCCCGAAGATGATGAGCGGACCCAGGCAGATTTTGCTGAGCATTCCAGTCGGCCCATTCGCCTGGAGAGTTTCGTATCTCGTTTGCTCGCCCAGTCACCTGATATTGTAAGGATCGCGTTGACGGCCGTTGCAGGCGGCGCCGCGCTGCCCGTTGCACGTTGGATTGAAGGCCGGCAGGAGGCCGCTGCGATCGGTACACGTTACCGCAGCACGCGCCAGATCATCGGCGTTCTCGAGACGGCACCCGATGGAGCGGGGCGTATGTTGCTTGAGTTGATGAACGGACGCCCGCTTTTTGTGCGCGGGCGGGATGAGGCGGTATACATCCGTCTGCGTACGCCGCCGATGCCCAAGCTTCCGGCCGCTATGCGCAACAGCATCTATCGTTTCAACGAGCTGGATGTCTTGTGGACGGCCCTCCACCTGGTCACCGATGATCGCCGCATCCTGATCTCGGTTGCGCAACAGCCCGAGAAAACCATGGGATGGTACAAAGACGCCCTGGAGCTTGAAAGCTGGCAAGAGGCAGTCACGTTCGCGCCGCCCGAAGACGAGCAACTGCGCGCACGGTTTGATGAGACCAGAGCAGCCTGCATTGATTACTGCGGTGAGGATTCTTACGAGCTTGCGCTGCTGGATCGTGGAATCGCCACCAATCACGGTCAAATGCCGCAGCGTCTCAGACGGCTGATGACTGATCTGATCGATCGCGGCATATGCCCCATCACGCTGGCGACGGCTACCCTGACCGAGGGGGTCAATCTGCCCTTCGACATCATCTTCGTTACGGCATTAAAGCGCCGTTCCTTCGATCCGACCAACAATCGTCCGGTCATCACGCCGATGTCGACCGCCGAATTCAGGAACCTTGCGGGGCGGGCCGGCCGGCCGGGCGCAAGCAGCGGGATGGAGGGCATCACCCTTGTGGCCATTCCCCGCAGGCCGTCTTCAACAGCGCGTGGTCAAATTCCGACGCAACGAAATCAGATACAGGACCTCCGCACCGACTACCGGGCCCTGAGGCAATCGCTTCTCGCCGAGGAGCTGGAGCATGTGGAGATCAATAGTCCTCTGGCTCTGCTACTCAATACCATTGCAGAGCGAGCTCTCGACCTCTTTGGCGTTGCGGGAGATGAATTTCTTGAGTGGCTCGAGACTGCCGTGGCCTCCGAAATAAGTGATGAGGCTGGGCGCGCGGCAACCAGTGACGAGGGCCGACTCGCAGATAGTGTCGATGAGCTAGACGGAGTTCTTTTGAGCGCTCTTGAAGAGATGGGGCGCTTACAGGGAGGCGAGCTTCAAGGTGCGGCGGCGGAAGCGGCCCTTGCAAATCTTTGGCGCCGCACCTTCACAGCATATGCTGCGGTTCAGGAGAGTTGGCTGGAACGCGCATTCATAACGCGGGGGCAGGTAATTCTGGAAGATATATATCCAGATGCGGACGAGAGGGCCCGGCTTTACCAGTATGGGTTCACACCGTACGTCGGCCGACGCTTCGAAGCCATCGCGCCGGCCCTCAAAGCCATTATTGGAGCCGCTAGTGACTACGGCAGCGCAAATCCCACCGAGCGGTTGTCGGTTTTCGTTCAATTGGGCGCCTTACTGACAGCAGATCGCGGATACGGTTTCAGGGTCCGTGAAACGGAAACGGATCGGGCGCTTTTAGAAAATTGGGATGACGTGCTCGGTTGGTGGATGCAGTCGCCGGGCGCCCCCAGACCCGAACCAGCACAGCTCCGAGCATGGCAGCGGTTTGTTGCAGAGAATATAGAGTTCCGCCTCGGGGTTGCCGCGGGGGCGGTGGTGGCCAGCGCTTGGTCGGACGGTGCTGGCGACCCATTCGCCATCCCGTCGCTCGATTCGTGGCGAGACATTACGGGCCTACCCTGGTTCGGCTTCTGGGCGCGGGAATTGCTTCGTTGGGGAACTCTCGATCCATTCGTTGCCTTTGCCCTGGCTCAAGGACTTGCGCGCACGCGGGACGAAGCATCGGCATTGCGCGCCGCGTTTCAAACTTGGCTCGGAGAAAGGGATGCAGAAATCGAAGCGGTAGATTTGATCGATCCTCAAATGTTTATGGAATGGCAAAGAAGCCTCCCGCGCGCTGAACGACATGCAGTAGCCGCAAACACTGTCAGCGCGCAGATTATCGGTACCACGGGAGCACGCGGCATGTACCGTGTTGTTCCGGTTTTGGCCGGGGATACTATCAATTGGCTGGATGCCGCTGGCTATGTGTTGGCGCAATCTCCAAGCGAAGGCGCTCCGTTCCAGGGGCGTTTACATGGAGATGACTTTCAGCTCCACACTGATGGTGCGGAGCACTATGTGAGACGCGTGTTCGCAGGGCGCTAATCGCGTCTCCGAGATGACGATTGCAATTGAAGGGCGCAGGGTGCGTACGTCGGTCAACTACACCAAGCTCTAGGCGTTCGCCCGCAGCCTCTCCTGCTCCCTCAATTTCGCCGGGACTCATCAATCAAGGGCCACCGCTGCGCTACTTTTTGGTGTGGCCGTCCGTCAGCGTATTGAGCTGGTCATCGCTGCCTCCTCCTGCCCTGGCGATGCCGTGGCAGGTTCTGTGTGCCTTTGCAGGCGGGGTAGTTCACGCAGCCGAGGAACGTGCCATTTCGTCCCTGACGTTCGACGAGCCATCCATCGGTGCATGTGGGACAGGCCGGGAATGCGGCACCGCAGCTGCAATGGTAGTTGTCGTGGTCCGTCGGGCGCTTGGTGGGTAGGCCGTCGCCGCAGACGCTGCACGCCTTGAGCATCTGGCCGCAGAGATGGCGGTGCTCGCACGCGAAATGCGTCCCGCCGCTCTTTGTGGGCTGCGCCAGCATCCGGCCACCGCAGGATGGGCACCGCCGCTCGGCGCTGGCAGGTTCGCCAATTTCGATGGTCTGATAGTCGGGGCTTTCAATCAGCTCCCGCGCGAAGGATGAGGGTTTGTCCCGGTCAGCGAGAATAGTGACGGATTGCCGGGCGCGGGTCAGGGCCACGTAGAACAGGCGGCGCTCTTCGGCGTGCTCGAAATTCTCAGGCTCCGGCAGGACGAGATCGAGAAGCGGGTCATCGACGATCTCTGACGGGAATCCCATCGTGTCCGCGACAGCCCGCAGAATAATGACGTGGTCGGCCTCAAGCCCCTTGGAGGCGTGCACGGTCATGAAGCGGATCGACAGCTTTGGAAACTGGTCTTCGAGCGTGTGGAGCGCCTGCGGACGGGCGTGATGATAGCGGCCCAGCAGGAGGACGCTTGTGCCCGGCGTGGCCGTGGCCGAGAGGCGTTCGAGAGCTGCCTTAAGGGCATCGCCTTCCTGGCCCCATTTGTAGTGGGCGACCATGATGGCCGGTGAAGCTGTCGTTGCAGCGGAGATGACGGTCTTCTTTATCTGCGCAGGGTTGCGGAGCACGAAGTGACGGGCCGGGTGAGCGATCTTGTCCACGCTACGGAACGTGCGGCCGAGATCCACCGTACTGTGGACGGTCTTGTTGCCGGCGAAGCTGCCGCCAAACTCAGCGCCGAAGTTGCGCATCAGATAGATGTCTGAACCGGCGAAACGATAGATGGATTGCCAGTCATCGCCGACTGCGAACAGGCGCGCATCCTGATGCTGCGCCTTCAGGGCCCGGAGCAGGCGAGCGCGCCCTTCTGAGATATCTTGGAACTCATCGACCAGGAGATGGCGATAAGGGCTCTTGTAGCGGCCAGTCTCAACGTGAGCGGTTGCGCGGACGATCATGTCCTCGAAATCGATCATGTCGCCAAGGCGCGCTTCGTAGGCGTCGATCAGAGCATCGAAGATCTTCAGGAAGGAGCGGCTGCGCGGCACATCAGCCGATGAGGCGGCGCGCGCTTCGCAGCGGGCGATGGTTGACCCCGCGCTCTTGAAGTGCCGTAAGAACGTGGCGAGCGTCTGTGTAAAGGCGTCGACCTGTCCCATGGTTGCAAGGGTGCTGAAAAGCTTGTCCGTCGGGATGGGATTGAACGTGACGTGAGGGGCGAGCTTGTCCTTGAGATTGTCGAGCAGCTTCCCCTCGACCTTCTCGTAGCTGAACGTCTCAATGAGGGTCGTGCCGTTCGCCGCGTGGAGCTGGCGTTTCCATTCCATGTCGGCGAGATAGCGCTCGCGGTCGATATAGGGGGCGGTCGTGAGGCGCGTTGCGCCGTTGATGCCGCGCTCTTTGCGGACGCCGAAATGCTCGATGTAGATGCCGCTTTCGGTCAGCCGGAAGTCAGGCCGGTATGGACCGCGGGCGTCTTCCGGGAGCGGGCCTTCATAGAGAGGCTCGTATTCGAAGACGATACCGTGGCGATAGAGCCAGTTGGAAATCTCCCATTCTTCAAAGCTCCTGACCCGGTCGCCGTTCAGCGTGCGCAGCTCATGGGCCTCGACCCATTGGTAGTAGCTGTCCTGTGTTTTGAAGTCCCACTCGCTCTTGTACGGCCAATAGAACTCGGAAAACCAATCCAGAATGAGTTTCCCGAGCCCGGCCTTGGAGGCGACCTCGTTGAGTAGGATATCTCTGAGGAGCGCGCGGAATTTCGCGTCATCGCTGGCGTGATCGGCCAGGGCCGGACCTTTGCCCTCAACCTCGCGAATGATCCTGTTGCCAAGCGCGTGGAAGGTTATGGCGTCGACGTCAACGCCCGCCCGCTCCTTGATGCGGGCGGCCATCTCGGCGGCGGCGTCCTTGCCGAAGGCGAGGAGAAGAATGTCTTCGGGCGGGCGGATGCCGCGTTCGATCAGATAGGCGGCCTTGGCCACAATGACACTGGTCTTGCCTGAGCCAGCGCCGGCAAGAACGAGCGTTGCGTCCTCATCCGTCACCACGGCAAGACGCTGTTCGGGCGTCAGCGGGTTCTTCTCGATTGTGTCAAAGAAGCCCTTCATCTCGGCAAGGTCAGAATCGATGAAGCGCTGGATGGCGGCGCGGCGCGCTTCTTCTGGATTGGATTGGAAGGTGCGGACCGTGTCGACGAGCCGTTGCTGATCCTCTGAGAGGACGCCCTCTGGCATGGCGGCGGGCAAGGAGCCCATGACTTGGGTTGCGCGGGCGAGGAAGGGGTTGAGGAGGCAGGCGGCGGGGTATCTGCGCGGGTGGTCGAGGCGGGCTATGGCGTCGGAGAGCGCGGTCAGTTCGTCTTTCACAGCCTCGAATTGACCGAGGATGTGTGCGCGGAAAGCCTCGTTTGCAGAGGAGATGAAACTCGCCGCATCGCGCGGCGCGACGCCTGCGAGGCGGGCGACCCGGCCATCTGCGAGAGGTACAGCTATCGTGGCAAAGCCGAGCGTGCTGGTCAGGCGGGCGGGGCCTGCCCATTGGGCGAAGGGTGCCTGTTGGCGGCCACCCAGGAAGTCGATTCCCGAAGGCGTCTGCTCGGCGGCCCATGACGCGTGGCCGAGCGAGCGCAGAAGTGCTCCCGTCCATGCCCGTCTCTTGAGCCGCTGCGGCGCTGTCATTTCAGCTTTCTCCATCAGCGATGGCAGCGTTGTTGGGGCTGGCATCAGCGAGAAGGCCAGCGCGATGCTTGATGGCCGCGTGGACCGATTTGATGAGTTGATCGGGGAAACCGCGCGGCAGCGTGTTGATGACGGCGTCGGTTTGCTTCTCGGCGTTTGCGGCGAGGTCCTCGAAGATCGTGCGCATGAGCGGCGTGCCGACGCCGGCGAGTTCGGCGGTCTGGAGGAAGTGGCGTGGCATGATCCTATCGACGGGGTAGTGACGGTTCTTGCCGACGGACATGGCGAGCTTGAATTTTTTCTGCTGGATTTGCCCGGCATCGAGACTCGGCTGGGCGGTCAGCACGTCATAGAGCGGGGTCAGGTGGAAGCGTCCGCCGGGGCCGAGCGTGATACTGAAATTCTTCGCGTGACCGTCGGTGGCGCCCAACATCCAGAACAGGATGCAGGCGCGCATGAAGGTGGCGATGTCCTGTTCCGGCGTATCGCTGCCCTTTAAGAGCTGGATGATGTCGCGCATGCCGGGGCCGCCGTCGGATTGATACTTGCGCGTGGGCGGCACAGACAGAGCCTGGCAGATATCTTCCTGCGGCAGGCGCAGGAGGCGGCCATCACTCGTCCAGCGGCGGTCGAAGCGCTCGACGATGAGGGTGCGGCGGTCGCCGAAATCAGCGATCTCGGTATGGGCTGTCGGGACGCCGAGGGCGGCGAGCAGCTTCAGGCAGAGATATTCGTTCTCAACGCTGTTTGAGAGATCAACGCCGTTTGGCAGCTGGCCGATTTGTGGCTTGAGGATATGGGTGGTGGCGGCGGTCCCGGCGGGTTTGAACCATTTCTTGTCCTTGCGCAGCAGAGCGGTCTTTTCCTGCGCGCCGGCAATCGAGATGCGGAAATCCTCATCCTCGCCCATGCCGAGGGGGGCGGCGGCGAGGTTGTTGATGATGGCGGCGATGTCGGCGTCGGTGACGGGGTTGCCGTCGGTGGTGCCGGCTTTGCCGGGGTCGACGCCATCGGGGAGGAACTGCAGCGCGCCGACGCAGTCATGACCAAGGGCGGTCAGCAAGCTGTAGGCATCCGTGCCGCCTGCGCCGACGCGTTCGGCAACGCGCTTGCGGATGGCGTCACTGTCCGGAAGCAAATTGTCGAAGACGTTGATGACGGGCGCGCCGATATAGCGGTCTTCACGCAAAGGGAGGGAAAGCGAGACCGGGAAGGTGTTTTCCCAGGCGAGCCAGTCTCGGGCGTACTGGAAATCGATCGCGCCGGTGGATTCGCGGCGCAGGGTTCCGACGAGGCGGGCGTTCAGGAAGACATTAAGGGGCGCGTGCGCCCGGCGGCGCGCCATCAGAACATATCCTCGATGTCGGCGGCGCTCGCCTTGCTGCGGGGGCGGACGACGAGTTCGAGGTCAAGAGCGGAGAGCGCGGCCATCAGCGTGCGCAACTGGACGGCGGGTTCACCGGTCTCAAGGCGGGAGACGGTGCCTTGGCGCAGATGGATATGGTCGCCGAGTGTGCCCTGTGTCAGGCCGGCATGTTTGCGGGCGCGGCGCAGGATAGCGCCGAGCTGTTTTTCGTTACGGGCAATCTGGTCGGTCATGGGCGCCTCCATGAGTAATATACGTGAGCGCGTATAAAACGTCAATATACGGGTTTGCGTATGAAACCAAAATATGCGCGTTCGCGTATAAAGCGGAGATATACGCGAGTGCGTATCGTCGGTCACGTGGCGGGGTGGCTCTGGCGGGAGGCTTGGCGGGTGAGATAAGTGAGCGCCCGGGTGACGGCGGCCTCTCTTTCCATAGGATTGGGAAGCGTGAAAGCGCGCCGGAAGTGAGCGGCAGCGCTGCTGTAACCATTTCTGGCCAGCCAGTTCAGGGCGGCCTGAGTTTCCGGGCAGGTCCGCAGGTCTTGCTCGATGCAGCGCTCGACGGCTGCGGTGCAGATACGGAGCGCTTCCTTCTGATAGGAGCGGTCGCGGGCGCCATCCGCCCAGACGCCGAAATAGGCGACTTTGTCCGATTTGTTGTCTGAGAACATTTATAGAACATAGCTTGGCGACGGTTAGAAGGCCAAGGAGGACGTATTCCTATGGGCGCGTCCCCTGGGACCAGGCTCTAGGCTGAAGCCCCGAGCCGCGGGGCGTCTCGGCCCCTTTGGGTGACGATCCTTCGCGCGGGATAAAGAGGGCTCGGGAGCCCACCACCAAAGCAGGCCTTGGCTTCGGCTGTTTCCGCCGCCGCCCCTCAGGGGTGAGGGCGACGGACGGCTCCAGACGAAGCAGGCGAAGGATGCTGGGGATTGTTCCTTTTTACGGAAACCATGAACGGGTTCGCGGTTGCAGCCAGCCGCTGAAATAGCCATTATGGCCACATTGTCAGCGGGACTTCGCTCATGAAAACGATGTCGGCGCGGGACGCTAAGAACGCGTTCGGCCTGCTTCTGGATACGGCCCGGGCCGAGCCGGTCGCAATAGAGAAGCATGGCCGTCCCGTGGTGGTGGTCCTGAGTGTCGAAGAGTACGAGCGCCTGAGAGAGGTGGGGGAGAAACAGCACGGTGAGACAGCGGCGCCGACAGGAAAAGAACCTGCAGCGAGATAGACGGCCCGATCAAGCGCGGCCGGCCGCTACGCCCGTTTATGGCGGCGCGAAGGCGTCTACGGTGAGCCGGATTCCGCGTGACGAGGTGCTGTCTTGAAGCTGCTCCAGAATACCGGCAAGGAGCGGGTAATCGACCAGCTCCATCGTTGGCTGGGCGCGGGCACGACGCTCGACGTCATGTCCCCGGATTTTTCCCTCCATGCGTTTGCCGAGGCCCGAGAACCCCTCGCCCGCATAAAATCGTGCCGTCTTCTGCTCGGCGAGGGCGCGATTGCCGGAGAAACATTGTTCGGCGGTGCTGAGGACATCGGCTATCGAGGTAAACTTCAGGGGCGCTGGCTGGCCAGAACGGCCCACGACTGGTTGAAAAATAACGCCGATATCCGTCGTGCAGCCCCTCCGCCGCCGCAGTCCATGATCATCGTCAATGACGGTCAGGAGCGGCGTGCAGTCGTCGGCGCGTCATCCTTTACGACGGAGGGGATGGGCATCACGCCAGGCAGTCAGCTGGGACTGATCCAGGCGACAGACAGTGATGATGAAGCCAGCGCATTCGCTCGCTGGTTTCAATCCCATTGGGAAGCTCTAAAGCCGCAATCAGGTGCAGAGGATCTGCTCTCGCTTCTGGCCGAGACGGCGTCACAACGCCCAGCCTCGCTTCTCTACTTCAAATTTCTGTTCGAGCTCTTCAAAGATATGGGCGACGAACTGGATGAGGAGCGCATCGTCAAGTCAGCTACGGGCATCCGCAATACGACCGTCTGGAAGAAGCTCTTTAAGTTCCAGCGCGACGGCGTGGTGGGTGCAATCGACAAGCTCGAACGCCTCGGCGGCTGCATCATCGCCGACAGCGTCGGTCTCGGTAAAACCTTCGAGGCGCTTGCGGTCATCAAGTATTACGAGTTGC
Source organism: Rhizobium subbaraonis (assembly GCF_900220975.1). Classification (GTDB taxonomy): domain Bacteria; phylum Pseudomonadota; class Alphaproteobacteria; order Rhizobiales; family Rhizobiaceae; genus Mycoplana; species Mycoplana subbaraonis. The sequence goes on along the minus strand of NZ_OBQD01000009.1, from coordinate 132,682 downwards.
GTAACGACCGTGTTCTGGTGCTGTGCCCCAAGCGCTTGCGTGACAACTGGACCCTCTACAAGGCCAACGACCACCGCAACAGCCTGGCGGGCGACCGCTTTAACTATGACGTCCTCAATCATACCGACCTCTCGCGCGAGGGCGGGCTGTCGGGCGACATTGATCTCAGCCATGTCAATTGGGGCAATTACGACCTCGTCGTGATCGACGAGTCACACAACTTCCGGAACAAAGCGACGCATCGCGACCGTGACACCCGCTACGACCACCTGATGAAGCGCATAATCAAGGCGGGTGTGAAGACTAAGGTGCTGATGCTCTCCGCTACGCCAGTCAACAACCGGCTGGCCGATCTCAAGAACCAGATTGCTTTCATGACCGAAGGCAACGACCTCGCCTTCATTGATCATGGCATCCCAAGCATCGAGGCGACGATCCGCAAAGCGCAGGGACAGTTCAACCGCTGGCTCGACCTACCGGAGGATGAGCGCAGGCCGACTCGCCTGATGGACATGCTGGGGTTTGATTATTTCAAGCTACTCGACATGCTAACCATAGCCCGCTCGCGAAAGCATGTTCAGCGCTATTACGGAACAGCTGAGACCGGCCAGTTCCCTGACCGGCTTCGCCCAGTAAACATCAAGGCGGATGTGGACATCGCGGGCGAGTTTCGCCCCATCCGCGAGATCAACAACGAGATCAGACGGCTGACGCTGGGCGCCTATGCGCCGCTGCGCTACGTGCTCGCGCACAAGCAGGCCGCCTACGATGCCAAATACAGCACAAAAATCCGGGGCGGCGAGAGTTACTTCCGGCAGGCAGACCGTGAGGAAAGCCTGATCCACCTCATGCGCGTCAATTTGCTGAAGCGCATGGAAAGTTCGGTCGCTTCGTTCGCGCTCACCATCAAGCGGCAGCTGGATGACGTGACCGCGCTCCTCGCCAAGCTCGACTCCCATGACGAGTCCATCGACGAGCTTTCGATCGATGATGTCGATATCGACGACCCCAACTTCGAGGCGCTGCTGGTCGGTCGCAAGGTCAAGGTCCTTTTGCAGGATGTCGACCGTGTGCGCTGGCGGCAGGATTTGACCGAGGACCGCAACCGGCTCGCCACGTTGTACTCCGCCGCCCGCGCGGTGACTGCGGCCCGTGATGCCAAGCTTGCCGCTTTGAAGGAGCTGATCGCCCACAAGGTTCACGCTCCCATCAACGAAGGCAATCGCAAGATCCTGCTGTTCACGGCTTTCGCGGACACCGCCGACTATCTCTACCGCGAGGTCGCTAGCTGGGCACGTTCTACGCTCGGCATAAATGCCGCCGTTGTCACAGGAACAGGGGCCAACAAGACGACGTTGACCGGCTTGCGTGCGGACATGAGTTCGGTACTGAGCGCCTTCTCCCCGCGCTCGAAGGAGCGACCCGAAGACCTGTCCGCCGAAGGGGAGATCGAGCTTCTCATCGCTACGGACTGCATCTCTGAAGGTCAAAACCTTCAAGACTGCGACTTCCTGATCAACTATGACATCCACTGGAATCCAGTGCGCATCATTCAGCGCTTCGGCCGCGTGGATCGTATCGGCTCGACCAACACCCGTATCCAGCTGGTGAATTTCTGGCCCAACATGGAGCTGGACGAGTACCTCGACCTCGAATCCCGCGTCAGCGGGCGCATGGTGCTGCTCGATGTTTCGGCGACGGGCGAGGAAAACGTCATCGAGTTCCAGGCCGGCAACCAGATGAATGATCTGGAATACCGCCGCGCACAGCTGCAAAAGCTCCAGGACGCCGTCATCGATCTGGAGGATCTATCGAGTGGCGTGTCTATCGCCGACTTGACGCTGAATGACTTTCGCGTCGACCTAGCGGGGTTTCTTCGCGAGAACCGCGACCGGCTTGAGGCCCTGTCGCTTGGAACCTACGCCGTCGTAGCAACGCCGGAAGACGGCTCTGGTAATCTTGAAACGGCCATTCCGCCGGGCGCCATCTTCTGCCTTCGCGCTGTCGGCGATGCCGCCGCCAAAGCGGCCGAACCCGGTTATCCCCTTAGCCCGCATTTTGTCGTTCACGTCAGCGATGAGGGCGAGGTCCTGCTTCCCTACACCCAGGCCAAGCAGGTTCTCGACCGACTCAAGAAGCTCTGCATCGGTCGGGACCTACCGGACGCTGAAGCTTGCGGCCGCTTCGATAAGGTCACGCGCCATGGGCGTGACATGGAGCTTTACCAAAAGCTGCTCTCGCGCGCCGTCGCTGCGATCGCCGGAAAGAGTGAAGAGCGCGCCGTCGCCAGCCTGTTTTCGGCGGGTGGCACCCACGCCCTGAAGGGCGAGTTTGCCGGGATCAACGATTTCGAGGTGGTGGCTTTTGTGGTCGTCCTGCCCAAGGCGGGGGCCGCATGACGGCGGACAGCAACATGGGAGCCATCGTCGATGCGCTTGCCCTTCCTCCTGGCGCGCGCGTGGACGCCCGCGTGCCGAAGAAGATGTTTGTCGAACAGGGGGCGCCGACTACAGCCGACAAACGGGCGATTCAGGACGGGATCGACGAGCTGCAATGGTTCGCCGCATGCAAGCCAGCCACCATCGGCGTGCCGGCCTTCGCCGACGACACCCGTGAATACCTGGAAATTGCGGTAGTCGGCTGCGCCTTCCGGCCGGGCGCGAAAGCGGCACGCCTCATAGAGCTGATCCACCGCGCGATACCGTATCCGGTTTTGCTAATCACCGCCGGCGAAGGCGGCCTGGCAGTTTCCGCAGCTAATAAGCGGCGGGCACAGAATGAAGCTGGACGGATTGTGATTGAGGGCGTGGTCTCAGCGACTGACCTGCAGCCCGGTGCCGACAGGCCTGGCGAGGCTGGGTTTCTGCAAAGCCTGTCGCTTTCTCAGCAAGCGCGGACGGACCTCTACGCCCTCTACAGCGGCTGGCTCTCCCGGATCGAGGCGCTAAATGCGGCGCGGTTGACGGGCGCATTCGTGGCCGTCGACGACGACGGCGCCATTGACCGACGCCGGAACGCGCTTGATGCGCATGCGCGGCTCGCGAAAGAGATCGAGACTCTGCGCGGAAAGGCGAAGCGCGAAAAGCAGCTGAACCGCCGCGTGAACCTCAATATGGCGATCCAGCGCCTTGAAGCTGAACTCGCCGCCCATGCCAAGAACCTTTGACGAAGTGAGTGAGACGCATGCCGGAAATCAAGAAGCTCGATCTGAACGACTCTGAGACAAAAAGCGCCGATTTAGTTGCTGAGAATGTCGACGCCTTGCGCACACTGTTTCCGGATGCGTTCAAGGAAGGGAAGGTCGATTTCGAGGTTTTGAAGCAGCTGCTCGGGGGTGTCGCCGATGAGCGGGATGAAAAGTATGGCTTAAATTGGCATGGCAAGCGCAAGGCGCGGCAGATCGCGTTGACTCCTTCAACAGGCACGTTGCTACCGTGCCCGGAGGAAAGCGTTGAATGGGATACTACGCAGAATTTGATGATTGAGGGCGATAATCTAGAGGTGCTTAAGCTTCTGCAGAAGAGCTATGCCGGCAAGGTTAAGCTTATTTATATCGACCCACCTTACAATTCGGGCGGCGACTTCGTCTACCCGGATGATTTCTCAGACAACATACTGAACTACCTGGAACTCACGGGACAGGTGGCCGACGGCAAAAAGCTTACAACCAACACCGAGGCATCCGGTCGCTTTCATACCGACTGGTTAAACATGATGTATCCTCGTCTCAAGCTAGCAAAGTCACTTCTGAAAAAGGATGGATTGATCTTCATCAGCATCGACGATGGGGAATTGCCAGCGTTGCGTCTGGCTATGGATGACATCTTCGGCGAAGAGAGCTTCTTAGCCACGTTCATTTGGAAGAGTCGCCAGAACAAGGACAACCGCACCGTCACAGGAGCGTCCATCGATCACGAGTATATAGTCGCCTACGGTAATAAGATTCGGGGGTCGCAAAGGAATGTAGCTCAGTACTCGAATCCAGATGGCGATCCACGTGGCGATTGGTCAAGTGCCACTCCTTGGAGCGGCCATAGCCTTGGTGTCGCTGGTATCTCATGCCGGAGCGCATGAAATCCGGCCTGCCTATCTACAGATCGACCAAAGCAGTCCAGGCCGCTACACCGTCACCTGGCGTACGCCCACGCTATCGGGCATGCGCCTGCCCGTTGCACTGCGTTTTTCCGAACCTGTGCGCAACGTGACTGAACCCGCCGAGCGCAACTTGCCCGACTCCATTGTCGAAACGCGCATCATCGAGACGCCTGATGTGGGTCTGAGCGGCAAGCGCATCGAGTTCGTCGGTCTGCAGGCCACTGTCAAACCATCTCAGCCCTGGATCGAGTTTTCTGCAAATCCCGGCCCATTCGCGGCCGCCCGCGTCTACTTCGCGAGCGGCGTTCATCACATCCTCATGGGTCTCGATCACTTACTGTTCGTTTTAGGCCTTTTGTTCATCGTCCGCTCGCGCTGGATGCTATTCAAGACCATTACCGCTTTCACGGTCGCCCATTCCATCACCCTTGCCGTGGCGACGCTGGGAGAAGTCGAAATTCCGGCGCTGCCGCTAAACGCGATGATCGCGCTCTCGATTATGTTCCTTGGCCCTGAAATCGTTCGTGTCTGGCGCGGGCAGACGAGCTTTACGATCCGCCATCCCTGGATCGTCGCCTTCGCCTTCGGACTGCTCCATGGCTTCGGATTTGCCAGCGGATTGACGGCGCTGGGCCTGCCGCAGGGTGATATCCCGTTTGCCCTCTTGATGTTCAATCTCGGCGTGGAAGCGGGGCAGTTGGCTTTCGTGGGACTCGTCCTACTGCTTTTCGCTGCCCTGAAATCGATCGAGGTCAGGTTGCCGCGGGGCATGGAACTCTTGCCTGCCTACCTCGTGGGTGGATTGGGCGCTTACTGGACGATTGATCGTGTCGTCGCAATGCTTGGGGGATTGGCATGAAAGGTACGTTGGTGCGGAGCATTGGACTCGTTGTCGCGTTGTTGTTGTCATCGGCAGGCATCGCCGAAGCCCACGTCGGTACGGGCGGCTCATCCGGCTTTCTCTCCGGCTTCCTCCATCCAATCATGGGTCTGGATCATGTGGTCGCGATGGTCGCAGTCGGTCTTTGGGGCGCGCAATTGGGCAAGCCCGCGATCTGGCTGCTTCCGGTCACTTTCCCGCTCGTGATGGCACTCGGCGGCTTTCTGGGTCTTGTTGGCGTGCCGATGCCGGGTGTGGAGATCGGTATCGCCCTGTCCGGCGTACTGCTTGGCGCTGCAGTTCTGACTGAGTCTCGTCCGCCAATGATCGCGGCGGCGATCCTTGTTGGACTCTTCGCGATCTTCCATGGCTACGCACATGGTGCCGAACTGCCGCTCGGTGAGAACGCGCTGTTCTTCAGCCTTGGTTTCGTGGTTGGCACGGGACTGTTGCACGCTGTCGGTATCGTCATCGGCCTCCTGTACCAATGGCCATGGGGCAAGGTCACGGTCAGGGTGGCTGGTGGCGCGGTCGGCGTTGTGGGCGCTGTCTTCCTGTGGAACGCGATCGCATGACGGCCCATGCGGCCCCGAGGAGTCATTGGGTAGCCGCGATGGCGACGCTAGGGTTCACCGCAGTACCTGCCGACGCCAGCGCGCATCTAATGACGACGGGCCTTGGACCGCTCTTCGACGGAGCCGCCCATTTCGCAATGTCGCCGGAAGCCATGCTTCCGGTCGTGGCCCTCGCGATCTTTGCCGGACTTAACGGTGTTGCCCACGCTCGGGCCGCCGTCCAATTCCTCCCCGCCACATGGCTTTTGTCTGGATTCCTCGGGCTGCTTGTCGGGCCGCTCGGTATCAGTGGGGCCTATGAAAGCGTGCCGTTGATAGTCTTGGGTAGCCTTGCTGCAGCCAACCCTTCGGTGCCCGTCTGGGGCACCGCATCGCTGTCGATTCTGCTTGGTATCGCCGGGGGCTACGGACTCGGGTCGGAACCGTCAGGAGCACGCGACGGCACCCTTGCCGTTCTCGGGGCAACGTTGGTGGCCTTCGTGCTCGTCGCCCTCGTTGCTGCTGCGGTGTTGAAAGCGCGGTGGGACTGGACGCGCATCACGGCACGGGTGGTCGGCAGTTGGACGGCCGCCTGCGGAGTGTTGCTTTTGGGCTGGGCTTTGCGCTGAGACGCAAGATTTATTGGTGGGGTCCTCGGTTCGCAGGCCGGGGTCTGCTTCCCTAGCTTAGGTCTTGAGAACTTGTCGCCCGCTCTCGCTCGCCTGCCAATGCTCCATGGAGTCTGACAGTCTGCTTTTGACAATCTCAGGCTAGAAGCGGTCGGTCAGCATCCGGCCCCACAGCGGGAATAATTTCCGCTTAGCGCCATCATTTCCGCCATTCAGACCACCGTTGTAACTTCCCGAAAGCGGACGGTTTCTTCGCAGCCTCGTCGGGCTACCCACCGGCGTCGACATTGCCGCCGTGCGCGGCGATGAACATGGCGACGGCCGAGCGGCAATAGGATTCGATTTCGTTGTCGTCCGAAGCTTTCGCCTCGTCGAAGCGTGCGATAGTTAAAAGATCGGAGCCCTTGAAAAGTGCTGCAAACAAGCGGGCGGACTGGAGAGGATCGGGCACGTTCAAAGCCCCCTTTGCATGCAACTGACGCAGCAGGCCCTCGATTTGGGCAATGATATGGGCGGGGCCTGCTTCGTAATGGAGCTTGCTCAACGACGTCTGGTTTGCCGTGTCGGCCATGACCATGGCCTCGACATTGCGGACCTCCGGGCGCAGAAGCGTGCGAAGCAGTGACGATCCCGCCGCCATGAGCTGATCTTCGGCTGAACCATCGACGCCTTCAAAGAGGGCCTGCGGTATTAACTGCTGGCAGCGGGCCGCAAAAGCTGCGCCAAACAGCGCCTCCTTGTTCTCGAAGTGCTTGTAGATGCTGAGCTTGGATATCTTCGCACGCTGGGCGACCTTATCCAACGTCGCCGCATGAAATCCTAGTTCCTCAAACAGTTCGCACGCTGCATCGACGATAGTTTGACCAAGCGCCTCGTTGGCGGGCCGGCCGCGTCGGTTTTGGACATTTTCACCCATGGCTATTGCGATCCTTGACAGTATCGTTATTTGCTTTAAAGATACCATCCAGTATCTGAAATCTGCAAGTCAAATTCAGCCGACCTGAGGCACGAGGGTGCCATGCAACGACGAACACTGCTGAAGCTGGCCGCAATTTCCGCCATTGGCGTCCCTCCTGCTGAGGCTGCCGCAGAATCCAATCCAGCCCCCTCTACCCGCAACACGGAGCCCAACACAATGAATCACGTTATCATCATCGGCGGTAGCTTTGCCGGTCTCGCCGCTGCCCTGCAGCTCGGCCGTGCCCGCCGCAAGGTCACTGTTCTCGATACCGGCCTGCAGCGCAAGCGCTTCGCGGGCCGCTCGCATGGTATGCTCGGCCACGATCACAAGCCTCCCATGGACATCCTGGCCGAGGCGCGGCAGCAACTCGCGCGCTACCCTGCTATCAGGATGGTCAATGCCCGCGCCGACAGTATCTCCGGTACCATCGACAATTTCTCAGTCCTTACCAGCGATGGTGAAACGCTCAGCGCGCGCCGCGTGATCCTGAGCTACGGCGTTGTTGATCAGATGCCTGATGTTCCGGGCTATGCCGACAACTGGGGCACATCCGTCATCCCATGCCCCTACTGCGACGGCTTCGAAGTTGCTGACCAGCATTGGGGCCTTGTCTGGTCAGGTCCACAGTCGATGAATCAGGTCAGGCTGTTTCACGATTGGACCGACAGGTTGACTGTCTTCGCTGATGGTCACGACATGCCCCCCGAAATACGGGCTGATCTGGCGGGCCGCCAGGTACCTCTCGTTGATGGCCGGATCACCGAAATCGCACGTCATGGGAGCCATGGAGCCACCATCAAGCTCGATACCGGTCCCGATGTCGCGGTCGACATCCTGTTCGCACATCCGCGCAACAAGCCGTCCGCAAGCCTTCATGAATCCCTGGGACTCGCTACGGTCAATACGCCAACCGGCATCGCCCTCAAGACCGACGAACGCCGCGAAACCAGCATGCCAGGCATCTACGCCGCCGGTGACCTTGCCAACCCCGGCATCCCCTCAGTCACCACGGCAACATGGCAAGGCGCGATGGCGGGTATCTTCGCTCAGCAGTCGATGCTCACTTGAGTGCCAAGCAGCCTCGATCACGCAGTTTCAATTTCACAATAGACAGGAACGCCACCGTGGCCGCCGCAAAACCATTCAAACCTCTGGACGAGAAATTTCCGTTTGACCGCCAACTCGGAATCGCGGCCGCGCCTCTCGTGCTCATCAACCTCTTTACGGTCGTCGATCCCGCAGACGAAGCGGACTTCCTGGACGCCTTCAAGGCGGCTGCCAAGATCATAACGAGGCAACCGGGCTTCATTTCCATGCAACTGCATCGAGCGATCGGCGATAGCCCGACCTACCTGAACAATGTGGTGTGGGAATCCACCGAGGCGGTCCGCGCTGCCTTCACTGATCCCGAGTTCCTCGCGAAACTTCCAGCATATCCGTCATCGGTCGAAGCCAGACCGCACCTGTTCCAAAAGGTAGCCGTCCCCGGCTTTTGTACGGCCTGAGTAAGAAAATATGGCGTGGCGCGGCGGCGGGTATGTCCGCCCAGCGATCGACGCTGGTTTGAGAGCGCAGATTGGAGGATGAGCATGGCCGTCGAACCGGACAACGCGGGTGTGCGTTTCCCTCCGCCCTTCGTCTATCTGGGAGCGCTGCTGTTGGGGCTGGTGGCTGAGCGGTTCGTCACCCTGCGCTTCTTCGGCATCGACTGGCGGTTGCTGGTCGCAACGGGTGCGCTGCTGTTCGTTGCCGGTGCGGCAATGATGCTTGCGGCTGCGGGGCTGTTCCGCCGGCTTGGCACCAACGCGCCACCCTCGCGGCCAACGACCCACATCGCCACGACCGGTCCCTATCGATGGACCCGCAATCCTATGTATCTCGCCATGGCGTTTATCTATGCCGGCCTTGCGATCGGCTTCGACGCGCCAATTGCCTTCGCCCTATTGCCCTTGGTGCTGATCACGATCCAGACGCAGGCAATCGCCCGCGAGGAACGCTATCTCGAAGCGAAATTCGGCGAAGAGTACCGACGCTACAAAGCCAGGGTTCGCCGCTGGTTCTGACTATTTGGTCACCGCTTGCCGCCACAAATGAGCTATCGACGCACCTCACGCTGAAGAGCGGACAGGCCGCCACCGGCCCCTCGGTGGCCGCCAGCAGCTCACGGCGGAGATCATTTCCGCGTAGCGGGTTCGTGCTTGAAGGCGGGTTGCGGAAACTCGTAAACTAGCGGCGAGCCACCGACAATTCAGCTCGGACACTCAGATCGCCATCCAGAAAGTCCGGCTCCGCCTCGGCCCCGACTGCATCGAAATATCGGCTCAGGAAATTGCGGAACGAGGCGGCGAGAGCGATATCGGCGATATTTAGGTCCGTGAACCCCACGGTACGGAGATAGTCGATATCGGCCCGGCTTATGCGAGAGGCATCGATCGTGATCTGCTCGGCGTAAGCCAGCATGGCGACCTGCTGATCTGTGAGCCCGGCGTTGCGATAATCGCGATGCACGGCCAGCGTCTGTTCCCTCCCGATCATGCCGGAAAGCGCCTTGAAGTAGACGTGGGAGCAATAGCCGGACGGCACGTGCTTGGCCGCCACCAGCGTGATGAGCCGGAAGTTGATCAGGCCCAGGGAAAATCCATCTCTGATCTGGTGCAACAGGTGCTCGACCGGCGCGAGGATGTCCGGCCTTGCTGACCAGCATTGTGTGGCCTGCATTACGCGTCCCATCGACGCCAACTCGTTAGCATAGATCGACGCCACTTCGCCTTCGGCCTCGGCCGGCTCTATGGTTCGTAGGAACACCTTCTCCTCCTTGGGCTGCTGTGAACTGAACTCTGCCTTGGAAGCGTGTGGTCTGCCTGACGACCGATTGAAGACCAGAGTGTCGTTCCCTAGAAAGCAATGGGATCAGGAAGGCGCAGGCAGACTACCAAAGGCGTGTCGATTCTGGCCTGTCTGTGCTGATTGACAACGGGTCATTGTTTTCCCATCTCACGCTCCTTTGGTCAAAACGTCAAATGAGCAGGACGACCCGGCCAATGGTTTCGCCCGCTTCCAGTGCCCGATGCGCGTCGCCGACGCCTTCAAACGAAACTAGGCGGTCGATATGAGCGCACAGCGCTCCACGATCGACCATGTCGGCGATCGCCTTGAGTATCTTGACTTGTCGCAGCCTGTTCCGATGATCGCGAGCGATCTGCGGTAGACCGATGTTGACGAACGAGAGGTTTAGGTTTTCCATTCGGCCATCGCGTTGCCGCCTTTGGGCCAATCAGAGACTACAGTGTTCACCAGGCGGCCGTAAGCAGCAGTATGCTCAAAGCTCCGCGCGAAGTTGTCGTGCCCGGCCAAGTCGAACACAACGTCAGCGCCGTCCTTTCCGCTCCAGGCCTTGAGCTCCTTGACGACGTCTTGGCTCCGGTAGCGGATTGCCAATTCGGCCCCCATTTCCAGAGCGAAGGCCGCCTTGGCATCGGTCGAGACGGTGGTTGCTGTCCGGGCACCGATCTTTCAAAGGTATTGGATCGCGATATGGCCCAGGCCGCCCGCGCCCCCGTGCACCAGGACATGGTCGCCGGACACGACCTTGCCCTTTTCGTACACGGCTTCCCACGCAGTCAGTCCACCGGAAGCGCGCGTCTCAGGGTCCGAGTAAAATTGAAACCGTTGTCGCCGACGTCATTGGCCTGCGAAAACCACCGGCAGGTGAGTTTCAAAGCGTATTCGGCAGCTTGCGCGAATGGCTCTTGCGCAACTACAAGCGGGAAGAATTCGCGGGCGTCGTTAAACTCTTCCAGGGCATCGCCGAACGGCATCTCCCAATCGGCACGGAAGAGACATTCGTGCTCGGCACCAGCCGGAGATTTCTCCACTCGGTGCGCTCAGCAAGCATCGAGTACAACATGATGGAGGACCGGGTCTACAATCTCGTCGTCCAGGCTGGCCTTGTCGGACCATCGGAACTGACAAGCGGGAGAATTTATTTCGATGCTGACCGTGGTCATGAAGTTTTGACCGCCGCCCTCGAAACCCTCACGACGTCGGAAATCGCGTCGATCTTCGGTACCGACATCGATACCGTAAGGTCGATGCTCGACGCCAATCTGATGCCCCGGGTCGAGGCATTCGGGAATTCTCGCGTATACTCCCGCGTCAGAAAACAAGATGCTGCCGATTTCCTCGAGAGGCTAACTGCAGACATCGCTGACGATAGCGAAATCGCGAGGCTTGATGATCTGGTCAATGCATGCCGTATCGCCCGATGCAAGAAACATGAAATCTTCGAGCTGGCCTTAAACGGTAAACTACCCAGCCTTCGTCGTTCCCCCGACAGTAGCCTTCTCTGCCGCTACTTGGTCGATCCCACGGAGCTCCGAGCAGGTATCGAAGCCAAGCGTCGTAGGACCGCGAACGAAACGCGGCAGGATGCGGCGTCCAAGCTATTTGCCGGAGATCAGTTTGTATATTGGCGGGAAGTCAGCCGGCGATTGAAAGCTTCCGGGATCACAGGCCTGACACTCCTGAAACTTGGATTTCTCAAAGGCGTCGATGCCGCTAATGCAACAACGTGGCGTCAACAGAAATATGCAACGCTGAAATCGCTGAAGGCTTTCGAGCGCACCCATATTTCACTTTCGACGCTGGCCGAGCAACATGGAATCTCTCCCGTGAAGCTCCGCCGGGAACTGGACGCAAAGGGTATCCGACCGATCTACGATCAGTCCGTCTCAGCCAGTCGACCGTCACTCTTCTACCGGAGAAAAGATATCCGACGATTCTATCGATAGGACGGACGTACTATTTCTAATCTGAAAGGGCCCGCGAAAGCGGGCCCTTTTTGTTTGAGTCTAGTCCGAAACCGGGTTGAGATGACCAAACCTACTAGAGCGTTCAGCCGCCACCTTTTTGAAGCCCCCAAAAAAAGCAAATAGAATCAATGAGCGCCCCACCCACCGGCGACGAACCAAGGGAGCGCTTTCACACCACTTCGTGGCAAGGCCGCTAAGGTTTGCGCCTGAGAGGCTAGCCCCTGAAGTTTCATCGCCGTATGAATGAGCCTGACTATTGAGGATGCCCTTGGAGGCTCTTCAGTAAGCGTTGTCCCAGTCGCATCTTGACCAAGATGTCTTATGCAGCTCCGAAGACTGGTGCCGCCTGTCAAGGTGAGCGACGAGCGGTGGGATGCTGCAGTCATTGAGACGGCGGCCAGATTGGACATTCGACCGAGTCAGATGACTGCTTTGTGGTGAGAGGTGTCGCAACGAACTCCGCCAATTGCGACACCAGCTTCATCGGTTACAGAAGACGTACCGACATGCCTCCATCGACGATCATGGGGCTGCCGGTCATGAACTGGGACCGATCCGAGAGAAGGAAAAGTGCGGCCTGGGCAATCTCCGTTGCAGAAGCCATCCTCTTCATCGGGTGCAGGCCAGAAACGAAGCTCAAGAGGTCCGGATTGCCTTCGCCACCCGCAGCGGTAACGGTACCTCCGGGCAAGAGCGCGTTGATCCGGATGCCCTCAGCGGCGTGGTCAGATGCAAGCGATTGAACAAACCCGTTCAGCCCCGCCTTGGAGGCCGCGTAGGCTGCCATACCAGGCAGCCCGCCGTTGCTGAACCCGACGAAGGAGGAGGTGAAGACAATGGAGCCGCCGCCCTGTTCTTTCAGCACCGGTATTTGCGTCTTGGCGGCCCAGAACGCACTGGTCAGATTTGTCGCGATTATTGTGTTCCAGTTTTCGATGGGCATGTCAGGCACTGCGACCATGTCGCCGACTACCCCGACGTTGTTGAACGCACCATGCAAGCTGCCGAAGCTCTCAATAGCCAACTCTGTCAGCATGGCAGGATAGGCTCCATCAAGCGCATCGCCCGAGCGCCAGACGACTCGACCGCCGCTTCGGGCAATATCCTCAGCCACCGAGCGGAGTTTGTCAGATCGTCTGGCCGCCAATACGACGTTCGCGCCCTCGGATGCAAATAATCTTGCGGCTGCAGCTCCAATGCCGCTGCTCGCACCGGTGACGATGATTGTCTTGTTTGTCAGTTCCATCTTTATCTCCTGGCTATGATGCAAGGAGATGGCTATTGCGCCTATCCATTAGCCGCCACCCGTTTCCTGCCCGTGGCCTGTTGGGGCGACAGAAAGTTCTCACTGGTCAGGAACGAGGTAACGACGGCCCGGCTCGATCTGGCAAAACGGATTGGGCGGATGCAAGAGGGTGCCCAGAAGAAGCTTCGTCTTGAGGAACTGCCGCGCTTCTTTGCCTCCTGAACTGCCTCCAAACACGGCAGACTTTTCGCTCTTGGCGGAAGTGCCGAGGCCGTGGAGAGAGCTTGGTGACAGAGAAACGTCTGCGCTTTTCCGCACGGCTGCGCGACTATCCTCCTGAACGAAACGTCACCCGCCTCCCAGCCCGGACGCACCGTCGCCCTGCCCCCGCTGAGCGGCTGCCTCGGTCTTCCTGGCGAGTTGATGTTCCCGCCAAACGGTAAAAAGGCCTGCCCCGACCACGATGAGCGCACCGGCGACCATGTTCGTCGTTACGCGCTCTCCGAAGAAAAGCACGGCGATGCAGACGTTGAGGACGAGCTGCAGGTAGGTGACGGGCTGAAGTTCCGCTGCCGGAAGGATCGCATAGGCGCGGATCAGGAAATAGTGGCTCAACGTGCCGCAGACGCAGAGAGCCCCCAGCACGTACCAGTCCGAAGGCTTGACCTCGGTCCAGTAGAACGGCCCGATCAGCGAGATCGCCAGCCCTCCCACCACGCCCGCATAAAAGACGCTGGTGGTCGACGAATCCTCATGGCTGACGGCGCGCGTGGCGATGCTGTACAAGGCGAACATGGCGGCCGCCGTCAGCGGCAACAGCAGCGAAGCGTCGAAATGCACGTCGACCGGGTTGATGATGATCAGCACGCCGAAAAGACCGACGACGACGGCGGAAGCGCGTTTCCAGCCCACTTTTTCACCGAGAAGAGGCACGGATAGCAGGGTGATGAATAGTGGCGTCACCTGGAATATCGATTGGCTCATGGCGAGCCCGGCTGTCTTGTAGGCGAAAACGATCACCACGATTTCCGCCACCAGCAGGATCCCGCGGGAGATCTGCAGCCACGGACGGCGCGTGGTGATCGCACCGCGGATGCCGCCGGAAGACGTTGCGGCCAGGCAGGACACGAACAGCGCGAACGCCCAGAAGCGTATCATGGTCACGAGGATGGGCGGATACCGGTCACCAAGGTACTTCGTGATGCCGTCCTGGGCCGCAAAGATGGTCACCGCCAGGAGCGCGAAGAGGTAACCGCGGGACTTGATGTTCATTGCACTGCTTCAAATGAGGATGAGGTCGCCCCGCTCCTAGCATGAGTCTCGCCACTTTTGGGAAAGACGCACGGATGCGATCCGAAAACAGAGATCTGGAGATGGAAATGATCGTCGCTTCTGATGCCGGCCGTTCAGGTCCAAACGGGCGTACCGGCGCGCACATTCCGCGTCCGTTGCGCGACCACGACATGACGATGCAGGACATCGACGCGCTCGCCCTGCTGTCTTTCGAAAAATGCAGTACCGATGGGCGCCAAGGGACGTGTGGCGTGCGGTCCGCAGAAGCAGCGCTCGCAGACGCTGCTAGTGCGGCCGGCCGATGCGGGCGATCTGGGCGTCCTTCATCAGCGCCATGAAGTTCGGCCCGGTGACATGCACCAGGTTGCGGTGGTCGCCGGCCTCGAAATAAACGTCGCTGATATGGCCGAAGCTCTCGTCGAGCACGACCGGGACGTCGTAGGCCATCCCGAGCGGCGGCGCTGCCCCTTCCTCGCAATCGGAGAAGAGCTGGCAGACCTCGTCTTCGGACGCGAGCCCGAGCCTGCGGTCCATGGCGTCCTGCAGGGTGGTGAGCTCCACCCGGTGCGTGCTCGGCACGACCGCCAGAAGATAGCCCGCCTCGTGGTGGACGACCACGGCTTTGGCCAGCCTGCTGCCGGGGATATGAGCCGCCTGCGCCGATTGGCTCGTCGTTGCCGTGCGATGGTGGGGAACGATGTCATAGGCGACACCTTCCCGTTCGATATAGTGCTGAAGCTTGCCGGCGATGCTCATGGAAGCGCCCTTCTTCAGAAAACTGGCCACGCGAAAGGATCATTTTCCTCCCATCCTGGTCGAAGTCAACAAAGCGGCGGCTGCAAACACCCTTGCCATGAACGGCAACGCTGCGAGAAAATCGTGGCGGTCGGAGGGAGGAGCGGACATGGCTGTGTTTCATTCGGGCGCGTGCTTTTGCGGCGCCGTGGAGATCAGAGCGGAGGGCACGCCACTGGAGATGGGCTATTGCCACTGCACGTCCTGCCGTACCTATTCCGGCGGCCCGATGAGCGGCTACGTGCTGTGGCCGCAGGACAAGGTCGTGGTCTCGCGCGGCGCCGGGCGCCTGGGCCGTTTCAACAAGTCCGGCATGAGCGAGCGCCGGCACTGCCTTGACTGCGGCGGACACGTGCTGACCGAGCATCCCGGCCTCGGCCTCACCGATATCCGCCCCGGCATCCTGCGGGACTTCGCCTTTGCGCCGTCCGTCCACATCAATTATGCCGAAGCGGTGCTGCCGGTCCGCGACGGCCTGCCGAAGCTGCGCGACTTTCCACCCGAAGCCGGCGGATCGGGCGAACTCATGCCTGAATGACGGGCTGCCGGTCCGCAGCGCGCGCCGCAACAAGGCAGCAAGCCGACAAAGGGGGAATGCCGGTGAACATTCGACTGAAACGTGTCTACGAGCCGGCCGCCGGGACAGACGGCACGCGCATCCTCGTCGATCGGCTCTGGCCGCGCGGTATCAGCAAGGCAAAGGCGGGCATTGACCTCTGGCTGAAGGACCTTTCCCCGAGCGACGACCTGCGCAAGCGCTTTCATGCCCGGCCCGAACAGTGGCAGGTGTTCTGCGCCGCCTATGCGGCAGAGCTCGCGGGCGACGGGCCGCAGGCGGCACTTTCGACATTGCGCGACAAGGAAAAAAATGGCCCTGTGACGCTGCTCTATGCGGCAAAGGACGAGCAACACAACAATGCCGCCGCGCTGAAAGCATGGCTGGCACAGCATGGCGGGTGAGCCGGACGCAGCCCTTGGTAGAGGAGAGCGTCCTGTGCCTGCCGCCATCAATCCGCCATCGGATCGGCTAGCCGGCGCGCGCCAACAAGCTCAGACGCTGAGTTCGCGTCGCTCCTTCTCCGCCGCGATCGCCAGATCCAGGACTTTTTGCAGGTTCGCCGCATGGCGGAATCCGGGCTCGACGGCATGGCGCCCCTCGCGCACCGCCGTGACGAAGCGTTCATAGTTGGTCGAAACGATGCCAGCATCGATGTCGCGCCAGACGGCATTTTCCACGTCCACGCCAAGGCAACCCCGCAGGCTTGAACCCGCCGGCGTGTGGATCACCTCCAGCCCGCCCTTGTCGCCATGCATGCGCAGCCGCAGTTCGTTCAGGTGGCCGGTCGCCCAGCGGCTGGCATGGATGACGCCGAGCGCGCCATTGGCGAATTCCGCCGTCATCGTGAAGCTGTCATTGGCGTCGAGGTCGTATTCGCCGATGCGGTTGCCCGGCGCCTTGTCGAAGGCCTTGGTCCGGGCAAAAAGCGTCTCGACGTCGCTGCCGCTGCCGTAGCTGGCGAAATCGAGGATATGGATGCCAACGTCGCCGAGCACGCCGTTCGACCCGTGGCGCGTCGAAAGACGCCAAAGCCATTGGCTCTGGCTCGTCCAGTCGCCCCAGGCTCGCGACACCAGCCAACTCTGCAGATACGACGCCTCGATGTGGCGCACGCGGCCGATCGCACCGGTAAGCACCAGTTCGCGCGCCTTCTGCAGGGGGGCAACGTTGCGATAGGTAAGGTTCACCATCGCCACCTGTCCGGACGCTTCCGCTGCCCGGGCCATTTCCTCGGCTTTCTCGAAATTCTCGGCGAGCGGCTTTTCGCACAGGACATGCTTGCCGGCGGCAAGCAGCGCCAGCGTGGTGGGGTGATGCACGCGGTCCGGCGTCACGTTGGTCGCAGCGTCGAACGCGCCCCAGGCGATCGCCGCATCGAGATCGGTGAAAACCTTCGCAATGCCGTGCCGTTCGGCAAACGCCGTCGCCATGGCCGGATCGACATCGACGGCGGCGGCCAGCTCGACGCCGGGGATGGCGGAGAAGTGTTCTGCATGGGCGTTGGCCATGCCGCCGGTTCCAAGGATGAGAAGCCTCATGACACCGCTCACCGATATCCGGCTTCGCCGGCCTGGTGCAGCCGCGGCCCGCGCTCTGAGATCGGTTCCAAAGCGCTTTCAACAGGCACGTTGGGCGCATCGTGGATCGCGTCGTAGCGCGCTTGCGGGTTGTACGCCCACGTCACGCCGTTGCGCAGCACCGCCTGTACCGTGGCGTCGTGATAGGTCGGATAGGTCTCGTGGCCGGGGCGGAAATAGAAGATGTTGCCTGCGCCGCGGCGCCAGGTCATGCCTGAACGGAACACCTCGCCGCCCGCAAACCACGAGATGAACACCGTCTCCAGCGGCTCCGGCACGGAGAAGGCCTCGCCATACATCTCCTCGTTCTCCAGCACGAAATGCTCCGGCAGGCCGGCTGCGATCGGATGGCGCGGATTGACAACCCAGACACGCTCCCGCTCGCCCGCCTCGCGCCATTTCAGGGCGCAGGGCGTTCCCATCAAACGTTTGAAAATTTTAGAAAAATGGCCGGAGTGCAGAACGACGAGCCCCATCCCCTCCCAGACACGCGCGGCGATCCGCTCCACCAGCGCATCCGACACAGCGCCATGGTCCTTGTGCCCCCACCACACCAGCACGTCGGCCTGGTCGAGCCGGCCTTGAGGCAGGCCGTGCTCCTCCTCCTGCAGCGTCGCGGTGGTCGCTTCGATGTCTGGATGTTCGTTCAACGCCTTGGCGATGACCGCGTGCATCCCGTCCGGATAGATTGAGCGCACCACGTCGTTCGTCTGCTCGTGGATGTTTTCTCCCCACACGATTGTCCTGATCGCCATACGCTCCTCCAGAGTGCCGAAAAAATGATCCAAAGCGTTTTGGATGGCATTTTTAGAGGCTTTCTTTCGCTTGGCAAGCGCAAATCGAGCTTATCAGTGAAAGGAGGACTTGGAGAACAGGTTCAGCACCATCACGCCGGCAACGATCAGCCCCAGCCCGATGATCGCCGGTACATCCAGCTTCTGCCCGAAGACGACGAGCCCGACCAGCGAGATCAGCACGATGCCAAGCCCGCTCCAGATCGCATAGGCGATCCCGACGGAGACATAACGCAGGCTCCAGGACAGAAAATAGAAGGCGACGGCGTAGCAGACGATCATGACCACGGTCGGCCCGAGCCGCGTGAAATGCTGCGCCGCCTGCATCGCCGACGTGCCAAGCACTTCGAACACGATCGCAAGCACAAGCACGGAATAGACGACGGGAAGGTTCATGGAAATCTCCGAGATACGAGGTAGGCGCTGTTTCAGGATCGCGTGAGTTCGAGCAGGCGCTGCAGCAGCGTCTGCGCGCGCGCCGGCTCCAGCGTGTGGCTCTCCAGCAGCGAGGCGAGCCACAGCCCGTCGGCCGCAAAGCGCACCAGTTCGCAATCCGGCGAGGAATCGGTATCTGCGTGCCGTTCGGCCTGTTGCGTGATCCAGTCCTGCCAACGCCGGCGAAGCTGCGGCTCCGCCAAAAGCGCGCCGGTCATCGCCTTCCAACGCGCGCCCTCCTGCATTCCGCCGGGTGCAAAGCAGACTTTCAGGTAGGCGCGCGTGAAGCGTCCGTGTGGCTGCACATCGTCACGCATCTCGCCTTCGATAGCCGCCTCAAGCCGTGCGATCAGGTCGTCCAGCATACCGACCAGGAGGTCGGCCTTGCTCGGAAAATGATGCAGCAATCCCCCCTTGCTGATGCCAGCCTCCGCGGCGACCGCATCGAGCCGCAGGCTGGCCGCCCCTTTCTCGAGGCAAAGGGATGCGGCGACCTCCAGCAGGAGCTCGCGAACGGCCTCCGGATCTTTCTTGCGCTTGTGGGCATTGCTCATTGCCTAAACATACCGTCTGGACGGTTTAACTTCAAGCCCTGCGGCCGCGCCCGGTTGTCACAGCCTGCGCTATGTCATTGCTCCCGCAATGCGGGCGGACTATCAGTCGGTGCGAGACGAACTGCGGATGACGACCGGTGCAGGAAGAGAGCCCAAAAGAAACGATCACGCTGTACGAAGCCGTCGGAGGCGACGCGGGCGTGCGCGCCCTCACCCGGCGCTTCTACGCGCTCATGGACACGCTGCCGGAAGCGGCCGCCTGCCGCGCCATCCATCCCGACGATCTCTCGGGCAGCGAGGAAAAGCTTTACGAGTATCTCAGCGGCTGGCTTGGCGGTCCGCCGCTCTACACGCAGAAGCGCGGGCACCCGATGCTGCGCCGGCGCCACTTTGTCGCCCCGATCGGCACCGCCGAACACGATGGCTGGATGCTCTGCTTCAGACGGGCGCTGGAGGAAACGATCCCGGGGCCGCAACTGCGCGCCGTCATTCTCGAGCCGGTGACGCGACTGGCACAACATATGGTCAATCAGGAATAGGGCACACGATCCCATGGCTGCAGCGCGACGTGCGACGCTTTTCTTTGCCGGAATCCTGGGTCTTGCCGGCGTCATCAGCGCCGCCATGGCCTCGCATGCCAGCGGCGACCCGCGCCTGATGGGCGGAGCTTCGGCCATGTGCCTGGCCCACGCGCCGGCGCTTGTCGCCCTTTATGCAGGCTGGCCCGCCCTGCGCACCGCAGCGATAGCCGCCGCGCTCCTGGTCGCCGGGACGCTCTTGTTTGCCGGCGACCTCGCCATGCGCCATGCGCTTGGCCACGGATTGTTTCCAATGTCGGCGCCGACCGGCGGCGTCCTCATGATGGCGGGCTGGCTTGCGGTCGCGGCCGGCGCCCTTCTGAAGCCGAAGGACGACTGACCCGGAGAGACCGCTCCGAAAGAGACGGCAAGGGCGCCTGCAGACGGATCCCGCAAATCAGGCGGTGCCGCTTCGGCGTCCCGGCGGCGTGGCCCGGGCGGGAAAGGCGATGAGATTGTCGGGCGCTTCGGCCGGTGCCGTATCCTCACCAACGAAGGGCACTTCACGGGCCGGCGAGCGCGCCTCCCAGACGGGAAACACCGTCACGTTGGGATTGTCCGCCTGCATGCGCGCCTCCCGCGTGAGAAGCGCATAAAGCTCCGGAATGAGCCCGTCGCCGTTCTGCGCGGCAAGCTTGTGCAGGCCGATCATCATGAAGCCTTCAGGCTTGTCGCCGTTCATTGGACCGGTGTTCCTTCGCTAAGGCTCTGCAGCGCGCGCTCGAAGCTGGACTTGCTGCCGTTGCGCAGGGGCACGAAAGCCTTTTCCCACTTCTTGCAGCCAGTCTTCACCCGCAGGCAGGCATCGTGGCTGATACAGTCGATCGGGCAGAACACACAGTCGACGGATGGCAGCACGTTGTCGATCCGCGAGACCGCCTCGCGCAGGCCGCCATCGTGATGGATCAGGTTGGCGCCGAAGGAGCTTGCGATCTGGCGCAGATGCGCCACCTGGCAGTCCCTGCCGCCGACATAAAGGAAGTTGCGTCCCTCCAGGCTGGCCTTGACCGCGGCATCGGACTGGCTTTCGGCCGAATCGGCCTGCTGACGCTGGCGCGCCGCCCGCCTGTCGATCTCGATGCTGCGCCGCTTGACGCGAGTGATCTCTACCGGCCGCTGCACCCGTGTTTCCGATGACGGTGCCCGCGCAGCCAGCGCCTTGCCGTCGCCTGCGGCGGCAGAACCCGCAGCCAGGCGCGCCTTGAGCGAAGATACTTCCTTCTCCAGCGCCGCGATGCGCGCGTCGCGCGCCGTGATCATGGCCCTGAGCGCTGCCTCGCGCTGGCCGTCCCTGCCTGAATGCATGCGTCACTCCTCGTGCCGTAACCGGCTTCCGTTTGGATCGACGGGACCCTACAAAACATGAGTTTGATAGTAAAGTATAAACATGATGATTTTTGTCATATTTTCCGGCAGTTTTTCCGCAGCCTTTGCCGGCACGCGCAAAAACAGTCCACGCAGAAAACAGTGTGGCGCACCTACCGGCGCAAAGGCCGGAATGACTGCGCCTCAGCGCTTGAAGGAAATTGGCACGCTGAACGGCCAGGACGCGCGTCCGGCACCATCCGGAATTTCCGGGAACGGAGCTGCACGACGCACGGCCTCCAGGGCGGCCTCGTCGAGTGCCGGCTGGCCGGAGCTTCTGGCGATGCGGATGCTGCTGGCCTGCCCGGACGCTGACACCACGAAGCTGACCGTCGCGACGCCGCCACCGTTGCCGTTGAAGCGGCGCTTGGCACGGTTGATCTTGTTACGGACCTTGCCCGGATAGTTGCTGACGGCGGCATTGCCGGCCGACGTCGCATTGCCCTTCTTCTGTCCACCCGATGCGGAGGTCTTCGCGTCCTTGGAGCCGTCGACCTGACCTTTGCTCAGCGCCTGGGCACTGTCGCCTTTGTCGCCGGCCTTCTTCTTGCGATTTTCGACCTTCTTCTTCTCGACCGGCTTTTCCGCCTTCCGCTCCAGGGGCTTCACCATTTCAGGCGGCTTCTCGACGATTTCCGGCTTTATTTCGGGAATCGGTATCGCTGCGATCTCAACTTCCGCGCCCTGGACCTCGATGGCCTCGCTCATTTCAGGCACGATTTCGGTCGCCTCCGGCGTGGGGGCGACCTCGGTCGGCACCATCTCCTGGGGAACGATCTCCTGCGGCTCGACCTCGGCCACCTCCTGCGTCACCGGCTCGAAAGTCTCCTGCTCGACCGTTTCGGTCGGCTGGATCTCTTCCGGGGCCCCGGCCTCGACCGCCTCGAACGCGTTGTTGCCAAGCATCGCCACTTCGGCGACGACCCCACCCGCGATCTGCGAGACGTCCGGCTCGGGCTCCGGCGAATAGGTCAGGATCGCCGCCGCTCCGGCATGCGTCATCAGCGAAAGGACGATAGCCGTGCCCCAGATTGCCTTGTTGCCGGACATGATCATACCCTTACTTGCATCTTCGACGGCAGCGCTTTCGCCAGCCTCAGCCCTCGAAACCGATCGGTGTGCTGCTGCGCGTGACCAGCCCGGACATGCAGGCTCCGGCCGCAACGCCCTCGCCCTCGCAGGAGACGGCGTCGTTGACGAGAACGCGCTTGATGCTGTCGCAGTTCGTTCCGGGCAGATCGAACTGGCGCACCTTGGTCTTGCCCTGCGGCAGTTCACGGAAGTCCAGCTTCACCATGCGCTCGACAGTCCCGCTTGCATTGAAGAGGACAAACTCGAACGCCGCCTTGGAAAGGCCCTGCGGCAAATCGTTTCCGACCACGAACGTGAAAACGCACCCCTTTTGCGAAGGCGCCAGGGCATTCAGCTCAATCTGCAGCCCTTTTGCCGCAGCCGCGTCCTGCGCGCAGGCTGCGCCGGCTTGCAGGACAAGCGCCATGGCGGTCAGGGCGGCATTTCGAAACGTCATGATCCTTAGCTCCTCGAAACAGCTGCACTTGTACGACAGCTCGGCGTCCGGCTTCAATCCGGAATTGCACCGAACCTGTGAGCGCCGGGCCGATCCGGTATTGCGTCCATAAATAAATATGACTATGGAAGTCAAGAAAGTTCGACGATTTTGGTCCCCGCAATCCCCCACGTCGGCGCGGGGACTGCAGAAGCGCGAAACAGAACCGGATCGGCAACGAACCCTGGAATTCAGCCGGGTCCGCGACGTCGTTCACTATGATTTTGATGACTTTTTAGAGACAGGCAGAGGCCATGACGGAAAAAACCCGCCCCACCCCTTCCGCAATTCGCGCATATCGCGCCGAGAACCCCAAGTTGCGCGAGCGGGACATTGCAGCCCAGCTCGGCATTTCCGAGGCGGCGCTGGTTGCCGCGGAAGTCGGCATCTCGGCCATCCGCATCGACGGCAGCGCCAACCGGCTGCTGGAAAAGGCAGAACAGCTCGGCGAAGTCATGGTCCTGACCCGCAATGAAAGCGCCGTCCATGAGAAGATCGGCGTCTACGAAAAAATTACCGCCGGCAAGCATGCCTCGATCGTTCTCGGCGAGAACGTGGATCTTCGCATCTTCCCGCAGGTCTGGGCGCACGGCTTCGCGGTGACCAAGAAAGGCGACGACGGCGAGCTCCGCCGCAGCCTGCAGTACTTCGACGCCGCCGGCAATGCGGTGCAGAAGATCCATCTCCGCGCCAATTCCAACCTCGCCGCCTACGAGGCCATCGTCGCCGAATTCCGCCTGGAAGATCAGTCGCAGGACTTCGCCGAGGTCGTGGCCGACGCCCCGGAGGCCGACGAGACCGGCCCGGTCGACGTCCAGGCCCTTCGCCAGAACTGGAGCGAAATGACCGATACCCACCAGTTCTTCGGCATGCTGAAGAAGCTGAAGATCGGCCGCCAGGATGCCGTTCGCAGCGTCGGCGAGGACTTCGCCTGGCAGGTCTCCAGCAATTCCTGCGAACTGATGATGCGCGCGGCGGCCGAAAGAGCCACCGACATCATGTGCTTCGTCGGCAACAACGGCACGATCCAGATCCACACCGGCCCCGTCGCCAACATCCAGCCCATGGGGCCGTGGATCAACGTGATGGACCCGACGTTCCATCTGCACCTGCGCCAGGACCACATCGCGGAGTGCTGGGTCGTGCGCAAGCCGACCAAGGACGGCCACGTCACCTCGTTGGAAGCCTACGACGCCAGGGGCGAGATGGTCATCCAGTATTTCGGCAAGCGGAAGGAAGGCATGGTGGAACTCGGCGAATGGCGCGCAATCCTCGACAGCCTGCCGCGCCACAACGCAAGCGTCGCCGCGTAAGGAACAAAGACATGACGAGCCGCTTTTCCGTCCAACGTCCGCGTCTTCGGCAATTCGCTCTGGCCGCCTTCGCGCTGACGTCGCCCTTCTTTCTGCCGCTCGCCGCAGCGCTCCCGGGTGTGCCTGCGACCGCCGCAGCCGAAGAGGTGCAGAAGGTCGATACCTCGCGGCTCGTCACGATCGGCGGGGCGATTACCGAGATCGTCTATGCGCTCGGGGAAGGCAATCGCCTGATCGCCCGCGACCAGACCAGCACCTATCCCGAAGAGGCCCTGAAGCTGCCTGACGTCGGCTACATGCGGGCGCTCTCGCCCGAAGGCGTGCTGGCGGTCAATCCCAGCGCAATCCTGTCCATCGAAGGCAGCGGCCCGCCGGACGCGCTGGCCGTGCTCAAGAACGCCGGCATTCCGTTCGAGACCGTTGCCGAAGGCTATGACCGCGCCGCGATCCTCAACAAGATCACGACGGTCGGTGATTTCCTCGGCGTTCCCGACAAGGCCAGGGCACTTGCCGACGAGGTTGCCGGCGAGCTGGACGCGGCGATCGCCGATGCCGCAAAGCGTCCCGAGTCCGAGCGCAAGCGCGTGCTGTTCATCCTCAGCTTCCAGGACGGCAAGGTCATGGCTGCGGGCGCCCATACCGGTGCCGATGGCATCCTCAAGCTTGCCGGCGCGGTCAACGCGACGGACGGCGCCTTCCCCGGCTACAAGGCCATGTCGGACGAAGCCATTGCGAACGCCAAGCCGGACGCAATCATGGTCATGTCGCGCGGCGGCGGCCATGACGGCAGCGACGAACAGCTTCTCGCCCATCCCGCCATCGCGCTGACGCCCGCGGCCGCCTCCAAAACCATCATCCGCATGAACAGCCTCCACCTCCTCGGGTTCGGTCCCCGGACGGCGTCCGCGATCCGCGACCTGAACGAGCGGCTGTATGGCAAGGCAGATGTCTCTCAGTGATGCCGACAAGCCGGGCGCACGCGGCATGATGCTGTCGAGCCTGCGGGCGGCCGCTTCGGGCGACCGCGCCGGCCTCGCCCGCCTGGTGATTGCCGCACTCGTCGTTCTCACGCTCCTGGCGCTCCTGCTGTCGACTGCGACCGGCGCTTCCAACGCGTCGGCTGTCGACGTGGTCGTATCGCTGCTGACGGGTGAGCCGTCGTCGGTGCTGAGCCAGCGCGACCGGATCATCGTCTTCGACATTCGCCTCCCCCGTGCCCTGCTCGGTCTCCTCATCGGGGCGGCGCTCGCCGTGTCGGGCGCGGTGATGCAAGGCCTGTTCCGCAATCCGCTCGCCGATCCCGGCCTGATCGGCATCTCTTCGGGGGCAGCGCTCGGCGCCGTTCTGATGATCGTTCTCGGCGGTGCGCTTCCGATGGGCCTTGTCGGCGTCTTCGGTGGCTTCGCCCTGCCAATCGCCGCCTTTGCCGGCGGACTGATCACGACGCTGCTTCTGTACCGCGTCGCCACGCGGTACGGCCAGACGTCGGTCGCAACCATGCTTCTGGCCGGCATCGCGGTCGCAGCGCTCGCCGGCGCGATCACCGGCATCCTCATCTACATGGCCGACGACCGCCAGCTCCGCGACGTCACCTTCTGGAACCTCGGCTCCCTTGCCGGCGCCACTTGGGCGAAGGTTCTGACCGCGGGACCGATCATCCTGATCTCGCTGACCGTCCTGCCCTTTCTCTCACGGGGCCTGAACGCGATCACGCTCGGCGAGGCGACCGCCTTCCACATGGGCGTCAAGGTACAGAAGCTGAAGAACATCGCCGTGGTCAGCGTCGCGGGTGCGGTCGGCGCCTCGGTCGCCGTCAGCGGCGGCATCGCCTTCGTCGGCATCGTCGTACCGCATATCCTGCGCATGGTGATCGGACCGGACCATCGTTACCTGTTGCCGGCGTCTGCCCTCCTCGGCGGCATCCTGCTGTTGGCAGCCGACATGCTCGCACGCACCATCGTCGCCCCCGCAGAGCTTCCGATCGGCATCATAACCGCGCTGGCCGGAGCTCCCTTCTTCATCTGGGTGCTGCTGCGCGGACGATCGTCCGCCGGCTTCTGAGCGCCGGCCCAACACGCATGAGACTGCCATGATCCGTGCCAACAAACTCTCCGTGCGCCTCGCCGGAAAACTGATCGTCGATGCGCTTTCTCTGCAGGCGCTGCCCGGCCAGGTGACGGCGATCGTCGGCCCGAACGGCTGCGGCAAGACGACCACGATGAAGGCCGTGGCGGGAGAAATCGCAAGCACCGGCGAACTGACGGTGAACGGCAGGGACGTGCGCAGCCTCGATCCGCTGCAACTGGCGACCCGCCGCGCGGTGCTGCCGCAATCGACCACCATTGCCTTTCCCTTCACCGTCCGGGAAATCGTCCGCATGGGCCTGTCCACCGGCCTGAACCGCAATGCCGGACGATCCGAGGCGATCGCGGCAGAAGCGCTGGCGTCCGTCGACCTGCAGGGTTTCGAGGGACGCTTCTACCAGGAGCTTTCCGGCGGCGAACAGCAGCGCGTGCAGCTTGCCCGCGTGCTGACGCAGATCTGGGAGCCTGTGCTTGACGGGGAGCCGTGTTACCTGATGCTGGACGAGCCGGTCTCCAGCCTCGACATCCGCCATCAGCTGACAATCATGCAACTGGCCCGAGACTACTGCGCGCGCGGCGGCGGCGTCATCGCCGTGATGCACGACCTGAACCTGACGGCGATGTTCGCCGACCACATGATCATGATGAAGAAGGGCAAGGTCGTGGTCGCCGGCGCCCCCGCCGACGTCTTGACCGATGCGGCAATGGAGGAGGTCTTCGGTTGCCGGATGCGCGTCAGCGGCTTGCCTGCCGCGGGAACTCCGTTCATTCTTCCCCAGACGGCAATCCTCTGAGCCAGCCTGCGCGCGCAGGTGGAACTTTCTTGCGCCGTCCGCGTTGTGCACCACAACATAGTATTGCGTATTAACAGGCAAAGGAGGGTGAAATGGCATCCGGAATGTTCTCCCGCGGCAAGGACCGCACCGTTTCCGAAGCAGCCGAGACGATGGAAGACCAGATCGCCGATCTGCGCGATCAGATCGCGACGCTGGCAAAGCTCGTGGCACAGGAGGCTTCCGACGGCGCAGACGAGGCGCGCAGCCGTTTCTCCATGTTCCGGAAGAACGCACGCCAGGCGCGCGACGACGCCGCCGACAATCTCGACGATCTGATTGCGAGCGGCGAGGATATTCTGGGGGAACTGACCGCACGCTACCGCGACACCGGTCGCGAGGTTCGCCGCACGGTACGCGAGCACCCGATCGCCACACTCGGTGCGGCGGCGCTGGCGGGTTTCGTCATCGCGGCGATCCTGCGCCGCTAAGGCTGGGGCCGCCAAGGCTTTGCCGTGGCGGGGAAGCTCCCGTCCACCGCGATGGCGGGCGGATTGGCTGGCGATCACAGGGATCGCAGCAGACCCGCCCGCATGACAGCCCTTGCAATTTGCCCGCGAGCCTGTTCGGGTGCGCGGGCATGATCGGTTCGGCGACCGTCGCAACCGCGCCGTGAATCAGCAAAAATTTCGGGAGCAGCAATAAATGGTTTCGATCGTAGCGGCCCTTGCGCAGAGCCTGTTGTTCAGGGTCGAGGACAGGATCGAGGAAACGGTCCAGCGCTCGAAGCGCAATGTCATCTTCGCATTGCTTGCCGGCCTGCTGCTTCTGACCGCCTACACGCTCGCCGTCGCCGGCCTGACGGTCGCACTCGCGCAGCGCCACGGTGCGATCGCCGCCCTCCTCGGGCTCGCCGGCGCCGCGACTTTGCTGGCCGTGATCCTTGTCTGCATCCTCGTCTATCTGAACAAGCGCGAAGCCAAGATACGCCGCAGGCGGCGCCAGGACTTGCGCGCCCGCGGCCAGCTTGCAGCGCTCGCGGCAGGCTCGGCAGTTCGCAATCCCCTCGCCACCGCCGCACTCGGCGTGGCGCTGGCACTGTTTCTCAAGCCGTCCTCGCGACGCCGTCGCCGCAGCGACGACTGACTGACTAACTGACGGTTCCGATTTCCTGAAAAGATATCCGCGCTTCAGATCTGGTCGAGCGGAAGCCTGACGAGTGCCGTCAGCCCGCCCGGCAGGAATTCCAGGTGCACGTTGCTGCCGAGCACCTTGTCGAGGCTGCGTTCGATCAGAACGAGGCCGAACCCGTGGCGCTCCGGCGGCTTGACCGTGGGCCCGCCCATCTCGTGCCATGTCATGTTCAACACCGGATGCCCGTCTTCTTCTACCACGCGCGCGGTGATCACCAGTTTCCCGCCGGTGGCCGAAAGTGCTCCGTACTTGC
The DNA here is from genome assembly GCF_900220975.1 of Rhizobium subbaraonis. Lineage (GTDB taxonomy): Bacteria > Pseudomonadota > Alphaproteobacteria > Rhizobiales > Rhizobiaceae > Mycoplana > Mycoplana subbaraonis. The sequence continues at coordinate 104,372 of NZ_OBQD01000009.1, read as the reverse complement.
GCGCGTTGGTCGCAAGTTCGTGCAGCACGAGGCCCAGTCCGATAGCCTGGTCCGGGCCGAGCTTCACCTCGTCCTTGTGGATTTCGACCTGTGCTGCGAAATCATCGACATAGGGCTTGATCTGGGCCTGCAGCAGCGTGGTCAGACGGATCGTTCCCCACTCATGGTCGCTCAGCAGCCCATGGGCTTCGGAGATCGATTGCAACCGCCCCGCGAAAGCCTCCATGAAGGCGGCGGGATCCTTGGTCTGACGCAAGGTCTGCCGCGCCAGCGATTGCAGCATGGCAAGCGTGTTCTTCACCCGGTGGTTCAGTTCGCGGAGCAAGAGCCGCATCCGTTCGGACGCAATCTGCCCTTCGGTAACGTCGAGCGTGATTCCCAGGAACATGGACGGCTTTCCATCCGAATCCCATTCCTGCACGCGTCCGCGGCCCAGAAGCCACCGGCTGGTGGCGCCCGCCCTGAACATGCCGTCGTATTCGCCGCCGCTCGAAAGGGCCTCGCGAAGCTTGCCGATGGTAGTTTTCCGCTCGGTCGGGTGGATAGCGGTAAAGATGCGACGCGCCGTGAGCTTCCCCCCCGGCTTCAGGTCGAGCATGCGCATCAGCGGCGTGTTTCCCGTCACAGCCCCCGTCTTGATGTTCCACAGCCAGCTGCCGACATTGGCGACATCGAGCGCCGAAGCCTGGCGCTGCTCCTCCCGGGTGATCTTCGCATTGGCCACCGCCCGGCGCCGTGCTTCCTCCTTGAACAGGAGCAGCGATCCTGCCAGCTTGGCAAGCTGCTGCAGATGCAGCAGCGCTTGGTCGCTGACGTCGCTGCTTCGCTTTTCGGTATCGAAGACGCAAATGCTCCCGATCGCCTGCCCGGCATGGCAGATCGGCGCGCCGGCATAGAACCGCACATGCGGTTCGCCGGCGACGCTGGGCAGTCTGGAAAATCTGAGATCCGCGGCAGCGTCAAGCACAGTGATCGGGGCGCCTTCCTCGAGCAACAGCCGCGCACAGAAGGAGTCCGCAGCACTGGCGCTCACCTCGGTGATGCCCTTACGCGCCAGGAACCACTGGGTGGACTTGCCGATAATGCTGACGATCGCGATCGGAGCCGCAAACAGGCCCGCTGCGAGTTCCGTGATGTCGGTGAAATCCGCATCCGGCCCGACATGCGCCGGCACGCTCGCCGCAACGGCTTCCAGCCGCTCCGGCGAGGCGAGAGCCGCAGAAAGCGCAGCCGGTGCGGATACGCCTGCCCGGTTCATCTGAGATCCTTCCGGGACATGCATACCTTCAACTGGTACCTCTGCCCCGCGCCGGAAGCCTGCATCTCTATTCTCCGACCACCCCTCCACCCGCATGGGAAGCGGATGGCACGCGTCCATTACGATACGAAGGCCCTTGAGGTCAGCGGCGCGGAGATCGCATCCGGTCCAAACTCGCCCTCGTGCGAAATCTGCAGGATTTCCTGCAGCTTCTGCCTTGCGCGGTTCACACGGCTCTTGATGGTGCCGAGCGCGCAACCGCTGATATCAGCGGCCTCTTCATAGGAAAATCCGGAGGCCCCCACAAGGATGATTGCTTCCCTTTGTTCGTCAGGGAGTTGCGCAAGCGCCCGCTGGAAGTCCTGCATGTCCAGCGTGCCGTATTGCGCCGGATGCTGGGCGAGATTGGCTGTCAGCAGGCCGTCGCTGTCCTGGACCTCGCGTCCACGCTTCCTTAGTTTGCTGTAGAGCTCGTTGCGAAGGATGGTGAAAAGCCACGCCTTCATGTTGGTTCCCATCTCGAACTGCTCCTGCTTGGCCCATGCCTTCATGATCGTGTCCTGAACCAGGTCGTCGGCCTCGTGATGGCGCCCGACGAGCGAGATGGCGAAAGCCCTGAGGCTCGGCAGGATCGAAAGCAGCTCGCGCTTGAACGTGTTGGTCGCCTCCATCGTGCTCACCGATCTTCGCCCCCCACCTGAGTGCTTCTCTGCTCGGCCAGGTCGAGCTTCTCCAGGAGATCGAGGAATTGCTGCGGGATCGGCTCCTCCTGCACGGACGTGTAGAAGGAACGCAGCTTCTGAGCAATCTGCGCTTCAGCCCCAGCGGAAGTCAGCGGATGTTCCGGTCGTTGTTGTTGTTTCACAATATCGAACTCTCAATTTGTCTGCGTTGTCGCCACAAAGGGATTTCGAGACAGGTAATGCGCACTTGTCAAAAAGGTTCCTGATTTGCGGAACCAAAATTGCGGCGCGGCGTTCTTTGGTCAACCGGCAGTTCAGCCGAACGCATCACAGGGGAGTTCCGATGCCGATTTCCGACCGCATTACACCACACTTGCCGCACCTTCGCCGATACGCACGCGCGCTAACGGGCACGCAGGCTTCGGGTGACGCCTATGTCGCAGCCACGCTCGAGGCGATCCTGATGGATCCATCGGTATTCGCACAAAGCGAAGACGACCGGCTCTGCCTGTTCCGGCTGCTGTCGCGCATGATCTCGTCGCTTCCGGTCTCCATCAGCGATTCGCTGTCCATCGCGCCGGGAGCCCCCGCAGGCGTCGATCTCAGCGCGGTGGCGCCACGCGTCCGCCAGGCCCTGCTGCTGGTAACGATGGAAAGCTTCCCCACGACCCACGCCGCCGAAATACTTGAAATGGAGGAAAGCGACGTCTGCGCCCTGCTCGACAAGGGCTTCCGCGAGATCGCCGCGCAGGCCGAAACCGGCATCATGATCATCGAGGACGAACCGCTGATCGCGCTCGACCTCGCCGACATGGTGAACGACATGGGCCACCATGTGACCGGCATCGCCAGGACCCAGAGCGAGGCCGAGAAGCTGTGGGGCGATACGAGACCCGGGCTTATCCTTGCCGACGTGAAGCTCGCCGATGGCAGCTCAGGCATCGACGCCGTAAGCTCCATCCTGGCGCGCGCGCAATTGCCGGTGATCTTCATCACGGCCTATCCGGAAAAGCTCCTGACCGGCGAGCGCCCCGAACCGGCCTACCTCGTCAGCAAGCCCTTCCACCCGGAGACGGTGAAGGTGCTGATCAACCAGGCGCTCCTGACCAACCACAGCCAACCGGCCGCAGCGTAAAGCGCGCGGCACCTCTCCCGAGGCTCCTGCCTGAAGCACATCTGAGGACGCGGCTTTAGCCCCGTCCTCTTTTTTTATCGCTTCTCGGAAATTTTTCGACCCCTCGGAAAACGATCCGCAAAAATAAGAGCAGCCAGCGCGGGGGGCGCTGGCTGCCTAAAATTCCGCGGGCCGGAGGGGACACGGCGCGCGGCATCTTCACCGGCTCGAGGGCCTCGCACTGGGGGAATGCGCTTGCCGGTGACGAGGGAGAAACTCGGCGCACCAAAAAAGGTTCCGGCTGTTTCGATTTTTATTCAGACGATTTTTTCGAGCTCGTCGCGATGGCGGTAAAGGGCCAGAAATCGCCTGTAGTCGCGCTCGTAGGCTGCCGCGTGCGCAGGCTCGGGCGAAAGTTCCGTGCCGCCGGGATACATAGCGGCCCCGGCGGAGGCGAGATCGGGATGAAGCCTCCCGGCAACCGCAGCAGCGGTCGCCGTGCCCAGCAGCACCGCGTCGCTGGTCTTCGGCACCACCAGCCGTCGCCCGGTCACGTCGCGGTATAGCTCCATCAGCAGCGGATTGTGCAGATGGCCGCCGGTCACATGCAGCGCGTCCACGGCGTAGCCGCACTCGCCGAGCTTGTCGATGACGTGGCGGATGCCGAGCACGATCGCCACGCAGGTCTTCCAGTAGAGCCGGCAGAGACTGTCGAAAGTTGCGTCCAGCGAAAGCCCGCTGATGACCCCGAGCCCGTGCGGATCGGCAAGCGGCGAGCGATTGCCGTGAAAATCCGGCAACACGTGCAGCCGTGCGGCGAATTCGTCACCCTCCAGCGTCCGAAGTTCGCGCACGCGATTGGCGATGCGCTGGTGGGTGGCCGGCGTCGGCTCCCCGCCGGCGCTGTGCACGCGCACGATATGGTCCAGAAGCGCGCCGGTTGCCGACTGTCCTCCCTCCACCAGCCAGCGCCCCGGCAGCACGGCCTCGTAGTAGGGTCCCCACATGCCGAAGCCGAACTTCTTTTCCTTGGAAAAAGCGACGACGCAGCTCGACGTGCCGCCGATCAGGCCGAGCCGGCGTTCCAGCCGGCGCGGCTCTCCGGTCAGGTGGCCGAGAAGGCCGAGCGCGCCGGCATAGGCATCGATCATTCCAGCGCCGACGATGCAGCCCGTATCCAGTCCGAGTTCTTCCGCCGCCCGCCTGCTCAGGTGTCCGATCGCGCTTCCGACGGGCAGCGTCTCTGCCGGCAGCGCGCCGCGGTCCCGCAGGTCCTCAAGCCCTATCGCCGAAAGAAAGTCGTCTTGCCATCCGCGGCCGTCATGGGCGAGATAGTTCCATTTCGCGGTGATCGTGCAGCGCGAGCGCGCGAGCGATCCGGTCGCCTTCCATGTCATGAAGTCCGCAAGGTCGAAGAAGTACCCGGCCCGTGTCCACTGCTCCGGTCGATGCCGCTTCAGCCACATCAACTTCGGCATCTGCATCTCCGGCGACATCACCTTGCCCGAATGATCGAGCACGGGATGCTGCGTAGCGGTGCAGAAGTCGGCCTCTTCGAGCGCGCGGTGATCGAGCCACACGATCGTGTCCCAGCGCGGATTTTCGTCGCCCGAAACCGAAAGCTGCGCCGCATCCACGTCACGGACCACAAGCGAGCAGGTCGCGTCAAAACCGAGCGCTGCGACCCGGTCTGCGCCGACGCCAGCCGTTTCGCAGGCCGCCCGCACGGCCGAGCACGCAGCCTTCCAGATGTCTTCAGAATCGTGCTCCGCAAAATTCTCGCGCGGCCGGTTCATCGCGATGGCGTGCTCGGCGCGCGCAAGCATGGCGCCGGCCCGATCGAAAACGCCCGCACGGGCGCTTCCGGTCCCGATATCGACCGCAACGATCAGATCGCGCATGAAGTCATGTTCCCGTGGGGTTCTCCTCACCCACAAACTGGAGCAAATCCCGCATGTCGTCAAACAGGACGTCCGGTTCCAGGCTTGAAAGGGCTGCGCGATGGCGCGCGTTTCGCGCATGCGAGCCGCCGGCAAAGGCAAGCACGCGCATCCCCGCCGCCTTGGCCGCCATCACCCCTGCCGGACTATCCTCCACGACGACACAGGAACCCGGCGAAATGCCCATGGCGCGGCTTGCATGCAGGAAAAGGTCGGGCGCAGGCTTGCCGTTGCGAACCATCGTGGCGCTGAAGATGTTTGGCTCGAAGCGGTCGATCAGCCCGGTCACCGAGAGCGAAAGCCGGATGCGCTCGGGCTGGCTGGACGAGGCCACGCAGAACGACACCGGCAGCGCATCGACCACCTGGCGGATGCCATCGATCGGCTGGAGTTCTTCGCGAAAGCGGGCATAGAGCGTCTTGCGCATTCCTTCGAGGAAGGGGGCATCCACCGCAAGCCCGTAGTCGTCGTGCAGGATGTCCGACATGGACTTGAGGCTCTTGCCGAGGAAGCGCTCGGTCGCTTCCGTGGCATCCATGCTGACGCCGGCGACGTCGAGCGCATCGACGAGGACGGCGAGCGAGATCGGCTCGCTGTCGACGAGCACGCCGTCGCAATCGAAGATCACCAGCTCGGTCGGGCCTGCAGCCATCTTTGCCAATCCGTATTCCGGCCACGGGGCGGTCGCTTCGGACGCGAACCGACCGCCTTGACCTGCTTCATTCCACAGGCGGGTCACACCGCCAGCTTGTCGTCGAGATAGAGCCGCAGCGTGGCACGCGTGCCCCTGTCCCAAAGGGTCTGGAGGGCATGGGCGAATCGCCGCCGGAACAGCTCGGAGGCCGCAACCTCGCCGAAGATGTCGGAAAGCGCAAGGAAGGCGGCCGGATCGTCCTTGGCCTTCAGGGCCGCGGCCTGCAGACGAGCAGCACTCGCGTCATTGAAGGCGATCGGTTTGCCGCTGTCGGACGTGCCGGCGAAATAGCGGCACCATAGCGCGGAGACGAGCGACAGGCCGACGACGTCCTCGCCGCGGCGGAGCCGGTCGGCGGTCGACGGCAGGATGAACTTGGGCTGCCGGTTCGAGCCGTCCTGGGCAAGACGCGGAATGGTGTCGCCGATCTTTGGATTGGAGAAGCGTTTCTCTATCAGCGTGAAATAGTCGGCAAGGTTGGTATCCGGCACCGGAGGGATCACCGGAATGATCTCGTCATGCTCCAGCTTGGCGAGGAAGCCGCGGATGTCGGCGTCTTCCATCGCCTCGTGGACGAAATGGATGTCGAGGAGGGCCGCCGGATAGGCGATCGCCGCGTGCCCGCCGTTGAGGATGCGGATCTTCATGTGTTCATAGGGCGCGACGTCGGGCACGAACTGAACCCCGACCGTCTCCAGCGCCGGGCGTCCCTGCGGGAACTTGTCCTCCAGCACCCACTGCTTGAATTCCTCGCAGAAGACCGGCCACTGATCCTCGATCCCGTATTCGCCTGCGACGATCCCGATCTCGCGCGGCCCGGTTGCCGGCGTGATCCGATCCACCATCCCGTTCGGGAAGGCCACGCTGGCGTCGATCCAGTCTGCGAAATCCGGATCGGAGAGCCGCGCGAGCCCGGAAACGGCGGCATGCGTCACCTCGCCGTTGCCTGGGATGTTGTCGCAAGACATGATCGTAAACGGTGCAATTCCCTTTGTCCTCCGCGCCTTCAGCCCCGCAAGGATGAGGCCGAACACGGTCTTCGGATCGTCCGGGTTCTCGCCGTCGGCTGCGATCGCAGGATGGGCGGGATTGAACACGCCGGACGCCGGATCGATGAAGTAGCCGCCCTCGGTGATCGTCAACGACACGATGCGGATGGCAGGATCGGCGAGCCGCGCCACCGTCGACGCCACGTCGCCGGGCTTGAGATAGTCGATCATCGCGCCGGTGACATGCGCGCCGGTGCGGTTGTTGTCCTGCTCGACCACCGTCGTCAGATAGTCCTGGCTTGCAAGCTTCGCCCGCATCGCCTCGTCCGACGGCAGCACGCCCGCACCGACGATCGCCCAGTCGAAATCCCGCCCGGCATTGAAGAGCGCGTCGAGATAGACCGCCTGGTGCGCCCGGTGGAAGTTGCCGACGCCGAAATGGACGATGCCGGCCTTCAGTGCCGACCTGGCGTAGGCGGGCACGCCGGCGGTCTTGCTCACCGTTTCGAGATTTGCCAGCGACAGTTTGGTGGTCATGGTCTTTTCCTTCCGGTCGTGCGCGGGTTTGCCGCTTCCGGTTATTGCAGAGTGCAACGCCTGTCCGTGCCGGCGTCGTATCGCCGCCGCCAGCCTTCGTTTCGTCTTTCCGGAAGCCCGCAAAAGCCGCGGACGATCCTTCGTCAGCTCATCCAGTTGCCGCCGTCGACGTTGTAGGTCTGGGCGACGACGTAATCGCTCTCCGCCGAGGCGAGGAAGATCGCCATGCCGGTCAGGTCCGCCGCCGTACCCATCCGGCCGAACGGCACTTCCTGGCCGACCAGGCGCTTCTTCTCACCGAGCGGCCGGTTTTCGTACTTGGCGAACAGCGCATCCACGCCGTCCCAGTGCTCGCCGTCGACGACGCCGGGCGCGATCGCGTTGACGTTGATCCCGTACTTGATGAGATTGAGTCCCGCCGACTGGGTCAGGCTGATGACGGCCGCCTTGGTCGCGCAGTAGACGGCGACCAGCGCCTCGCCGCGACGCCCCGCCTGGCTCGCCATGTTGATGATCTTGCCGCCGCGGCCCTGCGCGATCATCTGCTTCGCCACCGCCTGCATCGTGAAGAGCGTGCCGCTCACATTGATCGAAAACAGCCGGTCGTAGCTCTCGCGGGTGATCTCCACGATCGGCGCCAGATCGAACAGCGCCGCGTTGTTGATGAGGATGTCGAGCCCGCCGGCCGCACCCACGCAGGCGCCCACCGCGTCGTCGATCGACTGCTGGCTGGTGACGTCTATCTGCACCGCATAGGCCGCAGGCCCAATTTCGCCAGCCGTCCGGCGGGCGCGCTCGACATCGATGTCGGCGATCGCCACCCGCGCGCCCTCCCGCACATAAGCCTCCGCGAAAGCACGGCCGATTCCGCGCGCCGAACCGGTGATGAGTGCGCTCTTGCCATCGAGTCTCTTCATCGGATCGCAAGCCCGGTCTCGTCGAAGCGATGCACCCGGCCCTCCTGCGGGCTGAGATAGACCTGGTCGCCGTGACGGACCGGGAAGTCGCCGCCGACGCGGGCCGTCATCGTTCCCACCTTGTCGACCGCGATATGCAGGAACGTATCGGAGCCGAGATGCTCGGCAACGCCCACTGTGCCGCGCCAGGCGCCTGCGGAGGTGGAAAGGTCGAGATGCTCCGGCCTCACCCCGATCGTGTGCGCTCCATAGCCCTTCGCGATGTCGCCGGTGATGAAATTCATCTTTGGCGAACCGATGAAACCGGCGACGAACAGGTTGTCGGGACGGTGGTAGAGATCGAGCGGCGAGCCCACCTGTTCGACATTGCCCCTGTTGAGCACCACGATCTTGTCGGCCATGGTCATCGCTTCGACCTGGTCGTGGGTGACGTAGACCATCGTCGTCTTCAGCTGCTGGTGAAGCTGGCTGATCTCGAGGCGCATGTTGACGCGCAGTGCTGCGTCGAGGTTGGACAACGGCTCATCGAACAGGAACGCTACCGGCTGGCGAACGATCGCGCGACCGATGGCGACGCGCTGGCGCTGGCCGCCCGAAAGCTGGCGCGGCTTGCGGTCGAGATAGTCGGTGAGGTTGAGCACGCGGGCGGCGTCCGCCACCTTCTTGTCGATCACGCTGGTGTCCTCGCCGGCCATCTTCAGCGGGAAGGCGATGTTGGAACGCACGCTCATATGCGGATAGAGCGCGTAGGACTGGAACACCATCGACAGGCGGCGCTTGGCCGGCGGCAGCTCGGTGGCGTCCTTGCCGTCGATGACGATCTTGCCGCCGGAGACATCCTCCAGTCCCGCGATCAGGCGCAGGAGCGTGGACTTGCCGCAGCCCGAAGGCCCGACGAAGACGACGAACTCGCCTTCATCGATTTTGAGATCGATGGAAGGAATGACGGTGTGAGCGCCGAAAACCTTCGAGACACTATTGAGGGTGATGCTTCCCATTTCTGTTGTCCTTATTTCACTGCGCCGAAGGTGAGGCCGCGGACGAGCTGCTTCTGCGAGAACCAGCCGAGGATGAGGATCGGCGCGATCGCCATGGTCGAAGCGGCCGACAGCTTGGCGTAGAACAGGCCCTCGGGACTGGAATAGGAGGCGATGAACGCCGTCAGCGGCGCTGCCTTCGAGGCCGTGAGGTTCAGCGTCCAGAAGGCCTCGTTCCAGGCGAGGATGATGTTGAGCAGCAGCGTCGAGGCAATTCCCGGAATGGCCATCGGCGTCAGCACGTAGATGATCTCCTTGGCGAGCGACGCACCGTCCATCCGGGCCGCTTCGAGGATCTCGCCGGGGATCTCCTTGAAGTAGGTGTAGAGCATCCAGATGATGATCGGCAGGTTGATCAGCGTCAGCACGATGACGAGGCCGAGACGCGTGTCGAGCAGGCCGGTGTTGCGGAAGATCAGGTACATCGGCACCAGAACGCCCACCGGCGGCATCATCTTGGTGGAGAGCATCCACATCAGCACGTCCTTGGTCTTCGGCGTCGGCGAAAACGCCATGGCCCAGGCCGAGGGGATGGCGATGATCAGCCCCAGCAGCGTCGAGCCGATCGAGATCACCACCGAATTCATGAAGTGCTTGAAGTAGTCGGAACGCGCCTGCACTTCGTGATAGTTCTCCATCGTCCAGTCGAAGAAGAAGAGCGAGGGCGGCGATGCGATCGCCTGCGCCTCCGTCTTGAAGCTCGTCAGGAACGTCCAGAGGATCGGGAAGAAGATCAGGATGCCGATCGCCCAGGCGGCGACGGTGACGACGATCTTTCTCTGTGTCGAAACGTTGCGGGCCATGGTCTCACGCCTCCAGGGTCTTGCCGATCATGCGCATCAGGAAGAATGCGACGATATTGGCGAGGATGACGGCGATGATCCCGCCGGCGGATGCGCCGCCCACGTCGAACTGCAGCAATGCCTGCGCATAGACGAGGAAGGTCAGGTTGGTGCTTTGCGTGCCGGGACCGCCATTGGTGGTGACGAGGATTTCGGCAAAAACAGAGAGCAGGAAGATCGTCTGGATCAGGATGACGACGGTGATGGCCCGCGAAAGATGGGGCAGCGTCAGGTAGATGAAGCGCGACCATGCGCCAGCCCCGTCCATCTGTGCCGCCTCCTTCTGCTCCTCGTCGAGCGACTGCAGCGCGGTCAGAAGGATCAGCGTCGCGAACGGCAGCCACTGCCAGGCGACGATGACGATGATCGACATCAGCGGCGAGTTGTTGAGAAAGTCGTAGGGCTGCAGGCCGACCGCCTTGGCGAGATGGGCGAACAGGCCGTTCACCGGGTTCATGAACATGTTCTTCCAGACCAGCGCCGCAACCGTCGGCATGATCAGGAACGGCGCGATCACCAGGATGCGCACGATCCCCTGCCCGAACATCGGCTGGTCCAGCAGGATCGCCAGCGCGATACCGCCGATCACCGTGATCAGCAGGACGCCGAGCACGATCGCGAGCGTGTTGAACAGCGCCTGGAAGAATGCCGGATCCGTCAGGAAGTACCTGTAGTTCGAAAAGCCTGCCCATTCCTCCATGCCCGGCATCAGGAGATTGTAGCGCAGGAAGGAGAAATAGATCGTCATCGCCAGCGGAACGACCATCCAGGCGAGCAGAAGCAGCACCGAGGGTGCCATCATCGCGCGGGCGGCGGATCGGGTGTGAAGGGTGGCCATGGCAGTTCCCGGTCAGGTTGCCCGCCCGCCTTCCGAAACTGTCCGGCGGAAATCCGGCCGTCGGAAGAAAGGCGCGTGAGGTTTTCTTCGAAAAGGCCGGCGCCGCGCTTCGGGACGCATCCCGCTTGGGCCCGGAAATACGGCCCGACGGCGCCAGCAAGGAGGCTCCCTCCTCCGGAGAAGAGAGGATGGAACCTCAACCCCGGTGCAGCCGGTATTGGCGACTGCACCGGGCCTTGGGAGCCTACTTGATGTAGCCGGCCTTCGTCATTTCGCGCACGGCGAGCTGCTGCGCGCTCTGCAGCGCCTGGTCGACGCTGACCTGCCCGGCGAGCGCGGCTGCGAACTGCTGGCCGACCGCCGTTCCGAGGCCCTGGAACTCGGGGATCGCAACGAACTGGACACCAACATAAGGCACCGGCTTGACGGCCGGGTTCTTCGGGTCAGCCGCATTGATGCTGTCCAGCGTCATCTTCGCGAACGGCGCCGCCTTCTGGTACTCGGCGTTCTCGTAGAGCGAGGTGCGGGTGCCCGGAGGTACGTTGGCCCAGCCTTCCTTCTCGGCGACGAGGTTCAGGTATTCCTTGCCGGTCGCCCAGGCGACGAACTTCTCGGCGGCTGCCTGCTTCTGCGTGCCGGCAGGGATCGCGAGGTTCCAGGCCCAGAGCCAGTTGCCGCGCTTGCCAAGGCCCGTGTCCGGAGCGAGTGCGAAACCGACCTTGTCGGCAACCGTCGATTCCTTCGGATTAGTCACGAAGGAAGCAGCGACGGTCGCGTCGATCCACATGCCGCACTTGCCGGTCTGGAAGAGCGCCAGGTTCTCGTTGAAGCCGTTCGAGGATGCGCCCGGAGGGCCGGCATCGTTCATCAGCTTGACGTAGAAGTCGAGCGCGTTCTTCCACTCGGGCTGGTCGAACTGCGGCTGCCAGTTTTCGTCGAACCAGCGCGCGCCGAAAGCGTTCGCCGTCGCAGTCAGGAAGGCCATGTTCTCGCCCCAGCCCGCCTTGCCGCGCAAGCAGATGCCGTAGATCTCGTTGTTTTTGTCGGTGATCTTGCGCGCAGCGTCGGCGATGAACTCCCAGGTCGGGGCGTCGGGCATGGTCAGCCCGGCCTTCTCGAACAGGTCCTTGCGGTACATCACCATCGAGCTTTCGCCATAGAACGGCGCGGCATAGAGCTTGCCGTCCTCGCCCGTCAGGCCGGAACGGATCGCCGGCAGCAGGTCGTCGACGTCATAGTCGGCGCCGAGATTTTCGAGCGGCAGCAGCCAGCCCTGCTTGGCCCAGATCGGCACTTCGTAGGTGCCGATGGTCAGCACGTCGTACTGGCCGCCCTTGGTGGCGATGTCCGTGGTGACGCGCTGGCGCAGCACGTTCTCCTCGAGCGTGACCCACTCGAGCTGGATGTCCGGATTTTTGGAGGTGAAGTCGTCCGTCAGTTTCTGCATGCGGATCATGTCGCCGTTGTTCACGGTGGCGATCGTCAGGGTTTCCGCATTCGCAAATCCGCACAGGACAACGGCCGAGCACGCGCCCAGCAGCAGCGTCTTCAATTTCATGTCTTCCTCCCAGAAGGGTTATGAGCATTTGCTTCGCTCATGGGCAATTACTCACACTATCGCAGAAAAAGTCAACGGCCATTCTGTGCTGCAATGCAGAAGACCAAAGGCAGCCAATTGATATCGTTGCAGTCTTTGTGCTGCGAACGGAGCCGCCGGCGTTAGAACGCAGACCTGAAAGCCACTCCGATGCCCTCCGATTCCGCACGCAGGGAAATGGTCACGCCGAACTGTCGGCATCGGCCGCCCCGCTTCGTCCTTGGATCAGGCCCGCCCCGGACACGGTCGGGCAAACGCGATGAAAGGAGCACGCGATGAAGGTCACGCAGCATCTCTGGTTCGAAAGGGACATGGAGCGAGCCATCCGCTTCTACGCCTCGCAGATCCCCGGCTCGACGGTCGACTGGATAACGACCCTTCCCACTGATACGCCGAGCGGGCCGCCCGGCAGCGTCAAGATCGCCGGCTTCACGCTTGGCGACCAGCGTTACATGGCAATCGAGGCCGGACCGCTCGACGCGTTCAACCACAGCTTCTCGATCGTCGTCGAGTGCGATACGCAGGCCGAGATCGACCGTCTCTGGCAGGCGCTGGGCGAAGGCGGCGCGACCGAACAGTGCGGCTGGCTGCGCGACCGCTGGGGCCTTTGCTGGCAGGTCACACCGCGTCGGCTCGGCGAACTGATGAGCGATCCCGATCCTGCAAAGGTCAAGCGCGTCACCGAAGCCATGCTCAAAATGGTCAAGTTCGACATTGCGGGACTGGAAGCTGCCGCCCGGGGTTGAGAGCGGGCGAAGCGCGCGTCGCGGCGGGGGCGGGCGACGCCCGCCGCCTCACGCAGAAAGCAGGTACTTCGCCGTCGCCTCGTCGGTGATCAGCCCGTTGATCATCCGGCCTTTCAGCGCCGACAGAATAGCCAGGTATTTGCGCTGGCCCTTGGCGAGGCCGATCACGGCCGCCTTGTCGCGCGGCGGCAGTGGGACGGAGGCGACGCGCTCGTTGATGCTGCCGGAAAGAAGCTGTCCGTCTCGGTCGAACATCCACCCGCAGATCTCTCCCGCCGCGCCGTTCTTCATCAGTTCGGCCATTTCCTCCCGATCCAAAAAGCCGTCCACGCAAAGCGGCGCCTCCGGACCGAGTTCGCCGATGCCGACGAAGGCGACAGCAGCCTCCCGCGCAAGCTTCAGCGTCGATTGCACGAGGCTCTGTTCGTGAAGCAGGTCGCGCTCCTTGGCCGAGGATACAAGAACCGGCAGCGGCATCGGGAAATGCCGTGCCTTCACCGCATCCGCCATGCTGAAGATGACGTTGTAATAGGCCGCCGACCCGTCAGGGCCGATATTGCCGGTCAGCGACATGATGCGGTGCTGCGGGCATTCCATGGACGGCAACTGGTCGATCGCCGCCTTCAGCGTGCGCCCGGTGCCAACGGCAAGGACGATCGGATCGGGTCGCTTGAGCCAGCGCTCGATTTCGGCCGCCCCCGCTTCGGCGATCCCGACGGTGGTCGAGGTCGAATCCGGATCGGACGGAACTACGTCCACATGGCGAAGATTGAAGCGTTCCTTGAGCTTTTGCGCCAGTTCCAGGCATTCCGCGATCGGGTGGTCGAGCCGCACCTTGATCAGCCGCTCGGCGACGGCAAGCGAAACGAGCCGCTGCGCCGACTGCCGGGAAATGCCCATGGCGGAGGCGATCTCGTCCTGCGTGCGACCGGCGACATAATAGAGCCAGCCAGCCCTCGCCGCGTCGTCCAGCCTGCCGCCCGTTTCGGATCGCCTCGCCATCTGCGTACCCTCTCATCCCTGGCGATTTGCTGCCATCATTTGCGCCGTGCTGTCAAATATCTCGTCGCGACCGCGACATAGGTGCAACCCGTCGCACACCGCTCCGAGGGATCGAAATATAACCGTTTTCCTCATGTTTTCAGTTGCCGGAACGCCTGGATTTCCGGCATTTCATCCCAAAATTTTACCGTTTGATAAAAAAATAAAGCGTGTTACCGTTTCACCATTAAAGCCCAATCAAAATGGGAGACAACAATGGGAACGAACGTATCTGGGATTCATGGCGGCAGGCTCGCGCCCGCCGACTATGAGAAGAATTTCTCCGACCTGCATCCGCCGCTCGATCATCATGAAGCGCTGGTGGCGGCCGATCGCTGTTACTTCTGCTATGACGCGCCGTGCATGACGGCCTGTCCGACCTCCATCGACATTCCGATGTTCATTCGCCAGATCTCGACCGGCAATCCGATCGGTTCGGCCAAGACCATCTTCGACCAGAACATCCTGGGCGGCATGTGCGCGCGCGTCTGTCCCACCGAGACGCTGTGCGAACAGGTCTGCGTGCGCAATACCGCCGAGGAACGCCCCGTGGAGATTGGCAGGCTGCAGCGCTACGCCACCGACATCGCCATGGAACAGAACGCCCAGTTCTACCGGCGCGCCGAAAGAACTGGCCGGCGCATCGCCGTCGTCGGTGCCGGGCCGGCCGGCCTTGCCTGCGCGCATCGTCTCGCCATGAACGGGCACGACGTCATCGTCTTCGACGCACGCGTGAAGCCCGGCGGCCTGAACGAGTACGGCATCGCCACCTACAAATCGACCGACGATTTCGCCCAGCGCGAAGTGGACTATCTGCTTTCCATCGGCGGAATCGAGATCCGCAACGGCCAGAAGCTCGGCCGCGACTTCACGCTTGGCGAGCTGACGGAGAACTTCGATGCCGTCTTCCTCGGCATGGGGCTTGCAGGCGTCAACGCGCTGAAAACAGAGGGCGAACAGCTCTCCGGCGTCGAGGATGCGGTCGATTTCATCGCCGCCCTGCGCCAGGTCGAGAACAAGGCCGACATCGCCATCGGCCGCCGCATCGTCGTGATCGGCGGCGGCATGACGGCAATCGATGCCGCCATCCAGTCCAAGCTTCTCGGCGCCGAGGAGGTGACGATCTGCTACCGCCGCGGCAAGGAGCACATGAACGCCTCGGAATTCGAGCAGGAGCTCGCCACCTCCAAGGGCGTGATGATCCGCCACTGGCTGCAGCCGAAGCGCATCATCGGCAAGGACGGCAAGGTGGCCGGCATCGAGGTCGAATACACCGCGATGCAGGACGGCAGGCTGGTCGGCACCGGCGAGACCGGCATCCTTGCCGCCGACCAGATTTTCAAGGCGATCGGCCAGACGTTCGACCCCGCAGGCGTCGGCAATCTCCGCCTGGAGGCCGGCCGCATCGCCATCGATGCGGAGGGCCGGACGTCGATGGCGCGGGTGTGGGCTGGAGGCGACTGCGTCAAGGCCGGCGAGGACCTCACGGTCACCTCCGTCGCGCAGGGCCGCGATGCGGCCGATTCGATCAACCGGGCACTTGCCGCCGCGGCAAATCCCACCGTTGCCGTCGCTTGAAGGGAGAATGAGACATGGCTGATCTCCGCAACAATTTCGTCGGCATCAAGTCCCCGAACCCCTTCTGGCTGGCGTCCGCGCCGCCGACCGACAAGGCCTACAACGTCGAACGCGCCTTCAAGGCGGGCTGGGGCGGAGTCGTCTGGAAGACACTGGGCGAGGAAGGCCCGCCCGTCGTCAACGTCAACGGCCCGCGCTACGGCGCGATCTGGGGCGCCGACCGCCGGCTTCTTGGCCTCAACAACATCGAGCTGATCACCGACCGTCCCCTGCAGGTGAACCTGCAGGAGATGAAGCAGGTGAAGATGAACTGGCCGGACCGTGCGCTGATCGCCTCGATCATGGTTCCCTGCGAGGAGGCGAGCTGGAAGGCGATCCTGCCGCTCGTCGAGGAAACCGGCGCCGATGGCATCGAACTCAACTTCGGCTGTCCGCACGGCATGTCCGAGCGCGGCATGGGTTCCGCCGTCGGGCAGGTGCCGGAATACATCGAGATGGTCGTGCGCTGGTGCAAGCAGTACACCCGGATGCCGGTCATCACCAAGCTGACGCCCAACATCACCGACGTCCGCAAGCCCGCCCGCGCCGCCAAGGCCGGCGGCACCGATGCCGTGTCGCTGATCAACACCATCAACTCGATCGTATCCGTCGATCTCGACAGCTTCGCCCCGCAGCCGACCGTCGGCGGCAAGGGCTCGCATGGCGGCTATTGCGGCCCGGCCGTCAAGCCGATCGCCCTGAACATGGTCGCCGAGATCGCCCGCGATCCCGAGACCTACGGCCTGCCGATCTCCGGTATCGGCGGCGTGACGACCTGGCGCGACGCCGCCGAGTTCATGACGCTCGGCGCCGGCAACGTGCAGGTCTGCACCGCTGCCATGACCTATGGCTTCAAGATCGTCGAGGAGATGATTACCGGCCTGTCCGACTGGATGGACTCGAAGGGGCACAGGACGCTGGAAGACATCACCGGCCGAGCGGTGCCCAACGTCACCGACTGGCAGTATCTGAACCTCAACTACGTCGCCAAGGCGCATATCGACCAGGACGCCTGCATCAAGTGCGGCCGGTGCCACATCGCCTGCGAGGACACCTCGCACCAGGCGATCACGTCCATAGTCGACGGTGTGCGCCATTTCGAGGTGATGGAAGACGAGTGCGTCGGCTGCAATCTGTGCGTCAACGTCTGCCCGGTCGAAAACTGCATCACGATGGTGGGGCTGGAAGCCGGCGTCGTCGACCAGCGGACCGGCAAGCCTGTCGATCCGAACTACGCCAACTGGACGACCCACCCCAACAACCCGATGGCCCGCCAGGCCGCGGAGTGATGCTGGCTGAAGACCTCGGTTGCCGGCCTCGCCGGCAGCCGACCATGGCCGGCCGCATGCAAACCCCGGTTTCCCCCGCACAACGCCGCAAAGCGTTCGCCGAACGCTACTGAAACGGATGATGGTACGGTCTGCGGACGTTCTTCCAGCGCAGCCGCCACTACACAGCGAGCATTTCACCGCCAAAATCCCCGCATTCGAGAATTTCAGGGACAATGAACACGTCCTGCGAAATAGGGCTTTCGTTGTCCTGCTGCGACGAACGGATGAATATTTCGAAAGATCCTGATATTTTCGAGTGATTGCGACACCCGAACTACATTCAGCGGCCGTTCAGGACGTATGAGGCAATGGAGCGCGGGCATCGGAGTATAATCCGGCGCCGCGCAGAGGGGATGGGGTGACGGATGCTTGATGAGGGCCGGCGCGATGTGGCGTCAACGGTGTGGCGAAGCTTGCCGCGCGATCTGTTGCTTGTCGGCCTCGCCGTCTTCTGTGCAGCCCTGTTCGGGATCATGACCCGCCCTATGGGAGCATTCGCCGCGTTCTGGCCGGCCAATGCGCTCCTTCTCGGTCTGATGCTACGGGCACCGCACCTCTCCACCCTCGGCGGCTGGTTTGGCGCATTCGCCGGATTTGTGGCTGCGGACCTCGTCACCGGCGGCGCACCCGGAATGACGATATGGCTGACGGCGGCCAACCTGACCGAAGCGATCACGGGCTACGTGCTGTTCAAGGCGCTTCCCGAGGGTCATATCCGCCTGCAATGGCCGCAGTCGGTGATGGTGGTATTTGCTGTGTGCTGTTGCGCCGCCGCGGCAAGCGCATTCCTCGGCGCGGCAGCCTACAGCATGCTGATCGGCGGCAATTTTACCGACGAGCTCGAACTCTGGTTCAGCACGGAACTCGTCAGCACCGTCACCGTGCTTCCCGTCGTCCTTGCCGCCCCCAAATGGCGTGACATACGGTGGTCTGACGTCCCCGCTGCAATCACGGGCGGCATGCGCGAGGCCGCGCCGATGCTTGCGCTCCTCGCCTCGGTCGTGCTCGGCAGCCTCCTCGACGGCCCCGGATCGTTCGCCTTCCCCGTGCCCGCCCTTCTCTGGTGTGCGCTGAACTATTCTTTCTTTACAACCGCCGTCCTGACCCTGGTCTTCGCGATCTGGGGCATGGTCGCCATTACCGGCACCCTCGCCCAGTTGCCGCCGGAAACCGACCCTGTCGAATGGGGCAAGTCGATCAGGCTGGGTCTGGCGCTGATCGCGCTGGCGCCGCTCGCGGTCGCAAGCGTCAGCGCGGCACGCGACAAGCTTGTCAGGCGCCTGAAGGATACGCTCGAGCACGACGACCTGACCCGGACGCTGACCCGGAAGACCTTCATCGAACGCAGCGAGCATCTTCTGGAGAGGCTGAACGACAACACCCGCCCTGCGGCCGTGTTGATGCTCGACGTGGATCGCTTCAAGTCGGTCAACGACCGGCATGGCCATGCCGCCGGCGACGCGGCCCTCGTGGCCTTCGCCCTTTCCGTCTCGAACGCTCTCGAAGGCAACGGGCTGTTCGGACGGCTCGGCGGCGAGGAGTTCGCCGTCTTCCTGCCGGGGGCTACCCGCGGCGAGGCGGAAGCGGTCGCCGAGCGGGTTCGCAACGCGGTGGAAATGTGCACCGTGGATCTCGGCTCGGGCATCGTCCTGCCGATCACCGTCAGCGGCGGTCTTGCCCTGCACGCCGGCGACGGCCGGGCCACGCTGGATGCCATGCTTGCCCGGGCGGATGCGGCGCTCTATCGCGCCAAGGAGCAGGGACGCAACTGCATCGTCACCGCGGGCTGAGCTGTCAGCTTGCCGGGTCCTTGACTTCGAGGCCGGTGATGAACAGTTGCTCCAGGAACCGCGCGGCATCCTCGAAACGGCCATCCCCGGCATTGTCCTGCCCCAGCACCGCGCGCACCTGCACGTCGAAGTCGGCATAGTGCTGGGTCGTCGACCAGATCGAGAAGATCAGGTGATAGGGATCGCACTTGGCGATTTTTCCGGCCTTGGCCCAACTGCGGATCACTGCCGCCTTCTCGTCCACCAGCGCCTTCAGCGGGCCCTTCAGCTCGTCCTCGATGTTGGGTGCGCCCTGAAGGATCTCGTTTGCAAAAAGCCGGCTCTCGCGCGGAAAATCGCGCGCCATTTCCAGCTTCCTGCGGATATAGCTGCGGATCTCGGCGACCGGGTTGCCGAGTGCGTCGAGCTCGCGCAGCGGGTCGAGCCAGGTATCGAGCACCCGGGTGATCAGCGCACGGTGCATCGCCTCCTTGGTGCGGAAGTAATAGAGGAGGTTCGGCTTGGACATGCCGGCGACCTCGGCGATCTGGTCCACCGTGGCGCCGCGGTACCCGTGAAGCGAGAAGACTTCCAGCGCCGCCTCCAGGATGCGCTCTTCCTTCTCCTCCTGGATGCGGGTGCGCCGCTGCGTCCTGGCTGCCCTCGGTAGAACCATCTGCTCCCCTAGCGCCCGCATGGGCGGAAAAGTGCCGTCAAAATCACCAGTTTAGCCCCTGCCATTTTTGTGGGCGAAGCCCGCCGCATTTGTCTTTTTCGACTTGAGTGCCGCAATGGAAGCTGTAATGTTTACCAACCGGTCAAATTATCGGCGAGTTGCGGAACAAACGCAACGGCTGTTCGGAGGCGCACAAAAACAAATCGCGCCCCTTGCCCGGAGGGAACGCATAGGCGGACGTCCTGGACAGTCCGCTCGAAATTTTGGGAGCTAGTGACATGGCCGCACCCGGCGAGAACATGCGCGTCAATGCCGACCGCCTGTGGGACAGTCTCATGGAGATGGCGAAGATCGGTCCCGGCGTCGCCGGAGGCAACAACCGCCAGACCCTGACCGATGCCGATGCCGAGGGGCGCAAGCTCTTCAAGCGCTGGTGCGAGGCTGGCGGCATGACGCTTTCCGTCGACAAGATGGGCACCATGTTCGCAACCCGGCCCGGAACCGACCCGGACGCGCTGCCGGTCTATATCGGTTCGCACCTCGACACCCAGCCGACCGGCGGCAAGTATGACGGCGTGCTGGGCGTGCTGTCCGGCCTGGAAGTCATCCGCTCGATGAACGATCTCGGCATCAGGACGAAGCACCCGGTCGTCGTCACCAACTGGACCAACGAAGAGGGTGCGCGCTTCGCGCCGGCCATGCTGGCCTCCGGCGTCTTCGCCGGCGCCATCGACCTGGAGTACGCCTATTCCCGCAAGGACCCGGACGGAAAGACCTTCGGCGACGAGCTGAAGCGCATCGGCTGGGTCGGCGAGGAAGAGGTCGGCGCGCGCAAGATGCACGCCTATTTCGAGTACCACATCGAGCAGGGTCCGATCCTAGAGGCCGAGAACAAGCAGATCGGCGTCGTCACCCACTGCCAGGGTCTGTGGTGGCTCGAATTCACCCTCACCGGTCGCGAAGCCCATACCGGCTCGACGCCGATGAACATGCGCGTCAATGCCGGGCTCGCCATGGCGCGCATCGTCGAGATGGTGCAGACGGTTGCCATGGAGAACCAGCCGGGCTGCGTCGGCGGTGTGGGCCAGATGTTCTTCTCGCCCAATTCGCGCAACGTGCTGCCCGGCAAGGTCGTCTTCACCGTCGACATCCGCTCGCCCGACCAGGCGAAACTGGACGGCATGCGGGCCAGGATCGAGGCGGAGGCGGCAGAGATCTGCGAAGCGCTCGGCGTCGGCTGTTCGGTCGAGGCGGTCGGCCATTTCGACCCCGTGACCTTCGATCCGACGCTCGTTTCCGCCGTCCGCAAGGCCGCGGAAGACCTCGGCTACAGCCACATGAACATCATTTCCGGCGCCGGCCACGACGCCTGCTGGGCCGCCAAGGTGGCGCCCGCCACGATGATCATGTGCCCCTGCGTGGGCGGGCTCTCGCACAACGAAGCCGAAGACATCTCGAAGGAATGGGCCAGCGCCGGCGCCGACGTCCTGCTCCGCGCGGTGGTCGAGACGGCTGGAATTGCTGAATGATATGGGCGGGCGGCGCGAAAGTGCCGCCCATTTTCGTGGCGGGGTCGACCTGCCGCAAATCAATCGCGAGGCTAGATAAGCAATGAGCACAGTCATCAAGGGCGGCACGATCGTCACCGCCGACCTGACCTACAAGGCGGACGTCAAGATTGAGGCCGGGAAGATCATAGAGATCGGCCCGAACCTTTCCGGCGACGAGGTGCTGGATGCGGCCGGCTGCTATGTGATGCCGGGCGGCATCGATCCGCATACGCACCTGGAAATGCCCTTCATGGGCACCTATTCCTCGGACGATTTCGAAAGCGGCACGCGCGCGGCCCTTGCCGGCGGCACCACCATGGTCGTCGATTTTGCGCTCCCCTCGCCCGGCCAGTCGCTGCTGGAAGCGCTGACGATGTGGGACAACAAGTCCACCCGCGCCAACTGCGACTATTCCTTCCACATGGCGATCACCTGGTGGGGCGAGCAGGTCTTCAACGAGATGAAGACGATCGTTCAGGACAAGGGCATCAACACCTTCAAGCACTTCATGGCCTACAAGGGCGCGCTGATGGTCAACGACGACGAGATGTTCGCCTCGTTCCAGCGTTGCGCCGAACTCGGCGCGATGCCGCTCGTCCATGCCGAGAACGGCGACGTCGTCGCCTCCATGTGCGCCAAGCTGCTCGCCGAGGGCAACAACGGGCCGGAAGCCCACGCCTATTCGCGACCCGCGGAAGTCGAGGGCGAGGCGACCAACCGGGCGATCATGATCGCCGACATGGCGGGCTGTCCGGTCTATATCGTCCACACCTCCTGCGAGCAGGCGCACGAGGCGATCCGCCGGGCGCGGCAGAAAGGCATCCGCGCCTATGGCGAGCCGCTGATCCAGCACCTGACACTCGACGAGAGCGAGTATTTCGACAAGGACTGGGACCACGCCGCCCGCCGCGTCATGTCGCCGCCTTTCCGCAACAAGCAGCATCAGGACAGCCTCTGGGCGGGCCTGGCCTCCGGTTCGCTGCAGGTGGTGGCGACCGACCATTGCGCCTTCACCACCGAGCAGAAGCGCTTCGGCGTCGGGGACTTCACCAAGATCCCGAACGGAACGGGCGGGCTGGAAGACCGCATGCCGATGTTGTGGACGCACGGCGTCAACACCGGCCGGATCACGATGAACGAGTTTGTGGCGGTCACCTCCACCAACATCGCAAAGATCCTCAACATCTACCCGAAGAAGGGCGCGATCCTGGTCGGCTCCGACGCTGACATCGTCGTCTGGGATCCGAAGCGGTCGAAGACCATCGCCGGCAAGACCCAGCAGTCGGCGATCGACTACAACGTCTTCGAGGGCAAGGAAGTGACCGGCCTGCCGCGCTTCACGCTGACGCGCGGCGTCGTGGCGATCGAGGAAGCGACCGTCAAGACGCAGGAAGGCCACGGCGAGTTCGTCAGGCGCGAGCCGGTCACGGCCGTCAGCAAGGCGCTCTCCACCTGGAAGGAGATCACCGCCCCGCGCAAGGTCGAACGCAGCGGTATTCCGGCAACCGGGGTGTGAGCGCCATGGCGCCATCCACCGCGCTCAGTTCCAGCCGTCTCTGTCCCGCCGGGCACCGCCCCAGGCAAGGGAACCAGCTGCTGCAGGGGCCCGGAGCCATGCTGCCGGAAGCCTGTGTTGCAAGTGAGCTAGGCCGCCAGCCCGTCCAGTTCCGGCAACAGCACGACGCTTTCCTGCTCGTGCGGATCTGTCCGGGCGATGACGGCCGAACAGGGCGCGTCGGAAAGGTTCGCCGGCAGGTGCGGTACGCCGGCGGGGATGTAGAACATCTCCCCCGCCCGCACGATCACATGCTCTTCGAGCCGCTCGCCGTACCAGGTATGCGCCTCGCCGGACAGCACGTAGATCGCCGTCTCGTGGCTTTCGTGCAGATGCGCCTTGGCGCGCGCGCCGGGCGGGATCGTCAACAGGTGCATGCAGATGCCCGTCGATCCCACCGTCTCGCGCGCAATGCCCTCGAAATAGGAAAGCCCCTGCTTGCCGTCATAGCTGCCGCCCGGCCGAATGACGCGGCAAGTGGGTGTGTCTCCGGCTTCCATCGCCCTTCCTCCAACAAATCGGTGTGAACAGTCCCGTGCCTGATCTGACCATGAAGACAAAGCCGATTGCAATGCATCCGACGGACATGCAGTCTCTTTCCGAAAGCAGCATCGAGAGCACGGAAATGAAAAGCCCCGCCGCATCGTCCGTCGTCTGCGCCACGAACCTCGGATTGACCTTCGAAACGGCCGACGGGCCGGTGACGGCCCTTACCGACGTCAACCTGACCGTCGAGAAGGGCGACTTCGTCTCCTTCATCGGCCCTTCCGGCTGCGGCAAGACCACGTTCCTGCGCGTGATCGCGGACCTCGAGAAGCCGACATCGGGGACGATCACCGTCAACGGCATGACGCCGGAACAGGCGCGCCACAAGCGCGCCTACGGCTACGTCTTCCAGGCCGCCGCCCTCTATCCCTGGCGCACCATCGAGAAGAACATCGCCCTGCCGCTCGAGATCATGGGCTATTCGGCCGCCGAGCAGAAGGAGCGGGTCGCGCGCACGCTCGATCTCGTCACCCTCACCGGTTTTGGCAAGAAATATCCCTGGCAGCTCTCCGGCGGCATGCAGCAGCGCGCCTCGATCGCCCGTGCGCTCGCCTTCGACGCCGACCTGCTGTTGATGGACGAGCCCTTCGGGGCACTGGACGAGATCGTGCGCGACCATCTCAACGAGGCGCTGCTGAAGCTGTGGGCGCGGACCGACAAGACGATCTGTTTCGTCACCCATTCCATCCCCGAAGCCGTCTACCTTTCGACGAAGATCGTGGTGATGAGCCCCCGCCCCGGCCGCGTTACCGACATTATCGAGTCCACGCTGCCGAAGGAGCGCCCGCTCGACATCCGCGAAACCCCCGAATTCCTCGAAATCGCCCATCGCGTCCGTGAGGGCCTGCGCGCGGGGCATAGCTATGATGTGTGAGCCAGTGCTGCAAAACACAGCTTTGCCCCTCACCCCGACCCTTTCCCCGCAGGCGGGGAGAGGAGGAGAGCAACGTTTGCGACTGGTCCCTTCTCCCCGCCTGCGGGGAGAAGATGCCGGCGGGCGGATGAGGGGCAACGCGACGGAGCAAGCCCCATGAACCCGCAGTTCCTCATCTGGCTGGCAGGCTCCATGGCCGTGTTTCTTTCCGCCGCGACAGCCTCCCGCGCCTATGTCTCCAGCAACAACATCCTTCTGCTGGTGCTGTCGCTCTTCCTCTACTGCGTCGGCAACCTGATGATGGTGCGCCTGATGCGGGAGGGCGGGCTGGGACTGGCGATCTCGGCATCGGCCATCGCGCAACTGCTTCTCATCAACGTCATCGCCTTTGCCGTCTTCGGCGAGCGGCTGACTAATACCCAGCTTGCCGGCGTGGGGCTTGGCGTCGTCGCCATGGGATTGATGCTGCTTCCGGCAGCGGAGCGGAGCTGACATGGAGAGGCAAAGCTTCCTCAAGGACCGGCTCATCCCGATCGGCACGGTGATCGTCGCGATCATCGCCATCTGGTACGCCGCCGCCGTCTTCCTCAACGCCCCGTTCGAACGCGACAACGCCGCCAGAAACGGCGAGACGATCACGTTTGCCGAAATCGTGCCGAAGACCATGGCGCAGGAACGTCCGGTCCTGCCCGCACCACACCAGGTCGCAGCCGAGCTTTGGGACACCACCGTCAACAAGGCGGTCACCTCCAAACGCAGCCTCGTCTATCACGCCTGGGTGACGCTGTCGGCCACCCTTCTCGGCTTCGCCATGGGGACGGTGCTCGGCATCGTGCTCGCGATCGGTATCGTCCACAACCGGGCAATGGACCGCTCGCTGATGCCCTGGGTGATCGCCAGCCAGACGATCCCGATCCTGGCAATCGCGCCGATGATCATCGTCGTCCTCAACGCCATCGGCCTTTCCGGCCTTTTGCCGAAGGCACTGATCTCCACCTATCTCAGCTTCTTTCCCGTCGTCGTCGGCATGGTGAAGGGGCTGCGCAGCCCCGAGCAGATCCAGCTCGACCTGATGCACACCTATAACGCCTCTTCCGCGCAGACCTTCTGGAAACTGCGCTGGCCCTCCTCCATGCCCTATCTCTTCACCTCGCTGAAGGTGGCCGTGGCGATCTCGCTCGTCGGCGCCATCGTCGGCGAGCTACCGACGGGCGCGGTCGCGGGTCTCGGCGCGCGGTTGCTCGCCGGCTCCTACTACGGCCAGACGGTCCAGATCTGGGCGGCTCTGTTCATGGCGGCGGGCGTCGCCGCACTGCTTGTCGTCATCGTCGGCCTCGCCCATTCGGCCGTGCTCAAGCGAATGGGGGCACGCGCATGAACACGATCCCGCTGATCTCGGCAGTGGCGTTCTGGCTTGCCGCCTGGGCCTTCAACGAGTGGCTCGTCCGGCAGAAGTTCGACAACCCCATCGCCCGCCATGCCGCCGGCATCGCCGTGCCGCTGCTGTTCGGCATCACCATCCTCGTGCTTTGGGAGGGGATCGTGCGCGGCTTCGCCGTTCCCTCGGTGCTGCTGCCGGCACCAAGCGCAATCTGGCAGCGGCTGATTACCTCGCTGCCGACCCTGTGGGCGGATTTCCGGCAGACTTTCCTCAAGTCGGTGATCACCGGCTATGTGCTCGGCTGCGGATCGGGTTTCATCGTTGCCCTGCTGATCGACCGCTCGCCCTTCCTGCAGAAGGGACTGCTGCCGCTCGGCAACTTCGTCTCGGCCCTGCCGGTGATCGGCGTTGCGCCGATCATGGTCATGTGGTTCGGCTTCGACTGGCAGTCGAAGGTCGCCGTCGTCGTCATCATGACCTTCTTCCCGATGCTGGTGAACACGGTGGCCGGGCTCGCCGCCGCAAGCCACATGGAGCGCGACCTGATGCGCACCTACGCGGCAAGCTGGTGGCAGACGCTCGTCAAGCTCCGCCTTCCCGCCGCATGGCCTTTCATCTTCAACGCTCTCAAGATCAACTCCACGCTGGCGCTGATCGGTGCCATCGTCGCCGAGTTTTTCGGAACGCCCATTGTCGGCATGGGCTTCCGGATCTCCACCGAAGTGGGGCGCATGAACGTCGACATGGTCTGGGCGGAGATCGCGGTTGCCGCGCTCGCCGGCTCCATTTTCTACGGGGTGGTCGCGCTTGTGGAGCGCACCGTCACCTTCTGGCATCCGTCTGTCCGCGGTGGGCAGGCGTAACAAAGCAACGATAATGAGGGAACCGCTATGAAAAGAACGATCGCATCGCTTTTGATGGCAAGCGCCTTCTCGCTCGCCGCCTTCCAGGCCGGCGCAGCCGACAAGGTCGCCTTGCAGTTGAAGTGGGTGACCCAGTCCCAGTTCGCCGGCTACTACGTGGCCAAGGACAAGGGCTTCTACGAGGAGGAAGGCCTCGACGTCGAGATCAAGCCGGGCGGCCCTGACATCGCTCCCGCCCAGGTGATCGCCGGCGGCGGCGCCGACGTGATCGTCGACTGGATGCCATCCGCGCTCGCCACCCGCGAAAAGGGCGTTCCCCTGGTTAACATCGCCCAGCCCTTCAAGAAATCCGGCATGATGCTGACCTGCCTGAAGGAGTCCGGCGTCAAGGGACCGGAGGATTTCAAGGGCAAGACGCTCGGCGTATGGTTCTTCGGAAACGAATATCCGTTCCTCTCCTGGATGAGCCACCTGAAGATCCCGACCGATGGCGGCCCGGACGGCGTGACCGTGCTGAAGCAGGGCTTTAACGTCGATCCGCTGATCCAGAAGCAGGCCGCCTGCATTTCGACGATGACCTACAACGAGTACTGGCAGGTGATCGACGCCGGCATCAAGCCGGACGACCTCGTGACCTTCAAGTATGAAGACCAGGGTGTCGCGACGCTTGAGGACGGGCTGTACGTGCTCGAGGACAAGCTGAAGGATCCGGCCTTCAAGGAAAAGATGGTCAAGTTCGTCCGCGCTTCGATGAAGGGCTGGAAATGGGCCGAGGAGAACCCGGACGCGGCAGCGGACATCGTTCTGGAAAACGATGCCACCGGTGCGCAGACCGAAGCGCACCAGAAGCGCATGATGGGCGAGGTCGCCAAGCTGACGGCCGGCTCCAACGGCGCGCTCGACGAGGCGGACTACAAGCGCACCGTCGCCTCGCTGCTTTCCGGCGGCTCCGACCCGGTCATCTCCAAGGAGCCCGAGGGCGCCTGGACGCACGACGTCACGGACGCAGCCCTCAAGTAGAGGCACGGGGGAGCCCGATAGGACAGGGGCGCACGGGGAGAGTTCTCCGTGCGCCTTCTTCTTTGGAGCAGGCCCCGGCGCCCGTTTCCTTTCCCCGTTCCGTCGCCGCATACGCGTCAAAATGGCGGCTCATCGCCTGTTGCACGGGAACAACGCCAATTGTAAATAGTGAGGCACCATTTTGTGTGCCGCTTGTAAGCGTGTGAGCGCCCCATTACATAGAGCGCGCGGTTTGGAGCGGCCAGCGGGCCGTTGGAGGCGTCATGCGACGTATCCGGCCAGCCCTGGAGGAGATGCGCCGGCAACAGGGACGAGGGTCCGGCGGCGCGCATTCTGTGAATTCATCTGCATCTTGAAGGTCCGCCCATGGCGCTTGGATTGAAGTACGTGCTCTGCCTGTCCGTCGCCCTGACGTCGGTGACAAGCCTTGCCGCCGCCACCCTTGCCGCCGATGGCGCGCCAGTGACCGAGGAGACCCAGACCCTTCCTGTGATCGTCGTCACTGCCGCCGAGGAACGCACGATCGTCGATCGCGTGATCGCGACCGGCACGATCCAGGCGGTGGAGGAAGTCTACGTGGCCCCGCTCGTCGATGGGCTTTCCATCCGCTCCCTCGGCGCGGACGTGGCCGACCGGGTCAAGGAAGGCGACACGCTGGCCACGCTGAACGACGACGCACTGGTGTTGGAAAACAGCAGGCTCGCGGCGATGCGCGCCAAAGCGGAGGCCTCGGTCGCGCAGATGCGGGCGCAACTGGTGGAAGCGAAGGCGAACGCCGAGGAGGCCGGCAAGGCACGCGAGCGCGCCGACAGGCTTGTGACCTCCGGGGCGACCTCGCAGGCCGTGTTCGACCAGGCGACCGCCGGCGCCAAAGCCGCGATTTCCCGCGTCACGTCGGCCGAACAGGCCATTTCCGTATCGCAGGCCGAAATCAAGGTAATGGATGCCCAGATCGCCGATATCGACCTGAAGCTCGCCCGAACAGCCGTCAAGGCCCCGGTCTCGGGCGTCATCGCCTCTCGTACGGCCAAGATCGGTTCGATCGCCATGGGCGCAAGCCAGCCGCTTTTCTCGATCATTCGCGACGGCGAGATCGAGCTCAAGGCCGACGTGTCGGAAAGCTCGATCCTCAAGCTCGCCGTCGGACAAAAGGCCATCGTGACCCTTGCCGGCGGCAGCGACAGGCTGAGGGGCAGCATTCGCCTGGTCGAGCCGACCCTCAACAACGACACCCGGCTCGGGCGCGTCTACATCAAGCTCGACGAACCGGAAAAGGCGCGCGTCGGCATGTTCGCGAGCGCCGAGATCATCGTCGAGGAGAGAAAGGGCCTGGTGCTGCCGCTATCGGCGGTCACCACCTCGCAGGAGGGCACGGTTGCGCGTAAAGTGGAAAACGGCGTCGTCAGGCTGGTAAAGATCGAGACCGGGATCCAGGACGGCCAGGTCATCGAGATCGCAAGCGGCCTGCAGGCCGGTGACGAGGTTGTGGCCAAGGCCGGCGCCTATGTTCGTGACGGCGACCGGATCCGGCCCGTGAAGGCGGACGCTTCCGGAGCTGTGAAATAGCGCCGGCGAGCGGTGCGCACCCGCTGGCGACAAAGCGTTACGCGGGAACCTGAAGTGGCCATCGCCACGGCGTTTGTGGAAATTCCTGGCCCGTGTGAGTGTGCGGCGGGAAATGCGGCGGTCGGGACCGGGTCGGTCCATTCGGCGTTTGGGATGAGGACATCTGGGACATGAACTTTTCTGCTTGGTCCATTCGCAATCCGATCGCGCCGCTGCTCGCGTTTTTCCTTCTGATGGTAGTCGGCCTGCAGTCGTTCAATTCGCTGCCGATCACACGCTTTCCCAATATCGACGTGCCGGTCATCGCCGTTAACGTCACGCAAAGCGGCGCCGCACCGGCCGAGCTGGAGCTGCAGGTCACCAAGGAGATCGAGGACGCAGTCGCCGGCATTTCCGGCGTCAAGGACATCATGTCGACGGTGACCGACGGCAGCTCCGTCACCTCCGTCCTGTTCGAACTGGAAATCCCGACGAACCAGGCGCTGCAGGACGTCAAGGACGCAATCGACCGCATCCGAACCGACCTGCCGGCATCGATCGAGGAGCCCGTCGTTACCAAGATCGACGTCGAGGGCCAGGCGATCCAGACCTTTGCCGTGTCCTCGCCGAACATGACGCTGGAAGAACTGTCCTGGTTCGTGGACGACACCGTCAAGCGCGCCGTACAGGGTCAGCCGGGCGTCGGCAAGGTCGACCGTTTCGGCGGCGCGGACCGCGAGGTCCGCATCGACCTGAATGCCGACAAGCTGGAATCGCTGGGCATCACTGCCGCCGACGTGAACCAGCAGATGCGCAGCATGAATGCCGATGTCGGCTCCGGGCGCGGGCAGATCGCCGGCGCCGAACAGGCGATCCGCGTGCTCGGCGACGCCCGCTCGGTGGACAAGCTCGCCTCCACGACGATCGCGCTGCCCAATGGCCGCTTCGTGCGCCTTTCCGAACTCGGCCGGATCAACGACACCTATGAGGAGCCACGCTCCTTCTCGCGCTTCAACGGCAATCCGGTCGTCACCTTCGCCGTGTTCCGCTCCAAGGGAGCAAGCGAAGTGACTGTCGCCGAATCGGTAGGGAAGGCTCTGGTTTCAGTTCGCGAGAAGAACCCCGACGTGTCGATCAGCCTCGTCGACGATGCAGTCTATTTCACCTACGGCAACTACGAAGCGGCCCTCCATACGCTGATGGAAGGCGCGATCCTCGCCGTCATCGTGGTGCTGCTGTTCCTTCGCAACTGGCGTGCGACGCTGATTTCCGCCGTCGCCTTGCCGCTTTCGGCCATTCCGACCTTTTACGTGATGGACCTGTTGGGCTTCTCGCTCAACCTCGTCAGCTTCCTCGCGATGACGCTGGCGACCGGCATTCTCGTCGACGATGCGATCGTGGAGGTCGAAAACATCGCGCGCCACATCAAGATGGGCAAGAGCCCCTACCGTGCGGCGATCGAGGCCGCGGACGAGATCGGCCTGGCGGTGATCGCAACCACCTTCACCATCATCGCGGTCTTCGTGCCGGTCTCCTTCATGCCCGGCATTGCCGGACAGTACTTCATCCAGTTCGGCCTCACGGTCGCAGTCGCCGTCTTCTTCTCGCTGATGGTGGCGCGCCTGATCACGCCCGTCATGGCCGCCTACCTGATGCGCTCCAGCGACGCCGACGGCCATGACGAGGACAAGGAAGGCGCATTCATGCGCGGCTACACCTGGCTGGTCACCGTCACCACCCGCCACTGGTACAGCCGCTATGCCACCCTGCTGGCCGCGATCGCCTTCCTCGCCGGTTCCCTGCTGCTGCTCGCCCAGGTGCCCGGCAGCTTCATGCCTCCGGAAGACGCTTCGCGCATCGTGCTTTCCGTCGAGTTGCCGCCGGACGCCATGCTGGAGGATACCGACCGGACGACCGCGGAGATCTATGACCGCGTCAGGAACATCCCCGGCGTCAACAGCGTCTTCGTGCTCGGCGGCTCCTCGCCCAAGGGCGATCTCGAACTGCGCCGGGCTTCGATCACCGTCATACTCGACAAGCGCGACCACTCGCTGGTGAACAAGATCGTCAACGACGTGCTCGGCGGCATTCCCGTCATCGGCCAGTACCTGCCGAAGCTGCCGCCTGCGGGACGCACGACCCCGCAATGGGACATCGAGAAGGAAGTCTTTGCGAGCATTCGCGACATCCCGGACGTCCGCATCATCAAGCTGAACGACCGCGGCGAGCGCGATCTGTCGTTCAACCTCCTGTCCAACAGCGAGGCCGATCTCGATCGCACCGTCGCCGTGCTGGAAGCCAAGCTGCGCGCCGATCCCGTTCTGTCGAACATCAGCTCGGAGGGCTCGCTGCCGCGACCCGAACTGCAGATCCGGCCGCGCGACGACCGCATGGCACGCCTCGGCATCACCACGGCACAGATCGCCGAGGTCGTGCGCGTCGCGACCATCGGCGATATCGATTCCCAACTGAGCAAGATGTCGCTGGACGACCGGCTGATTCCGATCCGGGTCCAGCTCGACCGCGATTTCCGCGGCGATCTGGGCGCGATCCGCAACCTGAAGATCAGGACGTCGAAGGGCCAGTTCGTACCGCTGTCGTCGGTGGCCGACATCGACTATTCGGAAGGCCCGAGCTCGATCAAGCGCCATGACCGCAACCGAGTGGTCTCGATCGGCTCCGACCTCAAGCCCGGCGTCGCGCTCGACACCGCAACCGCCCGCTTCCGGGAGATCGCCCGCAGCATCGACATGCCGGAGACGGTGCAGTTCCTCGAGAGCGGCGACGCCGAGGTTCAGGCGGAGATGCAGGAGAGTTTTGGCAACGCGATGCTGCTCGGCCTGCTGCTGGTGCTGATGGTGCTCATCCTGCTCTTCAAGGACGTCATCCAGCCGTTCACGATCCTGTTCTCGCTGCCGCTTGCGATCGGCGGCGTCGCGGCAGGCCTGATCCTGACGCAGAATGCGTTGTCCATGCCCGTGCTGATCGGCATCCTCATGCTGATGGGCATCGTCACCAAGAACGCGATCCTGCTCGTGGATTTCGCGATCGAGATGATGCATCGCGGCATGGAGCGCACCCAGGCGATGATCGAGGCCGGCCGCAAGCGCGCCCGCCCGATCATCATGACCTCGATCGCCATGTCGGCCGGCATGCTGCCGTCCGCGCTCGGCGTCGGCGAAGGCGGCACGTTCCGCGCGCCGATGGCGATTGCGGTGATCGGCGGCATCATCGTATCGACCGTATTGTCGCTGGTGGTCGTGCCCTCGTTCTTCCTGATCATGGACGACCTCTCGCGCCTGCTGGCCTGGATCTTCGGCCGCTTCGTCGGCAGGAAGGATGAGGAAACCCCACCGCTCGACAACGAGGCCCTGACCGAGGCCTCGACAAAGACGACCGAGGATCTGGAAGCCCTCGAAGGCAGAGTTTCGGAACTGGAAAAGCAGGGCGGCCGCGGAAAGAAGCCGCTGAGCGTGGTCCACCATTCGGCGCTGGCCGCCGAATAGCGATAAGCCAAACCTGACATTCTGGAGCCGGGCGTCGCGCGCCCGGCTTTTGCTTGTGAAGCCTTGCGAATATGGGCTGCGACCATTTGACCGAAATCAACGTGGACCGTGCCATTTCTCCTTAACCTTTCCCCATGCACCGGACTGCCGAAGCTCCGCTCAGGAGGCGCGGTCCCACAAGAACAATGGGAAGGGTGGGCGTGACGCAATGAACAGGATGACGAGACCGAGCGCTTGGGAGCGCGAGACGCTGGGGTGCTTGCCGCTGCTGGCGGCTCTGGATCTGGACACGGTAGCGGCGATGCTCGAACTTGCCATCGTTCGCTCGGCAGGGCCGCGGCAGATGCTGTTCCGCGAGGGAGATCCGGCAGACACGCTCTTCTGCGTGCTGAGCGGCTACGTCCGCACCTTCCATCTTTCCCCGCAGGGACGGGAAGTGGACCTCCTGATCCACGAGCCCGGCGATGTGATCGGCAGCAGCGTCTGCCTCGATCGCCAGACCTACTGCGCCAACGCGCAGGCGACAGAAAGCGTCAAGGTCGCGCAGTTCAACCTGCAGCGCGTTCGCGAGCTGGCCGCAAGGAAGCCGGACCTTGCCCTCGCCTTGGCATCCTCTCTCTCCGGACAGTTCGCCAGCAGCCTCGCCATGCTGGCAGATGACCGCCTGCACACCGCCCCGCAGCGTGTGGCGCACTATCTGAAGAAGCAGTGCCCGCAGGGCGCCCGCAATGTCAGCTTCCGCCTCCCCTACCAGAAGAACCTGCTGGCCGGGCAACTCGGGCTTGCGCCGGAGGCCCTTTCGCGCGCCTTCTCCTATTTGCGGCGCCATGGCGTCAGCGTGCGCGGGCGACTGGTTCAGGTTAACGATCCCGAGGTCCTGCAGTCGATCTGAGGCGGCGAAACAGGGCCTGAAGCATCAGGAAGGAACCTGAGCGAACGTGGCTCGCTTTGCGTCAGTAGACTGGCTTTGCGTGCTTGTCGAAGGCGTAGATGACGCTGTCGCTGGCGGCGTTGCGTGCGTGCTCTATCGCCCGGCGCGCACTTTCCAGGCTGTCTGTGGCCTCGACGTTGGGCGAGATCCGCGCCATTCCGGCAAGCATCGTCACCTGCAGTTCCGCGGTATCGGCGCGAATCGACCGGCTCGATACGGAGCGACGGACTTCCTCGACCAGAAGGATGCAATCGTCGGCGTTCGGTCCATCGACCGTGACGACGAATTCGCCGGCCGCCAGGCGTCCGACGTGATGCGGCGCATGGAACATGCGCGAGAGCTCCTCTGTCGCCATCCTGAGGATGGCGTTCGCAGCATCCGCCCCGTGGCGGACGGAAAGAAACGGGAAATGCGCAACCTGGAACAACACGACGAAACCGGGGCTTGCAGCGGCCTCGATCGTGGCCACGACCGTCTCCGGTTGGACGAAGTCCGACATGGGATCATCGAGACTCGCCCGCCGGATCCGGGTGCATGCATGCTTCAATGCACCCAGGCCGAGCCCTGCCATGGCTACCAGCAGCCCGGCGACGCTGGCCGCGATCACGATCGACGGCGTCATGCCAAGTGCTGCCGGGCTCGGCTCCAGCATCGGCAGCAGCCGGAACGGCGCATGCAGCACACTGAGCACGAGATGGACGCCGATCGCGATCGCCGCAGCGACGAGGAAGCCGTAGGGCAGGATCGTTGCAAGATCCGCCCTGCCCAACGCGTGCCGGTGCGTGCGCAATCCCTCCTCCGACAGCGATACGTCCCGAAACATTACAGTCTCCGCACTTTCATGCAGAGAACATAATTGGGTGGAATTCACGCCACCCTAATCGCAATGTTAAAAATCGATCGATCCGCCGGAATTGTGCCAAGACAGTACCATGAAGCGCCTGCTGTCGGATTTCGAGACGCGCCGAGCCGCCACGCAACACCCATCCCGCTTTCGCAGGCCGGGTGGACATATCCTGGCAGATGGTCGAATGCCGTCAGTAGGCCCGTGGAGGCACGAACAGGCAGATGGTCCGCCCATGCTCCCCGCCGGCAACCGAACACCAGTGAAATTCGCCGTCCGGAGAAGGACGCACGCGCGCGTCCCTGTAAGGCACGACCTCGCCGGTCACGTTGATGACGAAGCCTTCCGGGCGCTCGCTGATCGCCTTGGTCGCAACGGGCCGGCAGTCCTGCATCGAGCAGCAGGAATAGGGGTAGCTCCAGCCACTCGGCGCGTCATGCGCGCGGGCCGGAATGGCGATCGTCTGGATCACACAGGAAGCGCTGAGAACCAGGAGGAACGCATGCAGGCCATGCCGCAGGGATGCGGCAGAGGCAGAAACGGATCGCGGTTTTGCTTCACTTGCAGCTGGATGAGGCATAAAAATCTCCATTTCGGGATCATGGCCGTCGCCTTTCCCGCCCTGGAGCGCTCTTCCCTATACGGCACGCGAACAAATGAGCCCCGAACGCGGAGCGGCGCCGGGCAAGATACCCGGATCCGGTTCATATCCCAGTGCGTCCTGCCCCCTGAACCCGCCGACGCGCCAGCCTGCCTTGGACCCGGATGGTGTCCCGATTCCCGCCGGCGCGCAAGCGATAGCCCGCGCAGCAGCAGCCAGCGGAGACGCTTCTGAGCGGAACTGCGGCATTTGTGCCAATGTGCGAACGCCGCGCCTGCCCGGTTGCCGGGGCCAGGCGACCCGGTCAGGCGACCCGGTCCGGCGGCTCCCGACCGTCAAAGAAGGCGGTCACGTTGTCGACGACCTTCATGCCCATGGCGATGCGCGTCTCGGCCGTCGCGCTGCCGAGATGTGGCAGCAGCACGACATTGTCCATGCCCCGGAGCACCTCGGGCACATGCGGCTCCGCCGCATAGACATCCAGGCCGGCACCGGCGATGCGACGTTCCGAAAGGGCTGCGGCAAGCGCGGTCTCATCGACCACGTCGCCGCGCGCGGTGTTGATGAGGAAGGCGGACGGCTTCATGGCCTGCAGCCGCGCGGCATTGATGAGGTTGCTGTTCTCCCCGCCGCCGGGGCAGTGCAGCGACACGAAGTCAGACGCCGAGAGAACCTCCTCGACGCTGTCCAGCTGGCGGGCCCCATAGCGCGCCGCCTCGGCAGGATCGACGCGGGAGCGGTTGTGGAACACCACCTCCATGTCGAACCCGAAGTGGCAGCGCTTCGCCATTGCCTTGCCGATCCGCCCGAAACCGATGATGCCGAGCGTCTTGCCGGTCACCTTCGTGCCGATCATGTGCGTCGGACGCCAGCCGGACCACGTGCCGGCCCGCACCTCCCGCTCGCCCTCGCCTGCGCGGCGGGCGACCGAGAGAAGCAGCGTCATGGCGATATCCGCGGTGCAATCGGTCAGCACGCCCGGCGTATTCGTCACCACGATGCCCTTGCCCGCGGCGGCGGCGACATCGATGTGATTGTAGCCCACCCCGTAGTTGCCGATGATTCCCGCCTGCAGCGTGCCTTGATCGAACAATGCCGCCGGCAACCTGTCCGATACCGTCGGGAGCACGGCATCGTACGTCGCCAGCGCGGCGGCCAGCGCGGCCTGATCCATCGGCCGGTCATCAGCGTTCAACGTCGTGTCGAACCGTTCGGCGAGGGCCGCCTCCACGGCGGCAGGCCATCTTCTCGTCAGCAAGATACGTGGCTTTGTCATTCGTTCCTCCAATTCTGACGAACACCAGACATGAAAAGAGCCCGGACGCAAGCGCCGGGCTCAGTGTTGAACCGGTTCGGGCGGTCTTCAGGCCGCCCTTTCCGCCGGAACGACTACTCGTTCTGGAAGTAGCTGAACTTGCCGTCGTCACCCTTCTTCCAGGTGTACATGACGTAGTCCGGACGGGTGATGTCGCCCTTTTCGTCGAAGCCGAGTTCGCCGATGGCGGTCTTGAACGGACCCTTGGCCTTGATGGCTTCCGCCACAGCCTGCGGGTCAGTGCCGCCGGCAGCCTTGGCACCGTCAGCGATGACCTGAACGGCGGCATAGGCATAGAGCGTGTAGGCTTCCGGCTCGAAGCCCGATGCACGGAACTTCTCGACCAGCTCGACGGCGGCCGGGTTCTTGCGCGGGTCCGGAGCGAACGTCATCAGCGTACCGTCGACGGCGTCACCAGCGATCGAGGCCAGCTCGTTCGAAACGATGCCATCGCCCGACATCACCGTTGCGTTCAGGCCCTGGTCCTTCATCTGGCGCATGATCAGGCCGGCTTCGGTGTGCAGGCCGCCGTAGTAGACGATCGAGACGCCGGCTTCCTTCATCTTCGCGATGAGGGCCGAGAAATCCTTGTCGCCCGCGTTGATGCCTTCATAGATGGCTTCGGTGACGCCGGCTTCGTTCATGCCCTTCTTGGTTTCGTCGGCAAGGCCCTGACCATACGGGGTCTTGTCGTGGATGACGGCAACCTTGGCGTCCTTGAAGTTCGCGGCGATGAAGGCGCCAGCTACCGCGCCCTGCTGGTCGTCACGACCGCAGGTACGGAAGGTGTTCCACAGGCCGCGCTCGGTGTAGGTCGGGTTCGTCGAGGCCGGGGAGATCTGCAGGATGCCGTTTTCGGCATAGATTTCCGAGGTCGGGATCGAAACGCCGGAGTTGAAGTGACCGACGACAAACTTCACACCGTCAGCGACGAACTTGTTGGCGACCGAAACGCCCTGCTTCGGGTCGGAAACGTCGTCGCCGAGCACGATCTTGATCTGCTCGCCGTTGATACCGCCGGCTGCGTTGATGTCGGCAGCGGCCTGTTCGGCACCCTTCTGCAACTGCGCGCCGAATGCGGCGTTAGGGCCAGTCAGCGGACCGCCGACGCCGATCAGGATATCGGCCCATGCATTGCCGCTGAACGCGACCATTGCAGCCAAAGCAACAGCCGACAAGAGAGACTTCTTCATTTCGTAACTCCCAAGATTTTAAGGCAGGTAGGCTTTTTTAACCGATCGCAATACCCACCGTCATTGCGCCGGTGTCTTCTTTCCAGCACGGCGCCAGCACGCCGGGCGTGGGGTTCCCTCTTATTTGGCTTTCCAGGAGAAGGGCGAAACCTTCTCGTAGAGCCAGTAGTAGTTATTGGTCATCTGTCTGGTGCGGTAGAAGCGATAACCGGCCGTAGCAAACAACAAAAGCACCGCGGTGTCCACGAAATAGTACTGCAAAGTCAGCATGCTACCGTTGAACAGCGCGTGGTGGATGAAGCGGATGGCCGCCCCCAGCAACAACACGTAGAGGACGAGCGTCCTGTAGTTCTGCCAGTTTTCCGCAACGCTCCTTCCCGTCCGCCAAGCGGTCCATCCGCCCATGATGACGGTGACGAAAAGAAACTGGAGGAAAGACGGCTCCTCGTAGAGAATTCCCTGCATCTCACATACTCCTCTACAGCGCCGCGCGTCTTTGGAGACGCGCAAAGGTCGCTGTAACGCATCGGTTCTGCCCATGGTCCCGAGGGACCGTGCGCCCCGTCCTCAATGCCGCCCGCCTTCGAGATAGGCGGCGCGCACTTCCGGATTGGCCAATAGCTCCTTGCCCGAACCGCTCATCGTGACCCGGCCGTTGACCATGACGTAGCCGCGGTCCGACAGCTTGAGCGCCGCAAAAGCGTTTTGCTCGACGAGGAATACGGTCAGCCCCTGCTCCTTGTTCAAGACCTTGATGGCGTCGAAGATCTGCTTGACGATCAGCGGCGCCAGGCCGAGCGAAGGCTCGTCCAGCAGCAGAAGCTTCGGCCGGGCCATCAGCGCGCGGCCGATCGACAGCATCTGC
The DNA here is from genome assembly GCF_900220975.1 of Rhizobium subbaraonis. Lineage (GTDB taxonomy): Bacteria > Pseudomonadota > Alphaproteobacteria > Rhizobiales > Rhizobiaceae > Mycoplana > Mycoplana subbaraonis. The sequence goes on along the minus strand of NZ_OBQD01000009.1, from coordinate 66,157 downwards.
TGCTCGCCGCCCGAAAGCGTGCCGCCGCGCTGCGCCTGACGCTCCTTCAAACGCGGGAACAGCGTGAAGATCTTCTCCACGTCCTCGTCGAAGTACTTCAGCTTGTCGAGGCTGGCCCCCATCTGGAGGTTTTCATAGACCGTCATGCGCGGAAAGATGCGGCGGCCCTCCGGAGACTGCGCGATACGCAGCCGGGCGATCTCGTGCGTCGGCAGCCGGGTGATGTCCTGCCCGTCGAAGGTGACAGTACCGGTGCGCGCCTGCGGGCTGCCGCAGATCGTCATCATCAGGGTCGACTTGCCCGCGCCGTTCGCGCCGATCAGGCTGACGATCTCGCCGCGGTTCACTTCCACGTCGACGCCTGCCAGCGCACGGATGTTGCCGTAGTAGGTCTCCACGGCATGGACCTTGAGAAGGGTCTCGCTCATCAGTGCTTCCCCCCCTGCCCGCCTTCGGTCTCCTGGATCTCCTCGATCTCTTCGATCACCTCTTCGACCTCTTCGTCCTCGACGCCCAGATAGGCCGCGATGACCCTCGGATCGTTCTTCACTTCCTCCGGCGTGCCGTCGGAAATCTTCTGTCCGTATTCCAGAACGATGACGTGGTCGGAGATTTCCATGACCACGGACATGTCGTGCTCGATGAGCAGGATCGACGTGCCGGTGTCCTGGCGGATCGATCGCAGAAGTTCGTTCAGAGCCAGCGATTCACGCGGGTTCAGACCGGCGGCCGGTTCGTCCAGGCAAAGGAATTCCGGCCCTGTGCACATGGCGCGCGCGATCTCCAGCCGGCGCTGCGCGCCATAGGGAAGATCGCCGGCAGGATCGTCGGCGCGGCTCAAAAGATCCGCCTTCTCCAGCCAGTACTTTGCGATCTCGATCGACTGCTCCGTGGCGCGCCGGTAGCCGGAAAAGCCGAGCAGGCCGAGGATGGTGAAGCCGGATGCGCGCATCAGCATGTTGTGCTGTGCGACCAGCAGGTTCTCCAGCACCGTCAGGCCCGAGAACATGCGGATGTTCTGGAACGTACGCGCGACCTTGGCGTCGCGCGTGATCTCGAAGTCGGGCATGCGTTCGAGCAGGAACTTCTTGCCCGAGCGCTGCGTCATCGAGATCATGCCCATGGTCGGCTTGTAGAAGCCGGTTACGCAGTTGAAGACGGTCGTCTTGCCTGCGCCGTTCGGGCCGATGAGCGCGGTGATGTCGCCACGCCGGGCCTCGAAGGACAGGTCGTTGATCGCCATCAGCCCGCCGAAGCGCATCGACAGATGCTCGACTTTCAGGATTGGTTCGTTGGTCATCGTATTCGTCTCGAGGGCGGACATCAGCCGTGGCCCTCCTTGGTGAAGCTACCCGATACGGCCTTGCGCTCATGCAGGAAGGCGGTCGGTTCCCGGCTGCCGACGAACCCGCGCGGCTTCCAAACCATCACCACGACCATTGCGAGGCCGAAAATCAGCATGCGGTAGAGTTCCGGCGTGAAGTCCGGGCCGAAGATCGCCTTGAGGAAGGTCATCTCGCGGAGAAGCTCGGTTCCGCCGACCATGACCGTTGCGGCCACGGCGATGCCGACGAGCGACCCCATGCCGCCGAGGACGACGATCGCCAGGATGATCGCGGACTCCAGGAACACGAAGGATTCCGGCGAGACGAAGCCCTGGCGGACGGCGAAGAACGAACCGGCGAAGCCGCCGAACATCGCCCCCGTCGCAAAGGCCGTGAGCTTGGTCGTGACCGTGTTGATGCCGAGCGAACGGCAGGCGATCTCGTCCTCGCGCAGCGCTTCCCATGCACGGCCGATCGGCATGCGGCGCAGCCGGATAGTGACATAGGCCGTCAGCAGCGCCAGAGCCAGGATCACGTAGAACAGGAAGATCTTGTAGTAGGCCGACGACATCGGCAGTTCGAACACCTTGGCGAAGTTGTTCGCCGCACCCACGTCGAACGACCAGATGCCGAAGACGCTGGCCTTGGGAATGCCGGAAATGCCGAAAGTACCCTTTGTGACTTCCGTCCAGTTGATGAGGACGAGGCGGATGATCTCACCGAAGGCGAGCGTCACGATCGCCAGATAGTCCCCCTTCAGCCGAAGCACGGGGAAGCCCAGGATCATGCCCCAGAAGGCGGCAAGGATGCCGGCCAGCGGCAACAGGATCCAGAACGAGAAGCCGAAATGCTGGGAGAGCAGTGCATAGGAATAGGCGCCGACCGCGTAGAAGGCGACATAGCCAAGATCGAGCAGGCCTGCGAGGCCGACGACGATGTTCAGACCCCAGGCCAGCATCACGTAGATAAGGATCTGGATACCGAAGTTGTCGACCCATTTCAGCGAGCCCTGGACGCCGAAGAGCGCCACCGCGACCGGCGGCATCAGCACCAGCGCAAGGATTGCGAGCTTGCTGAAATTGCGTGCAAGGAATGTCTCCGGGACATCCTTATCCGCGACCGCGGCCTTCGCGGTCTTGCGCGCTGCGAGCCAAGGCTGGACATAGAGCACGCCGAGGAACCGGCCGGCGGCGGCGACCGCCACGAAGATGGCGAGAAGACCCCAGCGCTGGTTCAGCACCAACTCGTTGCGGATGTTCTGCGTCGTCTCGAGGCCGACGAAGAGGATGAACAGGCCGAAGGCGACGAGACCGGCAAAAAAGCCCTCGCGCAGAGCCCGCGCCGTCAGGGACCCGCCGGCGCTCTCTTTGGAGTAGGTTGTCGTTGCCATTGAATTATACCTTCTCGACTTCCGGTCGTCCAAGGATGCCGGACGGCTTGAAGATCAGGACGATTGCCAGGATCGAGAACGTGGCGACGTCCTTGTAGTCGATCGTGAAATAGGCCGACCACAGGGATTCGATGAGGCCGATCAGCAATCCGCCGAGAACGGCACCAGGCAGCGATCCGATGCCGCCGAGAACCGCGGCCGTAAAGGCCTTGACGCCCGGGACGAAGCCATCGGTGAACACGATCACGCCATAGTACATCAGATACATGGTACCGGCGACGGCCGCGAGGGCTGCGCCCATGATGAATGTGATGGAGATGGTGCGGTCGACGTCGATGCCGAGCAGAGCCGCCATCTTGCGGTCCTGTTCGGTGGCGCGCTGGGCGCGGCCAAGCGAGGTCTTGTTCACGATGTACCAGAACACGGCCAGAAGCGACACGGTCAGGATCATGATCAGGATCTGCTTCAGCGAGATCGACAGGCCGAAGACCTCATAGACAGACGAAACAAGCGGGGGGATCGGCTTGTTGCGCGGGCCCTGGGTCACCTGGATGAAGTTCGACAGCGTGATCGACATGCCGATCGCGGTAATCAGCGGCGCGAGACGGAACGAACCGCGCAAGGGGCGGTAGGCGACCTTCTCGATCGTCCAGTTCCACAGGGACGCCGTCAGCATGGCGGCGGCCATCATCACCAGCAGCAGGATGACGACCGGAAGCCCGACGAAGACACTTGTAAGGATCAGAAAGATGATGAGGGCAGCGAAGCCGCCGAGCATGAAAATATCGCCGTGAGCGAAGTTGATCATGCCGATGATGCCATAAACCATCGTATAACCGATGGCGATCAGCCCATAGATCGAGCCTAGAGTCAGCCCGTTTATGAGCTGCTGGACAAAGTATTCCATTGTCTATCCCCTGGATGCGATCCATATGGCCGCATCTCTTGTTATTTGAGCTTTTGGAAGAGCCCTTGAACAGAGGGATTCCATACTGCTTTCCGGTCAAAAGGGAAGCGCAAAATGCCGAAGCCATCAACTTCTTCGGTATTTTGGTGGATTTGACGATTAATTCAGCAGGAACGACAAAAAAACTGCGCTTTGCTCGCAAATACGCCTGTCGAGACGGTGGATTTCACCGTTTCGCCGGGAACGGCGCCACTGCAACAGCTGCAGCCAAATGCCGTAACCGCACCAACAAACTTGACGGAGGCCCATTGCAGCCATCGTGCAAAGCCGAGTAAACGAAGCATGAAATAGGAAGAAGCCGATCTGTCGATCGCCCCATTGCCGAATCCGCGCGCCTTAAGGCCAGAGCTGGGAGCGCTGCGCGGGAGGAAACGGAACCAGATAATGTCGCTTGCACATCTACAACGTCTCGAAGCCGAGGCAATCCATATCTTTCGGGAAGTCGCCGCCACCGCCTCGAAGCCCGTCATGCTCTACTCGATCGGCAAGGACTCGTCCGTCCTGCTGCACCTCGCCCGCAAGGCGTTTTTCCCGGCCAAGCTGCCCTTCCCGCTCCTCCACGTGGACACGACCTGGAAATTTCGCGAAATGATCGACTTTCGCGACCGGACGGCGAAAGAGCTCGAACTGGACCTGATCGTCCACATCAATCCCGACGGTGTGGAAAAGAACATCGGCCCCATCAGCCACGGCTCCAGCTTCCACACCCATATGATGAAGACCGTGGCACTCCGCCAGGCACTGGACAAGTACGGCTTCGATGCCGCATTCGGAGGCGCCCGCCGCGACGAGGAGAAATCCCGCGCCAAGGAGCGCATCTTCTCCTTCCGCAATGCCCAGCACTCCTGGGATCCGAAGAACCAGCGCCCAGAGATGTGGAAGACCTACAACACCCGCGTCGCACCGGGCGAATCGATGCGCGTCTTTCCGCTGTCCAACTGGACCGAACTGGACATCTGGCAGTACATCCTGAAAGAAGAGATACCGATCGTGCCGCTGTACTTCGCAGCGACCCGCCCGGTAATCCAGCGCGACGGGATGCTCATCATGCGCGATGATGAGCGTATGCCGCTCGCAGACGGTGAATCGGTGGAGGAGCGGCTGGTGCGGTTCCGCACGCTCGGATGCTACCCTCTGACCGGCGCGATCGAGTCGGACGCCGCAACCGTTCCCGACATCGTCCGCGAGATGCTGACCGCACGCACCTCCGAGCGTCAGGGTCGGCTGATCGACAAGGACGAGGCCGGGTCGATGGAAAAGAAGAAACGCGAGGGATATTTCTGATGAACGCGCTTGCATTTGCCGCAACGAGCGACGCGCTCAAGGAATATCTCGCCGAGCAGGAGCAGAAGCCGCTCCTGCGCTTCATCACCTGCGGCTCGGTGGACGACGGGAAATCGACGCTGATCGGCCGGTTGCTTTACGATACCAAGCTGATCTTCGACGACCAGCTCGAAGCGCTCGAGCGCGACAGCGTGCGGCATGGAAACGCCGGCGACGCCATCGACTTCTCGCTCCTGCTCGACGGCCTCGAGGCCGAGCGCGAGCAGGGCATCACCATCGACGTTGCCTATCGCTACTTCGCGACCTCGGAGCGCCGCTTCATCGTCGCCGACACGCCCGGCCACGAGGAATATACCCGCAACATGGCGACCGGCGCATCGACAGCCGACCTGGCTATCCTGCTCGTCGACAGCCGCCAGGGCATTCTCCAGCAGACACGCCGCCACGCCTACATCGCTTCGCTTCTCGGCATCCGCCATATCGTGCTGGCCGTGAACAAGATCGATCTCGTCAACTACGACGAGACCGTCTTCGAGACGATCGCAAACGACTTCCGCTTCTTCACGCTGGACTTCGGCTTCCAGACGATCACGGCCATCCCGATTTCCGCCCGCTACGGCGACAACGTGACGACGGCCTCGCAGAACATGCCCTGGTATCAGGGACCCAGCCTGCTCGGCCATCTGGAAACCGTTCCGATCGCCGATGCGGACCTGAACCGGCCGTTCCGCCTTCCGGTTCAGCTCGTCATCCGTCCACATCTGGATTTCCGCGGCTTTGCCGGCCAGATCGCCGCCGGGCGCGTTTCCGTCGGCGACCGGATCGCTGTCACCAAGTCCGGCCACACCTCGACGGTGCGAAGCATCGTGACGGCGGACGGCAATCTCACAAGCGCAGCCCAGGGGCAGGCCGTGACCCTCGTCCTTGACGACGAGGTCGACGTTTCGCGGGGCGACCTGCTTGCCGCCGCCGAAGATCGCCCGCAACTGGCAGACCAGTTCATGGCCCACCTCGTCTGGTTCTCCTCCGAGCCGATGATGCCCGGCCGCAGCTACGTTCTGCGCACGGAAGTCGACAGCGTCCCGGCGACGATCACCGCCCTGAAGTACCAGGTCGACATCAACAACTTCTCGCACGAGGCCAGCAAGTCCCTGCATATGAACGAGATCGGCGTCTGCAATATCGCAACGCAATCGCCGATCGCCTTCGACAGCTACAAGGACAACCGGACCACCGGAAACTTCGTGCTGATCGACCGCTTCACCAATGCCACGGTCGGCGCAGGCATGATCGACCACCCGCTCCGGCGTGCGACGAACATCCAGTGGCAGGCCCTCGACATCAACAAGGAAGCGCGCGCGGCGCTGAAGCACCAGAAGCCTGCCGTCCTGTGGCTGACCGGCTATTCCGGTGCCGGCAAATCCACCATCGCCAACACGCTGGAAAAGCTGCTGCACGCCCAGGGCAAGCACACCTATGTGCTGGATGGCGACAACGTCCGCCACGGCCTGAACCGCGACCTCGGCTTCACGGCCGAAGACCGCGTCGAAAACATCCGCCGCATGGCGGAAGTGGCCAAGCTGATGACCCAGGCCGGCCTGATCGTCATCGTCTCCGCCATCTCTCCGTTCCGCTCCGAGCGGCTCATGGCGCGCGACCTTTTCGACGAGGGCGATTTCATCGAGATCTTCGTCGACACGCCCTTGTCGGAATGCACCAAGCGCGATCCGAAAGGCCTCTACAAGAAGGCGATGGCCGGCGAACTTCAGAACTTTACCGGCATCAGCTCGCCGTATGAAGAGCCTGAAAACGCGGAAATCCACCTTCGGACCGTCAATCACAGCCCCGATGAACTGGCGCTCCGAATCGCCCAGTACCTGGCTGAAAGATAACTCCGGCAACTTGCCGTCCCGTGCCGCGCCGGCAGGTTCCGGCCGGCATGGCATGGCGCATTCGCATGACGCACAATCAGGAAACATCGATGACCCTGCCCACCGACCTCATGTCGATACTCGAAAAGGCGGCGCTGGACGCCGGGCGCGCCATTCTCGAAGTCTATCGCGCCGGGCCATCCGTTGTGCTCAAGAATGATGCGACGCCGGTAACGGAGGCGGACGAACGCGCCGAAGCGATCATCCTTGCGCAACTCAGAGAGCATTTTCCCGATATTCCGGTCGTGGCGGAGGAGGCGGTGGCCGCCGGCAACGTGCCGGACATTCGCGGGCGCTCCTTCTTCCTCGTCGACCCGCTTGACGGGACGCGTGAATTCATCGCGAGACGCGACGAGTTCACCGTCAATATCGCGCTGATCGAGAACGGCGTTCCGGTCGCCGGCATCGTCTATGCCCCTGCCCTCGGGATCGCTTATAGCGGCGCGGACGGGCGGGCCCAGAAGTTCGACGTGGACGAGCATTTCAACGTGCTGAACCGCCGGCCGATCGGCTGCCGAACCGGAAATGCAGGCCTCAAGGCGGTTATCAGCCGCTCGCATGGCGATCCCCAGACGGAGGAATTCCTTCGCCAGGAGGGAATTTGCGACCACACCACGATCGGTTCGTCGCTGAAGTTCTGTCTACTCGCGGAAGGGCTCGCCGACGTCTATCCGCGCTTCGGGCGCACGATGGAGTGGGACACGGCAGCCGGAGACGCGGTGCTGCGGGCGGCCGGCGGCCGCGTCACCTGCCCGGATGGAAGCCCGTTCCGGTATGGCAAGACCGACCAATCCACCGACGTCGATTTTGCAAATTCGCCTTTCATCGGCCGGGGTCACGCTTCCTGAACAACTTTTCCTTGCCGGCACCGTCACAATATTAACGAATTGACACGTGAACAGGGGGTATGTTGGAAACGTTGCCTCCATACGGACAGAAACTTCGCCCATGGTTGAGGATCAGCACATGGGCCGTCATCTTGTAACTGGATGACGTATCGAATAAACTGCCGACTGATCAGGCATTTAGCAAATATTACCTAGTCAACCACGAGAGCATTGCCGTGAAGAAAGACACTGCGCCCGCAGCACCCGAGCTGGAACCAGAAAGCCGAGAGCAGCCGCAGGCCAGCAACCTTCTGGATATGGCCAAGGCGCGAATCGTTCGTCGTGCCGAGCGCCAGAAGCGTCGCCTGATCCGCGAGGCGTCGGCTGCGGCCGATTCGAGGCCGGGACGCGATCCGTTCGATGACGACGACGATCTCCTGCCCGCCAAGAAGGAACCGGGCAAGAAATTTTCGACCGCGTCGATCTTCGAAATGCCTGTCCTTCCCAAAAGGACGAGCAAGATCGCCTGGACGCCGGTCTCGTTCCTGCTCGCCGTGATCGTGCCGACGCTTGTCGTCGGCTTCTATTTCGCATTCATGGCAAGCCCCCAGTACGAGGTCGAGACCCAGTTCGCGGTCCGTGGCGCCAACCAGAGTTCTCTCGGAGCCCTCGGACTGGGCAGCCTGATGGGTACCACGGCCGAATCCGGTGACTCTTATATCGTAACCGACTACGTCCAGTCGCAGCAGGTCCTGCAGGACATGCGCGATCAGGTGGGCCTCGATGTCCGTACGCTGTATGCGCACGACGGCATCGACTTCTTCTACAAGACCGCAGCCGACGTTCCGTTAGACAAGTTCGTGTCCTACTGGCGCGACATGATCAATGTCAGCTTCAATTCGACGACCGGGAACGTGACGCTGCAGGTGTACGCCTTTACGCCCGAGGACGCCAAGAGGATTACGGATGCGGTCCTGCTCGTTTCCGAAAACCTCGTAAACAAGCTGTCCGAAGAATCCCGCAACCAGTATACCGACGTGGTCAACAAACAAGTCGAGCGCGCCGAGAACCGACTGGCCAGCGTCCGCGAGCAGCTGTCGCAGTTGCGCCAGACCGAACAGGCGGTCGATCCGAGCACGCTGGCGTCGATGGAAACGTCGATCATCGGTGACATCGAGAAAGAACTGGCCCAGATCAGAAGTCGCTACAAGGCGCTGACCACTGCCGCCAGCAGAGAAGCCCCGTCCGCCAAGGTGATGGAACGACGCATCATCGCCCTCGAGGCACAGCTTGCCGAACAGAAGGCCCGCGTCGGTTCGGGAACTGTGCAGAAGACAGGCCGCAATGCCGGCACCGGGAACGGCAACCTGACCGAGGTCATCGATCGCTTCTCGCAGCTCTCGATCGAACAGGAATTTGCCGTGAAGGCCTATTCGACTTCACTCGCCGGCCTGGAGACCGCGATGGTAGAGGCCCAGAAGCAGGAGCGCTTCTTTGCAACCTATGTCGCACCGCGTGTTCCCGAAATTGCCATCTATCCGAAGCGTTTTCTGAATACGCTGCTCGGTTTCTTGGCATTCTTCGCAGCCTGGCTCGTCGGCTTCTTCGTCTACAAGTCGATCAAGGACCACGCGATTTGATGGCGGTTCGTCGCCGCCGAGGTGGAACTCTGGAAAAGCCACGATGTACCTGACGGAGAAAAGCTTTCGCTATGCCTTGCGGGAGAATGCGCGCGTCATCGCAGCGTTGGTGGTCCGAAGCGGCGTGACCCGCTTCGGCGAAAGCCGCATCGGCTATCTGTGGACGCTCTTGGAACCTGCGATCTACGTGTCGATGTTCCTTTTGATGCATGGCTTCGTTCGCACTAAGCTGCCCTTCGGCGACAGCGCGATGCTGTTCTTCCTCACCGGCGTGATCGGGTTTCGCATGACGAACCTGATTGCCAGAAAGGCAGCCAACGGCCTGTCGCACAATCAGCCGATGCTGGCCTATCCGCTGGTCAAGCCGCTGGACACGATCGTTGCCGCCTTCATTCTGGAAGCGATCATCTGGCTGATCATCTGCGCGCTGTTCCTTTTCTTCATGTACGCGTTTCTCGGCCGCAAGATCATCGTCTATCCGCTGGAATTCGGCGCAAGCGTGCTTGCGATCAGCTACTTCGCTTTCTCGTTTGCGGTCTTTACCGCGACATTCGGAACCCTGGTTCCGCTCTGGGCGAAGGTGCTCAAGTTCAGCAACATGCCACTGATGCTTTCGTCGGGCGTGGTGTTCGTGCCTGCGACGCTGCCGCCACAGATACTGGCGATCATCTGGTGGAACCCCTTCCTTCACTGCGTGGAATGGTTCCGTTCGGCCACCTACCTCGACTACGTTTCCGTGCTGGACAAAACCTACCTGCTGTCCGTATCGACCGGCCTCCTGGTGATCGGGCTGGCACTCGATCGGTTCTACAGAAACAGGATCATCAGCGAATGATCGTGTTCGACAACGTCAGCAAGGTCTTCAAGAATCCGCGCGGCGGCAAGAAGGTCGTGCTGGAGAATTTCACCGCGACCTTCCGGCCCGGACTGAACATCGGCATCCTCGGCCGCAACGGTGCCGGCAAGTCCACCTTGATGAACCTGATCTCCGGTATCGATACGCCGACCACCGGCACCATCTACCGCACCGGCAAGATCTCCTGGCCGCTCGGCTTCAAGGGAGGCGTTCACGCACGCCTCACCGGAGCGCAGAACACTCGCTTCATTGCCGACATCTATGGCAAGGACCGCGAAGAAGTCCTCGAGTTCGTGAAGGATTTCTCGGAACTGGGCTCCTATCTCGACATGCCGGTGCGCACTTATTCGGCGGGCATGCGCGCCCGCCTCGCCTTCGGTATCTGCATGGCGATCGAGTTCGAATACTATCTCATCGACGAAGTGATCGCCGTCGGCGACAGTTCCTTCAAGAAGAAGAGCAAGAAGGTGTTCGATGAACGGCGGGAGAACGCGACGTTGCTCCTCGTATCCCACTCCTCCTCGCTGCTGCGTGCCTTCTGCCACATCGGCGGAATCATCAAGGATGGCAAGGTCACCTTCTACGACGATATCGATGAAGCCATCGCCGTCCATGAAGACAATCTGGCACACGGGAAATAGCCCACTTTGCGGGGACGAAAATTCCCCGCATTGAATGCCGGGATACAGGGCAAAGCCCCGCCCTCCGGTTCGGGACGGCATGCGCCGGCAGCCTCGCATCTCAGAAAATACACGTTCGACGTCAAAGACTTGACCTGCAGGAAGCCTGCACTGTCGATAGGATCATCGGTTGCCGTGGGCTGCCGCCGATCGGCTTTCCCGTAGACATCGCCGGCCTCTCCGTCCTCGCCGCGTCCCGCCGACCTATGCTTTTCACCAGCAGGGCTGCGGTTGCGGCAGCCCGTCCTGGCAATGGCCGCGGAGACGATGATGCAGGAACAGACGACGAGACTTGGCCTCCCCTACATTCTGCCCTCGCAGGCGCAAAAGCACGTGCCGCACAACGAGGCCCTTGAAACCCTCGATGCGCTGGTGCAGCTGGTTCTGGCAACTATCGGCAACATCGCGCCGGCAACACCGGAGGATGGGGCCTGCTACGGCATCGGCGCTTCACCTTCCGGTCCCTGGAGCGCGCGCGCCGGCATGATCGCCCGCTGGTCCGGTGGTGCCTGGCAGTTCATTCAGCCAAGGAAGGGCTGGCTCGCATGGTGCGCCGACGAGAACCGGCTGTATGTCCATGACGGCGGCGCCTGGACGCGCTTTACCCATATCGGCCCCTTGCAGACGCTTGGCGTCAACACGACGCCCGACGAGACAAACCGGCTGGCGCTGGCGTCCGATGCCTGTCTGCTGACGCATGACGGAGGCGACCACAGGCTCAAGATCAACAAGGCGGATGAGGGGGACACGGCAAGCGTCGTCTTTCAATCGGATTGGGCGGGGCAGGCCGAGCTGGGGCTCGCCGGCAACAACGACTTCTCGATCAAGGTCGCGATCGGCTCGGGCGGCTGGGTGACTGCCCTTGCCATAGGCAACACCGGACACGTCGCCACCCCCCTCAGGCCCGCTGCGCACGCCTGGGCCAACGTTGCTCCCACCGCGATGGCCGTAGGCAGCCTTAGCGGCTTCACCGACACGGAGTTCGCCACGGGTGGCTTCGCACTGGGGACGCCCCTGCCCTCGGGAATCGGCAGCACGCTCGTGGTTCCGACATCGGCATACTATCTCGTCTGCGTCGGCGCCATGCCCGCCAGCACCAGCCCCATCACCGTCGACGTCATCGTCAATGGTACGAAGATGGTCGTCGGCACCGGATACCACAGCGGCACGCCCGCAAATCGCAGGATCTGCGCTTCCGGTATCGTCCCACTGGCAGAAGGCGATTGGCTTGCCCTGCATCACCAGGGGAATGCAGTGATCGATTTCGGCTTCAACAAGACGGACCTGTCGATCATTGCACTGACCTGACGGACCAGACATACGGTTCGCCCCGGCATGCCGGCAAATAATGCCAGCCCGGAAAAATCGGCAGTAAAACCTAACCCTGGGAAACGTCGGGGAGCGGATTGTCGAAAGCGCCGCTGATGACCTCGGCCTGCCGCCCCTTCTGCCCGACCCGGCGGCCGGTGGCGACGGCCTCCGTCAGCTTGTCGCGCAGCGCCTGGATCGAGACCTCCATGCCTTCATAGGCGTAGAAGTCCCCGGGCTGGAGACATTGCTCATGGAGCCAGGAAAGGTACCGTGTCCGCACTTCGCCCGGCGCGACCTTGTTCCAGGTCCAGAAGGCATCGAGATCGATCCCCTTGTTGACGCAGAACGCCAGATCCGGGTGTCGGTAGATCGCCTGCCCCATGACGGCCAGCGGAATGCCGTGATGAATGGCGAACAGGCCGGAGGTGCTGTTGATTGTCACCATGCCCGCGGCATGGCGCGTCAAGAGTCCGAGCGAGCCGCCATCGATGATGTGGACGCGATCCGCCACGTCGTTCAGCTGGCTGACCTGCTGGATGAACTGCCGATCGCGGCTGTGGCCGCGCTCCATCGGATGGATCTTGAACACAAGCTGGTGTGTAGCCGGCGCGTTACGCGCGAACGAGACGATGGACTTCAGGATCAGCTTCTGGCTGTTCCAGCTGCCGGCCGCGCGGCCGAGCTGGCTATCGTCATGCACCTGCAGCGGAATGAGGTAGTACTTGTGATCGAAATGCTCAAGCAGGCGTTCGACGCAGCGGTAGTTGGCATTCAGGTTGCGGAACTTTCGATAGTAGTTCTTGATCCAGTAGAACGCCTCCGAGGCGAGCATGCGCTTCTGCTTGTGGAAGAGCTTGCGCTCGCTGGCGGTGGACAAAAGATTGCGCAGCGAGAAATACAGGAACGCGTACGATGCCATGGCGCCGAACGAGGATGCGTAGGACACGCCCTTGCGGCGCTCGGAGTAACGTCCCGAATAGTCTTCGGGAGGCAGCTTTCCGGCGATCGGCGACCGCCAGTTGTTGCCGCCGAATTCAAGCGTGATGTTGCCCGGCCGCAGGTAGCCTTCTTCCAGGCAGATGACGGGAATGTCGAGCTTCTCGCAGCAGGCGATCGCGACCCTGTGGACCTCGCGCTCGCAACCGAAAAGAACGACGAAATCGAAGCCATGCGCCTTCAGCATCTCCGATAGCCAGACGTTCCAGGCATCGGATGTGCCCGAAAAATTCAGCGTCTTGTCGCGATGGGCGAAAAGCCGATCGCCGACATTGAAGCAGACGCGCCACGCATCGAACCCGCTCTCGTTCAGAAGCGTCTGCGCCTTACGGAAGAACGGGCCGACAGGTCCCTGCAAAAGAAGGACCCGGGGAACGCTTTTGGAGGGGAACGAAGCCGACTGCTTGCGGCGCAGGTTCAGATAGATCAGGCGCGAAGATCCACGACCACCGGCCTGCACTTCGTCACGCACGCCGCTCTTTGTCGTTCGATCTGTCGAAGCGCGATCGCTTGGCATGATGCTCCGGTTGTACGTGGGGAATACAAAAAGGTTGCTTGGTCTTTGCACAGGCGTCGATTTTTATCAACGCGTTCATACTCAATTATTCTTACCAATCTGTCATTTTTCGAAATCTTCGTGTGTTCGTGCAACGTGACATATCCGGGCTGGTGCGGGAACCCGGAAAGCCTCAGCCGAGCCTGCGGTCCCGGAGCCGCACGGCGATTCTGTTGGCAGCCTGCGCAACGCCGCCCAACACGCGGTCGGCTGTCGATACGGGCTGCGCACGTCCCTCCGATATCTCTCGCACAAGATCTTCCGGACGGCACGGCATACCGCTCAGAGGGTGGATGTAGAATGGGTAGAGGATGAGTGTCGCCGCGACCAGCATGTCGATGTCGATTCGCCGCTTCCGGCGTTCCAGCGGGTTGCGGTCGTCGGTCAATCCCCAGCCCGCGTAGAAGGGCATGCCGTGCACGCCCACAGCTTTGTCGCGGATCAGAGCCTCGAATCCGGTCAGGGACGTCATCGTCTCGATGCGATCGGCCCAGGATATCCAGCGCATGATGTCGCCGTCACGCACGATCAGGTCTGCGGCATCCGGCACCTTGCCGCCGGAACGCATTCCGGAAACGACGTCCGGATGCTCCTTGTAGACGACGAAGGCTTCGGGATAGAGCGCGCGCACCTCAGCGACCAGTCCTGCGTTGGACTTCACCACCGGCGAACCGAAGCGGATCGAAGCGTCCTTCTCGACCTGCCCTGGCACGAGCACCTTCAACCGCCCGTCCGGAGGCTGCGGCAGGTCCACATCCGTGCCGACATTGTATTTGGAAATGCCCCGCGCGATCAGCATATGCCGCAACGCCCGCGCCCGCCGCAACAAGCCGGCGTCGAATTCCGCCGTGCCGATGAGCTCCTCCAATCCGCTGGCGCTGCGGGCATCGTAATAGACCGTGCGCCCGTCCAGGGCGACCGACGACGGCATTACCAACGACACGCCAAGCCCTTTCGAGCGGACGAAACCGTCCTCGATCCGGATCGCCTCGACCCCGTCCGGCAATATCCTGTCCGAGCCCCAGACGGCGACAAGGCCGCCGATTTCGCCTGCCCGGCGCGACGCATCCTCGATGCAGCGAGCATGGACCGGCGCACCGGCCTGCCCTTTCAGGAACGGCGACAGCGCCCTTCGCTTCCACGGCGACATGCCCGCCGTCACAACGCGTCTCGGCAGCCGCGATCTCTGGTCGCGCACGGTTTGAGCCTGCTCGATGGCGCGTTCCAGCGTGCACTCGGATCGGTCGTGCAGGTCCAGGTAACGGGCGTAGCGGAGATAGGCCGCATCGAAGATCTGCTCCACACTTGCCGCAGGGCGGGGCGTCGGAGCGGTGACATGATCCATCGTGGCGCCACGGCCGGAAAAGAACGAGACGCCGAAGCAATGGACCGTCTTGCCCGCCATCAACGCCTCGAACCCGAGCTGGCTGGAAACGGTGTAGACGGCATCCGCATCCTCGAGCAGCGGCCAGGGGTTCATCGGCGTCGGCACGACGATCTCCACGCCGAGCTTCTGCGCGGCCTGCCGCAGCAGGCTGCGGTCGCCGGCGGCCGGATGGGTCCGCACCGCCATGACCTTGCCCGCATGGTGCGCGGCCGCGTGCTCCATCATCCGCAGGAAGGCGCCTTCATCGGCCAGCGCGCCGGCAATCGAGGCGTCGCCCGCAACCTGGTCGACGAGCAGGACGAAGGCCCGCCCGAGTGGCATCCCCGCCTCCCGCAGCCCGATAAGCCGGCCGCTGTTATACTTGGAAAGCCGGGCCAGCCGGATCGCCTCGATCAGGCCGCGCGAGCGTTCCAGAGCGGCGCTGTCAGCCGGTACGTCAAGAAGCCTCTGCAGACGCGATGGTCCGGCGGCATCGAAGTAGATCCCTTCGTCGTCAACCACAAACGACTGTGAGGGTTCACCGGCGCCCGGCGCATACCCCTTGAGGAAGCCGTCTTCGACGATGATGCAGGGCTTGCCCGTCTTGGCCGCAAGCGCCTTGGCGCGAAGACCCGACGGGCGCCACCCCCAGCCGACGAAGCCGTCGAGCCGGCGCATGCCGGCAAGCGGCCAGAGCACGATCTCGGCATCGAGCAGGCGCGCAATGTCCGTGCGGATCCGCCATAGCCCGGCGGAGGTTACGGCATAGGTCTTTCGTTCTCCCTCACCCACGATGCGCTCGATCTTTCTTCCTCCAGGTCATCCGCTTCTGCGGTCGGCGGACGCCGGCATACGCCACCGAATACGCCGAGGGGGCATCGGCCCGGCCGACGCCCCCTCGGGATCCAAATCTATACCTGCGTCGACCGATCAGAAAGTGCGGTTGACGTTGTTGACCGCCGAAAACGTGCCGGTCATCATCGACACGAAGCGGCCGAAGTCGGTTGCCGGATGGCGCGACAGATAGATCACGTCGCGATTGCGGACCGGGAACGACTGCGCCACGATGTAGCTCTGCGGCTTGCCCAGGTCGAGACGGTAGATGATCGGATAGCGGCCCTTGCCGTCCGACGTCATGCCCTTGGCGAGCAGGTCGCGGAACCGGTCATCGCCGACGACATTGCGGTAGACGCTTTCGTTCTCGTAGCGGAAGATGAAGTAGCCCTTCGGGTCAGCCGTCGTCATGTTGCCGCCGCCGGCAAGTGCGGCCGCTTCGATGAGGCTCAGGCTGCTGGCATTGAACGGCACCTTGCCGGACTTCTCGGTCTGGCCGAGTGCGGAGAAGGTCTGCGGATCGTAGGTGACGTAGATCCGGTCCTCGGGTCGGACGATGATGTCCTCCTTCGGATTGTCCACGATCGTCTGAAGCAGCACGGTGCCGGTGCGGCCGCCGCGCTTCAGCGTCACATAGGTATCGTAAGGCGCCTTGGAAGCGCCGCCCGCCCGGGCGAGCACGCCGCTCAGATGCTCGGCGTTAAGGCCGAGCGGGATCATCGCTGCCTCGCGAACATCGCCCTGCACCGACACGGCGCGCGATTCGTTGCCGGCGATGGAGACGAGCACATCAGGCTCGACCGCCTTGGCCTTCAGCGCATCGACGATCGTCGATCGCGCCGTCTCGAGCGTCATCCCGGCGAAGCGCACGGCGCCGACATAGGGAATCTGGCCACGGCCGTCCGGCTGGACGACCACGGGAATGGTGGTCGACTTGCGCTCCGTGGTAGAGAAAAGGCCGTCTGGGCCGGCTTCGAAGATCGTCACTTCGAGCTTGTCGCCGACGCCGATGACCGGCACGCCCCCGGCACCGCCGAAACCGAACGTGCGTGCAAGGCTCGGGGTGCCGAGCATCGTCACACTGTTGGCCACACGCTGGTCGATCTCGACCACGTCGAAGACGGTCTTGGTCTGCGGAATCTTGTAGTTGCCGCCTTCCGCCGCGCCCGATTCGACCACTTCACGGGTCAAAGGACCATCGCTTGGCACAAGGCAGCCGGAAAGCGTCAAGAGCGCAGCCCCGGTCACGAGGCGCATAAAAGACCGTGCAACCCTTTTGCAGGGGGTGCCGTTGCCTTCGATTTTATACATCACACTGCAATTCCCTTTGGCCGCGCCCATACAAGGCACGACGCAGAAACCGGACCAAGGTCCGCTCCATCAAACCAACAGGGGTAGAAAGTCAATGTCCCACCACAATCTGTCCCAGAGACCGAGCCAAGGTCTCCCGCGTCACCATGGAGCAAATCCCTTGCACATTCGTTACGCCAAGAAAAGTCGATTTCGCGGCCACCTGCTAAAACCCGGCTTTTCCACGGGATTTTCAAAGGCGGTGCGATAAAAAGAGCGCATTTTAACTATCCTTAAACACGTTCCTGCGCACCCGCGCCGTCAATTTTCCCGGAATCAGTGCCGCGGCCTCCACCTCTCACATGTACCCCTCACATGCGCACCCGCACGCCGCGGGGGTCATAGAGCGGCGACAGGGAGGCTGTTGCGGAAACACGGATTCCCGCCACGTCCAGCTCGTACTGCCCGGAAAGCACATAGTCGGCATCGACGCCATCGCGGCTTCTGACATAGCCCAGGCCGATCGGCTTGCCGATCGTATGGCCATAGCCGCCGCTCGTCAGCCAGCCCGCCCGCTCTCCGTTGCGGTAGATCGTCTCTCTTCCGTGAAGCACGACGTCGGAACGCTCCGGAGTAAAGCAGACGAGCAGCTTGCGGACACCCTCGGCGCGCTGGCGTTCGACCGCAGCACGGCCCCGGAAATCCGCCCCGCCCTTCCGTACGGCCCAGCCAAGCCCGGCCTCGACCGGGGTATGGTCCGGCCCGATGTCCGCCCCCCAGGCCCGATACCCCTTTTCGAGCCTGCACGTCTCGATCGCCCGGTAACCCGCATTGACAAGGCCGTCGATTCGCCCCGCCTGCATCAAAGCGTCATAGACCGCTTTCGCATGACCGACGGGCACATGCAGCTCCCATCCCAGTTCTCCGACATAGGTGATGCGCAGGGCGCGTACGGAATGACCGGCGACAAAGATGTTGCGCATCGTCGCAAAGGGGAACGCCTCGTTCGAGACGTCGTCTGATGCCACCTTTTGCAGAACGGCCCGCGCGTGCGGCCCCATCAGCGCGAGCACGGACCAGGAATCGGTTACGTCATCCAGACGCGCGTCGAGCCCAGCGGGAAGATTGCGCGCGATCCAGTCGAGATCGTGCGTCGCAAAGCCGGTCCCGGTGACGATGTAGTACTCGTCCTCCGCCAGACGTGCGGCGGTGAGATCGCATTCGATGCCACCGCGATCGTTCAGCATCTGGGTGTAGACCACCGAGCCTGGCTTCCGCGCCACGTCGTTTGCGCAGATCCAGGACAATGCCTGCTCGGCGTCTCGCCCCTTCAGCGAAAATTTTGCAAACGAGGTCTGGTCGAAGATGACGGCTGCCTCGCGAACGGCGCGGTGCTCGCGGGCCACGGCCTCGAACCAGTTCGGGCGGCCATAGGTATAGATGTCCCTGGGCGCTTCGCCGGCGCCCGGATCGGCAAACCAGTTCGGGCGCTCCCAACCGATCTTCTCGCCGAAACACGCGCCCTGCTCCTTCAACCGCTCATAGAGCGGCGAGGTACGGAAGGGTCGTGCGCTGGCGTGCTCCTCGGACGGCCAGGCCATGGTGTAGTGCTTTCCATAAGCCTCCACCGTCCGCCGCCGGATCCAGTCCGTATCGAAATGCGGGCGACCGAAGCGGCGGATATCGACCGGCCAGAGGTCGAACGGCGCCGCTCCTCGGACGACCCATTCGGCGAGCGCCATGCCGGCTCCCCCGCCAGACGCGATGCCGAACGCATTGAAGCCGGCGCCGACGAAGAAGTTGCGCAGGGTCGGCGCTTCCCCGAGGATGAAATTGCCATCGGGCGTGAAGCTCTCGGGTCCGTTGAGCAGTTGCTTCACCCCTGCCGTCTGCAGGGCCGGGACGCGTCCGAGCGCCAGTTCCATGATCTGTTCGAACCGCTCGATATCCGGATTAAGCAGCCCGAAATGAAACCCTTCCGGAATGCCGTCCGCAGCCCAAAGCGCCGGGTTCGGCTCATACCCCCCCATCACCAGGCCACCGACTTCCTCCTTGTAGTAGGTCAGCCGGTCCGGGTCGCGCAGCGTCGGCAGATCCGTCGGCACGCCGAAGGCCTCGGTGATCAGGTACTGATGCTCCATCGGCACCAGCGGCACGTTTACCCCGAAGCGGGCTGCGAACGCGCGCGTCCACTGCCCCGCGCAGACGACCACCCGTTCGCACTCGATCCGGCCGCGCGCCGTGACGACCGCGCGAATACGGCCGTCGTCGATCACGAGATCGATGACTTCCGTATCCTCGAAGATCGAGGCCCCGGCCATCGTCGCGCCGCGCGCCAGCGCCTGGGTGATGTCGGATGGGTTCGCCTGCCCGTCGGTCGGCAGGAAGGCGGCGCCGACGAGATCATCGATCGTCATCAGCGGCCAGAGGTCCTGAGCCTCCTTCGGCGTGAGCAATGTCATTTCCAGGCCAAAGGACCGCGCCGTCGTCGCCTGACGCTTCACTTCCGTCCAGCGTTCTGCGTTGCAGGCCAGCCGCAACCCGCCGTTCATCTTCCATCCCGTCCCCAGGCCCGTCTCCGCCTCCAGCCGCTTGTAGAGGTCCACCGAATAGCCGAGCAGCTGGGTGATGTTCGCACTCGTGCGCAACTGACCGACGAGTCCCGCGGCATGGAACGTCGTGCCCGAGGTCAGCTTCTTGCGTTCCAGCAGAACGGTGTCCGTCCAGCCGAGCTTGGCAAGATGATAGGCGGTCGAGCAGCCGACGATGCCGCCACCGATGACGACCGCCTTTGCGCTGGAAGGAAGCTCTTTCATGCTGAACGCTCTTTTACTCTTCGGAATGGCGAAATTGCGCATGGGCGCGCTGGAACCGGTCCAGGTTGTCGGCGGTATAGCCGGCGTAGTCGAAGTCGATGGTGGAATGCAGTTCCGAGACCATGCTCCACAGCGTCTCGCGCAGCAGCGAGGCGCATTTCATCGCCTGGTATCGCCGCCACAGTCCGGCATCGAGCGGGCGTTCGAAGTAAAACTCCAGCAGCCAGCGCTCCTGCGCCTCGTCGAGTTCGTTGTTCGAGGCAAGTCCGCCGAGATCGAACAGCGGCGTGTTGTAACCGGCATAGTCCCAATCGATCAGCCAGAGCCGGTTTCCGTCGTCGAGGAAATTCGCCGCAAGCAGGTCGTTGTGCCCGAAAACGATGTCGTGCGGCCCGGCCTGCGCCTCTAGCCACCGGGAGATCCGCAGCAGGTCCTGCAGTTTCGACGCATGCCGGCTTCCCGCGGCCGCAAGCGTCGCCGCATAGTCCTCGATGACGTGGAACGCCCAGAAGATCATCGCGCCGCCGCGATAATGCCGCCCGGTCTCGCGGTGGGAGGCGCGCACCAGCGCAACGACACGCTCCAGATAGGCCGGCGAACGGATGTCCTCGGGCGAGAGCGTCTTGCCGTCGATATGGTCGAGCACGAGCACGCCGGGCTGATGATGGATCACGGCCGGCGAAATGCCGGCCGCATGCGCCGCACGGCTCGCGGCGACTTCGTTCTGGCGGCTGATCTGGTGAACAGGAATGTCATCGCCCAGGCGCACCACGCAGGTCCGCCGGCTATCGGAGACCTTGTAGTTGCGATTGGTAATGCCTCCCTTGAGAACGGAGACCTCCGGCCTGCCCTCCCACAGAGGCAGCGAACGGATCATTTCCAGCGCCGCCACGTCCATCTGCCATTGTCCCCGGCGCCTTGAGCGACGCACCTCTTTTGCTTCGAAATTCCCGCACTCCCGAAAAACTGTCAAGAAAATTCCACAAAAAATAACAAAGACATGGCTTTTTGTTGCATGTACAATCTATCATCGCTTGCATGGCGTGGATTATTTAGGCTTTCTGCCCGAAACGCTTTGCAAGCGCAAAGCCTTGAAATATGATAGGTTATCGGATCCGCAGGCGGCGCGCCGTCCGGCCGGATCTCCGGACGGGAAACGGCATGGACACGACGACGACCACCCCCACTCTTTCGAACCATCGCGAGCGCGAGATCCTCGACGAATTGCGCCTGGCCGGCGGCTCCAGCCGCATCCAGTTCCTGGCCGAGCGGCTGAACGTCTCCGAGGAGACCATCCGCCGCAACATCCGCACGCTCGAGGCGAGCGGCCTGGTCACCAAGGTGCACGGCGGCGTGCACATCACCGACAGCGTGACCGAACAACCGCTGCATTTCCGCATGAATGTGAGCCCTGAGCCTAAGCGCCTGATCGCCGCAAAGGTGGCGACGATCGTGAAGAACGGCGACAGCCTGTTCCTGGACATCGGCTCGACGACGGCCTTCATCGCGGTGGCCCTGCAGAAGCACCACGATCTCTTCATCGTCACCAATTCGCTTTCGGTCGCCCACACGCTGGCCACCCGCAACAACAATCGCGTCTACTTTGTCGGCGGCGAGCTTCGGGCGCATGATGCCGGCACTTTCGGCATCGAGGCGCTGAGCTACATCGAGCGCTTCAACCTGCAGCATGCGATCCTTTCCGTGACCGCCATCAATGCACGCTCCGGCTTCATGCTGCAGGACATGCAGGAGGCGGACATCTCGCGCGCGGCTGCCCGCCAGGCGCAGAACCGGATCATCGTGGCGGATGCGCAGAAATTCGGCCGCTCCGCACCGATCACCATCGCCCCGCCGGACACCTACGACATGCTGGTGACCGACGACGAGCCGCCCGCCGACATCAGGCGAATGCTCGATCAGAACAGCATTCAGCTTGTATTGGCGCAAAACGCGCGTACCGGATGAGAAACCGGCCGGCACATTGTACTGGAGCCGCACCTACATACAAAAATACCGCCGTCAGGACCGGAGCACGTTTTCGGCTCTCTTGTGCTGACGACGGCATTTCCGGAGCGCCTTCGCGGACGCTTCTCTTGGACGGCCCCCTCTGGACCTGCGCTTAAGGGAAGCAGGAAGCATGCCAGATGCCGATTGTACCGGAACTGCACGGTTTTTCCGGAGCCGCCAGAGAGACAATATGCTGCGCCGCCCAAAATCGCGGCAACCAGGACACGCGGATTCTTGCAATGCACAAAAACCGCGCATTCCGTAACGGCAGGAGCAGGCGACACAGGCTCGAACCCGCCCCTCCGGCACGCCGTCGTTCACGGGCGGTGGACAGTTCGTTCGCCATCTGCCGGCTTCAAGTGAACGCGTGTTGGCGCGATACTGCCCCCAACCCGGCGCTCCCGGCAGCGCCCCTCGTCACCTGGAGGCAGGAGAACAGACATGACCATGCAACTCACCGGCATTCACCATCTGACCGCGATCACGGCCAACGCGCCGGACAACCTGCGCTTCTATACGCAGACGCTCGGGCTTCGGCTCGTCAAGAAGACCGTCAACCAGGACGACACCAGCGCCTACCACCTCTTCTATGCGGACGGTCTGGCATCGCCCGGCACCGACCTCACCTTCTTCGACTGGCCGGTGGGGCGCGAGCGCCGGGGCACGCACAGCATCACCCGCACCGGCCTCCGGGTCGGAAGCCTCGCCACGCTCGAATGGTGGAAGGCACGCTTCGACGAACTGAAGGTCAAGGCCGGCTCGATCAGGGAGATCGCCGGACGCCAGACGCTCGACTTCGAGGATCAGGAAGGCCAGCGCTTCCGCCTGACCGTCGATGACAGCGGAAACCCTTCGCATCCCTGGGATAAGAGCCCGGTGCCGGCCGAACACCAGATCAAGGGCCTGGGGCCGATCACGATCAGCGTGCCCGACATCCGCAACACGCAGACCATGCTCGTGGACGTGATGAACATGAGGAAGACATCGACCTATCCCTCGCCGGACGGCAAGGGCGAGGTCCACATCTTCTCGATGGGCGCAGGCGGACCAGCGGCCGAGCTGCACGTGGCCGTCGAACCGGACCTGCCGGCTGCTCACCAGGGCGCCGGCGCCGTCCATCACGTCGCCTTCCGCGTGCCGGACGTAGCCGCCCTGCACGCCTGGACCGAGCGCGTGCACGGATTCCGCGTGCCTTCCAGCGGCGAGGTCGAGCGCTATTACTTCCGCTCGCTCTATTTCCGCGAACCGAACGGCGTGCTCTTCGAACTGGCAACCGACGGCCCCGGCTTCGCGGTGGACGAACCGCTGGAGACACTCGGCGAGAGCCTGTCTCTGCCTCCCTTCCTGGAACCGCGGCGCCAGCAGATCGAAGCGCGGCTGAAGCCACTCGTGACCGCCTGAACGAGACACGATCGTCAAGCAGGCATCACCGGGAAAGACACCAGAGGCGCGTTTGCCTGTGTCGAAACGAATTGCCCCGGCAGGAACATTGCCTTCCTGCCGGGGTTTTCGTTTGATATCGGCAAGAGACCTGGCGGCCGGTGCGGCCGGTCGGATTTCAAGGAGAGGCAAGATGACGAAGCTGGTCGCGATTTCAGGAAGCCTGCGCAAGGCCTCCTACAACACGGCGCTGATGCGTGCCGCAATCGCGATGGCGCCTGCAGGCGTCGAGATCGTCGAAGGAACCATCCGTGGCATCCCGCTGTATGACGGCGACGAAGAAGCCGAATTCGGCGTGCCCGAGGCGGTTGCGAAGCTCAAGGACCTCGTCGCCGGCAGTGATGGCGTCATGCTGTTCACGCCCGAGTACAACAACGCCATTCCCGGCGTGTTCAAGAACGCGATCGACTGGATGACGCGACCGTCTGCCGATATCGCCCGCGTCTTTTCCGGAAAGCCCTTCGCCATCACCGGCGCCTCGCCCGGAAACTTCGGCACCCTGCTGTCGCAGGAAGCCTGGCTGCCGGTCATGCGCACGCTCGGCACGCGGCCGTGGTTCGGATCGAAGCTGATGGTGTCGAAGGCGGCTTCCGTCTTCGATGCGGACGGAAAGCTGGTCGATGAGGCGACCGAAAAGCGGCTGCGCACCTTCGTCGAAGGCTTCGCCGCCTTCGCGCAGGATGGACGCTGAGGCCGATGCCGGCCCCGCGCATGCCCAGGCTGCAGCCGCACTCCGGGCCGATGAACCCGCGCCAGCGGGCTCGCACAAGATGGCCAACGGCGGCCACTGGAGCCGCCGCCGGTCTTATCGCACGACCTTTTCCATGAACTGCCGCGCCAGTTCGACATCCGCAAGGCCGATGTCATGCCCGCTTGGAAGGAGCCGGTTCTCGACACTGGCGCCGGCGCCGGCAAGGCGCTTCTCGATCTCGGCGGCATAGGCCCCGTAAGGATCGGACTGGCCGGTTACCATCAAGACGTTCGTTCCCGCCAGATCGACCTTTGGCGCGCCCTCCAGCACGTTCATCGCCCGCAGCAGCACCGCATTGCGGATCAGCCCCGGGTGCAGCTGGAGTGCGGCGCCCAACATGTTGGCTCCGTTCGAATAGCCGAGGAAGGCGGTCTTGGCCGGATCGAGGCCATAGGCCGCATTGGCTTCCTCTATGAAGGCTGCCAGCGCTTCGGCTTCGGTCACGATTTCCTTCTGGTCGAACGACGTCATCGTCAGCCGGCGGAAGAAGCGTGGATAGCCCTCGTCGGTGCTGCGCCCCCGGAGGCTGACGAGCATCGCATTCGGCGCGACACGGGCGCCGAAGGGCAGCAGGCTGGTTTCGTTGCCGCCGGTGCCATGGAGCAAGACCAGTGCCGTACCGTCGGCATTTTCCGGCCGGTGCACGCGGTGGATGAAGGGGAGATCTCGTTCGGTCATTCTTTCTTCTCCTGGAAGCGAAAACTGCGGCAGCCGCACTCGGACTTCTTCCGGGTCGGCACGAAAGTGGGCAGGCACGAACAACTTCGAGCCCAGCGTTTCCTGTGGTTCGTCCACCGTCATGCCAGGCCCGTCAGTCGCATACTCGATCAGCGCTCCTCCCGGTTCGCGCACATAGAGCGAGTAGAAGTAGGTGCGGTCGTGCATGTTGACGTCGCCTTCTGCCTCGGCTGCAAGCGCCGCCGCTGTCCGCTCGACCGCAGCCTGGTCGGCAGCCCGCAGCGCGACGTGGTCGATCGTCCCGGTTCCCGGCGCAGCGGTCCAGAAGCCGCCGGCGTCTCTGATGTCGAGGACGTCTGCCACGTCGCTGGCGAGCCTGCGAACACCGCCGGCCTCCGCCACAGGACGAAAGCCGAAGTGGCGAGTGATGAAATCGGCGGTCTCCGCGGGCTTTTCGCTGAAGATCGTCGCACCGCGAATGCGCTGGATTGCGTCGCCGGCCGGGATGTCGCGCGCCGGCCAGGGATCCTGCACCTCGAGCTCCGCCTCGCCCACGAGCTTGATGATGATGCCGTCCGGATCCTTAAGCCGCAGGACCGGTTCGCCGAATTCCTGCGCTGGTCCGCTCATCTGGATATTGTGCGACAGCGCCCGCGTGAGCCAGAAGCCGATTGCCTCCGGCCGGATGGAAAGAGCGATTTCGGCGGCCTGTCCGAGACCGACGCGGCCCTGCGAGCCGTCTTCCCAGGCGAGAAAGGTAATCAGTGTTCCGGGCGCGCCGCTGGCATCGCCATAGACGAGATGCAACTGGTCGGCGTCTTCGAAGCCGGCCGTCCGCTTGACGAGGCGCAAGCCGAGAAAGCCGACGTAGAAGTCGACGTTTGCCTGGATCTTGCGCGTGATTGCCGTGATATGATGAATACCGCTGCTCATGGATGTTCTCCGTTCGAGCGATAACCAATCAGGATTTCGCCCGGCCGAACAGCCCGCACCCGGTGAATGCACTGTGCACCGTTTTGCGAACGGTGCTCCTCGTTCAATCGCCGTCAGCAACGTCCTTGTCGACGAAAGCCTTGAAGGCGGCGCCGTATTGCGGATGCCAGCGTGACAGCGGCGGACGGTTCTCCACGATATCGCCGGCCGCCCACAGGATGCGTTTCTCGTCCGTCCTGCGCGCCACCTCGTTGTCCGGGCAGAGAATGTAGAAGTCGCCCCTTGCGAGGCTCTGCATCATGAAGTCGACGGTCTGTTCGGGCGTCCAGGCGCCGCCGGGCTTCTCCGTACGCCCGTGTGCCGTCAGCGCGGTGAAGACGAAGCCGGGGATCAGCAGATGCGCGCTGAGCAGAGCGCCCTCCCGGTTGCGAAGATCATGCTGCAAGGCTTCGGTGAACACCTTCACCCCGGCCTTGGAGACGTTATAGGCGGGATCGCCCGGCGGCGTCGTGATTCCCTGCTTGGAGCCCGTATTGATCACGATCCCGGCCTCGCCATGCTCGAGCATGCCAGGAACGAAGGTCTGGGTGCAGTTCACCACGCCCCAGAGATTGACCATCAACACCTTCTCCCAGCTCTCCCTCGGCCCCAGAACAGCGCTGCCGGGCTGGATGCCGGCATTGTTCATCAGCACATGCACGCGTCCGAAACGTGAAACCGCCACCTCATGCAGGCGCGTCACCGAACCGAGGTCGGAAACGTCGGTCGCGACGGCGATGACGTCGTCGCCACCAGCCTTTGAAAGCGCGCCAACGGCA
This sequence comes from Rhizobium subbaraonis, assembly GCF_900220975.1. GTDB lineage: Bacteria > Pseudomonadota > Alphaproteobacteria > Rhizobiales > Rhizobiaceae > Mycoplana > Mycoplana subbaraonis. The sequence continues at coordinate 39,461 of NZ_OBQD01000009.1, read as the reverse complement.
GCGAAGGCCTCATCCAGCCGCGGTCCGGCGAGATCAGCAAGGACGACGCGCATGCCAAGCGTGGCAAAATGCTTGGCGGCGGCCAGCCCGATACCCGAGGCCGCGCCGGTAACGACGGCGACGTTGCGCGGCGAAAATGCAGATTGGCTTGTCTTGGTTTGGCTTGTCATGGCGAGGTCCATCCGATCGGGGCATGCCTGCCGAGCAGGGCAACAGGCTTCGGAAGCATGCGAAGAAATGAGCAAGAGAGCACCAGGAACTCTCTTAGATCCGGCGCAGGCGAGTGCATAACAACGCGCTTCACCGCGGGCAATCGCCCGCGGTGAAGCTGCATTCCGATGGATGTAGGGTGATAGCTTAGAAATTCCACGCGCCGGACGCCTTTCGGCGAACCCTGACGTCAGGCCGCGCTCAGACCCTGCATGCTCCCGCGTGGCGCTGCCGCAGACGGGTCGTTCATAAGCTTGCGGATCGCCGCGCGCACCTCGTCGGCGGAATCGAAGCGCTTCGAATCCAGATCCCAGACGTGATACTTGACGGCAACGAACTTCAGCCGATCGTGATCAGGAACAACAACACCGACGGCTTCGCCGCCGATCTCGATAACTTGCTTTTCCATAGTAACTCCTGCCATGCACAGGCACAGCGAATGTCGTTTTGTGCTTAGTCGAAGTTGAGAGACTAAATTCGGCGACCAGCCGGAAGCATCATCTCGAATTTCGTTCCGCGACAGGAGAACACATCACCAGCGGAAGCGATGTTGGCATTATGATGCAATGTTCACACTCCCTTGGTTGCTCCACACGCCTAAGTGGCGGTAGACGGATTTGGACAGCGAAAAATACGTGGGCCTTCACGTATGCTTCGAGAGATAGGCGCTTCACTCAAACCTGTCAACTCGAGAGCAATATTTTTGGGAAATTTTTGCGCGACAATTAGTGTGACAATTCAAGGGCGAAAAATGGTTCGCACATGCAGCATTCTGACGAAATGAGCTTGCAAATGTCAAAAAATGGGCGATCGCTCCGGCAACGGGCAAAATCACCATTTTGCCGCCGCCTATTTTTCACGCAAAAGGCGTAATCGACGCCGCCAAGGTTCCGGCCAAAGGCTTAGGCAAGCCCATGATACCGGGACCAAAACGCAACAGATGATGTGAATTGATTGCGATTCCACCTAATCGTCGCATGAAAACCCATTGGCAACTTCCTTAGTCTAGATATGGTGTGCGGGATGATTCTGGGCCAGTCCGTACGGGCATGGCCTTGTTGAGGATGCATTAACCATAACGCATGGAAAATGCGCGAATCGCTTTTTGGACTCGAGATTATGGGCCGCTTGTATCGTGGCTCGGGGAAGACCATGAAGATTGCACGATCCCTATTGCCGTTGACCATGCTGTTGCTGTCGGGCTGCGTCGTCGGCCCGGACTACAATGCGCCTGACACCGCGCTGCCCGGAAAGTTCTCCGAGGCTGCAGGCAAGTCTGCCGGCGACACCACGCTCAACCCCTGGTGGGAAAATTTCCGCGACAAGCGCATGAACGAACTCGTTTCGCGCGGCATGAACGAGAACCTCTCGGTCCTGCAGGCAATGGAGCGCATCACCGAAGCGCAGGCCAACGTCGTCGCCGCCGGCGCCGGCGCCTGGCCGCAGATCAACGGCGGCGGCAGCGCCACCGCTTCCGGCTCGGACGGGTCGCTGCTCAAGCGGCAGTCGACAACGGTATTGGCCGACGGCACCGTCATCCCCGGCTCCAGCCATACCCAGTCCAGGGTCGCATCCGGCAACGTCGGCGCCTCGTGGCTGCTCGACCTGTTCGGCCAGTATGCACGCTCAAGGGAATCGGCCAACGCGTCGCTCGATGCGGCCTATGACAACGTCAATGTCGCCCGCCTTGCCTACCTGAGCGAACTGACGACCACCTACATCAGCGTGCGCTTCTTCCAGGAAGCGCTGGCGCTCAACCGCGAGAACCTGGCATCACGCCGAGAAACGCTGAAGCTGACGCAGGACATCCGCGCCGCCGGTGCCGCCTCCAGCCTCGACGTGGTACAGGCCGAGGGCCTCGTCAACCAGACGCTGGCCGAGCTTCCGCCGCTGGAAACCGGCTTCTATCAGTCGGCCAACCGGGTGGCGACGCTGCTGGGCGTACCCGCCGCGACGGTAACGCCCGAGCTGATCCGCGCCGGCAGCCAGCCCTATCCGCGTCACTCCACCAAGGTCGGTGTTCCTGCCGATCTCATCCGCAACCGTCCGGACATCCGCGCGGCGGAACGCACGCTTGCCGCAGCAACCGCCGAGATCGGCGTTGCAGAATCGCAGCTCTACCCGGCCCTGACGCTCGACGGCACCATCGGCGCCGCCCGCACGCTCAGCGCCGTTTCGGGCAATCTGACCTCCTGGAGCTTCGGTCCGACGCTGACGGTGCCGATCTTCAACGGCGGCGCGCTGCGCGCCCAGGTGGACATCGCCGACTCCGTTGCCAAGCAGCAGTACTTTGCCTGGAAGCAGACGGTCCTGAACGCCATCGAAGAGGTCGAAAACGCGCAGGCCGCGCTCATTCGCGACTACCAGACAGTCGCAGCGCTGCGCCGCCTGGTCGCGTCGAACGAGGAGGCCCTGTCGCTGGCGCGCGAAAGCTATCGCGGTGGCGCCAGCACGATCCTCGACGTGCTCGATGCCGAGCGTAACGTTGCAAACAGCCGCCTGACGCTCGCGTCAGCCATCCGTTCGCTTGCCAGCGACTATGTCGCCCTCAACGTCGCGATCGGCGGCGGCTCGGCCATCGAGACGCCGGTGCCGACCCCGTCGCCGAACCGCAAGGTGGCGTCCGCCGCTGCAGCCACGCAGTAAGGCCATTTCTGCATGCTATAGACAAAACGCCCCGAAGAGCCCGTGCTCTTCGGGGCGTTTTGTCCAGATCTCTCCGGGCGCAACCGGCACGCTTAAGCTTGCGCACTTGGCGCTTGCCGCCGCACGATGAAGCTCCCCGCGCAGGCTCGGCAGCAGCCTGCCCCGCCCGCCGGCTCGTGCCGCCGCGTCATGTGCCTCAGCTTCCCTGCCCGTCGAAGAATGCCTCCAGCGCTTCGGCCGTCTTCTCGTAATGCGCATGCAGCGCTGCAACAGCCGCCGCACCGTCCCGTGCAAGCGCCGTCTCCATGATCAGGCGATGCTCGGCCTCGGCATCGCGCCCCGACATCAGCAGGCTGACGGATACCCGCCGATAGCGATCCGCATGGGCGAACAAGCGGCCGCAGGTGTCGAGCAGGATCGCAGAGCCGCAGGCCGCGATCAGCGCCCGATGAAACGCAGCATGCCGTGCATCCCAGTCGTCGCGAATGGCGGATGGCATGTCCTCCCGTCCCTGCGGCACGCGCACCATCAGATGATGCGCGGCGATCACCCCCGCTTCCCATTGCGCGTCGCCCCGTTCGATCGACAGCCGCAGCGCCTCGCCCTCGCAAAGCTTTCTGTTGGCCGTGATATCGCGCAGTTCCGAGAGGGACAGCTGCGCGACGCTATAGCCGCGGTGATCGTCGAGCGATGTGAACCCCTCTGCCGTCAGCCGCGCCAGCGCTTCGCGAACCGGCGTCACGCTCATGGCGCAGAGCGCCTGCAAGTCCGCGAAACGCAACCGGTCACCCGGACGGAAGCGCCCGGTCCGGATCTCGGCGCGAATCCGCTCATAGGCATCGCTTGCCAGCGTCCGGGCGGCAGGCTTCGGCAATATGCTCATCTGGCCCTCATTTTGCCTAATCGTCTGGATTTTCGAAAATCGTTGACTCTTTGTAGGACTCGTGGAAGGGAAACCGCAACAGGATTTCATCACGGTCGCCCGATCCGGCGCCGAAAACTTTGGGAGGTTTGCATGAAGCTCGTTCGTTACGGAAAGCCGGGGGCGGAAAAGCCGGGTCTGATCGACGCCGATGGCAGGGTGCGCGACCTTTCGGCAGTCGTTTCGGATATCGCGGGCGAGGCACTCGGCAGGGAGAGCCTGAGGCACCTGAAGGCGATCGATCCGGCAAGCCTGCCGCTCGTGCCGGAAGGCGAACGCATCGGCGCCTGCGTCGGCCGCATCGGCAATTTCATCGCCGTCGGCCTCAACTATGCCGACCACGCCGCCGAAAGCGGCATGGCCGTGCCTCCCGAGCCGGTGCTCTTCAACAAGGCCCCCTCCTGCGTGGTCGGCCCGGATGATACCGTGCTCATTCCGCGCGGATCGGAGAAGACCGACTGGGAAGTTGAACTCGCAGTCGTCATCGGCGAACGCGCCTCCTACGTTTCGGAGGCCGATGCCCTGGACTATGTCGCAGGCTACTGCATCTGCAACGATATCTCCGAGCGCGCCTTCCAGACCGAGCGCAGCGGCCAGTGGATGAAGGGCAAGGGCTGCCCGACTTTCGGTCCGCTTGGCCCCTGGCTGGTAACCACCGATGAGATCGATCCCGCCGATCTCGCCATGAAGCTGAGCGTGAACGGCGAGTTCGTCCAGGACGGCTCGTCCTCGACCATGGTCTTCAAGGTGCCCTTCCTCGTTCACTACATTTCCCAGTTCATGATCCTGGAGCCGGGCGACGTCATCACCACCGGCACCCCTCCGGGCGTCGGCATGGGCATGAAGCCGCCGCGCTACCTGAAGGCTGGCGACCGCATGGAAGTCTCGATCGCCGGCCTCGGCGTTCAGCGCCAGACGGTGGCGCAAGGCTGAGCAGCGCCCAGGCACGTCGCGTAAGCCGTACAGCCGTTGGCAGCAGCGACAGGCGCAGGATCAAAGACCGATGCGGCAGGCGCGTATCTGAAGGGTCGCGACCCGCTTCGGCTCTCGACGCCTCTTTAAACCGACGCGACCGCCTGCAGATGGATGCCGGCGGTCGATCCACGTCGTGGCTTGGCAAGGGCACGCTCCTTCTCCACGCGTTCTGCCGGCATCTCCACATCTTCTCGCCCGGCGCGGAACAAAATCCGTCACGTCGCATTCACGCCGTCAAACACGCACGGAGAAAGAAACGATGTATGACGGCTTCGTCGAACTCTCAGCCCTCGCCTGCCTCATCCTCACATGCCTCTTCATGCTTCCCGTGTGAGGTATGATCTGCAGGTGGCTGCGCCTGCCGAATACCAAACCGGCAGCGTCCTCAACGCGGAACGCCGCCGGGATGAATAACGAACGGCGCAATCGCTGAGCAACAAGGCCAGCGCAGCAGTGCGCCCTTCATCGTGTGAACGCGACAGGCGATGATGTGTTGCTCGTCAAATTACGCGTCAAGGTACGGGCCAAGATTCGGCAAGTAAGACGGCACATCGCTTCCACCAGCCCCCGGGTCCCGCTGATCGTCCGATCGCGGCATGGCAGTCATTCATCGGAACGTCGGATGACTACGACCTTCGGAGAGCGGAATACCGCGTTTTCTATGCTTTACCCCGAAGCTGAAATGACTTTTCCTACAAGGCAGGGTTTGTTGGATCGACTGATTTTGGTTCACCAGGGCCGCATTCTTGCGCGAAGATAAGCTCGTCTTGGGAGTTCTCTGATGACAGCAAGCAGTGGCCAGCCGGATCCCTTCGTTCCCGGTCGATCGGAAAGCGATTGCCCGGGCATACCCCTCGAATTAAGCGGCGGTGTGCCGGTGGTGGCGAACGCCTGCAGCGGGCGCTGCTACTCCCAGCCTGCGTCGATGGGGTCGCAACCCTGTGCAGGCGGCGGAGACTGCAGGCGGGCCGGAGAAATACTGGCACGGCTCGATGAGACTTCCCTGCCGGATCTTGTTTTGTAGGCGAGAATAGAGCGAACGACGGCCACGTCGCGATGACTTTTGGCATAGATATCGCAGGTACTGCATCGACATTTACTTGCTGTTTGAATGATTGCTCCATCACGGGCGATGCAAACCCGAACTCGGCACGGACCATCGAGAATTTTTCATTTTTCGCTCAAACTGCGAAAGACGATCTTGATTTACGCGTCGAATCCATAGCCAATTCTGCATTGTGCCCGATCGATACTGGCAAGAAACTGGAGATGGCCCGCAAGCATCCGCAAATTAGATATTTCTAAAAACCAGGGAAGCTAGCCAATGAATTGCAGCGTCATTCGTTATCTTGGCCATGCGGGTTTTGCCGTAGAACATGCCGGCCTTCGGGTCCTGATCGATCCATGGTTTCATTCGGCGTTTCTGCAATCCTGGTTTCCCTGGCCCGACAACAGTTCCGCGCGCAAGATCGCAGAGACGAAGTTCGACTACCTCTACGTCTCGCATGCGCATGAGGATCATTTCGACCGGCGGTTTCTGGAGACGCTGGACAAGACGACGACCATACTCGCGCCAAACTACAGATCGCGCGGCATGCTTCGGCGGTTCAATGAGCTGGGCTTTGCCAACGTTGTTCCGCTTGACCACCGCCAGTCCTTCGAACTGGCCGACAATTTCACTGCCACGATGTTCCTGGACACCAGCCACAAGGAAGACAGCGGCCTGATGCTGGAAATGGACGGCTTCCGTTTCCTTGACCTGAATGACTGCAATACGCCGATGTCGGAATTGCCGGATCGGGTAGATCTTCTCGCCGCGCAATATTCGGGCGCAATGTGGTATCCCAACTGCTACGACTATCCGCCCGAGCAGATGCAGCAGAAGGTGAACGCCGTGCGCGAGGGGCTGCTCGACACGCTTTACCGCAAGGTGCACCTGACGCATGCGCGCGCCTATCTGCCGTCCGCCGGGCCGGCGTGCTTCCTGGATCCGGTGCTGGAGAAGTACAACGACCCGGTCAAGACGATCTTCCCGCAATGGGAGGACATCGCGGCGGATTTCGCCCGCGCCTGTCCCTCGACGGACGTTCTGCGGCTTTACCCGGCCGATGGGGTGGAGATAGCGGCCGGCGAGCTGAGGGTCTCACACTCCCCCGATGCATTGCGAGAGGACGACCTCGCCAGCTACCGGGAGCGACGCAAGGACGACTGGGGCAGCTTCTACGAGGGACCGGAGACGCCCATCGAGGCCAGCGAGGTCGAGGATTACTTCGCTTCGCTGCAGCGGCGTAACAAACCGCTCCTGCGCGAGTTTCACAAACATATCGGCATATCCTCCGGCGGGAGGACCTGGGGCGTCCAGCTCGGCAAGCTGGCCGAGGACTTCGTCATCGAGGGCGAGGAACCGTACGATCCCGAATATGTGCTGATCATGTCGCCACGGATCCTGCGCGCGATCCTCGCCGGCGAAACCGGCTGGGAAGAAGCGCTCCTCTCCATGCGTATCGATCTGCACCGCGAGCCGGACGTGTTCGACCTGACGTTCATGAGCCTGTTGCGCTACGGAAACGAGCCGGCACAGACCCAGCAGATCATGAGGGAGCGGCGTAACACCGAAACGATCGAGCGCGACGGCTTCAGGATTCAGCGGTTCTGTCCGCATGCGGGCGAAGAACTGGCCCACGCCACCATCGCCGACGGCATCCTGGAATGTCCGCGGCATCACTGGAAGTGGGACGTCAACACCGGGAGATGCATCGAAGGCGGGACTTTGCCGTTGAAGATCGAGCACATCGAAAAATGCGGCAAGGCATCCGATCCAGCGATGGACCTGCCGTCCGCCTGACAGGACAATCCCGCCAGCGCAGTGCGGCGCGTCGTCGAGGCGGCTATTGGCGCCGACGCGATCATCGCGGTTTCCCCCCAATTACAACGCGCTGTCGGCGAACGGTTCAGGCGGCGGAATTGCTTCGTCGACGCTAGCGGGACGGCGGTTAGGCTGGCGGGCGACCCGCGCAAGTAGCTTGCCTGCGCCGGAGATTGTCACGACATCTGCAATTTCGATTTTCGCAGAACCTGCTGTCAAAGTTGCAAATGCTCGCGGAGAGCTGCAATGGCTGGCCAATCGGATGGGCCGATCCGATGCAGCCGGTAACGGAGTGGTCAGTTTGCCTGCGGCGCATGCATGGCGCACTCGGAAGAATGCCCATTTGAAGGGTCTGTGAAGAGCATTCGAACGGAGTTCGAAACCAGGACTTCAGGATCGGGGAAGTTGACCGCACGTGTTCGGTCAGCGGCCGAGGACGAAGCAAGGCGGTGAAGGAAGTGCTTATCTCGTCCTGACCGGCACTTGGAACAAGTGAAAGGTACGACTCGGGCTCGATTCTAAGTCAAAAGCGGTATAGCGCGTACATCCTTCGAGAGCACCCGTACTCATCTGGAAGCGGATACAGTTTCGTGAGATAACTTCTAAGTTCAACCCAAGGCGCGAACACCAATCCGTCGCAATACTCGACGCAATGCACTGGTCTCAATTCGGAACCGCATACGCGCTTTGGGACGTCGCATAAGGCATCACGCACATCCAAACAAACCGAGCGCCTGGTTCGGACGACTAACGTCGTCCCCGTCCGGGCTTCTCGACTATTGAAGGAGGAAGCAGATGCAGCGCAAGTTAAGCAGTTGTAGCGCCGTGGTGGCCACGTTAGCGGCAGCGATGTTGGCCGGAACGAGCCCGGCCATCGCCCAACAGACACAAAAGCCCAACATCCTCTTTATCATGGGCGATGATATCGGCTGGATGCAGCCCAGCATCTATCACCGGGGATTGATGGTCGGAGAAACACCCAACATCGACCGCATCGGAAACGAAGGTGCGATGTTTACGACCTACTACGCCGAGCAAAGCTGCACGGCGGGTCGAACCGCATTCATTACGGGCATGCAGCCAGTGCGAGTGGGCATGGTCCTTCCCGAGATTCCTGGGAGCCCATCCTACCTGCGGGCGGGCACACCCACTCTGTCCCGCTTCCTGCACGACCTTGGCTACAATACCGGGGAGTTCGGCAAGAACCATCTCGGCGACCACACGGAGTCTCTACCGACCGCACATGGCTTTCAGGAGTTCTGGGGTTATCTCTATCACCTCGACGCCATGCAGGGGGTAAGCTTCCCCGACATCAACAAAACCCCGACCGAGCAGACGCTTGCCCCACCTTGCAAGAACACGCCGATCCCGGGAATGACAGAAAACCCAGCGGCAGTCGATCCAGCGACTACAACATGCTTGACGCCACCGCGGCCCGTGCTCGCGTGCACGTCGTCCGATGGGACGGCGGCCAATCAGACCTGCAAGGACGAAGGACCGCTGACCCTCGAACGCTCCAAAACGATCGATGAGGAGATCTCCGCCAAGGTCATCGATTTCCTCGACCGGAACGATCCCGAGAAAACCAACAAGCCCTTCTTCGTTTGGTACAATCCCGCGCGCATGCACGTTACGACTGTGCTGTCGGACAAATACCTGAACATGGTCGGGGAACCAGGTGGAAAGGATTGGGGCGTCAATGAAGCCGGCATGAAGCAGATGGATGATAACATCGGCTACGTGCTGAAGAAGCTTGAGGAGATGGGTGAACTCGACAACACCATCGTCGTCTTCACGACCGACAATGGCGCGGAGACGATCACTTTCCCCGACGGCGGCACCACGCCGTTCAAGGGCGGAAAATTGAGCACCTGGGAAGGCGGGATGCGGGCACCGCTGGTCGTGCGCTGGCCCGGCCATATCGAACCGGGAACGGTGAAAAACGACATGTTCGCCTCGCTTGACTGGCTGCCCACCCTCGTCGACATCGCCGGCGGCCCCAAGGGCAACGAGTTGAAGGCGACGCTCGAGCAAGGCAAGTATGCCGACCTCGCCAAGACGACGCTGGACGGTGTCAACCAGCGCGACTACCTCGAAGGAAAGTCGGAAAAGTCCGCACGTGACCACTTCTTGTACTACTCCGGCAAGGAGCCCTCGGCGGTGCGGTACAAGAACTGGAAAATGTACTTCGCAATGGTGTCTGACGACCCGGCGGGTTTCATCGCTGGCGTGCAGCCCTATTCCTGGACGCAGGTCGTCAACATCAAGCGTGACCCGTTTGAGACCTCGGTTGGTCAGCAGATCAAGACACTGTTCGGCATGGGGGGCGCGATTGCCTCTCCGTCGACGGCCTATGTCTATGACTGGAACATGCTCCCCATCGGCCAGCAGTTGTGGCTGAGGCACCTTGAGAGCTACATCGACTTCCCGCCGATGCAAGACCCTGCAAGTTACAACCTTGAACAGGTCATGCAGCAAGTGCGGGAGATGAAGACAGGGCACGACTGACGCCAAAGGCACACACACCAACAGCGGACGCCTTCGGGCGCCCGCTTCTCGTGATCGCCTAGACCGGGCGGTCGTTAGGGCCGGCGCTTGAATGACGGAAGAAGCTCAGCCTTGATCAAAATCGGATCCTGCTGTCCCTGCGAGTAGAGACGGATTACGGCGCTGCCGAGGGCTTTCTGCAGCTTCGCTGTCGGCATCGAAGCTGCAGGCGCGCATGCAATCGTCGAAAGTCTCTTGCTCGTTCCGGACGGAAGCCCACGTCTGGCAATCGCGCCTCACATTCATGTCGAGACGATCCCGTACTCTGCGCCTTATTGGGTTGTCGGGCTATGATGAACAGCGATGCCGCTACCGTTCAACCCGCGAATTTTGACGCCTGCTCGGAATTTCGAATTTTCCGCATACTGCTGTCAAAATTCCGGATGTTGTTTGACACGTGGTTCCGGAAAAAGCGGGAATATCTGGCATTAAGCGGGAATTGATGGGAAACACTGGAAAATCAGGCGATTGCGCAGCATGAGGCGAGGACCAGCCGCCCACGAACATTGACGGCAAACGGACCCGGAACGCCGCGCCCGATCGACCGGACGCCAAAGGCCGACCTGGCCTCAACCCGATCCGCAAAAACGCCCGAAAAAGCTTTGAGGGGTCTTCAAACTACTGACAAACCGGGAAATGGCCGCCGCAAGGAAATCGAACTTTTGCGGCACCCCTCGTGCACAATTGGGCCAAGTTTCCAATTTGAGGTTGGAACTGGAGTTCCGGCCTCGGCCAGTCGCACTGCAAACCCTGCAAAACCAGTGCTCCCCTCGAGTTTCAAAGCGGATTTCGTGGTCGAGAGGTTGGAACTGAGGGCCGCAAGAAGCGAACAAGGTTGGAACTTCATTTGGGCGACGATGCCAATGACCGCTTCGCGCCCAAAAGGAGACATGAGCTGCATCGAGGTTGGAGGCTGGAAATGGGGCCGTGAGGAGACCGTCTGCTTCCGGCGCGAAAGTTAGTGATACGGACGAGGTAGTCAGTAGTTCACGAGCAATTGACCCTGGTCACCCCCGAAGTGGGGCTGCACACCCAACAATGCGCCTGCCCTGCTGATGATTTCCTTGACCATTGGCGCAGCGGTGTATGCAGCCAGTCGACCGCCTTTTTCACCGCTTAATGGGGCATCGATGACCGTGAGAACTACATAGCGCGGGCGGTTCATGGGAAAGCCTGCGAGGAACGCGTTAAAATTCAAGTTCTTCGCATAGCGGCCGTTGACGACCTTGTCCGCCGTGCCGGTCTTTCCGCCGACGTTGAAGCCGGGGACGAGAGCATTGCGGCCAGAGCCCTTGACGCCGTTCCAGTGAAAGAGGAACCGCATGTCGGCACTGGTCGAAGGATTGATGACCTGTGTTGCACTGGCACCCGCTTCCACAGAAGTCCTTGGGAGGAATGTCGGTTCGATGAGCTTTCCCCCGTTAATCAGAGCGGCGCCGGCGACGGCCGTCTGCAACGGCGTCGTTGCCACGCCATGTCCGAAAGAGATCGTCGCCTGGTTGATCTTCCTCCACGGATGCGGCTGTGTTGGGGTAGCCACCTCCGGCAACTCGGTTTTCATCTTCGACAGGAGACCGAGCCTTGTCAGGAAAGCCTGATGGTCTGGAAGCTCGACCATGGACGCAATGGTCGCCGTTCCGATGTTTGAGGAGTACTGAAAGACCTCAGGCACCGTCAGCGGACGTCCCCGGCCGTGATCATCATGGATCGTGAAACCTGAGAGGCGATACGGCTTGCTGGCATCTACCACGCTGTTCAGGGTGATCTTACCCAAATCGAGCCCCATCGCGAGAGTGAAGCTTTTAAAGGTCGATCCCATTTCGTAGGTGGCATTGCTCATCCGGTTGAACAAGCCCTTGGCATAGTCCTGGTCGACGCTTCCGTCTGGCAGAGTTCGGGAGGGCTGATTGGGATCGAAGTCCGGCACGGAGGCCATGGCCAGCACTTCACCCGTATCGACATTGAGAACGACCGCGCCTGCCGCCTCCGCCTGGTAGGCGAGCTTGGCATTTGCTATGACCTCGTGGACGATACTCTGGACGCGCAGGTCGATTGAGAGGCGCACGGGCGCCAGGGAAATGTCACTGGTGAGACCCGCTTCTCTCAAGGCGGAAAGGCCTTGCCGGTCGATATAGCGTTCAATCCCCGCGAGCCCCTGATTGTCGATATCGACATAGCCGAGGATATGCGCGGCTGTCGCCCCGCCTGGATAAAACCGCCGCTTCTCGGGGCGGAAGCCTAGTCCCGGGATGCCGAGCTGAAGGATCTCCGCTTGTTGTTTCGGGGTAAGTTGACGACGAAGCCATTGGAAGGCGCTTTTCGAGGTCAGTTTTTTGTGGGTCTCTGCCCAGTCGAGATCAGGGATCACGCTCGCCAGCTTCTCGACGGCCTCATCTGCGTCGACAATGCGTCGCGGCTCACCATAGAGCGAGACCATATTCAGATCTGTGGCCAGCAGCTCCCCGTTTCGGTCAAGAATGTCGGGACGGGAGGCAGCTCGGCTGCTTTCTCTGCGGATGCCACCACTGACAAGATTGCTGGTCATCCCGTATTGGATGAGCCTGCCACCTATTACTGCGTAGCTGCAGAGGAACAGTCCGATCAGCATGCCCACCCGCTGGCGCGATTGCTTGGTGCGGCTCTTGCGTCTTGTCTTAAGGCTTTGGCCGCCAAACTTTACCAGCGCGAAATGCGCGCTGCTTCGAAGAGCATGAATTCGAGTAGGCGTCACCATTCAATTGTCCCTGGCGCTTAGGCGCGAAAGCTCGCCCCTCACTTCTTCCCACGGCAGTGAAGCTAACGAGCGCACTAATGCAACTGTTGTAGCTTTAAAGCAGTCGCGCAGCTTTAATGCGATTCACGTTGCGTTTGCAAGCACTGGTGCCGGGACGAAATATAAGCGCTGCTAAGGAGGATCCGGACGTCTTGCCGAATTGCCCGCAACCTGTGGGTTCCCATCGCGCTTCCGCATACAGGTGCCTTGCGGGAGCCCTGACCATCACGTTCAATGCAGCAAGGGCTCCCCCAGACACGGGGTCGAAGTGAGTGACGTGATGTCTGGCGCATCTTTGAACGGTTGCGTGGCGGCAGGATCCATCAAACAATTCCGAGGCCCACGGTCACTGAGGATCGTTTTCGAACAGTGTGTGTTGTCCGATACTTATCTCTTCATCGACGGGTGTAGCCAGAAGTGGAGAGGCGAGCGCCATTTGAACCAGTTCGATCTGAAATGACTTCGGGATCGACTGATTGACGAAGAAAATCCTGTAGACGAGGGGTGCGAAGATGAGATCAATCAATCGATCTGGGTTGGGAGTCGGCTCTCCCCTTCGTTCGCAGCGATCGCAAAGGTAAAGTAGGTTCATGTACGTGTAACCCGCTGCAACCTGAGCGATCTTTTTGTTCGTCAACCGCTCTCGGAACAAAAGCCTTAATGGAGCAGAGGAGAAATCCTCGACCGTCTGCTCCACCCACACCTCCAGATCACCGCGAAGGCTCCCGGTATCCGGTGGAATGGAGTCGGGAACGAAACGCTCGCTGGCAACGTCCGCGATCAACTGCGAAAGGCTGGACCAGCGCCTGTAGATTGTAGAAGGAGTCACCTCCGCGCGGGCAGCTATCATGGCCACCGTCAATTCGCTCTCCGGGCGCTCCACCATTAGTTCCCGGACGGCTTTGTGCACTGCCATCTGTATGCGTTCGCTGCGTCCACCAGGTCGAATTAGAGTTCTAGCCATATTTAACATCCTTCAGCCGCGCGGAGCACCTAGCACAGGTGCCTATCTAATCGAAGGGGCACAGCTACAGAGAGCTCCAAGTCTTCATGCGCACGGGTCGGCTCGCCTTACCAAAGGTCTAGGGCCCAGCCGCCTAGGATGTACCAACTTGGCCACGTTCCTTGGCCATCATCAACAATCATTTCACGAACTTGTGTGACAGCTTCCCGCTTGACGCGCGCGCAGAGCTTATTAGCCTACGACGTGGGGTAGTGAGGGACACTATGAGTTTTGCGTACTAGCCGTCTGGCCATCTGTCTTCTGCGGGCCGGCGATTCCTCGCGCGAGCCCTTCCATCACATCGTCGAACCATGACCCGGCTGGCTGTCCGTCGGGTGAGTTCGGTCGCACGCGAATTTCTGCCTGATCCAAGCTTGGCTTGACGATCATCAGGCCGAGCGTTTGCCTGATCCCGGCGCGTTCTGTTCAGCCTCGAGCCGCTTCTTAAAGGCGAAGCGGATCTGCGGAAGAAATGCCTGGACTTCCTCAGCGTCGTGAATGTTCGCCACCAGCCGAAGGAGATCATTGTAGAGTTTCATAGTTTCCACCGACACTTGCTCAGGGTGGAGCTGGCGGCCGAAGCTCTTGCATTCGATAGCTACAATCCGGCCGAGCTCATCGACCAGGTGCAAGTCGATCCCGTCTGGCCCGCCAGCGCGGCCGGCTGCTGCGCTGTCAAAAAAGCTGCCAATGCCGGTGAGCAACCAATTGAGATTTATCTCGAACTGTTCCCGGTATGCCTCCAGCACCGACGCGTCGGGAACCCTTTCCCCGCGCTCATAGTTCGCAAGCGCCTGTTTGCTGATGCCAAGTCGTTCAGCAAACGCTTCCCTTTCCTCGAATTTTAGCCGCGAACGTACCTCGCGCAGCCTGCGTCCGAGCTCGGTCTTCGGCTCAATTTCGGGTCTCGCCACTCTATTAGCTATTAATCTACGTTTGGTATTTACATAATCCCAATCGTAGATTAATCCTTTCCATAAATACGGAACAAATCACCCATGAAAAGGGAGACCGGCCAGGGCCTCCCTTTTCACAACGAGGAACGACTATGCACCGGCCCAAAAGGACGGACAAGGCGCGCCGCGTGGAGATCGACAGAGTCGAGGAAATGGCCGTGGTTAAGCACAAGCTGGTGCTTGCGGGGCTTTCCCTTCTCGAAATCGACCGCCGCTTCGGACTATCGCGCGGAACCGCCGGAACGACGCTCCGGGAGCCCAACGCTGCGGGCGAAAGGGCGATCGCCGATGCCCTCGGTACAAAGGCACACATCTTGTGGCCGAGCCGTTATCGGCCCTCCGGTCAGCGGCGATCGCCTCAGCCGCGCGAGAACTATCGGCGACCTCCCACGATGCGGCAACGCCAAAAAGCGGTCGGAGCTTAGACATGAAGAACCCCTTCATTCCCTCACAATCCAAGATCTGCAGAGCGGCCGACACAGCACTTTTGTTTAGCGTAGTGCTGATCGCACTGGCCGCGGCCGTCTCTTCCTTCGTCAAGTATCTCGCTGGTGTCGCGCTATGACTTTCGGCGGCGTCAATCCCTACAGCGAAAGCGAAAGGCTCGGCCTTATGCTCTCCTGCTGCTACGACGCAGTGCGGACGGGCTTTCGGCACCTTGCCCTGCGCCACATTATCTCGCCGCCGCGCAACTGGTTTGACGCCGCCTTGGCGCGCCAGATCGCCATCCACATCCTGAATGTGGAATTCGAGGTGCCGCGCCGCCGCATCGTCGCGATGCAGGCTCGACAGCGCACGTCCATCTCCTTCGCCATTCAGGCGGTCGACCGGCGTCTAGAGGACCCCGTTTTTGCCCGCGCGTACCGGCGCATGGCCGACCACGCAAAGAAGCTTTTCATGACCACCTTGCAGAAGGCTGCCGCATAATGGCCGAGCTCAGAACCATCCTCATTGACCAGATCTATGTTCCCGAACGGCTGCGGGCCGTCGAGGAAGAGCACGCCCTCGCGATCGCCCAAAACATCGTCGAGCACGGCTTGATCAACCCCATCACGGTTCGCGCAACTCCAGCCGCAAAACGCGGCAACTTCGCGCTTATCGCCGGCGCCCACCGCCTGCGCGCATTCGTTATCAATGACGAAGTTGAGATCGATGCGGTCATTGTCCAAGCGGACAAGGATGAGGCACAGCTTATTGAGGTGGCCGAAAACCTGTTCCGCAATGAATTGTCTGTGGTCGATCGGGCAGTGTTTGTGCAGAGCTACCGCGAGGCTTGGGAGAGGAAGCACGGCAAGATCGAGCCCGGTCGCCCCGGAAATAGTGCAAACCTTGCACTATTATTCGAAGAGGAGGCAGAGAGCGGTGCGTTTTCCAAGCATGTTGCCGAGCGCATGGGCTTGTCGCGCCGCTCCTATTTCCTACTGAACCGGATAGCTCAAAACTTGCACCCCGATGTGCGTTCCGCAGTGCGCGGAACGGCCGTGGCCGACAATCAATCCCTGCTCTTGAAACTCGCCAAACTGGAGCCAGCCGCCCAACGGAAGACAGCTGCCGCGTTCCGCAGCACCGGCGACATGGCGAAAGCCATTGCCGCCGTGTCGGACGCCCAGCCGAAGCCCGAAGTCTCAGACGCCGAGCGGCAGGCCGTCGTCCGCGTCGAGCTTGATCGGTCCTGGGAAAAGGCGGACACGTTCACGCGCGCTCTCTTCATGCTGGACAAGCTGATTGAGGCCGGACATTCCGAACTCGCGATGCAGGTCAAGGCCGCATTGGAGGCTCGCAAATGAAGCGCGATCCGGCACAGTTCGACCTTTTCCTTGAGCCGGTGTTTCCGGTTCGCGCGGCGGTCCAGCGGATCGACATCGACCGCTATCGCTCCAAGATGAAGCGCGCCATGGCGCGCGCCATCCGTGAATGCCCGTTTGATCGGCCGACGATCGCCGCCCGCATGGCGCAGTATCTCGGCATCCCCGGCATCTCCAAAACCACCATCGACGCCTACACGGCCGAGAGTAAGGACACCCACGACGTCAGTCTGATCCGGTTCGCTGCCTTTGTGCACGCCACCGGCGCGATGTGGTTGTGGGACGAGGCGATCAAGGATCAGGGCGCAACGCTGCTGATCGGCGACGAGGCCGTACTCGCCGAAACCGGGCGTCTCCAGCAGGAGCAGCAACGCATCAAGGCCGAGTTGCGGGCACTTCGTTCCCGCCGTGTCACCGTGAAGGAGCGGACCCGCTGATGATGCGTGCCAAGGAGTTCTTTACGCTGGCCGAACTTGCCGCTGCGGCGCTTCCAGAACTGCCTGCGACCGCTCGTGGCCTTGCCAAGCGGGCAGACGCCGAAGGTTGGAAGGCGAACCCCAAGGCTTGCCGGAAAGCGAGTGGCCGCGAAGGCGGCGGTGGTTTCGAGTACCACATATCGCTTCTGCCGAAGGCGGCGCAGTTGAAGCTCACGCTTCTGCACTCCGCGCCGGCCAATACGGATCGTGATTTTCAGGCCGAGCGCCGTCAGGAGATATGGGCGCGCTATGAGGCGCTGCCGCTGGAACACAAAGCGGTCGCGCAGGCCCGTTTACTTGTACTCAATGATGTGGCCCACCTTAAGGCCGCCGGCATTCGACAGCGCAATGCCATCGCTGCGGTCATCGCCAAGGCGGGAATTTCCGAAAGCACCTACTACTCGTATTGCGCGATGGTGGAGGGCCTCGACCGTCAGGACTGGCTTGCGGCGCTGGCCCCATCCTATGCGACAGACCGCGCCCGCGCCGAGTGCCACGAAGAGGCTTGGGACGTCCTCAAAAGCGATTTTCTGCGGCCTGAAAAGCCAAGCTTCTCGGCTTGCTACCGCCGTGTCGTCGCCGTCGCCGCCAAAAAGGGTTGGTCGCCGATCCCATCCGAGCGCGCCTTGCGCCGCCGGCTGGATGCCGAAGTGCCGGAAGCGGTGCAGAAGCTAGCCCGCGACGGTCGCGAAAGGACGAAGGCGCTCTATCCGGCACAGCGCCGCACCCGCTCGCACCTTCATGCAATGCAGGCGGTCAACATGGACGGTCACCGCGTCGACGTGTTCGTGCGCATGCCCGACAATACCATCACTCGCCTCTATCTGATCGCGCTGCAGGATCTCTATTCCGGCAAGTTCGTCGCATGGCGCCTGTCGGAAAGCGAAAACTGGATATCGGTGCGCCTCGTCATCGGCGACATGGTCGAACGCTTCGGTATTCCCGACATGATCACGCTCGACAACGGCCGCGCCTTCGCCAGCAAGTGGATTTCCGGCGGCGCCCGCACGCGCTTCCGCTTCAAAGTCCGCGAAGAGGATCCGCAAGGCTTGCTTGTCGCTCTCGGCATCCACCTACAATGGACAAAGCCATTCTCCGGCCAGTCGAAGCCGATCGAGCGCGCCTTCCGCGACCTCACAGACGACATTTCCCGCCATCCGGTTTGTGCTGGCGCCTATACTGGCAACAAGCCTGACGCGAAGCCGGAAAACTACGCGTCCAGGGCCGTCCCCTTCGACGTCTTCGTCGCTCATGTCGATCAGCAAATGGCAGAGCACAATGCTCGTGTTGGTCGAAAGGCCGGCAACTGCAAAGGCAGATCCTTCGACCAGACGTTTGAGGCGAGCATCGCCGAGCCGAGCACCATTGTCCGGTGGCCGAGCGCAGCGCAAGCGTCCCTCTGGCTGCTCGCCTCCGAGGCGTTCAAGGCCCGCAAGGGCAACGGCGAAATCCACTTGCACGGCAACCGCTTTTGGCACCCTGCCCTTACTGCCTATGCGGGCAAGAAGGTCATTATCCGCTTTGACCCGGACCATCTGAAAAAGCCGTTGAAGGTCTACGACCTCAACAATGCGCTCATCTGCGACGCGCAGTGCATCGAGGACACCGGCTACCACGACGCCGCGGCCGCCCGTCAGCACGAAAGCCAGCGCAACGCCTACCGGAAGGCGCTGGCGCAGCAGAAGGCAGCACACGCCAAGATGACCGCGCAGCAGCTCGCGGACCTTTATTCCGAAGGCGAGAAGAAGCCGGCGCCAAAGCCCGAACGCAAGCGCCCCGCCGTCACGCGCCTTCTGACCGGCAACCTCGCCGTCCAGCCGGCTGCGTCGATGAGCGACGAAGAGTTTGAAGACAGTTTCTCGAAGGCAATGCGCCAAGCCGGCGGTGCCTCGATCCTCGAATTTCCGAAAGGGAATGCGGCCGAAAAGTAGCGCGTACGGCCGCCTAAGCATGAGCCGAAATGTAGTGAGTACGGTTCCGGCAAAAAAATATGGGCGGGTTTCAGCCCCGCCCAAAAACAAGCCCGCTAGGGCTCCAAAGCAAGGAACCTTTTAGATGAATGTACATACCAGCACAAGTCAGGCCAGCGTTTGGGATCACCCCTCGCCCTCGGCCGAGTTTGTAGCAAAGCATGGCCAGGTGGACGTCGATGTCTGGCGCCGGCTGACCGCACGCGTGATCGAGGTTGCGACCGCGAACAGCTGGACCAAGGCAGAAGTCACGCGTCGTTCCGGCATGAAGGACGGCACGTTCAGCCAGTGGTTTTCCGGCACCTATGCCGGCCGGCTGGAGCCGTGGAATCGTGTTGTGAGCCAGTGGCTCGACGCGATTGAGGACAGCGCCACGATGGGCTCGACGATCCCGCATTCGCCTCCCTTCATCAAGACGAAGGTGGCGATGGAGATAGCCGAAACGCTCATGTGGGCGCAGATGACCAGCGACATGGTCATGATCACGGTCGGCGCCGGCATGGGCAAGACGGCGACATGCCGTCACTTCCAGGCGACGCGTCCCCACGTCTACCATGCCACCGTCACGCCCCACACGAAGACCGTTCACGGCATGCTCGTCGAGCTCGCCGCCGAACTGGACGTGAAAGAGCACAATCCGGCGAAGCTAACCCGCGCGATCGGCGCCAAGCTTGCCCGGATCGGCGGTGGGACATTGCTGATCGTCGATGAGGCGCAGAACCTCACCGACGACGCCATCAACCAGCTGCGCCATTTCTGCGACGTCTACCAGTGCGGTGTCGCCCTGGTCGGCAATGACGAAATCTACAGCCGGTTCGGCAAGGCCAATGGCGGGCCGTCCTATGCGCAGCTGAAAAGTCGCGTCGGAAAGCACCTCAAGCGTACAGCGGCGCACACCTCCGACCTGCACGCCTATATCGCAGCGTGGGAAATCGAGGATCCGGATTGCGTCAAGTTCCTGACGGGCATCGGCATGAAGGGCGGCGCGATGCGCCAGATCGAGAAGACCGTGAAGCTGGCCTTTATGGCCGCGAACGGAGCCGGCCAGAAGCTGACGCTCGACCACCTGCAGCACGCTTGGCGCCGCCGTGATGTGGAGGACCTGTCTTGATGACGATCCTCGACATCACCGCCAGTTCGGAGATTGCGTCCCTGCGCGAGGAACTGAATGGCAAGGCCATGGCCGGCCACGGCCTCACCATAGTGGAAAGCCGCATCGCTGCTGAAAAGCTGCGGCTCATCGGCGCCCTCGTTGGTTCAATGGAACAGGAGCTTTCCGTCTTCCGCCTGGCCGAAGCCGGCCGCGTCGGCGCGGCAGTTGTCGAGCAGCTTGCTACCGATGTTCTCGCCGACCCGCAGGGCAAGGTCCTGCGGCCGGATTTCGGGAGGAAGCCATGACGGCCAGACTTTCCGATGCCATCCGCGAGGAGCGCGACATTCTGCGGGCGACCTATGGCAACCGCATTCCAATGACGCGGCCCATGCTCGCGGCCCTGCTGAAACGGTTCAACACCTTCATCGCATGGTCGGAGGAGCTGGAAGCGGAGCTTGAGCTACAGGCCGGGCACGAACACCGGCCCAGCGCCACCGTCCTCGACTTCCGCGGCGGCTACGGCACCGACCTTTACTAGCGGCCAGCACCACGGCGGCGGGTCCTCCCCGCCGCCGCAAACGGCGCCCGAACGTGCTTCGAAGCATTGTCAAACCCATGAGGATCAGAACATGCAGGCAGTCATTCTGGAAGAACAGCCCACCATCGCCGTCACCATCGTCAACGGTCGCGAGTTCATGACCAACAGCAAGGGCGATCTGGTCGCCGCCTCCAACGTGAAGCCCGAAGACAAACTGCAGGACGAAATGGTCCGCAAGCAGATCAAGTTCGCGCTCGCGCTCAATGCGCAGATAACTCGCTTCCGCGATCACTGCATGGCCGATATCGGCGCTTTCGACGATCTACTCGCGCAGGAATACGGCGCCAGGATCGGCGGCAAGAAGGGCAACAAGACCTATCAGACATTCGACGGTTTGATGAAGGTTCAGGTTCAGGTTGCCGACCTGATCGACTTCGGCCCTCAATTGCAGATCGCCAAGTCGCTCATCGACGAATGCCTAAACGAATGGTCCACCGACAGCCGGCCGGAAATCCAGACGATCGTCACCCGCGCCTTCAACACCGACAAGGAAAGCCAAGTCAACAAGTCGGAGTTGTTCATGCTGCTGAGGCTGGAGATCGACGATCCGCGCTGGGGCCGCGCCATGGATGCAATCCGCGATTCCATCCGGGTAACCGGGTCCAAGGAGTATCTCCGGTTCTATCACCGGCTCTCGATCGAAACGCCCTGGACGGCCATCACAATAGATCTTGCAAAGGCGTGAGGGACATGCGCGATACAGCCCAGCTTTCCAACCGATCAGGGCCTTTTAAGCCTTGTGCGCTCAATTTGGTAAAGGTCCGCGAGGATTTCGAGTTCTTCGAGCACCGCTTCCAACCCGTTGCAGCAAAAGGCGACGAGTTCTTCGGAACGTTTTGTGCGCTGTTGGAGACTAAGCCAGATGTTCAGTTCTCCGTTTTTCAAATAAGTTCTCGCCATCCGCGCCGTGTGATCGCGTTCCTCGGAGAGGGTTTTTGCATCCTCAACCAACTCGGCGTGCTTTGCAGACGCAAAGCCGCCCAGGAGGTCCAGGGAAGCTCGCCAGTTTGGCTGATGGAGCGTCGCGAATATCTCAATGAGAATTCTCTCCAGTACGACTGCCTGATCCAGCCACGCCTGGACGGAATTTCTGTCAACAAGAGCCGGCAGCGGCAACTGCTTCAAGCGCTCAAGATGATCTGCCAATTCGCTCGATTGGGGATAGTACATTCGTTCAAAGCGGAGCATGTCACTCCGCAGCATTGCTCTCAGAACTTTTTCGTTCCGGATGTCATTGCTTCGGTCATCGCGACGCATTTGGCGGATGGTGACCCACGCCGCGAAGACCGCAAGGGCGCCGGCCACCAAACCGTCAAAGTCTCTCAGACGATCATAGGCGGACGGCCCAGGCGTAAACATGATCACGGCGGCGACCGTCACCCACACTATCGTCGGCACCATATTGAACAGCAGCTCTTTAGTGCGCTCCGGCGGCCGATACCCATCGTTCATCCACGAATCCCCAATCGATCATTTCAGGGCGAAACAATACCGAAAAGCGCCTCACCGGCAATTGGAGGTGCAGCGTGAGGCAGTTTCGCAATCAAGAAGCTATTGCCGAAGCCATTGCCGAGCTCTTCATTGCCCATGGCGCCTGTCTCGTTGAGCACGGCGGCGGGTTCTTCGCAGTCTTCTTCGACGATGATCTTTCCTGCCCGATGCCCGTCGGGAAAATCGACATTGGCAAATTGGCAGCACAGTTGTGGGAGCGGTTGTCATGACCTCCGCCATCGCCGCCATCCACACGGGCTGCAAGCAGCTCGGGATCGATGAAGACGGGCGCCGCACCATCTACGAGCGCATCACCGGCAAGCCCAGCCTCACGCTGATGTCCTCGGACGAAAAGGACGCGGTCGTCACCGAACTGCGCCGCCTCGGCTTTACGAGCGCCGACCGACGAACCAACGGCCAGCAGAAGCTTACGGGCAAGTTCGCAAAGAAGCTGCAGGCGCTCTGGATCGCCGCGTGGAACCTCGGCGTGGTCGAGAAGCGCGACGACAAGGCCCTGACCGCCTTCGTCAAGCGCCAGACAGGCATCGATCACACCCGTTGGCTGAACTATCCCGACGACGCCCGCGCCGTAATTGAGGCCCTGAAATCTTGGCTCCGTCGCGAAGCCGGCGTTTCCTTCGGCAACACCAACGGCCAGGAGTGGCTTGCGGCCGATGGGGCAAAGATCGCCTGGGCGCAGTGGCGAATCCTGCACCCCGGCGTGAGCCTGATCGTCCGCAAAGGCTTTGATGAAGAGGTTTCCTCCATTCTCGGCGTCCGCCACGCTTGGCTAGCCGACGTGAAGCCCAAGGAATGGCAGACCGTCATGAACGCGTTCGGCGAGCGCGTCCGCGCGGCCAGGAAGGCGGGCAAGTGATGGTTGCCTATTCCTTCAAACCGTTCTTCGCCGGGCAGATCGCCGCCGGTAGGAAACGCCAGACGATCCGCGCCAATCGCGCCCGGCACGCTCGACCGGGCGAAATGCTCCAGCTCTACCAGGGCATGCGGACCAAGTACTGCCGGAAGATCATCGACGATCAGGTGTGCACGGCTATCGTGCCCGTCGAGATCCTGTTGAGCGATCTTATCAGCGAGATCGTGGCGCGCATCGCCATCGATGGCCGGCCGCTGCTCTATCACGAGATCGAGCATTTTGCCCGCCTGGACGGCTTCGCGCCCGAGCTGCTCGGCAACAGCTTCCCGGCCCGCCTCTATGGCAGGACCGCCCGCGAAACCATGGGCCGCTTCTGGCGCGATGCCCATGGTGACGTATCCCGGTTCGACGGCGTCCTGATCACTTGGGAGCCGGCGCGATGAACGCACGCACGTCCTCGGCGGTAATGGCGCAGCGCTCGCATCCTCGCGGGTCGCTGGACTATTTCCCCACGCCGCCGTGGGCGACGCGTGCGCTCTTGCACGAGGTACTTTCCCGCTACGGCATCATCGACCTGCGCACCAAGCGCGCCCGCGACCCCTGCGGCGGCGGCGGCCATATGGTCGCCCCGCTGCGCGAGTCCTTCGGCGCCGTCGATGTGTCCGACGTCCACGATTGGGGCATCAATCCCGAGATCCGCGACTTCACATTCGAGACCCGCGAGACGCTTCTCGCAGATGGTCACCAGCTGCCAGACTGGATTTTCTGCAACCCGCCCTTTCAGATTGCATCCGTCTTCCTTGAGCGCGCCCTATCGATCGCGACGGAAGGCGTTGCATTTCTCTGCCGGCTCGGCTGGATCAGCGGCCAGGAGCGGCACGACACCATTTTCGGGCCTCGCCCGCCGCGATTCTTCTGCCCCTTTGCCGAGCGCGTGCCGATGATCGAGGGCGTTTGGGATCCGGAGGCAAGCAGCGCCACCGACTACGCCTGGTACGTCTGGCTGCTGGACGAGGAAGGCGAGTATCCCGCCCGCACCGAAGTGTGGCACCTGCCGCCGGGCATGGAAGACCGCTACACGCGCGAAGCCGATCAGGCCCTTGCCACGCCGGGTGAAGCCGCCCGCCGCGCCGCCGAACGCAAGAAGAAGAATGCATCCGAGAATGAAACGCCCACGCTATTCGAGGTGTCGATATGACCAGCCGAATGCATGCCGCCGTTTGCCTGCCTCTCTTCGATCGTTCCGAGCTGGACCGGGTCCGGGCAGAGCGTGAAGAGCTTTTGAAGCGCCTTCAAAAGGGCGGGCGTGATGCCCGCTCCCGCATTCGCATGGAGCAGAAGGTCAACCGCCTGACAGCCGCGCAGGTCCGCCTCGAGTCCCAGCTCGGTATCGGGAGGAAACATTGACCGCCAAGGTTCCGGCACACCTCCAGCCCTATATCGATACGCTCGGCGAGGAACTCGGCATCGAGTTCCTGCTGTCGTTCGGCGGCGGCTATGTGTACCTGTCGGAACGCCCCCAGGGTCGGTCGCCTGTCGTCGAACAGTTCGGCGAGGAAGCCGCGATCGCGCTCGCGGTGCGCATAGGAACGGGCAGCCTCCGCGTCCCTGTCGGCAAGCCCTTTATCGCGCGCCATTTCCGCGCTAAGAGATGGACGGTCAACGCGATCGCGCGCAAACTCCACGTCACCGATGTGACCGTGCGCGCATGGCTCAAGCAAGCCGACGACCGCCAACTCTCCCTCCTCTAGACCGACCACAAGCCCTTGCGGCTGTTTTGACCGCCGCCCAAAATCCATTGTGACCGCCAGATGCCGGTTCGTTCCGGCTTCAACTTTCAGTTCGAGGCGGGAACCATGTAGATGTCCAAACCCCTTGCATCCCTGATCGGCCCGGCCGTGCTCCGCTCGCTGGCGCCGAAACCTTCCAGCACGCAAGCCAATTCGCAGGCGGCAGTCATCGCCGGTTTCGGCGCAATGTTGCCGGAACTGCTGCCGCAGAGCGAAGTCACGACACCGTTGCGGATCTCGCACTTCCTGTCGCAGACAGCGCACGAAAGCGACGGCTTCTGCACCACGGTCGAATATGCATCCGGCGCGGCCTACGAGGGCCGCAAGGATCTCGGCAACACCCAGCCCGGCGACGGCCAGCGGTATCGCGGCCGCGGCCCGATCCAGCTGACCGGCCGCGACAATTATCGCCGCTTCACGGCATGGCTGAGCAGGCGCATGCCCGGTTCCCCGAACTTCGAAAACAACCCGTACATCGTTGCCGAATGGCCGTGGGCCGGTTGGGCCGCCGCCTACTTCTGGTCGGAAAATGGCCTGAACGCGCTTGCCGACCGCGACGACCTGGTCGCGGTGACGAAGCGCATCAACGGCGGCAAGAACGGGCTGGAAGATCGCGGCAGGTACCTGACGAAGGCCAAGGCCCTCATTCAGCCGATAGCCGCCACCCTCGTCGAGCGATCGCCCGGCTACCCCGTCTTGTCGCGCGGTTCAAAGGGCGGCGAAGTCGTCGACCTTCAGCGCGGCCTCTCCACCTATGGCTTGCCGATCGGCATCGATGGCGATTTCGGGCCGGCCACCGAACTGGCCGTGAAGTCCTTCCAGCGAGCGTCCGGCCTTGTCGTCGACGGCATCGCCGGCGCCAGAACGTTCGCAGCGCTTGCCCCGCATCTTCCCTTTGAACGCGACCTTTAAGAGGCCCTCATGCTCCAGACGATCCTGCAACAGCTGGTGCCGCCGCTCATTGACGCGGTGGTCCCGCTCCTTCTCGCCTTCCTCTCGGCGGTGATCCTGCGCCTCACCGGATTCGAGATCGAGGCGAAGCACCGCGCGGCGCTCCAGTCGGCGCTTGCCAATGCAGCGAAGCTGCTGCTCATGCCCGGTACGTCGGTCGATGATGCCATCGACTACGTCGAGCGATCCGTTCCCGATGCCCTGACACGCTTCAAGGCTCGCGACCGCCCGCGCATCGCCGAGCTGCTCGCCCCGCACATTGCCGCGCTGTCGCTGTCAGGGCCGGCGGCGTCCAAGGAGCCGGCGGGCGCATGAACATCGGAAACTTTGCCAGAGAACTTGGCGAGGAGCGGTTAGAGCGCGAACGCGACGTGGCAATCGCGCGAGCCCGCTCCGCGCTCAAGCAACCCGGCGCGGACGATTGCGAAGACTGCGAGCGTCCGATCCGCGAAGCACGGCGGCGGGCGATGCCTTCCGCCACGCGCTGCATCAGCTGTCAGGAAGCGGCCGAGAGCCGAGGTCGGAGAGTAGCATGAGTGACGTTACCCTCCTGCGCGACTGGCTCGGGCTCATCGCTCTCGCGATATCGGTCGGCACGAGCGTGACGGTGTTTTTCACGTCCGGAGCCAAGAAGAACACCGCAACGCTCATCGACCATGACCGCCGTATTCAGCGGATGGAAGACGAGCTCCGCCACATGCCGTCGAAAGACCAGGTCACCGAAATCAAACTTGCAATGGCAGACCTCAAGGGAACGGTCGCCGTCCTGGGGGAGAGCATGGCGAGTGTCTCCCGCACGGTTCACCGCCTTGAGGACTTTCTGAAGGAAAGGAACTAGCATGAGCCTCTCTTTTGAAGAGCACGCGGCTCGGGACGCTCGCCTCGTCATTCTTCGGGGGCTGAAAGACCAGACCGACGGCCGTCTGAACGAAACCCTGCTGACGATGCTGCTCGAGTCTTTCGGCCACAACCGGTCGCGCGAATGGGTCCGCACGCAATTGCAGAAGCTGTGGGAGCTAGGCGCGGTCTCGATCGTCGAGGCCGGCACGGTCCAGATTGCCGCCATCACCCGCGCCGGTATCGACCATGTCGAGCGCCGTTCCGTCATCGACGGCGTTGCCCGCCCGTCTCCGGAGTTTTGACGTGGGACGCGGTAGACCCTCCAACATCGAGCTACTGCCGGAGCCTTGCGCTCCGGTTGTCGCGTGGGCTGCGGCCGAGCTCCAGAAGCGCGACCGCACGCAGACGGACATCTATGGCGACTTTGTCGAGCAGCTGGAGGCGATCCAGCGCGAGCACCGCGGCGAGCTCGATTTCGCGATCCCGTCGTTCACCGCCTTCAACCGCTATTCGCTCAAGCTGGCAATGATGACGCAGCGGATCAACCAGACGCGGGAAATCGCCGGCACCCTCGCCCAGGCATTCGACGGAAGTGCTTCCGACGATCTGACGCTGATCGCCGCCGAGGCCATCAAGACGCTTGTCTTCGAACTGCTGACCAATGCCGGGGAAGCCGGAATCGACACGAAGGGTGCAATGCAGCTGGCGGCCGCGCTCCGATCGGCGGCGCAGGCGCAAGGCGTCTCGACCGTGCGTCGGCAGAAGCTCGACAAGGAATTCGCCGAGAAGGTTGGCGAGGCTGTCGACACTGTCGCCCAGGCGAAGGGCCTCACGCGCGACACCGTCGCCGACATCAAGGCCAAGGTGCTCGGAGTTAGCCGGACATGAGCGTTCACGCCGATCCGAACGAACTGGTCACAGAAGAGGATTGGGCGCGCCACCGGCGCGAAATGTTCATTGGCCTCCCGCCCGGCCTGGAAGGCAAGGACCTGCCCGACGTCCTGCTTGAACATCAGAAGGAGCTCCTGCAGGCGACCGCGCTTTACAACCTGGTCGTCACCGATAAGAGCCGGCGCGTCGGCGCCACCTGGGGCGTCGGCGCGGATGCCGTCTTGACGGCAGGCTCGGCCCGCACCGAAGGCGGCATGGACGTCCTCTATCTCGGCTACAATCTCGACATGGCCCGCGAGTTCATCGACTGCTGCGGCATGTGGGCTCGCGCGTTCGCCCCGGCGTGCTCCGAGGTGCAGGAGTTTCTGTTTGTCGAGCAGGGCGAGAAGGGCGAAGAGAAGGCGATCAAGGCCTTTCGGATCACGTTCGCAAGTGGCTTCGAGATTACGGCGCTGTCGTCGAAACCTCGATCGCTGCGCGGACGGCAGGGCTACGTCATCCTCGACGAGTTCGCCTTTCATGACGATGCCGAGGAACTGCTGAAGGCAGCCATGGCGCTCCTGATCTGGGGCGGCAAGGTGCTCGTCATCTCCACCCACAACGGCGTGGACAACCCCTTCAATCAGCTGATCGAGGATATCCGTGCCGGCAAGCGGCCGGGCAAGGTCGTGCGCGTGACCTTCGACGATGCCTTGCACAATGGCCTCTACCAGCGGGTTTGCCTCAAGACAGGCAAGGAATGGTCGCCCGAATCGGAAGCCACATGGCGGGCCGGCATATACAAGACCTATGGCGCCGGCGCTGACGAAGAGCTGCGATGCATTCCATCACAGTCGGCCGGTTCCTATCTCCCGCGCACGCTCATCCAGGCGCGCATGC
The DNA here is from genome assembly GCF_900220975.1 of Rhizobium subbaraonis. GTDB lineage: Bacteria > Pseudomonadota > Alphaproteobacteria > Rhizobiales > Rhizobiaceae > Mycoplana > Mycoplana subbaraonis. The sequence continues at coordinate 10,905 of NZ_OBQD01000009.1, read as the reverse complement.
ACGAACATATTCCGGTCATCCGCTGGAAGTCACCGGCCGGCTTTGTCGACTGGCCCGAAGGGCTTCGCATCGAAGAGGTTCGCGACTTCTGTGACGAACAATTGAAACCATTGCTCGCTCGCCTCGACCCTCGGCTGCGCAGTTGCCTTGGGCAGGATTTTGGCCGCACCGGTGACTTGTCCGTCATCCACCCGATGCAGATCCGCGCCGACCTGTCGCGCATCACGCCTTTCCTGCTTGAGCTTCGTGACGTTCCGTTTGAGAGCCAAAAGCAGATCCTCTTTTACATCATTGATGAGCTTCCACGATTTTCGCACGCAGCGCTAGATGCAACCGGCAATGGTGCGTTTCTCGCCGAGGTCTGCCGGCAGAAATGCGGCCCGGCCAAGGTCACCGAAGTGAAACTCTCCACGACCTGGTACCTGCTGAACATGCCGAAACTGAAAGCGGCCTTCGAAGACGGCACGATTGAACTCCCGCTCGATGACGACGTCATGACAGATTACCGCGCCGTCCAGATGACGAAGGGCATCGCCAAGGTTCCGGACAATGCCCGCTCTGTCGGCGTCGACGGTTTCGAGCGGCACGGTGACGCCGCGCCGGCGGGCGCTCTTGCCATCTTCGCCAGCGAGCAAGACAGCGGCGAAGTCGGCGCCGGCACGACAGGCGCGCAACGGCCGAGCTCGGGCGTGATGGATGACTACGCCGGCGGCTTCGGCACGATCGACAGCCGCGCCGACCTTTCCGACTTTACGAGGATGTGAGATGGCCGCCCCGACCCTTCCCGAAATCGCGACCACCGTCAGCGATCCCTTCATACCGAGCTTTCAGGGCATCCTCTCGCCGACCGACGAAGTGCTGGCATCGCGCGGCGGCGCGTCCGCCCTCAAGGTCTATGACGAAATCCGCCGCGACCCGCATGCCTTCGCCATCCTGCAAAAGCGCAGGCTGGAAGTGTGCTCCCGCGAATGGGCGGTCCATGAGGCGTCGCCCAGGCGCATCGACAAGCGTGCGGCCGAGGAAGTCGAGCGCCAGCTGAAGGCGATCAATTTTGACCGCCTGACCAAAGGACTGCTCGGCGCGGTCCTGAAAGGTTTCGCCGTTGCCGAGATCATCTGGCGCAATGTCGACGGCGTCTGGACCGCCACCGCCGTCAAAGTGAAAAAGCAGCGGCGCTTTCGTTTCGCCGTTGACGGCTCGCTGCGCATGCTCACGCGCTCCAACATGATGGACGGCGTTGCCGTGCCCGATCGCAAGTTCATCGTGCATCGCCATTCGATCGATGACGACGACGACGATCCCTATGGCGTCGGGCTTGGCTCGGTCCTGTTCTGGCCGGCGTGGTTCAAGCGCCAGGCGCTGGCCCACTGGCTGCGGGCGACGGAAAAGCACGCCACCCCGACCACGGTCCTGAAGTACTCCGGCGAGTATGACGAGAAGAAGCAAAAGGAACTCGTCGTCGTCCTGCGCCAGATGGCCAGCGACACCGGCCTTGTCATTCCGGACACCGTCACCGCGGAACTGCTGGAAGCGAAAGCCGGCGGCGGCGGCGACGTGCACGAAAAGCTGAACCGCTACCTGGACGAACTCATGAGCGAGGCCGTCCTGGGCGAGACGCTGTCGACGAACAGCGGCGAGCGCGGCGCTAGATCGCTTGGCGAGATCCACAACGAGGTACGCATTGCCATCGCCAAGGCCGATTCCGATCTGATCAGCGCCACGATCAAGGACACCCTTGTTCGCTGGGTCGTCGAATTGAACTTCCCCGGCGCCGGCATTCCCGATGTCTGGCGTGACTTCTCCGAGGCCGAGGACCTGGACGACAAGGTCAAGCGGGACGAGACCATTACACGCATGGGCTACAAGCCCGCCAGCGTCGACTATATCAACGAGACCTATGGCGGCGAGTGGGTCGAGAAGGCCGAACGCGATCCGGCCGTGGACGATCCCGCAAACGGGCAGGAGCCGCCGGCAACGGCCGGTCTTGAATTCGCCGACAACCCGGCGGCGGTTTCGTCAGCCGGCCAGCGTGTCGTCGATAGCCTCACCGATCAGCTGGACACGCTCGCCGCGCCGCCGATCGCCGCCATGATCGAAGCCATCCGGGCAGAGTTCGCCGAGGCGCGCGACTATGACGATCTTTCCCTTCGGCTCGCGCGCCTCGCCTCGGAGCTCGGCGTCGATGACCTCGCCGGCCTGATGGAACAGGCCATCACCGTCGCCCGCCTGGAAGGCCATGACAGCGTGGGCGGCAATGGCTGATATCCCGTTTCAGGAGGCCGTCGACTATCTGAAAGGCAAGGTCAACCTGCCGACCAGGCGCTGGGACGATCTTCGCCACGGCGCCCACGTCCGCGCGTTCTCGGTGGCCGGCGTCACGCGCGATGACATGCTGGCGGACTTCCGTGCCGCGATCGAGAAGGCGCGGGAAAAGGGCACCGGCTTTGACGAGTTCCGAAAGGACTTTGACGCGATCGTTGAACGCACCGGCTGGCAATTCTTCTCCCACGGCCAGACGGAAGAAGAGCGACGCGCGTGGCGCGCCCGGATCATCTACACAACCAACATGCGCACGAGCTACATGGCCGGGCGCTATTCGCAGCTGACTGACCCGGACGTGCTGAAGTATCGGCCGTACTGGCAATACATCCACTCCGGCGCGCTCCATCCCCGCAAACTTCACCTGTCATGGAACGGGCTCGTCCTTCGCGCCACCGATCCCGCCTGGGCAATCATGTACCCGCCCAACGGTTGGGGCTGCGGCTGCGACGTTGAAGCACTCTCTGAACGGGAATTGAAGGCGCTTGGAAAGAGCGGTCCGGACGAAGCACCCGACCTAGGCGCGTACCAGGACAAGGATCCTCGCACCGGCCAGCCTGAAACCCGCTATCCCGGCATCGACCGCGGCTGGGAATACAATGTCGGGCAGGAAACCTTGTCGGGCCTCGTGCCGCGCGAGCTGCGCACGCCGCTGGAGCCGTTCGCGCCAGATCGCAAGCCGGCCGCCGATCTCCCCGACCTGCCGCCGGCCACTGCAGTCAGTTCCAACCGCCTGTTGCCGGACGGGCTTTCCGATGATGCCTATGTCGGGCGCTTCATGGAGGAGTTCGGCTTTGGCGAAAGAGGTTTCGGCTACTTCCGCGATGCCTCCGGTGGGATCGTCACGCTGTCAAAGAGCATGTTCGAAACCCGCGACGCGTCCGGCGCCGTCACCGGGACCAAGAGCAACAAGTACGACCGTGGCCCTTACATGGCCCTGCTTGCGGACACGATCAGGGAGCCCGACGAGATCTGGGCCGATTGGGCCGCCGTTGCTTCCGGCGTCGCGCTGAAGCGGTCCTACATTCGCCGTTTCATCCTCCCGGATAGAAAGGCTCTCTTCGCCCGCTTCGAATGGACGCCGAAAGGCTGGATCGCCGTAACGGGTTTCCAGTCGGCCGACCGTTATGTGAGGAAGTTCAGAACCGGGGCGCTACTCTATCGCCGTCCAGAAACATAAAAAGCGGCCCGTCCGGTCTGGGCCGCTTTGCCGCGAGACTTAAGGATCAGGACCGGCCCGCACATCTCGCTTAGCGGTTGGATATTACACCGGCCGAACACAGGAAACAAGAATGAGCAGCGCCAGCATCACAATCGACCTGGACGAGGTGAACGACGCCCTGGCGCGCTTGCTGGCGGCCGCCGGCGACATCACGCCGGCGCTGAAGAACATCGGCGAGTATGAGGCCAAGGCGACCCGCCGGCGCTTCATCGACGAACGCGATCCGGACGGCAAGACATGGGCGGCCCTCAATCCGCTCTATGCGAAGACGAAGAAAGGTCCAGGCATCTTGCGCGGCCAGACGCGCAGCCTCAGCCAGATCGTCTGGCAGCTCGCCGGTGACGGCGTCGAGATCGGCTCGAACGAAGTTTACGCGCGGATCCACAACGAGGGCGGCACGATCGTGCCAAAGAACGCGGCCGCTCTTGTCTTCTCGATGGGCGGGCAGACGTTCAAGGTCAAATCGGTGACCATGCCGCGCCGGCAGTTCCTCGGCTTCAGCGACGAGGACGTGACAGAGATCCTCGCCATCGTTCAGGACCATTTCCTGGCGGCGATTTCGCCTGCGGGTGCACCTTGAAAAATCCGGCCCCAGAAGCGCTCTGGCGGTTTGAGACCGCCGATGATAGCCTAGGAGGCATCAAACCGCCTCCAAGGCCTTCAAATCGGCTTCAAATTTGAAGTCAGGGTTTGATCCTCCACCCGCTTCCGCGTTTCATGCAGGGCAATTGACCCACAAGCCGTAGCGGCTGTTTCGGCGTGTGCCCCTCCGGCATGGTCCGGAGCATGAAACCGTTCGAAATTTTCCGCACCGGCAAGCACACTTCGTCGACGGGCGTCACGCTCAGTTTCGGCGAGGCCGATCTTGCAGCCATCGTCGCCGGTTATGATCCGGCCGTCCACGAGGCGCCGATCGTCGTCGGCCATCCGAAGCAGGATGGCCCGGCCTATGGCTGGATCAAAGGCCTCGCTGTAAAGGGCGATCGCCTCGTCGCATTCGCCGACCAGGTCAACGCCGAATTCTCCGAGCTCGTCAAAGGCGGCTCCTTCAAGAAGGTCTCGGCCGCGTTCTATGCGCCCGACAGCGCCAGCAATCCCACGCCCGGCAAGTATCACCTGCGCCACGTCGGTTTCCTCGGCGCCGAGCCGCCGGCCGTGAAAGGCCTGAAGTCGATCGACTTCTCGGATGACGGCAGCGTCATCGTCGAGTGCGAGGCGATCGAGTTTTCCGAATGGCGCAATGCCTGGGCGTTCGAAAACATTGCCCGCCTCTTCCGCGGCCTTCGCGATCACTTCATCGAGACGAGCGACATCGAGACCGCCGACCGGCTCGTGCCGCAATGGGATCTCGAACAGCTGGCGCAGGCCGCAGCCGACAGCCGCGCTGATGCGCGTGTCGAAGAGAGCCGCCCCGCCTTTTCCGAACCTCAACCGAAGGAAGACGTCATGACCAACACTGCTGAACAGCAGCAGGCCGCGCTGGATGCCCGCGAGGCCGATCTGAAGGCCCGCGAGCTGACTTTTGCCGAGAACGCCCGCAAGGCCCGCGCCGCCGAAGATGCCGGCTTCGTGGCAGATATCGTCAAGGACGGCCGTCTGCCGATCGGCCTTCAGGCCACCGCCACCGCCCTGTTCTCCGAAATGGGCGACGATGAGCTGACCTTCTCCGAAGGCGACACCGAAGTGAAGACGTCGTCGCGCGCCGCCTTCCGCGACCTGCTCGGCAAGCTGCCGAAGCCCGTTGCAACGGGCGAACTTGCCACCGGTGACGGTCCCGACTTCTCCGACCCGGCCCACGTCCAGGTCGCCATCGAAACCGAGATCAGCAAGGCCAAGGAGAAGGGTGAGTTTCTTTCGCCGGCCGCCGCGCTGATGCGCATCAAGGCCAACGGCTAAAGGAACGCCCATGTCCCGCATCGTCAAGAATTTCGTCGCCGCTGCCGCCATCGGGCACCGGCGCCTGGTCAAGTTCACCGCCAACGATGGCGAGGTCGCGCTGGCGACTGCGGCCACCGACCTGATCGCAGGCGTCACCGACTTTCCGGGCGGCGCCGAGGCCGGCGACCGCATCGACGTCGTGCTCTTCGGTCAGGCCGAGGTGGTCGCTGGCGGCACGATCGCGGCCGGCGCGCTGTTCACCGCAGGTGCGGCCGGTGCTGCCGTTGCGGCGGCCCCTGCGGCCGGCGCGAACGGCTCGACCGCCGGCATGGTCCTTACCGGCGCCGTGTCGGGCGACATCGTCCGCGCTCTCATCAATCGCGGCAGCATTCAGGGCGCGTAACCGCCTCAACCCCTCTTTCAGGAGCTTTCAATGTCTGGTGGAACACCATTCCCCGTTGATCCGGTGCTTGTCGGCATCATTCAGGCCTACAAGAACGACAAGCTGATCGCCGACGACGTGCTGCCGCGCCTCAACCCCCTTCTGCCGAAGGAAGAGTTCAAGTGGTGGTTCTTCGACTTCGCCCAGTTCATCACGCTGCACGACACCAAGGTCGGCCGAAAGTCCGAGCCCAACCAGGTCGAGTTCGAAGCCCAGGAGCGGACCAGCCGCACCGATGACTACGGCCTGGACGATCTGATCCCCAACGTCGATCAGGCGAACGCACCGGCCGGCTATGATCCGCGCGCATTCGCGGCACAGAAGCTGATCGACCTCGTCCTGCTCGATCGCGAAGTGCGCGTGGCCAACAAGACCATGTCGGCCGCGACCTACGGCGTAAACAACAAGGAGACGCTGACCGGCACCTCCAAGTGGACGGACGCCGCCAGCACACCCATCAAGCATGTCGCCGCTGCGGCCGACACCATGATCATCCGACCGAACAACGCGGTTTGCTCCCGTTCAGTCTGGACGGCGCTGCGCACCAATCCGAGTGTCCTGCGCGCCCTGACGCCATCCGGTTCCCAGGACGGCTATGCCAACAAGCGTGCCGTCGCCGACCTCCTGGAGCTCGACGACATCCTCGTCGGGGAAGGCTGGCTCAACATCGCAAAGCCCGGTCAGTCTCCCGTCCGCGCCCGCGTATGGCCGAACAAGTTCCTGCTGTTCCACAAGGCCGCCCTCGCGGACAGCGTCTCCGCCCAGCCGACGTTCGGTTGGACCGCGCAGTTCGGCACCCGCGTTTCCGGCTCCCTCCCGCAGCCGAAGGCCGGCCTGCGCGGCTCCGAGCTCGTCCGTTCGGGCGAGAGCGTCAAGGAAGTCATCTCGGCTCCGGAGCTCGGCTACCTCTTCGAAGGCGTCATCTAAGGCGCTGGCAAGCCTCGACCAACGATCGCTGTTCGCCTAGCCGCGACCGCGGCCGCCTGTTCCTCCCGGCCTCGGCCGGGCGGATTTTCCGCAGGGGATCGACGGCGATCCTCTTCGCAAACTCCGAAGGGAAAAGAACATGACCAAGAAGCCCAAGACGATTTCTCCGGCCGCCGACGACACCGTCACCGATGGTGCCGCCGCCGGCAACCAGCCTTCCGTTGTTTTGGTCATCGCGACGGAAGGCGACCCGTCCGGCGAGAACGGGCCGGACGGGACCAATACCCCAGCGAGCGAAAGCGGCGATGCTGCCGACAAGGCCTCGGCCGAGCCGGTGAAACCGCAGGACGCCACCACGTTGACACCTGCCGACCCGGCAGAAGCGACGAAGGTTGCGACCGACCCGGAGGTGGAAGCAGCGGCTTCCGGGACTAATTCCACTGATACTCCCGAGAGCGACCGCATGGGCGAGGCCGGCAATTTGGCCGGCCTCGCCACCGAGGTCCGGGAATTTGAACTCGCCAGCGCCGTCCGCCATGACAACCGGTATTTCGCTGAAGGTCAGACGATCGCGCTGACGGAAGACGAACACGGCTCTCTCTGGGACGCTGGCATCGTCGATGCCTGGGAAACGGGCACACCGGTCTGACCATGCCCTACGCGACCCTTGACGATCTAATCGAGCGCGCCGGCCAGGACGAAATTCTTCAGGTCGCCGATCGCGATCAGGACGATTTAGCAGACCCGGCCGTGATCGAGGCAGCACTTGCGCATGCGGACAACACGGTGAACGGCTATCTCGCCGTCCGCTACGCCATGCCGCTGTCGGCCGTGCCGCCGATCGTCGTCACCTGGGCCGTGTCGATCGCCCGCTACCACCTCCATCGCGAGGGCGCTCCGGACTATGTCGTGCGCGACTACAAGGATGCGCTAGCCGCCCTGAAGGATGCTGCGCGCGGCCTCGTCGCCATTCCCGGCGCTGACGGCGTCGCGCCGCAGCAGTCCGCCGCCGGCGCTGTTTCGGTCACCGGTCCCGAGCCGGTGTTCAGCAAGGACAAGCTGGGGGGCTGGCTATGATCGACGCCGTCATTGGTCGAATAGAAAGTCAGGTGTCGCACGCCGCGGCCGTTCTGGCAGCCGAAGATCTCGACGCGCTCGCTAAAGGCACCGCGCCCCGCGCCGGCACTGTCTATGTCATCCCCTACCGCGAGCGGGCGGAACCCAACGAACTGGCGACCGGTGCCTTCCGGCAATTCGTCCTGGTGCAGATCCTCGTCGCCTTCGTCGTTCGTCGCCACGATGACACCAAGGGCGGCAAGCGGATCGCCGGCTTCGACGCCTTCAAGAACGCGATCGAACGCGCCCTTTGCGGCTGGGCCATCGAGCCGAGCAGCGAACCTTTTGAACTCGTGGCCGGGCAGGCCGCACCATTCGGCAACGGTGTCACCGTCTACGTCCAGACGTGGCAGACGAGCCGCTACCTGGAGGCATGACATGCAGGGCGGATCGTACATCAAGACGGAGAAGGGACTGGAGCGCGTCCAGTTCACAGCGGAACCGAAGGCGGCTGAGGCCGTCGCGGAAGGGGTCTCCTCGTCCCCGACGGTGGAGGCGGACGAACGCCCCGCCTCCACCAACCCGGCCGGCGCTACCGGCAAGAAGTCCACAAAGGGAGCCTGAGCAATGCCGCGTCTTTTTCGCAATCGCGCGATTCTCGCCAAGACTGAAGTGACCTACGGCACGGACGCCGCGCCGACCGGCGCCGCCAACGCCATGCAGATGACCAACGTGGTCTTCAACCCGTCCGTCGGCGAAGAAGTAAGCCGCGACCTGGTTGTGCCCTACATGGGGCATCAGGGGGTTATCCTCGTTGGCACCTATGCGACCCTGGCAGGCGAGGTGGAAATTGCCGGCTCCGGAACGCCGGGAACCCCTCCCGCTTATGGCCCGCTGCTGCGCGCCTGCGGGCTCGCCGAAGTCGTCGCGGCGGGCGCTGACGTCACTTATACTCCGGTGTCTGGTGGACAAGAGGCTGTTTCGATCCGCTTCAATGCCGATGGCGTGCAGCATGTGCTGCTTGGATCGCGGGGAACCTTCACGCTGAACCTGACGCCGAAGCAGATCCCGCGCTTCGCCTTCACGTTCACCGGCCTGCTGGGGACGATCTCCGACGCCGCGCTTCCGACTATCGACCTGGCCAAGTTCATCACGCCGGTCGTCGTCAACAAAGCCAACACGACGTTCTCCCTGCACGGTCTCGCCGGCGCTTGCGAGGGCGTAACGATGGACATCGCAAACCAGATTGAGCCGCGCTTCCTGATCGGCCACGAAAGCATCCAGCAGGTCGACCGTCAGATGACCGGCAGCGCGATCATGGAAGCGGTGTCGCTTGCCACCAAGAACTGGTTCGAGATTGCCCATACCCACGCCCTGGGCGCGCTCGCTGCGACCCACGGCGTCACTGCGGGCAACATTGTCGAGTTCGCCGCGCCTTCTGTCCAGATCGGCCGACCGACGATGGGTGAGACCCAGCGCATCCTGAACAACACCCTGCCGCTGATGTTCAAGACCATCGCGGGCAACGACGAGTTCACCATCACCGTGAAGTGACGACGGCCGGCTTTGGCCGATCTTCGAAGACGTTTCAAAACGAGGAAAAACCATGTTCAAAATCGTCAAGACGCTGACCACCTGGTGGCCGGTGAAGGTGTTCGAGCCCGACCCCGACCCGGAGAACGTCGGAAAGTTCGCGGAATATTCCTTTGATATCCAGTTCGAGATTCTGGACCGCGACCAGTCGGATGAGCTGACCCGCGAACGCAACGCCATCCTCGACATCGTGAAGGATAGCACCGCGGAAGACAAACTCCGCGAGCTCGAGCGTCGGCTCGAGGAACACAACATCAAGAGCTTCCAGCGCACCATCCGCAATTGGCGCGGCGTCCTCGACGATGACGGTAAGGCGTTTCCGTTCACCAACGAGAACCTGCTGATCGCGCTTAAGCGAAACTCGTTCCGCGAAGCGGTGAACGCCGCCTACGCCGAGGCCATCGACAGCGGAAAGGCGCGGCTGGGAAACTGACAGAGGCGGCGGCGATTTGGGCGCGCCGCCGCACCGACCGGCCCGACCGCACCAAGCCGGCTGCGGTAGACGCCGATCTCCAACAGCAGTTCCGTGAACTTGGCGTCAGGCTGGCCGTAGACCAGACGCAAACCGAGGAAGCCTTCGAAATCATGGCATGCAACTGGCCCTCCCTGACCGCCTTTATGGCCTGCTCTACGCAGTGGCGCGTCGTGCCCGAGATCACCGGCGGCATGGCGGCGGTCGCGACTACTCTGGTCTTCATCGGCATGGATTACACCGCCGTGGATGCGACCCTGCGCCGCCTCAATTCACCGGCGCACGTCTTCGAAGATATCCTCGCGATGGAAGAGGCCGCGCTCCCTATCCTCAATGAGGTGGAATGATGGCCGCTCCCTATCGCATATCCATCGGCGTCAATCTCGATCCCGCGGGGGCCAAGGCGGGTGCGGCCGCCACGAAGAACGAACTCGACAAGATTGGCGCCGCTGCAGAGGCGACAGAATCGAAACTCCAGCGCCTGATCAACGCATCGGTCGGCCTTCACACCGGCCCGGCGAACAACAACGCCCGCGCCTGGACCGGCATTCTCGCATCGGAGGGCATGGCGCTCGACAACCTGCGGGCCAAATACAATCCGACTTACGCGGCGATCCGGAACTACAAGCAGGCCATCACCGAGATCCGGACAGCCTACGCCCAGGCGGCGATCTCGGCCGACGAAATGACCGCGGCGATGAGCCGTCAGCGTCAGATGGCGCTCAGCACCATCGCCGCCGTGAAAGGCCGCGACGGTCTGCCCGGCATGTTTGTCGGCTCGTCTCGCAATGATCAGTTCCGCCGGCAGAACCTGTCCTATCAGCTGTTCGATATCGGCCAGACCGCTGCCATGGGCATGAACCCGGCGATGATCTTCGCCCAGCAGGGTCCGCAGATCCTTCAGCTGTATGCCGGCCAGGGCGGCGTGAACGCGGCCCTGAAGGATCTCGGCACGATTGCCGGCGGCGCGGCCCGCCTGATCACGCCCTTGACCGT
>NZ_OBQD01000069.1 GCF_900220975.1 Rhizobium subbaraonis | reverse complement strand
TCATGGATGCTCTCTCCTCTAGTGACGTTCTGGCGAACATCACTCTGGCACATTGCGATGCCGTCGGGAGGGGGCATCCACTCCATCAGCTCTCAGTGGAAATCAACACGTCTCCACCAATGGCGCTGAACTCACGTCTTTTGCGATCCTGGCTTGGTCTAAAGACCACAATGTCGTATGGCACTGCATCGCGCCGGACGAGTCTATGCAAACGGCCATGTCGAGATTTTCAACGACCGCATGCGCGATGAGGGCTCCACCAAGGCCTTTTCTTGCGTCTTGATCCTGCCCGCAGCACGATTGCCGAATGGGCGGAGGACTACAACACGTTTCGTCCGCACTCGTCGCTCGAATGTCAGACCCTGGCTGCCTAAGCCCGACCATCGCCGCAACCCGTTCTCACACTGCGCAATGTGAAAGCTAGACGTTTCCACCGGTTGCTCCCACGGCGCCACTTGGCGTATCCAACTGCCGAGGCACTAATCGCTGCTGGATGGAAGTTCAGTGGCAGGTCAGTCACCCACAGGATCGAGTCGACTTCTCGGAGTATGGCGAAATCAACGTGCTTCTCGACGGTGTCGTAGTTCCATAATTTAACGTTACGCCAGATTTATCTCTTGAGTGGCTTGGATGATCCACCGAGCTTGCGGATATTCAACCCCACGACTGTGCGCACGTATCCGCAAATTGACTGGCCTAGGGTTCCGTGCTGGCAGTGGCAAATAGATGCCGATTGGCAGTTGCTCGACATGACGGAACCCCGCAAGCGGGGTCTTACGATAACGCTGCAATGGTGGCAACTAAACCACATATGTGCTAATGTGGGTCCGTCACTTCGGGAGTATGTGAGATGAGCCGCTTGACGATCGACATAACGGACAAACAACATCAAAGCCTCAAAGCGCTAGCCGCACTGCAGGGCAAGACAATCAAGCAGTACGCACTTGAGCGCCTGTTTCCCGGGGACGTCGAGGGAGAACGGGCCTGGGAAGAGTTAAAGACGTTGATGAATACGCGCATCAGTGAGGGGCTCGCCGGAAAACTGTCGACCAAAACTGTAGGTGAGATCCTCGACGAGGAGATTGGCGAAGGTCGCGCTTGACGGCTTACATCCTGACCGCAGAGGCAGAATCCGATCTTCGCTCGGTAATCCGTTACACACGGGCACAATGGAGTGCCGCCCAGGTACGTCACTACGTCTCGGCTTTGGAGCGAGGAATGGAGGACATTGCCGCGGGCAAAGTTCCCTTCAAGGACCTGAGCGCACTCTATCCGGCGCTGCGGATGGCGCGATGCCGGCACCACTACATCTTCTGTCTGCCTCGCGAACATGCTCCCGCTCTCATCGTAGCGATTCTTCACGAACGAATGGATCTCCTGAGGCGTTTGGCTGACCGTCTAAACGAGTGATGTTTTCACGACGGGATGAACTCCTGCGCGCGTGCTAGATAAGCCCTTGTCTTCGAGCGATAAAAAGGGTGTCGTCGGTTCGGATCCCTTCAAGAGCAAGGCTATGGCCGCCCCTCGCCTAACGGCGATATCATCGAAATTGCAGTAATTGGCTGGAGCGTAGCGCGGCTCGTAGAAAGCTGCCGCTAACAGCTCCCCGGAATCTGTTCCACCGCCAGCCCCGCTGCCCTCCACTCCGGCAAACCGTCCTCGAGGCGACGAGCCGTGAAGCCGTGTTTTCGCAACTCAGCCACCGCCTCGAAAGACATGACACACCAGGGTCCACGGCAATAGGCGACTATCTCACGATTGGTCTGGAGGTCAGGCAGAAAGCGTTCGAACTCGGACAGAGGCATATTGATAGCGCCGGGCAGATGGCCGAGCGCAAACTCGTCCGCTGGTCGCACATCGATGACGGTCACTAGACCGTCTTTCATGCGCGCCACCAATTCGTTGCGCGAGACTGGCTCCAGATCGTCATGGCGGTCAAACCAGTTGCGGACCACACGCTCTACCTCTGCCGAATGTGTTTCAGCGACCAAACGAATGGCAGCGAAAGCTGCAAGCACGCTCTCGTCGGCCAACTGGTAATGGACGAACTTGCCGTCGCGCTCGGAGGTGACGAGACCCGCCCGGCGCATGGCCTGCAGGTGTTGCGAAACATTGGCAATCGGCAGGCCGAGTTTCATCGCCAACGCGTCGACGCTGCGGGGGCCTTGCGCCAGATGCTCGATCAACTCCAGCCGCTGCGGATTGCCGAGCGCCTTGGCGACAAAGGCAAATTGCTCGTAAAGCGCCTGCTTGGGATTGCGGATTGACATGTCGTCTGCGGTCACGACACTTCGTTCAATATAGTTATTGAATGTATCGTGTCATATGCCACCGGGAGGGACAACGCAGATGAAGACGCTGATCATCCTGAACGATCCGCCCTACGGCACCGAACGTTGCTACAACGGGCTGCGGCTGGCCCATGCGCTCGCCAAGGCGGATGCAGCGAACTTGGTCACGGTCTTTCTGATGGCCGATGCAGTCGTCGCCGCAAAGGCAGGGCAGAGGACCCCGGATGGCTACTATAATATGGAACGGATGCTGAAGCGTGTCGTGTCCGGCAAGGGCGAGGTCTTGCTATGCGGAACCTGTATGGACGCACGCGGCTTGAGCGAAACCGACATGATGGAGGGTGCCCGCCGCAGCACGATGGACGAACTGGCGGCCAATATCATCGCCGCAGACAAAGTGCTGGTGTTCTGATGGGATCTTCATCCATGCACAGGCAGGTCTTCTTGCTCGCCAGCGCGCAGGCGCTCTTCCAGACGGCCTCGGTAATGGTGATGACGGTTGGAGGGCTGTCTGGCAGCCACATCGCCTCACGGCCCGAATTGGCCACCATGCCGATCGCCGCCATGTTCCTGGGCACAGCCGCTGCGACTTTCCCAGCATCCATGTGGATGACGCGCGTCGGTAGGCGGGCGGGCTTTGTGCTGGGCGCGCTTCTCGGTGTGGCGGGTGGCGCGGCAGGGGCAGCGGGCATCTGGACGGATTCGCTTCTGCTGCTCTCAATTGGCACCTTTCTCATTGGCACCTACCAGGCGTTTGCCCAGTTCTATCGCTTCGCAGCGGGCGAAGTTGCGGATGATGCGTTCCGTTCACGGGCCATCTCGCTGGTTCTGGCCGGCGGCGTGGTGGCAGCGTGTCCGACATCAGCGCCCATGAGACAGACCTGGCTTAGTTGAGAAGAGAGGATTTTCGGCTCATCGTAGCTCATTCACAGGAAGCGAAGATGAGA
>NZ_OBQD01000005.1:77446-381240 GCF_900220975.1 Rhizobium subbaraonis | reverse complement strand
ATCCGCATTCCCGGCGAGCGCATCGGCGGCGAGATGTCGCCGGCTGACCGCTACGCCTACAACCTCGCCATGATCATCGACGATCAGGATATGCGTGTCACCCGCCGCGAGGAGTTCATGTGCTCGCAGGCGATCCGCACCGGACAGGTGACGGTTGTCGGCGAGGACTATCCGACGCAGACGATCAACTACGGACGCGATGCCGCACTGACCATCGCGCTCACCTCGACGGCGCGCTGGGGTGAGACCGGCGTCGATCCCTATGACGATATCGAAGAATGGTGCCAGCTGCTCGTCGACACCGACGGCTTTACCGCTCGCGAGGTTCTGCTCGGCGGTGGAGCTGCGGGCTTCCTGAAACGGTCTGCGCGCTTCATGGAAATGCTCGACAATCGTCGTCAGGCAACGGGCAGCATGGAACTCGGCGTCGTTTCGACCGGGGCCGAGAACAAGTACTCGACCGTGCTCGGCACGATCGGCGAACTGACCTTCGTCCAGTACTCGCAGCCCTATACGGTCGGCGGAGTGAAGAACAACTTCTGGCCCACCTACGGCGTCGGCATCTTCGATCCCTTCCAGTTCCAGGGCATGTTCGGTTACGGCGCCATTCTCGACAACCAGTCTCTCCGGTCTGTCGAGCGCTTCCCCGACATGTGGGCCGAACGAAACCCTTCCCGCACCGTCGTGCAGACGCAGTCGGCGCCGCTTCCGATCGTTCCGGAACCGAACGCCAGCCTGTTTGCGCTGGTGCGCTGACGCCCGGCTCGACGCGTGATCGTCCGGCATTGCCGGGCGATCCCCTGTTGCAAGAACCCGATCGGAGAGATCCATGAGCACGAAAACCGAGAAGTTCAACGTTACCGTGAAATGCGGCAACAAGACCTATGCGCCGGGAAAGCCCGTTCCCCTTGGCGGCAAGACCGGACTGAGCGACGAGGAGGTCGCAAGCCTTCGCGCCAATTTTGGCGACTGGACCGGCGGCCCCGAAAGCGGCGCACAGAACCAGTCCAACGAGGTCGCCAACCTGCAGGCGACCCTCGATACCATCCGCGACGAGCGCGATATGCTCCTGGAGCGCGCGTCGGAGGCGGAGAAGGAACTCTTTGAGGTCCAGAAGGAATTGAACAAGGGTTCCGACGCGACACTGGTTTCCCGCATCGACGCTGTGACCAAAGAGCGCGATCAGCTGATCGAGGACAACAAGGTCCTGGCCGACCGCGTTGCAGCGCTCGAAGCCGCAGCCAAGAGCGGCGCCGGCAAATGATTAACGCGCGGCCGGCGCTGTTTGCGCACATGGGGGCGGCGTTCGACGATGCCTTCGGGAATGTCGACGCCGCCTTCACGATCGACGGCGTGCAACGCCCGGCCGTTCGCGCGATCCTGCGAAAGTGGCGCGAGATCGACCTTGTCGATGATCTCGGCCAGGGCGTCGAGGGCACCACGCATCTTCTTTCTGTCGCAGCGGGTAAGGTGTCCGGCCTCGAAAGCCAGCGCGACAGCGTCATCATCCATGAACTCGATCGCAATGGGGTGCGAACCGGCGTCAATGCCGCGTTCGAGATTCGCGACCACAGCGACGACGGGCGCGCCATGGCGCGCATCCATCTCTCGGGAGACATCTGACATGGCGAAACGGACTTCATTTACGGAAACGGAAACAGGGTCGTCAGTGGTTGTCAGCGATCCGCTCGGCGCGCTCTGCCAGGCTCTGCTTTCTTCGGATGAAACCGAAGACAAGGTACAAGCCCGTCGCAGTGTCAGCGGGATGGCGCAGCGCCCGTGGCAGCAGCTTCCTGTCAGTCTGCGCAAGGCTGTTCGTGCCGACGTTGCACGTCTTCGCGAAGGCAGGATCTCCGCCGAGGAGATCGTCGCCAAGGGTTATGGGCGCGTAGTTGTCGACCAGGCGTTGCGCGATCTCGGCCACGGTGGCGCCTGATGCCGCATCGTCGCAGCCTGATCCTCGATGCCTATCTCGCGCGCCTGTCGGCCATCCCCGAATTCTCCGCTCCCAACAAGGTTGCGCGTGGCCGATATGCGCCCATCCCGCAGGAATTCCTGCCCGCGCTGACGTTGACGTGGGCCGAAGGCAGCGAAACCGCGTCGGTTCGCCCGTGCTCCGGCTCCAATGGCGAAGACGGTTATGATCGCCAGCTTCCCCTGTCGATCATCGTGCATCTTCGCGATGCCGACGCCGACAGGGAGTTCGACCGGATCTGCGTCCTGATCGAGCAGGTGATGGGACGGGCCATTGTCATCGATCAGGTTATCGAGACGACCTTGCGATCCAGTCGCCTATACGTCGATCCGCGGACCGGACTGCCGCTTGGCGCTGGCGCCTTGAATTACGCGGTGAGTTACAAGACGCTCGCCGCCGATCCAACCATCCCCGCCCTCTGAAGGGCTTTCCCTGATATCGAAAGGAACAGGCTATGGCTCTCGGCCGCACCCTCACGCTCGCCCGGTCGGATGGCGCCGGCGGATTCGATCTTGTCTGCATCACGGAGCAGCGATCGCTCGAGATCAACAACGAGGAAATCGACATCACCAAGCCGGCCTGCCTGGATCCTGGCTCAAAGCTGGTTCTGGCTCTGATGTACGGTATCCAGTCCGTCCGCTTCAATGGTCAGGGCGCCTTTGTCAGCAGCGCCACGATGAAGAAGGTCACGGCCGATGTCGTCAACCAGGTGGTCCAGACCTATCAGGTTTCGGTGCCTGGCGTCGGTACCTTCGAGGGCGACATGTTGGTCTCGATGACCTTCTCCGGCGACAAGACCAACGAGCTGCAGAGCGATATCCGCTGCGCGATGAGCGGCGTACTCACCTTCGTCGCGGAGGCCTGAGGCAGATGGCGGATATTCCGGCCAATACCTTGCGCGGCGAGGCCGACGCCAAGATCGGCGCAATCTCGTTCCGCATTGCCATCACCTTTGACGGGCTGGCACGGTTGTCGACGGCATTGAAGGCCCAGACGATGGACGAAATCTATGTGCGCCTCCTCGGTTTCGAGCCAAAGGCCGTCGCCTGCGCCATTCCCTGCTTCATAGTCGAGGACGATCAGGATCGCATTTCCGAGATCTCGGCGAAGATCCTGTCGCCAGACAACATCTCGGCGGCCGACCAGGCGGCCTGGCGCAAGTCCATCGAGCAAGCGCTGAGCGCGCATATCGAAGCGGGCAATCTGCGCCGCGACGAGCGGTCGGCGATGGATATCGCCAATGAGGCGCTCCTGGGAAACCGCGCCAGCCCCTCCTGATCGACGGTCATCTTAAGATGCTGTTTCGCCTGGCGACCGCTCCCGATCGCCTCGGCTGGTCGCCGGACATGTTCTGGAAGTCGACTGCGGTAGAGCTTGAGATGGCGCTGGAGGGGCTTGCCGGAAAATTTGGCACGCAGCCGTTTATTTCCCGCGAAGAGGTCCGACGCATCGCCGCCTCGTTCGGCAAGCGTCGATCGCTGAAGGAAAACCCCGCGGCCCAGGTGTGGGGCGAAAGTCGGAACCAAAATGACCCGTCCTGATATTCCCGTCACCATTTCGGGTAACTCGAAGGCCTTCGAAGCGGCGATGCAGCGTGTGCGCAATGTCTCGCGCTCGGCCGCAGCTGAGGTGGGTGATGCCTTCAATCGCGTGAAGTCGAAAATCGGTAGCCTGTCGGGCGCGGTCGGCGCCCTGTCCAGTGGTCCCGGCGGGCTCGCTGCCGTTCTTGGTGTGGGCGCACTAGTGTCCGCCTCGCAGCAGGCGGTGACCGCCGTGCTCGACATCGGCAAGGCGGCCAAGACCGCAGGTATCGGCTTCGAGGCGTTTCAGGAGCTGAAATATGCCGCCGAGCAGAACCGCATCGGCGTGGATGCTCTTTCTGACGGCTTGAAGGAACTGCAGCTACGCGCCGACGAGTTCGTCTCCACCGGTGGCGGACCGGCAGCCGAATCGTTCGCCCGCATCGGCATGACGGCACGCTCGGTCGCAGATGCGCTCAAGCAGCCGGACAAGATGTTCGAGACCGTGATCGACAAGATCCGCACCCTCGACAAGGCAGCGCAGATCCGTGTCCTCGACGAGCTGTTCGGGGGAACCGCCGCGGAACAGTTCGTCGCGTTTCTCGATGACGGCGTCCGAAAGATCGGGGAGCTTCGCACCGAGGCGCGAGACGTAGGCGTCGTGATGAACCGGGATCTGCTGGCGAAGGCTGAAGAGGTCAATCGTGCCTGGGACAAGATGGCGACCATCGTCGGCACGCGGGTGAAGTCTTCTGTAGTTTCGGTGCTCGACGTCACCATCAACCTCCTGACCAAGATCGATGAGTTCAGCGACTACCTCGGCCGGCTCGGCAACAGCGACGTCTTCAAGAAATTCCTGACGGCCATCGGCGAGGATCCCTCGAAGGTCTATCGCGTCGTTCCCGGCGTCGGCATCGTCGAAGACACATCCGGGAAGCCGGCGAAAACAACGCCGAAAGCGCCGGTCTCCACTCCGACGGGAACGCGCCTGCCCTCGGCAGTTGACATCATGCGGCAGGCTATGGACGAGGCTCAAGCGACGCAGCGCATCGAGGACGCCTTTGCCAAAAACTCGAGCTCGTCCGAGAGGACCGGCAAGACGTCGGGAAAGGCAAAGCTGAAGGAAGAGCGCGACGCAATCAAGGACGTGATCGACGCGCTCAAGGAGGAGATCGAGGTCATCGGCCTTTCCGAGACCGAGAAGGAAAAGGTGATTGCGCTTCGTCGCGCTGGGGTTGATGCGACTTCGGCCGAAGGCAAGGAGATCTCCGCCCTGGTCGAGCAGAAATACCGTGAGCAGCAGGCGATCGATGCGGTCACCGAAGCGCGCGAGCGCGGTATTGAGGCGGCGGAAAGCTTCGGTGCGACGCTGGATGACCAGATGGGCAAGATCATCGACGGGACGTTCGACGCGCGCGACGCGGTGCGCGCGCTCGTGCAGGAGCTTATTTCGGCGGCCACCGGTGGCAAGGGGTTGTTCGAGAGCCTCTTCTCCGCCGGAGCATCTTCTGGCGGCTCGGGAAACATCTTTTCCGGCATCTTGTCGAGCCTGTTTGGTGGCGCCAGGGCGGAAGGTGGGAGCTATTCGCCCGGGCGCATCTATCGCGTCAATGAGCGCGGCGACGAATACTTCGAGCCTTCCAGTCATGGCAAGATTTATCCGGCAGGCGTCACGCCCGAGGGAGGCGGCATGACCTTCTCGTTCAGCCCGACTATCGACGCGCGTGGCGCGGATCAGGCCGCCGTCGAACGCCTCGAAAAGGGGTTGGCCAAGGCCAATGCGGAGCTAGAGGCGCGCATTATGCGGGTCGTCCGTGCTCGTCCACAGAAGGGTTGGTAGTCATGCCGATCAGCTTTCCCTTCGATCTGCTTGCGGAGTTCCCCGGCTGGTCAACCGAATTCGAGCTTCTGCGTCGCGAGGAACAGTCTCGCACCGCCGGTGGCGTGAGTGTCGTCAAGGATCTTGGCGAGCCGCTCTGGCAGGCCGCCTACGCGACGACGACGCTCTCGCCGAACGATCTTGATTACTGGCGCGCTCGGCTCGACGTCCTCGACGGCGGGCAGCAGCAGTTTCGTGCCTATCCGTTGTCCCGCTGCTTCCCGATCGCCTATCCGAATGGTTCCTGGCCGGCCGGGACTGACTTCGATGGCGACAACGCGACACTTACTGCGCGGTGGGCCAGCAACAAGGAAATGACGGTCTCAGGCCTTCCGCCGTTCTTCATAGTATCGGCGGGCGACTTCCTGCGCATCGGCGGCCGAAATCTACATCGCGCCGTTAACCGGCGGGTTGCGGACGGCTCCGGCGTGTTGGGCGGCATCGAGGTTCGGCCCCATTTTTGGCCAGAAACGGCGGTGGGTGACGCGGTGTCCGTGCGCAAGCCTTATTGCCTGATGACCGTCGTTTCCGGCTCCATCTCGACCACGGCTGACCTTGCGACCGGTCGCGGCTCCATCAGTTTCAGAGCAATCGAGGCGCGATAATGCCCCGCAATATCTCCGTTGAAAACGCGACCGCACTGGCCGCGCGCCGTCTTGTGCCGCGTGATTTCCTCTGGATCATCGCGCGTGATCGTACTGATGGCGGGCCGCAGGCAACTGGCTTCTGGTCGGGCGTCGGCGACGTCACGGGCGAAATCATCCATCCCGACACGGGGCTGACGGTCGAGCGTACCTGGTACGGGACCGGCACGCTGATTTCCATCGGCGCCATTCCCATCGTCTCGAATGTCACGGTGCAGACGGTCCCGATCGTCATGAGCCAGATTGACGACCTGGTGCAGCAAGCCGTTCGCCTCTACGACATGAAGCAGGCCCGCGTCGAAGTGTATCGCGGTCTCCTCAGTCCGGACACGCGGCGTCTGGTTGATCCCGCTTTCTGTCGCTTCGTTGGCTTTGTCGACGAAGTCGAATTCAAGACGCCGCCGGAGAACGAGGCCGGCAGCGTGACGTTGACCTGCGTCAGCCATACACAGGAACTGATGCGCAGTAATCCGGATACGCGCTCGGATGCGAGCCAGCGGCTGCGATCGGAAACGGACAACTTCTTCCAGGACGCACCGACCGTGGGGGAATGGGAATTCTTCTGGGGCCGGAACAACGGCAAGCTTTCGAGCAGTAAGGCGAAATCCAAATGATCCGCCTCGCCCGCAACGCCGATCGCGGCCGCTGCCTCATGTTGCTGAAGAAAAGCCACGAGGCGGCTGGCTTCCCCTGGCCCTTCCGAGGCGCCAATGCCTATTCGCTGTTCGTGCACCATACATCCAGCCCTGACGCCTGCTGCTTCGTCCTCGACGTCGGCGGCGTCGCTCAAGGCATTCTGATGGCTTCCGCCTTCGATCATCCCTTTGGCGCGGGCCGGTGGGCGAAGGAAACCGTCTGGTTTGTCGCCGAGGCGCATCGCGGTCGCGGTTCCATGAGAATGCTCGACGCCTACGAGGCGTGGGCGAAAGAACAGGGCTGCGTCGTCATCGGCATGGCGTCGCTCGCCAGCAACGACGTCTCCGCCCTCTACGAGCGGCGCGGTTTTGCGTCAGCCGAGACGCATTTTCTCAAGTTCATCTGACGAGACACCATGGCGATTTTCTCCAGCATCGCGGCCGGCATCAGCGGGCTGCTCGCCGGCACATTCCTTGCCAGCGGCGTTGGCGCGTTCATCCTCAAGGCTGCCGTCGGTATCGGTCTGAACCTGCTCGCCTCGTCGCTGGCCGGCCAGCCGGAGCAGACGCCGTTTGCGATCCAGGGCCAGTTGCAGACCGGCGGCGACGTCGCGCGTTCCTTTCCGATCGGCTACACAGCAACGGCCGGCTCGCTCGTCTACGCCAACACCTGGGGCGAAGCCGGAAAGACGCCGAACGCCTATTTCACGCAGGTCATCGCCCTTGCCGACCTGCCCGGCAGCACGCTCGCCGGCCTCTGGGTGAATGGCGAAAAGTGCACGATCGACTTCGATAACCATTCGTATCCCGATTGGGGATTCCCGGTTACGGAATACGAGGATGACGGCGACAACGCGCTGTGGATCAAATTCTATGACGGCACGCAGACGGCGGCCGATCCCTTCCTCGTCAATTCCGTCTCTTCGGAAAATCGCCCCTATGAGAGCACGCGCGTGGGCGTGGGCGTTGCCTATGTCATCGTCACGGCGCAGATAAAAGAGGAACTGTTCACCGGCTTTCCGCAGTTCAAGTTCGAACTGAACGGCTGCAAGCTCTATGATCCCTCGAAAGATAGCTCCGTTGGGGGCAATGGCCCGCAGCGCTGGGCGAACCCTTCGACCTGGGGCGGCGACGGCGATCACCTGCCGGCCGTCCAGCTCTATAATGTCCTGCGCGGCATCACCTTCCAGGGGGCGTGGTTCTACGGCCTGCAAAGCATGTCGGCCGCGCGTCTGCCGGTCGATCACTGGATCGCGCAGATCGGCAAATGCCGTGCGACGACGAAGGGCACCGGCGGGGTTCAGGAACCGAAATTCCGTTGTGGCGGCGAAATCCAGATCGGCGCGCAGATCTCCGAGGCGGTCAAGGCAATCCTGACGAGTGCGCAGGCACGGCTTTCGGAGGCTGGCGGCACCTACAAGATGCACATTGGCGTCAGCGATGCTGCCGTCTACGGCATCACCGACGCCGATATCCTGTCCACCGAAGAGCAGTCGTTTACGCCCTTCTTTGGCCTGGCCGATACGGTCAATGGCATTACCGCGACCTATCCGTCGCCCGCTGAGGGCTGGAACGCGAAGGCGGCTCCGCCTCGCTACAGCGCGACATTTGAGGCCGAAGACGGCAACAGGCGGCTGCTGGCCGACGTCTCGCTCGATTTCGTGCCCTACAAGGCGCAGGTCCAACGACTGATGAAGTCGGCGCTGGAGGAAGCTCGCCGCGCGCGCCGCCACACCTTCGTGCTGCCGCCGGCATACTGGCCGCTGGAGGCTGGCGACTTCATCACGTGGACTTCCGTCCGCAACGGCTATGTGGCGAAGAAATTCCGCGTCGATGGTGTGATCGACAAGGAAAATCTCGACATCGTCGTAGACATGACGGAGGTCGATCCGGCGGATTACAGCTGGGATCAGGATGTCGATTTCCGCACCGAACCGGACGGAAAGCTTGACCGCAGCAAGCCGCTTCCGCAGCCGATCGTTGACTGGTACGCCGAGCCTGCTCTTATCGAGGACGAGAACGGAACCGGGCGCCGCCCGGCCATCCTGCTCGCGTGGGACAACAGCCCCGGCAGCCTGGTCGATATTGAGGCGGTGCAGTTTGCCGTCCGCCTGACGGCAAGCCAGAAGGTGATCTATCGCGGCCGCACGGATGATATTGCTGCGGGTTCCTCCTTGATTTCTCAGGGGTTGCTTCCGGCCACTCCTTACCAGGTGCGTGGAAAGCTGGTTCCGCGGTCGTCGCGCAAGACGGTCTGGTCCGACTGGTTTGACGTCACGACGTTTGATATTCGCCTGAGCGACGATGACGTCTATCTGCCGGGCATGCTGGCGGAGATCGAGGCCGGTTACACGGAGTATGCCGACTTCATTGGCGCGCAGACTGATGCGCAAATTGCCCAGGTCGAGGCGACGATCACAGAAGTTGAAGCCTCGATCGACCAGATCCAGCAGGATGCTTCCCAGCTCGCCGACACGATTTCTGCTGAACAGAGCGAGCGCGTGACCGGTGCAATCGAAACCGCTGCACGCTACCGGGGTCTGCTGAACCGGATCGAGGGTATCGTCGCCGAGATCGCCGACCAGGACTTCTCCAACTACAAGGTCCGGGAAGAAATCCGCCGCACCCTGAATGTCCGCATGAGCGACATGTCGGCCGGCTTCGATGAGCGGATCAATGTCGCCGTCAGCGATACCGCCGCCATCGCGCAGCGGACGGTGGCGCTGGAAGCGAACAGCGCGAGCCTAGCTAGCAAGGTTCTGTCGATCGAGACGGCCTATACGACGGCTGATGAGGCGCTGGCCCAGCAGATCAGCCTGCTGTCGGCCGGCACCGACAACCAGTTCGATCCGGCAAAGCTCTGGAACTTTCTTTCCACGATTGAGAGTTGGACCGGAAACGGAACGCCGACTTTCATTGACGGGTCGCTGCGGCCGGCGAACCATGTCACTGAGCCTTATGTGGTCTCGCCAGCCGCGCTTGCAATCGATGCCAACGCCTACCGGCAGGTGCGCCTGCGCATCCAGAAGTTCGGCGCGCCGGTCTGGGTCGGCCAATGCTGGTGGAAGCGTGACGGCGATACGACGTGGGACGCCGCTCGCCGGGTGACGGTCGTCGAGCCGCTGTTCGATACCAACGGCTTTGGCCTGATTACATTCCAGATGCCCTGGTCTGGCGCAATTGACAGCATTCGCCTCGATCTTTCGACGGCGCAGACGGCGACCGATTACTTTATTGTCGACTGGGTTGGCATCGGCAGCCCGTCGCCGGGCGCGTCTCGGGCCGAACTGATCGCCGAGCGCACCGCGCGCATCACCGCGCAGTCGGCGTTGGCCTCAGACATCGTCGCCGTCCAGGCGGTTCTGAACGATCCTGACACCGGCTTGAGCGCTGTGTCTCAGGCGGTGGATGCGATCGAGACACGGGTCGAAAACACCGAGACCGGCCTCACCGCACTCGGCTCGATGACCTCGGGACTTTTGACCGAGATCGAGGGCAAGGCCACGATCGATAGCGTCCAGCAGCTGCAAAACGAGATCGAGGCTCTCGATATCGGCGGTTTGTCGAGCGTCGGGTCGGCCGTCACCGCCATTCGCAACTCGCTGCAGCCGATCGTTGGCGAAGTCCTTGACCAGGACTTCGCCAACTTCATCGCGCAGATGGAAGGCAAGCGGGCGACGGCCGAAGCTTCGCAATCGCTGACGACGAAGATCGAGCAGACAAATGAAAGTCTGTCGATTGTCGCGAGTGCTGTGACGAAGGTGCAAGCGGAACTGCCGAACCTTGCCACGGTTTCGGCGCTTTCTGCCCTGGATGTTCGCGTGACAGCGGCAGAGGGAAAAATCGATGTACAAGCCTCGGCCATAACGGAGATTAATGCCGCGCTACCGAACAAGGCGAGCGCTACGGCATTGAACGACTTGAACACGCGGGTGATGTCGGCGGAAGGCACCATCAGCGCGCAGGCGACCGCGATCACCAACATTAACACGACGCTGGGCAGCAAGGCGAACAACTCGGCCGTCACGGCACTATCCACACGCATCGACGAGGTCGAAGGCGCCATCACCAGCCAGAGTACGGCGATGGACCGCGTCAAAGCCGATCTCGGCTGGGATGACAGCAAGGCGCAGGGTGCGCGGGCCACGGCTTTGACCATCATCCGCGCCGATGTGACGACCGCCTACACCCTGTCGAGCGCGAAGAACAAGGTCTATCGGCAGGCTACGGCCCCGACCGGAACGGCAGCGGTTCCGCTGGTTGCCGGCGACATCTGGTACAACACCAGCAACGGCAGTCTCGCCAGCCGCTGGAGCGGATCGGCCTGGCAGGAAGTGACCGATGCCCGGATCAGTGCGTCCGCCGAATCCATCAACAGGATCAAGGCGGAACTGAACTGGAACGATAGCGCGGCACAGGGCGGCAGGGCTCAAGCTCTCAGCGTCATCCGCGCCGACGTGACCGCCACGGCCGCACTCGCCGACAGCAAGAACAAGATCTACCGCCAAAGTGCGGCGCCGACCGGCACGACGGCCGTTCCGCTGCGTACCGGCGATATCTGGTATGCCTCCGGCGATGGCAACAAGCCCTATCGCTGGGACGGATCGGCGTGGGTTGAGGTCACCGACGCCCGGATCATCGCCACGGCGACGAAGATCGAAGAGATCGAGGTCAAGGTCAACGACGTTACGGCGAGTGCCCGCATCAAGATGGAAACCGTGGCCGGGCCGACCGGCTATGCGCGGATCGCGGCACGTGTGCGCTATGGGGAGACGGGGTCGTATCGCGATGCCGGCTACTACATCGACGTTCCGTCCGATACCAGCGAGAAATCTGAGTTCCTCGTCTATGCGGATCAGTTTGTCATCCGCAACGGGTCGAACAAGGACAAGCCCTTCGTGGTCAGCGGCGGCGTCGTCCGGATGAACGTCGCCCATATCGGGACCGTCAATGCCGGTGTGCTGAACAGCCAGAACGGCAAGATGACCATCAACCTGAACAGCGGCACCATCGTCATCACCAGCTAGGAGACTCACATGAAACGCAGATCATTTTTGGCATTCCTCGGATTGGCTCCGCTCGCGGCGGCGGGCGAGAATTCCGAACTCCACATAGAGGCGGATCGGTTTGTCATCCGCAACGGGTCGGAGAAGGATAAGCCCCTCGTAGTCAGCGATGGCGTGCTCCGAATGAAGTCCGCGCATCTCGGGACCGTCAATGCCGGGGTGCTAAAAAGCGCCAGCCGCACCATGCGGATGGATCTCGCCGCAGGGACCATCGTGATCACGTCATGACCCGGACGCTGATCGGCTTCGACTATACCGATACGCCCTGCGTGAAGATCACGAAGGGAACCTTTGACCCGGTCACAACGCTGGATAGCCGGCCAGACCGGTTCTTCTTCTCGTCGAAGTGGGCCAACAACGTCGAGGCAGCCGGCATCGATACGGTCCCGGCAGGCATCAGCAGCGACCAGTATTTTCCGTCGGGCACCAACGCGAACACCTTCCTGAAGGCGTATCGCGGCGAGCTTCAGCTTGCCTACTGGAAGAAAGGGTTCTTCACCGAACTTCGCTACGACCTGCCGATGTATGCCTTCCGGCGCAAGAACGGCAACGGGCGCTGGGACATGTCTCAGTTTCGGGATGTGTCGGAAGGTGCATCCGGCGGATACCGGGCATGGGGCCTGTTCGATGCGGACATATGGAGCCCGACGCGGCAGGCCTACCTTTCAGGCTCCTGGCGGGAGATCGGCAATTCGGTCGGGGGCCTGACGCGTGGCCGTGAAGGTGCCCTTACCGTTTTCAACCTTCCCGCCGACAATACCCCATTGGATGGGCCGAGCATCCCTGGCGGCGCCTCAGCGGGAACGCCAGCGATCCGGATTACGCCCGACGAGCTGCGCGTCGCAAAAGCTGGCTATAGCGCCAATTGGGGCGCGCGCTACATGGCGTTCTCTTCGGATAACTCACCCATTCAGGTGATTGCCGGCGACGACATCGCCATGCCGGGCAATACGACGGTGAGCTACACCCTGCCGATCGCGGTCGATGACAGCGTGCACGTGGAAATCACCTTCTATGACGTCAACGGATCGAACGTCACCTATCCGGCCACGACGCTCGATAACTTCGAAGGCGGTATCGAATACTGGATCAGCGGCGGCGATACGCTGAACATCCGCAACCCGAACAGCCAGCCGGGCCGCGCCCGGTTCTTCGTGCTGGCGACGGACGCCCGCGGCAAGTCGTCGGGCAGCTATAACGTTCTGCGTCACTTCACCTGGAACGGCGAACGCCATGTGCAGTTTCTTCGGCCGGGTGCCTCGTCATCACCGCGTCTGGCCGATATCGCGCTTGATAGCCGCTTCCCGGCCTTGCAGATCCTGAAGGAAGGCTACTTCACCGTCGCCAATGGCGCGCAGACGGAAACCATTAGCTTCGATAGCGCCGGCTACCTGCCTTACGTGATGTTCATGCTTCGGGTGAACCCGAACTCGAGTTCGCTTTCGACCGGCGTGCGGCCACCCTTTATTCGTTGGGACAAGTACAACGCGCGGTTTGGTGGCGACACGGCCTACTGCATCTACAGCGCCTCGCAGGTGCGCTTCTACACCTTCAAGGGCCGCGCGGCCTACGCCTATCGGGACAGCAACGGGTCCGTGCACACGTTCGACCCGGACTTCAGCATCCTCGGCATTCGCTACTACGTCTTCGGCATCCCGACCTGATCCCACTGAAAGAGAGCTTAATGAGCGAGATCCCCATTTCCCCTTTCGTCCAGATCCGCGAACAGGCGGCCCTGATCGAGCACTACCGAAACCGCAATCTGCTCCTGTCGCAGGCACTGGAAGAGGCGCGGACGAAGACCGACGAGCTTCTGGCGAACCTGAAGGACGTTCGCGCCGAGGTCGAGCAGATGGCAAACGCGGTCGAGTCGCCGGCAGCTGGCGACTTGCCGGAAACCGTAGAGGAGGCCTAGTTCATGGCGCTGCCCACCACTTATAACACCGGCACGGCCACCGTGAACAACGGCAGCCCGACCGTGACCGGCCAAGGCACGACCTGGCTGACGAGCGGTATCCAGGCTGGCGACTTCTTCTGGGCTGCGGGCCAGTCGGTGCGCATCCTGTCGGTCAACAGCAATACGAGCCTCACGCTGGCCTATAACTGGCCGGGCGCCAGCCGGGCGGCCGACATTTACGAAATCATGCTGACCCCGGAGAATGTCCGGGTGCTTGCCTCGGCGCGAGCGGTGCTCGATATGCTGACAAACGGCAATATCTCGTCAATTGCCGGCCTCACCAGTGCGGCGAATAAGGTGCCATACTACACCGGTGCAGGGGCCGCCGCGCTTGCCGATCTCACGCAGCATGCGCGCGCCATTCTCGGCCTTTCCGGAGGAAACGGAAAGTTCATCCGATCGACGGGAGCGAACACCGCCGTCATGCAGGACCTGATCGGAACGGTGTCGCAAAGTGGCGGCGTCCCGACTGGCGCCATGTTCGAGTTTGGCTCCAACGCGAACGGTATGTACTTTCGGACTGCCGATGGCACCCAGATTTGCTGGAAGCTTGCAGTTTACAACGCCACACTCGGTGCCACCACTGCTGCTGATGGTGTCTGGACACTGCCGGCGTCGTTCGTGGACGTCAATTATCTTGTTGGTCCACGTCGTCGCAGCAATATATCTGCAAGTGGCGTCCGCTTGGCTGCACAATACTTCGGCGCCAGCGCAACAGCCGAAACACCAGGCTCCGCTCTCTGGGGCATCTACAACGGTAGGTCTACTTCAGAGACGTTTCGTCTTGATCTAATTGCCGAAGGAAGGTGGCGTTGATGAAAATCTCTCTTTGCCCGCAGCGCATGGATGCAGCGCTTACCATCTACCGCACCGGCCCGAGTGCACTCTCTATTAATGGCGCGGGAATCAACCTCTCCGCACTTCCGGACGGCGCGACCCTGCCGGCGTCTGCCGTCGACAGTGACTGGATCGTTGGCGACGTCACGCGCACCGCTGGCGAGCTTCACCTCACCATCCTGCTTCCGATCGGTGCCGATGCTCCCGAGGCGGCGCGGTTCCCGGCCGATATCGTCGATCCGCCAATCGGGCGGGTTTCCCTTCCCACCGATCAGGAGGCTTGATCATGGTCGCAATCAACTGGTCGCTGATGGTCACCGCCGAGCAGAAGCAGGCCAAAGCGCTTGCCGCGTTGCAGGGGCAGTTCACCGCCGCCATTCAGGATCACCTCGACGCAACGGCCCGACAGCGCCAGTACGACGGCATTCAGACGGCCATCACCTATCGTGACGATCCGAACCCGCAATACGCGGCGGAGGGGCAGGCGCTGTTCGAATGGCGGTCGGCGGTCTGGACCTATGCGACGGCAGAGCTTTCGAAAGTGCTGAGCGCTGAGCGGGAAATCCCGCAGGTCGATGCCTTCCTTGGCGAGCTGCCAGTCTTCAGCTGGCCCGCTTAACCGCTCCATAAAACTCACAGGACATCACCGATGAAAACGACCGTGCAAGCATTGCAGCGGCGCTTGATCGCGCTTGCCTTCCCTCTTCCGAAATTCGGCGCGGATGGAGACCCTGGCGCCGAGACCATCGCAGCGATGGATAAGGCGCTGGATGAACTCGTGTTGCTGCGGGGCAGCGCCGCCCCTGCCCCGGCGGTCACTCCGGCTCCGGCCGCGCTCCCGGTCATTCCGGCCGACTGGATGCCGGCGGCGAGGATGCAGCGCGTCATCGTCCATTGGACGGCAGGAACCTATACGGCCAGCGAAAACGACCGCGCGCACTATCACGTTCTTATTGATGGCTCTGGAAAGCCCGTGCGCGGCATTCCCTCGATCAAGCTCAACGAGGTGGCAAAAGCCGGTAACGGCTACGCGTCCCATACCCTGGGCTGCAATTCCGGCTCCATCGGCGTTTCCATGTGCTGCATGGGTGGCGCGATGGAAAGTCCGTTCTCGGCCGGCAAGTACCCCATGACCCGCGAACAGTGGGACGCCATGACCTCGGCCGTCGCTGATCTCTGCCGGCGGTATGCGATCCCGGTCACGGACAAGACCGTCCTCAGTCATGCCGAGGTGCAAAACAATCTGGGCATCGCTCAGCGAGGCAAATGGGATTTTACCCGCCTCGCCTTCGATCCTGCCACCGTGGGCGCCAAGGCCTGCGGCGACAAGATGCGCGCCGAAGTGGGCGCGAAACTCTCCTAACTTCGAAAGGAAATTCGATGCAAAAAATATCGAAGGCACTCGCGGCCGGCGGCGGCGGCGCTTTGGCGGGCACCATCATCATTCCATTCCTGCCCCAATGACGCGCCCTGGTGGGGCGTTGTGACCGCATTCGCCGTTGCCACGCTGGTCCCGGCGGTCGCGACCTACATCGCGCCGGCGAACAAGTCCTGATCGGTTCACCAGTCTGCATTCATAGGATCGCATTGGAGCCGAAATGACGCCTGCAGAATTTTTTGACTTCCTCGGCATCAAGGCAAGTGTCGTCCTTGCTGGCCTATCCGGGGGTATCCTTAGGGCTATGTCTCGCAAGGCTTATAAGGTGAGAGAGATGGTCGCATCCCCTTTATGCGGCGCACTTGCCGCCGGATATCTCACGACGCCGGCAATCCACTATCTCGGCGCAGTGAATTGGCCGCTGCCTCCCGATCAGATTGCCACCCAGCATGCGACGGCCTTCCTCATCGGCGTGTCGGCTATGTGGATATCGGATGCGGTGTTTGAATTCGTCGTCCGAAGGATCAAGCAGGCAGACGGACAGTAAGGTTGATCACCACCAGCCAAGCGCCTGTCCGGCTCTCCCTACGAGGCTCATCGCCGCGCCCAGCGCGGCGATGATCAAGATAGCGTAAACCCACCATGGATCGCTCTTCATCAGAGGAGAAAATCGCCAGCCTTCAAACTGACAAGGCTATCGAGGTGGATGACGAAGTCGGCCTTGCCGTCGCCGTTGACGTCGCCATAGACGTAGGTGCCGGCCTTCTCCTTGGCATAGCGCAGTTCGCCGGCGGTCTTGGAGAACTTCTCCGTGCCGACGAACGCGAACGCCTGGTTGCCTGACTTCGTGGTCATCGCATCGATCCCGGTCAGGTCGATCAGGTCCTTCTCTTTCTGGGAGAAGTCGAAGATCGTGTCGGTCCTGACCTTCGATGCGGCAAGTTCGGAGAGCGACTTGAACACGAAGGAGTCCGCCCCCTTGCCGCCGTAGAGGTCGTCCGCCCCCTTGCCTCCGATCAGAGCGTCCTTACCAGCCCCGCCGGAAAGCACATTGGCCTTGCTGTCGCCGGTCAGCCTGTCGGCATAGCTCGTGCCGGTGAGGTTCTCTATCGAGACGTAGACGTCGCCCCTGGCCTCGCCGGTGTTAATCGAAGGCTTAGCGAGGCTGGCGGTGACGCCCTTCGCGGCCCCTTGGTAAGAAGCAGTGTCGTTGCCCGCCCCGCCGTCCAGCCGGTCGGCGCCCGCACCACCGATCAGGGTGTCGTCGCCCGCACCGCCCTTCAGCTGGTCGTTGCCGGCATAGCCATAGAGCTTGTCGTTGCCGCCATTGCCCTTGATCAGGTCGGCGCCGATGCCGCCCTTCAGCGTCTCCGCCTTCGACGTCCCGGCGATCGTCTCGACCACATCGGCAATCTTGATGGTGAATGTCTTCTTCGCGCTGGCGCCGTGCTCGTCGGTGACCTTTACTGTTACGGTATCCTTCTGCACCTTTTCGTAGTCGATGGCTTTGGCCGTGACGAGCTTGGCGCCTGAGAGCTTGAAGAGGCCGCTGGCATCGTCGGTCAACGAATAGCTCAGGCTATCGCCATCCCAATCCGTGGCAGAAAACACACCCACGAGAGTGCCAACCTTGCTGTTTTCTGCGACCAGTGCTTTCGATAGTTCGAGGCCTTCGGGCGCCTCGTTCGGCAAATCCGGGATCTCCGGCAGCTCTGGGATCTCGGGTAAGCCGGGCAGGAACGGTGTCTTATCAATCTCCACCGTAACGTCGGCAAATTTCAGCACAAGGATGTCGCTGGTGATGTTAGTTCCGTCAGGGCTACCATTTCGGAGATCGGTCACGACCGCGCTTCCTCCGATCATGCTGTTGTATGAATAGGTTACCGAGTAATCTGATCTCTTGCCGCTAAATACGATGGTATCGCGACCGCCACTCCCCATCACCTGGTTAACACCGCCGTAAACGACGAAGGTGTCGTCTCCTGCGGTGCCAAAAATCATGTCGTCGCCATTAGTCCCATAGATAGTCGCCATTGCAGCCCCCATGCTCGCGCGATGGGCGCAAACTGGACACGACACACGCGAGAGTCAAGCAGCGATGATCGAGATGGGATCGTTACTGATATCGCTCGCTCTCGACCGGCCTGTGCTCCGCGCACCACCAATCGATCGTGCCCTTGCCGCGGTCATAGCCGAAACTTCCCCAACGCTTACACCCCGGGTGCTGGCACCAGTGTTCCTCGTGAATGCTGGCTGCCTTCTGTCCGTTTGACTTCTCGTCGCTCATTTCAGCTGCCGCCCCTTCCTGTATCGCTCATCCGCAAGGAGGCGCTCCAGCTTCTCTGGGGTGATTCCCGGCCACGTGCCAGAGATGACCGCATCGTAGCAGTCCTCACACGCCTTCGCCGCCTCGCGCGCGGTATCTGCCAAGCCGTTCACCTTGGCCACGGTCGGATCTCCCGACAGGCCGTGATTGAAGGTCATGTACCAGTCCCACCAGCCGAATTGATGCGCCTCGATACGGCCCATCGGGCGCTCCCCGTCGTAGCCGGCGAAGAGGTTGTCGGCGTACTTATCCTTGCGCCACTGATAACGGGGGCGGGGGCCTTCGCCTTCTTTCATTTCCTTCTCCGCGCGCGCTTCACCGACGCGTCCGTGCGCCTGTTGTATTCCATAGCCAAGATGTGATGGTCGGCAAGCATCGCTATGGCCGTGCTCGCTTCCTCCTCATCCCATCCGGCCTGGACGGCGCGCCAGACGAGATTCTGGAAAGAGGCCTCCAATGGAACGAATTGCAGTTTCGCGCGATATTGCGCCATGGAGAAACGTAGGGTCCCAGGTGCGACAGTCCACCACGACCCGATGCCGTCGCGCATCGAGCCATGCCTCGCTTTGTTGGTCAGCAAGCCGCCGATCGGATCGCAGTGGATCTTTGAGGTGAAATGGGACGGATACCGTCTGGCGGTCCACAAGGAGCCTGCGGGCGTCCGCATCATTACGCGTGGCGGTCACGACTGGGCGGATCGCTTTCCCGCGATTGCGCAAGCCGCAGCGGCGATGGACGCAGAAACGCTGATCCTGGATGGCGAGGCGGTTGTTCTCGATGAACAGGGGCGCTCCGACTTCGGCGCGTTGCAGCAGGCGCTCGGCGGTCGAGGCGGCAAGCGGCGCGCCGGTGAAGCATTGTTCTATGCCTTCGACCTTCTATACCTCAACGGACATGATCTGACGCGCATGCCGCTGCATGACCGGCGAGCGATGCTCGAGGCGATCTGCCATGTTCCTGGCGGCGTCATCCGCTTGTCCGAGGAGATCGGCGGCGACGGCGCCCAGCTGCTGAAGGTTGCGTGCAACATGGGGCTTGAGGGGATCATCGGGAAGAAATTGGACAAGCCTTACCGTTCGGGCCGCCTCGGCGATTGGGTGAAGGCAAAGTGCGTGCAGAGCGAAGGCTTCGTCATTGTCGGCTATGAGCCCTCGCGCGACGCGCTCGGCGGGATCGGGCGCTTGCTCCTGGCGGCGCGGAAGGGAGATGCTCTGGTCTATGTCGGCGGCGTGGGCACTGGCTTCACCGCCAGATCTGGCACCGCATTACGCCGTCAGCTCGACGCGATTGCGATTCCTAAACCTGCCATCGATGTCGGAAAGCGAAAGGGCGTGTTCGTTAAGCCGATCGTGGTGGCGGAGGTGGAGTTTCGAGCGTGGACGCGTGATGGGAAGCTACGCCACGCTTCATTCAAGGGGCTGAGAGAGGATGCGGATGCGGCCACGATCTACCAGATAAAGCAGTGAGCCGGTTTTACAGAGGACTGCTAACCCATTGACGGGATTTGGGGCGTATTTCGCCCGTTTTACAGCCAAGCTATTGGCGCGAAAGGAACGTCACGAGCTTCCCAAGCTGAACGTGTGAGGGTACAGATCGCAACTCTGCAATTTGGGAGGCTGACATGAGGTGGCTGCTCATCGTATCGCTCGCGGTGGCTCTTGCGTGGACAATTTATCGGCTCAGCGAAGTTGAGCGCGAAAGATATGCCTTGCTAACTGGTATGTGCCGGGACGCGAGCACCGTCGGGATTGATGCGGATTGTCTTGGCAGCGCCCAGCCGTGCACTTCGAGGGCTTGGAACATCTATTACGGTTTCGCGCCGTGATGAGCCGTGCCGGTGATGCCCATCAGTAGGGTCATTCCTGCACTACAGTTTGCAGTACAGTGAGCTACCATCGTATTTGTAACAGATTGATATTTATGAGGTGCGTGTGCGGTTCTGGTCGTCTCGACCGCACCAAGAACCCGGCTTAGGCCGGGTTTTTTGTTTTCTATCAACAGTTTCCGGTGCGTGTGTGCGATTGCTTCCGCGGATCGGGTCCTTGTCGGAAGAAGGCCGAAGGTTAGGGAGCGTGCAACATCCCGGCAACGCGGATGCCGCTCGATGCGAGACTGCAATCGACGCTTTAAAGTCTGCCGTCGGAGTAAAAGAAAGCCCCGCCGAATGCGGGGCAATTGGGCTCCTCCACGGAAGCCTTAGAGGGGAACAGCGCCCAAGTGGGCGGCAGCAAGAACGTACGCGAAGCCTGCCACCCCCGATAGTGCTAGAATTAGCCTCTTGGATCAGAAGGTCGGGGACAGGAAGCGACCGGCGATCGCGGCTTTTCCGGTCGCTTCCCTGTCTTCAAGTCCGCGACTGGCTCTGCCCCGGACTTTCGCAAGGTGCGCCGCCTAGCTGACATGAACATGAACGCGCCGTGTGCATGGCAGGGCGGGCAAAAGAAAGCCCGCCGAAGCGGGCGAATTCCGGGAGTGGCGCGTACGCTATACTCTAGTCGCGCCTGCAGGGACCTTAGGCGGATAGAGTAAATTTCCGGTAAAGCACTGAAAATCGCCGTGTTCAGATCAGTGTCAGGCAGTTCGCGCATTCGTTTCGCCGTACACAACAGAATGGGCGAGAAGGATGCGGTTGGCACGGAGATATCTGTTTGGGATTGCTTGCACCTATCTGCTAGCAGGTGTCGGATTCGGCGCCTATGCCGCCTATCTTCAGGTGGTCGGCAATTTTCATACGGTCATCGAGGGGGAATTCTACCGCTCGGCGCAACCGAGTGCGACACAACTGGCTGCTTATGTTCGCACGCACGGTATAAAGACGGTCATCAACCTGCGAGGGGAGGATGCGCGTGCTGTCTGGTACGAAAACGAGCTTGCCACGGCACGACGGCTGGGGGTCCAGCACATCGACTATCGCATGTCCGCCTCGAGGACGCTGACCCCGGCCCAGGCGGATGAAGTGGTCGCGATCATGGCCGCGGCGCCGAAGCCGATCCTTGTTCACTGTCAGGCCGGATCGGACCGGACGGGGCTTGTGTCCGCACTCTACAGCTACCGCCTCGCGGGACAGAGCGAGGAGCGGGCAGAGCGACAGCTCTCGCTGGTGTTCGGCCATGTGGGCATTCCGCACATCTCTGCGGCCTATGCCATGGATGCGAGCTGGGAAGTCATCGAGGATCACTATAGACCCAAGGGGTGAAGGCGTCCGGCGGGCGGGCAGCCATAGAGGCTTCCGTGGCTGCAGCGCCGCCCTCCCTGCTAGCTGTTCATTTTGCGAAACTTCTTGACGATGCGCTCACGCTTCAGGCGCGACAGCCGGTCAATCCAGAATATGCCATCGAGCTGGTCGATCTCGTGCTGAAGGCAGACTGCCAGCAGACCGTCCGCTTCCTCCGCGTGCGAGTTTCCAAGCAGGTCCTGATAGCGGATGCGAATGCGGGCCGCGCGCTCCACCTCCTCCGTCACGCCCGGCATGGAGACGCTGCCTTCCGCATGCCGGCGTATCTCGGCGGAGCTCCACTCGACTTCGGGATTGACGTAGATTCGCGTTGATGACGGGCCGTCGAGTTCCATCACCGTCAGCCGCAGCAATTCGCCCACATGGGCCGCGGTGATGCCGATGCCGGGGGCCGCGCGCATCGTCTCTGCCAGGTCGCTGGCGAGCGCCGCAAGGTTATCGTCGAAGCGTTCGACGGCGCGGCAGGGCGTTCGCAGCCTTTCGTCGGGAAAACGTACGATGGGGCGGATCGGCATGTCGGATCTCCAGATACGGTTGGCAGCACAGTAGCGACCTGCCGGCCTTTTGCGGGGTCTGCGGCAGAAGGCCGATGGGCACGTCGCTCCCGATGTCTCCCAGAAACGCAACAGTCAGAGAAATTTACGCGCCGTGCCAAGTGAAATGCGGTAGCTGGCTGTGGACCATGTCAGAGGTTTCGGCTAGCACGATTCCGGCCGGAAGGGGTGGGAATCTCATGCCCGGTCCGACAGGCGGTATCACAATTCCATTCTCTGCCCTGGCCTTGTGTCCTTGAACGGAAGCATCGTCGGAGGATGCATTTTCGAGGAGCGGCTCGGATGACGGACACCGGCGAAGACGATCGCGAGCGCGCCCGGGCTGCCGAACGGAGTGCCGTGGATGGCGACGACATCTATGCCCCGGACGGCTCCATCCGCTCCGATTTCCTCATGCAGGTCGGTGCGGCGATCGCCGACCGCGACACGCTTTTTCTGCGCCGCCACGTCGCCAAGCTGCACGAATCGGAAATGGGCGACCTGCTGGAGGCGATCCAGCCCGACCAGCGGCGGGCGCTGGTGTCGCTGCTGGGCGAGGAGTTCGACCTTGCCGCGCTGACCGAGGTCGATGAGGCGATCCGTCTCGATATCGTCGAACACCTCCCGAACGAGCAGATCGCCGCGGCGATCGGCGAAATGGATTCCGACGACGCCGTCTACATCCTCGAAGACCTCGACCAGGAGGACCGGGAAGAGATCCTCGCCAAGCTGCCCTTTACCGAACGGATTCGGCTGCGCCGGTCGCTGGACTATCCCGAGAGCACGGCCGGCCGGCGCATGCGCTCGGAATTCGTGGCGGTGCCGCCGTTCTGGACGATCGGCCAGACGCTCGACTACATGCGCGAGGACGACGACCTGCCCGACAGCTTCACCGAGATCTTCGTGATCGATCCGACCTTCCGCCTGCTGGGAGTGGTCGAACTCGACCGCGTTCTGCGCTCCAAGCGCGAGGTCAAGGTCGAGGCGATCATGCGTCAGACCAGCCATCCGATCCCGGCGCTGATGGATCAGGAGGAGGCGGCGCAGCTTTTCGAGCAGTACGACCTGCTGTCGGCCGCCGTCGTGGACGAAAACGGCCGGCTCGTCGGCGTTTTGACGATCGACGACATGGTGGACGTCATCCAGGAAGAGGCCGAAGAAGACCTGATGCGCCTCGGCGGCGTCGGCGACGAGGAGCTGTCGGACACGGTGCTGGAGACCTCGCGTTCGCGCGTGCCGTGGCTGCTGGTCAATCTCTTCACCGCATCGATTGCCGCGTCCGTCATCTCGCTGTTCGAGGCGACGATCGAGGAAATCGTGGCGCTGGCGATTCTCATGCCGATCGTGGCGGGCATGGGCGGAAACGCCGGATCGCAGACGATGACCGTGACCGTGCGGGCGCTTGCAACGCGCAATCTCGACATTCACAACGCCTGGCGCGTCGTGCGCCGCGAAGCGGGCGTCGGGCTCCTGAACGGTGTGCTGTGTGGCACGCTGATCGGATGCGTCGCAGGCCTCTGGTTCCATGATGCAAACATCGGCGGCATCATCGCAACCGCAATGCTGATCAACATGATGGCGGCAGCGCTGGCCGGGATCATGATCCCGTTGGTGCTGGACAAGGTGGGCGCCGATCCGGCGGTATCGTCCGCCGTCTTCGTGACCGCGGTTACCGATACGACCGGATTCTTCTCGTTTCTGGGCCTTGCGACCTGGTGGTTCGCGATCTCGTAGTCGCAAAAATTGACTTTCACGTAAAAGTCAATAAAATCGGCACCGCGCAAAACCACCGGAGTCGGCGTGGAAAAGTATTATACCATAACGGAATTGACCCGAGAATTCGGGGTCTCGACGCGGACCTTGCGGTTCTATGAGGACGAGGGGCTCATTCACCCCGAACGGCGCGGCCGCACACGGCTGTTCCGGCCCGCCGATCGCCATCTGATCAAGGAAATCCTCCGCGGCCGCCGCATCGGCTTCACGATTTCGGAAATCCGCGAGATCATCCAGGTCTACAAGGACCCTCCGGGCGAGATCGGCCAGTTGCAGCTGCTGATGCAGAAGGTGGTGGAGAAACGTGACGACCTTCGGCAGAAGCGCCGCGACATCGACGAGACGCTCGCCGAGCTCGACAATGTCGAGGAAGCCTGCCTGACGCGCCTGGCGGAGATCGGCGTCGGCACCTGAGCTTACGACCAGCTGCAGCAGACATTACCGCGCCGGGCATGTGTCCCGGCGCGTCCTATTGCTGCGACGGCACGTCTGAGAAAGCGCGCGCCGTGCATTGCTGCGAAAGCTCGCCGATGCGTTCGTCCGTCTGGACGTCGAGGGTGCCGGCGTTCAGGGCGTCGAACAGGTTTCTGCTCTGCAGTTCACTGATGGTGCAGTCGCAGAAACTTTTGCAGAAGGCGGGGTCTGTATCGACGCTGCAGGCTGCGACACAACTGCGGCGATAGCTTTCGACCGGATCGGGCTTCGGCGGCGGCGCGACTTGTGTAGCAAGATAGACGAGAGCGATCAGCACCGGCTGATGAATGAGATAGACCGCCAGACTATGCCGGCCCGCCATGGCAAAAAGAGCGGTTGTCCTGCCGTGGGGGCGCGGCGCGGGACCTGTCGACGCATTCGCCGCGCGCGCGATCCATAGCCGGGAAGCGGTCATGCCGAGCAGGAAGGCGCCGAACCAGGGCAGCAGCGGCACGTAGTCGTTGGAACGCGGCGCCGTTTCCGATAGCCCCACCCACCACAGCGCCGGAATGTCGAACAGCTCGGAGCGAAGGAATTGCGGGGCCGCGAATGCTGCGGCGGCGACCACCGGCAGGACCACGAGCGGCAGCCTTAGGAAAATCAGGCCGAGCAGACTTGCAAGGGCGATGTGGTGAAGGATCCCGAAGAATATGAAGGTACTCGGGAAGATGAGATAGGTCGCTGTCGTGATCAGCAATGCCGCGGCGGCGATGCGGCCGAACCGGTTCCAGAACGGGCGCCAGCGGATGGCATTGCGATGCCCGAGTACGAGGCTGAAGCCGGCGAGGAAGATGAAGCTGCCGGCGATCAGCCGGGCAAAGATTCGCCAGCCGCCGGTGGCGGCCGTGCCCGGAGCAATATAGCCGAAATAGTCGAGATCCCAGGTGAAATGATAGATCGCCATGGCAAGCAGCGCCACGCCGCGGGCCGCATCGAGCCATGCCAGCCGCTGCTTTGCCGGCGCAGTACGCTCCGCTGATGCGGCCGCCTTGTCTGAGAATTCCTGGGTCATGGTGCGGTACTTCGCAATTCTGGCTGGCCGAGCGTCCCCACTTTCGGCGGATGGGAAGTGCTCGAACTACTCGGTGGTTTCCAGTACCGTCAGCCGCGCCTCCGAATAGAACTGGCGGCGTATCAGCACGATGGTGATGAAGCATGTCGTCAGCATGAACAGGTAGGGGCTGACGAACCAGCCGAGATATCCGATCGACAGGAAGATTGCCCGCAGGCCGGCGTTGAAGTGCTTGGCGGCCAGGATGTTCATGCGGATGACCTTGTCGGCGGCCAGATCGGCGGCGGCGGGGTCCTTGTGGACGTCGCCGGCCATGGGAACGGCGCCGAGCAGAATGGTGCAGTAATTGAAAAGCCGGTAGGACCAGCCGAACTTGAAGAAGGCGTAGCCGAAGATGCCGGCCAGGCCGCCGACCTTCAATTCAAAACCGGCGCGTCCGGCCTGGAACACCAGCGGCAGATCACCGAAGATCATGAAGACCTTTTCCGTCGCGCCGAGAAGCGCAAAGCAGCCGCCGAGCGCGAGGATCGAAGTGGAGGCGAAGAAGGCGGTGCCGTTCTGCAGTCCGGACATGATCTGCGTATCGATCATGCGTAGGTCACGGCGCATGGCATTGCGGATCCAGGCCGCACGCTGCGCATTCATCGCGCGCGTCAGGCTCACCCGGTTCAGAAAACGCCGTTTGTCGGTGATCCAGGCGTAGCCCAGCCACAACAGGATGAAGACGACGAAGGCGATCGGATCGATGATGGACATGGATTCGTGATTTGCCACGGATTGCGCATTTTGGAAACCGCCGCCGCGTCAACCCGGCTTGTCATCTGCCGTTTAGACTGCCGGCATTTGTGTGGCGGGCAGGTAAGCGCCTGACGCATACCGCGCGCGCTAACATGTTGATATCCCTTGCTCAGATCTCCGGACGCGGCGCGGCCGTCGATGCTGGTGCCACGCTTTCGCCATCTTTGCTGTTGCTCCTTCATCATTTCTTCACTAAAGAGGGCCGGCGCGGGCGGATTTTTTTTGCCGGCGACGATCGTTTTTCTCTTGGGGAAATCATGGAAAGTACCGCTCAGAAGGCCTGCTGGGGCCTCACATGCCGCATGGTCATCGCATTTGCAGGCTTTTTTGCCCTGGTCTATCTTTTCGGGGGCGCATGAGACCAAGATCTCGTGACTAGCAAAAACGGCGCGCCGCTTCAGGTGCGCCGTTTTTGTTTTGGGCTTCTTCTACGCAAGCGCGATGTCGCAGGCGCAGAACAGGATGTCGGGCCGCCGCCGTATGCGCCTTGCGGTATGACGTAGCTTTCACCACATGTTCCATATGTTGCCGCACACGAGGCCAGTCATCTGGCGGGCGTTTCGGTGACGAGGTCGCATCTCCACGCGGGTGCAGGTATTGGCAGGTCCAGCGCATGTTTCTCTCGGTCTTCGACGTCTTCAAGATCGGTATCGGCCCCTCGAGTTCCCACACCATGGGACCCATGTCGGCGGCGAACCGCTTTCTCGACCTGATCCTGTCGCCCGACTGGCCGCGTCCGGCGGGAGCGGCTGTTGCCGCCATCAGGATGAGCCTGCACGGCTCTCTCGCCTATACCGGGGTCGGTCATGGCTCCGACCGCGCGGTCATCCTGGGACTGATGGGCGAAAGGCCCGACATCGTGGATCCGGATCGCATGGACGAAATCGTGGCGGAGGTGGAACGGACCGGCCGCATCACGCCGCCCGGCCACCCGTCCTACGCCTTCCAGCCGAAGACCGACCTTGTCTTCGACAAGAAGACGCCGTTGCCGGGGCACGCCAACGGCATGACGTTCTCGGCCCATGATCGCGACGGCCGGCTGCTTTTGAAGCGGATCTACTATTCCGTCGGTGGCGGTTTCGTCGTCACCGATACGGAACTCGAGGCGATGCGGGCGACGAAGGCACAGGCCAGCGAGCGCAAGGTGCCGTTCCCGTTCGCCACCGCGAGGGAAATGCTGGAGATGGCGCAGCGCTCCGGCATGACGATCGCGCAGATGAAGCGCGCGAACGAAGAGACCGCGATGTCGCGCGAGGAACTCGATGCCGGGCTCGACCGCATCTGGGCGGCGATGAAGGGCTGCATCGACCGCGGCCTGCAGGGCGAGGGCATCATGCCCGGTGGGCTCAAGGTGAAGCGCCGCGCCCGGATGATCCACGACAAGCTTCAGGCGGAATGGCGTTCGAACAAGGCCAATCCGCTGCTCGCAAACGACTGGCTCAGCGTGTACGCCATGGCCGTCAACGAGGAGAACGCCGCCGGCGGGCGGGTGGTGACCTCGCCGACCAACGGCGCGGCAGGCGTCGTTCCGGCGACGATCCGCTATTATCTGCATTTCCATGAGGATGCCGACGCCGAGGGCATTCGCGACTATCTGCTCACTGCTGCTGCGGTGGGTGGAATCATCAAGCACAATGCCTCCATCTCCGGCGCCGAGGTCGGCTGTCAGGGCGAGGTCGGCTCGGCATCTGCAATGGCGGCGGCAGGGCTTGCAGCCGTGATGGGCGGTAGCCCGGAGCAGATCGAGAATGCCGCCGAAATCGCGCTCGAGCATCATCTTGGCATGACCTGCGACCCGGTCGCCGGTCTCGTGCAGGTTCCCTGCATCGAGCGCAACGCGCTTGGCGCGGTCAAGGCGGTTACGGCGGCGTCGCTTGCGATCAAGGGGGACGGTACCCATTTCGTGCCGCTCGACGCCTGCATCGAAACGATGCGGCAGACTGGCGTCGACATGAACGAAAAATACAAGGAGACTTCGACAGGCGGCCTCGCGGTCAACGTCGTCGAATGTTGATGTTGCCGGCGCGCCTCCGGGTCGGGGTGCCCGGCAGGGCTTGGCTGCTTGACTGGAGGGGCGGAAAGGCGTTCAAGGAGCCATGGCCCTTCATCTCATCAAACTTTGCGTCGGAGCGGATTCGATCGAGGATCTGCGTGATTGGGTATCGCGGCGCGCGCTCGTGGCGATCGCCGCCGGTCTCGAACCAAGCTCGTCTCATACGACGCGCATGATCCCGAAGCGGGCGGAGGAGCTGCTTGACGGCGGTTCGCTCTACTGGGTGATCAAGGGACAGGTGCAGGCACGGCAGCCGTTGCTGGATCTGAAGACGTTCAAGGACGTAGACGGGATCACCCGGTGCGAACTCGTGCTCGGCCCCGAAGTCATCGAAACCGAACCCCAGCCGAAGCGCGCCTTCCAGGGATGGCGCTATCTCACGGGCGAGGACGCGCCGCGCGACCTGATGAGCCTTGGGGCCGATGGCGCCGATTTGCCGATGGAGCTGCGGCGCGAACTGGCCGAACTCGGATTGCTCTGACGCGGCTGCGACCGGTTACCCGATCAGTGGGCCGTGTACGCGCCGTCGACCACATGACAGCTGCCTGTGACGAAGCTTGCTTCGTCGGACAGCAGGAAAGCGACGAGGGCTGCCACTTCATCCGGCGTGCCGCGACGCCCCATAGGCTGCAGGGCCTCCATGCGGCGGTTGCTTGCGATCCGGGAATGCTCTGACAGAAGCGGCGTCTCGATCCATCCGGGTGCTACAGAATTGA
This sequence comes from Rhizobium subbaraonis, assembly GCF_900220975.1. GTDB lineage: Bacteria > Pseudomonadota > Alphaproteobacteria > Rhizobiales > Rhizobiaceae > Mycoplana > Mycoplana subbaraonis. The sequence goes on along the minus strand of NZ_OBQD01000005.1, from coordinate 352,429 downwards.
TGCGCACGCCGTGCCTTGCATATTCGATCGCCGCCACCTTTGTCAGGCCGACGACGGCGTGCTTGGCTGCGGTATAGGCCGCGGTCGCCGGCAGGCCGACCGTGCCCAGCACGGATGCCATGTTGACGATCGCGCCGCCGCCGGAAGCCAGCATCGCGGCGATCTCGTATTTCAAGCAGTGGAAGACGCCGTTCAGGTTGACGTCGATCAGCTTGCGCCAGTTGTCGAGAGGGTAGTCCGCCGTCATGGCCAGCGCACCGTGGGTGCCGGCATTGTTGACGGCAAGGTGCAACCCGCCGCATGTCTCGACCGCAAAATCGACGAGCTTGCGGGCCGCCTCCGGATCCGTGACGTCGGTTGAGACCGCATGCGCCCTCCCGCCATTCGCGCCAACGTCGGCCGCCAGCTTCTCTGCGCCTGCGCGGTCGATATCGGCGATGATAACTTCGGCACCATCCCGGGCCAGGCGGAGACAGATTGCCGCCCCTATGCCCGAGCCGCCGCCCGTTACGATCGCCACTTTTCCTGCAAAACTCGATGCCATCGTGTCCTTCCCAAATCACGAGTGTCGACCAGTCGAACAGACGCGGGCGGAGGACGCAAGTCCTTTCCGTACAAGCGGAAGGGCACGCAGGCTTCTGTATTCGGCTGCCGGGTAGGGCCTCCACTGGCCGTCCACCAGAGGGGAGGCTTGGCCAAACGGCGCGGCAATGGTAAGTCTAGCGGTGAGGGTTCGTCAGATCACTGACAGGTGCCAATGGACAGAGACTTCGCCAAAAGCCGCCGAGCCCTGATGCTCGCTAGCCTCAGCCTGCTGGTTTCCGGAGCTTCCGGGTGCCGCACAACCTACTGGTATTCCAGAAGCAATTACGAAAACTACCGTGTCGATCGCCGCTACAGGCGCAAGACCGTGCAGTATGCCGGATACGAGGCGCCCGGAACCATCGTCGTGAATACACGGGAGCGTTACCTCTACCTTGTCGAGGGCGGCGGATTGGCGACGCGATACGGCGTGGCTGTCGGTGAGGAAGGCCTTACGTTCAAGGGCGAGGCGACGGTTGGTCGGAAGGCGGAATGGCCGTCCTGGACGCCGACCGCCTCGATGATCAGCCGCAAGCCGCGTCTTGCGCAGTATGCCGGCGGGGTCGAGGGTGGACCGAACAATCCCCTGGGCGCAAGAGCGCTCTACCTCTACCAGGGCGGCCAGGACACGTTGTTCCGGCTTCACGGAACCAACGAGCCGTGGTCCATCGGCCAAGCGGTTTCGAACGGTTGCGTGCGCCTGACGAACGACGACATCGTCGACCTCTACAACCGCACCCCGGTCGGGACTCGGGTGGTCATCATATGAGCGGGTAGGGGCGGGTATTTCGCGCACCCCCCGGGTTGCGAAGACCATGCGTTGCAGCACCGCTTTCGGACAAAAATCGATTCGTCGCCGCACCTCCTCGTTCGAAGGAAGTATTGTCCAGCGCCAATGGCACGATCGGGAACCCGTCTTCACGCAATTGCTACAAGCCGTTGAAAAAACTGATCTTGAGCGCACTTCGCATGCGTTAACTTTGTCGTGCTTGCGCACTAGGCGTTATCGGCATTTGCGGCTATTACTAGAGTCGTTGCCTTCGATAACCTATTCCGTGTGAAGGAGAGGACATCTTGATGAGCAGACTTTTGATCCTGGCAGTAGCAGTGATTTCCGTGGCCGGCCTTACCGCTTGCGACACCGTCGGCAAGGGGAAGGGCAAGGCTCCGCCTCCGGTCGAACAGCCGGCACCGGTCTATAAGTGACATGCCTGAACTTGGCCCGGGGAGGCGCGGTAGCGCGCTTCCCCGGCCGAAACGCTCTTCCGGTTTTCAGGCGGACCCTCGACCGGAAGACCTTTCATAGCAGACATGAGCTACTGCATTCGTAGCGTGAAATGGAGCGTGTCCATGTCGTTGGGCAAGAGCCGCGTTTCGCTTTTGATCCTTCTATCCCTTGCGATAACGTCCTGCCAATCCGAGGACAAGCCGCCGCTGCCCCGCTATGTTTCCGACTATCGCGGCTATGCCGGCGCAGACGGCAAGGCAGTGCGCAAGGACGCCCGCTACTACATCGAGTTTCGGTCGCGTTACGCCCTGAGCTATGGTCATACCTACGTCATCTTCGGACGGCTCGACAAATCCGGCCGCCCTGCCACCCAGGAGGTGGCCGGTCTTGCACCCGCCACGAACGATCCTGCACCCTATGTGCTCGGGCACTTCGTTCCGGTTCCGGCGGAGACGGGAGCGAGCGACGGTGATCTCGAGGAGGAATATCGTTCCGCAAGCTGGCGCGTCCTGCTGACGGAAGCCGAGTACCGCAAGACTGTGGCATTCATACGCGATCTCAAGGCCCGTTCACGTGTCTGGCAGGCCTCGGTCTACAACTGCAATGCCTTCGTCGCGGAGATCGCGAGATCTATGGGCTACAAGACGCCGGCAATATGGCTGCGTCCGCAGCAGTTCATCACCAAGCTTCGCGAGATGAACGGTGGATGACGGTGTCGGCAAGGCCGCACGGCTGGCGCAGGGGATGGCCGTAAGGCTAGAGTGACGCCCATGAACATGTCAGTGGAAAATGCAGGCCAGATCCTCTGGGTTCTGGGGATCGTCGCTTGGTACGTCATCCGGTTCCCCTTCGAACGCCGGGCGCGGCGTACACGCGTCGTGGTCAATCGGCGGTCGCTGACCGACCGGATCGGCCTGGGCGCAGCGCTCGCCGGCATGGCGGTTGTTCCCGGCATCTATGTCGCAACAGGCTTTCCGAAAGCCGGCGACCATGCAGCGAGCGCCTGGGGCGTTGCGCTTGGGGCATTCCTGTTCTTCGCCGGCGTGTGGTTGTTCCGCAGAACCCACAAGGAGCTTGGAAAGAACTGGTCGATCTCGCTCGAGATCCGTGAGAAGCACAAGCTTATCAGCGGCGGACCTTATTCGCTGATCCGCCATCCCATGTACACGTCGTTCTTCATGCTGGCGCTGGGGCAAGCCTTGCTGCTTGCAAACTGGATCGTCGGCCTTGCCGGTCTTGCCGGTTTCGCGACACTCTTCTTCCTGCGGGTGGACAAGGAAGAGCGGATGATGACCGATACGTTCGGCGAAGAATACCGGCAGTACATGGACAGGACCAAACGGATCATTCCATATATCTACTAGTCGTCTCGCTGGCATTTGCGAAAGAGGGAGGCAGAATTGCGAGGAAGGGCCCTGAAGATTTCGGCGCCACGAAGGCTTGTCGGAGATCTCATGCGGTTTTCGATCGGCATCCCGCGCGTGACGGTGCAACGGCAGATGACCCTTGCCACGCTTCTGCAGGCACGGGCGCAGCAGCCCATCCGGCCGTCGTGGACAGTCCTTTTCCTCAAGGGCTACGGATTGCTGTCGCAAGAGGTGCCCGAACTCCGGCGCGCCTATGTCAAACTACCCTGGCCGCACTTCTACGAGTATCCGCTGAGCATCGCGTCGGTCGCCCATGAGCGCGAGCTTGATGGTGAGCGCATCGTGCTGCTGGGAACCATCAAGGGGCCTGAGCGTCGCACCATTTCCGAACTGCAGGCGTTGATCGAGACGGCCAGAACGCGTCCGATCGCCACGATCAAAGAATTCCGGCGCGCACTGAAATTCGCCCGCCTGCCGGGGGTGATGCGCTGGGCCATCATGTGGCTCGGCCTCAACATCGCTCGACGCCGCGCACGCCACTTCGGGACTTTCCAATTCTCGGTCTATTCGGGGCTTGGCGCCGAATCGCTCAATCCTTTGACACCATTGACGACGCTGTTGAACTACGGCCCGATCGCCGAGGACGGCACGGTCACCGTGCGCATTCTATACGATCACCGGGTGATGGACGGTGCGAACGTCGCCCGTGCGCTGGAGCGTTTCGAAGCGATATTGAACGGCGCTGTTGCGGCGGAAGTGGACGCCATGTCCGGCGACGCGCCGTCGCGCGACGCAGCCGCGATAAGGACGGCAGGATGAACGGGGAGGCATCGCCGAGGCCGGCCGTCGTCGTGGTTGGCGCGTCGCGTGGGATCGGCCGTGCCATAGCCAAGGTGGCCGCAAACGAGCGCTGCCCGGTGGTGCTTGTCGCGCGTGCGGCTGACGCGCTCGCAGAAGTCGCCGGCGACGTCCGCGCTGCGGGCGGCGAACCGTTCGTCCTCGAACTCGATCTTTTTACCGTCGATGCGCCGAAGCGGCTGCAAGCCCATCTGGAAAGCGTGGGTCTCTACTGCGACGTGCTCGTCAACAGTGCCGGGTATGGTCTGCGCGGTGCGGCGACGCTATTGCCGGCGGACGAGCAGATCGGCATGATCGATATCAATATCCGCGCACTTGCCGACATGACCCTGCATTTTCTGCCGGCGATGTGCGCGCGCAGAAGGGGTGGGGTGCTCAATCTGGGCTCGATCGCCAGCTTCACGCCCGGACCCGGCATGGCGATGTACTATGCCACCAAAGGCTTTGTCCGGTCGTTTTCGGAGGCACTGCACGAAGAAGTTCGCGCGACCGGCGTCACGGTCACCTGTGCGGCGCCCGGTCCCGTCGCCACCGAATTCTTGCAGCGTTCGGGTGCCGGGAGGTCGATGCTGTTCAAGGTGCTGCCACGTCTCGATGCGGACTATGTGGCCGAGCGCGCATGGCGCGGCTTCAGGTCGGGTCGAAGGCTTGTCGTGCCCGGAATATCGGCCAAGCTGGCGGCATTTACCGCTTCAGCCATTCCGCATGCGCTGCTGTTGCCGCTGATCGGGAAGTTGCAGCGCCGCAGCGGCGATCCCTGTCCATGTGGTTCCGGCAAGCGTTACAGCGAATGCTGCGGCAAAAGAGGGGCGAGGTCCACTGCACGCGCCGGCAGCGTGAAAGGCTGAAATCAGCGTATCCGCATCCGGATTGGGTGGCGGCGGCCGTCGCGGCCGACATGGAGGTGGATGCCCACCTCGGGCTGACCGGTCCGCCATGCGCGCGCGCCGTGCGCGAGCAGCATGCCGACCAGATCCTTCGTCCTTGCGCGCGAGCGGTTGAGGCCGATATCGGCGATCCGGAGCGCAGCTTCGTGGAGCGGATGAAGACCGCTCCGGTGATTGCGCTTCGTGCCTGACAGGGTACCGTTCATATTCTCGTTCATCGCCATGATATCCCTCGTACGCAATACCTAATCGAGGTCGATGGATGGCCGGTTCCGGCCCCATCCGCCCTGCCGTCTTCGCCGGAAATCAAACCCATCCGGCAGCATTGACGATCAAGGCGAGTTCCGTGGCTGCGCGCGATCAAGTCGGATCCCTCGCGCAGCCTGATTTCTTACTGCTGGCTCGCCCAGCAGGCGATGCCCTTCTTCTTCAGCACCTTGCAGGCGTTGACGGCATTGTCCTGTCCGGCAAAGCCGGCAAAGCGGGCGCGGTAGAGCTGGTTCGAACCGGAGCCGACGGCAACGGTGAAGGGCTGCGCGCCGGCGAGAGCCTTCCCGCCACGGTCCTTGGCGCTGTCGAGCAGAGCCTGTGCCTGGCTACGGTCCGGCGTCGCACCGATCTGGATCACCCAGCCCGCCGGGATCGACTTCGGCGATGCGGCGGCGGTGGAGGAGGTCGTAAGAGCATCGACCGAGGCGCTCGCGTCGCCCTGCTCGATTTCAGATTCGGCTGCTGCGGGTTCGGCGCTGCGCTGGATGCGAAGCGTCGCAGCCAGTGCGTCCTTGCCGACGACCTGGGAGGAGCCGGAGGTCGCGGCGTAGGCGGTCTGGATGCGCGCCTCTTCGTAGCGATATGCGGGAACGGGGCCGCTCGTGGGAAGTTCGAATGCTGCCGACGCGCCGGCAGAGGCCACATTGGCCGATACGGCGTTCGACGCGGCCGAAGCAGTGAGCGTCGGCGCGGATTCGGTCGCCGCGATGAAGTTGCCGCCGCCACGACGCGAGGCCTTGGGCATATAGGCGGCGATCAGTTTCTTCATCTGCTGGTCACGCGAGGCGCCCGACCGGCCGCCGATGACGACGCCGACGACGCTGCGACCGTCCGCCTGGGCAGAGGTGACGAGATTGAAGCCGGAAGCGCGGGTGTAGCCTGTCTTGATGCCGTCCACGCCGCGAACCACACCGAGAAGGCGGTTATGGTTGCCGATCGTCTGCTTGCCGTAACGGAAGCTGCGGGTGTTGAAATAACCGTAGTACTGCGGGAAGTGCTGGCGCAGTGCGAGACCCAGCCGGGCCTGGTCCCGGGCGGTGGTGACCTGTGCCGTGTTCGGCAGGCCGTGCGCGTTGCGGTATACGGTGCGCGTCATGCCCAACGCGCGGGCTTTCTGCGTCATGATCCGGCTGAAACGATCCTCGGAGCCGCCGAGAAACTCGCCAAGCGCCGTCGCCACGTCATTTGCAGAGCGGGTGACGAGCGCCTGGATCGCCTGCTCGACGGTAAGCTTGCTGCCGGGACGGACGCCGAGCTTGGACGGCGGCTCGCTGGCTGCGTGCTTGGATACGGGAACGAGCGTGTCTTTGGTGATCTTGCCCGACTCTAGCGCTTCAAAGGTCAGGTAAATGGTCATCATCTTGGTCAGCGACGCGGGGTAACGCAGGTCGTCTGCATCCTGGCTGTACAGCACCTTGCCCGTCTTCGCGTCGATGACGATTCCGGAATACTTCGGATTGGCATGCGCAAGGCCTGCCGCTGCGACCGTTACGGCCCCGGCGAAAACCAGCCGCCTGGATGTTTTGCCTGCCAGGCCGATCGCGTGCGAGATGATGGCGGAGAAAACGGAACGGAACACGCTGTTACTCTTCAAGTCTTCGGATTGTTGTTTCGTTCTGAGGCGAACCTGAACGACGATCTGAGTGAGGTTAGCGGCGCAGGGTTACCAATCGGTTTATGATGAATCATTCCTTGATCATTCCGGCGTGTTTTTATCGGGCGTCCGTGTGGGCGGTGCCACTTGGACGAGGTGCTGGCGGGCATAGGTGCGGACCGCCGTCTCCATCTCCTGCCACTGCGGCAAAAGTCTGCTCGAAAAGCGAAAGAGCAGCGACAGATCGTCACCGGTGTGGATATCTCGCTGGCAGTCGGCGCTGGTGGACGGTTGCCCCCGCGCGGGAAGGATGCAGCGGACAGCATAGATCGACCCGTCCGGCATGGTTCCGGTGAGGAGGGTCTCGCCGGCATAGCCGGAGCCTTCCTTCAGATGTCGCATGGTGAGGCCGGCCGGACCGCTTTCGGGCGCGCCCTCGAAGAGGTGGGAGTAGATCGGCTCGACCCGCCCGGACATGTCGCGCGACATGGTGCTTTGCGAAAACTGCAGGAAAATCAGGTTTTCCGGCTGCCTGATATCGTTGAAGCGGTCTCGGTTCTCGCTGGTGTAGCCTTCCATCTCGGGCCAGGTGAGGTAGACGTCGAGCCGGTCGGTGCGCCCGGTCTGGCGCTGGTCCTGGAAGCGGATGGCGTTGGACGGCAGCCGCAGGTGGTCTTCGCCGATCAGGATGTTCAGGGGCGTGCGGTCTTCGGTGTGGCCGGCGAGTGCGATCCTGTCGCCCAATTCCCGCCCGGCATAGCTGAGAGCGCCCGTCAGGCCGGCGAGAACGGCGATGCCGACGCAGAGACGCTTTATGAACCGCGCCGAGAAGAGATGCTCCTCGTGGATGTCGTCCCTTTGACCCTTGGCGTGCATGGCGAGCTTTGCGTGTCCGATAACGTTGGCGCCAAGTGACACGCTACGGCACGGAACCGGCGCGGGGCTTGCTCGCGATGCCAGTAGCCTCATTCGACCATGGTTAATCTTGCGTTAATGGCGCAACCCCAGGGCGCATAAAAATGCGGCCGGCTCAGGGACAGAAGCCGGCCGCAGAGGGCCTTGGGTCGGGACGGGGATGAATGACCGGGCCCTGAGAGGTAGGTGTGCAGGCCGGCCAGGCTCGGCCTGCATCGGTGATGCGACTTGCTATTTCCTGACGCTGCCGACTGCGACGGTCGCGCGGCCGTCTTCAAGCTTCACCCACTTGCCGGCGTTCTTTTCGGACTGGCGTTTGAGGAAGCGGTACTCGGTTTCCGACCAGACCAGCACCTTGTCACGCATGTTGTCGAGTACGAGGTCGCCGCGATCGGTGCGAACGGTGAGCACGGCATGGCCATCGCCGTTGGGTTGTAGCACAACGGTGATGAGAAGGTTGGACTGCGCGATGCCGGCCTCGATCAGCTTCTTGCGCTTCAGCAGGACATAGTCCTCGCAGTCGCCGACGGTTTCCGGGTATGCCCAGCGTTCCTCGACGCCGTAGATCTCCATGTCCGTCAGCGGCTGGACGGCGCTGTTGACCTCGAAATTGACCTGCAGGATCTGACGCCAGCTGTCTTCCGTCAGCACCATCGGGGCTGCGACCGGGGTCGCCCTGCACTCGTCGGCATACTGCTTGCAGAAATCGTAGTGGCCGATCGGCTGGTTGGTCGGGCCGGTGACTGTCATGCTCGATTGAAATGCGCCGGCCTGTGCGTTGAAGGCGAATGCGAGCAGAACGGCGAGTGTCCCTGTCCAAGCGATTTTGTTTTTCATTGTCATGTCCCCGTTTGTGAGGTGACAATGACAGGAATATTTTTATCCTGCGCGAAGTTGCGAAGTATAATTAAGTTCAAAATTTCGCTGCATAAGAATAAAAATAGAACTTAATTTGACATGTATTTGAGCGACTTTTTACTAAAATTGTAGCAATTCGTGGCCGTCAAAAGCGACGGGCACTTGCTGCGGCGTCGTCGTTAAGACGCTGAATCTGTTTTTATTTTTAACGTCCGGGAGGAAGGGATCTGGCCGCGACCGGCGGTTGGTCCGCGTGCGGCTGGTGGCGGAAGCGGGGGCTTCGACGGCGGCCTGGCGGCGCGCTACGGCGATCGTTCCGGTAGATTCCGATTGATGCGAGGAAAAAAGCAGCCGATTTTTTTGTTGGGGCGACTGACGGCCCGCAGCCTTTTCCGGGCGTAGTCTTTGGCTCTGCGCTTCAGAGGAATTGCGTCAGTGCTTCCCTGGACTGGACGCTGGAGAACTCGATCGCCACGCCTTCCTGGAAATGGCGGACGACGCGTCCGCGCATGTTGCCGAGCTGCACCGGCGTGCCGATGGCCGGGCGGACCTCGATATCGATCGCGGCGCCGGAGAGCGAGAGGTCGATGATGCGGCAGGGGTAGTGTCGGCCGTCGTTGAGTGCGAGCTCGGTGCGGCCGTTGCGCGGCGTAAGCCGGTCGTGCTGGCGGTCTTCCGGAAGCCCGAGTTCGTGACGGTTGGCGATCCAGGTGAGTTGGGCTGCGAGCTTCTCGCGCTTCCGGTCGGTGGCGTTGACGAGTATTACGAAGCCGTCGTCGGTGACTTTGGCCACCGTGCCCTCGATGCGACCGAGGTGATCGATATAGGCGATGATACGTTCGCCGGGGTGTGGCTGAGCATGGCAGGTGAAGAACACTTCGCCCGGCGACATGTCGATCACGGTGCAATCGTATTCGTCGTGGCTCGGCAGCATGAGGCGGCCGGCAAGATTGACCGACACGCGCTGGAAGCTTCGCTGCTCCGGCTGCGGCCTGTGAACCGTGGTCGACGATTGCTGAAACGAATACATGGACGGGCGGCGCCTGAAAGAAATCTCTTTCCAACTTCTAACCGGTCGCGGTTAATAGTTCGTTTTCATCTGTTGCGACTGTTAGTAATTGTGGCAGGTGGACGGCCTATCTGCCGCCGTCGAAGACGCGCAGATGGAATATGCGGCGCATCGTGCTGCCGATATCGCTGCGGCTGACCGCGATCAAGGATGGGGACGGGGCGGGTTCGGCAGCGGGGAGCGCTGTTTCCTGTTCGTGAATCATCTCTGCACTTTCGAGCGTCATGTAGCGAAACGGTACGTCGAAATGGTGCACGGAACGAAGCGGCACCACGGCGCCGAAGATGCGATCGGCGCGCGAGGTGTGCGACGTCATCGGCAAGAGCAGGATCTCAACCGGGACGGCTTCGAGGGACGTTCCGTAGGCGCTGGCTTGAAGCGTCGCAGGCTCCCGGCGGGCCAGTACGGTCGCGCAGGCGCGCGACGCCCGCGCCTGCATGTTCACGGCGAACATCTCCCGGAAATCGGCGCCGCGCATCTCGCGACCGAACAGGGTGCAAAGACGCGTCCCGGCAAGGCGGAACGTGGCCGCCGTGCCGGCAGACTGCTCGAGTATGAAAAGATCGGGGAGGTGATTGCGCAGTTCGGCCGGATCGATGTCGCGCCGATTCGGCACATCGCGGCCTCCCTTTACCCGGGTCCAGTATTCGTAGATCGCTCTGGCTGTCGTCGTCTGCATTGCATTCTCATGGGTGCTGTAGCGAAACGGCACGTCATGCGCCGCTTGCTGCCGGTTCCTCATTTCCAAGCGAAGATCGTGCCAACGCGGACATTAAGGTTAACCATTGGTTTCGATTGTGCGCCGCGTCCGGCCATGGCACACAAAGTCCATCACGTCATGAAGGGCGACCTTCAGCACACACTTCAGGGCCGGGGTTTGGGGGCTCGGGGCCGTATGGCGAAAGCTGTACGGCCCTTATTTTATCTGTATAAGCACGCAGGTTTGTTCATTTGCGGCGGGTGGTATGAGTAACGCAGGCGACAGCATGAGCGAGGTTTCGCTGAACCCCAGGAAACGGGAGCCGGCTTTCAACCTGCCAGGGAGCCTCGTCACCGCGCTGGCGCTGCTGACGTTGATCCATGTCGTGCGCACCTATCTGCTTTCGTCGCAGCAGGATGACTCGGTTCTGCTGGAATTCGCCTTCATCTCGGCCCGTTACCTGCCGCAGTTCATGGCCGAGAGCCTTGCATGGGTCTGGACGCCCGTGACCTACTCGTTCCTGCACGGAAGCTGGGAGCACCTGATCTTCAACAGCTTCTGGATGGTGGCGTTCGGCGCGCCGGTCGTCCGTCGCATCGGGACTGCCCGATTCGTGCTTTTCTGGTGCCTTTCGTCGGCAGCGTCCGTCGCGCTGCACAGCCTCTTCCACTGGGGGGAAATGGTCGTCGTCATCGGTGCATCGGGCGTGGTGTCCGGGCTGATGGGGGCAGCGGCGCGGTTCGTGTTCTCGCCCAGCGGGCGAATCAGTCGGCAGTTCGCGCATCTCAACAGGCGGCTGACCATCCGCGAGGCCTTGTCCAACCGTTCCGTCCTCGTCTTTTCGGCGATCTGGTTCCTCACCAATTTCGCTATCGGGTTCGGCCAGATGTTTGCGGGCGGAGACGGGGCTTCGATCGCGTGGGAGGCGCATATTGGCGGTTTTCTCTTCGGTTTCTTCTTCTTCCCGCTGTTTGACAGATTGCCCGCCGGACCCGCGTAGGGGCGCGCCGCCGATTAAGCCTAATCTTTGTGTGGACTTGCTTTCGCTCCATTCGTGGCGCACGATCGCGGTGTTCCGGTTCGCGCATGCACGCCGGAAACTGAGCGGGACTACTGGAGGGTAGTGCCGCCTGTGGGCGGTAAGCCCTGTCGGGCTAACGCCTCTCTGCGTCATGTTGCAACGGGAGGAATGCATGTATGTAAAGTCCATTCTTGACGAAAAGGGCCGCAACGTCGTTACGGGCGGTCCGCAGATCACGGTTCGTCAAGCTGCAGTCTATCTTCGCGACAATCGTATCGGCGCGATCGTCATCGTCGATCGCAACGACAGGATCTCCGGCATCCTGACGGAACGCGACATCGTCTGCGCAATTGCGAAGAGCGGTGCGGATTGTCTCGACAAGCCGATTTCCTCCATCATGTGGGGCAACGTCCATCGGTGCGGCGAAAGCGCCAGCGTCGAAGAAGTGATGGAAATGATGAGCACGCTTCGCGCGCGCCATATCCCGGTCGAAAAGGACGGTCGCCTTGTCGGCATCATCTCGATCGGCGACGTGGTGAAGGCGCATATCCGCTCGATCGAGCGGGAGGCCGCCGAAATCAAGGCCTATATTTCCGGCTGAGCCATCCTTGCGCGGGGCGCGCGCTCGGCGTGTGCCCCGTCCTTGCGGTATCATCCTAGCGGCAATCTTTGTGCGAAGGCGGATCCCAGTCGATTGATTGGGCGGCCGGTGTTCGCGAGCTTCAGCTTTTCCGGCTATGCTGCGGCATCGCCGACGGAACGACGTTGCGCCTGCTATCGTAGCAGGACTCCTGCATTCGCCTGATCTCGGAAATCTTCGCCTTGGCTTCCAGATAACCCCGGTCGATCGCTTCGCCGGCGCGGTGGAACTCCGACAGGCCGATGTCGCTGAGGCGCGGGTGTAGCGCGAGGTCCGGTGGATCCCCTGCCAGACGCGCGCGCGCAATTCGGTCCTGGATGATGTTGAACGACTGCACCATGACGCCGGTCAATCCCAGCCGCGATTCGCTGGTCTCCTGCCGGGGCGGGCTGTCGATCTGCTGGACGGATGCGGTGTGCTTGATCACGGCGGAGCGGCCATAGAGGTCGTAGTTGAGGTTCACGGCGACCACCAGCGGCTCCTCGTGCGCACGGCACACGGAAACAGGGACGGGGTTCACGAGCGCACCGTCCACCAGTGTGCGGCCGTTGCACTTGATCGGCTCGAAGATGCCCGGCAGCGCGTAGGAGGCGCGGATTGCGGTGATCAGCGAACCGCTCGTGATCCACACCTCGTGGCCGGTGTTGATCTCCGTCGAGACTGCGACGAAGGGACGGTCGAGTTCCTCGATCGAATGGTGCTCCAGATGCTCCTGCATGCGGCGCGTCAGCCGCATGCCGCCGAACAGCCCGCTTCCGCGAATGGTGAAGTCGAGAAGGCTTGCGATCCTGCGCATTGTCAGCGAGCGGGCAAAGCTTTCCAACTCGTCCAGCTTGCCGGCGAGATAGCAGCCGCCGACCAGAGCGCCGATAGACGTCCCCGCAATCATGCTGACCTCGACGCCTTCCTCGTCCAGGGCGCGCAGCACGCCGATATGGGCCCAGCCGCGGGCGGCCCCGCCGCCAAGCGCAAGCGCAATGCGGGAGCGTGTCTTATCCGGATCGCGCGGAGGTTGGAACTGGTTCATGGAGGGGCCATCCGGATCCGACTGGTTTGTCGTCACCATGCTTCGGTTGAAGTTCCAGTTCAACATTTCAGGCCTCCGGTATCGGAAGAACTTCAGTCTCGCCCATTCGGTTCCGAAGCCGCGCCGCCAGGCCCCGAAAATAGCGCATGCACGGCGCGCTGGCACCCCGCGCATGGGCTGCATCCGTTGCCCCGTTAAGCCAGTTTCGATGGCTTTGGCTCATCAATAAGGAGTAGTCGAGGCGGAAGGGCGACGGGGCGGAAAATAGAGCCGCCCTCGAGGGCATCGTCGTGTCTGTTCGGCATCTGCGGAATGGCATCGGTTCGACCATGTTGCGCGCGGTTGCGCCACCGCCGTCAGTACGCGCTCATTTCGTTGCCAAAGTGTTAAATCCGTGCCGAAAGGGAACGGGCTCAAGCATCAGCCGTTCTTGCCGCCATAGACTGTGGCGGGATCGAAATGAACGTCGTCGTCGGTGATCTGCAGTTGGGCCGCTTCGCCGGCATGGCTGACGGTGCGGTAAAAGCAAGAGCGCCGGCCGGTATGGCAGGTGGCGTCGTGTCCGGCGACGGACACCTTGAGCCAGACGGCATCCTGGTCGCAGTCCGTTCTCAGTTCGACGACGGTCTGCAGGTTGCCCGAGGTCTCGCCCTTCTTCCACAACGCCTTGCGCGAGCGGCTCCAGTAGTGGGCGATACCCGTTTCGATCGTCAGCGCCAGGGCCTGCGCATTCATGTGGGCTACCATCAGGAGCTCGCCGTCGCGCGCATCGGTTACCACGGCCGTCAGAAGGCCGTTTTCGTCGAAGCGCGGCGTGAACGCCCCGCCTGCCTCGAGTTCGGCCTTGTTTTCGGATGGTGGCTGAAATTCGATCGCCATGTCGGGCTCCAGGGCGGAGCCGGCGGAACTCACCCTCGACCCCGGATCATTGTCATGAAGCGAACCTGCTCGGCAGGCTCGGCCTTGAAGGCACCGGTAAAGGTGGTGGTGAGCGTTGTCGAGCCCTGTTTCTGGATGCCGCGCATCGCCATGCACATATGTTCGGCCTCGATCATCACCGCGACGCCACGCGGGCGTAGCGTTTCGTCGATGGCGCTGGCGATCTGTGCGGTCATCGTCTCCTGTGTCTGCAGGCGACGGCCGTAGATCTCAACGACACGGGCGATCTTGGACAGGCCAAGTACGCGGCCGTTCGGCAGGTAGGCGACATGGGCGCGACCGATGATCGGCACCATGTGGTGTTCGCAATGCGAATAGAAGGGGATGTCCTTGACGAGAACGATATCGTCGTAGCCGGCGACCTCCTCGAAGGTGCGGCCAAGGACGTCCTCGGGATCAAGTTCATAACCAGAAAACAGTTCTCTATAGGCCTTGGCGACGCGCGAAGGGGTGTCGAGCAGGCCTTCGCGCGACGGATCGTCTCCGGCCCAGCGCAACAGGACGCGAACCGCATCCTCGGCTTCCTTCTGGGTCGGGCGGCCCGAGTTTTCTTCGCCGACGGGGAAATTCTTGATTACGGCGTCCATGATCCCATGGCCTTTCTGCAGGTTGACTTTCGTCGAATGTCGGACTCGCCACTGGCCATTCGCCTAACCCTGCAGGCTTGGGTTCCGTTGGCGGGCTCCGGGGCTTTCCGATCCATTGCTTGTACGAAGGAACTTCTACGATGGATCTTCCGGCACGGTTTCCCAAACAACAGGCGACCCTTGCATATTGAAAACGGTCGCCCCAACACGACATAGCATATAGTATCGCTGGTTGCCTGCGAAAGGGGCCATGCGCGACATGGAATGCTTTTTTCGCGGACACACTGGAATATGCTGCCCCTATCGCGCAGAATTCTGAAATTACCTTCAGGTCGGAAAAGTTCCCGATGGACGACATATACAACAGCCGCATTCTCGAATTCGCCGGAAACATCCCGCGGATCGGAACGCTCGACAACGCGGATGCCGAGGCGAGCGCCCATTCCAAGCTGTGCGGCTCTCGCGTGAAAATCTGGCTCAAGATGGATGGCGACCGCGTCAGCGACTTCGCCCATGAGGTGAAGGCCTGCGCATTGGGGCAGGCCTCGTCTTCCGTCATGGCGCGCCATGTGATTGGGGCGACGGCGGCAGAGGTACGGCAGGCGCGCGAGGACATGCTGGCGATGCTCAAGGCCGACGGCGATGGGCCGGTGGGGCGTTTCGAGGAGATGCGGTTTCTTCGCCCGGTGCGCGACTACAAGGCACGCCACGCCTCCACCATGCTGACCTTCGATGCCGTCGTCGACGCGATCGGCCAGGTCGAGGCAAAGCGGGCGACCGCCGAGGCCGTCTGATCATGTGCGTATTCTGTTCGATCGAACGGGAAGCGCCGCCCGGCAAAATGGCATCGATAGCGCCGGCATCAGGCCAAGGGGCGGGCGACGAGCCGCAGGTCGATTCCGTCAAAGCCGGAGTGCGGGCGCAGCGAAAGTCGCGCAACTGGTCGGGCCCGTTCGACCGGACGCCGGGGCGGCTCTTCGGTCTCGGCCTGATCCGCCTGTACCAACTGACGCTTTCCGGCTTCATCGGCAACTCCTGCCGGCACCTGCCGACCTGCTCGGAATATGGCTACGAGTCCGTCGCCCGCCACGGCTTGTGGTCCGGCGGCTGGATGACGCTGTTCCGGGTCGTGCGCTGCGGACCCGGTGGAACGAGTGGCTTCGATCCCGTGCCCGAGCGGCTCGAACGCGGCGCATGGCGCGCACCGTGGAAGCTGTGGCGCCTGTCCTCTCGGGACAAGCGCGACACAACCTGAAACCGTTCGGTCTTCGGGCCCCAATTGTGTTGCGACCCAAGTTGGAAACCGCCATCGAGGCGTTTACGCCGCCTGCGGGGCGAGGGCGGCCGAGCCCGGTCTCCTCAACAAGAGCACCGATACGGCTGCGAGCAGGCACATGACGCCGGCGATCTGCAGGGCCGGCATGTAGGTGTCGAAGTCGCTCTTGAAGTAACCGGCGCCGAATGCTGCCGTTGCCGCGCCGAGCTGGTGACCGGCAAAGACCCAGCCGAAGACGAGGCCCGCCTTTTCGCGGCCGAAGTTTTCAGCGGCGAGCTTGACGGTCGGCGGCACGGTCGCGACCCAGTCGAGGCCGTAGAAGATTGCAAAGACCGAGAGCTCCACGAAGCTGAAGCCCGAGATCGACAGGTAGATCAGCGAGAGGCCGCGCAGGCCGTAGAACCAGAAGAGCAGGAAGCGGTTGTCGTAGCGGTCGGAGAGCCAGCCGGCGAGGATCGTGCCGATGAAGTCGAAGATGCCGATCACCGCCAGCGTACCCGCGGCCGTCACCGCCGCCATGCCAAAATCGCCGCAGATGGAAATCCAGTGGGTCTGGATCAGGCCGTTGGTAGAAAGACCGCAGACGAAGAAGGTGCCGAACAGGACCCAGAACACAGGATTGGCGGACACGCTCTTCAGCGTCAAGAGCGGTGAGGCGAGCGTGGCGAGCAGCTTGTGGTCCTGCTTCGGCGGCGGCGTGACCGTAGTATCGCCATAGGCCGGCAGGCCGACATCGGCGGGATGGTCGCGCATCAGGACCAGCACGAGGACCATGGCGACGGCGATTACTGCGACGGTGAGCGTCAGCGCGGTGCGCCAGCCATAGGCCTCGGTGAGGGCCGCCAACACGGGCAGGAAGATGAGCTGGCCGGTGGCGTTGCTTGCCGTCATGAGGCCAATGACGAGGCCGCGACGCTTGGAAAACCAGCGCGAGGCGACAGTGGCGCCGAGAACCAGCGCCGTCATGCCGGTGCCGACGCCGATCACCACGCCCCACAGGAGCAGAAGCTGCCAGACCTCGGCCATGAGGAAGGAGGCGGCGATGCCGAACATGATCAGGGCCAGCGCGGTCGCGACCACCTGGCGGATGCCGAAGTGGTTCATGAAGGCGGCGGCGAAGGGGCCGAGCAGCCCGAACAGCACCAGTCGCACCGCCATCGCCGAGGAGATGTCGGCGATCTCCCAGCCGAACTCCTGGTGCAGCGGCTGGATCATGACGCCGGCCGAACCCATGGCGCCGGCGGTTGCCAGCATCGTCAGGAAGGTGGTGGCCGCGACCACCCAGCCGTAGTGTAGGTCCCGGCCGGCCATCCAGCCGGCGATACGTGTCGAGAGCATGTTCGAAGTCCCTTTCCCGTCGGCCGCAGCCTATCGAATACTTCCGGGTAGATACCCGTATTTGTGGGCATATACCCGTTTTCAAGAAAAATCAGAGCGCCTTGAGCAACTCCCGCAACTGTTCGGTTTTGTCCGGCCCGAGCCGTGCCTCGATTGCCTCCTGCACGCCGTCCCAGAGTGGCGCGCCGGTCTTGAGAATGGCATGGCCTGCCTCGGTGATCGTCAGCATGGCTTCCCGGTGGTCCTCGCCTGTCGCGATCGCCACCAGCCCCATGCGTTCCAGCACCTTGGCGTTGCGGCCGACGGTGGAGCGGTCGAGTTCGACCCGACCGCCGAGTTCCGTCAGCGACACCGGCGCCATGCGGTTGATGTTCCTGAGCAGGCTGAACTGGCCGATGTTCACCCCAAGCGGTGCCAGGGCCTCGTCGTAGTAGGACGAGACCTTGCGGGAGGCTTTGCGCAGCAGGATGCAGTGGCAGGTGTCGCTCGACATGTGTTCGGGTATATACCCGCAATAGGCCGAATGCAACCAAAGACGCGAGCGAGAGAACACCAGGGATGTCCGCAGTCAGGCCTGTTTCGGCTCGGTCGCCGTCTTCGGCTTGAGCAGGACGATGAGCAGCAGGCCGGCGATGATGAGGGCTGCGCCCTCGAGATGATAGGTCTGAAGCTGTTCGCCGAGGATCAGATAGGCAAGCACGGCGATGAAGATCGTCTGGATGTAGAGGAACACGCCTGCGCGGGCCGCGCCAAGCGCCTCGATGCTTCGGTTGAATAGGTAGTACATCAGCGCGCCGCCAGGCAGCGCCACATAGGTCAGGGCCAACAGACCGCTGCCGTTGAGCGTCGAGCGCTCGTCGGAGGCCAGTTCGAAAAGGTAGAAGGGGAGCGCGGTGAGCACGGCTGCCCCAAGTAGGAGGACCAGAAGCGAAAGGCGATCCAGGTCGAATTTCGCGCGGCGAAGCAGGACGGTGTAGAGGCTGAAACAGAACGCCCCGGCGACGATCCACAGTTCGCCGGGATTGAAGTCGAGGCGCATCAGCGCCGCAGGGCTGCCCTTGACGATGATGACCACAATCCCGAGAAAGGCGAGGATCGAACCGGCGACCTGCCAGCTTCCCATCGGTTCGGCAAGGAGCAGGCGGGCGAGGATCATGGTGATGATCGGGATGAGTGCGATGATGATGCCGGCGGTGGTGGCATCGGCATGTTGGAGGCCGACAAAGATCATGCCCTGGCAGATTGCAAGCCCCATGCCGCCGATGACGAGCAGTTCGACGGCGCGCGCCCGTACAAGCGCCACCATGTCACCGAAATGCCGCCGGACGATCGGCGACAGGACTGCAAAGGCGATCAGTACGCGCCAGAAGCAGAGCGCCCAGGGCGGCATCTCGGTGGAGACCCATTTCGCAGCGATATAGACGCCGGCCGAGAGCAGCCAGCAGAAAACCGCTACGGAATAGGCGCTTGCAAGCGAACCGCCCGCCGCCTGTTCCGTCCCGCCCTTGTCACGATGGACCGCCAAGACATTCATCGCCATCGGCAAGTTATGCCATAGTTTAGCAGGACTGCACAGAAGACGGCAGGAGACGTACGCCTTTCTGCATCTGATCAGGCGGCGCGTTGGACAGATCTGGTTTGCGACCGTCGAGGATCTCCGGCCCCTTCCCAACATAAGCCTTTCCCTCTATATCCGCTCACGCGCCCGCATCGGGCACTTTCCCCGCATACCACCCGCATTCGTTGGCGGGACTGGATAGGAGTTCATCATGTCGAATGCCGTTTCCCTTACTTTCCCCGATGGTTCCGTCCGCGAATATGCCGCCGGCTCGACCGGGCGCGATGTCGCCGAGGCGATTTCCAAGTCGCTCGCCAAGAAGGCGGTTGCGATCGCGCTCGACGGCGAATTGCGCGATCTCTCCGATCCCGTCTCCGACGGCCGGATCGAGATCGTGACCCGCGACGACCCGCGCTCGCTGGAACTGATCCGCCACGACGCCGCCCATGTGATGGCTGAAGCCGTGCAGGAGCTGTGGCCGGGAACGCAGGTGACCATCGGGCCGGTGATCGAGAACGGCTTCTACTACGACTTCAAGCGCATCCACCCCGACAGCGGCGAGGACTGGCCGTTCACGCCGGACGATCTGCCGAAGATTGAAAAGCGGATGAAGGAGATCATCGCGCGCAACAAGCCCTTCACGAAAGAAGTCTGGTCGCGCGAGAAGGCGCGCGAGGTCTTCGCCGGCAAGGGCGAGAGCTACAAGGTCGAACTCGTCGACGCTATTCCCGAAGGTCAGGACCTGAAGATCTACTACCAGGGCGACTGGTTCGACCTCTGCCGCGGGCCGCACATGGCCGCCACCGGCCAGATCGGCACTGCCTTCAAGCTGATGAAGGTGGCGGGCGCCTACTGGCGCGGCGACAGCAACAATCCGATGCTGACCCGCATCTACGGCACCGCCTGGCACA
Organism: Rhizobium subbaraonis; assembly: GCF_900220975.1. Classification (GTDB taxonomy): domain Bacteria; phylum Pseudomonadota; class Alphaproteobacteria; order Rhizobiales; family Rhizobiaceae; genus Mycoplana; species Mycoplana subbaraonis. The sequence goes on along the minus strand of NZ_OBQD01000005.1, from coordinate 332,804 downwards.
CCCAGGAGGAGCTCGACACCTACCTCAACATCCTCGCCGAGGCCGAGAAGCGCGACCATCGCCGGCTGGGCCGCGAGATGGACCTTTTCCATTTCCAGGAGGAAGGGCCGGGCGTTGTCTTCTGGCACGGCAAGGGTTGGCGGATGTTCCAGACGCTGGTGGCCTACATGCGCCGTCGCCTCGCCAATACCTACCAGGAAGTCAACGCGCCGCAGGTGCTCGACAAGTCCTTGTGGGAGACCTCGGGCCACTGGGGCTGGTACCGTGACAACATGTTCAAGGTGACGGTCGCCGGTGACGACACCGACGACGACCGGGTGTTCGCGCTAAAGCCGATGAACTGCCCGGGGCACGTTCAAATCTTCAAGCATGGCCTCAAGTCCTACCGCGAACTGCCTGTGCGTCTTGCGGAATTTGGCAACGTGCATCGCTACGAGCCCTCCGGCGCGTTGCACGGGCTGATGCGCGTGCGCGGCTTCACGCAGGACGATGCGCACGTCTTCTGCACCGACGAGCAGATGGCGGCAGAATGCCTGCGCATCAACGACCTGATCCTGTCGGTCTACGAGGACTTCGGCTTCACCGAGGTTGTCGTGAAGCTCTCGACCCGGCCCGACAAGCGGGTCGGTTCGGACGATCTGTGGGACCGCGCCGAGAGCGTGATGACGGACGTGCTCAAGCAGATCGAGGCGCAGTCCGGCGGCAAGATCAAGACCGGCATCCTGCCGGGCGAGGGCGCCTTCTACGGGCCGAAGTTCGAATATACGCTGAAGGACGCGATCGGCCGGGAATGGCAGTGCGGCACCACGCAGGTGGACTTCAACCTGCCGGAACGCTTCGGCGCCTTCTACATCGACCAAGCCTCGGAGAAGCGCCAGCCGGTGATGATCCACCGCGCCGTCTGCGGCTCGATGGAGCGCTTCCTCGGCATCCTGATCGAGAACTTCGCCGGCCACATGCCGCTGTGGATCGCGCCGCAGCAGGTGGTGGTGGCGACGATCACGTCGGAGGCCGACGACTATGCCCGCGAAGTGGCCGAAAAGCTCCGGGACGCGGGGCTGACGGTCGAGACCGATCTTCGCAACGAGAAGATCAACTACAAGGTCCGCGAGCATTCGGTCACCAAGGTGCCGGTCATCATCGTCTGCGGCAAGCGGGAGGCGGAGGAGCGCTCCGTCAACATCCGCAGGCTCGGTTCGCAGAACCAGACGGCGATGTCGCTCGACGAGGCGATGGCGGCGCTGATCGACGAGGCGACGCCGCCGGACGTCAAGCGCAAGGCGGCAGCACGCGCCGCCGCCTGAATTGACGGCCTAGAGGCGCGTATGCGCCTCTCGTCCCCTGCACCTGTCAGATGAATGCAACAAAACTGTCGTAGACAGGTCGCAATTGAGAAGTGCAGGGGATGCCGGTGCGGTTCAAGGAACTGTCCTACGCCAATGAGAACGATCCGCGGCTGAAGCGGTGGTTCATCCGATCGATCGAGGGGCTTTCGGGCCGCAACCACTATGCTGCGCTCTATGAGCGCTGGCGGGCGGAGATCGTCGGACGCAGCGCGCGCGTGTTCGGCGAGATGCTCGAGATCATCGGCGTGAAGATGGATGTGGCGGGCGCCTGGCCGCCGCGCGACCTGCCGGATGCGCCGCTCGTCATCGTCGCCAATCATCCCTTCGGGATCGGCGACGGCATCGCCGTGCTAGCCCTCGCCGAGCAGCTCGGCCGTCCCTTCCGGGTGATGATCCACAGGGATCTGTTGAAGGTGCCGGAGATGGAGCCCTATTCGCTGCCGGTGTCGTTCGAGGAGACGAAGGAGGCGCTCGCGATCAACATGCGCACGCGCCACGAGGCGGTGCGGCTTCTCAAGGAAGGCGTGACGATCATCGTCTTTCCCGCCGGTGGCGTTGCGACGGCGAAGCGCGGCTTTGGCCGTGCCGAGGATTTGCCGTGGAAGATCTTTCCGGCCAAGCTGATCCAGGCGGCGCAGGCCAATGTGATTCCGATCTTCTTCGATGGCCAGAACGGCGCACTGTTCCACATCGCCAGCAAGATCTCGCTGACGCTGCGGCTGTCGCTTCTGATCCGCGAGTTCAAGCGGCTGTCCGGTACGACGATATCGGCGCAGATCGGGCCGATGATCGGCTGGGAACAGCTTTGTGCGATTTCCGACCGCAAGGACCTGCTGACGCGCATCTACGACGCGGTGTTCGCCATGCAGCCGCCGCGCCGTGCGCGGTTCCGGCGGACGGGATAGCGCGCGGCCACTGTTCTCATCTGTTTGACGATCAGTCGGCTTCGGTCGCCGCCTGTGCCTGCTGATCGGGCGTGTCGGCGAGAATCACTTCCACATCGGTATTCTGGCCGGCGGTCACGGTGAAGTCGCGTTGATAGATCTTGCTCTTGTTGCGGGCGACGGCCGTGTACTGGCCTTCGGCGAGCACGATGGTCGGGAAGGCGCCAACGCTTTCGCTTACGACGTCGCCCGAGGAGGTCAGGATCGACCAGGCGGTGTCGGCGATCGCTTCGCTGCCCTCTTCGGAGACGAGCTTGAGCGTCAGCTTGGCTGCGCGGTGCTGGATCGTCGCCTGAATGAGCTTTCCGGCTTCAACCTGGATGTCTGCACGAATGACGGCGTTCACCGTGCCATAGTCGGAAACGACGTGATAGGTGCCGGCGTTGAGGCGCACGACCGTGTTTGCCTTGACGTTCGGAACCACGAGACTGCGTTCGCCGTCCTCGCCGACTTCCGAAGAGTAGATGGAGAAGGTCAGTTCGTTCGGCGGGATCCGCACGTCCGATCCGGAGACCGCGTTCAGCATGAGGCCACCGGCGTCCAGCACCATGACCTGCTTGTCTACCGCGCCGGATTCGGGGACCAGCAGCTTCTTCGTCGCGGCGGCGCGGCCGAAGGCGACATTGACGAAATACTCGCCCGGAACCAGCTGGAAGACGGCAGAGCCGCCCTCCGAGGAGGCCAGAAGCGGCAGCTTGCCGTCCGCGCCCGGAATGGGAGAGAAGACCCGCCAGCTCAGCCCGTGCTGCATGGGCTTGCCGTCCTTGGTCAGCAGCGCCTCGCAATTGATCTCGCGAAAGTTCTTCGGCTCGACGTCGCCGGTCACAAGGGGATTGAAGGAGGTGAGCTTGCCGCTTTTCCGCGGTGCCGTGATCTGGGAGAAGCTATCCAGCGTGTCCTGCGCCATCGCCGGACAGGCCGACGCGATTGCGGCGCACAGGCAGAGTTTCCCCGCTAGAGCGGAAATGCGTTGGGTGGGCATGGTGAAGGTTGACTTCCTTTATCGTTGGTTCCACTTCAATGCCCGGCAAATGGCATTTTCATGGCCGACCGACGGCCGTACGTTAGTGGAACTTCCGCCTGATGAAAACCGATATCAAGCTCATCGACTATCTTTCCAACCGCCGCTCCATTCCAGCCTTCCAGATGGGCGCGCCCGGACCCGGACAAGCCGAAATCGAGCAGATGCTCAGGCTCGCCTCGCGCGTGCCCGACCACGGCAAGCTCGCACCCTGGCGCTTCATCGTCTATCGCGGCGAGGAGCGGGCGCGAATCAGCGCGCAGCTGGCGAAGATCGCGATGGCGGACAAGCCGGACCTGTCGGCCGATATGGTCACGGTCGAAAACACGCGGCTGACGCGCGCGCCGGTCGTCGTCGCCGTCGTCAGCACAGCCGCGCCGCATTTCAAAATTCCGGAATGGGAACAGCTGATGTCGGCCGGTGCGGTCTGCCTCAACCTGCTGATGGCTGCGAATGCGCACGGATACGCTTCCAACTGGTTGACCGAGTGGTTCGCCTTCGACGAGCGCGCCTACCCGATCCTCGGCGTGAAGCCGGGGGAGAAGATCGCGGGCTTCATCCATATCGGTACGGCCATGGTGCCGCCGACCGAGCGCCCGCGGCCCGATCTGAAGGAGATCGTCTCCTGGGTCGGCGAGGCGGGCTGAGGCGGCAGGAATGTTCTACGACACCACCTCCAACAAGCACGGGCTCAGCCACGATCCTTTCAAGGCGATCGTCTCGCCGCGCCCGATCGGCTGGATCGGCACTCGCGGCGCGGACGGATCGCACAATCTTGCGCCCTATTCTTTCTTCAATGCGATCAGCGACCGGCCGAAGCTCGTCATGTTTTCCTCCAGCGGCCACAAGGACAGCGTGCGCAACATCGAGGCGACGGGGATGTTCACCTGCAGCTTCGTCGGGCGCGACCTGGTCGATCAGATGAACGTGACTTCGATCGCTGCAGCTTACGGAGAAAGCGAGTTCGACATCGCGGGCCTGACGATGCAATACGGTCAGCTGGTCGAGGCGCCGTTCGTCGGCGAGGCGCTAGCCGCTCTGGAATGCCGGATGACCGAGGTGATGCGGCCGCGCACGCTGGACGGCTCGGAAAGCGAGAGCTGGGTCGTTTTCGGCCAGGTGGTCGGCATTCACATTCGCGACGAGGCGATCCGCGAGGGGCGTTTCGACATGGCAACCGCGCGGCCGATCGGGCGCATGGGCTATATGGACTACTGTGACGCCGGCGACGTCTTCGAGATGATGCGGCCGAAGCGCCCATAGGCAAAGATTGCCGGATAACAGCATTTCCAACCGTAGCGGCGTCGCTTCGGCGTCGGACAATGCGGTCGCCACTGCACTCTAGTGCAATTTTGGCGAACTGAATTTCACCGCATTTGCGCTACCGCGGTTCATCGAACGCTGCGTTGATGGCCGCCAGTTGGGCGGGTTCCAACGCCAGCCTCCCGGAAAAACCGTCGGCGCGGGCGTCGCGACAATTCTCTGCAAAGGTTGCGCCATCGCCCGGCGGCGCAACGTCATAGGCCGCCACGTCCGCTGTCCTTGCTGCAAGCAGGGTGGTCGCGCGCGCATGGGCAAATGCGGGCGTCCATTCTCCGGCGCGGTTGAAGGCGCGGGTGGCGTCGAGCGCGGCGGCGAGGGCGCGCCAATCCCAGATGATCCCGGCCAGCCGGCGTGACTTTCCGGCGCTGCCAGTCTCGGCGAACGGCGGCGGCAGCATGCCGTCGGTCCAGGCGAGGATGCGCGTGTTCCCCAGCGGAATGCCTTCCTCCGCTTCTGCCACCGACAGCAGCACGTCGAACCGCTGCAGTTCCGCGCCGGTGCGCCAGTGCTCGAGCGTCACGGCAAGCGGACGACGTCTGACAATGGCGCGCAACGCCGCTTCGTCGTCGCCGTCGAGGCGGAGGATGATGCGTTCTGCGCTCGAAAGCCCGGTAAAGGCTGCGGCACGGCAGATGATCGCGTCGGCGTCGGAGGGGATCTGCGGCGCAGCATCGTCTTCCACGAGCATCAGCGAATGAAGCGTTTCAAACATGAAGCCATTTAGTACCTGCGGGACATGCACTGCAATAACGGTTCGGCGGCGACGGCGTTAACAAACGTGGTGAACCAAACGTAATCTATTTCCAGCTAGCTTTCTCCCATCGCACAAGAATCCGAGACGCTGGGGCAAACCTTGATCATCAATGCCTTTCTCCGATGGGTGGAAACAGCCAAGGCCGGCGATCGGGCGCGGGCGGCCGGCGCCCTGGCGCGGGCTTATTCGAACGCCTCGATCGGATATGACGAGCGACATTCCGCCGAGATGGCGATGATCTTCCTGCTGGACGACCCGGCGCCGAAAGTGCGCCTGGCGCTGGCCGAGGCGCTGGCGGACTATCCGGAAGCGCCGCGTGCCGTGATCCTGCCGCTTTCGGAAGACCAGCCGGAGATCGCCGCGCAGATCATCCTGCGTTCTCCAGTGCTTACGGATGCCGATCTTGTCGATCTCGCCGCGCGCGGCAGCGATTTCACCCGTTCTCTGATTGCGCACCGGCCGAACCTGTCGCGCGCTGTCTGTGCGGCCCTGATCGAAGTCGGCAGCGTCTTCGATGCCTTGACGCTGCTCGACGGCGATACTGCTGCGATTTCGCCCCGAACGCTCAAGCGGATCTGCGAACGACATGGGGACGATGCCGAAATCCGCGCGCGCGTGCTCGATCGCGAAGACCTGCCCAGCGATGCCCGTCACGCGCTGGTGGAAAAAGTCGGGGCGGCACTGGCCGGTAGCTCGATCGTGCAAGCCGTCGTAGGCGGCAGCCGGATCACGCGGATCACCCGGGAGGCCTGCGACCTCGCCACGATCGGTTTGGCCGCAGATATCCCGCAGGCCGAACTTGCCGGCCTCGTCGAACATCTTCGCATCTCCGGCAGGCTGACCCCGGTGCTACTGATGCAGTCGCTTTGTGCGGGCCGGGTGGAATTCTTCGCCGCCGCGATCGTCAATCTTTCCGGGCAGAACGAGCGGCGCGTGCGCTCGATCCTTGCCGACGGACGTCAGGCCGCCATCTGCGCCCTGTTCGAAACGACCGGGCTTGGTGGCGACATCAGCGCGTTGTTTGCCGAGGCGGTTCTGCTTTGGCGCAACGATGCGAAGGCCGGGAGCGGTCAGATGACGGTCACGGCGCGGCTGGCCGCCAAGACACGCGAGGCGCGGAGCGCTGCGGCCGAGGCATTGCTCGACATGATCGAGGGGCTCGCGATGGCGGAGAAGCGGCAGTCGGCACGAAGCTTCGCGACGCTTGCGTCCGCCGACGCGGCGTAAGGCTTGCCTGTCATCTCGCGGGTTGGGCTTGGGTCGGGCCCATGCTGGGCTGTTGCGAGTGTGACCGGGGCCTGATGCCTGATCTCAATCCGAGAATTTCCGCACTACCCAGCTGTAGCCGTCTTCCGCATAGCGGAAGGGTTTCGCCACTGTCTCGCGCAGCGACGGCGCGTCGGGAAGGTGCTGCCGCAGCATCGTCAGCGTGCGGGATGCCAGGCCGGCATCTGTTGCCGGCGTCTCCGTTCCCAGTGTGGGCGTCGGCGCCGACGCAGCCTGACTGTCCGGCGAGGAGGCGACATCTTCCTGCGCGTCGGCGTTGTGCTGGTTGCCGTTGGTTTCGCAGACTGCCACGACCACGGGATAATTGCTGTTCTGATAGCGGGTTATCTGCGCTTCCGACTGGGCATCGCACAGCGCGACCGTCTGCCATGTGGTATCGACAGTATCGATATAGTGGCACTGGGTCACCGAATCGTCGCAGCCCAGTATGGTCATGACGATGAGAGCTGCCTTCATGGACGTTTCCTTCCTGCAAACCGGGACGCAACGTCCGCAGGGCTGCTCGCGAACGACCGGAAAGACTCGCCACGCGCGCACCGGTGGCGGTCTTAGACCCTGGCAATTCCGCGAAATTGTGGCGTGCCGAATTGCAATCAGATGTCGAGGTTTTCGGCGAAGGCCGCGCGTTCCTGGATGAAGCGGAAGCGCGCGTCGGCCTTGGTGCCCATGAGATTGTCCACCGCGTCGCGCGTGCCTTCGAAATCGACGTCGTCGACCTCGACTTTCAGCAGCGTCCGCTTTGTGGGGTCCATGGTCGTTTCCTTCAGCTGCGACGGCAGCATCTCGCCGAGGCCCTTGAAACGGCCGATCTCGACCTTGCCGCGGCCGGAGAATTCCGTTCGCATCAGCTGTTCGCGATGGGCGTCGTCGCGGGCATAGGCGACCTTGGCGCCCTGGCTGAGCCGGTAGAGCGGAGGAACGGCCAGAAAGAGATGCCCGCCTCGGATCAGATCCGGCATCTCCTGGTAGAAGAAGGTGATCAGCAGCGAGGCGATGTGTGCGCCGTCGACGTCCGCATCGGTCATGACGATGACGCGCTCGTAGCGCAGGTCTTCCTCGCGGTACTTCGACCGTGTGCCGCAGCCGAGCGCCTGGATCAGGTCGGCGAGCTGCTGGTTTGCGCCAAGCTTCTCGCGGCCGGCACTCGCGACGTTGAGGATCTTGCCGCGCAGGGGAAGGATCGCCTGGTTGGAGCGGTTGCGGGCCTGCTTGGCGGAGCCACCAGCCGAGTCGCCCTCGACGATGAAGAGTTCGGCGCCGTCGGCGGAGTTCTGCGAGCAGTCGGCAAGCTTCCCGGGAAGGCGCAGCTTGCGCACAGCCGTCTTGCGGTTGACTTCCTTTTCCTTGCGGCGGCGCACGCGCTCCTCGGCGCGCTCGATCACCCACTCCAGCAACTTTGCGGCCTCGGCCGGATTGTCGGCGAGGTAGTGGTCGAAGGGGTCGCGCAGTGCGTTTTCGACGATACGCTGGGCCTCGACGGTGGCGAGCTTGTCCTTCGTCTGGCCGACGAATTCCGGCTCGCGGATGAAGACCGACAGCATGCCGACGGCGGAGATCATCACGTCGTCGGTGGTCACGATCGCCGCGCGCTTGTTCTGCGTCAGTTCGGCATAGTTCTTCAGGCCCTTGGTGAGCGCGATACGCAGGCCCGCCTCGTGCGTGCCGCCATCGGCGGTCGGGATGGTGTTGCAGTAGGAATGGATCATGCTGTCGCCGCCATACCAGGTGACGGCCCATTCCAGCGCGCCGTGGCCGCCGGATTTCTCCGTCTTGCCGGCGAAGATCTCGCGGGTGACGGTATATTCCTTGCCAAGCGTGGCCTGGAGATAGTCCTTCAAGCCGCCGGGGAAATGGAAGACGGCCTTCTCGGGTGTTTCGGATCCTTCCTGCAGAAGGGCCGGATCGCAGCTCCAGCGGATCTCGACGCCGCCGAAAAGATAGGCTTTCGACCGGGCCATGCGGAAGACGCGGGCGGGATCGAAACGGGCGTGCGCACCGAAAATCTCCGGGTCGGGATGGAAGCGCACCTTGGTGCCGCGGCGGTTCTGGACGTCGCCGACTTCTTCCAGCGGCCCCTGCGGGACGCCGCGCGAGAAGCGCTGGCGGTAGAGCTTTCGGTTGCGGGCAACCTCGACTTCCAGATGGTCGGAGAGCGCGTTGACGACGGAGACGCCGACGCCGTGCAGGCCGCCCGAGGTCTCATAGGCCTTTCCGTCGAACTTGCCGCCGGCATGCAGCACCGTCAGGATCACTTCCAGCGTTGACTTGCCGGGCATCTGCGGGTGGTTTTCGACCGGGATGCCGCGGCCGTTGTCCGAAACGGTCAGGAAGCCTTCGGCATCGAGCGAGACCTCGATGAAGTTGGCGTGGCCGGCGACTGCCTCGTCCATCGAGTTGTCGATCACCTCGGCGAAAAGGTGATGCAGCGCCTTTTCGTCGGTGCCGCCGATATACATGCCCGGGCGCATGCGCACCGGTTCCAGTCCCTCGAGCACGCGGATCGCCGAGGCGTCATAACCGCTGCCGTCGCTCGCCGGGGTCGCCGGGCGCGCGGTTGCGGACGGTGCTGCCGCCGGAGGGACCGCAGCGGCGGGCGTGGCCGCTGCCGGCCGCGGTCCTGCGGTGGGCGCAGGCTTCTGCGTGCTGTCGAGATTGGCGAAGAGATCGTTGTTATCGTCCATCGGGCTGTTCAGACTTCGTAGCTTGCGGCCGCGGGGAAGTGGCCGTGACGGCTTGGAATTTCAAGGTTTCGCACCGGATCGGCGAATCAGCGGCAGTGTGCCAGATTTCGCGCGGTTTCGCGATTCGTTCTCCTTCGAGGCCGGCATCGCTCCGGTGAAAATGTCTGCTGCGAGGATTGCGTCGCCAGACCCGGAATGGCAAGACTTGCCGCCCGAAGGGAGCCCGACTTGATGCCGCAGTCCACAATTCATTGCCGGAAAACGCGTCTTTTGCGCGGCGCCCGGCTTGTTCTGGCCGCAATCGTCGTCTCCGCGCTGCCTGCCATGTCTGCCGCTGCCGCATCGCTGGCGCCGTGGAAAGACGAGCTCTTCGCCTATCCGGCGGTGATCGAAAGCAGCGACGGTGGCGCCATGCGCGTCGTCGATTACCAGGAAATGCGGGATATCAACGGCCGCGACCAGGTACCGGAACGCCGCGCCAAGGCGGCATACGTATCCACCGCGGTCAAGCGCGACCAGGAAAACCTGACGATTTCCACCGCGCGTGGAGCCCTGGACGTCGCCGTCACCGGAAATCGGAAGGGCGCGAGCTTCACCGTCATCTTCATCCATGGCCGCGGCGGCGATCGAAGGCTCGGTAACAACGACTGGAGCTTCGGCGGCAATTTCAACCGCCTCAAAAACCTCGCGGTGCGCAATGGCGGGGTCTACTATTCGGCAAGTGTGAAGAGCTTCGACGAGAAGGGGGCGTCGCCGATCGCAGGCCTGATCGAGGAAGCGCGACGGAATTCGCCGGACGCCCCGGTTGTGCTCTCCTGCGCCTCGATGGGCAGCTTCATCTGCTGGCAGATCGCGCGGGATCCGGAAGCGGTCAGGAATCTGGCTGGCATGATCGTGATGGGCGGCGCCACGGATCCGAACTATGCCGACAGCGCCGCCTACAAGGCGAAGTTGCCGATCTATTTCACCCATGGAGAGCGCGACAAGGTCTATGCAGCGCAAGACCAGCTTGCGCAGTTTCGCAAGCTTCTCCAGGCCGGCGTGCCGACGCAGTTCGTGCTCTTCAGTACCGGTTCGCACGGGACGCCGGTCCGGATGACGGACTGGCGCGAAGCGCTGAACTGGCTTTTCGCGCATTGAACGACGTGCATTGAATGAATTGAGTGAAATGGGCGTGACGGTGACGGGATGCGGTGCAGCACCCTTACAATGACCGCGCCGGTTTGCTAGGTGCACGGAACCGAACGTAACCTTGAGGAGGCAAGATGACCCCGGATGTGACCCCGCTTGTAGCCGGAAACTGGAAAATGAACGGCACGCGCGCTTCGTTGAACGAGATCAAGGCGATGGCGGAGGGTGTGAAGGGAGCACTTTCGGAGAAGGTCGAGGCGCTGATCTGCCCGCCGGTGACTCTGCTCTACGTCTCGACGGCGCTCTGCGACGACAGCCCGCTCCTGATCGGTGCGCAGGACTGCCACCATAAGGTTTCCGGGGCGCATACGGGTGATGTGTCTGCGGAGATGATCGCGGATTGCTTCGGCACCCACGTCATCGTCGGCCATTCGGAGCGGCGCACCGACCATGGCGAGTCCGATGCGCTGGTGCGTGCCAAGGCGGAAGCCGCCCACGCGGCCGAACTCGTCGCGATCGTCTGCATCGGGGAGACGGAGGCGGAGCGTAGGGCAGGCAGGACCCTCGACGTTCTGAAGACGCAGCTCGCGGGCTCGGTCCCGGATGGTGCTGCGGCGGAAAACACCGTCATCGCCTACGAGCCCGTCTGGGCGATCGGGACCGGGCTGACGCCGACTACGGCCGATGTCGCAGAGGCCCATGCCTTCATGCGCGAGGAGCTGAAGGCGCGGTTCGGCGAGGAGGGCGCGAAGATGCGCATTCTCTACGGCGGTTCGGTCAAGCCAGGCAATGCAAAGGAGTTGATGGCAGTCGCAAACGTCGACGGCGCGCTGGTCGGCGGTGCGAGCTTGAAATCCGACGACTTCCTTGCCATCTACCGGGCATACGAGGAACTGGTGGCCTGAAGCCGGCTTTTGCCGGGTGGGGCTTGGAATGACGGGCGGCTTGGTATATTGAGCCGCCAATCTCTTTCTCTGTGCCTTCGGGCAGGGTTCAAAATATGCAGACCGTTTTGCTTGTCATCTATCTCATGGTCGTCGTGGCGCTGATCGGCATCGTGCTGATCCAGCGGTCGGAAGGCGGCGGTCTCGGTATCGGCGGCGGCTCCGGCTTCATGTCGGCCCGAGGTGCTGCGAACGCACTGACGCGCACCACCGCCATCCTCGCTACGCTGTTCTTCGTTCTGGCGCTCGGCATGGGCATCCTGTCGCGCTACGAATCCAAGCCGACGGATATCCTCGACAGGATTCCCGGCACCACGGGCGATGGCAACGGTGTTCTCAATTCGCTCGGAGGCGAGGCGCCGCCGCCGGCAGCTCCGCAGGCTCCGGCGCAGGAAAGCAATGGCGTTCCGACAGACGGCGGCACGGCGCCTGCGATCAACACCGCTCCGGCGACCGGGGCAGCCCCGCAGGGCGGCACTGCCGCTCCCGCCGCCCCGGCTCCGAACACGGACGTTCCGACCGGGCAGTAAGCGGACGAAATGATGTGAACCGGCCGGCAGGCGATAAGCCCGCCGGCCTTCTTCTTGTGTAGACCAGTGACAATCCTCCACGGAAAGTTTGCCGAACAGGCGATTTTTCGGTGGCGGAATCATTTATGAAAAGGTATCCGGTGACTCCCATGGCGCGATATGTATTCATCACTGGCGGCGTGGTTTCCTCTCTCGGAAAAGGAATTGCGGCCGCCGCTCTCGGAGCGTTGCTTCAGGCCCGTGGCTACCGGGTCAGGCTGCGCAAGCTGGACCCCTATCTCAACGTCGATCCTGGCACGATGAGCCCGACGCAGCATGGCGAAGTCTTCGTCACCGACGACGGCGCGGAGACCGACCTCGATCTCGGTCATTACGAGCGCTTCACCGGCCGCTCGGCAAACAAGACCGACAACATCACCACCGGCCGCATCTACAAGAACATCATCGACAAGGAACGCCGCGGCGACTATCTCGGCGCGACCGTGCAGGTCATTCCGCACGTCACGAATGAAATCAAGAACTTCGTCACCGAAGGCAACGAGGATTACGATTTCGTGCTGTGCGAGATCGGCGGCACGGTCGGCGACATCGAGGCCATGCCGTTCATGGAGGCGATCCGGCAGCTCGGCAACGACCTGCCGCGCGGCACCGCCGTCTACGTCCACCTCACGCTGATGCCCTATATCCCGGCGGCCGGCGAACTGAAGACCAAGCCGACGCAGCATTCCGTCAAGGAACTGCAGGCGATGGGCATCCATCCCGACATCCTGCTGGTGCGGGCCGACCGGGAAATTCCGGAAGCCGAGCGCAAGAAGCTGTCGCTGTTCTGCAACGTGCGCCCCACTGCCGTCATCCAGGCGCTCGACGTCGCGTCGATCTACGACGTGCCGCTCGCCTATCACAAGGAAGGCCTCGACGACGAGGTGCTGGCCGCCTTCGGCATCGAGCCGGCTCCGAAGCCGCGGCTGGAGGCCTGGCAGAAGGTGTCCGATCGCATCCATACGCCGGAAGGCGAGGTGACGATCGCCATCGTCGGCAAGTACACGGGGCTGAAGGACGCCTACAAGTCGCTGATCGAGGCCCTCTATCACGGCGGCATCGCCAACCACGTCAAGGTGAAGCTCGACTGGATCGAATCGGAGGTTTTCGAGAAGGAAGATCCGGCTCCGTATCTGGAGAAGGTGCACGGCATCCTTGTTCCCGGCGGCTTCGGCGAGCGCGGTTCGGAAGGCAAGATCCAGGCGGCGAAGTTCGCCCGCGAGCGCAAGGTGCCCTATTTCGGCATCTGCTTCGGCATGCAGATGGCGGTCGTGGAAGCCGCCCGCAATCTTGCCGGTATCGAAAAGGCATCTTCGACCGAGTTCGGCAAGACCGAGGAGCCGGTGGTTGGCCTCATGACGGAATGGGTCAAGGGCAACGAATTGCAGAAGCGGAGCGCATCCGGCGATCTCGGCGGCACCATGCGGCTCGGCGCCTATCGGGCGGGCTTGAAGGCGGGAACGAAGATTGCCGAGATTTACGGTACCACCGACATCTCCGAACGCCACCGCCATCGCTACGAGGTCAATGTCGACTACAAGGACAGGCTGGAAAACTGCGGGCTGGTGTTCTCCGGCATGTCGCCGGACGGCGTCCTGCCGGAAACGGTCGAATATCCGGACCATCCCTGGTTCATCGGCGTGCAGTATCACCCCGAGCTGAAGAGCCGTCCGCTGGACCCGCATCCGCTGTTCGCAAGCTTCATCGAAGCTGCCCTGGAACAGTCGCGGCTCGTCTGAGACAGTTTTCCACTGCAACAACAATTGCACGGCAGAGCTGCCCCAGATTCTAACCGAAATGTGGAAACCCGGTAGATACCGATGCCAATTCCCTTTTGGCATCGGTGTTTCAGGTGGTTTGTCTGCATACTCACCTGCCGTGGAATGGCGGTTTGCAACGTCGTAAATTCAGTCGCAACACCGTCGTTTTGAATGGGATTTTTGCGCCGAAATGCTGGCAGCTTTACAGCTTTACCAAAACCGCCATTCTCGGCTGTCACGGTTCATTAAGTACAAATGCAATCGATAAGATTTTAGCCTTATTGCCGCGCATGTATGCCACTAACCCTCCGCGCCATAGTAGTGCTGCACGCGGAGGTTTCACATGCGTCGCTGTTTTCTGAATACCCTACTGATAGCCGTCATCGCTGGCTTCAGCGTCTCCAGCGGTCCGACCCACATCTACGCGCAGTCGGGTCCAAAAGCTCAGTTGGGAGAGGGGCGCGCATACGAGATCATCGATAGTGAAGTCTGGGATGTCCCCGATCCGGTTTCTGGTCGCGGTTACCAAGTCTTCGTCGCCTTGCCGCCGTCCTATGCGAAGGAACCGCAGCGGCGCTACCCCGTGCTTTATGTCACCGATGCTGACTACGCTTTCCCGATCATCCGACAGATCAGCCGCCGCCTGAACGTCGAAGGGCCCCGGATCGAGGAATTCATTCTTGTCGGTTTGTCTTATGGAATCGGTGAGGATGCCAAGGTCAGCCGTCAGCGCGACTACACCCCCACGTCGAACGGTCCAAGGAGCGCACCTGCTGGTGCGATCCATGGGCAAGGACGGGCCTATCAGCGATATCTGGGTGATCAGGTGAAACCCTTCATCGCCGCCCGCTACCGGACCGATCCCGCCAGATCGCTCTTCCTTGGCCACTCCTACGGTGCTTTGCTTGGTGCACAGATCCTATTCACTGAACCCGGCCTGTTTAGCGGCTATATCCTCGGTAGCCCCTCTCTCTGGTACGACAAACGCCACGCATTGAAGCTTGAAACAGACTACGCCACGCAGAACAAGGACCTGCCGGCGAAGGTCTATCTCTATGTCGGCTCCTTTGAGGCCAAGCGCAAAGGCGACCGGTGCTACAACCAGACCGTAGATATGGTCTCCGACAATCGGGCTTTGGAGGCGGCGTTGGAGAGCAGAAAGTATCCGAACCTGCAATTGAAGTCGGTGGTCCTGGACGATGAGGATCACCTCACAGTCGCACCGCGCGGCTTCACGCAGGGCTTGAAGTACCTTCTGACCGTGCGCTGACAAATCGCATGGAAAACTGGAACGAAGCTTGTCGCACAATTCCTCACTTTTACGACAGAATCACCGGCACTCAATTTTCAGGCAAATTTCTGTTGCAAAACTCAATCGCAAAAGCCTGAGTTTGGTGGAAGATATTCCACATTTTAGTCATGGGCTGGCAGAGTTTCCGAGCCTTTCTGTTTGTCGGGAGCGGTTTGCGCGGCGCCGTCGTGAGGGCGAGGGCCGAAGTGGGCGTAGTAGCGGCTGTTTTCGCGTAGAACAGGTCTCTCAGCGCTTACCTTTGAGGTGGCGAACGAGCTTGCGTCCGCGGCGCATGGCCGTCAGTGCGGCCCCGACCGCGACGATCCAGAGCGCCGTGTCCATGACTGTCAGTTGCCGTTCCCACACCGTTGCAAATGCCGCGAGGACGGCTGCGGCGGTCATCACGGCCATCCGGTGCTGCTTGGCCATCGGACCGGAGAAGTCGCCGGGCGCTCCTGCGGCACGGCCGAGTTCGCGAACATATGCAGTCAATACGGCGAAGGCAGCGGCTGCCCAGCCGAGCGCAGGTGAGCTGATCCCATATCCGGCACCGGCAAGGATGAGGATGTCGGCGACGCGGTCGGGAAACTCGTTCCAGAACGGCCCATCGGCCTGCCCCTTGCCGCCCTCCACTGCGACCATGCCATCGAAGAGATTGCAGAGGAGCCGCAGCTGGCAGGAGAGGGCGGCGGCGATCAGGAGCAGGGCTGCGATAATCCCCTCCTGCTGCCCGGACAGCCAGAAGCAAAGACCGGCGATCGCCGCCGCCACCATGCTCGCCTGCGAGATCTGGTTCGGCGTGATCGATCGCTTTGCCAGCCATTGCGCCGTAGAACGTGCCCAGCGGGTGTCGCGGCTGGAAAGGGGGCGGCGGTCTCCGCTCTCTGTCATGGCGATCCCTGTTCCTTTCGATGAAGCGAATAGTTGTATGAGGCGGCATAGCTGGCCGAGACCAGCAGCGGAACGGCGATCGTGCGCAGGATTTCTGGCGTGCCGGCGATGCGATGGATCAATGCCAGCGCCGTCCCCGACACGGCAATCACGAGCGCCGGCGGCAGCCAGAGCCTTCCTGCGCCGGTGACGATCCGGGCCAGCCTCTCGATCGCCTTCTTGAGAAAGAGCGTGATTGCAGCAGACATCGCGCCCTGCACGGCCCCGGCAAGCAGCATCTGCGCCGGCGCGTGGCCGCGGTTGGCAAGGATCGCCCAGCCTCCCATGGCCACGAAGGCCACGCCCATGTGGACGGCGCTGCTCTGCGCAAGCGGGCGCGCGTTGCCGTTCATGTCAGCGACCACCCGTAGCGGACGATGTGGAAGAAGATGGGAGCGGAGAAGATCACCGAATCGAGCCGGTCGATCAGACCGCCGTGTCCCTCGACGATATGTCCCCAGTCCTTGACGCCGCGGTCGCGCTTGATGGCCGACATGACCAGCCCGCCAAAGAAGCCCATCAGTGTGATCACAAGCGCCATCAGGCCCGCTTGCAGCGGGGAAAACGGCGTGATCCACCACAGTGCTGCACCGATCAGCGTGGCACTTGCGACACCGCCGACAAAGCCCTCGACCGTCTTGGAGGGCGACAGTTTCGGGGCGATCTTGTGCCGGCCGAAGATCTTGCCCCAGACATACTGGAGCACGTCGCTCATCTGGACGACGATTACCAGGAAGGCGATCAGCAGCACGTTTCGCCCCTCGTAATCGGGAATCTGCAGCGTCAGCAGCGCCGGCACGTGGGATACGCAGAACACGCAGATCATCAGGGCCCACTGCACCTCGGCGACGCGGTCGAGGAAGCGCTCGGTATCGCCCCGAAGCACCGAGACGATCGGCATCAGCAGGAAGGCATAGACCGGAATGAAGATGGCATAGAGCCCGTACCAGTCGGTCGCGACGAGGTAATACTGGATCGGCAGCACCACGAAGAATGCGGCTGCAAGCGCCCAATGGTCGGCCCGGCGGGTGCGGGTCAGGGTGACGAACTCGCGAAGGGCGGCAAAAGAGCAGAAGGCGAAGAGCGCAATGACGCCCGCGCGGCCCGCCAGAAAGGCAAGGCCCAGAAGCGCGACCATCACCCACCAGGCATAGATGCGGGCGTTCAGGTTTTCGATTCCGGCGTTCGTGCCATTGGGAGACAGCCTGCGCTGCAGCACCTGGCCGATCACGGTTGCCATCACCAAAAACACGACGATGCCGAATACCAGGGTGAGGAGTTGGGAGCGCGGGTCGGTCATGGGGTCTCGCCTGCATGCGGGGAAAGCGAAAGAAGTGCTGAGCGCGCGCGATCGAGAAAGGGTTCCTTCGCCTCGCCGTCGCGCAGTCGCAACGGCGGCCCGAAGCTTACCGTGCAGATGAGGGGCACCGGAACGAACTCTCCCTTCGGCATTACGCGATTGAGATTGCTGATCCAGACCGGCACGAACTCGACATCGGGGCGGGACCGCGCCAGATGATAGATGCCGCTCTTGAAGGGCAGCAATGGATCGTCGCCCTGATTGCGCGTGCCTTCCGGAAAGAGGATCAGCGAGGCGCCGCCATCGAGCGTTTGCGCCATGCAGGCGATCGGATCCTCCGTGCGCGTCTCGCGCTCGCGTTCGATCAGCACCGCATTGAACACGTCCCTGCCGATGAAGCGGGTCAGCCAGGATCTGAGCCAGTACTCCGCACCCGCGACCGGGCGTGTCACACGCCGCAATCGGGGCGGCAGAACGGTCCAGATCAGGATGAAATCGCCATGGCTGCTGTGATTGGCGAAATAGACGCACTGGCGTGTCGGCGGGCCGTCGTGTGACCAGATGGCCCGCACAGCGGTCACCGCGCGGGCGAACAGCAGGATGAGCGCGGACACGGCGGGAGCGGCCATGGCGCGAAGGAGGCTTCCTGCTGTCTTTCCGCCCGGCGGCGGCGAATTCTCGATGGTCGTCACTGTTGCGTTACCCGCATCGTTTGTCTTGCATTTTGTGGGCCGGTCATTGGAGGCTTGCGCGTCCTGTCGCTTACGTTTGATACCGAAGCATTATTCCCCCTCGACCGGCGTTCAGGCGAAGGAACCTCGCAGCATCGCGCAGCCTGACATCAACCGTCAGGGGAGGCTGCGGGGTTCGCTCGAATCGTTGCCACTTCAGCCCACAACATATACTTTTCCGGCAGGTCGGATGCCATCTGCAGTTGGGTCGCGCGACTGGACCGCCGCGCACCGCCAACTAGTTGCCGGCGGAAAACGTCATGTCCCCCGCCGGCAATCCGGCTTGTTCAGCCGGCGGCGACGGTCCGGCAATAATTGTCGGGTGAAGTCGCCGATCTGGTTCGAGCCCCGACAGATGCTTGCCTGGGCGGAAATGAAGATTGCGGGTATCCGCGCGGCCTGCGCGCAACGCTGGAACTATGTAAATATTTAACCAAATCAGTGGCTTCGCAACCTGGCGTCGCTGTTGCCAGCAGAGGCTTTGGACGACGAATTGTCAAAACGTAGATCGAAGTTGACACCCAGAATCCCGTACAATCAACAACTTTGTGGATGCTTTCCCGTTGAAATGCAGCTTTACGTTACGGAAGGGCGAGCGAGAGGGGCACCCAAACGCGCGTCGGAAACCCGCGCACCCTTGCATTGGCGAAGCAAAAAGGGCAAAGCACCCGCGGATGAATGAGCTCGGATCGCCAGCATGACAGCGAAGCCTACGACCGCCCGCCTGATCGACCATCTCGTTCTGCCGGTTGCCGAGCTTTCGATCGCGCGCGAGCGGCTGACGCGGCTGGGCTTCACGGTGGCGGCGGATGCGCGGCATCCCTTCGGAACCGAGAACTGCTGCATATTCCTGCCCGACGGCAGCTATCTGGAACCCCTTGGCATCGCCAATCGCGAGGAGTGTGAGGAGGCGGCGCGCAACGGAAACGAATTCGTGGCGCGCGACCAGTCTTTCCGCTTCCGTCGCGGCATGGATGGCTTTTCCGCGATTGCGATGGCGACGAACGACGCGCGTGACGATGACCGGCGCTTTGCCGGACAAGGCTTTTCGACCGGCCGCATGCTTGAATTCTCGCGCGAGATGCAACTCCCCGATGGCGGCAGTGCGACGGGCAGCTTTCGTCTTGCCTTCGCCGCCGACAGGCGGGCGCCTGACTTCTTCTTCTTTTCCTCCCAGCGCGTCGTCGCGCTTCCGTCCGACCGCAGCGCGCTCGAGCAGCATGCAAACGGCGTGGATGCTCTTTCGGAAGTGGTTCTGTCCGAGCAGAACCCCACGGATTTCCAGTATCTCGTACAGGCTGCTGCCGACGAACGCGCGGTGGAAGCGCACTCTTTCGGCATGAGCGTGGATACGCCGCGCGGACGCATTACCGTACTCAATCCTGCCGGAATGAAGGGCTTCTATGGCATCGAACTTCCGCAAACCGATCGCGGCTTGAAGGGGGCAGCTGTCGTCTTCCGCGTGAAGGATCTGGCGCGTTGCAGGGCCAGGATGGAAGAGAACGATATCGAATTCACCGAGCTTGGCGGTCGCCTGCTCGTTGCGCCCGCTCCCGGGCAGGGCGCGCTTTTTGTGTTTGGAGAGTAAGATGGAAACCAATGCAGTCGTCACCGCCGGGGAAGGCAAAGGCAAGGTCACCTTCTCGCAGAAGGACAAGCTGACGCTGATCGCCGGCCCGTGCCAGATGGAAAGCCGGGACCATGCCTTCATGCTCGCCGGCACGCTCGTGGAGATGTGTCGCAAGCTTGGCCTTGGCCTCGTCTACAAGTCATCCTTCGACAAGGCCAATCGCACGTCGATTTCCGGCAAGCGCGGCATCGGCCTGGAAAAGGCGGTGGAGATTTTCGCCGACCTGAAGGCGGAGTTCGGTTTTCCGGTGCTGACGGATGTCCATACCGAAGAGCAGTGCGGCCTGGTCGCGCCGACCGTCGATATCCTGCAGATTCCGGCATTCCTGTCGCGGCAGACGGATCTGCTCGTCGCGGCTGCGAAGACCGGTCGCGTCATCAACGTCAAGAAGGGCCAGTTCCTCGCTCCCTGGGACATGAAGAACGTGCTGGCGAAGTTTACCCAGAGCGGCAATCCGAACGTCCTGCTGTGTGAGCGCGGCGCCTCCTTCGGCTACAATACGCTCGTGTCCGATATGCGCTCGCTGCCGATCATGGCCTCGCTGGGCGCGCCTGTGGTCTTCGACGCCACGCACTCGGTCCAGCAGCCGGGCGGGCAGGGCGGTTCCTCCGGCGGCCAGCGCGAATTCGTGGAAACCCTGGCGCGAGCCGCCGTCGCCGTCGGCGTCGCCGGCGTCTTCATCGAGACGCACGAGGATCCGGACAACGCGCCTTCGGACGGTCCGAACATGGTGGCGATCAAGGATCTGCCGAGGCTGCTGGAAAAGCTGCTCGCATTCGACGCGATCGCGAAGGCATGACGGCGTCATCATGCTGGTGTCACACCGCTGCGTTAGCCCGGCACCGACCCGCTTGCATTTCCATCAGCTTCGATTAAGAGATTTCAATCGATTAAAATCGCTGACCCCTTCATGAACCAGGGAAGAGTACCATGACCGCAATCATCGACATCATCGGCCGCGAAATCCTCGACAGCCGCGGCAACCCGACCGTCGAAGTGGATGTTCACCTCGAAGACGGCAGCTTCGGCCGCGCGGCGGTTCCTTCCGGTGCCTCCACCGGCGCGCATGAGGCGGTCGAGCTTCGCGACGGCGGAACCCGCTACCTCGGCAAGGGCGTCGAGCGCGCGGTCGAGGCCGTCAACGGCGAAATCTTCGAGGCGGTCGGCGGCCTCGATGCGGAAAACCAGATCCTGATCGACCAGACGATGATCGAGCTGGACGGCACGGCGAACAAGGCCCGCCTCGGCGCCAACGCCATCCTGGGCGTTTCGCTCGCCGTTGCCAAGGCTGCGGCCGAATCGGCCGGTCTGCCGCTCTACCGTTATGTCGGTGGCCCGAACGCCCGCATCCTGCCGGTTCCGATGATGAACATCATCAACGGCGGCGCGCACGCCGACAACCCGATCGACTTCCAGGAGTTCATGATCGTTCCGGTCGGCGCCGACAACATCCGCGACGCCGTCCGCATGGGTTCGGAAGTGTTCCACACCCTCAAGAAACAGCTGTCGGCCGGCGGCTTCAACACCAATGTCGGCGACGAGGGCGGCTTTGCTCCAAACCTCGAATCGGCTCCGGCTGCGCTCGACTTCATCATGAAGTCGATCGAGAAGGCCGGTTACAAGCCGGGCGACGACATGTTCATTGCGCTCGACTGCGCCTCGACCGAGTTCTTCAAGGACGGCAAGTACGTTCTCGAAGGCGAGGGCCGCACGCTGGAACCGGGCGCCATGGCCGAGTACCTTGCCGAGCTTTCCGCCAAGTACCCGATCTTCTCGATCGAGGACGGCATGGCCGAGGACGACTGGGATGGCTGGAAGGCGCTGACGGACAAGATCGGCGGCAAGGTGCAGTTGGTCGGCGACGACCTGTTCGTCACCAACTCCTCGCGCCTGCGCGACGGCATCAAGATGGGAGTCGCCAACTCGATCCTCGTCAAGGTCAACCAGATCGGTTCGCTGTCGGAAACGCTCGACGCCGTAGAGACCGCGCACAAGGCAAGCTACACCGCCGTTATGTCGCACCGCTCGGGCGAGACCGAGGATTCCACCATCTCCGACCTTGCTGTTGCCACCAACTGCGGCCAGATCAAGACCGGCTCGCTGGCGCGCTCCGACCGCACCGCCAAGTACAACCAGCTGATCCGTATCGAGGAGCAGCTTGGGCCGCAGGCGAAGTACGCCGGCCGCTCGATCCTGCGCGGTTGAGGCTGGCATAATTTGGGGTGATGCCGGAGGGGATCCATTCGGCATTTTTGCCCCTCACCCCAACCTTCTCCCCGCAAGCGGGGAGAAGGGACGCGGTATAAGCCGTAGACGTCCCGGCATTTGCGCCGAATTGGTCGTCGGTCTGCCTTGGGCAGCCTATCCTCTTTCGACTATTTGAACCTCTGGGTTAGCGACGTTTCGACGCCATGCCGCCCTTAGCCCCGCTCGCGGGAAGAAGGAGCCTGGCAGGGCGGGCTCGCCTCCGTCATGAACCCCATCGGCAATCCCGTCATGGTCAACGCTCGGTTAACCGATGCGCGCTACAGTGCCTACGTACTGCGTATCGGGACCTTTCCATGTGGACCAAGCATCATAAGAAACGCCGGCTCGGTCGGTTTGTCGTACCGGCGATCACGGTCGCCTTCCTGTCCTATTTCAGCTATCATTCTGTCCATGGCGAGTTCGGTCTGCGCGCGATGGAGCAGTTCGAGCGCACGCGCATCACGCGTCAGGCGCGCCTTGATGTGCTTGTCGAGGAGCGCACGCGGCTTGAGCGCGAGGTCGCGCTGATGAGCGATGGCTCGCTCGAGCGCGACATGCTGGACGAGAAGGCGCGCTTTTCGCTTAACATGTCAAGAGCCGACGAAATCGTCATTTTCCACTGATCAGTACGATTAACCGGAAACAGGTTAATCTAAGTTATTGTATAAAAATCAAATGTTTAGGATGAATGATAGCCATGCAAATATAGCATTGCTGATGCCTCATTCTTCCCCTATGTTTGCCGCAAAGGCATAACTCGGGGAGGATTGTATGGCTCCGCGCAAAACCGCGTCCGTATCGAGCCGCAAGTCTGCGGTAAAGCCTGTGAAAAAAGATTTCAACGGCGGCACGTTTGCCGACTTTTCCAAGGATGAGGATCTCAACGCGTATCGCGAGATGCTGCTGATCCGGCGTTTCGAAGAGAAGGCCGGCCAGCTCTACGGCATGGGCTTCATCGGCGGCTTCTGTCACCTCTACATCGGCCAGGAGGCCGTCGTGGTCGGCATGCAGATGGCGCTGAAGGAAGGCGACCAGGTCATCACAGGCTATCGCGACCACGGCCACATGCTTGCCTGCGGCATGAGCGCGCGCGGTGTGATGGCGGAGCTAACCGGACGCCGGGGCGGCCTTTCCAAGGGCAAGGGCGGCTCCATGCACATGTTCTCCAAGGAGAAGCATTTCTATGGCGGCCACGGCATTGTCGGCGCGCAGGTTTCGCTCGGTACGGGCCTTGCCTTCGCCAACCGCTACCGCGGCAACGACAATGTTTCGCTGACCTATTTCGGCGACGGCGCGGCCAACCAGGGGCAGGTCTACGAGAGCTTCAACATGGCCGCTCTCTGGAAGTTGCCGGTGATCTACATCATCGAGAACAACCGGTACGCCATGGGTACGGCCGTTTCGCGCGCTTCTGCCCAGACCGATTTCTCCCAGCGCGGCGCCTCCTTCAACATCCCCGGCTATCAGGTCGACGGCATGGACGTCCGTGCGGTCAAGGCGGCTGCCGACGAGGCGGTCGAGCATTGCCGGACCGGCAAGGGGCCGATCATCCTCGAGATGCTCACCTATCGCTATCGCGGCCACTCGATGTCCGACCCGGCCAAGTACCGCTCGAAGGACGAAGTGCAGAAGATGCGCTCCGAGCACGATCCGATCGAACAGGTGCGTGCGCGCCTGCTGGAGAAGAAGTGGGCTTCCGAGGACGAGCTGAAGCAGATCGACAAGGACGTCCGTGACGTCGTTGCCGATTCGGCCGATTTCGCCCAGTCCGATCCGGAGCCGGATGCATCCGAGCTCTACACCGATATTCTGATCTGATCCGGGCGGAGGAAACACCATGCCAATCGATATTCTCATGCCCGCCTTGTCGCCGACAATGGAAGAGGGCACGCTTTCCAAGTGGCTCAAGAACGAGGGCGACGCGGTCAAGGCTGGCGACGTCATCGCCGAGATCGAGACCGACAAGGCGACCATGGAAGTGGAAGCCGTCGACGAGGGTACGATCGCCAAGATCGTCGTGCCGGCCGGTACCGAGAACGTGAAGGTCAATACGCTGATCGCGCTTCTTGCTGAAGAGGGCGACGACGTCGACCAGCTCGGCAAGGGCGTCGGCCAGGACGAGGTCGCAGCCGGCGCCAAGGGCGCCGAGGTCGAGGCTCCGTTGGCGGCGCAGGCCGCCCCTGCCTCCGTTCCCGCAGCGCCGAAGACTGAAGTTGCTGCCGATCCGGATATTCCGGCCGGCACCGAGATGGTCTCCACCACGGTGCGCGAAGCGCTCCGCGATGCCATGGCTGAGGAAATGCGCCGCGACGGCGACGTCTTCGTCATGGGCGAGGAAGTGGCCGAGTACCAGGGCGCCTACAAGATCACACAGGGGCTCCTGCAGGAGTTCGGCGCCAAGCGCGTCATCGACACACCGATCACCGAGCACGGCTTTGCCGGTGTCGGCGTCGGAGCCGCGATGACCGGCCTGCGGCCGATCGTGGAGTTCATGACCTTCAACTTCGCCATGCAGGCGATCGACCAGATCATCAACTCGGCAGCCAAGACGCTCTACATGTCCGGCGGCCAGATGGGCGCCCCGATCGTCTTCCGCGGCCCGAACGGTGCTGCCGCCCGCGTCGCCGCCCAGCACTCGCAGTGCTATGCCGCCTGGTACAGCCATATCCCGGGCCTCAAGGTCGTCATGCCCTATACGGCAGCCGACGCGAAGGGCCTGCTGAAGGCTGCGATCCGCGATCCGAACCCGGTCATCTTCCTGGAAAACGAGATCCTCTACGGCCAGCACTTCGACGTGCCGAAGCTCGATGATTTCGTGCTGCCGATCGGCAAGGCGCGCATCCACAAGGCCGGCAAGGACGCGACCGTCGTTTCCTTCGGCATCGGCATGACCTATGCGACGAAGGCGGTTGCCGAACTCGAGAAGGACGGCATCGACGTCGAACTGATCGACCTGCGCACGATCCGCCCGATGGACCTGCCGACGATCATCGAATCGGTGAAGAAGACCGGCCGCCTCGTCACCGTCGAGGAAGGCTATCCGCAGAGCTCGGTTGGCACCGAGATTGCCACGCGCGTCATGCAGCAGGCGTTCGACTATCTCGATGCGCCGATCCTGACGATCGCCGGCAAGGATGTGCCGATGCCCTACGCCGCCAACCTCGAGAAGCTCGCGCTTCCGAACGTCGGCGAAGTCGTCCAGGCGGTGAAGACCGTCTGCTACAAGTAACGGGAGGGCGGAGACATGCCGATCAACATCACCATGCCTGCCCTGTCGCCGACCATGGAAGAGGGCAATCTCTCGAAGTGGCTGGTCAAGGAAGGTGACGCCGTCAAGTCGGGCGACGTCATCGCCGAGATCGAAACTGACAAGGCGACGATGGAAGTCGAGGCCGTAGACGAGGGCACCGTTGCCAAAATCGTCGTTCCGGCCGGCACCGAAGGCGTCAAGGTCAACTCGCTGATCGCGATCCTTGCCGCCGATGGAGAGGACGTGAAGGCGGCCGCAAGCGCCGGCGGCGATGCGCCGGCGCCGAAGGCTGAGGCGGCACCTGCCGCTTCGCCGGAGCCCGCAGCCAAGAGCGAACCCGCTCCGGCTCAAGCCGCACCGGCACCGGCTGTCGCTTCTGCCTCCAAGGCAGACGGCAACCGCACCTTCTCTTCCCCACTGGCACGACGCCTCGCCAAGGAAGCCGGTCTGGACATTTCCGCGATCGCGGGCTCCGGCCCGCATGGCCGCGTCGTCAAGGCCGATGTCGAGGCTGCCGTTTCCGGCGGTGGCGCGAAGAAGGCGGCAACGCCTGCTGCCGCTGCAGCTGCGCCTGCCGCACCGCTGGCTAAGGGCGCCTCCGACGATGCGGTCCTGAAGCTGTTCGAGGATGGCTCCTACGAGCTTGTGCCGCACGACGGCATGCGCAAGACGATCGCCCGCCGGCTGGTGGAATCCAAGCAGACCGTGCCGCACTTCTACGTTTCGGTCGATTGCGAACTCGATGCACTGATGGCGCTGCGGTCGCAGCTCAATTCCGCAGCACCCGAGCGGGACGGCAAGCCGGCCTACAAGCTCTCGGTCAACGACATGGTCATCAAGGCCATGGCGCTAGCGCTACGGGATGTGCCGGACGCCAACGTCTCCTGGACGGAGCAGGCGATGGTCAAGCACAAGCACGCCGACGTCGGCGTCGCCGTGTCGATCCCCGGCGGTCTGATCACGCCGATCATCCGCCACGCGGAGACCAAGAGCCTGTCGGCCATCTCCAACGAGATGAAGGACCTCGGCAAGCGCGCCAAGGAACGCAAGCTGAAGCCCGAGGAATACCAGGGTGGCACGACGTCCGTCTCCAACATGGGCATGATGGGCGTGAAGAACTTCGCCGCCGTCATCAATCCGCCGCATGCGACGATCCTTGCGGTCGGCGCGGGCGAGCAGCGCGTCGTGGTGAAGAACGGCGAGATCGCCATCGTCCAGGCGATGACGGTCACGCTTTCGACCGATCACCGCTGTGTCGACGGCGCGCTCGGGGCAGAACTGCTGGGCGCCTTCAAGCGCTACATCGAGAACCCGATGGGGATGCTCGTCTAACGGAGTGGTTCGGCCATGAAGACGGTTCTCTGCTATGGCGACAGCCTGACATGGGGCTATGACGCGGAGACGCTCGGGCGCCATCCGCTGGAGGACCGTTGGCCGAGCGTGCTTGCCAAGGCGCTCGGGCCTGGCGTGCAGGTGATCGCCGAGGGGCTGAACGGGCGGACGACCGCCTATGACGATCATCTGGCGGACTGCGACCGCAACGGCGCCCGCATCCTGCCGACCGTGCTGCACAGCCACGACCCGCTCGATCTGGTCATCATCATGCTCGGTGCCAACGACATGAAGCCTGCGATCTGCGGCACGGCCTTCGGCGCGGTGCAGGGCATGGAGCGGCTGATCGATCTTGTGCGGCACCACGTCTGGTCCTTCGACAGCGAGGAGCGGCCCGACATCCTGATCGTGTCGCCGCCGCCCCTGTGCGAGACGGCGAATACGACCTTTGCGGCGATGTTTGCGGGCGGCGTCGAACAGTCGGCGATGCTGGCGACGCTTTATGCGGACCTTGCTGACGAGAAGGGCTGCGGTTTCTTCGATGCCGGCTCCGTTGCCGAGACGACACCGCTGGACGGCGTGCATCTGGATGCCACCAACACACGGGCTATCGGCCGGGGATTGGAGCCCGTCGTGCGCATGATGCTTGGACTTTGAAGACGGCGTTTGACGGGGATCAAGGAGTGATACACCCGGCGAGGTAGGCTTGCCGCATCGACTTCAAACAGGAGATGCTGCCATGTCGAACACCCCGCACCAGCTTGCAGAAGAGTTTCCCGAGCATGTCGGCAAGATCCGGCATTTGCGGGAAGTCGATGGACATTTTCACCGCATCACCGACGAGTACGACGCGGTGAATCGGGCGATCCATCGGGCAGAGACGGATATCGAGCCGACCGACGACTTTCGCATGGCGGACATGCGCAAGGAGCGGATGCGGCTCAAGGACGAAATCTTTGGAATGCTCACGCGGTTCGAAGCCGCTGACGAGCTTCCCTGAGGGACGGCAAGCGCGCTTTCCGGTCCTCTATAGCGACAGCGGGTACGGCCTCCGATCGGAGCGCACCCGCACAAGAGAAAAAGAGGAGTGGAAGCGCTCATGTCGAATGCCTACGACGTCATCGTTATCGGTTCGGGTCCCGGCGGTTATATCGCTGCGATTCGGGCCGCCCAGCTCGGCCTGAAAACGGCGATCGTCGAGCGGGAGCACCTTGCCGGCATCTGCTCGAACTGGGGGTGCATCCCGACCAAGGCGCTGCTGCGTTCCGCCGAGATCTTCCACTATGCGAAGCACCCCGGCGATTACGGCATCAAGATCGAAGGCAGTGTGACGCCGGACCTGAAGGCCATCGTCGCCCGCTCGCGCGGCATCGCCCAGCGCATGAACGGCGGCGTCGGCTTTTTGATGAAGAAGAACAAGGTCGACATCATCTGGGGCGAGGCGAAGCTTTCCAAGCCCGGCGAGATCGTCGTCTCCAAGACGTCGAAAAAGCCCGTCGAGCCGCAGGCCCCGCTGCCGAAGAACGTGCTGCCCGAGGGCACCTACACCGCGAAGCACATCATCGTCGCCACCGGCGCGCGTCCGCGCGCGCTTCCGGGCATCGAGCCGGACGGCAAGCTGATCTGGACCTATTTCGAGGCGATGAAGCCGGCAGAAATGCCGAAGTCGCTGCTGGTCATGGGGTCGGGCGCGATTGGCATCGAGTTCGCCTCGTTCTACCGCACGCTCGGCGTCGACGTCACGGTCGTTGAAGTGATGAAGACGGTGATGCCGGTCGAGGATGCTGAGATATCCGCGCTCGCCAAGAAGCAGTTCGAGAAGCAGGGCATGAAGATCCATCTGGAGGCCAAGGTCACCAAGGTGGAGAAGGGCGCGAATTCGATCACAGCGCACGTGGAGATGAAGGACGGCAAGGTCGAGAAGATCACCGCCGACCGGATGATCTCGGCGGTCGGCGTTCAGGCCAACATCGAGAACATCGGGCTTGAGGCGCTCGGCGTGAAGACCGATCGCGGCTTCATAGCGATCGACGGCTACGGCAAGACCAACGTGCCCGGCATTTATGCCATCGGAGACGTTGCCGGCCCGCCGATGCTGGCGCACAAGGCCGAGCACGAGGCCGTCATCTGCGTCGAGAAGATCGCGGGCCTGCCGAACGTCCATCCGATGGACAAGCTGAAGATCCCCGGCTGCACCTATTGCCACCCGCAGGTCGCCTCGGTGGGGCTGACGGAAGCAAAAGCGAAGGAGCAGGGCCGCGACATCCGCGTCGGCCGCTTCCCCTTCGTCGCCAACGGCAAGGCGATCGCGCTTGGAGAAGACCAGGGCCTCGTGAAGACGATCTTCGACAAGAAGACCGGCGAACTGCTCGGCGCGCATCTCGTCGGCGCGGAAGTGACCGAACTGATTCAGGGCTTCGTCGTAGCCATGAACCTCGAGACGACCGAGGAAGAGCTGATGCACACGATCTTCCCGCATCCGACGATTTCGGAAACGCTGAAGGAAAGCGTGCTCGACGCCTACGGGCGGGCGTTGAACGCTTAAGTCGCTAGAAGGAGCGGGGCTTCACAGTTTTCCTCTCACCCTAACTCTCCCCGCCTGAGGGGAGAAGATGCCGGCAGGCGGGTGAGGGGCACGGGAAAAGCACGATCCGCGCAAAGACTTGCGCGGGCTGGATGCCGGATCAAGTCCGGCATGACGAGAGACAGGGCGATATGCGGCCCTCGTTGCGGCCGGCGGCGCGCTTGCCCATATGACCGACGCGGCGGATCGGCCGCCCACGGGCGAACGGATACAAAGGAACGGACGGAATGGAAGTGGGCTTGATTACGGGGATCGTCATCGGCGGGCTTTCGGGCTGGCTTGCCGGCAAGCTGATGGACCTTCGCTTTGGCATCCTCATGAACATCGTGATCGGCATGATCGGAGCGGTGCTGGCGAATGCGATCTTCGACCGGGCCGGAATCCATGTCGCCAGCGGTTGGCTGGGTTACCTCGTGCAGGGTTTCGTCGGCTCGTGCATTTTGTTATTTGTCGCCAAGCTCGTCAGGCGTTGACGGATTTTTCGCGCGCACGCATGTCGCGCAAAAGTGTATAGCGGTTTTGCGGCCACGACATGCGATTGTAAGAAGCGGCTGAAGGCAGGTTTGAAATGGTCACCATCCTCGACAGGACTGTCCCGGGCGAAGAAAAGCGCCTCCGTCATCCGGAGAAGGCGCATCGCCCCGATACCGAGGTCGCGCGCAAGCCGGAGTGGATCCGCGTTAAGGCACCCGTCTCCAAGGGCTACCAGGAGACGCGCTCTATCGTGAAGGAGCACAAGCTCGTCACGGTCTGCGAGGAAGCCGGCTGCCCCAATATCGGCGAATGCTGGGACAAGAAGCATGCCACCTTCATGATCATGGGCGAGATCTGTACGCGCGCCTGCGCCTTCTGCAACGTCGCCACCGGCAAGCCGAACGCGCTCGACATGGCCGAGCCCGAAAACGTCGCCAAGGCCGTGCGCCAGATGGGCCTTAGCCACGTCGTCATTACCTCCGTCGACCGCGACGACCTGGAGGACGGTGGTGCCGAGCATTTCGAGAAGGTGATCTGGGCGATCCGGGCGGCTTCGCCGCTAACGACGATCGAGATCCTCACCCCCGATTTCCTGAAGAAGCCGGGTGCGCTGGAGCGCGTCGTGGCCGCCAAGCCGGACGTCTTCAACCACAACATGGAAACGGTCGCCGGCAACTACCTGACGGTGCGCCCGGGCGCGCGCTACTTCCACTCCATCCGCCTTCTGCAGCGGGTGAAGGAACTGGACCCGACCATGTTCACCAAGTCGGGCATCATGGTGGGCCTCGGCGAGGAGCGCAACGAGGTGCTGCAGCTGATGGACGACCTGCGCACCGCCGATGTCGACTTCCTGACGATCGGACAGTACCTGCAGCCGACCCGCAAGCACCACAAGGTGGAGAAGTTCGTCACCCCCGACGAGTTCAAGTCCTACGAGACGGTCGCCTATACCAAGGGCTTCCTCATGGTGGCGTCGAGCCCGCTGACGCGCTCCTCGCACCATGCCGGCGACGATTTCGCCCGCTTGAAGGCTGCGCGCGAAAAGAAGCTCCTGGCCGCTGCCGAATAGGCGGCACAGTCAGATTCACACAGAAAGATCCACACGGCCGTGGTTGCAAGACCGCGGCCCGAATGCGTTTCAGTAAGAGGAGGGGCGTCCCATGGCCGAGGACCTCGATGAGGTGGCGGCCCGCCTTGCAAGCGCATCGCGGGTGCTCGTCATTGGCTGTTCGGGCAGCGGCAAGAGCACGCTGGCCGCGCGCCTTTCGGGGATGCTCGACCTGCCGCACGTGCCGATGGACAGGGATATATTCTGGTTGCAGGGCTGGCAGCCGCGGCCACGAGCCGAAGCGCTCGCCCGGCTCAGGGAAGCCGTCGACAAACCACGCTGGATCATGGACGGAACAAGTCCCGGTACGCTGTCGCTTCGTCTGCCGCGCACCGATCTCGTCTTGTGGCTGCGACCGCCGCGATGGAAATCGCTCCGGGGCGTGACCGGACGATGGCTCAGATATCGGGGACGGTCGCGCCCGGACATGGCCGAGGGATGTCCGGAACGCCTCGACCTCCAATTCCTGCGCTACATCTGGAATTTCGAGCGGAGCGAAAGCCCGGAGATCGAGGAGCGGCTTGAGGAACACCCGACCGTTCCAGTACTGGTCCTGCGTTCGCATGCACAGTATGAGCGGCTTGTGCTGGCGCTGAAGCGCCTCCTGTCAGGCACGGGATACGTCGGCCGATAGCTCGCTCCCCTCTTTCGACCTCCACAAGCCATGCTCTCAGATGCCGCCATCGCGAAATCATTTGGCGGCGGCAGCGGGTGGACGTAGGTTGGGGCGATCGCAACGGCTGACGTTGCGAATTTGTCCGCAGGGAGGATCGCGGATGGATATCGAAGCCCTCTTTCGCTTGGCGGCGCAAAGCGCCGCCCGGTTTCGCAATGCTGTAGCGGAGCGGCCGCACCGACCGCTTCGCGACTATGCCGGCAGCGTCGCCGCATTCGACGAGGCCCTTCCGGAAGGCCCGGCAGAGGCGAACGCACTGATTTCGGACCTGGCCGCGCGCGCCGATCCCGGCCTGCACCTCATGGCCGGACCGCGCTTCTTCGGATGGGTGATCGGCGGGTCGCACCCGGTCGGCGTGGCGGCCGACATGCTGACGTCCGCCTGGGGGCAGAATGCCGGCAACCATACGGCCGCGCCCTCGGCGGCGGCCGTGGAGACGGTGGCCGCACGCTGGCTGCTGCAACTGCTTCATCTTCCCGGCGAATGCTCCGTCGGTTTCGTGACGGGCGCAACGGTCGCCAACTTCACCTGTCTTGCGGCCGCACGCGGGGCGGTGCTGCGGCGGCACGGCTGGGATGCCGACGCGCGCGGTCTGTTCGGCGCTCCGCCGATAACCGTGCTGATCGGCGACGACGCGCATACGACGGTCTTCTCAGCCCTGCAGTTTCTTGGCCTCGGCCACGACCGCGTCATCCGCGTGGCGACCGACGGGGAAGGGCGGATACGAGCGGACGCCTTCGAGGAGGCCTTGTCGGGCGTCGATGGACCAGCCATCGCCATCCTCCAGGCGGGGCAGATCAATACCGGTGCGTTCGACGACTTTCACGCGCTCATACCTCTGGCGAAGGGCAAGGGCGCGTGGGTGCATGTCGATGGCGCCTTCGGCCTCTGGGCAAGCGCAAGCCTGGAAAGGCGGGCGCTGGCAGCGGGCGTGGAAGAGGCCGACAGTTGGGCCACGGACGGGCACAAATGGCTGCAGACGCCTTATGACAGCGGCTATGCGATCGTGCGCGACGAGCTTGCCCATCGCCGCGCCATGACAATCGCCGCGAGCTACCTGCCCCTTGCCGGCGAGGGCGAACGCGATCCGTCGCATTACGTGCCGGAGCTGTCGCGGCGGGCGCGGGGATTTGCCACCTGGGCGATGATCAGGCACCTTGGCCGTCACGGCATCGCGGATATGATCGAGCGCAATTGCAAGGCGGCCGCAGCGATCGCCGCAATCCTGGGCGAGCGACAGGACGTTCGCGTGCTCAACGAGGTGGTGCTCAACCAGGTCATCGTCCGCTTCGGCACGGACGGGGAGGCGGGCGACCGCCTGACGCAGGAGGTGATCGCAGCTGTGCAAAAGGACGGCCAGATCTTTGTCGGCGGCGCGCAGTGGCGCGGTCGACAGGTGATGCGGATCTCGGTCTGCAACTTCCAGACCGACGTGCATCAGGCCGAGATTGCCGCGGCGGCAATCCTCTCGGCCCTCGGGCGTGTCTCGGCAGAGGTTAAATAGCGCTCCGATCTTGTATCGTCGCCGGGATGGCGCACCCGAAACCGGCGCGCCCTGCCGGCCGGCGCGCTTTCGAGGCGTATCGCATCTTGTTTCTGCGACTGTGTTTGAATATCTCCAGCACATGCCCCAATTCGAAACCCGGCGGCAGGTGCCGCACTCGCCCGAACAGATGTATGCGCTCGTCGCCGACGTGGAGCGCTATCCCGAATTCCTGCCCCTGTGCGAAGGGCTTGTGGTTCGCTCCCGCAAGGAGCGGGACGGCAAGGAGCTGCTCGTCGCGGACATGACCGTGGGCTACAAGGCCATTCGTGAGACGTTCACGACGCAGGTGCTGCTCAATCCGGCGGAACAGGCGATCGACGTGAAGTATATCGACGGTCCGTTTCGCTACCTCGACAACCGCTGGCGCTTTGAACCGGTCGACGGCGGCGGGTGCAGCGTCCACTTCTTCATCGACTACGAGTTCAAGAGCCGC
Source organism: Rhizobium subbaraonis (assembly GCF_900220975.1). GTDB lineage: Bacteria > Pseudomonadota > Alphaproteobacteria > Rhizobiales > Rhizobiaceae > Mycoplana > Mycoplana subbaraonis. The sequence goes on along the minus strand of NZ_OBQD01000005.1, from coordinate 299,512 downwards.
ATCCTGGGCGCCCTCATGGGCTCGATGTTCGACCGGGCCTTCCACATGTTCTCCGAAGCCTTCGAGAAGCGTGCCGAAAAGATCTACGCCTGACATCCTTCCGTGTTGGTAACGGCGGCAAGCGGATCCAGTCGAGAACCGGCGATTTTCTGGCGAACAAAAGCCGGTGGCTGGCCGTCAGTTCGATAGGACACGGTAACAGAGGTCGGCACCATGCACGCAATCCTGCTCGCGCTGAACGCCGTTTCGATCGCGGTGGCAGCTGTTCTCGTCTTCAATGTGGCAGACGGCGGCGAAGGCGCTAGAACGCAATCCTCGGTTAAGGCATCGATGGCCGGCGCGCATGCGACCGGCGTGAAGCGGTTTTCGCCCGCGCGATGAAGGTGCCGTGCTACGGGCCGGCCGCCTCGATCAGCATTTCCAGCGCCGTCAGGACGGTGGCAAGCCGAATCGCCTGGCGGCCGATGTCGCCGTAGCGCATTTCCCGGTGCAGCGTGGCGCCGTTCCGGTTGGCGGCTGCGATATGAACCAGGCCGACCGGCTTTTCCGCAGAGCCGCCACCGGGACCGGCGATGCCTGTGACGGCGACCGCGACGTCGGCACGGGAGGCCGTGAGCGCGCCTTCGACCATCTCGATGGCGGTTTGCCTCGATACGGCGCCATGGGCGGCAAGCGTTTCTTCCGAAACCTTGAGAAGCTGCATCTTGGCGTCGTTGGAATAGGTGACGAAGCCGCGATCGACCACGGCCGAGGAGCCGGCGATCTCCGTCAGTGCCGCCGCAATCAGCCCGCCGGTGCAGGACTCCGCGGTTGCCGCCATGAGGCCTCGCCTCGTCCAATCCGACACAATGTCATGTGCGGTTGCCTCGATATCGGCGGGCCACATGCTCATGGCTTGCGTTTTCCGTAGACGACGGTTGCCGTGGCGATCGCGGCGATCCCCTCGCGGCGGCCGATAAAGCCGATCTTCTCGTTCGTCGTCGCCTTGACCGAGCAGCGGTCGAGCGAGATTGCGAGTATTTCCGACAGTTTCATCCGCATGGCCTCGCGATGAGGGCCGATCTTGGGGGCCTCGGCGATCAGCGAGACGTCGGCGTTCATGATCGTGCCGCCGTTCTGGCGGACGATGCCTGCCGCGTGCTCGAGGAAGATGCGCGAGGGCGCCCCCTTCCATTGCGGGTCGGACGGCGGAAAGTGATCGCCGATGTCGCCGGCGCCGCAGGTAGCGAGCAACGCGTCCGTCAGCGCGTGGAGGGCGACGTCGGCGTCCGAATGGCCCTTCAGCCGCTGGTCGTGCGGGATGAAGATGCCGCAGAGCGTGACGCCGTCGCCGGGTTCGAGCTGGTGGACGTCGTAGCCATTGCCGGTGCGCACGTCGGGAAGGGGCGCGGACAGTCTTTCGTCTGCCATGATGATATCTTTCTGCAAAGTCAGCTTGACGTTTCCGACGGCTCCTTCGACGAGGCGCACGGGCACGCCCGCCCATTCGGCGATGGCAGCGTCGTCGGTGAAATCGCTTTGGCCCCCGGCGGCAGCCTGTCGGTGCGCATCGAGAATCGTCTGGAAGTGAAAAGCTTGCGGTGTCTGGGCGGCAAAGAGACCTGCGCGCGGCACGGTTTCTGCGACGTCGCCGTCGATGCCGGCCCGCTTGAGCGTGTCGGCGACGGCGACCGCCGGCAGCACTGCCCGGGCACCGGCCGCAAGTGCTGCCTCCACGCGATCGAGCAATGCGGGATCCGCGAACGGGCGGACGGCATCCTGGATCAGGACATGTTCGATGTCGGCGCCCGCCATGGCTTCCAGTCCGGCCAGTACGGACTGCTGGCGGCTCGCACCGCCCGTGACCACGCGGATATTGCCGCTACTGCCATTCACCTGTAACAGCGCGGCGGCAAGAAGATCGCGGTCGTCCGCATGGATGACGACGACGATCGGGGCATCGGGCGCCCATTTGACAAAGGCATCCAGCGTATGGGAGATAACCGGCCTTCCTGCAATGCGCCGATACTGCTTCGGACCATCCGGGTGCGATCCGGCTCGTTCTCCGCGTCCCGCCGCAACGATGATCACGCCGCAATTGATCCGATTTTGTGCGCTCATCGTGTTCTGGTTCCTCGCGATCGAAGCGGTTTGAGCCGATGTAGAACGATCGTCGCCTCAATGCCAGCCGAGTTGCGGAATTTTGCGGCAGGTGACGGAAACGACTTGGCAATACCTTTCTGATTGTCTAAAAATAGGGCACGATTTTGGTCTGCTTGAAAGATGAGCATTTGACAGAGGTGAGCCTTTCCGAACCCTTGTCGATCGGACGACAGGTTCTGCGCAACCGCGTTGTGCTCGCGCCGATGTCGGGCGTGACCGACTTGCCGTTTCGCGAACTTGCGTGGCGGTTCGGCGCGGGGCTGGTGGTGACGGAGATGGTGGCGAGCCGGGAGCTCGCGGCGAATGCACCGGAATCTTGGGCGCGCATCCGCAATCGCGGGATTCGCCCGCACATGGTGCAACTGGCAGGACGCGACGCAGTCTGGATGGCGGAGGCGGCCCGCCTCGCCGAGGCAAACGGTGCCGACATCATCGATATCAATATGGGATGCCCCGCAAAGAAGGTGATCGGCGGCTATTCCGGCTCTGCCCTGATGCGGGAGCCCGACCATGCACTGCGGCTGATCGAGGCGACCGTGAAGGCGGTGACGGTGCCCGTCACGGTGAAGATGCGGCTCGGCTGGGACCACGACTGCCTGAATGCGCCGGAAATTGCAGCACGCGCGGAGGGCGCAGGCGCGCAGATGATCACTGTGCATGGGCGCACCCGCATGCAGTTCTACGAAGGCAAGGCCGACTGGGATGCGATCGGCGCCGTGCGCGACCGCATCCAGGTTCCGCTTGTCGCCAATGGCGACGTCGATACCGCCGAGGACTGCGCGGATATCCTGCGCCGGTCGGGCGCAGACGCGGTCATGATCGGCCGTGCTGCGCAGGGGCGTCCGTGGCATCCGGCCGTCGTTGCCGGCGTCTGCGCGGCGCCTGCGGGGGACGAACTGGCAGCCATCGCCGTGGAGCACTATCGGATGATGCTCGATTTCTATGGCACCGTCGCCGGCCTCCGCCACGCGCGAAAGCACGTGGGCTGGTATCTGGACCGACATGCGCCCGGTATCGCGCCGGCGCAGAGAGGCGCGCTCATGGTGTCGACCGACGCGGAGTTCGTCGCCGATCGTCTGGCGGCGGCCCTGATCGACGGCGGTGCTGCTGCCGGGCCAATGAAGGAAAAGGCGGCGTAATGAGCAGTTCGGACAAGGATACTCAGGCCGACACGAACGGGCTGGCCATGGCGGTGCTGAACGCTATTCAGCATCCCGTCATCCTCGTCGACGAGGCCGGCCACATCGCTTTCGCCAACTGGGAGGCAGAGAGCTTCTTTGGCGCCAGCGCAAGCCATCTTGCCCGCTATAATATCAGCACTTTCATACCCTTCGGCAGTCCTCTTCTAACGTTGATCGAACAGGTCAGGGAGCGGCGCGCTCCTGTGAACGAGTATCGGGTAGACCTCAGTTCGCCGCGGCTCGGCGCTGACAAGCTCGTCGATCTCTATGTTGCCCCGGTTTCGACGACTGCCGGTTCCGTGGTCGTGGTGCTGCAGGAGCGATCGATGGCAGACAAGATCGACCGGCAGCTGACGCACCGCGCCGCTGCCCGCTCGGTCACGGGGCTGGCGTCGATGCTGGCGCACGAGATCAAGAACCCGCTGTCAGGCATTCGCGGCGCGGCGCAACTGCTGGAAACCTCCGTTGTCGACGACGACCGGGCGCTGACGCGACTGATCTGCGATGAGACGGACCGGATCGTCTCGCTGGTCGACCGGATGGAAGTGTTCTCGGACGAGCGTCCCGTCGACCGGGTGGCGCTGAACATCCATTCCGTGCTGGACCATGTGAAGGCGGTGGCCAGCGCCGGCTTTGCCCGTCACATCAAGATCACAGAGAACTACGATCCCTCGCTGCCGCCGGTCTACGCCAATCGCGACCAACTGGTGCAGGTGTTCCTCAACCTGATCAAGAACGCTGCCGAGGCGGTGGGCGACAGGCCAGATGGCGAGATCATGCTGACGACGGCCTACCGGCCGGGCATCCGCCTGTCCGTAGCGGGCACGCGCGAGAAGGTTTCGTTGCCGCTCGAGTTCTGCGTTCACGACAACGGGCCGGGCGTGCCGCCGGATTTGCTGCCGCACCTGTTCGATCCCTTCATCACGACCAAGACCAACGGGTCGGGTCTCGGACTGGCGCTGGTCGCCAAGATCATCGGCGGCCATGGCGGCATCATCGAATGCGACAGCCAGGGCCACCGCACAACGTTTCGCGTGCTGATGCCCGCCTCCAAGGGGCTGCGCGAGGAAGATGATACCTCCGGAGAGCAGAGGAAATAGCAGATGACAGGCGCCACAGTCCTTGTTGCCGACGACGATGCGGCGATCAGAACCGTTCTCAACCAGGCGCTGAGCCGGGCAGGCTACGATGTTCGCATCACCTCCAACGCCGCGACGCTCTGGCGCTGGATCGCGGCGGGCGAGGGCGACATCGTCGTGACCGACGTCGTGATGCCGGACGAGAACGCGTTTGACCTCCTGCCGCGGATCAAGAAGGCACGGCCCGACCTGCCGGTGCTCGTCATGAGCGCGCAGAATACCTTCATGACGGCGATCAAGGCGTCCGAGCGTGGCGCGTACGACTACCTGCCGAAGCCGTTCGACCTGACCGAACTGATCGCGATCATCGGCCGGGCTCTGGCCGAGCCGAAGAAGAAGCCGGCGAAACTCGACGACGACACCCAGGACGGCATGCCGCTGGTCGGACGTTCGGCTGCCATGCAGGAGATCTACCGCGTCCTGGCCCGGCTGATGCAGACAGACCTGACCCTGATGATCACCGGCGAATCGGGTACCGGCAAGGAGCTGGTGGCGCGCGCGCTGCACGACTACGGCAAGCGCCGCAACGGGCCGTTTGTGGCGATCAACATGGCGGCTATTCCACGTGACCTGATCGAATCGGAGCTGTTCGGCCACGAGAAGGGCGCCTTCACCGGTGCGCAGAATCGCTCGACCGGCCGCTTCGAGCAGGCGGAGGGGGGCACGCTGTTCCTCGACGAGATCGGCGATATGCCGATGGACGCACAGACACGTCTTCTGCGCGTGCTCCAGCAGGGCGAATACACCACCGTCGGCGGTCGCACCCCGATCCGCACCGACGTGCGCATCGTCGCTGCCACCAACAAGGATCTGAAACAGTCGATCAATCAGGGCCTTTTCCGGGAAGATCTCTACTACCGCCTGAACGTCGTGCCGCTGCGGTTGCCGCCGCTTCGCGACCGGGCGGAGGACATTCCGGACCTGGTGCGCCATTTCGTCCAGCAGGCCGAAAAGGAAGGTCTGGACTCCAAGCGATTCGACCAGGAAGCACTGGAACTGATGAAGGCGCATTCCTGGCCGGGCAACGTGCGCGAGCTGGAGAACCTCATCCGGCGCCTGACGGCACTTTATCCACAGGATGTCATCACCCGCGAAATCATAGACACCGAGCTGCGCACCGACGTGCCCGACAGCCCGATCGAGAAGGCGTCGGCCCGCAACGGCTCGCTTTCGATCTCCCAGGCGGTGGAGGAAAACATGCGTCAGTATTTCGCCAGTTTCGGCGATGGCCTGCCGCCTCCGGGGCTTTACGACCGTGTTCTGGCCGAAATGGAGTATCCGCTGATCCTCGCCGCCCTGACGGCGACGCGCGGAAACCAGATCAAGGCGGCCGATCTGCTCGGTCTCAACCGGAACACCCTGCGCAAGAAGATTCGCGAACTCGGCGTCTCGGTCTACCGAAGCTCCCGGCTGGCTTGACTTGGCGCCAAGCCGCGTTGCATTTTCGCCACATTGTGTTGCTTGGTGGTAACAGATGGGCGCGGTGGCGAATAGGCAGATTACATCTGCCGTTCCCCCTGTACGGTACGGGATCCCGCCTTCATTCGGACGCATCAGGATGAACGAGGGTACCGGCCAGCCATGGCCGGTTGGAGCGAGTGCAGCGAATGAACGACAACGCGACCCTGATCGGGGGCGGACAGGAAACGGCCGGCAACGGTCGCGACCGCAGGGCATCGTTCGCGCTTCCGGGCCTGCTTCTCGCCGGCGGGGCGCTGATCGCTGCGACCATCTCGCTCTTCATCCTGCTGGGGCTGACGCCGATCAAGCCCGAGGCCAACGTCATCATCGCCTCCGTCGCGGTCAACGCGTTGTTCGTGCTCGGTCTCATCATCCTCATCGGGCGCGAGATCGCGCGGCTGCTGAAGGCGCGTTCGCGCGGCCGTGCCGCAGCACGGCTGCATGTGCGCATCGTGGCATTGTTCTCGGTCGTGGCGATCACGCCGGCGATTCTGGTCGCCATCTTCGCTTCGATCACCCTCGACGTCGGGCTCGATCGCTGGTTTTCCATCCGCACCCAGTCGATCGTCAGTTCGTCGCTGAACGTCGCCCAGGCCTATGTCCTGGAGAATGCCAGCTATCTCCAGGGGCAGACGGTTTCGATGTCGAACGACCTGGAGCGGAACCGCCAGCTCTACAGCCTCGACCGCACCGGATTTGCCGAACTGATCACCCGGCAGGCGCGGGGTCGCGGCATGCTTGGGGCATTCCTTGTGCGCGGCGACGGTTCGCCAATCCTGCAGGCGAACATTCCAACCGACAAGCCGCTGCCGGCAGTTCCGGAAGAAGCGCTGGAGGCCGCGGCGTCCGGCCAGCCGACGCTGATCCCGCCGGGCACGACCAACCTCGTCGGCGCCGTCATAAAGATCGACAATATTCCCGACACCTTTCTCTACACGATCCGCACGGTCGATCCCGAAGTCATGCGCTCGATGCGGCAGATGGAGGACAATACGGCCGAATACCGGGCACTGGAGGCTGGCAGAACGTCGCTGCAACTTGCCTTCGGCGTGCTCTATCTCGGCTTTGCGCTGATCGTGCTGCTGGCGGCGATCTGGACCGCGATTGCGGTCGCCGACCGCATCGTCCGCCCGATCCGGCTTTTGATCGGGGCTGCTGATGCCGTCGCTTCGGGCAACCTTGACGTCCATGTGCCGGTGCGCACGGCCGATGGCGACGTCGGCAGCCTGTCGCGGACCTTTAACAAGATGATCTCGGAGATTCGCGCCCAGCAGGGCCAGATTCTCGATGCCAAGGACGAGATGGAGCAGCGCGGCCACTTCATCGAGGCGGTGCTATCGGGCGTGACTGCGGCGGTGATCGGCGTGGAGGAGGGTGGACGCCTGACGATCGCCAATTCTTCCGCCGAGCTTCTCTTCGGCCGGGACGCCGGCGCGCTTGTGGGGGCGCAGCTTTCGGAGGTCGCGCCCGAGGTCGCTGCCGTCCTGCAGGAAGCCTCTCCGCGGTACCGCAACGACTACCGCCGGCAGATCAACATCATGCGCGGCGGCACCGAACGCACGCTCAACGTCCAGGTGACGCGCGAGGAGGCGAAGGACGCGAAGGAATCCTACGTCATCACCATCGACGACATCACCGATCTCGTGATCGCGCAACGCTCGACCGCATGGGCCGACGTCGCCCGCAGGATCGCCCACGAGATCAAGAACCCGCTGACGCCGATCCAGCTTTCGGCGGAGCGGATCCGGCGTCGCTACGGCAAGCAGATCAACCAGGACGACCGTGCCGTGTTCGACCAGTGTACCGACACGATCGTGCGCCAGGTCGAGGATATCGGCCGCATGGTGGACGAGTTCTCTTCGTTCGCGCGCATGCCGAAGCCGACCAAGGACCAGGCGGACCTGCGCAGCATCCTCAAGGATGCGGTGTTCCTGCGCGAGATGGGCAACAATCACGTTACTTTCGTGAAGGACTTCGATGCCGAGCCGCTGGTCGGGCATTTCGATTCGCGCATGCTCGGCCAGGCCTTCGGCAATATCATCAAGAACGCCGTCGAGGCGATCGAGGCCTTGCCGGCCGACGGGCAGCGCGACGAGCGCAAGGTGCTCGTGCGGGCGCGGCGGGAGGCGGGAAGCGGACGATATGTCGTCGACGTGATCGACAACGGCAAAGGGCTGCCGACGGAAAACCGACACCGGATTCTGGAGCCCTACATGACAATGCGCGAAAAGGGCACTGGGCTCGGTCTCGCGATCGTCAAGAAAATCATAGAAGACCACGGCGGGCAGCTGGAACTGCACGATGCCCCCGCGGACTTCGACAACGGCCACGGGGCGATGATCCGCGTGATCCTGCCCGTCGAGGAAAATGTGGCTGTCGATGCGGAAAAAAGTGACAAGGAACTGACACATGGCCTCTGACATTCTGGTTGTGGACGACGAAGAGGATATCCGCGAGATCGTGTCGGGAATCCTCTCCGACGAGGGGCACGAGACGCGCACTGCCTACGACAGCGACAGCGCGCTCCAGGCCATAAGCGATCGCGTCCCGCGGCTGGTGTTTCTCGACATCTGGATGCAGGGCAGCCGGCTGGACGGCCTTGCCCTGCTTGACGAAATCAAAAGCCGCTATCCGGACCTGCCGGTCGTGATGATCTCCGGTCACGGCAACATCGAGACCGCCGTCTCCGCGATTCGCCGCGGCGCATACGATTTCATCGAAAAGCCCTTCAAGGCGGACCGACTGATCCTGATCGCGGAACGGGCGCTGGAAAATTCGAAGCTGCGTCGCGAAGTCACGGAGCTGAAGCGCCGGTCCGGCGACGCGGCCGAGCTGATCGGTACGTCGGTTGCCGTCTCGCAGCTGCGCCAGACGATCGAGAAGGTGTCGCCAACCAACAGCCGCATCATGATCCTCGGGCCCTCCGGATCCGGCAAGGAACTCGTCGCGAGGATGATCCATCGCAAGTCGACGCGCGCGGGCGGTCCCTTCGTCGTCCTCAATGCGGCCGCAATCACGCCCGAGCGGATGGAGATTGCGTTGTTCGGCACCGAAGGCGGGCCTGGGCAGCAGCGCAAGACCGGCGCGCTCGAAGAAGCGCATGGCGGCATCCTCTACCTCGACGAGATCGGCGAAATGCCGCGCGAGACGCAAAACAAGATCCTGCGCGTTCTGGTCGACCAGCAGTTCGAACGCGTCGGCGGATCGAAGCGGGTCAAGGTCGACGTCCGGATCATTTCCTCCACCGCCTACAATCTGGAAAGCCAGATCGCGGAGGGCGCGTTCCGGGAAGACCTCTATCACCGTCTCGCCGTTGTGCCCGTGCGCGTGCCGGCGCTGGCCGAGCGGCGCGAGGACATTCCATTCCTCGTGGACATGTTCATGCGCCAGGTCAGCGAGCAGGCCGGCATCCGGGCCCGCAAGATCGGAGACGACGCGCTTGCGGTGTTGCAGGCGCATGACTGGCCCGGCAACATCCGTCAGCTGCGCAACAATATCGAACGGCTGATGATCCTCGCCCGCAGCGACGGCCCCGACAGCGTCATCACCGCCGACATGCTGCCGACCGACGTCGGCGACATGCTGCCGAAGGTCTCCACCCAGGGCGACCAGCACATCATGACGCTGCCGCTCCGTGAGGCGCGCGAAATGTTCGAGCGCGATTATCTCGTGGCGCAGATCAACCGCTTCGGCGGTAACATTTCGCGGACCGCCGAGTTCGTCGGCATGGAACGTTCCGCGCTGCATCGCAAACTGAAGTCGCTCGGCGTCTGAGGGCGATGTGGGAGCGGCGAGGGGCGTGACATGAAAGTCATTATTTGCGGCGCCGGCCGCGTGGGTTACGGCATCGCCGAGCGTCTGTCGCAGGAGGGCAACGACGTCTCGGTCATCGATACCTCGGCTTCGCTGATCTCGGCGATCACCGAGACCTTGGACGTGAGCGGCGTGGTGGGCCACGGCGCGCATCCGGACGTTTTGGGACGCGCGGGCGCGGACCAGGCCGAAATGATCATCGCCGTCACCCTGCACGACGAGATCAACATGGTCGCCTGCCAGGTGGCGCATTCGCTGTTCAAGGTGCCGACCAAGATCGCCCGCATCCGTGCGCAGAGCTATCTGGCGCCGGAGTACTCCGATCTCTTCTCGCGCGACGACATGCCGATCGACGTGGCGATTTCCCCGGAGATCGAGGTCGGCAAGATGGTTCTCCGGCGCATTTCCTTTCCCGGTGCCACCGACGTCGTACGTTTCGCCGACGACCGGATCGTGATGCTGGCGATCGAGTGCATGGAGGATTGCCCCGTCGTCAACACGCCGTTGCAGCAGCTGACGGAGCTCTTTCCGGACCTCATGGCCACGGTGACCGGCGTCTACCGGGATGGCAAGCTGTTCGTGCCGCGATCGGGCGACGAGTTGCAGACCGGGGACCTTGCCTATGTCGTCTGCGATGCGACGCAGGTGCGGCGCACGCTATCGCTTTTCGGGCACGAGGAGCAGGAGGCCGCGCGCATCGTCATTGCCGGCGGCGGCAATATCGGTCTCTTCGTTGCCAAGACGATCGAGGAGTTTCAGCCGCGCACCCGCATCAAGATCATCGAGAGCGACCGGGAGCGTGCCGTCCATATCGCCGATAACTTGCGCAATTCCGTCGTCCTGCATGGGTCGGCGCTCGACCAGAAGCTTTTGCAGCAGGCCGATATCCAGGACGCCGATCTCGTGGTCACGCTGACCAACAACGACCAGATCAATATTCTGGGCGGCGTGATGGCCAAGGCGCTCGGCTGCAAGCACAACCTCGTCCTCCTGAACGATCCCTCCTATCAGGAACTCATTCGCAGCATGGACATCGACGCGCACATCAATCCGCGGGCGGTGACGATCTCCGGCATCCTTCAGCATGTCCGGAAGGGGCGCATCCGCCGGGTCTACGCGGTGCAGCGCGGGGCGGCCGAGGTGATCGAGGCGGAGGCGCTGGAGACCTCGCCTTTGGTCGGCAGGCCGTTCCGGGACCTCGACCTTCCCGAGGGCATTCGCATCGGCGCCATCCTGCGCGACGGCAAGGTGGTCCGGCCAGACGGCGACGTCCGCATCAAGGCGAAGGACAGGGTCGTCCTGTTTGCGACGGTGGAAGCCGTCCGCCATGTCCAGCAGCTTTTCCGTGTCAGCATCCAGTATTTTTAGGCGGTTCCCATGCCACGTTTTGCCTATGTCAACGGTCAGTATGTGCGTCATGCCGAGGCGGCCGTCCACGTCGAGGATCGCGGCTACCAGTTCGCCGACGGCGTCTATGAGGTTTGCGAGGTTCGCCACGGCTTTATCGTCGATCTGACGCGGCATCTCGACCGCCTGGGCCGGTCGCTGGGCGAACTGTGCATCGCCTGGCCGATGTCACGGCAGGCGCTTGTCGTGGTGATCCGCGAGGTCCTGCGGCGAAACAGGGTGCACAACGGCCTGTTCTACCTGCAGGTCACGCGCGGGGTGGCGCGGCGCGATCATGTTTTTCCGGCAGGAGACGTCGCGCCATCGATCGTCGTCACTGCGAAGTCGACCGATCCGGGCGTCATCGCGCGCAAGAACGAAATCGGCATCAGGGCGATCACCGTGCCGGAGAATCGCTGGGATCGCGTCGATATCAAGACCGTCGGGTTGCTGCCCAACGTGCTGGCAAGGCAGCAGGCGAAGGAGAGCGGGGCGCAGGAAGCGATCTTCGTAGATGCGGAGGGTAACGTCACCGAAGGGGCTGCGACCAATGTCTGGATCGTGGACGGCGAGGGCCGGCTCGTGACCCGTCCGGCAGACCACGGCATCCTCAGGGGAATCACGCGGACGTCGCTGATGGACGTGGCCGAACGAGTCGGCATGACGGTCGTGGAACGCGCCTTTACGGTTGCGGAGATGATGAACGCGCGTGAGGTGTTCATCTCCGCGGCGACGAGCATCTGCTTCCCTGTGGTCGAAATCGACGGAAAACCCGTTGCAAACGGCCATCCCGGCGGGAGCGCGCAGAAACTGCGTGATGTTTTTTTCGACGTTGCGGAGAAGATTGCGATTTGATACCTAAGCGGATGGAGGGGCGAACGATGCTTCGAACCTCACGGGGCATCAAGTTTTAGTCAACCGGTCGTCAGGATCGGCAATCAAGAAAGAAGCGGCGCCATGGCGGAACGTTCTCAGAATTTGCAGGACCTTTTTCTAAATACTGTTCGCAAGCAAAAGATCTCCCTCACAATCTTCCTTATCAATGGCGTAAAGCTGACGGGCGTTGTGACGTCTTTTGACAACTTCTGTGTGCTCCTGCGGCGCGACGGCCACTCGCAGCTCGTCTACAAGCACGCGATCTCCACCATCATGCCCGGTCAGCCGCTGCAGATGTTCGAGACCGAGGAAGGCGCCTCCTGACAAAGGTCAAGGCTCATTAGCAAGCGCGATACAAGTCAGGATTCCATTGTGCCGGAGCTCGAGAAGCGCCGCGACGATTCGCGGGCGGTCGTCATTGCCCCGGTGATCAAGAAGGGGAAAGTCGACGCCAGCGGCGCCGTTTCCCGTTCCGACGAGGCGCGGCTGGCGGAAGCGATCGGGCTTGCACGCGCCATCGATCTCGAGGTGGTTTTCTCGGCCGTGGTCCCGGTCAGCCAGCCGAAGCCGGGCACGCTGCTCGGCACCGGCAAGATCGCCGAGATCAAGACGGCGCTCGATGCGAACGATGCCGGTCTGGTCATCGTCGATCACCCGCTGACGCCGGTTCAGCAGCGCAACCTCGAGAAGGAGTGGAACGCCAAGGTCATCGACCGGACGGGCCTCATCCTGGAAATTTTCGGCCGCCGGGCTTCCACGAAGGAAGGCACGTTGCAGGTCGAGCTTGCCCATCTCAACTACCAGAAGGGCCGGCTGGTCCGCAGCTGGACCCACCTTGAGCGTCAGCGCGGCGGTGCCGGCTTCATGGGCGGCCCCGGCGAAACGCAGATCGAGGCCGACCGCCGGCTGCTGCAGGAACGCATCGTGCGGCTGGAGCGCGAGCTGGAGCAGGTGCGTCGCACGCGCCAGCTGCACCGGGCCAAGCGCAAGAAGGTTCCCCATCCGATCGTGGCGCTCGTCGGCTATACGAATGCCGGCAAATCGACGCTGTTCAACCGGATCACCGGCGCGGGCGTTCTGGCCGAGGACATGCTGTTTGCCACGCTGGACCCGACGCTGCGGCGGATGAAGCTGCCGCAGGGGCGCACCGTGATCCTCTCTGACACCGTCGGCTTCATTTCCGACCTGCCCACCCATCTCGTCGCAGCCTTTCGGGCGACGCTGGAAGAGGTGCTGGAGGCGGACCTGATCCTGCACGTGCGCGACATGTCGGACCCGGACAATGGCGCACAAGCTTCCGATGTGCTGCGCATCCTCGCCGATCTCGGCATCGACGAGAAGGACGGCGCCGAACGTATCCTGGAGGTCTGGAACAAGATCGACGACCTGCCGGCAGAAGCACGCGAGGCACTGGTGCAGAAGGCGGCGTCGACGCCCAATACCATCGCGGTGTCCGCATTGACGGGCGAGGGGGTCGACGCGCTGATGGCCGAGATCAATCGCCGTCTGTCCGGCGTCCTCGTCGATCGCGACGTGGTGCTGCCGATCGACAAGCTGCAGCTTCTGCCCTGGCTCTACGACCATTCGATCGTCGACGAGCGCGAGGACCAGGAGGATGGCAGCGTCCGCGTCGCCGTGCGGCTGACGGAGACCGAGGCGGCCGAACTCGACCGGAGGCTGGGGCAGGGAGAGAAGCGGCCGCTCGAGGACTGGGAGCGGTAGCGGGCGATCATCTGTGTGAGTTTCGGGTCGTTCGCAGCGGGATCGCGCGAAACGTCGATGCGCCACCGGTGTTTACGCTTCGAAATGACGAGCTAGAAAAGCTCTGGCTTTGAGGAAGCTCCATGTCTTGGGGGCATCTGCCAGGGCACTGTCCCCGTTGAGAATGTCGTCCAGAGGATAGGCGTAGAGGTGTGCGGCTTCGTTCCGATCGGGCGCGTTGCCTGCCCCATCCAGGACCTGCGTCGCCGTCGAACGACTGACCGTCAACAGGAACATTTCCGGGTGACAAAAGACGGGATCGTAGGAAAGGCCAATCGCATAGGATGCAGAACGGATGAGGTCGGAGACGGCAATTTCCTCTGCGATTTCACGAGCCGCTTCCTGGAAAAGATCGACGGTCTTCGAACCGTTGGGCTCTGCGTACCCTCCCACGAAGTAAAGTCCGCCGGGATTCTGCTCGGCCGTAAGGCTCCGTCTCGTGACAATGGCGCAATCGTCTGCTGTCAGGACGACGACAGTCATTCCAAGCGGATCGGCGCGTGCCGCGTCCGGATATTCGTCGTCAAATTCGGGATGGCGTGTCGCCAGGTAGGCGGAATAGCAAGTCTTTTGTGCTGAGATGGTCAGCTGGCCGCATTCGATGCGATGATCTGCCATGCGCAGCAGCGTACCGTCGAAGGCTTCGGGGTGCCTGGAACTTGTCGATGCCCATATCGATTTTCTGTTCGTCTCCACCGCTTTGGCAAGCTCGAAGTCGCCGACCAAGCGGCATTCGATCCGATCGACCGGGGTGCTCAACCAGCGATCCTCAAACATGCGGCCGTCTCCAAGGGGTTCTGTTGCTTGCCCGACGTTGGTCGCCGCCGCGAAGGACGCCGTTCACCCAATCTGCCGTTCGATCGCCTTGGCGGCCTCCCAGAGGTCTTCCATCCGCTCCAGCGTCGCCTGCTCCAGCGTCTCGCCGGCGGCTTCCAGCTCGGTCTCGATATGGGCGAAGCGGCGGCGGAATTTCGCGTTGGTGCCGCGCAGAGCCATTTCGGCGTCGGTGTCGGTGTGGCGGCCGATGTTGACGACGGCGAAGATGAGGTCGCCGAGCTCGTCTGCCACCTTCTTCCGGTCGCCCTGTCGCAACGCCTCGCGCAGTTCGCCGACCTCCTCCTCGATCTTGTCGAGGATCGGCTCGGGTTCGGACCAGTCGAAGCCGACCTTGGCGGCGCGCTCCTGCAGCTTCAGGGCTTCAACCAGCGCGGGAAATGAACGCTGAACTGTGCCAAGATAGCCTGCATCGTTTTCTGGCGGCAGGCCGCGGCTTTGGCGTCGCTCGTGGCGCTCGCGCTTCTCGGCCTGCTTGATCGCGTCCCACTGGACCTTGACCCGCTCCGGCGTATCGGCCTCCGAACGGTCGAAGACATGCGGATGGCGGCGGATCATTTTGTTCGTGATCGCCTCGACCACGTCGCCGAAGGAAAATTCCCCCGCCTCTTCGGCGATCCGGGCGTGAAAGACGACCTGCAGCAGCAGATCGCCGAGCTCGTCGCAGAGGTCGTGCATGTCGGCGCGTTCGATCGCATCCGCCACCTCGTATGCCTCTTCGATCGTGTAAGGCTTGATCGTCTCGAATGTCTGCACCACATCCCACGGGCAGCCGGTTTCCGGCTGGCGAAGTGCCGCCATGATGTCGAGAAGGCCCTTGATGTCGCGGGACGGCTGCATGGTTCCACTCCGTTTGGCGCTCAGTTGAGCGGGATGCTGTTGTCGTCCTTGCCGGACTGGTAGGCGGCTGACAGCGTTTCGTAGGCTTCGCGGATGCGCGTATCTTGTGCCTGCAACTCAACCTTTTCCGCCCCCGGCGTCGTGGCGATCAGGTCGCCGATCGCCGCCGATCGCCAGAAGGCGTTCTGCTTCGCATAGCCGCCCGGATCGAGGCGGAACACTTCCTTGAGGATCTTCAGGTCGTGCGGAATGGCGAAGGCGTCACGCGAATCCTCGTGGGTGAAGAAATAATAGAAGTTGTCGAAGCCCGCCCAGGTGATGGCCGACAGGCACATCGAACACGGCTCGTGGGTCGAGAGGAACACAAGCTCCTTTGTGTCGGGTATGACCGCCTGCTCGTAGAAGCGCTTCAGCGCGTGCACTTCACCGTGCCAAAGCGGATTCTCGGTCTCGTTGTTCGTTTCCGCCAGAACCAGCGAGAGATCGGATTTCTTCAGAATGGCCGCGCCGAAGATCTTGTTTCCTGCAGCGACGCCTTTTTCCGTCAATGGAAGAATATCGTTCTCGATGACGTCCAGCAGACGCCGGGCCAGGATCGGTTGTTCCATGGGGCTGCCTCTTTGATGGTGCGAAGTTGCCTCATCCTTAGCGGTGCGGCCGTCGGCGAGGCAAGGGGCAAGGGGGCGCCGGAGAGATTTACCCGAAATCGGCGGGTGTCGAGCAAAACAATACGCGCCTCAAACGAGCGGCAGATTCCTGTTTCTTTTATTTTAGTTCCGGATTGGCGATATTGCCGGCACATTCGAACCGGATCGTGCAAATGCAGCAGACCAGTGAAAAGCTTTCGGTATTTCCGGCCTTCTTCCGCGTGAAGGGGAAGAAGGTAGTTGTCGTGGGCGGTGGTGACGAGGCCTATGCCAAGGTCCGCCTGCTGCGCAACACCGACGCCGAAATCGTCGTGGTCTCGCAAGAGCTGGAAGCCGCCTTCGCCCGTTATCTTGGCAATGAAGGCGTCAGGGTCGTTCGTGAAGAGGTTTCGGTTGCGCATCTCACCGGCGCCAGTCTGGTGTTTGCCGCGACGGGTGACGGCGCGCGCGACCAGGCCATCGCGACACGGGCGCGCGAACTGCGCATTCCGGTGAACGCTGTTGATCAGCCGGACTTCTGTGATTTCTTTACGCCCGCGCTCGTCAATCGCGCGCCGGTCGCTGTGGCCATCGGCACCGAAGGGGCCGGTCCGGTTCTGGCCCAGATGATTCGCAGCCAAGTGGATCAGATGCTCTCTCCTTCGCTTGGCCGGCTGGCGACGCTTGCCGCATCCTACCGGCATGCCGTCGAAGCCATGGTGCCGCGCGGCGTCACGCGCCGGCTCTTCTGGCGCAAGTTCTTCCAGGGACAGGTCGCCGACGCCGTGAGCGAAGGCAACGAGGACCTGGCGCGCCGCAAGGCGACCCAGCTTCTGGCCGAATCGCACAAGGTGGAAGGGCGCGTCTGGCTCGTCGGCGCCGGGCCGGGTGCGGAAGATCTCCTGACCCTGCGCGCCCAGCGGGTGATGATGGAGGCCGATGCGATCGTCTATGACGCGCTGGTGCCGCAGGCGATCGTAGATATGGGCCGCCGCGATGCCGAGCGGATTTCCGTCGGCAAGCGCAAGGGCTGTCATTCGAAGTCCCAGGACGAGATCAACGAGCTCCTGGTGGAGCTCGGTCGCGCCGGCAAACGCGTTGTGCGCCTCAAGGCCGGCGATCCGCTGGTCTACGGTCGCGCGGCGGAAGAGATGTCGGCGCTGCGGGAGGCGGGAATTGCCTATGAGATCGTCCCCGGCATTACGTCTGCATTCGCTGCCGCTGCCGATTTCGAGCTGCCGCTGACGCTGCGTGGCGTGGCGTCGTCGCTTGTGTTCACGACCGGCCACGATCTGACCGGCGCCGTTCTGCCCGACTGGGCACGGCTTGCCGTCTCCGGGGCGACCATCGCCGTCTACATGGGACGGACGGTTGCGGCCTCGGTCGCCGGACGTCTGATGCAGGCCGGCCTGCCGGCGGAAACCACGGTGGCGGTCATCGAGAATGCAAGCCGGGCGGAGAAACGGCTGATGCACGGCACGTTGAAGGACCTGTCGGACCTCGAGAATCGCGACGAATTGACCGGCCCGGTCATGGTTATCATCGGCGACGCGGTGGCCGGCGCCAATTTCACACAATCCGTTCCGCTCGTGCGCAGCCGCGCCACGGCGGAGGCAGTATTGCAGGGAGCATGACATGACAGACAAGGTTCTGACCGCAAACCGGCTGTCGGACGGCATATCCGTCTGGCTCGATGCCGCGGGCAACTGGAACGAATCTCTGCAGGAAGCCTTCGTGGCGCGCCACAAGGAGGCCGTCGAGGCGCTCGAGGCGACCGGCAAGCAGGCCTTTGCCGACAACAAGGTTGTTGACGTCAATGTCGTAGACGTCGAAGAGGTCGATGGCGTGCTGCGGCCGTTGCGGATGCGCGAGCGTATCCGGGCAGCCGGCCCGACCATTCCCTATGCAGCCGGCTATGCCGGCCTGAGCGCAATCCGTTCGGCCGTCGCCTGAAGGACAACACATGTATCGTTACGATGAATTCGACCACGCCTTCGTCAACGACCGCGTCGCCCAGTTTCGCGACCAGGTCGCCCGACGCCTCTCCGGCGAGCTTTCGGAGGATGCCTTTAAACCGCTGCGCCTGATGAACGGCGTCTACCTGCAGCTTCATGCCTACATGCTGCGCGTAGCCGTTCCCTACGGTACGATGAACAGCCGGCAGATGCGTATGCTCGCCCATGTCGCACGCAAGTACGACCGCGGCTACGGACATTTCACCACGCGGCAGAACATCCAGTACAACTGGCCGAAGCTTTCCGAACTGCCGGACGCGCTCGCCGATCTGGCATCCGTCGAAATGCACGCGATCCAGACGTCTGGCAACTGCATCCGCAATGTCACGGCCGACCATTTCGCCGGTGCGGCTGCCGACGAGGTTGCCGATCCGCGTCCCTATGCCGAGATACTGCGCCAGTGGTCCTCCGTCCATCCGGAATTCTCCTTCCTGCCGCGCAAGTTCAAGATCGCCGTTACCGGTGCCGAGCGCGACCGCGCCGCGATCCAGGTGCATGACATCGGCCTGCATCTGAAGAAGAACGAAAAGGGCGAGATCGGCTTTGCGGTCTATGTCGGCGGCGGACAGGGCCGCACGCCGATGATCGCCAAGAAGATCCGCGACTTCCTGCCGGAAGAGGACCTTCTGTCGTATACGACGGCGATCATGCGGGTGTACAACCTGCACGGCCGGCGCGACAATAAGTACAAGGCCCGCATCAAGATCCTCGTGCACGAGACCGGGGCGGAGGAACTGGCGCGTCAGGTGGAAGTCGAGTTCGCCGAACTCAAGAACACCGAGCTGAAGCTGCCCGAGCAGGATATCGCGGCGATCACCGCCTATTTCGCGCCGCCGGCGCTGGAGCCGCGCGCGGAAGGCTGGGCGCAGCTCGCACAGTGGAAGAAGGCGGATGCCGATTTTGCCCGCTGGGTGCAGCAGAACGTCCAGCCGCACAAGCATCCCGACTATGGCATGGTCACTATCTCCCTGAAGCCCATTGGCGGCATTCCGGGGGATGCGACCGATGCGCAGATGGATGCGGTGGCCGACATCGCCCAGGAATACGCGTTCGACGAGATCCGCGTCAGCCATGAGCAGAACCTGATCCTGCCGCATGTTGCGCTGGCCGATCTCGAGCCCGTCTACCGCGCGCTGGTCGCGGCCGGGCTCGCCACCGCGAACGCCGGGCTGATCACCGACATCATCGCCTGTCCCGGGTTGGACTACTGCGCGCTGGCGAACGCCCGCTCGATCCCGGTGGCGCAGGAAATCTCCACCCGTTTCGGCTCGCCGGAGCGCCAGGCGGAGATCGGTGAGCTGAAGATCAAGATCTCGGGCTGCATCAACGCCTGCGGCCACCACCATGTCGGCCATATCGGCCTGCTCGGGGTGGAGAAGAAGGGCGAGGAGCTTTACCAGATCACGCTCGGCGGTTCGGGCGACGAGAACACGTCGATCGGCGAAATCATCGGACGGGGCTTCGAGCCGGAAAAGGTGACGGATGCAATCGAGGTCATCGT
Organism: Rhizobium subbaraonis; assembly: GCF_900220975.1. Lineage (GTDB taxonomy): Bacteria > Pseudomonadota > Alphaproteobacteria > Rhizobiales > Rhizobiaceae > Mycoplana > Mycoplana subbaraonis. The sequence goes on along the minus strand of NZ_OBQD01000005.1, from coordinate 279,937 downwards.
CGATACCTATCTCGGCCTGCGTCTCGATCCGTCCGAAACCTTCCTCACCGCCTATCGTCGCGTCGGGCCGCAGCCGTTCAAGGATGCGCTCTACGGTGACAAGACGGCCGCGGCAGCCTGAGGAGAACTGTCATGACGAAAATCTGGAACGAAACGGGCTTCGTCACCGACGACCCCTGGGTCATCGAGAGCGAGGAAAGCAAGGCCGGCTCGAACGAGAAGGCGATCCTCGGCATTGACGATTTTCTGGCGAAGGTGTCGGAAGGCGATGAGCAGGGTTTCGGCGTCCTGGTCAATCCGGCCGATGACGTGCGCCGGCTGGTCGACCATCTCGACCGCATTGCACTGGTGGCGGTTTCTTTCCCGGCCTTCAACGACGGCCGGGCCTTCAGCCATGCGTCGCTGCTCCGTTCGCGGCTCGGTTTCAAGGGCGAGGTGAGGGCGGTGGGCGATGTGCTGATCGACCAGATCCCGCTGATGCTCCGCTGTGGGATCGACAGTTTCGCCGTCACCAATGCGACCGCGCTGAAGCGGCTTTCGGAAAACCGCCTGCCCGGAATCGACAATCACTACCAGCCGACGGCGCGTCCTTCGGCGGATGCAAAGTCCTACAGCTGGCGCCGCGTCGGCTGACGCATTTTGTCGCGCAAAGGCTCGTTTTCCGGTTTCGCCGGAGGGCGGGCCTTTTCTCTTGCTGCGCTGCACATTATATAGGGCGTGCAATCATACCGCGACCGTTGAAATGCAATTTGCGCATGGCCGCTTCCTTTGGAACGCGATGCCTTCCTTCCGCGGTCAGGTTATAATATCTGCCTATACGACATCAGCTTTGACCGCAGGAACCGACCACGCATGAACGCGCCCGCAAAGACCGAAGATCTCGCAGCCACCGTTCCCGCCGGCGTCTATGCCGAGAAGGTGACGAGCGTGCAGCACTATACTGACCGTCTCTTCCGTTTCCGCATGACGCGTCCGGACGGCTTCCGCTTCCGTTCTGGCGAATTCGCCATGATCGGCCTGATGGTGGAGGGCAAGCCGGTCTATCGTGCCTATTCGATCGCAAGCCCTGCCTGGGACGAGGAGCTGGAATTCTTCTCGATCAAGGTTCCGGACGGTCCGCTGACCTCGCATCTGCAGCAGATCAAGCAGGGCGACCAGGTTCTGATGCGCAAGAAGCCGACAGGCACGCTGGTGCTCGACGCACTGACGCCCGGCAAGCGCCTCTACATGTTCTCTACCGGTACGGGCATTGCGCCGTTCGCAAGCCTCATCCGCGATCCGGAGACCTATGAGAAGTTTGACGAGGTCATCCTTACCCATACCTGCCGGGAGGTGTCCGAGCTGAAGTACGGATTCGATCTGGTTGAGGAGATCGCGCAGGACGAACTTCTATCGGAGGTGGTCGGAGGCAAGCTGCGCCACTACGCCACCGTGACCCGCGAGGCGTTCCCTTATCAGGGCCGCATCACCGACCTGATCAGCAACGGCAAGATGTTTGCGGATCTCGGCGTCGATCCGTTCGATCCCGCGATCGATCGGGCGATGATCTGCGGTTCGACGGGCATGCTGAAGGAGACCAAGCTTCTGCTCGAGCAGGCCGGTCTGACGGAAGGGGCGAACAACAAGCCCGGTGAATTCGTGATCGAGCGCGCCTTCGTCGATTGAGCGTGTACGGCAGTGCCTGATTTGGGGGCGATGCCGGCGACGGCATCGCCTTTTTCGTTCCGCCGTTCCCCGTCGTTCCGCCAGCGAGAGCGGAATGCGGAGGTGGAATGCGCCGTCAGGCGAATGGTATGCGGCCTTTGCAGCGGTCGCGTGGGCGGCTAATGTGGGGAAGCAGGCGGCGGCTCGTCAAATCGCGGGGTGTCGCACAATTTTCCCGCTTTCAATCCCCCGCGGCTGGATTATCCTTGCAGGACGACGCGGGGGCCTTAAAATCCCGCAAGAAACCACTAGATTACGTAGGCATGATGACGGCAATCATCGCCGCCGCGGCTGCTTCCCATGCGAGAGCCGTGCTCACGAGGAATGAACTGGAATGAATGCGATACCGGTCCGGTTGCAGGGCAATGAAGGAAGCGGCGACACTCCGGGTCGCAGCACTTCCGTCATCACCCGCACGAAGCCGAAAACGAAGAAGCCGAGCCTCTATCGGGTTTTGCTGTTGAACGATGACTACACGCCGATGGAGTTCGTGATCCATATCCTCGAGCGGTTCTTCCAGAAGGACCGAGAGGCTGCGACGCGGATCATGCTCCACGTGCATAATCACGGCGTGGGTGAGTGTGGCGTTTTTACCTACGAGGTTGCCGAAACCAAAGTGACACAGGTGATGGATTTCTCCCGCCAGCACCAGCATCCGCTGCAATGTGTCATGGAAAAGAAATGAGGACATAACGTGCCAACTTTTTCGACCAGTCTTGAGAAAGCGCTTCATCAGGCACTGACCTACGCCAATGAGCGCCACCATGAATACGCCACGCTTGAACATCTGCTTCTGGCGCTGATCGACGACGCCGACGCCGCCGCCGTGATGGGCGCCTGCAACGTCAATCTCGAAAGCCTGCGCAAGACCGTGTCCGACTATGTCGACAACGACCTTGCCAACCTGGTGACGGGGTATGAGGAGGATTCCAAGCCCACCTCAGGCTTCCAGCGCGTCATCCAGCGCGCGGTCATCCACGTCCAGTCGTCCGGCCGCGAGGAAGTGACCGGCGCAAACGTGCTGGTTGCGATCTTCGCCGAGCGCGAAAGCCACGCCGCCTATTTCCTGCAGGAGCAGGAGATGACGCGCTACGACGCGGTCAACTTCATCTCGCACGGCATCGGCAAGCGTCCGGGGTCATCCGACGCGCGCACGGTGCGTGGCGCCGAGGAGGGCGAGAACGAGCAGAAGCAGACGCGCGCGCAGGGCGAGCAGGAGGAGGGCGGCAAGAAGCAGGACGCGCTCTCTGCCTACTGCGTCAATCTCAACGAGAAGGCCAAGAACGGCAAGATCGACCCGCTGATCGGCCGTCACGCCGAGGTCAATCGCACCATCCAGGTGCTGTGCCGCCGATCCAAGAACAATCCGCTCTATGTCGGCGATCCAGGCGTCGGCAAGACGGCGATCGCCGAAGGTCTCGCCAAGCGCATCGTCGAGGGCAAGGTGCCCGAGGCCCTGCAGGACGCGACCATCTTTTCGCTCGACATGGGCACGCTGCTTGCCGGCACCCGTTATCGCGGCGACTTCGAGGAGCGGCTGAAGCAGGTCGTCAAGGAGCTCGAGGAATATCCGGGTGCGGTGCTCTTCATCGACGAGATTCACACGGTGATCGGCGCCGGCGCCACTTCGGGTGGCGCCATGGACGCGTCGAACCTGCTGAAGCCGGCGCTATCCTCCGGTGCGATCCGTTGCATCGGCTCGACCACCTACAAGGAATACCGGCAGTTCTTCGAAAAGGACCGGGCGCTCGTCCGCCGCTTCCAGAAGATCGACGTCAACGAGCCGACGATCGACGACGCGATCGAGATCATGAAGGGCCTGAAGCCCTATTTCGAGGACTATCACAAGCTGAAGTACTCGAACGAGGCGATCAAGACCGCCGTCGAACTGTCGGCCCGCTACATCTCCGACCGGAAGTTGCCCGACAAGGCGATCGATGTGATCGACGAGACAGGGGCGGCACAGATGCTGCTGCCGGCCGGCAAGCGGCGCAAGCTGATCACCGAGAAGGAGATCGAGGCGACGATTGCGACGATGGCGCGCATTCCGCCGAAGACGGTTTCCAAGGACGACGAGCAGGTGCTCGCCAACCTTGAGAAGGAACTGCGCTCGGTCGTCTACGGCCAGGACCTGGCGATCGAGGCGCTCGCCTCGGCTATCAAGCTGGCACGTGCGGGGCTGCGCGAGCCCAACAAGCCGATCGGTTGCTACCTGTTCTCCGGCCCGACCGGCGTCGGCAAGACGGAGGTGGCCAAGCAGCTGGCTGCATCACTGGGCGTCGAGCTCCTGCGCTTCGACATGTCGGAATACATGGAGCGGCACACCGTTTCGCGTCTGCTCGGGGCACCTCCCGGCTATGTCGGCTTCGACCAGGGCGGCCTTCTGACCGATGGCGTCGACCAGCATCCGCACTGCGTGCTGCTTCTCGACGAGATCGAGAAGGCGCATCCGGACCTGTACAACATTCTGCTGCAGGTCATGGATCACGGCTCGCTGACGGACCACAACGGCAAGAAGATCGACTTCCGTAACGTCATCCTGATCATGACGACCAATGCGGGCGCTTCCGACATGGCCAAGGCCGCCATCGGCTTCGGCTCGTCCAAGCGCGAAGGCGACGACATGGAGGCGATCAACCGCCTGTTCACGCCCGAGTTCCGCAACCGCCTCGATGCGATCATCCCGTTTGGCTCGCTGCCGACGCCGGTGATCCACCAGGTCGTGCAGAAGTTCGTCATGCAGCTGGAAACCCAGCTGTCGGAGCGCAACGTCACCTTCGAACTGCAGCCGGAGGCGATCGCCTGGCTGGCCGAGAAGGGCTACGACGAAAAGATGGGTGCGCGGCCGCTGGCCCGCGTCATCCAGGAAAACATCAAGAAGAAGCTCGCCGACGAGATCCTGTTCGGCAAGCTGAAGAAGGGCGGCGTCGTCCGCGTCTCCGTCGGTCCGAAGGAAGATGGCACCAAGGGCATCATCCTCGACGCCGTACCGGAGACCGCTCCGATCAAGCCCAAGGCGGAAATCGCAGCACCCGCCCGCAAGGCAGCCAAGCCGAAGAAGGCGAAGGAGACCGTTGCGGCCAGTGCCGCGCCGAAGTCCAAGTCTGTCAAGGCGGAGGCCGAGAAGCCCGCGGCACCGGCCCGAAAGGGCAGCGGCGTGCCGAAGGTGCCGCGCAAGAAGTAAAGCCTGCCGACGCAGGTCCGATGCCGGGCGGGAAACCGCCCGGCATTTTCATGTGTATTGCCGGGAATGAAGATGGAAGCCGAGGCGACAATCGATGGACAGACGAGCCGTTACTGGTTCGTTCAGGGCATGCGCGGTCTCTGGAGCGTGCCCGCGATCATCCTGATGCTCTCCTTCGTCGGCTTCGCGGCGTTTACGGCCGAAGTCGGAGTGCCGGTGGAGCAGGTGATGTTCATGACCGGCGTGGTCTGGGCGCTGCCGGCCAAGGTCATACTTGTCGGCACGATGTTGTCCGGGGCCAACCTGCTGACCGCGTTCATCGCGGTGACGCTGTCCTCAGTGCGCATGATGCCGATGGTGGCGGCACTGGTGCCGGAAATCCGCACGCGCAGCACGCCGACCTGGCTCCTGCTTGTCCTGTCGCATTTCGTCGCCATCACGGCCTGGGTCTTTGCCATGGAGCGGGCGCATCATGTGCCACGGTCGGGGCGGGTAGCCTATTTCGCGGGCTTCAGCATAACGCTCACCCTGGCAAACGTGCTCCTGGTCGGCATCGCCTACTTCCTGGTGGCGCAGTTTCCGCCGATTGTCGGGGCATGCCTCTTCTTCCTCACGCCCGTCTATTTCCTGAGTTCGATCTGGGTCTCCGCCCGCCACCGCGTCATCTACTGGGCGCTTGGCATTGGGCTGGTGTCGGGCGTCCTTTTTCATGAAGTGGCGCCGGAGTTCGACATCCTGCTCGCAGGCGTGATCGGCGGGACGCTCGCCTGGGCGGGCGAGCGGCACTGGCGCCTGCGTCAGGCGGGGAACGCGCCGTGACCGTCGACGCGCTCTGGCCTTACATCTTCATTGCCGTTGCCGGCTGGCTGGCAACCGACATCTGGCGCTGGCTGGGCGTGCTCGCTGGCAACAGGATCGATGAGAATTCGGAGACGATGAACTGGGTGAGAGCGGTGGCGACGGCGCTGGTGGCGGCCGTCATTGCCAAGCTGATCGTCTATCCGACCGGCGAACTGGAGACCTCGCCGCTCTGGCTGCGGGTCGGAGCAATCGCGATCGGGGCTGCCGCCTTCTTTGCCTTCCGCCGCAACCAGCTTGCCGGCATCGCGGCTGCCATGGGAGCGCTTGCCTTCGGACTCCTTGTCCTCGGCGTCTGAGCGCCAAGGACAAGGGTGATCGCGGCGTCAGGCGCCGAGCGCTTCGCGCAGCTTTTTCGCGTTCGCCGCCAGTATACCCTGGTCTTCCATCGTCCCGGAATGCGGCTTCAGCGCTACGCCCTCGAAGCGGGGGATGACGTGGAAATGAAGGTGGTAGATCGTCTGGCCGGATGCCGGTTCGTTGAACTGGATCACGGTGACGCCATCCGCCTCGAAGGCCTCCTTGGCCGCAATCGCGATTTTCTGCACGACGGGCATCACCTGCGAAAGCGTCTGAGGATCGGCGTCGAGGATGTTGCGCGACGGCGCCTTGGGTATCACCAGCGTATGCCCGGTACCCTGCGGCATCACGTCCATGAAAGCCAGCGCATGCCCGTCCTCGTACACCTTGTGCGAGGGGATTTCCCCGCGAAGGATCTTGGCGAAGATATTGCCGGAATCGTAGGTGCTCATTTCTGTCTCCTCTGAATGTGCGGCCAGTGGCCGGAATGGTTTGCTGCGGGGCAAGGGAGGTCAGTCCTGATCCGGAGGGCGCTGGCCGCCCTTGCGGAATGGCCCGTGCTCGGCCAGCCATTCGCCGGTCTCGGCGACGTCGCGGCGTTCGCGTTCCAGATAATCCGCCACCGCGCGGCGAAGTCCGGGGTGGGTGATGTAGTGGGCCGAGTGCGTCGTCACCGGCATATAGCCGCGCGCCAGCTTGTGCTCTCCCTGCGCACCGGCTTCGACGCAGCCGAGACCATGGGCGATCGCGAAATCGATCGCCTGATGGTAGCAGACCTCGAAATGGAGGTAGGGATGATCCTCGATGCAGCCCCAGTGGCGGCCATAGAGCGCATCCCCGCCGATGAAATTGATGGCGCCGGCGATGTAACGCCCGCCGCGCCTGGCCATGACCAGCAGGATGTCGCTGGCCATGCGCTCGCCGATCAGCGAATAGAATTGCCGGGTCAGGTAGGGGCGTCCCCACTTGCGCCCGCCCGTATCCATGTAGAAGGCGAAAAACTGGTCCCAGATGTCTTCGGTCAGGTCGTCGCCGGTCAGCCAGTCGATCTCGATTCCATTCTCCAGCGCGGAGCGCCGCTCCTTCTTCAGCGCCTTGCGCTTGCGGGAGGCCAGCGTCTGCAGGAAGTCGTCGTGGGAACCATAGCCCGTATTGAGGAAATGAAACTGCTGGTCGGTGCGGTGCAGGAATCCGGCTTCCTCGAGCGCCGGCATTTCGTCCGCCTCTACGAAGGTGACGTGGACGGAGGACAGTTCGTTGCGGCGCGCCAGTTCGCGAAGTCCGCCGGCCAGCGCCCGGCGCACCGGGGCGGGGTCGAGATCGTGCCGATGAAGAAGTCGCGGCCCGGTCGCCGGAGTAAACGGGATGGAGGCCTGCAGCTTCGGATAATACCGTCCGCCGGCCCGCTCGAAGGCGTCGGCCCAGCCGTGGTCGAAGACGTATTCGCCCTGGCTGTGGTTCTTCAGATAGGCGATTGCTGCCCCCAGCAGCGTTCCGTCTTCCTGTTCCAGCAGCAGGTGTTGGCCGAGCCAGCCAGACCTTGCCGTGGCGGAGCCCGATTCTTCCAGCGAGGACAGGAAGGCATGGCTGACGAAGGGATTGTATGCCGTGCCGGACAGGCCGCGCGCGGCTCCGGAAAGGCGCGCCCAGCGATCCGCCGGGATCTCGGCAAAAGACTGGACGACGCGTATCCGGTAGGCATCAGCCATTGTCAGGCGACCAGTTGTTCACGGGGATCGAAGCCTTCGAAGGTCATCTGATCCGCTTCGGCGCGGGTCTTTTCCACGCCCTCCGGACCGCGAACGGTCCAGGTGATGACGGGGATGCCCGCCTTGCGTTCCTTGCTGATGAAGGCATTGGGTAGGTGGCCGTAGTGATAGGAGATGAAGTCCAGGCCGAGATGCATCGCCTCCTCGTGCACGAAGAAGGTCTCCGGCTCGGCGCCTTCGGCGGTCAGGCCCACGGGGCGCGGGGCGTCGAGCTCCTTGAGATCCTTCAGCAGCCAATGGTCGAAACTCATCAGCGCAATCGGACCCTTGTAGTCCTCGATGATCTCCAGCACGCTTGCCGCAAAGCCTTCGTCGTCGTCGCGGCGGCCCTTCAGTTCGATGACGAGCGGCACGCGGCCGTCGACGAGCTTCAGTAACTGGGACAGCGTCGGAATCCTGTCCTTGGTCCCGCCTACCGAGAGCATGCCGAGCTCGCCGGAAGTCTTTGCGCGGACGTCGCCGGGGATGGCGCACAGCCGCTGCAGGTCGTCGTCATGGAAGACGACGGGGACGCCATCGGAGGCATATTGCAGGTCGCACTCGATCGCAAATCCCGCTTCGACGGTCCGCGAGAACGCCGAGAGCGTATTTTCCCACACCTTATTGTTCATGTCGTGGTAGCCGCGGTGGGCGATCGGCTGGGCTGTCAGCCAGGGAATGTTGTGCGGCATCAAGCGATTTCCATGATGGCGTCGATCTCGACGGCGGCGTTCAGCGGCAGTGCGGCCATGCCGACAGCCGCGCGGGCATGCTTGCCCGGCTCGCCAAGCGCGTTGACCAGGAGGTTCGATGCGCCGTTGATGACGAGGTGCTGTTCGACAAAAGTTGGAACAGACGCCACGAAACCATTGATCTTTATGATTCGCTTGATTCGTGACAGGTCGCCGAGTGCGGCCTTCGCCTGGGCGAGCAGATTGACGGCGCAGAGCTCGGCCGCCTTCTGGCCGCTCGCAACGTCCACATCCTTGCCGAGGTGTCCGGTCACGGCGATCTTGCCGTCGGCGATCGGCAACTGGCCGGATATGTGCAGGATCGAGCCGCTGATCACGTAGGGAACGTAGTTTGCGGCAGGAGCCGCGGCGTCGGGGATCGTGTAGCCGAGTTCCTTGATCCTGGTCTCGATTTCAGCGGACATGCTTCGTCTCCATCCTTGCGATCACTTTGGCCATGCCGTCGAAGGGACGGCAGGCGCCGATTGTCGTTTTTCAGGACGGCATGCCCGGAGCTGTGCGCAGGCGCGCCGCCTCGATTGCGTTTTCTGTTACAATGCGGCATGCAAATGCAAATGCGCCTCGCTCTTGCCGAATGTGTTCTTATAACATCGCGGCCGAGTTCAACAGGAGGAAACGGATGTTTCGCTCAACCTTTGTCCCGGCCGTGTCCGCCGCGGCCATCCTGGCAGCGATGCCGTTCAGTTCCGTTTCCGCAGCCGGCCTCGCACCGCATCGGGCGGTCTACGACCTGCAGCTGAAGGACGCGTCCGAGCGCTCCGGGATCGCCGGCATGTACGGACGTATGGTCTACGAGTTCAACGGCAACGCCTGCGAGGGCTATACCGTCAGCTTCCGGTTCGTCACCCAGATCAATACGGGCGAGGAGACGCGCCTGACCGACCAGCAGACGACCACCTACGAAGACCTGAAGAATCGCAGCTTCCGCTTCCTGACCCGCTCCTTCACGGACGACAAGCTCGACAAGGAAGTGCGCGGCAATGCGCGCGACGACAAGAACGGCGTCAACGTCGAACTGACGGCGCCCGATACGCGGGCCGTGGAGCTTGGTGAAAGCGTCTTTCCCACCCAGCACATGCTGGAACTGATCGAACGGGCGAAGAAGGGAGAGCGGTTCTTCGAGGCGCGAATCTTCGACGGCTCGGACTCGGGCGACAAGGCGCTGATGACGACAACGATCCTCGGCAAGAAGGAAATGCCGGGTTCCGACGACCCGGATGCCGCCAAGGCGGGCACTTTCGCCAAGCAGGCATTCTGGCCGGTGACGATCGCCTACTACAACGACGATACAAAAGGTGACGCGCTTCCGATCTACCGCATGTCGTTCAAGCTCTACGAGAACGGCATCACCCGCGACCTGACGATGGACTACGGGGATTTCGTACTGACGGGCAAGCTCGCAAACCTGGAGCTGTTCCAGGCCGCAGATTGCAAATAGGAGGCTCCCCGTCGGCTCCCTTTTTGTTGCCGCGGGGTTGATTTCGCCGCCGACTGAGGTTAAGGGCAGCGCATTCCACACGTGAGGCATGGGGCTTTCCGGGAGAAATCCGGAGTGTTCCGCCGGTGGCAGGGCCAAGGGGTCCTGCTGTTCGCCTTGCGGAGGTTCAACCGGAAAAAGGAGAAAAGGCATGGCATTGCCTGATTTCAGCATGCGCCAGCTTCTGGAAGCTGGTGTCCACTTCGGCCACCAGACCCACCGCTGGAACCCGAAGATGAAGCCGTACATCTTCGGCGACCGTAGCAACGTCCACATCATCGACCTCGCTCAGACCGTTCCGCTGCTTCATCGCGCGCTGCAGGTCGTCAGCGACACCGTCGCCGGTGGCGGCCGCGTCCTGTTCGTCGGCACCAAGCGCCAGGCGTCCGACATCATCGCCGACGCCGCCAAGCGTTCGGCCCAGTACTACGTCAACGCCCGCTGGCTCGGCGGCATGCTGACGAACTGGAAGACGATCTCGAACTCGATCCAGCGCCTGCGCAAGCTCGACGAGATCCTTTCTTCGGAAGCTTCGGGCTTCACCAAGAAGGAGCGCCTGAACCTCGAGCGCGAGCGCGAGAAGCTGGACAAGGCTCTCGGCGGCATCAAGGACATGGGCGGCACGCCGGACCTGATGTTCATCATCGACACCAACAAGGAGTCGATCGCGATCCAGGAAGCCAAGCGTCTCGGCATCCCGGTCGTCGCCATCATCGATTCGAACTGCGATCCGGACCCGATCGATTTCCCGATCCCGGGCAACGACGACGCCTCGCGCGCCATCGCTCTCTACTGCGACCTGATCGCGCGCGCTGCCATCGACGGCATCGCCCGCCAGCAGAGCTCGTCTGGCCGCGACCTCGGTGCTTCGGCCGAAGCCCAGCTCGAGCCGGCTCTGGACGACGCCCAGGCCTGATAGGTCCGGGCGCGGACCGCACTGATTGCGTCCGTTAAGGAATCTGGACAAGGCCGTTTGCCTCCAAAAAGGTCGAGCGGCCTTGTCTGTTTTGCCATAGATGCGCGCGAGATCCGCGCGATCATGGCGCGGCAGGGGCTGATCCGTCATCACCCTGTCATGCGCAAGGTGGATTGGCTGCCGCCACGCTGGTCTTGTCCGCGGGATGCGGCCAACGGCGCCATTGAATTGAAATCGCGCTAGCGTCGCGCGGGAATTGTCCAATTTCCGTGAAACGGTGCGCAGAACCCGCAAAGAGGCGAGACGATGGAAATCACTGCAGCAATGGTGAAGGAACTGCGCGAAAAGTCCGGCGCAGGCATGATGGATTGCAAGAAGGCGCTGAACGAGACCAATGGCGACATGGAAGCCGCGATCGATTGGCTGCGCGCCAAGGGCATCGCCAAGGCCGACAAGAAGTCCGGTCGCACCGCAGCTGAAGGCCTGATCGGCATCGTCAGCGGCGGCGTGAAGGCCGTTGCCGTCGAAATCAACTCCGAGACCGACTTCGTTGCCCGCAACGAGGCCTTCCAGGAACTCGTCCGCGGCGTCGCTAACGTCGCACTTTCGACCGACGGCACCGTCGAGGCGATCGCCAAGGCGACCTACCCGGCCACCGGCAAGTCGGTCGAAGACTCGATCAAGGACGCGATCGCCACCATCGGCGAAAACATGACGCTTCGCCGCGCAGCCCTGCTGCAGGTCGAGGACGGCGTTGTCGCGACCTACATCCACAACGCTGCCGGCGACGGCATCGGCAAGCTCGGCGTCCTCGTCGCGCTGAAGTCGGTCGGTGACAAGGAAGTGCTCTACTCGGTCGGCCGCCAGGTCGCCATGCACGTCGCTGCCACCAACCCGCTGGCCATCCGCGCCGAAGAAGTCGATCCGGCCGTCGCCGAGCGCGAGCGCAACGTCTTCATCGAACAGTCGCGTGCCTCCGGCAAGCCGGACAACATCATCGAGAAGATGGTCGAAGGCCGCATGCGCAAGTTCTTCGAGGAAGTCGCGCTTCTGTCGCAGGCTTTCGTGATGAACCCGGAAATCACCGTCGGCCAGGCCGTCAAGGACGCCGAGAAGCTCGCCGGTGCATCGATCGAAGTCGTCGGCATGGCGCGCCTGCTGCTCGGCGAAGGCGTCGAGAAGGAAGAATCCGACTTCGCAGCCGAAGTCGCAGCCGTCGCCAAGGGCTGATTTCTTTACCCGATTTGGGAAAAGACCAGCGACTTCAGAAAAGAAACGGGGCATCGCGTGACAACGCGGTGCCCTTCGTGTATCCGGCTCACGGTGAAGCTTGGGCGCCGCGCGCGCCATCGCGTGCGCCCCGCTGCTGCCGCAACCGCTTCGCCACGAAGTTCATAACAAGAGCCAGGAGCGCCAATGTCCGCCAATCCGATCTACAAACGCGTGCTGCTGAAAGCCTCGGGCGAGGCGCTGATGGGGTCGCAAGGGTTCGGCATCGACGTCGCGGTGGCCGACCGGATCGCCTCCGACATCGCCGAAGCGCGCGCGCTGGGCGTTGAGGTCGGCGTCGTCGTTGGCGGCGGCAACATCTTTCGCGGCGTGGCGGTCGCTTCCAAGGGTGGCGACCGCGTGACCGGCGACCACATGGGCATGCTGGCCACCGTGATCAACGCGCTTGCGCTGGCGACATCGCTGCGCAAGCTCGATATCGACACGGTGGTGCTCTCCGCCATCGCCATGCCGGAGATCTGCGAAAGCTTCTCCCAGCGCGCGACATTGCACCATCTGTCGCAGGGGCGCGTGGTGATCTTTGCCGGCGGCACGGGCAATCCGTTCTTCACCACAGACTCCGCAGCAGCACTGCGTGCGGCCGAAATCGGCGCCGAGGCGATCTTCAAGGGCACGCAGGTGGACGGCATTTATTCCGCTGATCCGAAGAAGTATCCCGATGCCACGCGCTTCGACCGTCTGACGCATGGCGAAGTGCTGGAAAGGGGACTGGCCGTGATGGACATCGCTGCCGTCGCGCTGGCACGCGAGAACGCCATCCCGATCGTCGTCTTCTCGATCCACGAGAAGGGCGGATTTGCACAAATATTGACCGGCGGCGGTCGCGGGACCATCGTATCCGACAACTGATTCCGAGACGGCGCCGCCTGGCGCATTGTTTCCTTATAACGGGAGTTCCAAGCTATGAGTGAAGGTGTTGATCTGAAGGAACTGAAGCGCCGCATGGATGGTGCCATTTCCGCGTTCAAGCACGATATCGCATCGCTGCGTACGGGCCGCGCCTCGGCCAACGTTCTCGATCCGGTGACGGTCGAGGCCTACGGTTCGCGCATGCCGCTGAACCAGGTGGCCAACATCACTGTACCGGAGCCGCGCATGCTGGCCGTATCAGTCTGGGACAAGTCGATGGTCGGCGCCGTCGACCGGGCCATCCGGGAATCCAATCTCGGCCTGAACCCGATCATCGACGGCCAGAACCTGCGCATCCCGCTTCCGGAACTGAACGAGGAGCGTCGCCGCTCGCTGGTCAAGATCGCGCATGATTATGCGGAAAAGGGCAAGGTCGCCATTCGTCACGTCCGTCGTGACGGCATGGACGAACTTAAGAAGGCCGAGAAGGATGGCGATATCGGCCAGGACATCAGCCGCAGCCAATCCGAGAAGGTCCAAAAGATGACCGACGATATGATTTCCGATATCGATCGCTTGCTTGCCGAGAAGGAAAAGGAAATCATGCAAGTCTAGTTTGAAGGCTTGCCCGATTTCCCGTTTTCTTTCACGGATCGTCGATGACCAAACATGCTTTGAAGAACATTCCGCGCCACGTCGCCATCATCATGGATGGCAACGGGCGCTGGGCAAATGTTCGTGGCCTGCCGCGCAGCATGGGCCATCGTAAGGGGGTCGAGGCAGTTCGGGAGGCGGTTCGCACCGCCGCCGAACTCGGTGTCGAATACCTGACCCTGTTCGCCTTCTCGTCGGAAAACTGGAGCCGGCCCGAAAGCGAGGTCAGCGATCTCATGGGGCTGCTGAAGACGTTCGTTCGCCGTGATCTGCAGACGCTGCACAAGGAGAACGTGCGCATACGCGTGATCGGCGACCGGTCCAACCTGCGCAGCGACATTCTGCCGCTTCTGCTTGAGGCGGAGGAACGTACGCGTGACAATACCGCGATCACGCTGGTGATTGCCTTCAACTACGGCGCCCGCGACGAGATCGCACGCGCTGTCCGCTCCATTGCGGGAGACGTCGCGGCCGGGATTCTGCATCCCGCGGAAGTCACGCCGGAATGCATCAGCGCCCGGCTCGATACGGCCGACATCCCCGACCCTGACCTCATCATCCGCACCAGCGGGGAGGAGCGGTTGTCCAATTTCCTGCTGTGGCAGGCTGCATATGCGGAACTCATGTTCATACCCGATTTCTGGCCCGACTTTTCCCGGGAAACCTTTCACGACGCGCTGCGGAACTATGCCGGGCGTGAGCGCCGGTTTGGCGGCGTAACGGCTGCAGCGCCGACCTTGGCTGTAGGCTCCTGATGAGCACAGAACTGCGCCTTCGCATCATTTCCGCTGTCGTTCTTGCAATCGTCGTGCTCGCCGCCACCTGGGCCGGCGGTTTCCCGTTCCGTCTGCTGGCGGCTGCGATGGCGCTTCTGGTCTATTACGAGTGGTCGACGATCACGCGTCTCGGCGCGGTCGATCCGCGCGGCAATGCGTTCGGCTGGGCTGCCACGGCCCTTGCCGCCGTGCTTACGGTCTCGGGCGAGGGCGTTCTGGCGCTCGTGACCGTCGCCGTAGCGACCGTGCTTTCCCTCGCGCACACGGCAATCTTCAAGAAGAGCTATTGGCTGCCCGGAGGCATTGCCTATGCGGGACTGACGGCGCTGTCGCTTGCGGCAATCCGCGCCGACGACGACACCGGCCTGATCGCCATGCTGTTTGTCTTCGCCGTGGTGTGGGCAACCGATATCCTGGCCTATTTCGTCGGAAGGGCCATCGGCGGGCCGAAGCTGGCGCCCTCGACCTCTCCGGGAAAGACCTGGTCCGGGGCGATCGGTGGGACGGTCTCGGCCATCGTGGCGGGCAGCGCGCTGTATCTGTCGTTCTTCGCGTGGCCGGGGATCTGGATCGTGCTGATTGCGCTTGTCTTGTCCGTGTGCAGCCAGGTGGGCGACCTGTTCGAATCCTTCATCAAGCGTCGTTTCGGGGTCAAGGATTCCAGCCGCCTCATCCCGGGACACGGTGGCGTGATGGACCGCGTTGACGGTCTTGTTTTTGCCTGTTTCGCGGCGTTCCTGCTAGGATTGGCAGCTATGGCGACGGGACGCCCGGTCGCTTCGACGGGCGCGTTTCTTCTCGGCCTTTGACGCCGTTTTTTCCTAGGAGGCCATCTCGGAAATGGAACTGTTTCAGCATGCTTTCGGCCTCCTGACCGGCACGATCGTCCCGTTCCTCGTCGTCCTGACCCTGATCGTCTTCATCCACGAGATGGGGCACTATCTCGCCGGTCGCTGGTGTGGCATCGGCATCACCGCATTCTCGGTCGGCTTCGGCCCCGAACTGGCGGGGTTTACCGACCGACGCGGCACGCGCTGGAAGCTGTCGGCGATACCGCTCGGCGGCTATGTGAAGTTCCACGGCGACGAGGATGCCGCCTCCACGCCGGACTACGAGAAGTTCGACGGTCTGACGCCGGAGGAACGGTCGCGCACCTTCCTGGGTGCTGCGCTGTGGAAGCGGGCGGTCACTGTGGCCGCCGGCCCGATCGCCAATTTCATTCTCGCGATCGCCATTTTCAGCGTCACCTTTGCAAGCTACGGCCGGCAGATCGCCGATCCTGTCGTCGCCGAAGTGCGCGAGGCGAGTGCCGCCGCCGAGGCCGGGATCATTCCGGGCGACCTGCTCGTGGCGATCGACGGCGTTCCCATTCACACGTTTGACGACGTGCGGCGCTATGTGAGCGTGCGTCCCGAAATGCCGATCGTCGTCACCATCCGGCGTGACGGGACAGACAGGGATCTGCGCATGGTGCCGCAGCGCACGGAACTGACGGACCAGTTCGGCAACAAGATGGAAGTGGGCGTCATCGGCATCGTGACGACGGAGGCCGCCGGAAACTTCCGCGTCGTCAACTATACTCCGCTGGAGGCGGTCGGGCAGGGCGTAATCCAGAGCTGGCAGATCGTCACTGGCACGTTCGACTACCTGTCGAACGTCGTCACAGGCCGGATGAAGGCGGATCAGATCGGCGGCCCGATAAGGGTCGCGGAGGCATCGGGCCAGATGGCGACGCTGGGTGTTGCAGCCCTGCTGCAGCTGGCCGCGGTTCTGTCTGTTTCCATTGGACTTTTGAACCTTATGCCCGTTCCGGTACTTGATGGTGGCCATTTGATGTTCTATGCGATTGAAGCTCTTCGCGGACGGCCGGTCGGCCCAAGGACGCAGGAAATTGCATTCCGCATCGGCATGGGGCTGATCCTTATGCTGACGGTCTTTGCGACCTGGAACGATACTTTCGGGCGTCTCGGGTGAGCGGCGAGGGGTGTCATGCCGGCAGGCAACAGGGGAAAAGCGACGTTTTGCTAAGGAGCTGTTTACCGTAATTGAAAGCTTTAGTGACCATTGGGCCACGGTTCGATTCGAAGTAAACAGAAATTAACGGCCGAGCTTGCTTGTATGGCAAAAGCGGTTAAAACGGCAGCGTGACCGGAGTCGGGTACGAGTTCGCCGCGAGACATTGAAACAAAGGTAAGTTGTGAAAATGAAAGCTGGTTCAAGATTTTTGAACGCGGTGTCTGCCGTTGCCCTTTCCACGAGCATGGTGGTGGCTGGTGGAGCAGCCGTCTCGCTCGTTTCAGTCAGTGCTGCGCAGGCTGCTGTGATCCAGCGAATCGACGTGCGTGGTGCGAGCCGTGTCAGCCCTGAAACCGTTCGGGCCAATCTGACCATCCAGCCGGGCAAGGACTTCAGCAACTCCGATATCGATGCTTCGGTCCGTCGCCTGTTTGGAACTGGCTACTTCTCCGATGTCCGCATCAGCGTTTCCGGCAGCACGCTCGTCGTCGTCGTCGATGAGAATCGCCTGATCAACCAGGTCGTTTTCAACGGCAACCGCAAGATCAAGGACGACAAGCTGGCAGGCATCGTCCGTTCCCAGTCGCTCGGCCCGTTCAGCGAGTCGACGATCGAAAGCGATATCCAGTCGATCAAGGGTGCCTATGCGGCGATCGGGCGCAGCGATGCGACGGTCACGACGCAGACCTATGATGTCGGCAACGGTCGCGTGAACCTCGCTTTCGTGATCAACGAAGGCGACCGCACGAAGATTGCGGGGATCAATTTCGTTGGCAACAACGCCTATAGCGACGGTCGCCTGCGCGCTGTCGTCAATACCAAGAAGTCCGGCCCGCTCTCGTTCCTGACCCGCAAGGACGTCTATGACGAGATGAAGATGCGCGCCGACGAAGAGGCGCTGCGCCAGTTCTACTTCAACCGCGGCTATGCGGACTTCCAGGTCGTCTCTTCGGATGCCGTTCTGGACGAGACCACGAACGAATACACCATTACCTTCACCGTCGAGGAAGGTGAGCGCTACAATTTCGGCGACATCACGGTCGAGTCGACCGTCGAAGGAGTCGATGCGAACGAGCTGAAGGGGCTGCTGGAATCCCGCGCCGGCGAAGTCTATCGCGCCAACGACGTTCAGGATTCGATGTCGGAGATTTCCCGTGTCGTGTCGGCAAGGGGCTATCCGTTTGCACGCGTCACGCCGCGAGGCAACCGCGACTTCGCAAACCAAACGATCGCAGTCGATTACCTCGTCGACCAGGGCGATCGCGCCTATGTCGAGCGGATCGAGATTCGCGGCAACACCCGCACGCGCGACTTCGTCATCCGTCGCGAATTCGACATCAGTGAAGGCGACGCGTTCAATCAGGAAGTGGTCAACAGCGCCAAGCGGCGTCTGGATGCTCTCGGCTTCTTCTCGAGCGTCAACATCACGACGGCTCCCGGCAGTGCGTCCGACCGCGTCGTGCTCATCGTCGACGTTCAGGATCAGTCGACCGGTACCTTCGGCGTCGGTGCCGGCTATTCGACGGGCAGCGACGGCGGCTTCAAGCTGGAAGCCTCGATCGAGGAGCGCAACTTCCTCGGCCGTGGCCAGTATATCCGCATCGCCGCAGGCGGTGGTTCGGATTCGCGCAGCTACAACCTTTCGTTCACCGAGCCGTATTTCCTTGGTTACCGTCTTGCTGCCGGTTTCGACATCTTCAGCAACACGGACGATTCGGAAGACTACTACGACGTCGACAACAAGGGCTTCACGCTGCGTGTGACGGCGCCGATCACCGAGGATCTGTCGACGACGCTGCGTTACAACTACACCAAGCTCGACTACTCGACGAGCGTGGACGAGGAAGAGGATCTGGCCAGGGCGCCGGAAGATCGCAAGCTGTCGCGTCCTTATTGGGATGCTGTCGATGGCAGCCCCTGGGTGCGTTCGTCTATTTCTCAGTCGATGACCTACGATACGCTTGACGACCGCAAGCTGCCGCGCGACGGCATCTATGCGACCTTCACGCAGGAATTTGCAGGTGTCGGCGGCGACTCCGATTTCTACAAGATCTACGGCAAGGCGCGCTATTTCCGCACTCTTATGGAAGATGCCGACGTCATCGGTTCGCTTTCGGCAGGTGCGGGCTATATGACGCCGACCAGCGGCGACCTGTATGTGTTCGACCAGTTCCAGCTGAACGCCAACGATCTTCGCGGCTTCGAAAGCGGCGGCATCGGCCCGCGCATGGCCAATGGCGATGCGCTCGGCGGTACCACGTACTTCACCTTGTCGGCCGAGACGACGTTCCCGCTGCCGTTCATCGCGCGTGACGCCGGCTTCCGTGGCGCGCTCTTCGCAGACGCGGGCACGCTCTACGGCAACGACGTCGATATCGGCGATGACAGTGCGCGCGGCACGAGCATGGCCTGGCGCGCCTCCATCGGTGCGAGCTTGATCTGGTCTTCGCCGTTCGGTCCGCTGCGTGTCGACTACGCGGTGCCGGTCGTCAAGGAAGACTTCGACAAGACGCAGCGGTTCAAGTTCGGCATTTCGTCGACCTTCTGATCGTAGCAGTCCAGAACTGCGTAGTACGGACTGTTCTGGAGTCTATGCTGATGGAACACAATTGGTTCTTCCCGCCGCATGACGGCGTTCGCCTCGAAGATCTGGCGATGCGTCTTGGGGCGGAGCTCTCCGATCAGGGGGCGGCCGCAAAGGTCGTGCGCAACGTGTCGCCCGTGTATCGGGCGAAGGACGGCGACCTTTGCTATCTGCTTTCGCGCAAGGGCAAGGCCGAGCTTGAGACATGTCAGGCGACGGCTATTCTTTGCGACGCGGCGCTGGCCTCCCTGGTTCCTGCGCACATTACCGTGTTGCTGACGCCGCGTGCGCATATGGCTTTCGCCCTTGCCGGCGAAATCCTTCAACCTGCTGCCATGCGGCCGGCTTTTGTCACATCGGAGGCTTCCGGTGTTTCCCCGATGGCGTATGTGGATCCGACAGCGCGGCTCGAGCCGGATGTCGTCGTCGAGCCGATGGCCGTCATCGGTGCGAATGTCGAGATTGGTGAAGGAACGCGCATCGGGCCTGGCGTTGTGATTGGCGCGGGCGTCCGCATCGGTCGGGATTGCACGATCTCCGCCGGGGCGAGGATCCAATGTGCCCTGATCGGCAACCGCGTCATTCTCCACCCCGGCGCCTGCATCGGGCAGGATGGCTTCGGCTACGGCCCGAGCCCCAAGGGCGGCATGATCAAGATCGTTCAGGTCGGACGCGTCATCATTCAGGACGACGTGGAGATCGGCGCAAATACGACGATCGACCGTGGAACGATGGACGATACCGTCATCGGAGAAGGCACCAAGATCGACAATCAGGTGCAGATTGGCCACAACGTCCGCGTCGGCCGCCATTGCGGCATCGTCAGCAAGGTCGGGATTGCCGGCAGCACGACGGTCGGTGACGGTGTGATGATCGGCGGCGCCGCGGGGCTCAACGGCCACATCAAGATCGGCGACGGCGTCCAGATTGCCGCGATGAGCGGCGTGGTGGCGGACATTCCCGCCGGCGAACGCTACGGCGGCATACCGGCAAGGCCTATGCGTGACTTTCTCCGTGACGTGGCCGAGATGACTGCGCGAACCAACAACAGAAAAAAGACGGGTGACAAGGAATGAGCGAGGAAAAGAAGGAGGCACTGGGCGTCGCGGAACTGAGGGATATCCTGAAGCTTCTGCCGCACCGCTACCCGTTCCTGCTGGTTGACAAGATTATCGAGATCGATGGCGACAACTCCGCGATTGGCGTCAAGAACGTGACCGTCAACGAGCCGCAGTTCACCGGGCATTTTCCCGACCATCCGATCATGCCGGGTGTGCTCCTCATCGAGGGGATGGCACAGACGGCCGGCGCCATCTGTGCGCGCAAGACAGGTTCTGGCACCAATCTCGTCTACTTCATGACGATCGACAATGCCCGCTTCCGCAAGCCGGTGGTCCCCGGTGACCGTGTCGAGTACCACGTGGTCAAGCAGAAGCAGCGCGGCAATATCTGGAAATTTCACTGCGATGCAAAAGTTGATGGGCAACTTGTCGCCGAAGCTGATATCGGCGCGATGATCGTCAACAAGGAAGACGCCTGAACATGATTGCTGCCAGTGCCAAGATCCATCCGCTGTCCGTCGTCGAAGACGGGGCGGTGATCGGCGAGAACGTCGTCATCGGCCCGTTCTGTCACGTGGGGGCGAAGGTCGTTCTGGATGACGAAGTCGAGCTTTTGACCCATGTCGTGGTCACGGGGCGCACGACCATTGGCCGCGGCACGCGCATCTTCCCCTCGGCAGTCATCGGCGGGGATCCCCAGAGCATTCATCACGCCGGCGAGGAAACGACGCTGACGGTGGGTGAACGCAACGTCATCCGCGAAGGCGTGACGATGAATACGGGTACGACGGGCGGCGGCGGTAAGACGGTGGTCGGCGACGGCAATCTCTTTCTTGCCTACTCGCATATCGCGCACGACTGCATCGTGGGCAACGGCGTCATCCTGTCGAACAACGTGATGCTGGCCGGCCATGTAACCGTCGAGGACCGCGCCATTCTCGGAGGCGGGTCGGCGGTGCACCAGTTTGCCCGTGTCGGCCGCCATGCTTTCGTCGGGGGGCTTTCCGCCGTCGCTTACGACGTTATTCCCTATGGCATGCTGAACGGCAATCCCGGCATCCTCGGGGGCATCAATGTCGTCGGTATGTCGCGTTCCGGTATGGACAAGGCGACGATCCACCGCGTCCGTCGCGCCTTCAAGCAGATCTTCGAGGGCGATGGCTCGATCCGGGCGAACGCCGCCGCCATCCGTGACGAATATTTCGACAGCGAGCAGGTCCTGCATATTCTCGACTTCATCGCCGCGGACAGCGACCGGGCACTTTCCTCGCCGAACCGAAACAAGGGCTGAACCCTATGGAGGCCTCCCGGCCGGAGACGGGTTCGCGGCTGGGCATTATCGCCGGCGGCGGGCGGCTGCCGCTCTATGTGGCCGAGGCCGCCCGGGTTCACGGCGAGGATCCCTATATTCTGGCACTGACAGACGAATCCGAGCAGGATTGGGCTGGGTTCGACCACGCGGTCGTCGGCGTCGGCGACTATGGTGGCCTGAGCCGGATATTCGCGCGCGAGGGCATCGGGCGGGTGGTGCTGTCCGGAGCGGTCCGGAGGCGGCCGGAATGGCGCGAGATCCGGCCGAACATCCGCACGCTGCTGCAGGTTCCTGCCATCATCCGCACGCTGTTGAACGGCGGCGATGACACGGTGCTGAAGATGGTCATCCGCCTGATCGAGGCGAACGGCGTGCGGGTCGTCGGCGCCGACGAGATCGCGCCGGAGTTGCTTGCGACGGAGGGGCCTATTGGCGGCGTAGCACCGGATGCCGATGATCGTCGCGATATTGCGGCTGCGTCGGCTGCTGCGCTCGCGCTTGGCGCGCTCGATGTCGGGCAGGGCGCGGTCGCCGTCGGTGGGCGCGTGATCGCGCTTGAAGGCGCCGAGGGAACGGACCAGATGCTGGAACGGGTACAGGCACTGCGCCAGGAGGGACGGATATCCCGCCGGCGGAGGGGTGTGCTCGTCAAGCTTTGCAAGCCACATCAGGATACGCGGGCCGACCTGCCCTCGATTGGGGCGGATACGGTGCGGCGCGCCGCGGCTGCGGGTTTGGCCGGCATCGCCTGCGAGGCGGGGCGTTCGCTCGTGCTCGACCGCGATCTGCTGGTGAAGGAGGCAAACGGGGCAGGGCTGTTCGTCACCGGTATCGTGCCGCGGGTCGGAGGAGAGGGGAAATGACCCGGTCGCTGAAGCTCGCGGTCATCGCCGGGGAGGTGTCCGGCGATCTTCTTGGCGGCGACCTCGTTGCCGCGTTGCGGCGGCAGGGCAAGAACGAAATTTCGCTCGTCGGCGTCGGCGGCGAGGCCCTTCAGGCTGAGGGCCTTGTATCCCTGTTCGACTACTCCGAACTGTCCATCATGGGGTTTTCGCAGGTCGTCGCGAAGCTGCCGAAGCTTATGCGACTGATACGGCAGACCGCTGCGGCCATCGTTGCCGCGCGGCCCGACATGCTGGTCATCATCGACAGCCCGGACTTCACCCATCGCGTCGCCCGGCTTGTCCGCAAGGAACTGCCCGATCTTCCGGTCGTGAACTATGTCTGCCCGAGCGTATGGGCGTGGAAGGAGGAGCGCGCGCCGCGCATGCGCTCCTATGTCGACCACGTCCTTGCTGTTCTTCCGTTCGAGCCGTCGGTGATGGCGCGGCTGCAAGGACCGCCGACGACCTATGTCGGGCACCGGCTTTCCAGCGATCCGGATGTGAGCGCCGTCAGGTCCGCCCAGTTGGCGAAGGCCGCGCCGCCGCTTGGCAGCGGAACGCGGAGAACCTGCCTGTTGCTGCCGGGATCGCGCGCTGGCGAGATCAGCCGGCTGCTGCCGGCCTTCGGCGAGGCGGTGGCGGAGCTGTCCAACGGCGAGGTCCCGTTTGATTTTCGCCTGCCAACCGTCCCCCGGCAGTCGGAACTGGTCCGCAGGATCATTGCGGACTGGCCCGTGAAGCCGGCCGTGACCGTGGAGGCTTCCGAGAAGTGGAAGGCGTTTCAGGCGGCAGACGTCGCCATTGCCGCGTCGGGCACTGTGCTGCTCGAACTCGGTCTTGCACGCGTGCCGGTCGTATCCTGCTACAAGCTGGACTGGATCGCAAAGCTGATGACCCGCAAGATCAAGACGTGGACGGCGGCCCTGCCGAACCTGATCGCGGACTACCCGGTGATACCGGAATACCTGAACGAAGTGGTCCGCCCGGGAAGCCTGGCGCGCTGGGCGGTACGCTTGTCGCACGACACCGTGCAGCGCCAGGCGATGCTGGAAGGCTTCGATCTTGTTCTCTCGCGGATGCGCGAGGAGCGATCGCCTGGCGACAAGGCCGCTGATGTCGTCATCGACGTGCTCAAACAGAAAAAGCCCGGTCTGATCTGACCGGGCTTTCGTCTTTCTGGGGGCCGGATATCAGCGCTTGGATACCGGCACGTAGTCGCGCTTCGGCGCACCGATATAGAGCTGGCGCGGACGGCCGATCCGCTGCTCCGGATCCTCGATCATTTCGTTCCACTGTGCGATCCAGCCGACGGTACGAGCCAGCGCAAACAGAACGGTGAACATGGTGGTGGGGAAGCCCAGAGCCTTCAGCGTGATGCCCGAGTAGAAGTCGATGTTCGGATAGAGCTTCTTCTCGATGAAGTATTCATCGGTCAGCGCGATGCGCTCCAGTTCCATCGCGACTTCCAGCATCGGGTCGTCCTTGATGCCGAGTTCGCCGAGAACTTCATGCGTGGTCTTCTGCATGATGCGGGCGCGCGGATCGTAGTTCTTGTAGACGCGGTGGCCGAAGCCCATCAGGCGGAACGGATCGTTCTTGTCCTTGGCCCTGGCGACATATTCCGGGATACGATCGACCGAGCCGATTTCGGCGAGCATGTTGAGCGCTGCCTCGTTGGCGCCGCCATGGGCCGGACCCCACAGGCAGGCGATGCCGGCCGCGATACAGGCGAACGGGTTGGCACCGGAGGAGCCGGCAAGTCGAACGGTCGAGGTCGACGCGTTCTGCTCGTGGTCGGCGTGCAGGATGAAGATGCGGTCCATCGCGCGCGACAGCACCGGATTGACGACATATTCCTCGCAAGGCACGGCAAAGCACATGCGCAGGAAGTTCGAGGCGTAGTCGAGATCGTTCTTCGGATAAACGAAGGGCTGGCCGATGTGATACTTGTAGGCCATTGCCGCAATCGTCGGCATCTTGGCGATCATGCGCAGCGAGGCGACCATGCGCTGGTGCGGATCGGTAATATCCGTCGAGTCGTGGTAGAAGGCCGACAGGGCGCCGACACAACCGCACATCACCGCCATCGGGTGGGCGTCGCGGCGGAAGCCAGTGAAGAAGCGCGACATCTGCTCGTGCACCATGGTGTGGTGCGTGACCCGGTAGTCGAAGTCGTCCTTCTGGGTCTTCGTCGGCAGTTCGCCGTAGAGCAGCAGGTAGCAGACTTCGAGAAAATCGCCATGTTCGGCAAGCTGTTCGATCGGGTAGCCGCGGTGCAGCAGCACGCCTTCGTCGCCGTCGATATAGGTGATCTTGGATTCGCAGGAGGCCGTCGAGGTGAAGCCTGGATCGTAGGTGAAAGTGTCGGTCTGCTTGTACAGCGTGCCGATGTCCACGACCGACGGACCGATCGTACCCTGTCGCAGGGGCAGCTCCACCTTCTTGTCACCGATGGTGACGTCCGCGCTCTTTCCCGTCATGAGGACCTCCATTGCTTCATTGTGGCACGGGCGTGCCCAAACCTTGCGGTGCCGCTTTGCTACCCCATTTGCCCGGTCCTGCCAAGCAGAACTAAAGGCACATTTGTGCGATGCAAAATCGACGTTCCGGCGTCGCAATATCTACTCTTCCGCGGCAGTTGCAAGCAACTTATGGGGGAGCCGCCGAGATTGTTGAGGTGGCATTCTTTTTTGTCGGCATAAGCGCGGCGCTCATTCTTTTCTGTTGCGGGCCTAAATCCTGAGTTGCAGTATGGTGCAGCCTGGGAGCGAGGGGCTTCGACATGGCATTGGGAACTGCGACAAAAGCCGCGCATCCGGTGCGAATACCGGTCGAGACGCCGCCCGCGGCCTTGCCGGCCATCCGGCAGGAGGACGAGCCGAGGGTGGCGCTTGCGAAGCGCCCGGGGCAGGCGGTTCGTGCCACAAAAGCGGCTCTTGCGGTCGCATTCAATGCCGGAAGCCTCGGCGCAGCCTGGCGCAGGGAGAGGGAGTATGGAACCGGCTTTCTCTTCGTCCCCCTCTTTGTCGGGGCCGGCGCCTGGATCTGGTATCTTTATGCGCCAGTACCTTATCTGCTGGTCATCTGCTTTGTCACAGTGGGCCTTGCGTCCTGTCTGACATGGCATCGGCCGGGCCTCCTTCCGATGGCCATACGGCTCTGCTTCTTCCTGCTTTTCGGGCTGGTGCTTGCGGCGATCGAAAGCTGGCGGCTGTCGACGGTGCTTCTCGATCAGCCCGTGACGACGTTCGTCACCGGGCAGGTGCTGTCGCGGGAGGCGGATGACCGCGGCCGCATGCGCTACCGCGTGGCGCTCGAACGTACGGACGATCCCGTGCTGAGGCGGCCGCCTAACGTCGTGAACCTTCTCGCCCGCAGCCCGCACGAGGCGATCGCCATCGGCGCAAGGATTGCGGGGCGCGCGCGGTTGAGCCCGCCGTCGGGCCCGGCCCTGCCGGGGTTGAACGATTTCGCCTTCGATGCCTATTTCGCCGGGACCGGCGCGGTCGGTTTCTTCTATGGCAGGCCGGCAGCACTTCCTCCGGCGTCCGCCGCAGGTGGCGGCTCCCTGACAACCGACGCCAGCAAGATGATCGCCGGCTGGCGCAACGCGATCACCGAGCGGATCCGCGGACAGATCGGTGGCGATGCCGGAGCGATTGCCGCAGCGCTCGTGACCGCCGAGCAGCGCGGCATCAGTCCGGATACGGTCGAGGCGCTGCGCCAGGCCGGACTGGCGCACGTGCTGGCGATCTCCGGCCTGAACATGGTTCTGGCCGCCGGCACCTTTCTTGTCGGCGCCCGTCTGCTGCTCGCCCTTCTGCCCGGTGTCGCCGAGCGATACCCCGTCAAGAAGATCGCCGCAGTCGGCGGACTTGTGATGGTGACGTTGTACATCCTCATCTCGGGCGGGGCGATTTCCGCCATCCGCTCGTGGCTGATGATCGTCGTCATGCTGACCGCGGTCCTCTTCGACCGTGTCGCGATCAGCATGCGCAACATCGCCCTGTCGGCGCTGATCATCCTGGCGGTGACGCCCTCGGCCGTCACAGGGCCGGGCTTCCAGATGTCCTACGCCGCGACGGTGGGGCTTGTCGCCGGCTATGCCGCCTGGCGGGAGCGTTCCGTTCATCGCGAGCGACCGAGCAATCCCTATCTCCGGCTGGCGGAGGCGGGATCGACC
Organism: Rhizobium subbaraonis; assembly: GCF_900220975.1. Taxonomy (GTDB): domain Bacteria; phylum Pseudomonadota; class Alphaproteobacteria; order Rhizobiales; family Rhizobiaceae; genus Mycoplana; species Mycoplana subbaraonis. The sequence continues at coordinate 253,389 of NZ_OBQD01000005.1, read as the reverse complement.
TTTTTCGCCGGCCTCCTTCTCTCGTCGCTGATCGGCGGTGCTGCGACGTTCATCTACTCTGTCGGCCATTTTCACCGTATTCCCGCATATGGACTGGTCGGCAATCTCGTCGCCATGCCGATCATCTCGATCGTGGTGATGCCGATGGCGGTCATCGCGATGATGCTGATGCCGTTCGGGCTTGATTGGTTGCCGCTGAAGATCATGGGGTGGGGCATCGATTGGATGATCGCCATGGCGGCGTGGGTGTCGGACTGGGACGGCGACATCGTCACCGGGCGCCTGCCTGCGCTGGCCTTTATCCTCATCGCGCTTGGCGGCGGGCTTGTCTGTCTGTTCCGCACCCGGCTGGCCTTGCTGGGCCTGCTGCCGATTGCGGCAGGGGCGGGGCTCGCGATGGCCGATGGGCCGACGCCGCGGCCGCAACTTCTCGTTTCGGAGGACGCAAAACTGCTCGCGCTGGTCTCGGGCGACGGCGCGGCGACCAACCGGCCACGGCCGCCGGGCTTTGTCTACGACCAGTGGCGCCGTGCCTTGCGGCTTTCCACGCACCAGCCGCCGCGGATGATGGCCGAGGGAACCGGAGACGGGCAGGGTGAAAGTGCGCCGCCGCCGGCAACCGCACCCGGCACGCGACGCAACCGGCTCACTGACGCCGAACTAGGCCTTGCGCGCAAGCAGATACCGGCGGCCCTTGCCGAAGCGGCCGACGAGAGGCGCTTCATATGCCGGCGCGCGGCATGGTGCGCCGGTGTGGCCCAGGCCGGCTGGCGTGTCGTCTGGATCGAAAATCCTGGCTTTCTCGGTGTCGCCTGCGACAGCGCCGACATTGTCGTTTCGCCCCATTATCGTGGTTTGGAAGCATGCCGCTCCGGCGGGCGGCTGATCACGGCTGGGACGCTTCGAAGAACCGGCGCTCTGGAATTTTCGCCGGTGAACGAAACGAACCCGGCCGTCGAAGGCACCGCCTACGCCGCCACACAGGCGGTAACGGCACTCGATCGACCCTGGAACCGGCACCGTCTCTACGACTGGCGAACCGACCAGTACGCCGATGCGCGCGACGACGCCACGCCTATTGATAGCGGCGAATGAGGCCGACGAGCTTGCCCTGGATCTTGACGCGGTCGGGTCCGAAGATCCTGGTCTCGTAGGCCGGATTCGCCGCCTCGAGCGCGATCGAGGCACCCTTGCGGCGGAAGCGCTTCAGCGTCGCCTCCTCGTCGTCGACAAGCGCCACAACAATGTCTCCGGGCGAGGCTGTGTTCATGTTGCGGATGATTACTGTATCGCCGTCGAGAATTCCGGCCTCAATCATCGAATCGCCCTTGACCTCCAGGGCGTAGTGCTCGCCCGCGCCGAGCATTTCCATCGGCACGGCAATGTCGTGCGTATTATTCTGAATGGCCGAAATCGGAACGCCGGCGGCGATCCTGCCCATGACCGGCACCGATACCGAACCCTCGGTTGCCGCTGGCGGCTGCTTCTCTTCGGCGGGCCTGGCCTTGCCAAGGCTGCCTTCGATGACGGATGGCGAAAAACCGCGGCGCGCCTTGAGGCTCGGGGTATACGCCTCGGGAAGCTTGATGACCTCAAGCGCACGCGCCCTGTTCGGCAGCCTGCGAATGAAGCCCCGTTCTTCGAGGGCGGTGATGAGACGGTGGATCCCCGACTTGGAGGCGAGATCCAGCGCGTCCTTCATTTCGTCGAACGAAGGCGGAATACCGGTCTCCTTCATCCGCTCGTGAATGAAGAGAAGCAATTCCTGTTGCTTGCGGGTCAGCATGGCTCGTCCACCAAAATCACGAAACAAATCCGGAACAAACACTATCTGTTCCATATGTGTTCCGCAAGCCTCTAAATTTTCGTGAACATATTGGTGTAATCCGTCATGTTTCCTGCCTGGCAATTGGCAAGTTGACGGCGGATGGCGAACGGATATAAAGCCAAGCTCAGCCCGACCTGAAAGCTCAATACGAGGTTGTGGGTAGCGTGCAACGGAAGAGTGTCCGAGTGGTTTAAGGAACCGGTCTTGAAAACCGGCGTGCGGGAAACCGTACCGTGGGTTCGAATCCCACCTCTTCCGCCATTCTCCTTGATTTTATTGTCTTATTTCGACTTTAGTGGCCGTACGCACTAGAGCACGTCCTTTGAAAACGGAAGCGGCCTGATGATTCCTTTCCAGGGTTTTCCATGATTCCATCCTCCTGAGTGATTTGCCGGAGGAGAACATGGCCCGAGCATTGAGTGATGATCTGCGCAGCCGCGTTTTGGCTGCTTCGGCTGGTGGAATGTCGGCACGGTCGGCCGCCGCGCGGTTTGGGATAGGGATTTCGACGGCCATCGCCTGGATTGCGAATGCGCGGCAGGGCCAGGTGAGCGCGGCCAAGCAGGGGCGACCTGGAGTGTCCCGGCTCGATGAAATCATTCGGGGGCAGCGGTTCACATGTGTTCGCGTGCTGTCAGCCACGTCGAGCTTCAATTGTGTGCAACTCATCAAGACCGGGGGCCGCCATGGGACCGCGGCTCACTAAGCAGCAATCGGCAAACTTCTCGAAGAGGCGTGCGGGGTCGTATTCAAGATGGCCAGAGCAAAGACGGTCTATCTTGCTGGCGACTCGATCTGGCATGACGATGTTGCCGCCGCTCTGGAAACGCATCGACCAGATGTGGTGATCCCGATTACCGGCTACTCGATTGTCATCGGGATCGAGGGGGGGTACGGGGCCTTGCGATAGCGCGGCGGTGGCGCAAAGTTGTCTCGTCGTGGTGGCGGTTGCTCTCTCCTCATCCGCATGCGGTGCCGCGCACAGGATAGGCGGGACAACTACTGCGCCACGACGGCTGGCGGCTGCCAGGTGCCTTCGCCCGCCGGCAATATGGACGGCGCTTCTGTCTTCGGCCAGTACAGGCGCATGACAAGATAGATCGTGTCATCCGGAGCAGGCAGCCAGTTGGCTTCCTTGTCCGCGCCGGGGCTGTCCTTCTGGATATAAAGGGTGAGCGAACCATCCTCGTTCTTCTTCATGCCCGGAAGCATCGGCGAGTTGATGAGGTAGCGATCGATCGGATTCTTGATCAAAAGCTGGCTCTTGCCGTCATACATCGTCACCGACCAGAAGGAGTTCACCGGTGGAAGTTGCCCTGCGGGAAAGGTGATCGTGTAATTGTGCTTGCTGCCGTCCAGTGTCTGGCCCTTGTTATCGACGCGCGTGTAGGGATAGGTGGCTTCCTCCGGGTCATTGCCATAGATGCCGGCCTGAGCGGCGACGGCGCGTTTCAACCAGTCGCCATTGTAGTGGGCGCTGTCTCCTGGAAGACCGCTGATCCGCCAGCCATTGATCGCCTTGCCGGCAGTAGCGACGGCCTCGTCGACCTTCCGCTGGCCCGCCTTCATGCCGAGGCCAATCTCCAGCTTGTGCTCCAGTGGCAGGTCCTTGAAGTCAAAGGACTTTCCCGGCCCGATGCCGATGCGCGCCAGCTTGGCCCTTATCTCCTTCTCGTTGCCCTGCGCCGGGCCGAATTGCAGAGCGAAGTCGAGATAATCGAAGAAGTTGGTCTTTACGAGTTCCTTGTCGATCTTGGGGAAATCGATGGTTGGCGCGGCCGGCGGCGGCGTCTGCTTCAGATATGCCGACAGCATCTGCGCCTTGTAGCCAGCCTGCACCTCCTTGACGTTGTCGAGATCATCCGGGCCAAAAAGCTGGGTACGATAGCCCGCGAGGGAAAACTGCGTGCTCGAACGAAACACCTGCTTGATGCCCGCCGGCGTGTCGCCCTTCCAGTCGGGCCCGACCACCATGTAGTCGCCGGCATCGCTCCCTGTGGCGCGGGTGCCGATATAACCGAAATTGTAGGTGTTGCCATCACAGAGCATGACGGAGTAGTAGCGCTTCGGGTCGATCGCCGGCACCGAGAGCACCACCGGCTCCGCCCGCAAATCCAGCCAGACAAAGGAATAGGGCGTATCGCTGTTGGGCGTGACGATCGCCGTGTCCTTGTATGTATAAACGTTGGGCTCGTTCTTGATCTGGTTGAACGGCGCCTTGAACTGCCCTGAATTGCGATCTACCGCGTATTCGTACATGATGGCATAGTTCATCACGAGCGGCAGGCCATAGATGAAACCCTCCTGGGCGATGTCCCTGGCCTCAATGATGCCTGGGTAGTTTTGCGCCATCGACAGGCTTGGCCTCGCAATCGCGGCGCCAGCGACGATCATCGTGGCGGAGCGAAGTAGATTTCGCTTTGTCAGCATTTGCCTTGCTCCCTTGTGGCTTCCCGCGCCCGGTTTGTATACTGCACTAGACACTATTCGTAATTCGAAACCACTCATTTTACGCCACGGTTGCATTATTTCTGGAGCGCGGCATGCATGGCTGAGATCCCGGTTATCTCCAACCGCATATTGCATGGCATGCCGGCCTTCATACGCCGCGAAATCGGGCAAAAGGCGCTGCTGCAGGCCAATCGCGCCATCGGCTTCGACCTCGAACTGACCGAGGGAGAGAATTGCTTCATCCCGCACTTGGCGGTGATCCGCTTCATCGAGGCGGCCGCTCGGGCCGCCGGCGATGCCAACTTCGGGGTCCTGATGGCCCCGATGATGAACGCTGCCAACTACGGCAGCTACGGACGCTATGTGTTTGGAGCCGGCACCTTGGGGCAAGCCATCGGGCGCGCGATCTCCAGTCTTTGTTTTCATAGTACGGATGACAGGATGTCGGTCTCGGTCGTCGGCGACGAGGTACGATACAGCTATGTCTTTGCGCTGGCCGGCTGTGCCGGATATGCCAACGTCGGGTTTGCGGCGGCGGGCGTCCTGCTCAGTCTCTTCAGGGCCTATTTGGCCCCGGATTGGCGCCCCCTGCGCATCGAGTTCGACACCGTCAGGCCGCGGCAAACCGGTCTTTTGGAGGACGTCTTCCAGTGTCCGGTCCACTTCAACGCCCCCGCGGTGACCGTTGTGGTGGAACGCCGTCATTTGTCGGCTGGTCCAAGGCACGTCGCATGGCCGATCGTCACCATCGAGGATGTCGCGCGAGACCGGCGTGGCGGCGCTCCTCGCGATTTGCTCGACGTCATCATGGAGCAGATCCGGGCGCAGGTTCTCACGGGCAGCGTGTCGATCGACAGCGCCGCGCAAGTGACTGACACCAGCGTCCGAACACTGCAACGTGAACTGAACCGCGCGGGCACGGACTTTCGCAGCCTGGCGACCGCAGTAAGGGTTCAGCGCGCCACTGAACTGCTCCGGGACAGGAATGGCTCGATCACCCGCGTTGCGGCCGAATTGGGGTATTCCTCGCCAGCCAACTTTGCTCGCGCTTTCCGAAAGGCGACCGGCAACGGGCCGAAGGAATTTCGCTCCGCGATCACCGCCCAGACGCCGCGCTCAACTCGGTGCGACGCTCAATCATTTGAGGAATTCAATTGCGGCCTCGACGCCGCGTTCCCTCGCTAAGGCCGTGCGCAGGTCTGCCGCGCGAGGCCAGATGCCACGAGCGTGCTTCCGATCTCGCGATTGATGACTGCCTTGTCGGTGAGCCGAACCCTTTACCACTCGAGATATTAGACAAACAGGTCGAATACTATGCGGGGTGCGCCAACTCCAACCATATCGTATCGCGCGGATCCTGGTCATGGATAGGTCACGGTCTGACACTGAGGTGCGCACCTGACCGGCCGTTACCGGATATAGCATCAGCACGCGTCCCCTAACGACTTCAAGCGGTCGTTGACAACCCCTTCGCCGCCGCGGCTGATCCCCATTTCAAACCCCGCAGTCACGCCGAGAACGCGTATGCGACCCGCTCGCAGACTGGATTGTTCCGCGTTCAGGATCGCGCAACTGGCAAAACCCTTCCTTCGAACACCGTCCCCCAGACAGGGATGTCCTTGATCTTTGCCGCATCGACAGTCAGCGGGTTGTCTTCAAGGATGCTGAAATTGGCGAGCTTGCCCGGGACGATGCTGCCGATGTCGTTTTCCATGCGCAGGGAGTGGGCGGCACCGAGCGTGACGCCCTTGAGCGCGCCGAGCCGGGTCGCGCGCTGGTCCGGTGCCGCGACGCGCCCGGACACGGTCGTGCGGTTCACCGCGCAATGCATCAGGAACAGCGGCTGGCCGGGTGCCATCGGCATGTCCGAGTGCAGCGAGAAGGGCACTCCTGCCCGTTCCATGTCTCCAAGGCGCACCATGTTGTCGGCCCGCTCCGGACCGAGACCATCCTCCGCATAGGCGTCGGCGAGCGCCCGCACGTAATAAGGGTTGGCGCTGACGACCACGCCGAGCCGCTTCATGCGCACGACCTGATCCTTCTGCGAGACTGCCAGGTGAATGGCGACCGTGCGGTGATCGTAGCGCGGATGGCGGCGCATATTGGTCTCGACGGTGTCGAGGACCATGTCGAGTCCGGCGTCGCCATTGACGTGGACGTGAATCTGGTAGCCGGCGTCCCAGTAGATGTTGAAGGCCCGTGCGAAGAAGTCCGGATCCATGATCCATTCGCCATGCCCCCCGCCGAGATAGGGGTCACGCACCCGCATGGCGAGGGAGTAGATCGCTCCGTCCGCGAACAGCTTGATCGCGCCGGGCATCATGGCCGTCATGCCCTCGCCCCAGCCGAGCACCTTTTCCGTCTCGCTGATCGTGGTGTCGGGAAAGGCGGCGTTGATCGATTTCCCGTCCGGGATGAAATAGAAGCGGAACGGGTTGCCGGCACGGGACAACACTGCGTTCTGCGCGACCTGAAGCTGTTTCGAAAACAACCCGCCGGGCTCGCAGCCGAGGGTCACGCCATTGGCGTGATAGTAGCGGACGACGAATTCGAGCCCGCGCCGAAGCCGATCGGGCGTGGCGATAGCGGGAAGCAGCTTCGGGATGACGCCGAACATGCCGCCTTCCCAGAAATGGCCATCAGCGAGACTGGACTGTTTTCGCGCCCCATCCGGCAGGCCGGAGACAAAGGCCGCGTCGATCCCGTAGGCGTCGAGCGCCTTGCTGTTGACGATGAATTCGTGGGCCGACCGGTGCCAGACGATGATGGGCCTCGTGCTGCTGATGCGATCCAGATCCGATCGGGTCAGGGGGCCGTGGAAGACGGGGTGATAACCCCAGGTCACGAGCAACTCGGTTGAAGTCTTGAGCTTTGCGTTGGCGTCAGCGAGCCTCGCGCGATATTGGCTAGGGTTGCTGGCTGAGGGCACGACCCCGGACGGCAGAACCCAATCCTCGATGGCGATGATCTCCGACACCATGGTGAGGCCGGTCAGGAGCGGATGATCGTGCTGGGCGATCAGGCCCGGCGTGATCACCTTGCCGGCGAAGGTCTCGTCGATCACGTAGGGCTGGCCGTCGGAAAGGGATTTCAGTTCGTCCAAAGAGCCGACTGCCAGGATGCGGTCGCCGAGGACAGCGACAGCCGTTACGGACGGCTTATCGGGATCGAGGGTGATGATTTCCTTGGCGGGATAGATCGTGACGCGGGGCAAGTCCTTGCGGTCGAATTGAGTGGCCAGATCCTGGAGGGACGCTTCCTGCGCCTGCGCTGGAACGGAGGTGGCGGCTTCGCAGACGAATGCGGAGGCTGTTGTCACGGCCGCGAGTTTCAGGATCTGTCGGCGCGAGGGAAAGTTGTAGTTCCTGAACGCTTCGGCAAATGCCGGGTTGCACATCACGCACATCGCGGGTCCTCCCAAGTTAAGCCTGTCTGCTCGGCCTATCATCGCAAGCTGGAACTGGATGAACGCGTCTGGTCCTGACGACGAAGTTTAAGCCAAATTGGACTGTTAGTGTCTGCTTCGATCGTATTTGGCTGAAGGGCAGATTATCGGAGGCCATATGTCCTCACATCAAGGCGCTACTCGCCGACGGCAGTTATTTTCGGTGGGCGCCATGTCTGGTTCACGATGTCGTCTGCCGGCAGGTACGCACGAAGAAAGAGAAAGAACGGTCCTTCCGGCGCAGGCAGCCAGTTGCTTTCCTTGTCCGCGCCGGGCGAGTTTTGTTGTAGGTAGATGGTCAACCCGCCATCTGCGTCGCGCTTCATCCCGCTGCGGTCACCAACCGAGTAGCGGTTGATGGGATTATCAACGAGGTTGTACGCCTTATTGTACATGGTCAGGGACCAGAAGGCCTTGACCTTCGGCTCGCCGCCCTTGTCGAAGTGGATCACGTAGCGGGTCTCGCCAGTCAGGGGCCGCCCCTCTCCATCGACGGAGGCGTTGAGATAGGTCGCCTCGACCGGGTCGTTCGCGTTGAAGCCGACGGCGGGCTGGATCGCGCGCAGCAGCCAGTCGCGGGCTTGCGTCATCCGGCCCGTCGACGGCGGCGGGTAGTTCCATCCGTTGATGTTGGTCTGCCCGTAGCCGGCCGCGAACGCGTCATAGATGAGCCTGCGGCCGTCCACGGCTGCGCGCGCCAGCCCGCGCTTCGTTGCGGGGTCCAGGGCGTCGATGTCGAGCCCGGCTCCGACCCCGATGCGCGCATAGGACTGCAGGATGTCCGCGTCGCGCGGGTCGGGGGGGACCTCGCGCATCGAACGATTGATCGTCCGCCATTCGTTAAGAGGATCGGCGTCCCGGTCCAGCGGTTGCCAGATCTCGGCCGTCCGGGGGGCGGGGGCATCGGGCTTTCCCCATTGCGAGAGGGGCGTCAGTTTGTACTGGTCCTGGATCGCGTGGGCCGCATCGAGGTCCGACGCATCCTTCACGGCGGTGCGCACCTGCAGGAAGCCCCAGGGCGTGGACGAGGGGGGCAGCGCCGTCACCCCCGCGGGTAGTGCGCCTGTCCAGTTTTTGTCGACGATCGCGTAGCTCCCACCCCCGTCGCCCGTCGTTCGCGTGCCGACATAAGCGAAATTGTCGTCCATGAAATCAGTGAGCTCGACCGAGTGATAGCGGTCGGAGATGGCCGGCACGGTGAGGATCACCGGCTCGTCTTTCAGATAGAGCCAGGAGCGGGAGTAGATCGTGTCATTGTTGGGTGAACCGCCATCGACGTGGCTCGCGTCCTTGAGTTCCCGAAAATGGAACAACTGGTTCGCCCGGTGCCCGACATCGGCGCTTCGAAACCATCGTTGTTCCGTCATGTACGACCAAGGAAACGTGTAGAGGTAGGCTTGGACACCCAGTGTGTAGGCATTGAGCTCGCGCCAGTCGGGCTGCTTATCCTGCGCGCCGGCTTGGAGCGCGGGACTGGCGCCCATCATCGCGATCGTCGCCGCAAATAGCATCAACGTTCGAACGATCATCTTCGTCACCTTCCTCCAGACCAATGTGTCCCGATTCCGACCTCGGCGCGACGCGTTCTTGGGCGAGCGGGAAGTCCTCTCGGCGGACCGATGCGCTACTTGTTCGCGCCCGAACGAGCCTGAATGAAACCGACGATCAGGCGGCGCAGTTCTTCGGGCTGTTCATTTATCATGTTGTGGCCACAGCCGGGCAGCCCCGCGAGCCAGGTGTTCGGGCGCGTCCTGGCAATGTTGAAGGCGTTTTCCGGCACGGCGACACGGTCGAGGAGGCAGGTGATCGCCAGCATCGGCGCGGTTCCGCCCGTGCTCCAGGCTTCCTTTGGGGTCGCATCGCTGGCCTTGGCCTCAGCGGCTGCGACCGCAGGGAACTCGCCTTCGCCCGCGTCCTTTTCGGCCAGACGCTCGTTTCCGGGCGCATACATCAACTTCGCCTGCAACGACAGCCATTCGGACTTGGGCACGTCGGGGTCGAGGTACCGTTTGTACAGCGCCATCGTTTCCTCCGAGGGCAGTACCTCGCCGCCGGCGCCGACCAGAATGATCGTCGCGACTCGGTCCGGCTTTGCCTGGGACGCGGCGCGCATGACCCGGTTGCCATAGGTCTTGCCGGCCAGATGCACCTTCTGCACGCCGAGCGCGTCGGCAATCGCCCAGACATCGTTGCCGTAGTCGACGAGCGTTAATCCGTCGAGCGGGCCGTCACTCGCGCCAATTCCACGGTAGTTGTAGATGACTGTACGAATGCCGGCGGAGGAAATGGCCTTGGCGAGATCCTTCAGTTGCGACGCCGGTCGTCCGTTGCCGGCAGCCATAATCAGCGTTTCCGGGCCCTCGCCAAAGACGAAGGTTTCGATGGTCTGACCGTGCACGGAGATCAGCCGACGCGTATCGTCGCCCGCGCTCGCGTAGGTCATTGACGCGATGCCGTAGGTGCTGATGGCCGCCGCAACCATGACCCACCGTGTCGCCGTCAGTGTCCAAGCTCGAACGTTCATCCCCTTCGCCTTCCAACGGTGCGATGTGTCCCGCAGCCCGAGGTCGTGTGCATCTACTCCGATCCCTCAGGCCGCGCGGTAGACGCTCTTTCCTTCCTTGATCGTCTCGACGACCTTGAGCGTGATCAACGCCTCAGGCTTCACCGCCAGAGGGTTATCGCTCAGGATGACGAAGTCAGCGAGCTTGCCGGGCTCGATCGTGCCCTTGCTCGCCTCCTCGAAATACTGGACTGCCGGCCAGATCGTCATGGCCTTGAGCGCGGTCAACGTATCGACCCGCTCCTCGGGGCCGAGCACGTAGCCCGAGCGTGTCACGCGCGTGACGGTCGCCGATAGCACGCGGATCGCGTCCGGGTTCGCAACTGGCGCGTCGTGATGGCTTGTAAAGATCATGCCGAGTTCGCGCGCCGAATTGCAGGGCGAGATGCGCTCGGCCCGCTCCGGCCCCAGAACCGAACTGCGATGCCAGTCGCCCCAGTAATAGGTATGCATCGGGAAGAAGGAGGGCAGGATGGTGAGCTCCTGCAGTTTCGGCAGTTGGTCGAGCCTCGCGGTCTGGCCGTGTACCAGGACCGCGCGCCGATCGCCTGAACCGTGCTTCGCGGTCGCGGCGCCGACCGCCTCGATCAGCCAGTCGACCGCCGCGTCGCCATTGGCGTGGGTGAGGATCTGCCAGCCGTTTGCGAAGGCGAGATCGACGGCATCGACGATTTGCTCCTTGGTGATCGCCGCGTAGCCGCGATAGTCGGCGTCCTTCCCCTCCGGTGGCTTGTAGTATGGCTGCGAGAGAAACGCGGTCTTGCCCTGGGGCGAGCCGTCGATGGTCGCTTTGGCGCCACCGATCCGGACCCGGTTCCTGTACTCGCGGGAGGGCGCAATTTCATTGAGAGACTGAAAGATGTCAGGATAGACGACGACGTCGACATCGAGCAGCCCTGCTTCGCCGGCCTTCGCAAGCATGGTTGCGCTGCCCGGCATGGCGCGCCCTTCCTGGACGGTCGTGTATCCGAATGAGGCGTAGAACGCTGCCCCTGCCTTGATCATTTCGAGATAGGCTTGCGCGTCCAGACGGCCCAGGAGCTTGCCGGCCGCAGTAAAGAAGGCCGCCTCCTCGCACACACCGTTTGGGGTCTCTCCGTCGGCCTCGCGACGGAACGCGCCGCCGGGCGGATTGGGCGTCCCCTTGGCCAAGCCCGCCTCCTCGAGCGCCTTGCTGTTCAGAACGCCGAGATGACCCGATTGGTGGACGATCAAAATCGGAGTGTCGGACGAAACAGCATCGAGGTCGGCGCGGGTGGGGTGGCGTTGCTCCTCAAGTTGCGAGTCGTCGTAGCCGAAGCCGACGATAACGCCGTAGCGCTTGATGACCTCGCTTTTGGTGGCGATCCAGTCGCGCAGTACACGTTGCAGCGCAGGGATGCTATTGCCTTCTCCGTCAGGCGCCGGCAGGAGGTTCGCTGCGAGGGCCTGTAGCCCGACCATGACGACATGCCCATGCGGATCGACGAAACCCGGAAGCATCGTCTTGCCCATGAGGTCGACGGTCGCGATCGGACCCGTCGCTTGGCTTTCGACCTCGGCGCGGGCGCCCACGGCAACAATCTTGCCGCCACGCACGAGCACTGCCTCGGCGGTCGGCTGGGAGTCATTGATCGTGACGATCGGGCCGCCGACATAGAGCGTATCGACGATTTCAGTCGCCGCTTGCGCCTCGGTGCAAAGGAAGGCAGGCGCCGCCCTCGCGGTGCCGGCAAACGCGACGCCAGCGATCGTGTGTTTCAGGACCGCGCGGCGCGAGAGGGCGGCGCCGAGGGCGCCGGCGAAAGGACTGCAAGCAAAACACATGGATCGTCACTCCTCCCAAGAACTGACCGTGCGTGCTTGTCGATCCTTCCGTCGAGATAGGACGACATGACCAAAATGACATACAGATTCTCTTATTGCACTGACCTAGATCAATATAGGCGACGTTGGGGCTGCTGCTACGACAACGCCCTCCCGCGGCACAACTGCATCCGCCAGTTCGAAGATTATTTTGAAGAATAGATGCGCCGAGTTATTCAAACTTCAGAAGCCTATAGCAAGCGAAACGTTTGAGCGCCGCCGAGCCAAGACCCGCCCAATGTGTCGGGTTTTCAATTCCCTGAGATAAACGTAATTATATCTTGAGCCATACCCTATCAGGATAGCTGCCGATACGTTGTCCCGATTGTCGGTGTTCAGAAACGCTGGTTTACATCAGTACTGACCGCATGTTGGCTCACTTCTGGCATGGGTAAGCATGCTTAAGTGACTCTACCGCCAACACTCGATCATCCTCACCACGTCTTTCGGGGTGCTCCTTAAGGTAATCACAAACAACGTTTTCCGTCTCACCGAACGTGGTGCTTTCAGGAATACAGATTCCTTGCTTCAATTCCGGGTTGATGTGGTGAGTGAGTATTATGGCGTAGGAAACATCGTACGTCTTTTTTCCTTGATCGCACTTATTGAACAACGTGTTCTTCGAGATTTCCGCAGAAGCAATACAGGGAATGGCGAGAAATAGCAGAGCGGGAACAGTGGATTTGATCATTTCGAGATTGCACCAATTCCGAATGAAAAGTGAAGAGTTTGGGTCACTTTCGAGCACGCACAATAGGCAGCACGAGCAAAACCAGCAGACCGGCAACGATAATGCCAAGTCCGGTGCCTGACACTTCGACAATGCCGAGAAGTTTAAAGCTGAGCGTTCCGAGATTTTTCATGTGCAGCCGGTCCTTTCACCAAATGGGTTCGTTGGTCGGCTGCTTGCTGCTTCTCAGGGCGACCGAATCCATTGGTAGGAATGCGGTTCAACGCCGTTCTTGACCGAAATCGTCCGTATGTGTTCCGCCGTGTAGTCGTCTCTCTTGGCAGGCAGTTCGCCCGCGTCGAACATCTCTTTGTATTTGAGGGCAAGCGCCATCGCCTTGCGGTGTGCTGTGTCGAAGTCCCGGGTCCCCAATGAATGGCTGAAATCGGCTCTGCCAAACTTCTCGCGTAGGTGCATGGGCACCATGATACGAAAATGCCAGATGCCGTTTTTTTGCAGCATGTAGCGCTGCTTCTTCGCTGCCATAACAAATTGCCTCTGTGAAAAAACGAGTTCACGCTTCGATGGCGAAACGTCGGTCTCTTCAATGAATTTTGATGAAGGGAACGAACGTCGCTGGAAATGCTGACTGGACCTGATCAGGTCCGGGCGAACGCTCGTGATAGAGGCGGCATAGACGAGGATCGCCGCCGCGTCAACTAGTAAGTAATTGATTTTGGTATGGAATTCATTTTGAAAATGAATTTTTCCGAAATCATTTTGAATTCGGAACGGGGGTAGGGCGCTTTGGCGCTGTTCAAGGCGGCAAAACGTGACGATAAACGTGATGGTGTGGGTGTTTTTGGGCTGAAAGCCCTGAAAAAGCCGGCATTTTTTGGCGACCCCTGCAGGATTCGAACCTGCGACCTACTGCTTAGAAGGCAGTTGCTCTATCCAGCTGAGCTAAGGGGCCGTTGCCGGCAGGCCGGGTCAGTGGGTCCAGGGCTGCATGCGGTTGAAGCGGAAATTGTCGGGGTAGGCGACCTTCTTGCGCGTCGCGTCGTGCGGCTCGATCACACGATATTCCAGCCCGTTGCGTTCGGCATAAGCAACCGCCAGTTCACAGGTCTCGAATGTCAACTTGACCTGCTGGCGCATGTCGCTGGAACTCGTATAGCCCATGATCGGATCGATCGTACGGGCGCGTTCCTGGTCGAATTCCAGAACCCAGCGATGCGTTTTCGCCTTGCCGGACTGCATCGCGGTCTTGGCGGGACGGTAGATCTTCGCGGACATCGGTATTCTGTCTCCAGCAGGTTCGATTTCGTGCCGCACCGGCATTGCCCATGCATAGCGCAGAATCGGTAAACGGCAAATGTCAGGGCAGGGGAAAACCAACGAACTGAGCCACTTCGTTCGACGAACGGCCACAGATCCGTACAGGCGCGCGCCCCGCGTGCGGGAGCCATAACACTGGCACGGCAGCATTTCAACGGCTCAGCGCCGCTGCTGGTCCTTGCTTTGTCGGTTCGTCCGACCAATTTGCTATTGTGGAACCGACGCCCGGGACCGGACGTTGCGTGCATACGACGACTGCCGCAGTTCTGTCGCAAGGAGGGCCACGATGCTTTGTAAGTTGAACGGTTGTGTTCTGCGCGTGCCGCTTGCTTCGAAATGGGCCGGCTTTGTCGCTATTGTCGCTATTGTCGGCCTTGGCGGGTGCACGACGTCGCCCGGTGGCCGTTATCCCGAACCGATTCCGGGCAGCATCACCTATGGCGGCCAGCCCAGGACGAAACTGACCAAGTCGCCGATCGGCAGTTGGTTCCATCATCGGTTCACCGACCAATTTGGTCGCACGGTCCAGGAGACCTATGTGATCCAGCCGGATCGTTCGCTGCTCCTGACCCGCCGGGTCGTCTTGGAGGATGTTTTCGACTTCTGATGGCATCCGCCCCCAATCCCCAGGTCCAACCGCTTTCCTCTTCGGCGGGTTTCCTCTTGGGCGGCCGGCATTTGGTATCAGAGCATTTTGCTGTTGCGGCATGTGGCGGATGCGTGTATCTCCGCCGAACGGATCGGCGGAGTGTAGCGCAGCCTGGTAGCGCATCTGGTTTGGGACCAGAGGGTCGGGAGTTCGAATCTCTCCACTCCGACCACCGTCGACCGTCTGGCAATCCGGCTACATCTCCTTTCGGATTGTCGGCCCTGGGCCGAGCCGAAGCCTTCCGGTCGCATCGCGCGCCTGTTCATTACGCTGATCGATCGCGCCGTCGGTATTGACCCAAACTATGACGCCGCACTCGGCGAACGCCACGGGCGCGTCATGAACGCTCTGCCTTTTGGCAGAGGTCTGCGGCCGGACATGCTCGTGCCCCTTCTGGCAGCCGCGGGTTTCTCCGATATCGAACTGCGTTCCCACGAACCGATAGCGAGAGCTCAACGACGGAATGCAAGCCTCAGGAACAAGCTGCGGACACTTGTGTATCTCCGCTTCATCGTCAGTTGTGTGCGTCCCTGACCCGATTTCGCTCGTTCGACCAGTCATCGATGACGGTGCCAGGAAAGGGCCGAGGAGGCGATGGTTTCGATCGCCGAAGAAGTATGACTGCGGTGCGCCGAAAGGCGCCGTTCAGCCGCGTCGCGCCGCCTCGATTGCGGCGACGTCGATCTTCCGCATGGTCATCATCGCCTCGAACGCGCGCTTAGCCTCGGCTCCGCCCGCCGCCATGGCCTCGGTCAGGACCCGCGGGGTGATCTGCCAGGAGATGCCCCATCTGTCCTTGCACCAGCCGCAAGCGCTTTCCTGACCGCCGTTGCCGACGATCGCGTTCCAGTAACGGTCGGTCTCTTCCTGGTCGTCGGTCGCGATCTGGAACGAAAACGCCTCGTTGTGCTTGAACATCGGACCTCCATTGAGGCCGAGGCAGGGAATGCCGGCGACGGTGAATTCCACCGTCAGCACATCGCCTTCCTTGCCGGAGGGATAGTCACCGGGGGCGCGGCGAACCGCACCGACGGCGCTGTCGGGAAAGATCCCCGCATAGAATCGGGCTGCAGCCTCGGCGTCCTTGTCGAACCAGAGACAAATCGTATTCTTGGCCATAGCAAACTCCCTTCCTTTTTTGACATCGGGAAAGTTCATCCTTCCATCATCCATCCAGCTAAATAGACCAAGGATCGCTTTCCGCCACCCGCCTATTGCCTTTCCCTTCGCATCAGGTCGCTGTCCAGGTGTAGAAAGCCGGTTCGGCAACGAAATCGGCAAGGGTTGCTCGGCCGGCCACCTTGCATCCGGAGTCAACCCGGTTGCAGAGTCTGCCCGGTCAAGGCAGTATGATCGTCGTTCCATAATATCATGGTGGACCTTACGATGTTGACCGGCTCATGCCATTGCGGCGGCGCGAAGTGGACGCTGAAGGGCGATCCGGGGTCGATCACTGCCTGCAACTGCACGCTCTGCCGGCGCTACGGCGCGCTCTGGGCATATGATTATGAGGACGAGCGGATCACGCTGACCGGCGAGACCGCTTCCTACAGCCGGGACCGTCGGGATCGGTCTTCGCTTGAAATTCTGTTCTGTCCGACCTGCGGCTGTGTCCTGAGCTGGCGTGGCCTGCGGCTTGACAAGGAAGGCCGTCGGCGCATGGCCGTCAACGTGCGTCTCGCGCCGCCGGATGCCGTCTGCGATTTGCCGATCGATCATTTCGATGGTCTCGACACGTTCGAGGACCTTCCATCGACAGGGAAATGCGTGCGCGATCTCTGGTTCTAGGAAAAACGCCATTGGCGGTTCGTGACGTGACGAGGCGACGGTGATGGCTGACGAAGCTCGAACGCTTCGGGCGAAGGGCACGCGATGCGGTACCGGGGGAGCTCATTGCATTCCATAATCTATCTTATCTGACATTTATGTGTAGCCGGGCAGATTCCATTTTCAAATGCAACGAGGACAATAATGGCCATGGTTTCAGGAGGATGGAATGGCCCGGTCCTTTGCGCAGTTGAGTTTTGACGAACGCCGCATCATTGCGCGCATGCATGAGAAGAAGTTCAGCCAGGCCGAGATCGCGCGCGCTCTGCAGCGGGATCGCTCGACGATCTGCCGCGAGATCAGACGGAATTTTTTGCATGATCATGATGTGCCGATGGCCGAAGGCTATTGGCACATGACGGCGCATGGAATGGCGATGGACCGAAGGCGCAAGTATCGCAAGCTGCTGCGTGATCCGCACCTGTGCGCCGCGGTTATCGATCGCCTTAAGGACGGCTGTTCGCCGGAACAAATTTCCGGACGGTTGAAGCTTCCAGCGGTTCCTCTGCCCGATTAAGCCATGAGACAATCTATCAATACGTCTACTCGAAGGAAGGCCAGGATCAGCAGTTGGCCCGGCACCTGCCTGAGCGTCGTCGCAAACGACGACCGCGATACGCACGCAAACCAAGAAGCCTTGTCTTTCCAAGCGAATGCGCCATCCGAAACAGACCTGAGACCGTCAATTCCCGCAGCGAATTTGGTCACTGGGAAGCGGATCTGATGATCTTCAGAAAGGAGCACGGCGCCGCAAACGTCGCCACCGTCGTTGAGCGCAAGAGCCGCTACACCCTGCTGTTTCGCAACAACGACAGACGCTCCAAGCCGATCATGAATCAGTTAATCCGCCATCTGGCACCCCTACCCGTCCAAGCCCGACAAAGCCTCACATTCGATCGAGGGCTGGAGTTCGTCTCATGGCGCGAACTGAAGCGCGGCATGGGAACGGCAGCTTGGTTCTGCGACCCGCAGGCGCCATGGCAGAAGGGAACGGTGGAGAATACCAACAAACGCTTCCGACGTTATCTGCCGCCGGAGACCATCGTGCTGGATATCGCAGATCAGGAGATCCGCTCCTTATGCGACCGGCTCAACATGCGACCGGCTCAACGACACGCCGCGCAAATGCCTGGGGTTTCGGACACCGAAGGAGATGTTCAGCCAGCATCTATCGGCGCTTGAACGGCAATGCGTGTAGATTTCTAGCCAGCGTTGCATTCAATCTGAAGCCAGCAGACCGAGGCAGAAGCGAGGACGCAAGCCGAAAACGGATTACATGAACGATCCGGAGGTGATCGCGAAGCGAGAGAAGGCCCTGGCGAAGATGGAAGCGGCGCGGAGTGAACGCCGCGAGAATATAGGCCGTTTGAGAGCAAGGAGATCAACTGAACACGAGCATCTCTTTGCAAAGAGCATCGACTTTGGCACCGTAACTGCTTGACAACTCGAAGAGCTTCAGTTCGCCGAGAAGGATCGCGCTGCGTTTTTCATCCAGTGCCTTGATATACGCATGATGGAATTTCTGGTCAGCTGACTGGTGAGGGGGGGCATACAGAAGGCCAAGCTGGTCTTGGCCAACATCCGTGCGCGTTGAGAGACGTATGTCGAAGATGATGTTGCCCAACTTAAAATCAGTCACGTGCAGTTCCACGGTGCCCAAAAGCTGTATAGCGAACTGTTGCCCATCCACAGTTCTAGCTGTGAGTGTTACGACATCGCCTGCCACCGAGATGGCCGTCAGATAGCCATCGTGAAGCCATGGTTCTTGAAGGAAACCCATGTCGTCCAGTTGATAGTTCACAGGCGCCTCGGCATTCAGATAGGCAAAGACCGACAAAGTGCACGCTTTCTGCGTGACGTGAAAGAGCTTGACTGCTTCTGCCATTGAGAAAGCTAAAGCCGATGAGCGTATACGATTACCCGCCCCCTCCCTGCCCTTGCAACCCTGGCCAGCTGGTCCGGTCGGGGGCTGATCGGCAGAGCCTGTGTCGCGTTTCTATCTGGCCAGACCGTTCGCAGCCCTATTCAGCTTTGACAGTATGGTAGCCGGGTGGGTTCAACGATTAAGTGAGATTTGCGAATGATACCAATGGGGTGTCACTCGCAAGGAAGCTGCGATGAAGTCCACCTGCTCCCTTAGCAACCTGGCTGAACGGAGTCAGAGCGCACTGGTGTATGGCTTGCCTGTGTGACGTCGCTGGTCGAGCGGGTCAGCCGGTTCCGATCTTCGTGTTATGGTCCCGGATCGGCTGTAACACCATGGCAGCGCGACGAAATTCGATGCGATCGAGCCTGGTTGCGCAGCAAATCGAGCCATTGAGCAAGAAAAAACGACGCCGGACTGGCGCTTCGCGCGGCTTCGCGCCATCCTATGGATGGAGAGAGAGTTGCGGTCCTTGGCAACGGAGGAATGCCGATGCGCTGCTTTGCCGTCCTGGGCCCGTCGCAGACGGGCAAGACTACACTTGTCGAAAGACTGGGGGCTCTGGCGGGAAAGTCGAGGAAGACCGCCTCGCCCCACGGCCTGAACCTTTGCGAATTCGAGTTCGGCGGCGATGTCTGGTGTGCCTTGGACGCACCGGGATCGATCGAGGCGCTTGCGCATGCCCACAACGCGCTTCTCGCCAGCGACGCCTGCATTCTCTGCGTCTCGCCATCACCGGACGAGGCCGTGCTCGCCGCACCCTATCTTCGGGTCATTGAAGCATCCGGCACGCCCTGCATCATCTTCATCAACCGGATCGACGAGCCGCGTGGCCGCATTCGCGACGTGATCGCCGCGCTGCAGGATTATGCGAGCCATGCCCTGGTGCTCCGGCAGATCCCGATCCGCGAGGGTGAGGAAGTCGTCGGCAGCGTCGATCTCATCTCCGAGCGCGCCTGGCGCTACCGGGAGGGGCAGACCTCCTCCCTGATAGCGCTTCCCGACGATATCGCCGAGCGCGAGCACGAAGCGCGCGCCGAACTTCTCGAGCACCTTTCGGAGTTCGATGACTGGCTGCTGGAGGAACTGATCGAGGACCGGCAGCCCGACAGCGGTGCAGTCTACGCCATTTCCACGCGGATCTTGAAGGACAACCGGATCACGCCGGTTTTCATCGGGTCGGCCGGCCATGGCAACGGCATGCAAAGACTGATGAAGGCGCTGCGCCACGAGGCTCCCCCGGTGGAAGCCCTGCGCGACCGCCTCGCCGCAGCCGGCGGGATGGAGGCGCCAGCACTGGCCGCCGTCACGTTCCATGCCTTCCACCGCCAGAACATCGGCAAGACCGTCCTTGTCCGGGCGCTCGACGGGATGAAGCAGACGTCCGCTCTGGGCGAGGCAGGACTTGGCACCCTGCAGGATGCCATTTCCGGACGGCCGCTTTCCAACGGCTTGCCCGTGCCGGGAGCGGTCTTCGCATCGGTGAAGTCGGAACGCCTGGCCGTGCCTGCCCTGATCGGCACCGGGACCGCCTACCCCGCCCCGCACTGGACTGCGCCGCCGTCGCCCATGCTGCAGCGCATTCTGGTACCGGGAAGCGAGCGCGACGAAACGAAGCTGTCCGCCGCTCTTGCGAAGATCGCCGAGACCGACAAGGGCCTGCTGGTGGCGCAGGAGGAAGGCACCGGCGCCCATCTTGTGGGAACACAGGGGCCGCTGCATCTGCGAGAGGTGATCCGTGCCCTCGCCGAGGTCTTCAACATCGCCGTCAGCGACGAACCGCCGAGCCCGGTCTATCGCGAAACCGTCTCCCGGACATCGGATATCCACTACCGTCATCGCAAGCAGACCGGTGGCGCCGGTCAGTTTGCCGATGTGAAGCTGAGCATTCATCCCACCGGCCGCGGCGACGGCTTTTCCTTCGCCGAAGTCGTCAAGGGCGGTGCGGTGCCGCGCAACTTCATCCCCGCCGTCGAGGCGGGCGCGCGCGAGGCGATGGACAAGGGGCCGCTCGGCTTCGGCGTGATCGATGTCGGCGTGACGCTGACCGACGGCCAGCACCACACAGTGGACAGCTCCGAATATGCCTTCCGCACGGCAGCCAAGATGGGCGTGCGCCAGGCGATGGGGCAGGCTCTGCCGGTGCTGATGCAGCCGATCATGCGGGTGGAGATTCACATACCCTCCATCTATACCGGCGGGCTGGTGCAGATCGTCTCGTCGCTCAAGGGACAGGTTCTCGGTTTCGATCGCGACGAAAGTGCAAAGGGCTGGGACACGTTTCGGGCCCTCGTGCCGGGAAGCGCCCTTGAGGAACTGGCGCGCTCGCTGCGTTCGGCAACGCAGGGAATTGGCAATTTCTCCGGCGCCTTCGACCACTTCGAGGAAATGTATGGCAAGGAGGCCGACGCGATCGTCACCGCGCACGGGGCGCGCGCAGCTCAGTCATAATTGAATACGGAACGTAAGAAAGGTCCGCCATCGCACTGTTTTAAATGAAGATAGCCGATCAAGGGGCGGCTTGAGTTCACCGCAGATCCCGTCGCCCTCGGCACGGCCGTTGTGCAGCCTGCGGCGAAATTCAGCACATCGTCGCCTTATCTCTGGCAATCCCGCATGGCCGCCCTACCCTTATTGCGGTCTGCCGGAGCATCAGCCCCATGAAGATCGCCTCCATCGCCTCTGCCATAGCCGTCTGTCTGTCTATCTTGGCCTTGCCGGGTCGCACCGCTGCACAGGAGCCTGCGGCCGTGGCCCAGGAGATCATCACGCGGCAGATCGAGGCGTTTCTGAATGACGATGCGACGTCCGCCTATTCCTTCGCCTCGCCCAGCATTCGCGAGAAATTCCCCGATGAGGCGTCCTTCTTCGAAATGGTGAAGCGCGGCTATGCGCCCGTCTATCGCCCCGGAAACTTCGGCTTCGGCCGCAGCAAGGTCTCAGGCGACGTGATCCTGCAGGAAGTGCTGATATCGGGAAGCGGAGGCAAGCACTGGACGGCGATCTACCAGCTGATGCGGCAACCGGACGGCAGCTACAAGATCAACGGCGTCCACATGACGCCGTCGAAGGGCGGATCCGATATATGATGTGCGCCAGTTAGCTCATATAGTTCATGAACTTTTCCTGGTAATGTATTTAGATAAAAGGAAATTGACGTTTTCGGTCTTGAGGTCAGCTTCACGCGCTCTTCTTCGCATCCGCCTCGCCGCGTGCCCAGGCCTCCTGCGTTTCCGCCATGAAATCCGCATAGCGACCCTCTTCGATCGCTGAACGGATTCCGGCCATCAGTTCCTGATAGTAGGCCAGATTGTTCCATGTCAGCAGCATCCCGCCCAGCGACTCGTTCGAACGCACGAGATGGTGCAGATAGGCGCGCGAATAGTCGCGGCTCGCCGGGCAGGACGACAGCTCGTCGAGCGGGCGCATGTCCTCGGCATGGCGGGCGTTGCGGATGTTGATGCGACCGTGGCGGGTGAACGCAAGGCCGTGACGGCCGGAGCGGGTCGGCATCACGCAGTCGAACATGTCTATGCCATGTGCCACAGATTTCAAGATGTCATCGGGCGTGCCCACACCCATCAGGTAGCGCGGCTTTTCGAAGGGAAGATGCGGGCACGTCGTGTCGATCATGTCGAGCATGACCGCCTGCGGTTCGCCCACGGCAAGCCCGCCGATCGCATAGCCCTTGAGGTCGAGGCCGGTGAGTGCCTGCGCCGAGCGCACGCGCAGTTCTGGAATGTCGCCGCCCTGCACGATGCCGAACATCGCCTTGCCCGGCTGGTCGCCGAACGCCACCTTGCAGCGCTCGGCCCAGCGATAGGACATCTCCATCGCCCGCTCGATCTCTTTCGGTTCGGCGGGGAGGCGCACGCATTCGTCGAGCTGCATCTGGATGTCGCTGTCGAGCAGGCCCTGGATCTCGATCGAGCGCTCCGGCGACATGTGGTGCAGCGAGCCGTCGACATGGCTCTTGAAGGTCACACCCTGCTCGTCCAGCTTGCGCAGGCCGGACAGCGACATCACCTGGAATCCCCCGGAATCGGTCAGGATGGGATAGGGCCAGCGGATCAGCTCGTGCAGGCCGCCGAGGCGTGCCACGCGCTCCGCACCGGGGCGCAGCATCAGGTGATAGGTATTGCCGAGGATGATGTCGGCGCCGAGATCGCGTACCTGATCGAGATACATCGCCTTGACGGTGCCAACCGTGCCCACCGGCATGAAGGCCGGCGTCCGGATCGCGCCCCGCGGCATCGACACCTCGCCGCGCCGCGCCTTGCCGTCGGTCGCGGAGAGCTTGAATTCAAAGCGTTCGGTCATGGTTTCTTCCGGAAAAGCAGGCTGGCGTCGCCATAGGAATAGAAGCGGTAGCCGGTCTCGATCGCATGCGCATAGGCTTCCCGCATCGTCTCCAGGCCGCAGAAGGCGGAAACGAGCATGAATAGCGTCGATTTCGGCAGATGAAAATTGGTCATCAGCACGTCCGCCACGCGAAAGCGGTAGCCGGGCGTGATGAAAATGCCGGTCGGACCGGACCAAGGCTCGACCGTTCCGTCCTCGCTTACCGCACTTTCCAGCAGGCGCAGCGAGGTGGTGCCGACGCAGACGATCCGTCCGCCCCTCGCCCGAACCGCGTTCAGCGCCGCTGCCGTCTCCCTGGATACGTAGCCGATCTCCTGGTGCATGACGTGGTCGTCGGTGTCGTCCGCCTTGACGGGCAGAAATGTCCCCGCGCCGACATGCAGCGTGACGAAATGGCGCTCGACCCCGCGGGCATCGAGCTTGGCAAACAGCGCGTCGGTGAAATGCAGGCCCGCGGTGGGCGCGGCGACCGCACCCTCCTCGCGCGCATATATCGTCTGGTAGTCGCGCCGGTCCTCGGCATCGTCGGCGCGCTTGGAGGCGATGTAGGGTGGCAGCGGAATATGGCCGACGGAGGCGATGGCCTCGTCCAGCATGGGGCCGGAAAGATCGAAGCGCAGCGTGACTTCGCCGCCCTCGCCCTTTTCCTCCACCGTCGCCTCCAGGCTGCCAAGCAGGCAGGCGTTACCGCGATGGCCGAAGGTGATGCGATCGCCGAGCTTGATGCGCTTGCCGGGCTTTGCGAAGGCCTTCCAGCGGTCGGCGGCAATCCGCATGTGCAGCGTGGCCGAGACCTGCTGACCGCCCGCCCCTTCCCGGTGGCGAATGCCCTCGAGCTGTGCTGGGATGACACGCGTATCGTTGAACACCAGCGCGTCCCCGGGCTGCAGGAATTCCGACAGGTCGCCGACGTGGCGGTCCTCGAAAGGCTGGTCCGCATCGGGACGGACGACGAGAAGACGCGCGGCCTCGCGCGGGGTGACCGGGCGAAGGGCGATCCGCTCTTCCGGGAGATCGAAATCGAACAGTTCTATACGCATTGTGCTGCAGCTATTGGTCCAGGTGCTGCCCGATAAACCATTTCGGCAGAAAAGGGAAACCCGCCCCGGTGCCTGCCGGGTCGAGACAGGTGCGCGGAGCGGGTTCCGGAGATCGGACGCGATCAGGCGTCGGCTGCGACCTTCATCGAGACGATGGTGTCGGGATCCTTGACGGGCTCGCCGCGCTTGATCTTGTCGATGTTGTCCATGCCTTCGATGACCTGGCCCCAGACGGAATACTGCTTGTTCAGCCAGGGCGCGTCGGTGAAGCAGATGAAGAACTGCGAGTTCGCAGAATTCGGCATCTGGCTGCGGGCCATGGAGCAGGTACCGCGAACGTGGCTCATGTTGGAGAATTCGGCCTTCAGGTCCGGCTTTTCCGAGCCGCCCATGCCGGCGCGGGCCGGATTGAAGTCCTTGCCGCCGGTCTTGCCGTACTGAACGTCACCGGTCTGGGCCATGAAGTCCTCGATGACGCGGTGGAAGACGACGCCGTCATAGGCGCCCTCACGCGTCAGCTCCTTGATGCGGGCGACGTGCCCGGGCGCTACGTCCGGCAGAAGCTGGATGACGACCTTGCCCTTCGAGGTCTCCATGATGATAGTGTTTTCCGGATCCTTGATCTCGGCCATGGTCTTTCTCCTTGGTTGGAATGCTTATTTGCCGACGGTGACTTTGATCATCCTGTCGGGATCGGTGACGGAGCCGTTGTTGCTCTCCTCGCCGCGCTTGATCTTGTCGACGTTCTCCATGCCCTCGACGACCTGGCCGACGACCGTGTACTGCCCATTGAGGAAATCGCCGGGCGCAAACATGATGAAGAACTGCGAATTGGCGGAATCGGGATTCTGCGCGCGGGCCATGCCGACCGTGCCGCGCTGGAACGGGACGTTGGAGAACTCGGCGGGCAGGTCGGGCATGGAGGAACCGCCGGTCCCGGCGGCAGCCGCGCTAAAGCCGTCCTCCATGTCGCCATACTGGACGTCACCCGTCTGCGCCATGAAGCCGTCGATCACGCGGTGGAACGCGACGTTGTCGTATTCCCCCTTTTCCGCCAGCGCCTTGATGCGCTCGACATGCTTCGGCGCGACGTCGGGGCGCAGCTCGATGACAACGGGGCCGTCCTTCAGCTGGATCGTCAGATATTCCTTCGCCTGCGCCCAGGCGCTGCCGCTGGCGGTAGCAAGAAGAAGGGCGCCGGCAAGGGCGAACTTGAAGAGTTTCATGGTCACTCCGTTTCGTTGAAAGGCGTATCAGGTGCGTCTGCGGGCCTTCAGCGCCGCATCGACGACCTTGGGAACGAAGGCGCTGACGTCACCGCCCATTCCCGCGATCTGACGAACCAATGTGGCGGTTATGGGCCGCGATGCAACCCCCGCAGGCAGGAAAACGGTCTGTACGTCCGGCGCCATCTGCTGGTTCATCCCCGCCATCTGCATTTCGTAGTCGAGGTCGGTGCCATCACGGAGGCCGCGGATCAACAGATGCGCATTGTGCGACCGCGCGGCATCGACGACCAACCTGTCGAACGACACCACCGATACGTCGTCCGCCCGCGCCGGGAGGGCCTCGGCGATCGCCTGCCGGATCAGTTCAGCGCGTTCCTCGAAGGAAAACAGCGGCGTCTTGCCGGGATGGATGCCGATCGCAACGATCACCTTGGGCGCGATGTTCAGGGCCTGGACGAGCACGTCGAGGTGTCCGTTGGTGATCGGGTCGAAGGAGCCCGGATAGAAGGCGGCGGCCATGGCGTGCAGTTCCCGTTTCGCCCGCGTTTTGTCATGCGACGCGGCGTTAGGCAATAGTGGCGCTCCGTCATGTCCCCGGCAAAGTCGACAAGTTTCCTGCACCGATCCGTCCAAGACCTCTGTGCGCGACCGGTGATTTACTTCGAATACAGGTTGTCGGGAACAAATCTCAAAGAGGACGCGTTTTGTCGGCAAGTTGATTGTGAAAATGCGCTTCCCAAGATGGAAGGAATTGCAAGATGGCGCTTGCTCTACTCTGCATGACCATGTTCGTTGTTCTCACTACCGCAAGCATGCGCGCGACCCGCCACGAGGCCCGCCGACGCAGTGAGCAGGGCAACCTGCATGGCAAATGGATCCGCAGCCGGCGGGAGGTGAAGGCATGACCATCCTCATGATCTTCTTCGCCGTGCTGATCAGCACGGTCTTCACCATCGACTTCTCGCGAACCATCTACACGCTCCGCCAGGAGCGGGTCGCGATCGGGAAGATGAGACGGAAAGCAGGCGGCTTCGACGTGTAGGCGCGCGCCGCGGTTCCGGAAGAAGGCAACACCGGAAACCGCGTCCGCGCCAGCGTCCCCTTGCCGCCGTCCTCGCGGACGCCACCCCTCGGGCAGCCCGCAAACCAGAAAGGCCGACGCTAGAGCGCCGGCCTTTCTGGTTATTGTACGACCGCAGGGATCGCCCTTAATCCGAGGCTTCCCCCTCGTCCGCCGACCGAACTGCGTCATCGCCCGTATCGTGAGCCGAAAGTTCGGCGCCGTTTGCCTCCTCGCCGATCTCCTCGTCATCGCCATCCGGCTCGTTGATGCGCTCGACGGAGACGACCTTCTCGTCCTTGGCGGTGGAGAAGATGGTGACGCCCTTGGTGGCGCGGCTGGCGATGCGGATGCCATTGACCGGCACGCGGATCAGCTGTCCGCCGTCCGAGACCAGCATGATCTGGTCCTTGTCCTCGACCGGGAAAGCCGCGACGAGCTTGCCGATCTCTGAGGTCTTCGACGTGTCGGTGGCGCGGATGCCCTTGCCGCCGCGGCCTGAGGTGCGGAAGTCGTAGGAGGACGACCGCTTGCCGAAGCCCTTCTCCGAAAGCGTCAGGACGAATTGCTCGCGCAGCCTCAGTTCCTCGTAGCGTTCGTCGGTAAGCTGCCCCTCTTCGGTGATCTCCTCACCGACCAGCGCGATCTCCTCGGCCTCGCCGCCGGCTGCGCGCCGTTCTGCCGCGGAGCGCTTCAGATAGGCCGCCCGCTCCCACGGCTCGGCATCGACGTGGCTGACGATCGTCATCGAGATGATGCTGTCGCCCTTGCCCAGAGAGATGCCGCGTACGCCGATGGAGTTGCGGCCGGCAAAGACGCGCACGTCGTCGACGGGGAAGCGGATGCACTGGCCGAGCGCCGTCGTCAGCAGCACGTCGTCGCGCTCCGTGCAGGTCTCGACGGAGAGGATCTCGTCGCCCTCCTCCTCCAGCTTCATCGCGATCTTGCCGTTGCGGTTGACCTGGACGAAGTCCGACAGCTTGTTGCGCCGCACCGTGCCGCGCGTCGTCGAGAACATCACGTCGAGGTTTTCCCAGGTGCTCTCGTCCTCCGGCAGCGGCATGATGGTGGTGATCCGCTCGCCGGGCTCGATCGGCAGCATGTTGATCAGCGCCTTGCCTTTGGACTGCGGCGTGCCGATCGGCAGGCGCCAGACCTTTTCCTTGTAGACGATGCCGCGCGATGAGAAGAACAGTACCGGCGTATGCGTGTTGGCGACGAACAGGCGCGTGACGAAATCCTCATCGCGCGTCGCCATGCCCGAACGGCCCTTGCCGCCGCGGCGCTGGGCGCGGTAGGTCGCAAGCGGCACGCGCTTGACGTAGCCGGCATGCGAGACGGTGACCACCATGTCCTCTCGGGCGATGAGGTCCTCGTCGTCCATGTCGGGACCGAAATCGGCGATCTCGGTGCGGCGCGGCGTGCCGAACTCGTCGCGGATCGCGATCATCTCGTCCTTGACGATCGCCTGGATGCGCAGGCGCGAGCTGAGAATATCGAGATAGTCGCGGATTTCCTCGCCGATCTTGTTCAGTTCCTCGTCGATTTCATCGCGACCAAGGGCGGTCAGGCGGGCGAGACGCAGCTCCAGGATGGCGCGTGCCTGCTCTTCGGAGAGATTGTAGGTGCCGTCCTCGTTGATGCGGTGGCGCGGATCGTCGATCAGGCGGATCAGCGAATCGACGTCCTTCGCCGGCCAGCGGCGTTCCATCAACTGTTCACGTGCCGTCTGCGGATCCGGCGCGCGGCGGATCAGGCTGATCACCTCGTCGATGTTGGCGACCGCGATCGCAAGCCCGACCAGCACATGCGCGCGGTCACGCGCCTTGCGCAGCAGGTACTTGGTGCGGCGACTGACGACTTCCTCGCGGAAGGAGACGAAGGCGCGCAGCATGTCGAGCAGCGCCAGCTGTTCCGGCTTGCCGCCGTTCAGCGCCACCATGTTGCAGCCGAACGAGGTTTGCAGCGGCGTGTAGCGGTAGAGCTGGTTCAGGACGACGTCGGCGACGGCGTCGCGCTTGAGTTCGATGACGACGCGGTAGCCTTCGCGGTCGGACTCGTCACGCAGGTCGGAGATGCCCTCGATGCGCTTCTCGCGCACCAGTTCGGCCATCTTCTCGATCATCGTCGCCTTGTTCACCTGATAGGGGATCTCGGTGATGATGATCTGCTCGCGGTCGCCGCGCATCGGCTCGACGCGGGCCACGCCGCGCATGATCACCGAACCGCGGCCGGTCTCGTAGGCCTGCCGGATGCCGGCGCGGCCGAGGATCATGGCGCCGGTCGGAAAGTCCGGCCCGGGAATGATCTGCATCAGGTCCGGCAGTTCGATCGCTGGATTGTCGATCAGCGCCACGCAACCATTGATGACTTCGGAGAGGTTGTGCGGCGGGATGTTCGTCGCCATGCCGACGGCAATGCCGCCCGCGCCGTTGACCAGCAGGTTTGGAAACTTCGCCGGCAGCACCGTCGGCTCCTGCATGGTGCCGTCGTAGTTGTCGCGGAAGTTGACCGTCTCCTTGTCCAGATCGTCCAGCAGCGAATGCGCGGCCTTCTCCAGGCGGCACTCGGTATAGCGCTGGGCCGCCGGCGGATCGCCATCGACCGAGCCGAAGTTGCCCTGGCCGTCGATCAGCGGCAGCCGCAGCGACCAGTCCTGCGCCAGGCGGGCGAGCGCGTCGTAGATCGCGCTGTCGCCGTGCGGGTGATACTTACCCATCACGTCGCCGGTAACGCGCGCGCACTTGACGTACTTCTTGTTCCAGTCGATCCCCATCTCGCCCATGCTGAAGAGGATGCGCCGGTGCACCGGCTTCATGCCGTCGCGCACATCGGGCAGCGCACGGCTCACGATCACGCTCATGGCGTAGTCGAGATAAGACCGCTGCATTTCCTCGATGATGGAAATCGGCTCGATGCCGGGAGGGTTTTTACCGCCGGGGGTCGTTTGCTCTGTCAATTTCGATCACGATCTTTGTTCAGAATCAGTCGGGAATCTATAGCCTAACGGCTTGAACTGCGCCAATTTTGCCGGAGGTTTTGAACAGCCTTTTGCCAGAAATCCGCCAATTATTGCAATTTCATGGCGGCATCGGCACCCAACCCGGCGCGCCCCTTCCCTTGGCGTCGGCACTCGCCTAACAATAGGAAAAAATTCGGCGAAGGGAACGGCCGCATGTACGACTGGAATCTGATCGTCAATGCATTCACGACCATGCTCGTGACCCTCGACCCGCCGGGCCTTGCGCCGATCTTCCTCGGCCTGACGGTTGGGATGAACCGCGCCGAGCGCCAGCAGGTCGCGTTGCGCGGCTCCATCATCGCCTTCTCCATCCTCGCCGCCTTCGCCATCTTCGGCGCGGGCATCCTGGGCCTGCTCGGCATATCGATCGCCGCCTTCCGTATCGCCGGCGGCCTGCTGCTCTTCTTCATCGCCTTCGAAATGGTTTTCGAGCGCCGCCAAGAGCGTAAGGAAAAGGCAAGTGAGATTGCCATCACCAAGGACCACATCCGCAACATCGCGGTCTTTCCGCTCGCCCTGCCGCTGATCGCCGGTCCCGGCGCGATCTCGGCAACGATCCTTCTGTCGGGCTCGCTGTCCTCCCCCGTCGGCCGAGCAGCACTTCTCGCGGTGATCGCGATGTGCGTTGCCATCGTCTACGTGACGCTCTACGTCGCCGAGCGTGTCGATCGTTATCTGGGCGCAACCGGCCGCGCCATCCTCACCCGCCTGCTCGGGGTGATCCTGGCGGCCCTCGCCATCCAGTTCGTGGTGGACGGGATCCGTGCGGCATTCGTGCTTTGACGCACGGATGTGGCGGCA
The DNA here is from genome assembly GCF_900220975.1 of Rhizobium subbaraonis. Classification (GTDB taxonomy): domain Bacteria; phylum Pseudomonadota; class Alphaproteobacteria; order Rhizobiales; family Rhizobiaceae; genus Mycoplana; species Mycoplana subbaraonis. Next base: position 223,335 of record NZ_OBQD01000005.1, on the reverse strand, counting down.
GACCATCAATGCCGCGGCATACCTGCAACGGCCTCAGGCTCAACCTTGAGTTTTAACGAAGTATATAGCCGAACAGCCTAGCGTGACGCTTGATCGTCACGAGGGGGCGCGCACTTGCGGACAATATACACAATCCTCGGGTTCATCGCCGTCATGCATGTCGTGGGACTTCTCGTGGATGCGGTCGGGAAAGCCCACCTTGGGCTGACGCCCAGCGAGTCCGCCGGATCTTCAGTCCCAACTCCCTCTAATACCGCGATCCATGACGCCCTCTTCGCCTGTATGCCCGCCTTCGATCCGGCAGCCCGCGGCAGCCGGGAAACGGCGGAGGTGGTCGCCGTTCTCTATTCGAAGACGCTCGAGGTCAGGCAGCAGACCGCCGACAAAAGCGATCAGAAGGCAAAAATGCGCGAGTGGACGAAGGCAAACCTGCCGGTTCACCTGAGGCCACTCCCGGATGACCTCAAGAAAACAGTCGTCGCGAACCTGCATACGCTGGCAAAATCGAACGCGATGGAATGCATTGCCGGGCGGACCCGGTAGACTGCGTGCCCCAGCACTCAGAACGTCTCAACGCGGATCGTCGCCATCCTCAGAAGGGAATGTCGTCGTCCATGTCGCGCGAGAGCGAGCCGCCGCGGCTGGATGAAGAAGGCGAAGAAGACGGCTGCGAACCGTAGTCGTCGTAGTTCTGGCCGCCGCCATAGTTGCCACCGCTACCGCCGCCGTAATTGCTCGCACCGCCGAAGTCGGAGCCGCCGCCGCGACGGTCGCCGCCGCCCTCGCCGCGACCGTCCAGCATGGTCAGCGTCGAGCCAAAGCCCTGCAGCACGACTTCCGTCGAATAACGGTCGTTGCCGGTCTGGTCCTGCCACTTGCGGGTCTGCAGCGCGCCCTCGATATAGAGCTTGGCGCCCTTCTTCACATATTGTTCGACGACCTTGCACAGGCCTTCGTTGAACACGACGACGTTGTGCCACTCGGTCTTTTCGCGACGCTCGCCGGAATTGCGATCGCGCCAGGTTTCCGACGTCGCGATGCGCAGGTTTGCGATCGGACGACCGTCCTGGGTGCGACGGATCTCCGGATCCGCGCCGACGTTCCCGATCAGGATTACCTTGTTGACGCTGCCTGCCATCCGCTTAGTCCCTTTGTCGCGCCGGGCGCCGCCCGGCTGCCAAAATTTCAATCTGCCCATCTTAACGATCCAGGCGGCCGTGCGCCGCCCCGGAGCCCGGTTAATCCACAGATGAAATTCCGATATATTTCGTTCTTTTTTTGTTCTAGTAAATCCGTAACATCTTGTCAACCGAATCGGAAAGAGGCAGGGTTTCGTCGCGACGCGCATGGACAGGCACGTTCCAGTCCCTACATAGGATGCGCAATCGAACAGCCACCTTCATCCGAGACCCGACACTCACAGACGACATCTGGCGCTGGACACATGAGCGAACTCAAGACCATTTCCATCCGCGGCGCGCGCGAGCACAATCTCAAGGGCATCGACCTCGACCTGCCGCGCAACAAGCTGATCGTCATGACCGGCCTGTCCGGTTCCGGCAAGTCGTCGCTCGCCTTCGACACGATCTATGCCGAGGGCCAGCGGCGCTACGTCGAAAGCCTTTCGGCCTATGCGCGCCAGTTCCTGGAGATGATGCAGAAGCCGGACGTCGACCAGATCGAGGGCCTGTCGCCGGCCATCTCGATCGAGCAGAAGACGACCTCGAAGAACCCGCGCTCCACGGTGGGCACGGTCACCGAGATCTACGATTACATGCGCCTGTTGTTCGCCCGCGTCGGCGTTCCCTATTCGCCAGCGACGGGCCTGCCGATTGAGAGCCAGACGGTCAGCCAGATGGTCGACCGGGTGATCGATTTCGGCGAGGGCACGCGCCTTTACATCCTGGCGCCGATCGTGCGCGGCCGGAAGGGCGAGTACAAGAAAGAACTTGCCGAGTTGATGAAGAAGGGCTTCCAGCGGGTCAAGGTCGACGGGCAGTTCTACGAGATCGCCGACGTGCCGGCGCTGGACAAGAAGTACAAGCACGACATCGACGTTGTCGTCGACCGCGTCGTCGTCCGCCCGGACCTCGCCGCGCGCCTGGCGGACAGCCTGGAGACCTGCCTCAAGCTCGCCGACGGATTGGCGATCGCCGAGTTCGCTGACAAGCCGCTGCCGCTGGAAGAGACGTCGGCAGGCGGCTCGGCCAACAAGTCGCTGAACGAGACGCACGAGCGGGTGATGTTCTCGGAGAAATTCGCCTGCCCGGTCTCTGGCTTCACCATTCCCGAGATCGAGCCGCGGCTGTTTTCGTTCAACAATCCCTTCGGTGCCTGCCCGACCTGCGACGGTCTCGGCAGCCAGCAGAAGATCGATCCGGACCTGATCGTGCCCGAGCCGCAGCGCACGCTGCGCGACGGGGCGATTGCGCCGTGGGCGAAGTCGTCCTCCCCTTACTACAACCAGACGCTGGAAGCTCTCGGGGCGGCCTACGGCTTCAAGCTTTCCAATCGCTGGTCGGACCTTTCCAAGGAAGGGCAGGACGCGATCCTCCACGGCACCAAGGAAAAGATCGACTTCAACTACAAGGACGGCGCCCGCTCCTACAAGACGACGAAGACCTTCGAGGGGATCGTGCCGAACCTCGAGCGGCGCTGGAAGGAAACGGATTCGGCCTGGGCGCGCGAGGAGATCGAGCGCTACATGTCGGCCGCCCCCTGCCCCGCCTGCAACGGCTTCCGTCTCAAGCCGGAAGCGCTTGCGGTGAAGATCCATGCGCTGCACATCGGCGAGGTCACGCAGATGTCGATCCGGGTGGCGCGCGACTGGTTCGAGGCCCTGCCCGAGCACATGAACGCCAAGCAGAACGAGATCGCCGTGCGGATCCTGAAGGAGATCCGCGAGCGCCTGCGCTTCCTCAACGACGTCGGCCTCGAATATTTGAGCCTGTCGCGCAATTCGGGAACGCTTTCAGGGGGCGAGAGCCAGCGCATCCGGCTCGCCTCGCAGATCGGCTCGGGGTTGACCGGCGTGCTCTACGTGCTCGACGAGCCGTCGATCGGCCTGCACCAGCGCGACAACGCCCGCCTGCTCGATACGCTGCGCCATCTTCGCGACATCGGCAATACGGTGATCGTCGTCGAGCATGACGAGGATGCGATCCTGACGGCGGACTACGTGGTCGACATCGGGCCCGCCGCCGGCATCCACGGCGGAGAAGTGATCGCGCAAGGCTCGCCGCCCGAGGTGATGGCCAACCCGAAGTCGCTGACGGGCAAGTATCTTTCCGGCGAAATGGCCGTCTCAGTTCCCTCCGAGCGGCGCAAGACGAGCAAGAAGAAGGAAATCACCGTCGTCGGCGCCCGGGCCAACAATCTGAAGAACGTCACCGCCTCCATCCCGCTCGGCGTCTTTACCGCGGTCACCGGCGTATCCGGCGGCGGCAAGTCGACCTTCCTGATCGAGACGCTCTACAAGTCCGCCGCCCGCCGCATCATGGGCGCGCGCGAAATCCCGGCCGAGCACGACCGCATTGACGGTTTCGAGTTCATCGACAAGGTGATCGATATCGACCAGTCGCCGATCGGCCGCACGCCACGTTCCAACCCGGCGACCTATACCGGTGCCTTCACCCCGATCCGCGACTGGTTCGCCGGACTTCCCGAGGCGAAGGCGCGCGGCTACCAGCCGGGCCGCTTCTCCTTCAACGTCAAGGGTGGCCGCTGCGAGGCCTGCCAGGGCGACGGCGTCATCAAGATCGAGATGCACTTTCTGCCCGACGTCTACGTCACCTGCGACGTCTGCCACGGCAAGCGCTACAACCGCGAGACGCTCGACGTGACCTTCAAGGGCAAGTCTATCGCCGATGTGCTCGACATGACGGTGGAGGAAGGCGTCGAGTTCTTTGCCGCCGTCCCTGCCGTGCGCGACAAGCTCAAGACGCTGAACGAGGTCGGCCTCGGCTATATCAAGGTCGGCCAGCAGGCCAACACGCTCTCGGGCGGCGAGGCGCAGCGCGTCAAGCTCGCCAAGGAACTCTCCAAGCGCTCGACCGGCCGCACGCTCTATATCCTGGACGAGCCGACGACAGGCCTGCATTTCCACGACGTGGCCAAGCTGCTCGAGGTGCTGCACGAACTGGTGAACCAGGGCAATTCCGTTGTGGTCATCGAGCACAACCTCGAGGTCATCAAGACGGCCGACTGGGTGATCGACTTCGGCCCCGAGGGCGGGGATGGCGGCGGCGAGGTGATCGCCAAGGGCACGCCGGAGGATATCGTCAAGGTTGAGCGCTCCTATACTGGCCAGTTCCTCAAGGAGCTGCTGGAACGGCGTCCGGCGAAGAAGGTGGCGGCGGAGTAGATCGGATGATCCTGATCGGCCAGTACGATTCATCCTTCGTCCGCCGCGTGGCCATCGCCCTGCGGCTCTACGACCTGCCCTTCGAGCATCGCCCCTGGTCGGTCTTCGGCGACGGCGACAAGATTCGCGCCATCAATCCGCTGATGCGGGTGCCGACCATGGTGCTGGACGACGGCGACGTTATCGTCGACAGCCCTTCGATCATCGATCACATCGACGGGCTCGTTGCGCCGGAAAGGCGCCTCATTCCGGCCGACGGCCCGGGCCGGCGGCATGCGCTGAAGGTCATGGCGCTTGCCACCGGCCTTGCTGACAAGGGCGTGAGCCTCTTCTACGAGGAGCGGATCCACAAGGAGCCTTCGGTCCTGTGGGTGGAACGCTGCAGGGTGCAGATCGCAGCAACGCTCGATGTGCTGGAGGCCGACCGTGCGCGTGCGACGGGTCCCTTCTGGCTGGGCGAGCGCATCGGCCACGCGGATATTGCAGTTGCCTGTGCCATCAGGCACATGAGCGAGGCTCATCCCGGCCTGATCCGGCCGGATCAGCGTCCCGCGCTTGCCGCCCATTGCGCCGCGATGGAGGCCCTCCCCGTCTTCAAGGAAATCTCGCAGCCCTTCATCGCTCCGGCCTGAGCGGCAGCTCTGCAACATTCGCGTTCGGGAGAATCCCCATGAGCAAATCCGGCACCATCCGAACCGGCATCGGCGGCTGGACCTTCGATCCCTGGGAGGGAACGTTCTATCCCGACAAGCTGGCCAAGAAGCGGCAGCTGGAGTTCGCCAGCCGTGAGCTGACGGCGATAGAGGTCAACGGCACCTATTACGGCTCGCAGAAGCCGGAAACATTCGCAAAATGGGCCTCTGAGGTTCCGGACGGCTTTGTCTTCTCGCTCAAGGCCAGCCGCTTCACCACCAATCGCAAGGTTCTCGCGGAAGCCGGCGAATCGATCGAGCGCTTCCTGACGCAGGGCCTGACCGAGCTCGGCCCGCATCTCGGCCCGATCCTCTGGCAGTTCGCGCCGACGAAGAAGTTCGAGCCGGACGACTTCGAGGCCTTCTTAAAGCTGCTGCCGGCAAAGCAGGATGGCCTGCCCCTTCGGCACGCGCTGGAGGTGCGCAACCCGTCCTTCATGGTGCCCGAGTTCGTGGCCCTGGCGCGCAGGCACGGTGCCGCGATCGTCTACGCCCATCACGACGAGTATCCCGAAATCGCCGACGTGACCGGCGACTTCGTATACGCCCGCCTGCAGCGCGGATCGGACGACGTTGAGAGCTGCTATCCTCCCAAGGACCTCGACGCGTGGGCAGAGCGGCTGAAAACATGGGCGGATGGCGGCCAGCCGGCGGATCTGCCCATGATCGATGCGGGACAACCGGCTGCCAGGGAGCCGCGCGACGTGTTCGCCTTCTTCATCACGTCGGGCAAGGTCAACGCGCCGAACGGTGCGCGCGAGTTGCAGAAGCGGGCACAGCCGCGCGTGTGAGGCGGCATCGCCGGCCAGGGCGGCTTTCGGCTGGCTGCGGCAGAAAGGCTTCGCGGTGAGGCGACCATGAAGGTCGCGCGCTGAGGGTGTCGCGTTGCGTCTATGCTGTCACGGGACGGCGCATGCGATCGACGATGCGGGGGCCGAGCGCGGTCAGCACCAGTCCGCAGACGACGAGGGCGGCTCCGGCGAGACGCGCGTTGCCGAAACTCTCGCCGAGGACGAGAGCCGAAGAGCTCATTCCGAACACGGGGACGAGCAGCGAAAACGGCGCCACGGTGGAGACTCCGTGTTTGCGGATCATGTAGCCCCAGACGCCGAATCCGAAGACTGTGGTGGCATAGGCGATGTAGGCGACGGCTCCGATCCCTTCCCAGGACAGGCTGGCGAGAGCCGCCATGTCGCGGTCCCATCCCTCCGTCAGAAGCGAGATGATGGCCAGCGGGATCGGCGGCACGAGGCTGACCCATACCATCAGCGCCAGCATGTCCACCTTTCCGACCTTCTTCATCAGGATGTTCGAAACGGCCCAGGACAGACCGGCGGCCAGCACCAGGGCGAGCCCGGTATAGGTGAAGCCGGCATCGACGGTCGTGGCGATCGCGGCCATTCCGCCAAGCGCGACGACAATGCCGGCAATCTGCACCGGCCTCGGCCGCTCGCCATAGATCGAAGCTGCCAGAATGACGGTAAAGAAGGCCTGCGACTGCAGCAGCAGCGAGGCAAGTCCGGCGGAAATGCCGATGTCCATGCCAATGAAGAGCAGGCTGAACTTCACGACCCCGAGAATGAGGCCGATGCCGAGAATGAGGCGTAGCGGCACGGCCGGGCGGGGCAGGAAGAAAACCAGCGGCAGGGCCGCGAACAGGAACCGGAGCGCTGAAAACAGGATCGGTGGAAAGTTCTCGATTCCGATCTTGATGACGACGAAATTGAAACCCCAGACGGCTGCGACCAGCACGAGGAGAGCGATATCGATCAGGCCCATGCGTTGGCGTCCACCATCTTCGCTGCGATTGGCAATGCTTTAGAACCGTTCGTCGCCAAAGGGAAGCGTGCCGGGCTCATGGGGTGCGGAGCGCGATGGGAACGTTCTGACTTTGACGTAAACCGGCGGAGATCGCCCAAGAAGCATGACGAGGATGCGTGATGCTTCGATGCGAGACACCGCGGGGCGCGCGCAGCCGCGCGAGAGCGTGGGCTTTGCCATAGCCTGCTGCCCCGCCAATCGCGTTACCTGAACTGACAGGGCAGGCTGCGATCGGAGCGCCGCACCGGAGAGCATGTGCCCCTGTCCCGTGTCACTCGAACTCGGCGATCCCCTTCAGGAAATCGACGAGGTCTTCGGCGGTCAGGCCGGGGCCGGCGCGGCGCGCGGCTTCTCCGTGTCGCCAGACACCGGCGGCCGCGGCCTCGAAGGCAGGCATGTCCTGGGCCAGATGCGCGCCGATGATGCCGGAAAGCACGTCACCGGAGCCGGCGGTGGCAAGCCACGGCGGGGCGTTGTCGTTGATCAGCGCCCGTCCGTCGGGCGCGGCGATCACCGTGTCCGCCCCCTTCAGAACGATGACCGCATGGCTGCGTACCGCCGCTGCCCGGGCCCTGTCGATCTTCGAAAGGGCGGCGTCTGAGGCAATATCGGGGAACAGCCGGGAGAATTCTCCGTCATGCGGCGTCAGCACGAGCCGCGTCTGCCCCCCGTCGAAGGCTTCGAACAGCGCTTCCGGCCGGTCGCGAAACGCCGTGATGCCATCGGCATCCAGGACCAGCGGCCGTTCACGCAGGCATGCGACATAGGCCCTCGCCCGGTCCAGGTCGCCGAAACCGGGACCGAGCACGAAGGCGGAATAGCGGGGATCGGCAAGAAGTCCGTCGAGAGCCGGCACACCGTCGATCTCGCGCAGCATCACTGCCGTCAGGTGGGCCGCATTGGCAGCACCTGCCTTGGGTGGCGAGAGCACGGTGACGAGCCCTGCCCCTGCATGCAGGCCGGCCGTCGCCGAAAGGCGCGCAGCGCCGGTGGCAAGCGGGCCGCCGGAGAAGACGGCCAGATGACCGTGCCCGTACTTGTGGGCGCTCGCTGCCGCTTTTGGCAGGCTCATCGACCAGACAGCGGGCACGTTGACGCGCAGGTGGTGGGACGCGGCAAGGACAATGCGGGCAGGAATGCCGATATCGAACACCTCGAGCTCACCGCATAGCGACCGGCCGGGCATCAGCAGGTGCCCGGGCTTCCGGCACATGAATGTCACCGTGTGGACGGCCTCGAAGGCGGCGCCGAGAGCCTGGCCCGTACGCCCGTCGACACCGCTCGGCAGGTCGACAGCCAAAACCGGCAGCGCCAGCCCGTTGATGCGGACCACGAGGTCGCAAACCGCGGGATCGAGATTGCGCGATAATCCCGCACCGAAAAGCGCGTCGATCACGACATCCCCGATCGCCGGCACATACGCCGTGAGCGACCCGACGGAGCCGAAAAAGCGCGCGCTCGCCTTGCCGGCGTCGGAACGGCCCCTCGGCGGGGCGAGCTGATAAAGGGAAACGGCGCACCCCGCCTCGGCCAACACCCTGGCGGCCACGTAGCCGTCGCCGCCATTGTTGCCCGGCCCGGCGAGCACGACAAATCGCAACGCGCCCGGGAAGCGGCGAAGCGCTGCGGCCGCCACCGCCCGCCCTGCCCGTTCCATCAGCGCCTCGCTGTCGATGCCGCTGTCGGCGGCCGCCTTGTCGATGCCGGCCATTTCCTCCGGCGTGACGACGATCGTTTCGAGTTCCCTGTGCATGGTCCGACAATGCACTTAAAGGATCACCGCCGCCAAGGCTTAAAATTTCAACGCCAAATGAGTAATAATTATGCATCTGCATCAATTTGGTGCTCAAAATACATGCGGAAAGCGGAGCGCGCCCTGTGGCCGACTCTGCGTCAACGAAAATTGCCGGCTTGCAGGCCGAATTTTAGGCACAAACCGCCGCTGCGGGGGTTGGGGAAGTCTGCGTTTGCTGAGGGTGCGACAACTCGTCCTGCGTGAGAGGCTTCCGCGCGTCGAAACTGGCACGCATTATGCAAAGATTGGCACGTTAAATGCATCAACATAGGCGGCAGGGTCCAAAACCTGCGCAAATGGGAGAAGCGGAGAGACATTTTCTCATGAAAAAGATCGAAGCGATCATAAAGCCGTTCAAGCTCGACGAAGTGAAGGAAGCGCTTCAGGAAGTCGGCCTGCAGGGCATCACGGTCACGGAAGCGAAGGGCTTCGGCCGCCAGAAGGGGCATACCGAGCTCTATCGCGGCGCCGAATACGTGGTCGATTTCCTGCCGAAGGTTAAGGTCGAGGTTGTCCTGGCCGACGAGAATGCGGATGCGGTGATCGAAGCGATCCGCAACGCAGCCCAGACCGGCCGCATTGGCGACGGCAAGATCTTCGTTTCCAACATCGAAGAAGTCATCCGCATCCGCACCGGCGAGACCGGCGTTGATGCCATCTAATCCCCGCCTGGCCGTCCGGCCCAGGTTTTCTACCTCGTCATCTCAAATAGGGACTTTCAAAACATGACGACTGCCAACGATATCCTGAAGCAAATCAAGGAGAACGACGTCAAGTTCGTGGACCTGCGCTTTACCGACCCGAAGGGCAAGCTGCAGCACGTGACGATGGACGTCTCCTGCGTCGATGAAGACATGTTCGCCGATGGCGTCATGTTCGACGGCTCCTCGATCGCAGGCTGGAAGGCCATCAACGAGTCGGACATGGTGCTGATGCCCGATCCGGCCACGGTTCACATGGACCCCTTCTTCGCCCAGTCCACCATGGTCGTCTTCTGCGACATCCTGGATCCGATCTCCGGCGAAGCCTACAACCGCGACCCGCGCGGCACCGCCAAGAAGGCAGAGGCCTACCTGAAGTCGTCCGGCATCGGCGACACCGTATTCGTCGGTCCCGAGCCCGAATTCTTCGTCTTCGACGACGTCAAGTACAAGGCTGATCCCTACAACACCGGCTTCAAGCTCGATTCGTCCGAACTGCCGTCCAACGACGACACCGACTACGACACCGGCAACCTCGGCCACCGTCCGCGCGTCAAGGGCGGCTACTTCCCGGTTCCGCCGGTCGACAGCTGCCAGGACATGCGCTCCGAAATGCTGACGGTTCTCGCCGAAATGGGCGTCGTCGTCGAAAAGCAGCACCACGAAGTGGCCGCCGCCCAGCACGAGCTCGGCGTCAAGTTCGACACGCTGGTGCGCAACGCCGACAAGATCCAGATCTACAAGTACGTCGTCCACCAGGTCGCCAACGCCTACGGCAAGACGGCAACCTTCATGCCGAAGCCGATCTTCGGCGACAACGGCTCGGGCATGCACGTTCACCAGTCGATCTGGAAGGACGGCAAGCCGACCTTCGCAGGCGACGAGTATGCCGGCCTCTCCGAGAGCTGCCTGTACTACATCGGCGGCATCATCAAGCACGCCAAGGCCATCAACGCCTTCACCAACCCGACGACGAACTCCTACAAGCGTCTCGTCCCGGGCTATGAAGCACCGGTTCTGCTCGCCTACTCGGCCCGCAACCGCTCGGCTTCGTGCCGCATTCCGTTCGGCACCGGTCCGAAGTCCAAGCGCGTCGAAGTCCGCTTCCCCGACCCGCTGGCAAACCCCTACCTCGGCTTCGCCGCCATGCTGATGGCCGGCCTCGACGGCATCAAGAACAAGATCCATCCCGGCAAGGCCATGGACAAGGACCTGTACGACCTGCCGCCGAAGGAACTGAAGAAGATCCCGACCGTTTGCGGCTCGCTGCGCGAAGCGCTCGAGAACCTCGACAAGGACCGCAAGTTCCTGACGGCCGGCGGCGTCTTCGATGACGACCAGATCGACGCCTACATCGAACTCAAGATGGCGGAAGTCATGCGCTTCGAAATGACGCCGCATCCGGTCGAGTTCGACATGTACTACTCGGCCTGATGCCGGTGGCTCCGGCACATGCCAGGAGCACGAATTGGAGAAGCCCGGCCGCGTGCCGGGCTTTTTCGTAAAGCGGCCAGACGTCGTGATCTGCCGGGAAAAGTGCGGCAGCGCGATTGCCGAGCCTCGGAAGGCCCTGCCGCTGGGCCCGGTGGAGGGCGCCTGGTGGGGAGCCCGTGCGGGCGGCGAAGCAAGGCGCTCCACTTAAAGCGGATTTTCCGTAAACGCGTTAACCCCTTGAGTTCTACGCGATCCTTCCCAAATATACCTTGAAAGGAAGGCCCGATATGAGAATCAGAACTGCGAAGTACGGCATAGGAGACGTGGTCCGCCACCGGACCTATCCGTTCCGCGGCGTGGTCTTCGACGTCGATCCCGAATTCGCCAACACCGAAGAGTGGTGGAATTCGATTCCTGCGGAAATTCGCCCGTCGAAGAACCAGCCGTTCTATCATCTGTTTGCCGAGAATGACGAAACCGAATACGTCGCCTATGTGTCCGAGCAGAACCTCGTACCGGACGACAGCGGCGTTCCGCTCAGGCATGCGCAGGTGCGGGCGCTGATGGCGCCGGACGATGGCGGGACCTATCACTGGAAGGTCGATGCCGGCATCGTCCACTGACCGTTCACGGACCACGGTCGGTTAGATTTCAAACATGTCGTGAATCAAAAAACCCGGCTTTGCGGCCGGGTTTTTCGTATTTTCAGGGAAAAGGCCGCTTACTGGCTCTTGGCCGCCTTCTGCGCGTCTTCGAGCTTCTTGCGTGCCTCGTCGGCCTTCTTCTGCATTTCTTCCTGCAGCAGGCGCTGGCGCTCCTCGAGCTTCGACTGCTCGATCGGCTCGCCGTCGAAGGCGCCGGTGAAGCCGGCGAGCGACATCTTGATCGGGTTGGGCGAACGCTGGAAATTGATCGAGGTGAACACGACCTCGCCGCCCTTCTTGAGGCTGGCAAGCATCTGGTCGGTCAGCGGCACTTCGGCCACGCACTTGTCGGGCATGCAGATGGCGTAGTCGAGCTTCTGCGACTTGCCGCCATCGATCTGCATGGCGACGCCCGGCGGGATCAGCCGCGCGCTCGGCACGGACACCTGCATGATCTTGCGGTTGACCTTGCCCTCGACCGTAATCAGGCCAACGGCCGTCAGCAACTGTCCGCCGCCGGCGGTCAGAAGGTTCTGGACGATGCAGACGTCGTTGTCTTCCTGCTTCGTGCAGACCTTGAACCAGCCCTGCGGCGCTGCGGCCTGCTGTGCGACGGCCGTCGAAGGCAGCGCGCTGGCAGCAAGCGAAACTGCAAATGCGGAAAGCACTGCCTGCTTGGTAAAGCTCGATTTGAAGATCATAACGGGTTCCGTCTCCTGAAGTCCGATGCCGAGCGTTTTTTTCGCCCTTGAAATGTTCCGGTCAGCTGTGCGCTCTCTGTCGGCGAATTGAGGCATTTGCATGACCCGCTTTCAGGCTCCCTGTTACAATGGGGCGCGATGGATATCCAGTCTTTCGTCGCATTTTTACCCGCACTTCCTGAAATAGAGGAACCATCATTGTTTGCCGCATGTCCAAGACTGTAAGTTGTCGCGAATCGATATGCGATGTTGAAGAGGAATCACGTTGCGAGTTCTGTTGACGGCACTCTGCCTTGCTCTTGCAGCCCCGTTCGGCCAGGCGCTTGCGGCACCGGTGCATGGTATAGCTATGCACGGCGAGCCCGCGCTGCCGCCGGACTACAAGCACTTTCCCTATGTGAATCCGGACGTAAAAAAGGGTGGCAGGATCACCTATGGCGTCGTCGGCACCTTTGATAACCTCAACCCCTTCATCCTGAAGAGCATGCGCACCACGGCGCGCGGCATGTGGGACCCCGAATTCGGCAATCTCGTCTATGAGTCGCTGATGCAGCGCTCGCGCGACGAGGCGTTCTCGATGTACGGATTGCTGGCCGAGACGGTAGAATGGGACGACGAGCGCAGCTTCATACAGTTCAACCTCAACCCGAAGGCGAAATGGGCGGACGGACAGCCGGTCACGCCGGACGATGTGATCTTCTCCTTCGAACTGCTGCGCGACAAGGGGCGTTCGCCGTTCAGCCGCAGGCTCGACGTCGTCGAGAAGACCGAGAAGATCGGTAAACACGGCGTCCGCTTCACCTTCAACGACAAGGCGGACCGCGAATCGCCGCTGCTTCTGGCCTTGTCCCCGGTCCTGCCGAAGCATGCGATAGACGTGGAGGGCTTCGACCGCACGTCGCTGGCGTTCCCTCTCGGCTCCGGTCCCTACCGGGTCAAGGACGTCCGGCCCGGCGAGAAGATCGTCTACGAGCGCAACCCGGACTATTGGGGCAAGGATATCCCCTCCAAGATCGGTTTCGACAACTACGACCAGATCAGCGTCGAATATTTCCTGCAGGAAAACACGCTGTTCGAAGCCTTCAAGAAGGGCAGTGTCGACATCTTCCAAGAGGGGAACCCGACGAAGTGGGCGCGGGGCTATGATTTCCCGGCCGTGACGTCCGGCGCAATCCTCAAGGAGGAATTCATGCCGAAGGTACCGTCGGGCATGCTGGGCTTCGTCTTCAACACCCGACGCCCGATGTTTGCCGATGCGCGCCTGCGCCACGGGCTGTCGCTCGTCTTCGATTTCGAATGGGTGAACAGAAACCTGTTTGAAAACGCCTACAGGCGGACCGAGAGCTTCTGGCAGAATTCCGAACTTTCCTCGCTGGGCGTGCCGGCGGACGAAAGCGAAAGGGCGCTGCTGGGGCCCGCATTGGCGCGAATCGAGCCCGAAATCCTGGACGGCACCTATCGCTGGCCGCAGACAGATGCGTCCGGCCGCGACAGAACGGTACTGAAGCAGGCCGTCATGCTGATGAAGGAGGCCGGCTACAGCATCAAGGACGGTGTGATGAGCGACGCCAACGGCAAGCCGCTCGCCTTCGAGATTATGACGCAGAACGCCGACCAGGAGAAGCTGGCGCTGGCCTATCAGCGGTTTCTCTCCGCCCTCGGCATCCGCGCCGCCGTCCGGACGGTGGACGATTCGCAGTATCAGAGCCGCACGCTGACGTTCGACTACGACGTGATCGTGCGTGCCTACGCCTCATCGCTGTCCCCGGGCCTCGAGCAGGCCGTGCGCTGGCGTTCGGACTATCGAGACCGTGAAGGCAGCGAGGCCTTCGCCGGCGCGAACGATCCCGATGTCGATCGCATGGTGGACGCGATCCTGAGCGCGCGCAGCGCCGAGGATTTTCGCTCCGCCGTCCGCGCCCATGATCGCCTCCTGCTTTCCAACCACTATGTGCTGCCGCTCTACCATCTCGGGCGGCAATGGGTTGCCCGGTACGACTATATCGCCCGTCCCGATGCCGTGCCGCTCTACGGCTACCAGCTTCCGGTCTGGTGGGATGCACGGGCACAGAAATAGCGCTGCAACCGCAGCGGGCGCAGCTTGTTCACGGGCTCACGGCCATTGAACTCATCGGGCAGGCAAACTATCTGCGGTTCATGAGCGACCAGGAAGGCGATCAGGACATGGAAAACGTAACGATCGACATCGTATCCGACGTAGTCTGCCCGTGGTGCTATCTTGGCAAGAAGCGGCTGGAGAAGGCAATCGACGCGGTCGCGGGCGACGTGAACGTCAACGTGACCTTCCGCCCCTATCAGCTCAACCCCGACATGCCGCCCGCCGGCCTCGACCACAAGAAGCACCTGGCGGAAAAACTCGGCGGTCGCGAAGCGGTCGACCGCGCCCATGGCATGCTCACAAATCTCGGCCATGAAGACGGTATCGAATTCAATTTCGACGCCATCGCACTGAGCCCGAACACGCTCGATGCTCACCGCTTGCTGCGGTGGGCAATGATCGAAAGCCCCGAGGTCCAGAGCAGGGTGTCGCAGGCGCTGTTCAAGGCCTATTTCGAGGACGGCAGAAATGTCGGCGATCGCAGCGTGCTTCTCGACATCGCAGAGGCCGCCGGCATGGACCGTGCCGTGGTCTGCGCCCTGTTTTCCGCCAACGCTGACATCGATTCAGTGAAGCAGGAAATCGGCATGGCGCGCGACATGGGGGTGACGGGGGTTCCCTGCTTCATCATCGACAATAAATATGCCGTGGTGGGCGCCCAGACCGTGGATGTGCTGGCCGGCGCCCTTCGCGAGGTGGCCGCATTGAAGAAGGCGGAAGCGGCCACGGAGGCCACGGGGGCCTGTACCGCTTCCTTCCCCCAATAATACGACTCAGGTCGATGCCTTCGCCAATGCCGCCAGTTGCGTCATCAGCTGGGCCGCGCCCGTGAGCCGCTTTTCCGGCGTCGGGAGGTCGCGTGAGAGGAACAGGCTCTGGTCCGGGCGGATCTTGGCCAGCGTGCCCTGCTTGGCGATATAGCCTACAAGCGCCGCCGGGTTCGGGAACTCCTTGTGGCGGAACTGCACGACGACGCCCTTCGGACCCGCATCCAGCTTCTCCACGTTGGCCACGCGGCAGAGCGACTTGATGTAGACGATCTTCAAGAGATGCTGCACCTCGATCGGCAGCGGGCCGAAGCGATCGATCAGTTCGGCGCCGAAGGCGTCGATATCCGAAAGCTCGGTGATCTCGCCAAGCCGGCGGTAGAGACCCAGGCGCAGGTGCAGGTCGGGCACGTAGTCGTCGGGGATCATGACCGGCGTGCCGACCGAGATCTGCGGCGACCAGCCGGTATCGACGATCTCCTCGTCGCCCTTGATCTCGGCCACGGCCTCTTCCAGCATCTGCTGGTACAGCTCGAAGCCGACTTCCTTGATATGGCCCGACTGCTCCTCGCCCAGCAGGTTGCCGGCACCGCGGATGTCGAGGTCGTGGCTGGCGAGCTGGAAGCCGGCGCCGAGCGTATCGAGCGACTGCAGCACCTTCAGCCGCCGCTCGGCCGTGGCCGTCAGCTTCTTGTTGACCGGCAGCGTCAGAAGCGCGAAGGCGCGCACCTTCGAACGCCCTACGCGACCGCGAAGCTGGTAGAGCTGCGCCAGCCCGAACATGTCGGCGCGGTGGACGATGAGGGTGTTCGCCGTCGGCACGTCCAGCCCCGATTCAACGATCGTGGTCGACAGCAGCACGTCGTAGCGCCCGTCGTAGAAGGCGTTCATGATGTCTTCCAGCTCGGTCGCCGGCATCTGCCCATGGGCGACCGCCACCTTCAGCTCCGGCACGTCCTGCTGCAGAAACTCCTGGATCTCGGCCAGGTCGCTGAGGCGCGGGCAGACGTAGAAGCTCTGGCCGCCGCGGTAATGCTCGCGCATCAGCGTCTCGCGGATAACGAGCGGATCGAAGGGCGAGATGAAGGTGCGCACCGCCATGCGGTCGACCGGCGGCGTCGTGATCAGCGACAGCTCGCGCACGCCGGTCATGGCGAGCTGCAGCGTGCGTGGGATCGGCGTGGCCGACAGAGTCAGCACGTGTACGTCACTCTTCAGCTCCTTCAGCCGCTCCTTGTGCTTGACACCGAAATGCTGCTCCTCGTCGATGATGAGGAGACCAAGATTGGCGAACTTGATCGAGCTGCCGAGCAGCGCATGCGTGCCGACGACGATATCGGTCTTGCCGTCCGCCACCTCCTTCTTGGTCAGCGCCAGTTCTTTCGAACCGACGAGGCGCGAGGCCTGCTGCAGCCGGATCGGCAGTCCGCGGAAGCGTTCCGTAAAGGTCTTAAAGTGCTGGCGGGCGAGAAGCGTGGTCGGCACGACGACGGCGACCTGCACGCCGTTCATGGCCGCGATGAAGGCGGCCCGCAGCGCAACTTCCGTCTTGCCGAAGCCGACGTCGCCGCAGACGAGCCGGTCCATCGGCCGGCCGGCACCGAGATCCTCGCGCACCGCGTCGATGGCGTTTGCCTGGTCCTCGGTCTCGTCATAGGGGAAGCGGGCGGCGAATTCGTCGTAGACGCCGTCCTGGGCGGCGAGCACCGGCGCATGGCGCACGAGGCGGGCGGCGGCGATCTGGATCAGGCCGTTTGCCATGTCCAGCAGGCGCTTCTTCAGCTTGGCCTTGCGCGCCTGCCAGGCGACGCCGCCGAGCTTGTCGAGGATCGCATCCGTCCCCTCGCCGCCATAACGCGACAGGAGGTCGATATTCTCCACCGGAAGATAGAGCTTGGCGTCGTCGGCGTAGCGCAATTCAAGGCAGGCATGCGGCGCGCCGGCCGCCTCGATTGTCTGCAGGCCGACGAAGCGGCCGATGCCGTGCTCGGCATGGACGACGATGCTGCCTTCGTCGAGGCCTGCGACCTCGGCGATGAAATCGGCGCCGCGCTTGCGCCGGCGCGAACGGCGGACCATGCGGTCGCCGAGGATGTCCTGCTCACCGATGAAGACAAGGTCGCCCGCCTCGAAGCCGTTCTCAAGGCTGAGCACCGCCGATCCCGCCTCGCCGGCCTTCAGCTTGCGCAGGCCCGACAGGTCGGCCACCGGCACGACGTTACCAAGCCCGTGCTCGGCCAGCACCTGCATCAGCCGGTCGAGCGAGCCTTCGCTCCAGCCGGTGACCAGCACCTTCTTGCCCGCCGACCGCAGGTCCGCGATGTATTTCACCACCTGATCGAAGACGTTGACGCGTTCGGTGCCGTCCTCGCCCTCCTTCGCCGCCTTCGCCCAGCGGGCGCCGGCACGTGCCTCCAGCGAATAAACGCGGCGCGCCTCGCCCTCGTGTTCGTTGAAGGGCGAAATGCGTATCGCGTCGCGTTCGTTGAGCAGCCGGGAAAAGCTCTCGTCGTCGAGATAGAGCTGCCCAGGCGGCACGGGCTTGTAGGGCGTCGCCTGCGCCAGCTGGCCCTTGGCGGAGGCCGAACTCAGCCGTGCGTCGTAATAGTCGCGGACAAGCTTCGAGCGCTCGGCGGCCGCCTCGCGCGCGGCATGGTCTGTGACGATCCGAAAGCCGGCGAGATAGTCGAACGACGTCTCCAGCTCGTCGTAGAACAGCGGCAGCCAGTGCTCCATGCCGGCATAGCGCCGTCCTTCCGAAACCGCCTGGTAGAGCGCGTCGTCGCGGGTCGTAGCGCCGAACAGCGACAGGTACTCCTTGCGGAAATGGCTGATCGTCTCCGGCGTCAGCGTCACCTCGCTCATCGGATTAAGGTCGAGGCTCCTGGCCTGCCCGGTGGTTCGCTGACTGGCCGGATCGAAGGTGCGGACGCTTTCCAGCGTATCGCCGAAGAAATCGAGGCGAACCGGCTCGGAACTGCCGGGCACGAAGACATCGAGGATGCCGCCGCGCACCGCGTATTCGCCGACCTCGCGCACGGTCGCGACCCGGTCGAAGCCGTTGCGCTCCAGCCGGGCGGCGAGATCGTCCATCCGCACCTGGTTGCCGGGCCGGGCGGAAAAGGCGAGCTGCGCGATCACCTGCCTCGGCGCCATCTTCTGCAGCATGGCATTGACGGTGATGAGCGCGATCGCCGGATGCGGCTTCTTTGCGTGCGCGATCAGGGCCGAAAGCGCCGAAAGCCTTCTGGCCGACGTGTCGGCGCTCGGAGAGACGCGGTCATAGGGCAGACAGTCCCAGCCCGGCAGTGTCAGCACCGGGATGTCGGGCGCAGCAAAGCCCAGCATCTGCTCCATGTCGCCGATCCGCTGGCCGTCGGACATGACATAGGCGACCGGCCCGAGCTCGCGGGCGAGTTCGGCCAGCACCAGCGATTCGGCGCCGCTCGGCACGGCGCCGATGGTGGCCGGCTGGCCGATCGTGGCGAGCGATGCGGTATCGAGGCCTGGAATCATTTCGCTTTTCCGAAATTTTCGGCCGTCACCGGCGAGAAATCAGGGGTGAAGGCGCAGATGCGTGGGAACAGGCCGGTGCGGAAACGCTCGGGAACGGGACGCTCGCCGGTAACCCACATCACTAGATCGCGGTCGTGCTCCGCCATGATCTCCTCCAGTTCGTCCAGTTCTGCTATCGACAGGGTCTCGATCTCGGCATCGGCGAACGACCCCAGCACCAGATCCATCTCGCGAATGCCGCGATGCCAGCAGCGGAAGAGGATGCGCTTGCGTCGCGGTTCGATATCTGCGCTGGAGCGTGTGGTGCCGGTCATGGCCTTGTCTTTCCCGCATGAGTTCTCGCCCGTCCGCCCGTTCGGAGCTTACGGGACCAGGCGCATCTCGGCCCGAGCACCGCTCCGCGGCCGCCACGGCTTCATGCGCGAATTCAATCGCTTGCTGCACGACGGTCTGTCGAGACCGGAAGGCAGGACGAGCGCCCGGCGGCAACGCCGAAAACCCTCGCCGGCGCTTCTATAGACGCTCGAAAGACGATTGTCAGCCTTGCCAAGCGGCAATCGTCCGGCGCATCTTGCGGCCATGCGTCCTGCCCTGCTCGATCCCCTGTTCGCCTCCCTCGCCTCGCTTGCCGGTATCGGCCCGAAGACGGGCGAATTGTTCGCGAAACTTCTCGGGCAGGAGAGCATCGACGACTGCCGCGTTGTCGATCTCGTCTTCCACCTACCGTACAGCGTGATCGACCGCCGCAACCAGCCCGGCATCGCGCATGCGCCGCAGGGCACGATCGTCACGGTTTCCGGGCGCGTCGACCGCCACCAGCCGCCGCCGCGGGGCAAGTCGAACGTGCCCTATCGCGTATTCCTCCACGACGATACGGGCGAGCTGGCGCTGACCTTCTTCCGCGCCAAGGGTGACTGGCTGGAAAAGAGCCTGCCGGTGGACGAGCAGGTCATCGTGAGCGGCAAGGTCGACTGGTTCAACGGCCGCGCCTCGATGGTCCATCCCGATTTCATGGTGAAGGCATCGGAGGCGGAGACGATGCCGCTGGTCGAACCGGTCTACGGGCTGACGGCCGGCCTTTCGCCGCGCACGCTGCGCAAGGCGATCGAGGCCGCGGTGGCGCGTGTGCCGCAGCTGCCCGAATGGATCGACGCGGCCCTTGCCGTGCGCGAAGGCTTTCCCGCGGCAACGGATGCCATTCAGGCTCTCCATCACCCTCATGAAGCCTCGGACCTCGACCTGCAGGCGCCCGCCCGCCGCAGGCTCGCCCATGACGAGTTCCTGGCCGGCCAGATCTCGCTGGCGCTGGTGCGCCAGACGTTGCGCCGCATCGCCGGCCGTCCGGTGGTGGCGACCGGAAAGCTGTCCGAACCGGTGCTTTCTGCCCTGCCCTTTGCTTTGACAGGCAGCCAGACTTTGGCGATCAGCGAGATCAAGGCCGACATGGCGACCGACCAGCGCATGCTGCGGCTTTTGCAAGGCGACGTCGGATCGGGCAAGACGGCGGTGGCGCTGATGGCGATGCTGGCCGCCGTCGAGGCCGGTGGGCAGGCGGTGCTGATGGCGCCGACGGAAATCCTCGCCCGACAGCACCATGCGACCCTGTCGAGGATGGCCGCGCCCACCGGCATCCACATCGACGTCCTGACCGGCCGCACCAAGGGCCGCGAGCGCGACGATATTCTCAGGCGCATCGAAAGCGGCGAAACGAACATCGTCGTCGGCACGCATGCGCTGTTCCAGGACAGCGTCGTCTACCGCGACCTGGCGCTTGCCGTCGTGGACGAACAGCACCGGTTCGGCGTCCACCAGCGGCTGCGGCTGACGGCCAAGGGGATCTCGCCGCACATGCTGGTGATGACCGCGACGCCGATCCCGCGCACGCTCGTGCTCGCCGCCTTCGGCGACATGGACGTCTCCAAGCTGACCGAGAAGCCCGCCGGCCGCCAGCCGATCCAGACGGTGGTGATGCCGCAGGAGCGCACCGGCGAGATCGTCGACCGGCTGCGCACGGCTATCGCCGAAGGCAAGAAGGCCTACTGGATCTGCCCGCTGGTCGAGGAGACCGAGGAATCCGACCTGATGTCTGTGGAAGAGCGGCACGAGACGCTGAAAAGCGTGTTCGGCGACGCCGTCGGCCTCGTGCACGGACGCATGAGCGGACCGCAGAAGGACGAAGCCATGCTCGCCTACAAGAACGGCGAGACGCGGCTGCTGGTCGCCACGACCGTCGTCGAGGTCGGCGTTGACGTCCCCGACGCCACGATCATGGTGATCGAGCATGCCGAGCGCTTCGGGCTCGCCCAGCTCCACCAGTTGCGCGGCCGCGTCGGGCGCGGCCAAGGGGCCTCCTCCTGCATCCTGCTCTACAAGGGACCGCTCAGCGAGAACGGCCGGGCGCGGCTCGGCATTCTGCGCGAGACCGAGGATGGCTTCCGGATCGCCGAGGAGGACCTGAAGCTGCGCGGCGAAGGCGAGCTGCTCGGCACCCGACAGTCTGGTACCCCGGGCTTTCTCGTTGCCAGTATCGAAGCGCACGGCGATCTTCTGGAGATCGCCCGCAAGGAAGCGGCCTACGTGCTGGAAAAGGATCCCAATCTGGAGGGCGAGCGCGGCCAGGCGATCCGCACCCTGCTCTATCTTTTCCGCCGCGACGAGGCGATACGCTTCCTGCGCGCGGGTTGATCTACTTGCGGAATTTCTCTTTCAGCTTTGCGGAGAACGGCGTCGGCGCGCTCACGAGCTTGTCCGGCGGATTGACGAGGCCGACCGAGATGATCAGCTTGGCCGCGTCCTCCGCGCTCATGTCTAGCAGTACGATCTTCTCGCGCGGCACGAAGACGAGGTAGCCGGCGGTCGGAAACGGCGTCGGCGGCAGAAAGCACGCCACCATGTCGCGGCCCATGGCATCGAACTTCGACTTCATCTCGCCCTTGGCATCGGTGGCAATGAAGACGACGGACCAAAGGCCGGCGCTTGGATACTCGATCAGCCCCGCCTTGTTGAAGGACGTCCCCTTCTCCTTCAGCACTGATTCGAAGATCTGCTTGAGGCTCTTGTAGATCGTGCTGACCAGCGGCGTGCGGTTGAGGATCGTCTCGCCAAAATTGACGATCGATCGTCCGATCAGGTTCTTGCCGAGAAAGCCCACGAGCGTGATAACGACCAGTGCAATCAAAAGCCCGAAGCCGGGAATGGCGAACTCGAAGTAGTTCTCCGGATTGTACTTTGTCGGGATGTACGGCTTCACCCAGCTGTCTGCCCAGTGGATGAACGTCCAGGTCAGCCAGATGGTGATCGCGATCGGGGCGCAGATGACGAGCCCGGTCAGAAAATTGTTGCGCAGCCGCGTGGCCACGGAAAGTCGCGGAACGATATCGGTCATCGCCAGTGTGCCGTCCGGAACCTCAGCCGAAGAAAGCCGGATGATAGGTAACCGTCCCGCCCGCGTAAACCGGAGAAAGAGCCAGCCTCATGAAATACTCGTGAGGGATGCCGGGCGAGGTAAAGGCGGGATCACAAGCGAAGCCGAAACGGGCATAATAGCCGGGATCGCCCGCCAGCACACACCCCTTCGCACCGATCTGCCTCAGGCGTTCCAGCCCCGCCCGCACAAGCGCGCTGCCGATACCGGCCCGCTGCCGAGCAGGTTCCACCGAGATCGGCCCGAGACCGAACCAGCCGCCGCCCTCGCCGGATACGGAAACTGGGGAGAACGCCACGTGACCGACGATGGTCCCGTTTTCCTCGGCGACGAGCGAGAATGTCAGCGCACCGGTTGCGCGCAGGCGCTCGATGATCGCCGGCTCCGATCCGTCGCTGTAAGGCATGGTGGCAAATGCCTCCGCCGTCAGGGCGCCGATGGCGTCCACATCCGCCGGCGTCTCGTCGCGGATGATCATTCGACCGTCACGGATTTCGCGAGGTTGCGCGGCTGGTCTACGTCCGTGCCCATGAAGACAGCGGTGTGATAGGCGATGAGCTGGATCGGCAGCGCGTAGAGCACCGGCGCGATGATCTCGTCGACGGCCGGCAGCACGATCGTCGCCATCGTTTCGAGCTTTGTCGCAGCCGCCCCGCGCTCGTCGGTGATGAAGATGATCCGGCCGCCGCGGGCCGCGACTTCCTGCATGTTCGAGACGGTCTTTTCGAAGAAGCGATCAAACGGCGCGATGACGATAACAGGCATGTTCTCGTCGATCAGCGCGATCGGCCCGTGCTTCAGTTCGCCCGCCGCATAGCCTTCCGCGTGGATGTAGGAAATTTCCTTCAGCTTCAGCGCGCCCTCCAGCGCGAGCGGATAGCTGGTGCCGCGGCCGAGATAGAGGACGTCTCTGCACTTCGACAGCTCGCGCGCCAGAAGCTCGATGGACGGCTGGATGGTGTTGAGGACGTTGGCGATCAGTCGCGGCGTTTCCGCGAGATTTCGCACCAGCGCGGCCTCTTCCTCCCCAGACAGCGTGCCGCGCGCGCGGCCGGCCTGTATCGCCAGCGACGCGAGCACGGCGAGCTGGCAGGTGAAGGCCTTGGTGGAGGCGACGCCGATCTCCGGTCCGGCCAGCGTCGGAAATACCACGTCGGCCTCGCGGGCGATGGTCGATTCGGGCGCATTCACGATGGCGCCGATCTTCAGCCCGGCATCCTTGCAGTAACGCAGGGACGCAAGCGTGTCGGCCGTCTCGCCGGATTGCGAGATGAACAGCGCCGCAGACGTCGGGTTCAGCGGCATTTCGCGGTAGCGGAATTCGGAGGCGACATCGATTTCCACCGGCAGCCGCGCTAGCCGTTCGAACCAGTACTTGCCGACGAGGCCGGCGAGGTAAGCCGTACCGCAGGCGGATATTGCAAGGCTAGAAACAGAAGAGAAATCAATCTCCTCCGCAGGCTTTCTCACCTTGTTTTCGATGAAGTCGATATAGTGACTGAGTGTGTGCGACACCACTTCGGACTGCTCATGGATCTCCTTCTCCATGAAATGCCGATGGTTGCCCTTGTCGATCATGTAGGCCGCAGCGCTGGAGACCTGCCGGCGGCGTTCGACCGGATTGCCCTCCAGATCGAAGATGTGCACGCCGTTGCGGCCCACCACCGCCCAGTCGCCATCCACCAGATAGGTGATCTCCGAGGTGAAGGGCGCAAGCGCGATCGCGTCCGAGCCCAGGAACATCTCGCCCTGACCGTGGCCGATTGCCAGCGGAGGGCCGTTCCGGGCGACCATGATGGTCGACGGATCGTCCTCGAACATCACCGCCAGCGCATAGGCGCCGCTCACCCGCTGCAGCATGGCGAGCATGGCGTCGCGCCGGCCGTAGCCTTCGCGCCGAAGCTTCGCCAGCAGCTGGGCTATGACTTCAGTGTCCGTCTGGGTGGCGAACGTCGCGCCGTCGGCGATCAGTTCGTCCTTGATCTCCGAGAAATTCTCGATGATCCCGTTGTGGACGACAGCAACGCCTTCGGTGAAATGCGGATGGGCGTTGCCCTCGGTCGGCGCGCCGTGCGTGGCCCAACGGGTATGGGCGATGCCGATCGTGCCTTCGAGCGGCTGTTCGGCAAGCCGGGCTTCCAGATTGACCAGCTTCCCCTCGGCGCGGCGGCGCTCCAGCCGACCGTCGCGGATGGTTGCCACGCCGGCCGAATCGTACCCCCGGTACTCCAGACGCTTCAACGCCTCCACCAGCCGCCCGGCGACAGGCTCCGTCCCGACGATGCCGACAATACCGCACATAAAACCACTCCGTCCTTGGACTGCCGCAGGTTTCGCGTCCGACAGCGGGACAGGAAAATGCGGCCATTGCATTCGGCGCACAAGCCGAAGCGAAAATCGATTCCGACTTTCGGCGGTATGCGGTGTAAGTGCCGCATTCTGGTAGTGATTTTTGGAGTGAGCGCAATCGTCCCGCGCTCACTTTCGGTTTCAGGCGTTAACGCCGAAGGCTACTCGGCCGCCTACTTCCGTGCTGCCTTGAGGGCGGCATTGCGTTCGCGGACGAGCCTGGCGCGCTCCGGCTTGTTTTCCTGGCGCGCCCGGCCGAAGGCGACCGCATCCGCGGGCACGTCCTCGGTAATGACGCTACCGGAGGCGACGTAGGCGCCGTCTCCGATCGTCACCGGGGCGACCAGCGCCGAATTGGAGCCGATGAAGGCGTTCTCGCCGATCCGCGTCTCGTGCTTGTTGATGCCGTCATAGTTGCAGGTGATGGTGCCTGCACCGATGTTGCTGCCCGCGCCGATGAACGCGTCGCCGATATAGGTGAGGTGGTTGACCTTCGCCCCCGCCCCTATCTCGGCCTTCTTCACCTCGCAGAAGTTTCCGACCTTCGAGTCCGGCCCAAGGTTGGCCCCCGGGCGCAGGCGCGCGAACGGGCCGACCGACGCGCCGGCGCTCACATGCGCGCCTTCAATATGCGAGAAGGCGTGGATGACGGCACCGCTTTCGACGGTCACACCCGGACCGAACACCACGTTCGGCTCGATCGTTACATCCTGCCCCACGGTTGTATCATAAGACAGAAACACGGTTTCGGGCGCCACCATCGAGACGCCGGACAGCATCAGCGCGGTGCGGCGGCGCTGCTGCCAGAGGCGCTCGATAAAGGCGAGTTCGGCGCGGGTATTGCAGCCGGTCAGCTCCTCCTCCGGCGCCTCGACCGTCGTGGCATGGCCGCCGGCTGCGCGAACGACTTCCACGATGTCGGTCAGATAATACTCACCCTTGGCATTGGCGTTGCCGATCTTCTCGATCAGGCCGAGCGCCTTGCGCCCATCGATCGCCATCAGCCCGCCGTTGCAATAGGGAATAGCACGCTCCGCCGGTGTCGCATCCTTCTCCTCGCGGATGGCGACGAGTTCGCCGTTCTCTACAAGCAGTCGGCCATAGCCGAACGGATCGGCGGCCATGAAGCCGACGACAACGACATCGCTGCCGCCGGCAAGCCCGGCGCGCGCGTCTTGCAGCGGCGTCTGCGTTAGAAGCGGCGTATCACCGAAGACGACCAGCACGTCGTCATAGCCCTTGGCGATCGCCTCGCGGGCCGCCAGGACCGCATGTGCCGTTCCCAACCGCTCATTCTGGATATAGGTCTCCGCCCTGACGGATGGATGGCGCGCCGCCGCCTCGACCTTTTCGGCGTCGCGCCCGAGAACGAGCGCAATCTCGCTGATGCCGGCCGCCGCCAGCGCATCGACGACATGGGCGATCATCGGCCGGTTGCCGATCGGATGCAGCACTTTCGACTGGGACGACTTCATCCGGGTGCTTTCCCCGGCCGCCAGAATGACCGCCAGGCAGCTGCGTTTGGTCTCTTCCTTTTGCATCGTCATCCTCGTTTCATGCTGTTGGATGCGGTTGCATACCAAACGCACCCCGCGCCAGACAAAGGAAATTCACAAGCTACTCCGCTTCCCGCAGACGGCTTTCGACAAGAAGTCCGCTTTCGTCGAGGATCGGATAGGCGACGGAAACGAGGTGGGCGGTAATGCGCTTGAGGTCGCGCAGCATGTCCAGGTGGAGCGAGCTCGTCTGCAGGCTGTCCAGCCTTCCGTCGCGCAGCCGGGCGAGATGCCGCTCGGCGGATTGCTTCTCCATGTGCCTTACCGACACCTTGACCTCGACCAACTGCCGGGCGAGCGACGCGTCGCGGGACACGAGGATGGTCTGTGCGATCCGCAGGTTCTCGATGGTGAGATGGAACAGGCCAGACAACTCTTCATAGCCGTCGGTGGAAAAACGCAAGCCGTTCAGCACCTTCTTGCGCACCTGCTCCTGCAGGCCCTTCTCGATGATGTCGCCGATGTGCTCGAGGTTGATCGCATAGTCGATGATGACGATCGACCGGGCGGCGTTGTCTTCGCTGAGCCCCTTGTTACCGAGGCGCGAGAGATAGACCTTGATCGCCTGCTGCAACTCGTCGACCTGCTTCTCGATCGCGCCGATTCGGTCGAGTTCGGCAAGATTGTTCTCCTCGAAGGCCTTCATCGTCCGGATCAGCATCGCCTCGATCAGGTCGCCGACCCGCAGGACTTCGCGTGTCGCGCCGGCAAGGGCGACGACGGGTGTCGCCAGCGCGGCCTCATCCAGATACCGTGGCCCCGTTTCGCCGCGCGGCTCGTCCGGCACGAGCTTTTCCATCAGCCTGGCCAGCAGTGGCGACAGCGGCCAGAAGACCGCGGCCACCATCAGATTGAAGGCCAGATGCGCGTCGACCGGCAGCTTCGAAGGCGGCAGCGGCAGCATTGCCAACGCGTCGGCGGCAAGACCTGCAAACGGTAGCGCGATCAGGCACCCGACCGCACGCACGAAGAGGTTGGCGATCGTCACCCGGCGCGCTGGCGCCGGCGCCTTGAGCGTGGCGATGACGGGGGGAATGGCGCCACCGAGATTGGCGCCCAGCACCAGGACGACCGTCAGCCCCGGAGAAACGATGCCGGTCGAAGCCAGCGAGAGAATGAGCACGACCACCGCAAGGCTCGACGACGACAAGAAGGCCAGAACGGTCGAAAACGCCAACGCCACCGGCCACGCACCGTCTAGAAGGGTGAGAAAGGCCGCAAGCGCCTGGGACTGCCGCATCGGCTCCGTCGCCTGGCTCAGCAGATGCAGCGACAGGAGCATGAGGCCGATACCGACCAGTGCGCCACCGGCCCCCTGCCGCCACGTCGAAGCGCCCCGATAGAGAATGACGCCCGCGAGGATGACCAGCGGCGCGACCCATTCGATCCCGGTCGCGACAATCCAGGCCGTCACGGCGGTGCCGACATTCGCGCCGAGAAGGACGATCTGCGCCATCCGCGAGCGGATAAGGTTCTTCTCAACGAAGGAGGCCGTCATCAGCGCCGTCGCAGTCGAACTCTGCAGCGCGAGTGTCGCGAGAAAACCGGACACGAAGGCGCGCATGGGGCCACCTGTGCCCAAGGTCAGGCTCTTGCGCAGCCGCCCGCCAAGGGTGCGCGTCGCCCCGTCCTTGACCTGCGCCAGACCGAACAGCAGCAAAGCCACCGCCCCGAGCAGGTTGATCATGACGATCATCGACTCCATTCCGATGCCTTTTTCCAGCTACTGGATCATTGCCCGCATCCATCTGCCGCGCGGATGTTGGTCAGAACTTGGCACAAAGCGCAGATTGTATAATTCTTCAATTATTTCAGAATAAATTCCTTTGCCGGCAAAGGAAATCGTCAGTTGCTGGCCCGTTTGCGGCGTGGGATTTTGAACTCGGCACAGCCCCTCTTGCATCATCGGACGCGCACATCCTGGCGCTCTCGCCGGCCGCGCGGCCGCGGCGTCATCCATGCCCTTCTATTCCTGCGAACTTTCCGTTATGAGACGGGTTCCGTCCGGCCCCGTGCCGAGCAAGCGAGGAATGCGAAGTATGCTCGAATCTTTGAGAAAAGGCGCCCAGACATGGGTCGCCAAAGCCCTGATGCTGATCCTGGTGGCCTCCTTTGGCGTATGGGGCATTTCGAGCTCGCTCGTGACCGGCACATCCAACGTGGTGGTAACGGTTGGCGACGTCAAGGTTTCGCCGACGGACTTCCGCCTCGCCTATGAGCGACAGGTTTCCGCGCTGTCCCAGCGCTTCGGGACGCGCCTGACGCTCGATCAGGCGCGGGCGCTCGGTGTCGAGAACCAGGTCTATGCCGAACTCGTCGCCGGTGCAGCGCTCGACCAGCTTTCAAGCGACATGAGCCTCGGCCTGAGCGAGGACCGCCTTGCGCAGCTGATCGCCGAGGATCCCGCGTTCCGCGGCCCGAACGGTCGCTTCGACCGCATTGCCTTCTCGTCGATCCTGCGTAATGCGGGGCTGCGCGAGGACGACTACATCAACAATCGCAGCCAGGTCGCCGTCCGCAGCCAGATCGTCGAAGCCATTTCCGATGGCTACCGGGCGCCGGAAACGCTGACCAGCGCCCTCAAGCAGTACCGCAACGAAGCGCGCACCGTGGACTACCTGCTGCTGTCCAACGCCAACATCGATCCGGTCAAGGCGCCGGCCGACGACGTGCTGGCGGCCTGGTTCGAGAAGAACAAGGACAAGTACCGCGCGCCCGAGTTCCGCAAGTTCACCTATGTCGCCCTGGCCCCGAAGGACATTGCCGATCCGTCGACGATCGACGAAGCAGCAGTGCGGGAAGACTACGAGAAGAACAAGGACAAATACCGGACGGCGGAGACACGCACCGTCCAGCAGCTAACGTTCCCCGACCGCGCAGCGGCCGATGCCGCTGCAGCCAAGCTCGCCGCCGGCACGACTTTCGATGCGCTCGCAGCCGAACAGGGCAAGACGGAATCCGACGTCACGCTTGGCGATTTCACCAAGGCCGCGATGCCCGATCAGACGCTTGCCGAAGCCGCTTTTGCAATTCCGGCGGCCGGCGGCACTTCCCCGGTCGTCCAAGGCGTCTTCGGTCCGGTCATTCTGCGCGTGTCGAGCATTCATCCGGAAACCATCAAGACATACGACGACGTGAAGGACGAACTGCGCAACGAGCTTGCGCTGTCACAGGCCAGTCAGGACCTGATGGCTGTCCACGACCGCTTCGAAGAGGCACAGGCCAATGGTGCCGGCATCGCCGAAGCGGCCACCGAGGCGCATTTGAAGGCCGTGACCGTCGATGCTGTCGATTCGACCGGCCGCGGCCAGGACGGTGAGGACATCGCCCTTCCCGAGGAAACCGGCCTGCTTGCCGAGGTCTTCAAGACCGACGTCGGGCTGGAAAGCCCGTCGGTCAACTACGGACGTGACGGCTATATCTGGTACGAAGTCAACGACATCATGCCGGCACGCGACCGCACCCTGGACGAGGTCCGCGAGACGGTCGCTGCTGACTGGGCGGCGGAGCAGCAGCGCGAGGCGCTGGCCACGAAGGCCGCTGAAATTGCCGAACGCATCCGCAAGGGCGAAAAAATGGCCGATATCGCAGCCGACATGGGCATGGCGGTCGAGACCAAGGCCGGTCTGACCCGCGGCGTTGAAGACATCACCCTGAGCCCGGCCGCTGTTGCCGCCGCCTTCGGCGGTCCCGCAGGGCATGTGGCGAATGCGCCGGGTATCGGCGGCGAGGGCCAGATCGTCCTTCAGGTGACCGACGTCAACAGCGAAGCCGCCGGCGACGCGCTCGCCAATTCCGATCAGCAGATCGAGGCGATCGCCCGCGCCAGCGGCGACGATATTCTCGACCAGATGGTCACGAGCCTGCAGAGCGCCTATGGCGTGTCGATCAACCGGTCGGCCGCCGAGCGCAGCATGCAATGATGAAGCCGGGATCCGCACCACATGTCTGACCTGAAACCCTTCATCGCCAAGGTCGCCACCGGAGCGCCGCTCGATCGCGAGGAGGCGCGCGGCGCCTTCGAGATCATCATGTCCGGCTCGGCGACGCCCTCGCAGATCGGCGGCTTCCTGATGGCGCTGCGGGTCCGCGGCGAGACTGTGGACGAGATTTACGGCGCCGTCGGCTCGATGCGCGCCCGCATGCTCCCCGTCAGCGTTCCGCCCGACGCGATCGACATCGTCGGCACGGGTGGAGACGGTGCCGGCACCTACAACATCTCGACGCTGGCCTCGATCATCGTCGCCGGCGCCGGTGTGCCGGTCGCCAAGCACGGCAACCGGGCGCTTAGCTCCAAGTCAGGTACGGCCGACGCCCTCTTCTGCCTCGGCGTCAAGCTCGATATCGGGCCGGATGCGATCGCCCGTTGCGTGGCCGAGGCCGGCCTCGGCTTCATGTTCGCCCAGCTCCACCACCCGGCCATGAAGCATGTCGGCCCGTCTCGCGTGGAGCTCGGCACGCGGACGATCTTCAACCTGCTCGGTCCACTGTCGAACCCCGGCAACGTCAAGCGGCAGCTCCTAGGCGTCTACTCGGCGCAATGGCTGGTACCGGTGGCCGAAGTCCTGCGGGATCTCGGCTCCGAACGGATCTGGGTTGTCCACGGTTCCGGTCTCGACGAGATCACTACCACGGGCACCACGCAGGTTGCCGCGCTCGAGGATGGCCGCATCCGCACCTTCGAGCTGACGCCGGCCGATTTCGGCCTGCCGCAGGTGACGCTGGACGATTTGCGTGGCGGCGACGGTGCGCATAACGCCGAAGCCCTCCTTTCGGTGCTCGGCGGCGCCGAGACGCCCTACCGGGACATTTCGCTTGCAAATGCCGCCGCCGCCCTGCTGGTCGCCGGCAAGGCCGGCTCGATCGCCGAGGGCATGGCGCTTGCCCGCCAGTCGCTGGAAAGCGGCAGCGCGCGTCGAGCGCTCGAGACACTCGTCGCGGTTTCCAACGCCGAACTTCAGGGGTAGGCTCTGCCGATGACCGATATTCTCAAGAAGATCGAATCCTACAAACGCCAGGAAATCGAGGCGGCCAAGGCGCGCGTGCCGCTTGCCGACCTGCGCGCGATCTGCCGCGACCAGGAGCCGCCGCGCGCCTTCTTCGCCAGCCTGCTGACGAAGAAGGCGCGAGGTGAATTCGGACTTATCGCGGAGATCAAGAAGGCGAGCCCGTCCAAGGGGCTGATCCGGCCGGACTTCGATCCGCCGGCGCTCGCCATGGCCTATGAAGCAGGCGGGGCTGCCTGCCTTTCGGTGCTGACGGACGGCCCGAGCTTCCAGGGCGCACCAGAATACCTGACGCAGGCCCGTGCGGCCTGCGCGCTTCCGGCTCTGCGCAAGGACTTCATGTTCGACACCTACCAGGTTCAGGAAGCGCGCGCCTGGGGTGCGGACTGCATTCTCCTGATCATGGCCTCGCTTTCCGACGACGAAGCCAAACGGTTGCAGGACCACGCCTTCTCGCTCGCCATGGATGTTCTCGTCGAGGTGCATGACGAAGCGGAGATGGAACGGGCGCTCAATCTGAAATCCAAGCTGCTCGGCATCAACAACCGCAATCTGCGCACGTTCGAGGTCGATCTTGCGGTTTCCGAACGTCTGTCCCGCATGGTGCCGGAAGACCGGCTTCTGGTCGGCGAAAGCGGCATCTTCACCCATGCTGACTGCGAACGCCTCAAGGCGTCGGGCATCTCGACCTTCCTCGTCGGCGAAAGCCTGATGCGCAAGGACGATGTCGCCGCCGCCACCCGCACGCTTCTCAACGGAAGCGATCCGATGATGGCGGCAGAGTGATGACGGCCGGCGGCGCCCTGACGCATATCGGTGCCTCGGGCGAGGCCAACATGGTTGATGTCGGCGACAAGGCGGAGACCGTCCGGATCGCGGTTGCCGAAGGTATGGTGCGGATGCGGCCGGAGACCCTGCAACTGATCCGCGACGGCGATGCCAAGAAGGGCGACGTGATCGGCACAGCCCGGTTGGCCGGCATCATGGCGGCGAAGCAGACGGCCAATCTCATTCCGCTTTGCCACCCGCTGATGCTGACCAGGGTTGCTGTCGAAATTACCGAAGACGCCGCCCTGCCCGGCTTGCGGGTCGAGGCCACGGCGAAGCTCACCGGGCGCACCGGCGTCGAAATGGAGGCGTTGACGGCCGTCAGCGTCGCCTGCCTGACGATCTACGATATGGCAAAGGCTGCCGACCGGGAGATGGAGATCGGCGGAATTCGGCTCGTCGCCAAGTCCGGCGGCCGCTCCGGAGATTATCAGCGAGGGGAGCACGGTTAGACATGTCGCTTTTGCCGGTCGAGGATGCGCTTGAACGTCTGCTGCATTCGGCAAGTCCACCGGACAAGAGCGAGAGCGTCCCGCTGCACGAAGCCTGCGGGCGCGTGCTCTCCGGCGACGTGACCGCCCGACTGACCCAGCCGCCCTTCGACAGTTCCGCCATGGACGGATATGCGCTTCGCCATGAGGACATCGTCGAACTTGGCTCCGCGCTGAACGTCATTGGCCGCGCCGCGGCCGGCCACGCCTTCTCCGGCACCGTCGGAACGGGCGAAGCCGTACGGATTTTCACGGGAGCCCCGGTCCCCGCCGGCGCCGATACGGTGCTGCTGCAGGAGGACGCCGAGGCGCTGGACGGTGGGCGCATCCGCACCACCTTCGTTCCGCCCAAGGGCCGCCATATCCGCCCCCGCGGACAGGACTTCGTCGAAGGCGAATGCGTGCTGCGACAAGGCGAACTGCTGGACGCCGGCAGGCTCACCGTTGCCGCCGCCATGAATCATCCCGTGCTTCAAGTCTATGCCAGGCCGAAGGTGGCGCTGCTTGCCACCGGTGACGAACTCGTGCCGCCCGGTTCGGCGCTGAGCGCCAGCCAGATCGTCGCCTCGAACGGCTATGGCGTTGCCGCGATCGCCCGCGAGGCGGGAGCCGAAGTGATCGACCTTGGTATCGCCGGTGACGACAGCAACGCCATCCTCGATGCCGTCGACTGGGCCAGGGCCTGCGGCGCCGACGTGCTGGTCACGCTCGGCGGCGCATCGGTGGGGGATCTCGACCTGGTCCAGCCGGTCCTGCGTTCCGCGGGGATGGAGCTCGATTTCTGGCGTATCGCCATGCGTCCGGGAAAGCCGCTGATGGTCGGTCGGCTGGGAGGGATGCAGATCGTCGGCCTGCCCGGAAATCCAGTCTCCGCCATGGTCTGTTCGCTGCTTTTTCTCGATCCGCTCGTCCGGAGGCTTGCGCGCCTGCCCGGGCCCGAGCGCCGCGCGATCGCGGTGGCGGGATCGTCCCTGTCCGGCAACGATCACCGTCAGGATCACCTGCGCGCAAGGCTTGCTCTGCGGGAGGACGGCGCGATGGTCGCCACGCCGTTCGAGAAACAGGATTCGTCGATGATGAAGATCTTCGCCGCAGCCGACTGCCTGATCGTGCGCCCGCCGTTCGCGGAACCGGCCGAAGCGGGGGACCCGTGCGAGGTCCTCCTGCTTCGGCCGCCGCCCACTAACCGTTGAATCCGCAAGATGAAGCAACGTTGGCGACGCCAGTCATCAGGAATGACCGTTTCGAATCCGATTTGCTTCGCATGTGATTTGCCGATGCACGAAACAGGGAACCGGACATTTGTGCACGCTTTTGCATAGGACGTTTGGCGCGGTCAATCCAATCAACCTCCGCCTTCCGATTTCCGAGAACTGCTGTTTGCGTCTTGCCGGTCCGGCTCCGTGTTCCCGAAATATGCACCGGTATTGGATGATCAGGACAAGACATGCGATCAGACGATGCCTTGAGACGGGCATATTCGCCCGCTATCGACGGATAGAGCGGCCTGCCGGTCGCTTGTTTCCAGAATGGCTGCGTCGTTGTCTTTCGTACTCCGCATCGCAGTACACGGGAGAACTTGAGCGATGGCGATGTGCCTTGCCGCGGGCGCTGACATGACTGCGGCGGCCCACATCAGAACCCGGAGTTACTGACCGGAGGTCGCCGGAACGTGACGAAATATTGAGAATCGACCTATAGTCGTGGTGAAAAGCGCCGATCATTTCGCGATCCGTTCGCCACTGCATTCGTACAAGGAACATTGAATGACCGGAATTGGAAAGACCACCAAGTCGATATCGGCGACCGGCTCCGACTTTGTCGATTCCGTCCTTGGCGACATCGCCTGGAGCGGCAGCGTCACCTACGCCTTTCCGACATCGAGCACCCAGTACGATTATTCCGAGTCGCTTGAGCCGCTTTATGGCTTCGGCGCGGTTTCGGCCAAGGTTCGTTCGACTGCGCTTTTCGCCATGGAGCAGTCCTACGGCGCGAAGGCGAATGACGGCTTCGCGGTGGAAGGCTTCACAAAGCTGAATTTCTCGCAAGGGAGTGCCACGACCGCCAATCTTCGCTTCGCGGAATCGACCTATGACAACGAAACCGCAAAGGCCTATTTTCCCGGCGAATACGAAGAGGCGGGCGATCTCTGGTTGGGTACCGAATATGCTGGGACCAGCCTCGACATGCGTAACCCGGTTGCGGGCAACTACGCCTGGCACACGGTGATCCATGAGCTCGGGCACGCCCTGGGCCTCAATCACGCCCACAGCGGCGAAGGGCTGGCCACCATGCCCTCAAAGTATGACTCGATCGAATATACCGTGATGACCTACCGCAGCTATGAGGGTGCGGACTTCTCCGCCGGATACCTCTATGAGGAGTTCGGCGGGCCGCAGACCTTCATGATGGCCGATATTCAGGCGCTGCAGTACATGTATGGCGCCGACTACACCACCAATTCCGGCAGCACCACCTACAAATGGAATCCTTCAAGCGGCAAGACCTATGTCGATGGCCAGGCCGCCATCAGCCCGGGCGCCAACCGCATCTTCGCCACCATCTGGGACGGCGGCGGCGTCGATACGTACGATCTGTCGGCCTATCAGACCGCGTTGAAGATCGATCTCGCGCCGGGCTCCTACTCCGCTTTCAGCGACGAGCAACTCGCCAATCTCGGCAACAACCACTATGCCCGCGGCAATATCTTCAACGCGCTTCTGTTCGAGGGCGACACGCGCTCGCTGATCGAGAACGCCAAGGGCGGATCCGGCAACGACGCCCTCAGCGGCAACCAGGCGAACAACACGCTCTACGGCAACGGCGGCAACGACAAGCTGTACGGCCTTGGCGGCAAGGACATCCTGTATGGCGGCGTCGGCAAGGACACGCTGGACGGCGGTAGCGGGAACGACATTCTGGCCGGCGGTGCAGGTGCAGACAAGCTGATCGGCGGGACCGGCCACGACACCGCATCCTACTCTTCCGCCCGCGCCGGTGTCGTCGCAAGCCTCGCCAAGCCATCCGTCAACACCAACGACGCTGCCGGCGACAGCTACTCGTCGATCGAGCACCTCAGCGGCTCGGCCTATGCCGACAAACTGACCGGCAACGACGGCGCCAACAGGCTGACCGGCGGCAAGGGCAACGACACGCTGGACGGTGGAGCCGGCAAGGACATCCTGATCGGCGGCAGCGGAGCGGACAGGCTTGTCGGCGGCAAGGGGATCGACACCGCTTCTTACGAGACGGCATCGAAGGGCGTGACCGTCAGCCTCCTCTCCCCCTCAGCGAACACGAACGACGCCAAGGGCGACAAGTACTCCTCGATCGAAAATCTGTCGGGAACGGCCTATGCCGACAAGCTGATCGGCAACAGCGCTGCCAACCGTCTCGCGGGCGGCGGCGGCAATGATGTCCTAAAGGGTGCAGGCGGCGCCGACATACTGGATGGCGGCCGCGGCAACGACACGCTGACCGGCGGCCCGGGCAGCGACACCTTCGTCTTCAAGAAGGGATACGGCAAGGACACCATCCTGGAATTCCAGGACGGCGCCGACCAGATCGATCTTCGCAGTTACGGCTTCGACGGCATTTCCTCGGTTGTGAAAAAGGCCGCGCAGGTCGACGACGACGTTCAGCTCAAGTTTGCCGCGACCGATATTCTTCTTCTGAAGAATTTTGAGAAAGCCGACCTCGACACGGGCGATTTCATTCTGGCCTGAGGTATTGCCGATAGCGGGCCGCCATCGTTCGAAGCGCGGTCAGCGCGCCCATCGGAAAAGGCGCCAGGAAGAAACAGAAAAGCCGGCGACACGAGCGTGTCGCCGGCTTTTTCATGAATCGGGAATGGCGCGATCAGGCGGCGACGGCTGCCTTTGCCGCGGCCGTTGCCTTGGCAACCGGCGCCTCGTAGGGCTTGTATGCATCCTTCGCGAGATCGGAATACATCTCGCCGATCTTCGTCGCTTCCGCGATATAGGATTCGTAGCTCTTCTTCAGGTACGACGTCTGGAGTTCGAAGGCTGCTTCGAAGCTCTTCGCGCTCGACAGCTTCTCGAAATGCGCAAGGCCCTCTTCGAAGGACTTCTTGGAATAGTCGGTCGCCTCGGTGGCGATCGCCTGCATGCCCTTGGCCAAGGAAGAATAGCTCTTCACGACGGTGTCCACGGCTTCTTTCCCCCTCTTGTTGGCCTCTTCCAAGTTGAACATGGGACGCTCCTTTCGTTCCGTTCAGATGACCGAAAATTATATGCAATGCACAATAAAGTCAACGAATTGCCGCATCGCAATATTAGTCAACGATTGCAAATACTTGATGACGGAAGCGTACAAAACGCAAAAACCCGGCGCCTGGGCGCGCCGGGTTCACGAGAATTCCTTCGAGAAGGAGACTTTTAGAGGTCGATGTCGAGGATCGCCATCGAGAAGTTGTAGGAGAGTTCGCCATCCTCTTCGTCGCGGAACACGACGCCCAGAAACTCGTCCGCGAGATAGACTTCCGCAGACTCGTCCTTCTTCGGACGCGCCTTGATGACCATATCCTTGTTGAAGTTCCGCTTGAAGTAGGCCTCAAGCTTCCTGATCTCTTCGGGCTTCACGATTGCGTCTCCGTATCGGTTCGTTCGCGCCGCTTCTCGCACCTGAGCGGGGTGCTGTAAACCCTCAATGAGGCCAGTTTCCAGCAGATTTGCGTTCAGATGTCGAAGCCTGCGCCGTGCAGGATCTGGTCCATGGCCCGCGACGGTTCGGAACAGCCGGCCTCGCCCACCACCTTGGCCGGGACGCCAGCGACGGTCGATTTCGGCGGCATGTCCTTCAGCACCACCGAGCCGGCGGCAATGCGCGAGCAATGGCCGATATGGATATTGCCGAGTATCTTGGCACCCGCGCCGATCAGAACGCCGTTGTCGATCTTGGGATGGCGATCGCCGCCTTCCTTGCCGGTTCCCCCGAGCGTGACGTTATGCAGGATCGAGACATTGTCGCCGATCACCGCCGTCTCGCCGACGACGAGGCCGGTCGCGTGGTCGAGGAAGATCCCCTTGCCGATGCGCGCGGCCGGATTGATATCCGTCTGGAAGACGCTCGAGGAACGGCTCTGCAGATAGAGCGCAAAGTCACGCCGGCCGTTAATGTGAAGCCAATGCGCCAGCCGGTGGGTCTGGATCGCGTGGAAGCCCTTGAAATAGAGCACCGGCTCGATGAAGCGCGTGCACGCCGGATCGCGGTCGTAGACGGCCTGAATGTCGACGCGCAGGATCGAGCCCCACTCCGGCCAGGCCGCCTGCATCTCCTCGTAGGTCTGGCGCAGCAGGTTCGCCTGCAGGTCCGGATGGTCGAGACGCTCGCAGATCCGGTGAATGACGCTCGCTTCCAGCGAAGGCTGGTTGATCACGGTCGAATAGAGGAATGCTGCAAGCAGCGGATCCTCCTGAGCTGCGATGCGCGCTTCCTGCTGAAGGCTATCCCAGATCGGATCCATCACCTTGAGCTTTTCGTCGGCTCGCTTCTCGTTGCTGGCGACCATCGCCCTACTCCTTCTCGCATACGGCTCCAGTTATAGAGCAAACGGCTGCCAAGCGAAATGCCTCACACATGCACCACCTATTGGCGCCCGTCGACCGCGGCATAGAACTCCAGCACCGCCTTCTTGAACACCCTGTCGCCCACCGCCAGCATGTGATCGCGTCCGGGGATGTCCAGCGCCCGGGCGTTCGGCATCAGTTCGGCGAGCGCGTGCGCGGAGCCTGCAATGTCGTCCTTCGTGCCGACGGCCACCAATGCCGGCACGTCGATGCGTGCCATGTCTGCCGGCGTCAGAAGATCGCGCGAGGTCGTGATGCAGGCGGCGAGCGCGATACGATCCGATTTCGTCTGCTCTGCGAACGAACGGAACATGCGGCCGCGTTCGTGATCGACGTCGTCAAGCGTTTCAGCGAGAAGCGCGCCGGCGATCGGATCCCAGTCGCCGACGCCGTCGACCATGCCGATCCCCAGCCCGCCGAAGACCACGGAACGGACCCGGTGGGGGTGTCCGAGGGCCATGAAGGCAGTGATGCGGGCACCCATGGAATACCCCATGACATGCGCTTCGGGGATGCCGAGATGATCGAGCAGGGCCGCAGCGTCGCCTGCCATCGACGGCGGATGATAGAGGGCGGGATCGTGCGGCTTGTCGCTGGCGCCATGGCCGCGATTGTCGATGCCAATCACCCGGTATCCGGCCTCCCCGAGCGTCTTTACCCACCCGGGATAAACCCAGTTGACGCTGGCGCTCGAGGCAAAGCCGTGGATCAACAGCACCGGAGCGCCGGACGGATCCCCCTCGTCGAAAAAGGCGAGTTCGAGCCCTTCGTGGCGGAAGCGGGAAAAGGTCGGAGGATCGAGATTCATGAGGTACCTCTGTCAGGCGACTGTCTGACCGCTCTTAGGACGCTTTGCCGCGCGATGGAACGCCCGCGACTGCTTTTTCTCGCGAGAGACTTGATGTTTGCCGCTACACATTTTTATTCAACGGCTATATGGTCCGCCGCGATATACGACATACCCACATCGGAGCATCCCATGGCTGGCCACAGCATTCCTCACTTCCAGAACGACGGCGGACACGCAGTGATCGAGATCGGCGTGAAGGAATTCATGTGCGTCGGCGCCTCGGTGCCCTTCGACCATCCCCACATCTTCATCGACATGGGCGACGACAACGAGAAGGTCTGCGGCTACTGCTCGACGCTCTACCGCTACAACCCGTCGCTCAAGGCGACGCAGACCAACCCGGTCGGCTGCACCTTCGCAAACCAGGCCGCCTGACCTCATGCCTTCCGACGTGCTCCGTCGATGAGCGGCCGGACAGTTGCGATCGTCGGGGCCGGCATCGCCGGTCTGACGGCGGCGCTTTGCCTTGCCCGCAAGGGCATTTCCAGCCACATCCTCGAGCAGGCAGACAGCTTGGAAGAGGTGGGCGCGGGCCTGCAGGTTTCGCCGAACGCTTCTTTCGTGCTGTCAGCGCTTGGCGTGCTGCCGGCGCTTGAACGGCAGTGGATCGAGCCCGAGCGAATCGTACTGGCTTCGGGGCGAAATCTCCGGACGCTCGCAGAGGTTCCCGCCGGCCGCGATGCCCGACATCGCTGGCATCAGCCCTATGGCATCCTTCACCGTGCAACATTGCAGCGCGCGCTGCTCGATGCCGTGGCCGAATGCCCCCTCGCCCA
Source organism: Rhizobium subbaraonis (assembly GCF_900220975.1). Classification (GTDB taxonomy): domain Bacteria; phylum Pseudomonadota; class Alphaproteobacteria; order Rhizobiales; family Rhizobiaceae; genus Mycoplana; species Mycoplana subbaraonis. The sequence continues at coordinate 183,914 of NZ_OBQD01000005.1, read as the reverse complement.
TCTTCAACTCGGCATGCCCGTCGAGCGCTACGATCGCGAGGCGATCGGCGCGGTGATCGGCACCCGCCCGGACCTCACGATCGCCGCGGACGGGGTCTGGTCGAAGATGCGCGCCAGTGTTCCCGGTGCCGCCACGGCGCGGTTCAGCGGGCACGTCGCATGGCGCTTCATGGTGCCGTTCGAAGGCGCACCGGAGCTCCTGCACCCGCGGCGTGTCACCGCCTGGGTCGGTCCGCACGCGCACCTCGTCGCCTATCCCCTCCACGAGGCGGAGGCCTTCAACATCGTCGCGATCCACAAGAGCGTGTCGGGCGCCCATGGCTGGTCGCACCCGTCCGGCGACGCCGGCATGACCTTGCGCACGGACAAGTTCGCGAGCTGGAACGGCGACATCGTGAAAATGCTGCAGCAGGCAGCCGCACCTCAGGCATGGCCGCTCTACCAATGCGGCGACGGGCGCTGGTTCGACGACGAGGCCTTGCTGCTGACCGGAGACGCGGCGCATGCGACGACGCCGTTTGCGGCCCAGGGAGCGGCAATGGCGATCGAGGACGCGGCCGAACTCGCAGAAGCAATCGCGAACGCCTCCCCGCTCGCAACGGCGATTTCCGGTTTCGAGACGCGCCGCCGGAAGCGCATCCGCCGGGTCCGCTCCCGCGCCGATTTCAACCGCTTCGCCTATCATGCCCGCGGCCCGGTCGCGCTGGCACGCAATGCCGTGTTGGCACTGCGCAGCCCGGAAAGCCTCGCCGCCGATTTCGACTGGCTCTACGGTTATCGTCCGAAGATCTGAGGCTTTCGCGGGCGCGACCTCTCTGCCCTAGATGGCCCTTGCGGCCGCGAGCCCCCGCTCGATATCGGCGCGGATGTCGGCAACGTCCTCAAGGCCGATTTGCAGCCGCAAGACCGGACCTTCCTTAGGTGCGGTGCAGATCTTGCGGTCGCTCAGGTTGACGTGAACGGCAAGGCTCTCATAGCCGCCCCAGGAATAGCCGAGGCCGAAGATGCGCAACGCGTCGAGGAAGGCATGCGCCTTTGCCTTGAAACGCTCCGGGCTCCCGCCCTGAAGCACGACCGAAAAGATGCCGCTGGCGCCCTTGAAATCCCGCTTCCACAGTTCGTGGCCGGGAAAGCTCGGCAAGGCCGGATGCAGGACGCGGGCGACGTCGTCAAGGCCCTCCAGCCATTCCGCCAGCCGCAGCGCACTTTCCTGGTGGCGCTCCAGTCGCAGCCCCATCGTGCGCAGGCCGCGCAGGATCTGGTAGGAATCGTCCGGCGATCCGCAGATGCCGAGCGCGAAATTTCCGTCCCACAGTTGCTGCCAATGCTGGGCATTGGCGGAGACGGTGCCCATCAGGATGTCCGAATGTCCCGAGGGGTACTTGGTTGCGGCATGGATCGAAATATCGACGCCATGGTCCAGCGGCCTGAAATAGAGCGGCGTCGCCCAGGTGTTGTCGAGCGTTACGACTGCGCCGCCCCTGTGGGCGGCGTCGGCGATGGCACGCACGTCCTGCATTTCGAACGTGTTGGAGCCCGGCGCCTCGAGATGCACGAGTTTCGTGTTTGGCTTCATCAGCGCGGAAATACCCGCGCCGATAGCAGGATTGTAATATTCGACGCTGACACCAAGCCTCGTGAGCATCGTGTCGCAGAAATGACGGGTGGGGCTATAGACCGAATCGACGACGAGCGCGTGATCCCCGGCCGACAGAAACGCCAGGAAGGGCACGGTGACGGCCGCCAGGCCGGAGGGAACGAGAATGGTGCCCGCAGACCCTTCGAGTTCGTCGATCGCCGCGCAAAGCGCATCCGTCGTCGGCGTTCCGCGAGTACCGTAGCTGTATTTCTGCGCGCGCTTCTCCATCGTGGCCGCATCGGGGAAAAGCACGGTCGATGCGTGGACGACGGGCGGATTGACGAAGCCGAAGAAGTCCGCGGGGTCGTTGCCGGCATGCGCGAGACGGGTATTTGGCCCTGCCGCGGCGAACACTTCTGCTTTGTCTTTCATTTGGCGCGCTTCCGAAAATTGTGCTTTTGCTAAATTCGCGACTTTTCTGCGCCTTGAATTGTCCGGTCAAGCCAAAAATCCTGAACAACCCATCACGCGGAAGTTACATGTAGCCCCTTCCGGTGCCGGCCATTCCGTTTGATTTTTAGGCGAGAACGATAATTTTCCCTATGATTTTGCTCAATAATTGCCCAACTCGCGCGTAATGGACGGCTGTGCTTGGAAAAAGGGCTGCCTCTCTTGACCGTGCGTCGATTTGCGCATGAGATAGGCCAACTCGCACCGGGAGGTTTGCGAGTGCGCGTTGCTCCCGCACAAAGCCAGCGCGACGCGGCACAAACAAGAACGTAGAAAAAAGGTTGTAAAACATGGCAAAGAAGATTGTGGCAGCCGTCATCGGTGCAGCCGTCATGGGGATTGGCGCACAGGCCGCACAGGCCGATACGCTTTCGGACGTCAAGGCCAAGGGGTTCGTACAGTGTGGCGTGAATGGTTCGAACCTCGCCGGTTTCGGCGCGCAGGATTCGGCCGGCAACTGGTCGGGGCTGGACGTGGATCTCTGCAAGGCCGTCGCCGCAGCGATCTTCGGTGACGCGACCAAGGTCAAGTACACGCCGCTTTCGGCAAAGGATCGCTTCCCGGCCCTGCAGTCCGGCGAAATCGACATGCTGGCCCGCAACACCACCTGGAGCACCAGCCGCGATTCGCAGCTCGGTTTCGATTTCCGCGCTGTTAACTACTATGACGGTCAGGGCTTCATGGTGAAGAAGGAACTCGGCGTTAAATCGGCGCTCGAACTCAGCGGCGCGTCCATCTGCGTGCAGTCCGGCACCACGACCGAATTGAACCTCGCCGACTATTTCCGCGCCAACAACATGGACTTCAAGCCGGTGGTCTTCGAAGCCCAGGACGAAGCGGATGCCGCCTACAACGCCGGCCGCTGCGACGCCTACACGACCGACGCTTCCGGCCTCTACTCGATCCGCCTGAAGATGGCCAATCCGGACGATCACATGGTCCTGCCGGAAATCATCTCCAAGGAACCGCTCGGTCCGGCCGTCCGCCAGAACGATTCCAAGTGGCTCGACGTCGTGAGCTGGTCGCACTACGCGATGGTGGCCGCCGAGGAATTCGGTATCAACCAGGAAAATGTCGAGGAAATGAAGAAGTCCGCCAACCCGGACATCAAGCGCTTCCTGGGCGAAGAAGCTGATTCCACGCTCGGCGCCGACCTCGGCCTGCCGAAGGACTGGGCTGTCCAGATCGTCAAGGCAGTCGGCAACTACGGCGATTCGTTCGAGCGTAACGTCGGCCAGGGTTCTCCGCTCAAGATCGACCGTGGCCTGAACGCGCTCTGGACCAAGGGTGGCCTGCAGTACGCACCGCCGATCCGCTAAGCGGTAGCGCACGCGCTCGAAAATCGGGAGGGTGGTTCACCACCCTCCCTGTAAGGACAAACGCCCGGAAAACAGGGCGAAAACAATGACAGGGGTTCTGAATGGCAATTGCGGACGCCCGTACCGGGTCCGGCGACCCACCGAAAGTATCGCTTCTCTACAATCCAGCTCTGCGCAGCTATGTCTACCAGATCGTCACGATCGTCGTGATCGCCTGGGTCATCTGGTATGCCTGGCACAACGCCTCGCAGAACCTTGCGCGCGCCAACATGACGGCCGGCTTCGGCTTTCTCAACAGCCGTGCCGGCTTCGACGTCGCCCAGAGCCTGATCGCCTATTCCAGCGATTCGACCTATTTCCGGGCGCTGCAGGTCGGCTTGATCAATACGCTTGTCGTCTCGGCCGCAGGCATCGTTACCGCCACGATTGTCGGCCTGCTCGTCGGCATCGGCCGGCTTTCGCAAAACTGGCTGATAGCGCGGCTCTGCACGGTCTATGTCGAGATCTTCCGCAACATCCCGCCGCTGCTGGTCATCTTCTTCTGGTATCTCGGCGTGCTCGCGCTGCTGCCGTCGATCCGCACCATCTTCCAGCATCTGGAGGAAAATCCGGATGCGGTGTTCTTCATCTCGAACCGCGGCATCTACATGCCGGCACCCGTCTTCGGCGAAGGCTTCGGCTATGTGCTGGCAGCGTTCGCCATCGGCATCGTCGCGGCGATCGCGTTCGCGATCTGGGCGAATGCCCGCCAGCGTGCCACCGGCAAGCGTCCGCCAGTGCTGATGGTCAGCCTGGGACTGATCGTGCTCATGCCGCTTGTCGTATTTCTATTTGCCGGCATGCCGCTTTCGTTCGACTATGCGATCCCCGGATCGTTCAACATGCGCGGCGGCATGTCGATTGGGCCGGAGTTTCTCGCCCTCTTCCTGGCGCTTTCGCTGTATACCGCGTCGTTCATTGCCGAGATCGTCCGCGCCGGCATTCGCGGCGTGGCGAAGGGCCAGACCGAAGCTTCCTATGCGCTCGGGCTGCGACCGGGCCAGACGACGCGGCTGGTCGTGCTGCCGCAGGCGTTGCGCATCATCATTCCGCCGCTCACCTCGCAATATCTCAACCTCATCAAGAACTCATCGCTGGCCGTGGCCGTGGGCTACGCCGATCTGGTAGCCGTCGGGGGAACCATCCTCAATCAGGCCGGCAAGGCGATCGAGATCATCGCGATCTGGATGCTCGTCTATGTCTCGATCAGCCTCGTGACGTCGCTGTTCATGAACTGGTTCAACGCCAAGATGGCACTGGTGGAGCGCTGAGATGTCCGATATTTCCTACGTCCGTGAGCGCTTCATACCGGCCGAAAGCCCGCCGATCTCGGATGCATCCGCGTACGGCTGGATCCGTCGCAACCTGTTTGCCTCCTGGAGCGACAGTGTTCTGACGATCGTCGCGATCCTGGCAATCCTCTACTATCTGCCGCCGGCGATCGACTGGCTGTTCCTGTCCGCCGTCTGGACGGGCACGGACCGGACCGCGTGCCTGACGGTCGATCAAGGCGGCGCCTTGCCGACCGGCTGGAGCGGTGCGTGCTGGGCCTATGTCGGCGACCGTTTCGTGCAGTTCATGTTCGGCTCCTATCCGCGCGACCAGCTCTGGCGGCCGCTGCTGGTGGCAGCCGTTTTCGTCGCCCTGCTCGTGCCCTTCCTGATCCCGAAGGTGCCGCGCAAGGGCTTGAACGCCCTGCTCCTGCTCATCGGATTGCCAGTCTTCGCCTATTTCCTGCTGCTGGGCGGCCGCTTCGGGCTGCGTCACGTCGAGACATCGCTCTGGGGCGGGCTGATGGTGACGCTCATCCTCTCCTTCGTCGGCATCGTCATCTCGCTGCCGGCGGGGATACTTCTCGCGCTCGGGCGCCGCTCGCAGATGCCGATCCTGAAGACGGCCTGCATCGTCTTCATCGAGCTCATCCGCGGCGTGCCGCTCATCACCGTCCTGTTCATGGCGAGCGTCCTTCTGCCGCTTTTCCTGGAGCCGGGCAACAACATCGACAAGTTCCTGCGTGCGCTGATCGGCGTCTCGATCTTTGCGTCGGCCTATATGGCCGAAGTCATCCGCGGCGGGCTCCAGGCGATCCCGAAAGGCCAGTACGAGGCAGCCGACGCGCTCGGCCTCAACTACTTCCACAAGATGGCGTTCATCGTGCTGCCGCAGGCGATCAAGCTCGTCATTCCCGGCATCGTCAATACCTTCATCGGCATGTTCAAGGACACCTCGCTGGTGACGATCATCTCGATGTACGACCTGCTCGGCATCGTGAAGGCCAGCTTCGGGGATTCCGGCTGGATCACGCCGGTGACGCCGCTGACGGGCCTGATCTTCGCAGGCTTCGTCTTCTGGCTTTTCTGCTTCGGCATGTCGCGCTATTCAGCATTCGTGGAACGCCGGCTCGACACGGGCCACAAACGATAATCAAGGGGATAAAACAATGGCAAACCTGGGCCAGCCCAAAGCGATGACCGTGTCAGCGACCGACGTCGCGATCGATATCATCAACATGAACAAGTGGTACGGCGACTTCCACGTGCTGCGCGACGTCAATCTGAAGGTGATGCGCGGGGAGCGCATCGTCGTTGCCGGCCCTTCGGGTTCCGGCAAGTCCACGATGATCCGCTGCATCAACCGGCTGGAGGAGCACCAGAAGGGTCAGATCCTCGTCGACGGGATCGAACTGACGAACGACCTGAAGAAGATCGACGAAGTGCGCCGCGAGGTCGGCATGGTGTTCCAGCACTTCAACCTGTTCCCGCACCTGACGATCCTTGAAAATTGCACGCTTGCACCGATCTGGGTGCGCAAGATGCCGAAGAAGGAAGCCGAAAAGGTCGCCATGCACTATCTGGAGCGGGTGAAGATCCCCGAGCAGGCGAACAAGTATCCCGGCCAGTTGTCCGGCGGCCAGCAGCAGCGCGTCGCGATCGCCCGTTCGCTGTGCATGAAGCCGAAAATCATGCTGTTCGACGAACCGACCTCGGCACTGGACCCGGAAATGGTCAAGGAAGTGCTCGACACGATGGTGTCGCTCGCCGAAGAAGGCATGACCATGATCTGCGTCACCCACGAGATGGGCTTCGCCCGGCAGGTGGCCAACCGCGTGATCTTCATGGACCAGGGGCAGATCGTCGAGCAGAATGACCCGCAGAGCTTCTTCGACAATCCGCAGCACGAACGCACCAAGCTGTTCCTGAGCCAGATCCTGCATTGACATTTCGCATCACGAGCATGGAAGGGGCGGCCCGCAGGTCCGCCCCTTTTTCGTTTTCCGCAAGCGCTGCAGGCAGGATAGGATACCTATTGCGCCCGCCCGGCGTTCACCGCCTTGACCTTGGCGGCCATGACTGCTTTAGCCCTACGACTTTCCTTTGATGCGAGACTTGGCCATGAGCGAACTGCGCGTACTTTCAGATGCCTTCATCCCCGAGCTGCCGGGACGCTACAATGGTAAGGTCCGGGAGAACTATGATCTCGCCGATGGTAGCCGCATCATCATCGCCACCGACCGCCTCAGCGCCTTCGACATCATCCTGACCTCGATCCCCTTCAAGGGGCAGGTCCTGACGCAGACGGCGCGTTACTGGTTCGAAGAGACCGCCGACATCTGCCCCAACCACGTCCTGGCCTATCCCGATCCGAACGTCGTCATCGGCACGCGCCTCGACATCCTGCCGGTGGAGGTCGTCGTACGCGGCTATCTGGCCGGAACCACGAGCACCTCGATCCTGACGAAGTACAAGAACGGCGAGCGCGAGATGTACGGCATCACGTTGCCGGACGGCATGCGCGACAACGAAAAGCTGCCGCAGCCGATCATCACGCCGACCAGCAAGGCCTTCGACGGCGGCCACGACGAGCCGCTTTCCGGCGAGGAAATCCTCGCTCAGGGTCTCTTGACGGCCGAGCAATGGGAAACCGTCTCGCGCTATGCGCTGGCGCTGTTCGCCCGCGGCCAGAAACTCGCGGCCGAGCGTGGCCTGATCCTCGTCGACACCAAGTATGAATTCGGTACCGACAAGGACGGCCGCATCGTTCTGGCCGACGAAATTCACACGCCCGACAGCAGCCGTTACTGGATCGCCGACAGCTACGAAGACGCCTTCGCTTCCGGCACGCGCCCGCAGAGCTTCGACAAGGACTTTGTCCGCGCCTGGGTCACCGAGCGCTGCGATCCCTACAAGGACCCGGTCCCGGAAATCCCGCTCGACCTCATCGAGCAGACGTCGAAGGTCTACATCCAGGCCTACGAAACCATCACCGGCAAATCATTCACACCCGACATGTCGGGCGCAACGGTGCTTGATCGGATTCGCGAAAACCTGAGACCTTACTTTGCAAAATAGAATTTTATTCATATAGTTACGGACACATCATAAAGTAAAGCATCCACACACGACGCAACAGCCGTGCGTCGTGGCTTGTCCTGTCTCGCAACAAAACAGGTGCCCGGCGCATCCTGCGCGATGGGGTCAGTTCGCCGCTGCCGCTGCCGCCAACGCTTTCACCTCTTCGGTCACATCGAACTCGATGGCAAGCTGGTCGTAGCCGGGCTCCACATGGTCCGGCGTCTCGCGCATGACGGTATCGTAGTCGAGCGGCACGTGCATATGGGTCAGAACGGCCCGGCGCGGTTTCAGCCTGTCGATCCATTCAAGAGCCTGGCCGAGCGAGAAATGGCTGACATGCGGGCGATATTGCAGCGCGTCGATGACCAGCAGGTCGAGTCCGCCGAGCCTGGCAGCGGTCTCCTCTGGAAAGGCGCTGACGTCGGTGCAGTAGGCGACTTCGCCGATGCGAAAGCCGAGCGAGTGGATCGCGCCGTGCACCTGAAGAAGCGGCTGGAAGCTGATCGGCCCGCCCGCACCGTTGATGACGACGGGCCTTTCCGGCGGATCGATCAGGTTGGCGCTCACGATAGGCGGATAGAAGCCGCCCGGCGGCGTCTCGATACAATAGGGAAACCCCTCGCGGATGCGCGCCATCGTCGACACGTCCGCCCAGATCGGCATGCGGCTCTGGTTGTTGACGACGAAGCCACGGATGTCATCGATACCGTGAATGTGGTCGGCATGGGGATGGGTATAGAGAACGGCATCGATATGCCCGACCTTCGCGGCAATCATCTGCTCGCGGAAGTCCGGCCCGGTGTCTATCACGACCGTCGTGCGCCCTTCGGGCCCCACCTGTTCGACCAAGAGCGCCGCCCGCGTGCGGCGGTTCTTCGGGTTGCCCGGATCGCAAGCGCCCCAGTCGCCGGTGATCCTGGGCGTGCCCGGGGATGATCCGCAGCCGAGAATGGTGAAGCGGCGCGTGTGGATCACGGTTTCAGACCCTCGGCATCTTGGAAAAGATGCGGAATGCATTTTCGGTGGTGATCGCCGCGATCTCTGCTTCGCCGATGCCGAGCGTCTGCGCCAGGACGGCGGCGGTATGGGCCACGTAGGCCGGCTCGTTGCGCTTGCCACGGAAGGGTTTCGGCGCCAGATAAGGCGCGTCCGTCTCCACCAGCATGCGCTCCACGGGCACCGTCTTTGCGATCTGGCGCAACTCTTCGGATTTCGGGAAGGTCAGGATCCCGGAAAAGGAAACGTAGCCGCCCAGTTCGACGCCGATCCGCGCGAGCTCCGGCCCGGAGGAAAAACAATGGAGCAGGAAGGGAAAGGCACCCTTTTCCGTCTCCTCCGTCAGGATCGCTGCCATGTCCTCGTCGGCCGAACGGCTGTGTATGACGAGCGGCAGGCCGGTGATGCGGGCAGCGGCGATATGGTTGCGCAGACCCTGCGCCTGGGCCTCGCGCGGGGCGTTGTCGTAGAAATAGTCGAGCCCCGCCTCGCCGATCGCCACGACACGGGGATGCTCTGCCAGCCGGACCAGCTCGTCCACGCTCACGTCCAGCTCCTCGTCGGCATTGTGCGGGTGTGTGCCGACCGAGCAGAACACCGTCGGATACTTTTCCGCAATCGCCAGAATCGTCGGAAACTTTCTGACCCGCGTCGAGATCGTCACCATCTGCGCGACGCCGGCGGCATGGGCGCGTGCGACGATATCGTCGCGCTCCGCCTCGAAGTCGGGAAAGTCCAGATGGCAATGGGTATCGATCAGCATCGGCCCGCCCCTCAAGCCTCCGGAGCCACGTAGCGCGGGAAGACAGGTGCCGGGGCCTCAAGCGGCGTGCCGCTGACAAGGCGTCCGGCTTCACCGAGGGCGGCAAAGTCCCGCTTGTCGGCCGGTGCGGCGACCAGATCCAGCAGCTTGCCGGCGGAAACGGGCATGAACGGCTGCAGCAGGATGGCGATCTGGCGGACGACTTCGGCCGTCACGTAGAGCACGGTGCCCATCCGCTCCGGGTCGGTCTTCTTCAACGCCCACGGCGCCTCGCCGGCGAAGTAACGGTCGGCTTCCGACACGACGGCGATGATCGCCGCCAGTGCTCGGTGGATCATCAGCTTGCCCATCTCGTCACGGGTGACAGAATGCAGGGCATCGGCAGAAGCCAGCATCGCCCGATCCGCCTCGTTCAGCGGTCCGCAGGCGGGGATCTTGCCGTCACAGTTCCTGACGATCATCGACAGCGAACGGCTCGCCAGATTACCGATGCCGTTGGCGAGGTCGGAGTTGATTCGCGTTGCGATCCCCTCCTCGCTGTAGCTGCCGTCCTGGCCGAAGGAGACTTCGCGCAGCAGGAAGTAGCGGATCTGGTCGAGGCCGAAGTGCTCGACGAGATTGACCGGATCGACCACGTTGCCGAGCGACTTCGACATCTTCTCACCCTTGTTGAGAAGGAAGCCGTGCGCGAAGACGCGCTTGGGCAACGGCAGGCCCGCCGACATAAGGAAAGCCGGCCAGTAGACCGCGTGGAAACGGATGATGTCCTTGCCGATCATGTGGATGTCGGCCGGCCAGTATTTCGCGCGCGGTCCTTCCGGATCGCTGAGATAGCCGGTCGCGGTGATGTAGTTGGTCAGCGCGTCGACCCAGACATACATGACGTGCGCCGGATCGTCCGGCACCTTGATACCCCAGTCGAAGGTCGTGCGCGATACGGAGAGATCTTTCAGCCCCGACTTTACGAACGACACGACCTCGTTGCGGCGCTCTGCAGGCCCGATGAAGTCGGGATTGTCCTCATAGAGCTTCAGCAGCCGGTCCTGATAGTCGGACAGACGGAAGAAGTAGCTTTCCTCCTCGACCCATTCAACCGGCGTCCCCTGCGGACCGTACCGCACGCCGTCGTCGCGCAACTCCGTCTCGCCCTCCTGGTAGTAGGCCTCGTCGCGGACGGAGTACCAGCCGGAATAGCTGTCCTTGTAAATGTCGCCGGCGGCGGCCATGCGCTTCCAGATGATCTGGCTGGCTTCGTGGTGGCGCTTCTCGGTCGTGCGGATAAAATCGTCGTTCGACGCATTCAGCAGGACTGCCATGTTCTGGAATTCGGCCGTGTTGCGGTCGGCGAGCTCCTGGGCGGAAATCCCCTCCTTGCGCGCAGTCTGCTGCATCTTCTGGCCATGCTCGTCGGTCCCCGTCAGGAAGAACACGTCGCGCCCGTCCAGCCGCTGGTAGCGGGCCACGGCATCCGTCGCGATCAACTCGTAGGCATGACCGATATGTGGCTTGCCGTTCGGGTAGGCGATGGCCGTGGTGATATAGAAGGGCGAGTTATCTCTCATGGCGAAGCTTTGCCTGTCTTTTCTTGTGATGGTGGCAGCTATTACCGCATGCAGGCAAATTGGGAAACAGCAAGTTTGCGCGCCTGACCTGCCCCACAGGCAACACGCCACCGCTTGACACCGGCCGCCGCCGCCATTAACCGCCTTATGTCTCAGACTCGTGAGGTTTCGAACCGAAGATCGTCGAAAGCGCTCGGAACCGTAAGGAAGCACTGTTTGGATCTCTGGAATTCGTTCAATCCGCTCTTCTCTGTCTCAGGCTTCTTTGTTGGACTTCTCGTCGGTATAACCGGCGTCGGTGGCGGTTCGCTGATGACGCCGCTCCTCGTTCTCTTTTTCGGCGTTCATCCCGTCACCGCTGTCGGCACCGATCTCCTCTATGCCGCCATCACCAAGACCGCGGGAACTGCCGTGCACGGCCGCAACAAGACGGTCGACTGGCGCGTCGTCGGCAGGTTGGCGGCCGGCAGCCTTCCCGCCGCAGCGGTCACCCTCTGGCTGATCTCGGGCATCGACCGCAAGAGCGTGGCAGCCGTCGGCACAATCACCATGGCGCTCGGTTACATGCTGATCCTCACTTCGGTTCTTCTGCTGTTTCGTCGCCGGATCATAGAAAAGATCGGCGACATCAGGCGGACGAAGAAGAGTGTCGATCCCGCAACCGTCGGAATTCTCACCATCGTTCTCGGCCTCACGATCGGCATCCTCGTCACGCTCACGTCGGTCGGCGCCGGAGCGCTCGGCGTCACGGTGCTGCTGGCGCTCTATCCGAGCCTTGCGGTGCGGGAAATCGTCGGTTCTGACATCGTGCACGCCGTGCCGCTGACCTTCGTTGCCGGCGTTGGCTACTGGGTGATCGGTGAAGTCGACTGGATGCTGCTGGCATCGCTCCTGCTGGGCTCCATTCCCGGCATCGTGATCGGCAGCCACATTTCTCCGCGCCTTTCCGAACGGTTCGTCAGTGTGATGCTGGCAGTCACGCTGGCGCTGGTCGGATCGAAGCTCGTCTTCGCCTGAAGGGCGATCAGCCGCCTGCCTGCAGCGCAATCTCGTCGAGTACCTCGATGACCGTCTGCTTTCGGTCGAGGTTGTAGGCTGCGGCCACGTTGATCTTTTCCGACAGGGAGGACACGAGCCGTGCCGTCCGCTCGGCGGCGACGACGTCGCCGGCTATTCCCGCAGCCCTCGCCTTTTCCACCACATGATCGACGGCCTGGCTGCAAAAGAAGTCGTAGAGCGTATCGCCGTCCCGCGCAGCCAAAACGTCTGCCAGCTTGTGCACGTCCTTGCGCGGCGCAGCCCCCGCCTGCGACACGATCGCCCTGAAGGCCTCGAGAATGTCGAAGCCACCGTAGTTGATCAGCTTCAGCGCCGTGGCCACACTACCTCCGGCGGCGGCAAGCACCCGTCCCGTCTGGTCGGCGGGCAGCGTTACACCGAGGCTGTCCAGAGCCTGCGCCAATTCGTGCTCCGGCAGGGGCGAAAGGCTCAAGGGAAGGCAGCGCGACCGGATCGTCGGCAGGAGCTTGCCCGGCGCATGCGTCAGAACCAGGAAGAGCGCATTGCGTGGCGGCTCTTCCAGAATCTTCAGGATCGCGTTCGCAGCGTTCCGGTTCAGATCGTCGGCGGGGTCGATGATGACGATGCGCCAGCCGCCGGTGCCGGACGTCTGCGAGAAGAATTTCCCGGCCCGCCTCACCTCGTCGACCGTGATTGCCGCGCGCATCTTGCCCGTTTTCTCGTCCACCGGCCGGGACAGATGAAGCAGATTGTGCGACGCGCCGGAGGCAATCTGCCGGCCGAGGGGCGATGAAGGGTCGGGATCCGCCATCGTCTCCGGCGCCGTGCGCGGATCGGGATACGAAAGGATGTGATGAGCGAAGCGGAACGCCAGCGTCGCCTTGCCGATGCCCTCCGGCCCCTCGATCAGGATCGCATGATGCCCCTTGCCCGATCGATAGGATTGGGCGAGGAAGGCCGCAGCTTCGTCATGACCGAAAAGGCGCGTCTGCTCGGCAGGCGCAACCGCGCCGTCGAGCACGCCCGTCTGCTCCGCACTCAACTCGCATCCTCCGGGATGGCCGGCCGCTCGCGCCGCGACAACGGCAGCAGCGGTTCCACCGTGGCAAGCACCTGGCGTGCGATGTCCTCGCGCGCTTGCGTTGCATCGATCACCCGGCACCGCAGTGGCTCGCGGTCGGCGAGATCGAGAAACGCCTCGCGGCGCTTTTCGTGGGTTTGGATCTCTTCCTTCTCGAAGCGGTCCGGTTCGCTGTCGATCGGGCCTTCGGCGCGCTGACGGGCCCGCTCCAGCCCGATGGCGGCCGGCAGGTCCAGGATCAGCGTGCAATCCGGCATCACGCCGTTCACCGCGACACGCTGCAGTCGTTCGACGAAATCCGGTTCCAGGTTCCCGGTGATGCCCTGATAGACGCGCGACGAATCCACAAAGCGGTCGCAGAGCACGACCTTGCCCGCACGCAGAGCCGGACGGATGACCTCCTCGACGTGGTCGCTGCGGGCGGCGGCAAAAAGCAACGCCTCCATCCGCGTGCCGAAATGCTCCGCGGCACCCGAAAGGATCACGTGCCGAACCGCTTCTGCACCCGGCGACCCGCCCGGCTCGCGTGTCAGGACGACGCTGTGGCCGCGTTCACGAAGCGCTTGCGCAAGCAATCGGATCTGGGTGGACTTACCGGCCCCCTCGCCGCCCTCGAACGTTATGAACAATCCGCTCAAACCAGCCAAACCCGACCTTCTATCGTCCGGCGCCAATGCCGGTCAGCGCCCTTGCAGGCCAATTCCACCCAATAGAGCATGTCGCGCGATCGTGTGCAGCGATTTTGCGACGACCATGCCCACCTGTTCAAAAACTGGGGCGTCGATCACGAATCCGGAAGACAACGCCGCGCCTTAGTAGACCAAATCGGCGTCAACGGAAAATCGATTTACGGGGCTATGCCGGGAAAACGCCTCCGGCGAATACCCCCTCGGCCCTTACTATTACAGCCAGAAGAACAGCAGTTCCTGCAAGGCATCCCGCGCTCGGCGCGTCAGCGTTCCCACCTCGACCGCACCCGCCGTCTCGAGCGGCACCTCCCGCAGGAATCGATCGCCGTTCCAGACCCTCAGCACGCCGACCTGCTGGCCGGGCGCAACTGGCGCGCGCAAGGGCCAGGAATAGACGACGCGTGCCGACAGGCGCTCGGCATTGTCGACGGGAAGAAGCACGTCTACGTTCTGCGGCGTCACCAACGTCACCCTGCCGCTGTTGCCGCCGTAAACGCTGGCCTCCGCCACCGTCTCGCCCGCCTTGAAGAGCGTCTTCGTCACAAACGCCGTCATTCCCCAGTCGATGATGCGCCGGGCCTCGTCAAGCCGTTCCTTGTCGCTCGAAAGGCCGCTCATCGCCAGAAAAAGCCTGCGCCCGTCCCGCTCCACGGAAGCGACGAGCCCGTATCCGGCGTCCTCGGCAAATCCCATCACCAGCCCGTCTGCGCCGATTTTCATCGAAACAAGCGGGTTGCGGTTGCGCTGCTTGATCCGGTTCCACTCGAATTCCGGCTCGACGTAGTAGCGATAGAATTCCGGATAGCTCTGCTGGAGATGGCGCGCCAGCGTCACCATATCGCGCATGCTGACGCGATTTCCGGGATCGGGCAGCCCTGTGGCGTTGGCAAAATGCGAGCTTGTGAGCCCCAGCGCCCTCGCATTCTCGTTCATCCGGGTTGCGAACGCCCCCTCGGATCCGGTCATGCCTTCTGCAAGGATGATACACGCGTCGTTTGCGGCCTGGACTGCGACACCGCGGACCAGATCCTCGACGCGCACCTGCGACTTCAGCGCCGCGAACATGGTCGCCGTGCCAGAGGGCGCGCCGCCCGTGCGCCAGGCATGTTCCGATACGGGATAGGTCGTGTCGAGGCCGATCTCTCCTGCACGCAGCGCCTTGAAGACGACGGCCAGCGTCATTGCCTTCGCCAGCGAGGCCGCGGCAACCGTCTCGTCTTCGCGACGCGAAAACAGGATGGTGCCGGTGCTGCCATCGATCAGGAACGCCTGCTTCGCCTTGGTGTCGAAAGCGCTGGATGCCGGTGCCTGGGCAAGCGCGCAAAGGGGCACCAACAGGCAGACAAGGAAGGCGGCGAGTGAGCGCAAGGACATGTAATCTCCCTCAGACCGTCCTGAAGCATGTCGCCCAAACCGGTTCAGCGGTCTTTCTGACGACATGCGTAAAGTCCCAGGTCCACAGCGTCAGGGGCGAATCTGAAAGGTCGCGACCGCATCAGCGTCCTACACCTCGACCCGTTCGGCAAGCGGCGGAGGGCCTCTTCCCTCAGCTTCTTGTTTCCGGCCCGGCCGGTCGCGACAGCAGGATCATGGAGCCGTCGCGCCGAAGGATGGCGTCGAAGGCAGCGGCCGCGGAAGGCTCGGCAGCATCGGGGGCATATGCTGCGGCAAAGCCCGGATCGTACCCCGAACCCGACTCAGGTCGTTCGCGTGGAACGGGGCCGATTTCCGGCAACATCACGAACTGCCCCATCGTCGTGAAAGCGGGCGTTTCCGGCGCTTCTGCGGCAAGCGCGGTCATGCTGGAGGACGAAGGCTCGGCGCTGCGTTCGGCAAAGGTCGGAACGGCGGCTGCAAAGCTTTCCGACATCGGGGCGGCGGACGCGACCATTACGCCGGTCGCGATCTGGCCGCCGGGATTGACGGCGGGGCCACGGGCGCCCTTCGGCACGTAGGATGCCATCAGGAACGGCATGTCGTGGCCGTCGAGCGGCGCCTTGCCGACATACTGCACGCGGACATTCGCCGTGCCCTTCCCCTTCACGTCCAGCATCTCTGCCGCCTTGGAGGATACGTCGATGATGCGGCCTTTCGAGTACGGCCCGCGATCGTTTACGCGCACGATGACGGACGAGCCGTTTTCCAGATTGGTGACGCGGGCGTAGCTCGGCAGCGGGAACGTAGGATGGGCGGCAGACAGGTGGTACTTGTCATAGACTTCGCCGTTGGCGGTGTAACGACCATGAAACGCCGAGCCGTACCACGAGGCGAGACCGGTCTTGTTGTAATTCGGATCTTCCTTCGGCGTGTACCACTTGCCACGCACGACATAGGGCTGACCAACCTGGTAGCGACCGCCGCCCTTCGGCACCGGTTGCCCTTCCCGCACCACCCTCGGGCTAGCTTTCACGCCGTATTCGGACTCGGCGAAATATTCCTTGCTGCGACCCGCCTTCTTCGCCGTTTCGCCGGTCGTGTTGCAGGCCGCAAGGCCGACGCACATGGCCGGGATGGCCGCAAGACGGATAGCCGTGCGCGTGCCGGCCAAGAAAATACCGCGATTCATATGTCCCACGCCGCTAGTCCCCGTCGGAATTCCGTAGAAGATCGCCTGCCCTGCGATCGGTCGTTCGATACCCGCCTGATCAAAACAATATATTAATCATGACCTCAAAATGGCAAAAATGCGAACGTCGCGACGGGGAAACGCTGCAACAGACGAACAGATTTGAATCATAGTTAATGAAAACTTTAATCAAACCATAGCCCTGCCACCCGCGTGGATATATTTGCAGATGGGTGAAAAGACGGCATTCGTACAAGCGTGCACGAGAGCTTCGACTTATCAATCTGGGAAAAGACCGATTTCGACTGGAGCGTTCCCAGGCCCTCTCTGCACCAGGTTGTATCCCGTCGATGCTCGCTCCCGGTGCCGTCGAAACGCCTCAATGCGAAGCGACGAGTGAGGCGTCGGATTCGCCTTCCAGGGAACCTCGCGCCAATGAGCCGCGTTCCTGTCGTCGAACCACACGCATCGAATAACGGCGCGCCATCAACGCGTTGCCGAAACAGGAGAGAATGAAATGAAGAAGTTTATTGCCGTTGCCCTGAGCACGATCAGCGTTGTCGCCACCGGTGTTTCTGGCGCGCGCGCGGCCGACATGGTCAAGCCCGACGCACCGGTCGTCGTGCAATCGGGCGCGCGCGACGGCGTACGGATCGGCTACCTCGAATGCTCGATCGGCGGCGGCGCCGGCTATGTCCTCGGATCGGCCAAGGAAGTGGATTGCGCCTTCGTGACCACGATGGGCAGCGAACCCGTCGATCACTATCGCGGCGAAATCCGCAAGCTGGGCGTCGATCTCGGCTTCACCACGCGCGGTCGTCTTGTGTGGGCCGTCCTCGCACCGACCGCCGGATATCACGACGGTTCCCTTGCCGGCATCTACCAGGGCGCGACCGCTGAAGCGACCGTCGGCGCGGGCGTCGGCGCCAACATCCTTGTCGGCGGCACCTCCGGATCCATCCATCTGCAGACGATCAGCGTGACCGGCCAGCTCGGCCTCAACATCGCCGCCACCGGCACTTCGATGACGCTGACCTCCGTCAACTGATCGCCTCCCCGTTCCCCTGCCCGGCCTCCGCAGCTTGCGGAGTCCGGGCATCGCCTGTTCGCAAAACGCCTCCGTCGTTCTTTCGCGTTGCCCGGGATATCTGTAGTCTGCCCGTTTCGCGGAGGCGCGGCAGCCCGCCTACGCCGTGGATTGCCGCTCACGCAGCCGCAAAACGCCATCTCACGCGGGCAAAGATCGCCACTGCCCTTGTCCGCCGTTCGGCGCGACCTTTATGTTTTCCTTATGCCATAGCGGCATCTTCCCAATCGAAAAATGACCTTGGACGGACGTAGGGTCTCCTGACCAACAATCAGGAGTAACGAACATGTCCGACTTCGTCTTTCTGGCGCTCGGGGGCGGCACGCTGCTGCTGCTGGCCCTCTACGCCGGCGCGCTGTCGCGGCTGTGAAAGGAGGAACCATGCTGGAGCCTCTTTTTGGCCTCGCCGTCGCCATCGCGCTCGGCGTCTACCTCGTCGTGACGCTGTTGCGTCCCGAACGTTTCTGATCTTTCTGGAGAACAATCATGACCCTCATCGGGTGGCTGCAAATCGGCCTCCTTTTCCTTGCCGTTCTCGCAGTCGTCAAACCGCTCGGCCTTTACATGGCCAGCGTTTTCTCCGGCGAAAGAACATGGCTTTCCCCGATCCTCGCTCCGGTCGAGCGCGGCCTCTATGCAGTGGCCGGTGTCGATCCGAAGAAGGAACAGGGCTGGCTCGGCTACACGTTCGCCATGCTCGCCTTCTCAGTTGCGGGCTTCATTGCGCTTTACGCGATCCTCCGGCTCCAGGCCTACCTGCCGCTGAACCCACAGGGCTTCGGCAACGTTGCGCCCGACCTCGCCTTCAACACCGCGGTCAGCTTCGTGACCAACACGAACTGGCAGAACTACGGTGGCGAAACCACGATGAGCCATTTCAGCCAGATGGCGGGGCTAACCGTTCAGAACTTCCTGTCCGCCGCCACCGGCATGGCACTCGCCATGGCGCTGACGCGCGCCTTCGCCCGGTCGCAGGCAGCGACGATCGGCAATTTCTGGGTAGATATGACGAGGGCGACGCTCTATGTCCTGCTGCCGCTGGCGTTCATCGTCGCTCTCGCCTTCGTTGCCATGGGCCTGCCGCAGACGCTCAGCGCAGGTGTCACCGCCCAAACGCTTGACGGCGCGCAACAGGTCATCGCGCTCGGCCCGGTCGCAAGCCAGGAAGCGATCAAGCAGCTTGGCACCAACGGTGGCGGCTTCTTCAACGTCAACGCCGCGCATCCCTTCGAAAACCCGTCCGCATTTTCGAACTACCTCAACATTTTCGCCATGCTGTCAGTCTCCGCGGCCCTCGTCTTCACCTTCGGTCAGATGGTCGGCAACCGCCGCCAGGGCTGGACGCTGCTGGCGACGATGGCGACCCTCCTCGTCGCAGGCGTGGCCGTCGTCTACTGGGCCGAAGCAGGCGGCAATCCGATCCTGACCGCGCTCGGCATCGACGGCGCTCAGGGCAACATGGAGGGCAAGGAAGTCCGTTTCGGCCAGGCAATGACGGCACTCTACGCGGCGGTCACCACCGGCCTTTCGGACGGCGGCGTCAACGGCATGCACGGTTCGTTCACCGGTCTTGGCGGTCTCGTCCCGATGTTCCTGATCCAGCTTGGCGAAGTGCTGCCGGGCGGCGTCGGCTCCGGGCTCTATGGCATGCTGGTATTCGCCCTGCTTTCGGTCTTCGTCGCCGGCCTGATGGTCGGACGCACACCGGAATTTCTGGGCAAGAAGATCGAAAGCCGCGAAATGAAGTATGCCATGCTCGCAGTTCTGATCCTGCCGCTTGCCATTCTCGGCTTCACCGCGATCTCCGCAGTCCTTCCAGTGGCGGTTGCAAGCGTCGGGACCGCAGGGCCGCACGGGCTTTCGGAAATTCTCTACGCCTTCAGCTCCGCTGCCGGCAACAACGGTTCGGCCTTCGGCGGTCTCTCCGGCAATACGCCGTGGTACAACACGACGCTCGGGATCGCGATGCTGCTGGGCCGCTTCGCCTATGCCGTTCCGGTCATGGCGATAGCCGGTTCGCTGGCAAAGAAGGTCAGGTCTCCGGCTTCCTCCGGCACGTTCCCGACCGACGGCCCGCTTTTCGTCGGCCTTCTCATCGCCATCATCCTCATTCTCGGCGGGCTGCAGTTCTTTCCCGCGCTCGCCCTTGGCCCCATCGTCGAACATTTCGCGATGCTCGCCGGCCAGACCTATTGAAGGAGGGATCTCATGTCCCAACACCGTCCAGCCAAACCAAAACTCTTCGATCCCGCCATCCTCGGTCCCGCCGCGAAGAACGCCTTCGTCAAGCTCGATCCGCGCCAGCTGCTGCGCAATCCGGTGATATTCGTCACCGAGGTCGTGGCGGCGATGGTTACGCTTCTCTTCGTTCGCGACCTGATCGCAGATCCCGCCGGTGCTGCCTTCTCCGGGCAGATCGCCGCCTGGCTCTGGTTCACTGTCCTCTTCGCCACCTTCGCCGAAGCGGTTGCCGAAGGTAGGGGGCGCGCGCAGGCGGATAGCCTGAAGCGCACACGTTCCAACCTGTCCGCCCGCAGGGTCGGGGCGAACGGCGCCGAAGAAGAGGTCCCCGCCACGATGCTCAAGGTGGGCGACGTGGTGGTGGTCGAGGCCGGCGAACTGATCCCCGGCGACGGCGAGGTGGTCGAAGGCGTGGCTTCCGTCAACGAAAGCGCCGTGACAGGCGAATCGGCCCCCGTCATCCGCGAAGCCGGCGGCGACCGCTCGGCCGTCACCGGCGGCACGCAGGTGCTGTCCGACCGGCTCAGAATCCGAATCACGACACCGCCCGGCGCAAGCTTCGTGGACAGGATGATTGCGCTGATCGAAGGCGCCGAGCGGCAGAAAACGCCAAACGAGATCGCCTTGTCCATCCTGCTCTCCGGACTGACGCTCGTCTTTCTCATCGTCGTCGCCACGGTCTGGGGCCTCGCGGGCTACTCGGGCACCTTGGTGTCGGTGACGGTTCTCGCCGCCCTGCTCGTTACCCTCATTCCGACCACCATCGGCGGCTTGCTCTCGGCCATCGGCATTGCCGGCATGGATCGCCTCGTGCGCTTCAACGTCATTGCCACGTCAGGGCGGGCCGTGGAGGCGGCGGGAGACGTTGACACCCTACTCCTCGACAAGACCGGCACGATCACGTTCGGAAACCGCATGGCCACGGATTTCATTCCGGCGCCGGGTGTCACGCCGCGGCAGTTGGCAGAAGCCGCACTGCTTGCCTCCCTTTCCGACGAAACGCCGGAGGGGCGCTCGATCGCCGCGCTGGCGACGGGCGAGTTCGGGCTGTCCGTGCCGAAAACGCCGGTCGATGCGACCGTCCCCTTCACCGCGCAGACCCGGCTTTCCGGCGTCGACATGGGCGCACATCGCCTGCGCAAGGGCGCGGTCGATGCGATCCTGAAATTTGCCGGCGTGCAGCAGAACCAAACCCCTGTGGAGTTCTCGCAGGCCGTGGATCAGATCGCGCGCGCCGGTGGTACCCCGCTCGGCGTCGCCGACGGAAACCGGCTTCTGGGCGTCATTCACCTCAAGGACGTCGTCAAACCCGGGATCAAGGAGCGCTTTGCCGCGCTGCGCGCCATGGGCATCCGCACCGTGATGGTCACCGGCGACAACCCGGTGACGGCGGCGGCGATCGCATCGGAGGCAGGCGTCGATGATTTCCTGGCGCAAGCCACGCCCGAGGACAAGCTTGCCTACATCCGCAAAGAACAGCAGGGCGGCCGCTTGATCGCCATGTGCGGCGACGGCACCAACGACGCACCGGCACTCGCCCAGGCCGATGTCGGCGTCGCGATGCAGACGGGCACGCAAGCCGCTCGCGAGGCCGCCAACATGGTCGACCTCGATTCGAGCCCGACCAAGCTGATCGAGATCGTCGAGATCGGAAAGCAGCTGCTGATGACGCGCGGCTCGCTGACGACCTTCTCGATCGCCAACGACGTCGCCAAGTATTTCGCAATCATTCCGGCGTTGTTCGTCGCCACCTATCCGGCCTTGGGCGGCCTCAACATCATGGGTCTCGCCTCGCCCCAGTCGGCGATCCTGTCGGCCGTCATCTTCAACGCCCTCATCATCATCGCGCTCATACCGCTGGCCCTGAAGGGCGTCGCCTACCGTCCGGCCGGCGCAGCCGCGCTCCTGCGCCGCAACCTCTTCATCTATGGCCTCGGCGGCCTGTTGCTGCCGTTCGCCGGCATCAAGGTCATCGACATGGCCGTTTCAAGTCTTCATCTGGTGTAGTCATGCTCAATCAACTCCGCCCCGCCCTCGTCACGATCACCTTCTTCACTCTGGTGACCGGCCTCTGCTTTCCGCTCGCCGTCACCGGCCTCGGGCAAGCCCTGTTTCCCGCACAGGCCGACGGCTCGCTTGTCCGACGCGGCGAAACGGTCGTCGGATCAGCCCTTATCGGCCAGAATTTCGCGAGCGATCGCTATTTCTGGCCGCGGCCTTCCGCCACCGGGCCGGAGGCCTATAACGCCTCCGCCTCCTCCGGCTCCAACCTCGGCACCACCTCGGTCAAGCTGCGCGACCGCGTCACGGGCGAGGTTCAGCGTCTGCGCGAAGCGGGTGTCGCAGGCGCTATTCCGGCCGACGCTGCGACAACGTCCGGATCCGGTCTGGATCCGCATATCTCGCCGGAATTTGCTGCCGCACAGGTGGATCGGGTGGCACGCACCCGCGGTCTTGAGCCGGAGGCCCTCCGCGCGATTGTCCTCGACCACATCGACAACCGTGCATTAGGTTTCATCGGCGAACCGCGGGTGAATGTGCTAGAACTCAATCTGGCGCTGGATGCGCTGAAGAGTTGAGATGCCGGCAGACCAACGAGACGACCCATTGCGCGCCGACCCCGATGCGCTGCTTGCCCTGGCGGAGAAGGACCGGCGGGGCAAGCTGACGATTTTCCTCGGGGCCGCACCCGGCGTAGGCAAAACCTATTCGATGCTGAGCCGCGCCCAGCGCCTGAAGCGCGACGGCGCGGACATCGTTGTGGGCCTGGTGGAGACGCACGGGCGGGACGAAACCTCCTCTCTTCTCGATGGACTCGAGGTGCTTGCCCGCCTGCGCATGCCCTATCATGGCCGGACGCTCGAGGAATTCGACCTCGATGCCGCCCTAGCGCGCCATCCGCAGGTCCTTATCGTCGACGAGTTGGCACATTCGAACCCGGACGGCCTGCGTCACCCCAAGCGGTTTCAGGACATCGAGGAGCTACTGGCAGCCGGGATCGACGTATGGACGGCGCTCAATATCCAGCATCTGGAGAGCCTGTCCGACCTCGTCGCGCAGATCACCGGCGTCACTGTGCGCGAACGCGTGCCCGATATCGTGCTGAAGCGTGCGGACGAGGTGCTGCTGGTGGACCTGTCGCCAGCGGAACTGATCAGCCGACTGAACGAAGGCAAGATCTATCTGCCGGAGAACGCGCGCCACGCCGTCGAACGCTTCTTTCGACTGGGAAATCTCACGGCGTTGCGCGAGCTTGCGCTGCGCCGGGCCGCCGACCGGGTCGACGACCAGATGGTCGACTACCTGCGCCAGAACGCCATCGAGGGTCCGTGGGCGACCGGCGAGCGGCTGCTCGTCTGCATCGGCCCGGACGCGCTGTCCGAAAAGGTCATCCGCGTGGCGAGCCGCCTGGCTGCCGGACTGAACGCACCATGGACCGTGGCCAGCATCGCGCGCGCCGATCGGGAAACGATAGACGAAAACAGCCTGCGGCGGATCGATGACCTGTTTCGCCTGGCCGCGCGTCTCGGCGCGGAAACGAAGCATGTGGCGGGCAACGATTTCGTGGCCGAGATCCTCCAATTGGCACGGCGCGAACATGCCACGCAGATCGTCATCGGCGCGCAGAAAAGGGCGTGGTTCCATCACCCGCTCCGTTCCGGCCTGGCCGATGCGCTGACGAGGGAGGCGAGCGCAATCGGTCTATATCTGGTGATGCCGGACGGCCGTCCGCAGCGCCCGGCTCCCCCAGTGCGCCTGCGCCCACGCTTCTCAACATTTGCGAAATCGCTCGGTGCCGCATTTCTTTTCGTTACGCCTGCGACAGCGCTCGGCGTCGTTATCGACCGTTACACGGAACTGCCCAACATCTCGCTGGTGTTTCTTCTTGCCGTACTCGGAGCAGCCGCCTATGCCGGCTTTGCCGCGGCGCTGCTGGCGGCCCTACTGTCGGCGCTCACCTATAATTTCTTCTTCATCCCGCCGCTCTACACCTTCACGATAGCCTCTCCGCACGAAGTCTTCGCACTGTGCGTCTTCGTGGCCGCGGCCGTCCTTGCCGGCAGCCTCGCCTCCCGCATTCGCGACCAGGCCCGTTCGGCGCGCCGGCGCGCCGCTGCCGTTCAGGCGCTCTACGATTTCTCCCGCAAGCTGACCGGCACGGCCAATTCCGACGACGTGCTCTGGGCCTGCGTCACGCAGTTGCACGCCAGCATCCGGCGCAACGTCGTCCTGCTCATGCCGCGGGGCACCGAGCTGGAAATGGTGGCCGCCTGGCCCCCCGACACGGAGCTCGGCGTCGGCGAACTTGCGGCGGCCCGCTGGGCGAACGAACACAAGGAGGCGGCCGGCGCCGGCACTGGCACCTTGCCCACTTGCGGTTTTCAGTTCAGGCCATTGACCAGCCCTCACGGGAGCGTCGGGGTGTGCGGCTACGAGTTCGGGCAGGACGGGCTGGATTCCGGCTCTGAGCGCATGCTGGCCGCGATCCTCGACCAGGCGGCCACCGCCATCGACCGCGCCCGCCTCACCTCCGAAAGCGCAAAACACGCCGCACGGCAGGAGAGCGAACGCTACCGGGAGGCGCTGCTTTCCTCGATCTCGCACGACCTGCGCACGCCACTGGCAACCATTACCGGTGCGGTGACGAGCCTGCGCGAGTATGGCGAGCGCATGCCGCCGGAAAGCCGTGACGACCTGCTGCAGTCCATCGAGGAGGAAGGCGCGCGCCTCAGCCGTTTCGTCGCCAATCTTCTCGACATGACGCGCATCGCGACCGGCACGCTGGTCGCAAGTCGGGATTGGGTGGACGTCGCAGACGTAATCCGCACCTCCGTCGCAAGGGCACGCAGGTATTTTCCGGCCCAGCCGTTCTCGACGAGCGTCGGCCCCGACCTGCCGGTGATTCGGGGAGACGCGATCCTGCTCGGGCAGGTTCTGTTCAACCTGCTCGACAACGCCGCCAAATATGGCGCTGGCGAAGCGGTGGACGTGGATGCGCAGCAGAACGGGCGGGAAGTCACGATCTCCGTGACCGACCGTGGCAGGGGAATACCCACCGAGGACCTCGACCGAATCTTCGAGAAATTCTATCGTCGCTCGAATTCGGACGGGCGCGCGCCCGGGACGGGATTGGGCCTTTCCATTGCGCGCGGCTTCGTCGAGGCGATGGGCGGGCATATTCATGCGGAAAGCCCGGCCGCCAACAGGCTTGGTACCCGCATCGTCATGCGCTTTCCCGCAGGTGACGCGGCGGCGAGAAAAGAAGAACGATGACGCTTGGCCGCATTCTCGTCGTCGACGACGAACCCCAGATCCGACGCTTCCTCCGCCCGGCGCTGACGGCGGCAGGCTATGACGTGGTGGAGGCCGAAAACGGCGCGGATGCCGTCAAGGCTGTCGCCACCGGCGCACCCGATCTCGTCATACTCGACCTCGGTCTGCCGGACATGGATGGAAAGGACGTCATCGCCAGCCTGCGCGGCTGGTCGACAGTGCCGATCATCATCCTGTCCGCACGCGACCGGGAAAGCGAAAAGATCGCGGCCCTTGACCTTGGCGCCGACGATTATGTGGAGAAACCTTTCGGCATCGGCGAACTGACGGCCCGCATCCGCAGCGCGATGCGCCACCGTGGCAGGCCCGATGCCCCGCCGGCACCGGTCACCGCCGACGGCCTGACGGTCGACCCTGCGCTTCGGATGGTCGCACGCGACGGTGCCACTATTCGCCTGACGCCGAAGGAATACGAGCTTCTCGCACTGCTTGCCCACCATGCCGGCCGGGTCGTCACGCACCGCACCCTGCTGACATCGGTCTGGGGACCCGCACACGCGGAAGACCTGCACTACCTGCGCGTCTTCATCGGTCAGCTTCGCCAGAAGATCGAGCGCGACCCCGGCCAACCGCGCATCGTCCAGACCGAACCCGGCGTCGGCTACCGCCTCATTGCCGATACGGACGAACGCAACGCGGATTGATAGCAACGCGGACCGACAGCGACGCGGAAGCTTTGGAAAATTGGGCAGGTTCAAGCAGTCGTCGCAACAGGGGCTTGTTTACTGCCTCGCCAGAAATTGGTCGATGGCGTCGAGCACAAGGCCGCATGAATGGTTATCTGCAGCGACGGGCGCGGGCCGACAGGCGACCCACATCCGTGCGCTTGGCGGCGCGCGGCGCGCCACTCCCGCGGATGGAAACGCTGCCTCTGCCCGCCGAAGGCCAATCGCTATTGAACGCCTTCGCCATGGGTGACCTCGGCGGCCTCCGGAAACAGGCCCGACATGCGCTGGGGGACCGTCGACATCGCCTTGTCCAGTTGTTTCATCGGCGCCTTGTTGTCGTTGGCATACATCTTCTTGGCGATCGGGGCGTAGCCGTCGATCAACCGGCCGGTCCGGCAGTCCCGGGCATCCGTTCCGTCGGTCAGGGCGCGCGCCATGTATTCGATGCCGCTGGCGAGCATCGGCTCGCTGCTGCCCGGACGCCGGGCGTCGATCAGCGTGCTTTTGCCCGTCTGGTTCATCTCGATCTGCGCTGCCTGCGTCAGGCCTATGAGCGAATACTGCGGATGCACGCAATCGCTCTTGCGCAGTTCCTTGACTTCGCCGTCGTCGGAGATGATCTGCGGCATCAGATTGCGCGCGCGTGCCAGCCCGGCCTCGTAGAGCCGACGGTCGTTGGTAAAGACGCCAAACGACATGTCGGCAAGCGCGGTCGCGACCCCCTGATTGTCGACCCTGTCACGCGCCTCGCCGATTTGAACGTGCAGGCGCCCCAGAAATGCGCGGAACTTCTTGACGTCGCCATTGCGCCATTCCGGTCCCGGATTTCCATAGGGGTGCTTGTAATAGAGAATGATCTCGGCCGCATTCGCCCAGATCGGCACGGCCCATGCCGCTTCCAGCCGGATCTGCCCCTTCCAGGTTCCCTTCTCGCGATCGAGAGCCACGAACTTGTCGGCCCATGCATTCATGATCTCGATGGACTTGGCGCGATACCGGTTGTCGCCGGTCTTGACCCAGCGCAGCGCCGTGAAATAGGCCGCGATCATGTCGTTGCGAAAGCGCCGTTCCATCGGGTTCATACCGCGCGCGGTGACGATGACATAATCCATCGGAGCAGGCTGGTAGTCGACCGAGAAGCGCTTGTCCTTGTCGAGAAGGCCGTAGTAGCTCTGCTTGCGGTCGGACGCACGGCTTTCTTTCTCCAGCCGCGACAGCGCATTGAGGCGACCGCTGGAATTGATCAGGCCGGGGTGCTTGAACTCCGCCGCAAAAGCATTTGCCGTAAAGGCCAAGGCGACGAACAAGGTCAGGATGGCGTGGAAAGTGCGAAGGATCATCGAAGTGTCTGCCTTGTCGTTACCGCTTTTCATGCTGACGGCAAAATGGAACATAGAGCCCCCTCTGCCGCATCGGGCCTGTTCGCCTAGGACGGCTCGCCTCCCGGAGGATAGTAGGTCTTCTGCCGGAACGCGAACACATTGCCGCAACGGCAACGCACCATGAACTTGGCCGGGTCGTTCGACGGACGCTCGACGGAAAAACCGGCCGGCATCTCGTCGACCTGAAAGCCGGGGTTCTTGCGCCGCGGATCGTCGTCCTCCGATGCCTCGGCAAACCCGCTGCGGCCGCATTTCGAACATTCGAGCTTCCTGGAATATCGATCGCGCGCCGCCATGTCCGTCCTCACTGCCGTATCGTTCGGCCGCCTCTTACAGGGATTCGGCCGCCGGCGAAAATGTCACAATGCCGTGATGGCGCGTTGCCGGCGTCAAGGTGTCCCGCCGACCTTGCCTATGACGGGGCTTTCGACCGTGTCACCGGTGCGGATGCCGAGCTTGCGGACCGTTCCGCCGTTCAGTTCGAGGACGTAGGCGACCGGCACGCGCGAATCGATGATCGCCTCCGAAAGCGGCTCGGCGTTTTCCCGGATCGTGCGAATCGTGCCCTTGCCATCGATAAAAAGCATATCCAGCGGCAGATAGGTGTTTTTCATCCACATCAGGACCTGCCGGGTTTCCCCAAAGTCGAAAAGCATGCCGCGATCTGCTGCCATTTCACGCCGGTCCATCAGTCCCTGAGAGCGCTGGCGCGGCGTCAGTGCCAGTTCCACCGTGAAGGCGTGCTGTTTGCCTTTTGCCGTGACGATGGTCAGCGGCCCTTGCTCAAAGTTCTCGTCGGCTGTCGCGACGCTTGCGCCGACCAGCAACAAAAAAAGCGCCACGAGGACGCTGCCGATGCGCGAGAGAGACAAGAAAGGTCCGGCAGCCATCGTCGGGCCGCCGTCAATGTGCCCGGTTGCCCGGAAGCGGATTGTCGGGATGGATCTCCGCAGCCATCAGGCCCTTCTCGCCGTCGCCGAAGCGGACCAGCACGACCTGGCCAGGACGCAGTTCGGTGAGTCCGAAGCGGCGCAGCGTCTCCATGTGGATGAAGATGTCTTCCGTCCCCTCGCCGCGCGTCAGGAACCCGAAGCCCTTTGTCCGGTTGAACCATTTGACCAGCACGCGCTCAAGCCCGCTGGACGGGGTCACCTGCACATGGGTCTTGACCGGCGGCATCTGCGAGGGATGCACCGCGGTCGACTGGTCCATAGAGAGGATGCGGAAGGCCTGGTAGCCGCGCTCGCGCCGCTGGATGAGGGCGACGACGCGCGTTCCTTCCAGCACGGTCTGGTGGCCGTCGCGCCGCAGGCAGGTGACGTGAACCAGCACGTCCTGCATGCCGTTGTCGGGAACGATGAAGCCGAAGCCCTTGGCGACGTCGAACCATTTGATCACGCCGGTAATCTCGATCAGATCGACGGCATCGCCACCCTGCTCATCGTGCTGTGCGACGTCCTTCGTCGATATCCTGTCCGTCATGATCTGCTCAGCCCCTCGATTACGCGTCACATGAATTACGGTTAACTGATTCTTGATGATCAGAATAACATCGTCCCGTTACGATTGGGCAAGCCTCCGTAAAAAGTTTTGCCCGATCCCGTTATAGCCGCCGAGGCTTGCCTCTGGCTGACAAACTCCTATCTTCCCGCGCAGATTCGTTCTTTCAGGCGAGGATACCAAGATGCGCTTTCTCCACACGATGGTCCGGGTGAACAATATCGAGCAGTCGCTGCATTTCTATCGCGACCTGTTCGGTCTCGTCGAAACGCGACGCATAGACAACGAGAAGGGACGCTTCACCCTGATCTTCCTCGCCGCGCCCGAGGACGTGGAGAATGTCAAGCAGAATGCCGCACCCTGTATCGAGCTGACGTACAACTGGGATACAGAAGAATACACCGGCGGTCGCAACTTCGGACACCTCGCCTATGAGGTCGACGACATCTACGGTTTCTGCCAGCACCTGCTGGACAACGGCGTCACCATCAATCGGCCGCCGCGCGACGGCCACATGGCATTCGTTCGGTCGCCGGACGGGATCTCGATCGAAATCCTTCAGAAAGGCGCGAACCTGGCCCCGGCCGAGCCTTGGGCCTCGATGCCGAACACCGGCAGCTGGTAAGCCTCACGCAACGCCTGGCCGTTAGGACCGGTGACGGAACGCACGCCGTTGCGGACGGATCGCGCCGAAATCAACCTATTCTGGGTGGCGGCGCCGTCTTTTTGCAATGATTGCGCTCAATCGACCACGGTTTCGCCGCCTTTTGCCCCAATTCTTGGCGCCGGCGGCGAAGGCGGTTCTCGGGGGAGGAGATACAGCGCCGCTCAGACGCTTTTGTCAGGGCAATCTCAGACACCGTCCGCTTGATGCGGGTGGCGGGAAGATGCCACTTCCAAATGGAAGCCGGCTTTCTCCCGAATGCGGGCAGGCCCTCCCTCGGGCTGACCGCCAGAATGAATCGGGGATCCAATTTGCTGTTCACACGCAGAATGGGCGACAAACTCAAACGGACGCGAAGCGGTTTGCTGATCGCAGTCTCCGCCTTGGCCCTCTCGGGCTGCGTCTCGGCAACCGGCGACATGCGCTCCGATGACGACGGTACGGCGGTGGACGCTGCCGTCCTGCAGGGGGCAAAGCCGGACGGCGGCGAAGAGGCGGCGTCGGGATATCGCGACCCCATGGTTGCAGCGGCCGCTTCAGGCGGCGAGGATACTCCAGCAGCGACGCAAAAGACCGGAGATGACGGAGAGACACCGGCCAACCTCGGCGACGTCATCATGCAGCCGGCCCAGGTCAACGCCAACCAGACGAGCATCTACGCGTCGTCGAACGCCGGGGCGGCGCAGTCCGGGACGATCGCCGGTGCACCGAGCGCGAGCCCGGCAATCGGCAATCTCTACGGCGCCAATCCGACATCCAGCGCCGGCGAGGCGTTTCCGATGGGCTCCATGCCCTCTTCCCTTTCGGACGACGAGGCATCTCTGGTGCCGGACCGGGTGCCGCTGCCGACCAGCGTGCGCTCCGCACTTGCCGCTGAACCCAGGCAGAGCGCCGCCGAGCAGGCGTTCGCGCAGGCACAGCCGGCCGCAGCGCTTGGCGCGATTCCGCAAGGGCAGCCTGCCGGCAACGACACCGGCAAGCCGCTGACGCTTGCCGCTCTCTTTGCGGCGAAGCGAAAATCGCCGGCCGCCGTCGAAAACGGCAGGACGGCGAACCAGAAGCCCCCCGTGCTCAACCGGGAGACGGCCGGGTCCTATCAGACGGCATCCCTCGGCCAGCCCGCCCTGCCCGGCGTCGCCGCGGCAGTGACGGCAGCACCCAACGATCATTCCGAAGTCGAGGAAGACGGATCGGACGACGGCGGCGCGGACAACGGCATCACCGAGGTCGCGTCGCTTGCAGGACTGGCGCGGCTGTCGCCCAACGGTCTCTGGCTGCAGACGGAGAAGGTCAATACCGGCTGCTTCAAGCCGCAGCTGCTTGCCACGCTGAAATCGATCGAGCAGCACTATGGCAAGCCGGTCATCGTCACGTCCGGCGTCCGCCCGATAAAGGGCAACCGGGCCAAGCAGTCGCTGCACACGCGCTGCGAGGCGGCCGACATCCAGATCGCCGGCGTCAGTCGCTGGGAACTGGCCGAATACCTTCGCTCCATGCCCGGCCGCGGTGGCGTCGGCACCTACTGCCATACGGAATCGGTGCATATCGACATCGGTCCGGAACGCGACTGGAACTGGAGATGCCGCGGCAAGCGTAAATGACATCGGCGCATCGAATCGCGGTGCCGTGCTGTTCCACTACAAATGATCTTCAGACACAATCAAATCCGATCGTACAGGATTCGCCTTGCCGCGGGTGCTGCCTCTCGTCGGTTCCCTTCCCGGAATTCGTCCGTCATTCCAATCGACGATCAGGGATCCGGCCGAAGCGGGGCGGATCAACACTTTGATTGCGTAAACGATTGAAATAAAAAACGAATCCCCATTTCCGCACCACATCTTCACGCGTGTGAAGATTTTTTGACATTTGCGGCGATTGGCGCTTGCCGAACCGGGATTCGCCCTCTATAAACCGCCCCGCACGCGCCCTTCGTCTATCGGTTAGGACGTCAGATTTTCATTCTGAAAAGAGGGGTTCGACTCCCCTAGGGCGTGCCACCTCGTTCCAACAAGCCTCTGATTTTATGCGCATTACCGCGGCGAAGCCTTGTCCGTTCCATGCCATTCGGAGCTGTGAATAAATTCGCCGTTTTCCCATTTTTCGCCTTGCGCAAACAGGCTCGCCTGAGTAGAAGACGCCCATCGCACGCGCCCTTCGTCTATCGGTTAGGACGTCAGATTTTCATTCTGAAAAGAGGGGTTCGACTCCCCTAGGGCGTGCCACCCTTCCTCGAAAAATTCGCCTGTTCTTTTTGGCCGTCGTTCGCGTAAACGATCTCTGGCAGGTTGCGCGCCGACTGCCTCTCCATGGCTCCACCGACGTCCGGCTGCATCTCGTCATCAACATTCCGGCACAATGGTAAGGGCATCTGCCATCGCCCTTGTGGATGCGCGCCGGCTGCTCGGCAGCCGAGATCCCACTCATCCACAGCACCCGAAAAAATTTGCCGAATCATCATTTTACGTCTTGCGTGCAGCCGCCGCCCTGAGTAGAAGACGCCCACCGCACGCGCCCTTCGTCTATCGGTTAGGACGTCAGATTTTCATTCTGAAAAGAGGGGTTCGACTCCCCTAGGGCGTGCCACTCTCTACACTTCACCCGTTCCACCTTTCGGATAAAAGTGCGAATCTTAGACTGCGCAAGCGGTGACCTTGTCGTACGAATCGCAAGTCCCTATATCTCAAGAAGCGAAGCGCCCATCGTCTAGCGGTCAGGACATCGCCCTCTCACGGCGAAAACACGGGTTCGATTCCCGTTGGGCGTACCAGTCAGTGCCGAAATCATTTCCATCCGAAAACCGCGTCAGATGTTCCGGGCAGCACACCCCAGGGCCTTGTTGTGCGCGAGATGCTTTAAAACGCCTCGGCGGCATCACTGACGCGGAACTGGACGCGCCGGCTTCCCTGCCACTGGTCGGCGGAGACCGAGCCGGCCACGTGCATGAGTTGCCCACGGCGGGCGAGGCAGAAGGCGCCGAGCGGGGCGTCGACGGCGCGAAACGCCATGGCCTCGATCCGTCCCCTGTCGGGGCCTTCCAGCGTCAGCTTGAGGTGGTTCACGCCGACCTGTCGCGCGTCCAGCAAGCGATGGGCGGCAAGGGCGAAGACGGGCTGCGGATGACCGGAGCCGTACGGGCCTGCCTGCTCCAGCTGTTCGGCCAGCGCGACCGTCGTGCCTGCGGCCGACAGCGCGCCGTCGATCTTCATCGTGCGGGTCGCCGTCAGTTCGCGCACCGTCTTTTCCGCCCGTTCCTCGAAGAAGCTCCGCAGCCTGCCAAGCTGAGCGCGCTCGACTGTCAGGCCGGCCGCCATGCCGTGGCCGCCCCCCTTGACGAGAAGCCCCTCGTCCACGGCCGCGCGCACCATGCGGCCGAGATCGAAGCCGCTGATCGAGCGGCCGGAGCCGGTGCCCTTGCCGTTGGGATCGAAGGCAATGGCAAAGGCCGGCCGATGGAAGCGATCCTTGAGGCGCGAGGCCAACAGGCCGACCACGCCAGGATGCCAGCCTTCGCGCGCCGTCAGGATGACCGCCGCGTTTTCGCCGGAACCGTATTCGGCGCTCGCCTCGGCTTCGGCCTCCGCCAGCATCGCCACTTCGAGCGCCTGGCGTTCACGGTTCAGGCCGTCGAGCTGGATTGCAATCGCTTCGGCCTGCGAGGCGTCGTCCAGCGTCAGCAACCGGCTACCGAGCGCGGCGTCACCGATGCGCCCGCCGGCATTGATCCGCGGTCCGACCATGAAGCCGAAGTGATAGGGGGTGATCGGCCCGCCGATGCCCGCCTGCTTGACGAGGGCGGCCAGTCCCGGATTGCCGAGATGGCGTGCAGCGACAAGCCCCTTGACGACGTAGGCGCGGTTCAGCCCCTTCAGCGGGACCACGTCGCAGACGGTGGCCAGCGCCACGAGATCAAGCATCGCCAGAAGATCGAGTTCGCCCGCACGCGGATCGCGGCGGCGAAGCAGCCTCTGCAGCGCCACCAGCACCAGGAAGACGACGCCGGCGGCGCAGAGGTAGCCTAACCCGGAGAGATCGTCCTCCCGGTTCGGGTTCACCAGGGCTGCGCATTTCGGCAGATCCTGCCCGACCTGATGGTGATCGAGCACGACGACGTCGATGCCGCGCTTGCTGGCATGCCCAATGGAATCGAAACTGGTCGAACCGCAGTCGACAGTGACGATCAGCCTGGCGCCACGCTCGATCAGCGTGTCGATCGCTTGCGGATTGGGCCCGTAGCCTTCGAAGATGCGATCGGGAATATAGATTTCGCAATCGACGTCGAAATGGCGGACGAAACGGTAGAGGATCGCGGAGGCACAGGCGCCGTCGACGTCATAGTCGCCGAAGATCGCTACCCTCTCCCGCCGCGCGATCGCAGCCGCGATCCGCTCCGCCGCCGCCTCGCAATCGGTCATGCGATAGGGATCGGGCATCAGCCGGCGGAGCGTAGGATCCAGGAACTCCAGCGCCTCGTCATAGCCGACGCCGCGTCCGGCAAGGACGCGGGAAATCAGGTCGGGTATGCCGAGGCTCTGGCTCATCGCCAGCGCCCGGTTCTCACCCGCCTGATCTAGCCGTGCCAGCCATTTCTGCCCGGTTGCCGATCGCTCGACACCGAGAAAGGCGCGCTGGACGGGATCGACCTCCTGGCTCATCGGTCTCCTTGGCATGCACCGGGCGGGGCACGAGGGATATTGGCTGGCGGGACGTACGCCGCCTGGGTTCAGGCGGCCTTCGGCCGTTCGATGCGGATCACCTGCGGTTCGCCGGCAAGATAGCCTTCCCGGGTGATCGCCGCTACCGCGCGCCGCACGCTGTCCTCCATCGTCGCGTGGGTGACGAGGATGATGGTCTTCGGTTCGGCTGCCTCTGTGTGGTGCTTCGAATGCTGCACGATCGATTCCAGCGAGATGCCGTTTTCGGCCATGTGACCGGCGACGTTGGCGAACACCCCTGCCCTGTCCTCCACCGTCATGCGGATGAAGTAACCGCCGTGATGCTTGCGGATCTGCGCGCGCTTGTAGGGTTCGAGCGTGGCAGCCGGACGCCCGAGCACCGGCACCATCTGCGCCCCGGGACGGCTCTTGGCGATATCGGCGATGTCGCCAAGCACGGCGGAGGCCGTCGCGTTGCCGCCGGCGCCGGGGCCGACCATCAGCAGTTCGCCGAGGATATCAGCCTCGATCGCCACCGCATTGGTGACGCCGTCGACCTGCGCGATCTCGGATTCGATCGGCACCATGGTGGGATGAACGCGCTGCTCGATACCGGTATCGGTGCGCTGCGCCACGCCCAGCAGCTTGATACGGTAGCCGAGATCGGCGGCCGCGCGGATGTCGTCGATCGAAATGTTGCTGATTCCTTCGAGATAGATGTCGTCCGCCGCGATCCTGTTGCCGAAGGCAAGCGTGGTCAGGATCGACAGCTTGTGGGCAGTGTCGTTGCCCTCGATGTCGAAGGCCGGATCGGCTTCGGCGTAGCCCAGCCGCTGCGCCTCCCGGAGGCATTCGGCAAAGCCGAGGCCTTCCTTCTCCATCTTGGTCAGGATGTAGTTGCAGGTGCCGTTCATGATGCCGTAGATGCGCGAAATGGTATTGCCGGTCAGCGATTCACGCAGCGCCTTGATGACGGGAATGCCGCCGGCGACAGCCGCCTCGTAGTTCAGGAGGCAGCCGCGCTCCTCGGCAATGGTTGCCAGTTCCACACCGTGTGCGGCCAGCAGCGCCTTGTTGGCCGTCACCACGTGCACCCCGCGCGAAAGGGCAGTCTTCACGGCGGCGTAGGCCGGATCGCCCGCCCCGCCCATCAGTTCTACGAAAACGTCGATCTGCGGGTTTTCGGCCAGCGCCACGGCATCGTCGAACCATGCGACCCGCGAAAGGTCGACGCCGCGATCGCGCGTACGATCGCGGGCGCTCACGGCGACGATCTCTATCGGACGTCCGCATGTCGCCGCCAGCGTTTCCCGGCGCTCGACGAGAATGCGTGCGAGCGAGGCCCCAACGGTCCCCAAGCCCGCTATGCCGATTTTGAGGGCATCAGCCATGATGAAAAGTCCTATCGATGTAAGTTTGTGCCCACCGGCAGAACACCGGCGGGCGAAGAAGGGTCAGCGGTGCGCGTTGAGCGAGATAACGTTATGCATCGTCTCGTCCGCCGACGACAGGAAGCGCTTGATGTTGCGCGCCGCCTGGCGGATGCGGTGTTCGTTCTCCACCAGCGCCAGGCGGACATAGTCATCGCCCTGCTCGCCGAAGCCGATGCCCGGCGCCACGGCCACGTCGGCCTTCTCGACCAAGAGCTTGGAGAATTCGAGGCTGCCGAGATGGCGGAACTTTTCGGGGATCTTGGCCCATGCGAACATGGTCGCCGCCGGCGGCGGCACCTCGAATCCGGCCTTGCCGAAGGTGTCGACCATCACGTCGCGGCGACGCTTGTAGATGTTGCGCACCTCGGCAATGTCCGAGCCGTCGCCGTTGAGCGCATGCGTGGCCGCAACCTGAATCGGCGTGAACGCGCCGTAGTCGAGATAGGATTTCACGCGGGTCAGTGCCGCGATAAGGCGCTCGTTGCCGACGGCAAAGCCCATGCGCCAGCCGGGCATGGAGAAGGTCTTGGACATGGAGGTGAACTCGACGGTGATGTCGATTGCGCCCGGAACCTGCAGCACGGACGGCGGCGGCGCGTCGTCGAAGTAGATCTCGGAATAGGCGAGATCCGAAAGGACGATGATGTCGTGCTTCTTCGCAAAGGCGACCACGTCCTTGTAGAAATCGAGTGTCGCCACATGCGCGGTCGGGTTCGACGGGTAGTTCAGGATCAGCGCCAGCGGCTTGGGGATAGAGTGGCGCACGGCACGCTCGAGCGGCCCGAAGAAACTCTCATCGGGTTCGACCGAGAGGGAACGGATCACGCCGCCCGCCATCAGAAAGCCGAAGGCGTGGATCGGATAGGTCGGATTCGGGCAGAGGATGACGTCGCCGGGAGCGGTGATCGCCTGCGCCATGTTGGCGAAGCCTTCCTTGGAACCCAAGGTCGCCACGACCTGGGTGTCGGGATTGAGCTTCACGCCGAAGCGGCGCGCATAGTAGGACGCTTGCGCGCGGCGCAGGCCGGGAATGCCCTTCGAGGCGGAATAGCGGTGGGTGCGCGGGTCCTGAACGACCTCGCAGAGCTTGTCGACGATCGCCTTCGGCGTCGGAAGGTCGGGATTGCCCATGCCGAGGTCGATGATGTCGGCGCCGCCCGCTCGCGCGCTTGCTTTCAAACGGTTGACCTGTTCGAAAACATACGGCGGCAGTCGCCGGACCTTGTGAAACTCTTCCATCTTCGACCTCGTTTGGCGCGACGCAACAGTCGTCCATCGATCGGACGCTGCGCCCTTTCGCGCGATTCCTTACAGTTCGGATAGGGGCGAATATGTCCGATTTGATGACACTTCGCGCCTCCGAACCAGTCCTTGGGACCATTCAAGCCAATGCGTCCAATCGGAGGCAAAGGCAAGCGCTAATTCTGGATTTCTTTCAGCGTCTCGGCGCCGTGATTCGTCGCAAGCGCATCCATCTCGAGCAGCACGCGACGATACTCCGCGTCCGAGATCGTTCCGGCCCGGCGCTGCGCTGCCAGAGCGCTGACGCGTGCGCTGATCTTCTGGGCTTCCTCGTTGCTCATCTGCTGGGTCGCAGCATGCACGGGAGCGGTGATATCGGGATACGTCGGCGAGCGGTCGGCACCGGGATTGACCACTGCGGTCTGCGACGGCGAGCTCGCGGACGTGCATCCGGAGATGATGGTGCCGCTCAGACCGCCAATGAGGATCGCAGCAGCCAGTTTTCCGAATTCAAACGCCATTCCCGTCCTGCCCCGCGCAGCAAACCATCCCTCTCCGGTGCGGCCTCATTGCCGCCCGGACGGCCACCCAAAAAGTGCGGCCGACAAAAAGCTTTATGGCCCTTGTAATCTTTTTCCGGCAGGATGTAAAAACGGAACTAACAACAAAATCCGGAGGAAACGGGGTGAGCCAGGACAAGAACGGCGACACACGCGAGACCACCGGCTTTGGCGGTTTCGACCCCAAGACGATCGAGCCCTACGTGGTCAAGAATCCCGAGGCGCTCGCTGTCAATTTCGCCCGCACCGTCGAACAGCTGGGCAAGGCTGCGTCTGCCTGGCTGGCGCCGCGCGAACGCGGCGAGAAGGTCGATACGCTCGCCGACCCCATGGTCGACATGGTCAAGACCCTGTCGAAAGTCTCCGAATACTGGCTTTCCGATCCACGCCGCACGCTGGAGGCGCAGACGCACCTGCTCGGGAGCTACTTCGGCATCTGGTCGCGCACGCTGCAGAAGCTCGCCGGCGAGGACATCGAAGCCCCCGAAGACAACAGAGCTGCAAGCGACAAGCGCTTCGCCGACGAGGACTGGATCAGAAATCCCTTCTTCCACTTTCTGCGACAGGCCTATTTCGTGACGTCGGACTGGGCCGAGAGGATGGTGAGCGATGCGGAGGGGCTGGACGAGCACACCCGCCACAAGGCGGCGTTCTATGTGCGCCAGATCACCAGCGCCATTTCGCCCACCAACTTCGTGACCACCAATCCGCAGCTCTATCGCGAGACGGTTGCCAGCAACGGCGAGAACCTCGTGCGCGGCATGCGCATGCTGGCCGAGGACATCGCCGCCGGCCGCGGCGACCTGAAACTGCGCCAGACCGACACCAGCAAGTTCGCGATCGGCGAGAACCTGGCGATCACGCCGGGCAAGGTCATTGCCCAGAGCGACATCTGCCAGATCATCCAGTACGAGCCGGCAACGGAAGAAGTGCTCAAGCGCCCCCTTCTGATCTGCCCGCCATGGATCAACAAGTTCTACGTCCTGGACCTTAACCCGCAGAAGTCCTTCATCAAATGGGCGGTCGACCAAGGGCTGACCGTGTTCGTGATCTCCTGGGTCAATCCGGACGAACGCCATGCCGGCAAGGATTGGGAGGCCTATGCCCGCGAAGGGATCGATTTCGCGCTCGATACGATCAAGCAGGCCTGCGGCGAGGAAGAGGTCAACGCGGTCGGCTATTGCGTCGGCGGCACCCTGCTTGCAGCGACGCTGGCCTTGCACGCACAGGAAGGCGACAGACGTATCCGCTCCGCCACGCTTTTTACGACGCAGGTGGATTTCACGTTCGCCGGCGATTTGAAGGTGTTTGCGGACGAAGACCAGATCGCAGCGCTCGAACAGGGTATGGCGGCGGTCGGCTATCTCGAAGGTTCGAAGATGGCGACGGCGTTCAACATGCTGCGGGCGTCCGAGCTGATCTGGCCCTATTTTGTCAACAGCTATCTGAAGGGCCAGGACCCCCTGCCCTTCGACCTGCTGTACTGGAATTCCGATTCGACGCGCATGCCGGCGGCGAACCATTCCTTCTATCTGCGCAACTGCTACCTGAAGAACAGCCTCAGCCGCGGGGAAATGGTGCTGGCGGGCAAGAAGCTTTCGCTGAAGGACGTGACGATCCCGATCTACAATCTCGCGACCCGGGAAGACCACATCGCGCCCGCCAAGTCAGTCTTTGCCGGCAGCAGCGCGTTTGGCGGCGAGGTCACCTATGTGCTCTCGGGCTCCGGCCATATCGCCGGAGTCGTCAATCCGCCCGACAGGATGAAGTACCAGTTCTGGACCGGCGGGCCGCCGACCGGAGAGTTCGAGGACTGGCTGAAGAAGACGAAGGAAACGCCTGGCTCGTGGTGGCCGCATTGGCGCGCCTGGATCGAGGCGCTGGACGGCCGCAAGGTTCCGGCAAGAAAGCCCGGTGGCTCGCTCAACTCGATCGAGGAAGCGCCTGGGTCCTACGTCCGCGTCCGGGCTTGACCGCACGGACAACGTGAAACCGGACATCTCCCCACCTATATGGGCGTGAGGCAGCCGGCCGCACGTGCCTGCCCCTCTTCGCCCCCCCCCTCTTCGCCCCAGAGATCCGTTACCATCCCATGCTCTTCGATCCGCCACTCATTCCCGCCACGCTCGTGCAGCGCTACAAGCGCTTCCTGTTCGACGCCATCCTCGATGACGGCACGGCGATCACCGGCTCGTGCCCCAACACCGGTTCGATGCGGGGACTTACGGCACCCGGTTCTCGCATCTGGCTTTCCGAGCACGACGGCGTGCGCAAATATCGCCATCGCTTCGAACTGATCGAGGCGGACGATACGGTCGTCGGCATCAATACGGCGCTGCCGAACCGACTGGCGGAGGAGGCCATTCGTGCCGGGCTTGTCAGCGACCTCGCCCACTATCCGACCCTGCAGCGGGAGCGGAAGTACGGCCGCAATTCGCGCATCGACCTGCTTCTCTCCGCACCCGGCCGGCCCATGGCGTATGTCGAGGTGAAGAACGTGCATTTTCGCCGCAAGGCCGGCGTGGCCGAGTTTCCCGACACGGCGACTGCGCGCGGCGCCAAGCATCTGGAGGAGCTGGGCGACGTCGTCGAAA
The DNA here is from genome assembly GCF_900220975.1 of Rhizobium subbaraonis. Lineage (GTDB taxonomy): Bacteria > Pseudomonadota > Alphaproteobacteria > Rhizobiales > Rhizobiaceae > Mycoplana > Mycoplana subbaraonis. The sequence goes on along the minus strand of NZ_OBQD01000005.1, from coordinate 144,081 downwards.
GCGGCCATCGCGCGATCATGCTCTACCTCATCCAGCGCGGCGACTGCGAACGCTTCCGCATCTGCGACGACCTCGACCCCATCTATGCGGCCGCCTTCAAGAGGGCCATGGCGCGCGGCGTCGAAGCCTATGCGGTAAAATGCTCCGTTTCCGCGCGCGAAATTCGTCCCGATGCGCTGATCGCCATGGACGAAGCCGCCCTCGCTGTTTTATGAAAAATTGAAAAACAACCGAAAGACCGACGATGGTTACCTATATCGAAGCCTTTTCCGCGCCGATGAAGAATACGGGCGTGATCCGCCTCTACGGCAGCGAGGCGTTCGAAGGCATGCGCAAGGCCTGCCAGCTGACGGCGCGCGCGCTCGACGAGATCTACCCGCTGGTCAAGCCCGGAACCTCCACCGACACGCTCGACCGCTTCGTCTTCGAATTCGGCATGGATCACGGCGCGCTTCCCGCCACGCTTAACTATCGCGGCTACACCAAGTCCTCCTGCACCTCGATCAATCACGTGGTCTGCCACGGCATTCCGAACGACAAGCCGTTGCGCGAGGGCGACGTGGTCAACATCGACGTCACCTATGTCCTCGACGGCTGGCACGGCGATTCCAGCCGCATGTATCCCGTCGGCCAGATCAAGCGCTCGGCGGAGCGGTTGCTCGAAGTCACCTACGAGTGCCTGCTGCGCGGCATCGCCGCCGTCCGGCCCGGCGTGCGCACGGGCGCCATCGGTGAGGCCATCCAGCGCTACGCCGAATCCGAGCGCTGCTCCGTCGTTCGCGACTTCTGCGGCCACGGCGTCGGCAAGCTGTTCCACGACGCGCCGAACATCCTGCACTACGGCAGCGCCAACGAGGGGCCGGAGCTGAAGGAGGGCATGATCTTCACCATCGAGCCGATGATCAATCTCGGCCGCCCGCATGTGAAGGTTCTTTCGGACGGCTGGACGGCCGTCACGCGCGACCGTTCGCTTTCGGCCCAGTACGAGCATGCCGTCGGCGTCACGGCGGATGGCTGCGAAGTCTTCACCCTTTCGCCCGCCGGTCTCGACCGGCCCGGCCTTCCCGGATAGGACCTCATGGGCAAGAACCCCGTATCCATTGGCGAAGAGAATGCGGCGGAAGAGCCGTTGCAGACGTCTTCAGGATATGACGGTTCCCTTTTCAACGACGGCGACGAACGTGGCCATTTCGCCGAACGCTCGCCGCGACGCGAGACGATCGTCGGCGCACAGACACCCGCGCCGAAGGAAGCCGCCGAGGCGCATTATCACGGTCATCGCGAGCGCCTGCGCAACCGCTTCCGCGAACATGGCGAGACGGCACTTGCCGACTACGAGCTTCTGGAGTTGCTTCTGTTCCGCCTGATTCCGAGGCGCGACACGAAGCCGATCGCCAAAGCCCTGCTCGAGCGCTTCGGCACGCTTTCGGGCGTGCTCGGCGCGCCGCCCGCCCTCCTGCAGGAGGTCAAGGGCATCGGCGAAGCGGTCGCACTCGACCTGAAGCTGATTGCCACGGTATCGCAGCGCATGCTGAAGAGCGAACTGCGCAACAAGCAGGTGCTGGGTTCCTGGTCGTCGGTCATCAGCTATTGCCACGCCGCCATGGCGCACGAGAACCGGGAACAGTTTCGCCTGCTGTTCCTCGACAAGCGCAACGTTCTGATCGCCGACGAAATCCAGGGGCGCGGCACCGTCGACCACACCCCCGTCTATCCGCGCGAGGTGGTAAAGCGGGCGCTGGAGCTGTCGGCCACCGCCATCATCCTCGTACACAACCATCCCTCCGGCGATCCAACGCCTTCGCGCGCCGACATCGAGATGACCAAGACGATCATCGACACGGCACGCCCGCTTGGCATCACCGTGCACGACCACATCATCATCGGCCGCGAAGGCCATGCCAGCCTGAAGGGGTTGCGCCTGATCTGACCCGCCCGCACCTGCGTTTGCAGAACCGTAACTTGTCGAACCGCAAAAATTATCGGTGCCGGGATCGCTTTGCGAAGGCTTTGTTAAGCCATCACATTGACGGTATAGATATTGCGGCACCGCAACATAGATTCTTTCCAGCTTTCGGAATTGCTCATGCAACAGTTTGATCTCGTCGTCGTCGGCAGCGGCCCCGCAGGACGCAGGGGCGCGATCCAGGCGGCCAAGCTCGGCCACAAGGTTCTCGTCATCGAACAGGGCAAGCGCGTCGGCGGCGTCTCCGTCCACACCGGCACGATCCCGTCCAAGACGCTGCGCGAGACGGCGCTGAACCTGACGGGGTGGCGCGAGCGCGGCTTCTACGGCCGTGCCTACCGCGTCAAGGAGGAGATCAGTGCGGAGGACCTGCGCCGCCGCCTCCTCATCACGCTGGACCACGAGGTCGAGGTGCTCGAGCATCAGTTCGCCCGCAACCGGGTCCAGCTCATTCGCGGCAAGGCGAGCTTTCTGGCGCCTGACACGCTGGAAGTCGTCAAGGACGACGGCGAAATCCTTCATGTCAACGGCAAGAGCATCATGCTTGCGGTCGGCACGAAGCCTTATCGCCCCGCCAGCATTCCCTTCGACGGCAAAGCGATCCTGGACAGCGACGAACTGCTGGAGATCGAAGAGCTGCCGCGTTCGCTGGCGGTCATCGGCGCGGGCGTCATCGGCATCGAGTATGCGACGATCTTCAGCGCGCTTGACGCGCAGGTCACCGTGATCGATCCCAAGTCGACGATCCTCGATTTCATCGATCGCGAAATCGTCGAAGACTTCACCTATCAGTTGCGCGACCGCAACATGAAGCTTCTGCTCGGCACCAAGGCGGAGAAGATCGAGAAGCTCGACAGCGGAAAATGCTCCATCACCCTCGACAACGGCCGCGTCGTCGTCACCGACATGGTGCTCTATGCTGCCGGCCGCATGGGCGCGACCGATACGCTGAACCTTGCCGCCGCGGGACTCGAGGCGGACGACCGCGGACGGCTCAAGGTCAATCTGGAAACCTTCCAGACGGCAGTGCCGAACATCTATGCCGCCGGCGACGTCGTCGGCTTCCCGAGCCTTGCCTCCACATCGATGGAACAGGGGCGAATCGCTGCTCGCGTCGCCGTCGGGGCAATGGCAAAGGAGCCGCAGAAGTATTTCCCCTACGGCATCTACGCCGTGCCGGAAATCTCGACCTGCGGATTGACCGAGGAGGAAGTCAAAGAGCGCGGCATTCCCTACGAATGCGGCATCGCCCGCTTCCGGGAGACCTCGCGCGGTCACATCATGGGGCTCGATTCCGGCCTGCTGAAACTGATCTTCTCGTTGAAGACGCGCCGCCTGCTGGGTGTTCACATCGTCGGCGAAGGCGCGACCGAACTGGTCCATATCGGCCAGGCCGTCCTGAACCTGAAGGGCACCGTCGAGTACTTCGTCGAAAACACCTTCAACTACCCGACCCTTGCCGAGGCCTACAAGATCGCCGGCCTCGATGCCTGGAACCGCATGGGCGAGATCAAGGCGGCAGCGGCCAAGTAACCCCGTGCAGCAAGAGCACGGCTTGACCAGGCCCGGGGCCGAGGCGCCGGCGGCGCGCCCGGTTGCCGCGGGCCCCTACCGGTAGTTCTGCGGATATCGCGGGACGCCGTCGTCGAGCTCGTAATAGTCACCTTTGTCGGCGCAGTAGATGTGGCAGGCGATCTTCAGTCCCGTCGGACCCTCGAAGGCACCGGCCATGATCGAGGTATAGTCCGCGTCGTCGGCTTTCCAGAACAGCGCCGAGCCGCAGGTCCGGCAGAAGCCTCGGCCGGCCGCATCGCTCGCGCGGTACCAGCCGACATTGTCGCCGCCTTCGATTTCGAGATTGGCATTGCCGACGTTCGTCGCGGCGTAGAAGTGACCGGTCTGGCGCCGGCACTGGCTGCAGTGGCATGCGACGACGTCGCGAAGCGGGCCCGTTGTCCGAAAACGAACAGCCCCGCACAGACAGTGTCCGGTGTGTATGTCGCTCATCGCCCTTCCCGCTTTCCCCTGAACGCGCTCGTCGTCGCCGCCAATGCGCAATAAAAAACCGGGCCAGCTTGGGAGGCTGACCCGGCTCTGTCAAATTCAGAGAATTCACCAATCATTTCAATGCCATTGATGAATGGCATCAAAACGTGAACGAAGCGCGATCAGCCGTTCACGACAAGGCGCTTTTCGTCGCGCCCGCTCTTCAGACGCTCGGCCAGCAGGAACGCGAGTTCCAGTGCCTGGTCGGCGTTGAGGCGCGGGTCGCAATGGGTGTGGTAGCGGTCCGCCAGGTCGTCGCCGGAGAGCGCGCGGGCGCCGCCGGTGCATTCGGTCACGTCCTTGCCGGTCATCTCGATATGGATGCCGCCCGGATGCGTGCCCTCCGACCGGTGGATCTGGAAGAAGCTCTCGACTTCCGACAGGATCCGCTCGAACGGACGGGTCTTGTAGTTGTTGAGCGTGATCGTGTTGCCGTGCATCGGATCGCACGACCAGACCACCTTCTTGCCCTCGCGCTCCACCGCGCGGATCAGGCGCGGAAGGTTTTCTGCAACCTTGTCGTGCCCGAAGCGGCAGATCAGCGTCAGCCGGCCCGCTTCGTTTGCCGGGTTCAGCGCGTCGATCAGCTCGATCAGGCCGTCGGCCGTCAGCGACGGGCCGCACTTCAGGCCGATCGGGTTCTTGATGCCACGGCAGTATTCCACATGCGCGTGATCGGCCTGGCGCGTGCGGTCGCCGATCCAGATCATGTGGCCGGACGTCGCATACCAGTCGCCCGACGTCGAGTCGACGCGTGTCAGCGCCTGCTCGTAGCCGAGCAGCAGCGCTTCGTGGCTGGTGAAGAAATCAGTCTCGCGCAGGCTCGGCTGGTTCTCGGCGGTGATGCCGATCGCCTTCATGAAGTCCATCGTCTCGGAGATCCGGTGCGCCAGCTTGCGGTAGCGCTCGGCCTGCGGGCTGTCCTTGACGAAGCCCAGCATCCACTGATGCACGTTCTCCAGGTTGGCATAACCGCCCATGGCGAAAGCGCGCAGCAGGTTCAGGGTCGCTGCCGACTGCCGGTAGGCCATGATCTGGCGCTCCGGGTTCGGAATGCGGGCCTCTTCGGTGAACTCGATGCCGTTGATGATGTCGCCGCGGTAGGACGGCAGCGTCACGTCACCCTGCTTCTCGACATTGGAGGAGCGCGGCTTGGCGAACTGGCCGGCGATACGGCCAACCTTCACCACCGGCTGCTGGGCGCCGAAGGTCAGCACCACGGCCATCTGCAGGAAGGCGCGGAAGAAGTCGCGGATGGTGTCGGCGCCGTGTTCGGCGAAGCTTTCGGCGCAGTCGCCGCCCTGCAGCAGGAAGCCCTTGCCTTCCGCCACATTGGCCAGCGCGCTCTTCAGGCGACGGGCCTCGCCGGCAAAGACCAGCGGCGGATAGGAAGCGAGCTGCTCCTCGGTCGCGGCAAGCGCCGCAGCGTCCGGATAGTCCGGCACCTGCTGGATCGGCTTCTGCCGCCAGCTATTCGGGTTCCAATTCTGTGCCATCTCACTCACCTGTTTCGAGGCATGCGTTCTTGTCCGCGCAGCCCAAGCCTCCATTAGGATGCGGGCTTATAGACTGGAATGCCCCGCTTGCATAGCCGGGGCATCCGGCTTCACAGCCGCTGGCCGTTGCTCACTCGGTAGCTCGGCTGATACATCGTCACAAGCTCCTCCGCCGCCGTCGGATGAACGGCCATCGTCCGGTCGAAATCGTCCTTGGTGCAACCGGCCTTGAGCGCAATGCCGAGGAGCTGGGCCATCTCGCCGGCGTCATGGCCGAGCACATGCACGCCGAGCACCCTGCGGTCTTCGGCGTTGACGACGATCTTCATGATCATGCGCTCCTGCCGCCCCGAAAGCGTCGCCTTCATCGGCCGGAACTCGGCGCGATAGACCTCGATTTCCGAATACGCCTTTGCCGCAGCCTCCTCGCTCATGCCGACGGTGCCGATCTCCGGCTGGGAGAAGACCGCAGTCGGGATCAGATCGTGGTCTGGAGAGGTCGGCCGGCCGCGGAATTCCGTCTCGATGAAGCACATCGCCTCATGAATCGCCACAGGCGTCAGCTGCACGCGATCTGTCACGTCCCCGATCGCGAAGATGCCGGGAACGTTGGTGCGGGAGTACGCGTCCACGACGATGGCGCCCCGGGCGTCGGTCTCGACGCCGGCCGCCTCCAGTCCCAGGTCCGTCGTGTTCGGCACGCGGCCCAGCGCCAGCATGACCTGGTCGACAACGAGATCCTCGCCCTTGAGCGTGCGGACGTGGCGCCGGCCATCGGCATCCGCGGCAACGTTCTGCAGCAGATCCTCGCACAGGATACGGATGCCCTTGGCGGTCATCGCCTTGTGCAGGCCCTGGCGCATATCCTGGTCGAAGCGGGAAAGGATCTCCTTGCCCCGGTAGATCAGCGTCGTGTCCACGCCGAGCCCATGGAAGATGTTCGCGAATTCGACGGCGATGTAGCCGCCTCCGGCGATCAGGATCGATTTCGGCAGTTCGGGCAGGTCGAACGCTTCGTTCGAGGTGATGCAGAGTTCGTGGCCCGGCAGGTCCCTGTGCGGCGTCGGGTGGCCGCCGGTGGCGATCATGATCCGTTCGGCCGTCACCAACCGGTCGTCCGCCGCGAGCCGGACGGAATGCGGGCCGGTCAGAACGGCGCGCGTGTTGAGGATCTCGGCGCCGGCGTTGTCGAGCCCCTTGCGATAGAGGCCTTCCAGGCGCGTGATCTCCTGCTCCTTCGCCGCAACCAGCTTTTTCCAGTCGAACCGCGTCTCGCCGACACCCCAGCCGAAACCGGCGGCATCTTCGAAATGCTCGTGAAACTGCGCGGCATAGACGTAGAGCTTTTTCGGCACGCAGCCCCGGATGACGCAGGTCCCGCCGTAGCGGAACTCCTCGGCAATCGCCACCTTCTTGCCCATTGCGGCCGCAAGCCTGCCGCTGCGAACGCCGCCCGAGCCACCGCCGATCACGAAGAGGTCATAGTCGAAGGCGGGCATCATGAAGCTCCCTGTCATGTTGAGGCGGTAGGCGGCGAACGGAAGTCGCGACGGCTGTGATATAGGTTGTGCGGCAGCAAAATGAAAAGCCCGGATCGCTCCGGGCTTTCAAAAATCGACAGATGGCAAGGGATCCGGCAGCGCTTACTGCGCCTGCTGGCCTTCCGCCTGCTTCAGTGCCCCGATATCGGCTTCGAGCTTCTTGTCGCTGTTGACGGCAAGATCGCGGGAAATGCCGGCTGCCCAGATGTCGGCTGCCTTGATGACCTCGCGGGCGGCGAGCGGGCCCGACTGCAGCAGCTTCTTGCCGGCGGAAGAGTTGTAGAAGTCGGCGATTGCCTTCAACTCATCGACCGTGAAGGTCTTTGCATAGATGTTGGCCACTTCCCGCTCAAGGTCGGCGCGGCGCGGCGCCAGCGCCAGCGCTTGTTCGTCGACCGTCTTGTTGATCAGATCGCCATAGTTCGGCGTGGACTGGATCAGGGTGCCCTTCAGCCGTTCTGCGATCTGCGGTAGGATCGAATCGAACTGTGCGGTGGCATCGAGTGCGTTCATAGCGGCGCGGGCCGCCTGGATCTGCTCTTCGGTTGCGTCCTGCGCCAGGACAGTCCCTGCGAAAGTCGCCGAAGCAACGAGCGTTGCGGCAAGAGTGCGGCCAAGGCCGGCAAAAATGGTCATGGTGGTCATAGCTCCTGTCTAACTGTCCGCTTTCAGCGTCCGCACACCTGCCGCCCCGGCAATGATGGCAATCGACGCCATGTTTATGAACAAGCCTTGTTCCACGACGCCTGGAATCGCGTTCAACGCGGTTGCAAGCGCCTCTGCATCAGGAATACGGCCAAATGATGCGTCGAGAATATGGTGGCCGCCGTCGGTCGTGAAGACACTGCCTCCGGAACGCCGGATCTCGATGGCGCCCGACAGTCCGAGCCTCGCCGCCGTCCTTTCGACCGCAAGCCGCGTGGTGACGATGCCGAAGGGATTGACCTCGATCGGCAGCTTGAATGCGCCGAGCGTTTCGACGACCTTGCTCTCGTCGGCAATCACAATCATGCGGCTTGAGGCGCTGGCGACGATCTTCTCCCGAAGCAGCGCGCCACCGCCGCCCTTGATCAGGCTCAGCTTGCCATCGACCTCGTCTGCGCCGTCGATGGTGAGATCGAGTTCCGGCAATTCATCGAGCGACATGAGCGGAACGCCGAGCTCGACGCAGAGACGAGCAGTCCGCTCGGACGTCGGTACCCCGACAACCGAAAGACCGTCGGCAACGCGTTCGGCGAGGAGTCGAACAAACTCCTCCGCAGTCGACCCGGTACCAATTCCCAGCCGCATGCCGTCTTCGACATAGGACAAAGCGGTATCCGCCGCCTTGATCTTCATTTCGCGGGCGTCCATCCGCCTCTCGCTCCTCTTGCGCTTCCCGCCGCTCTCCGGCGGATTTCCGGATCGACACTTACACGCCCTAACGCACGAGCGAAAGCCAAATTCGGCGTTCCGACAGCCATCGAGAGCAAGTGGCGGGCGAGACAATTTGCATTCGTCGCATCGATCGCTTACCTCCGCAGGCAGGACCTCCAGCAGAAAGACAGACCGTGACCGCTCCTCTTGTCGTCTTCGACCTCGACGGTACCCTCGTCGATACCGCCCCCGACCTCATTGCCAGCCTCAACCACACGATCGGCACGGCCGGTCTTCCACCCGTCAGCTACGACGATCTGACCTTCCTCGTGGGGCATGGCGGGCAGGTGATGATCCAGCGCGCCTTCGAACTGCGCGGCGAAACGCTGACCGAGCGCGACCTGCCGTCCTACTTGAAGGTGTTTGTCGATCATTATGCAGCGGGCATGCCAGGTGCTTCCCTGCCCTATCCCGGACTGGTTGCGGCACTTGATCGCCTCGAAGGCGCCGGCTTCCGGCTCGCGGTCTGCACCAACAAGATGGAGGGGCTGGCGCGGCGGCTGATCGACGGGCTGCAGCTCACCCCCCGTTTCTCCGCGATTACCGGCGGCGACACGTTCTCCGTCCGCAAGCCGAACGCAGCTCATCTTCTCGAGACGATCCAGCTCGCCGGCGGTGTTTCGGACAGATCCGTGATGATCGGCGACAGCCTCAACGACATGCTCGTCGCCCGCAATGCCGGCGTTCCCTCCATCGGCGTTCCCTTCGGCTACTCCGACGTTCCCGTCGCCCAGCTGGAACCGAATCACGTCATCGAGAGCTTCGATGAGCTTCGACCGGAGCTCGTGGAAGCGCTGATCGAACGCTCCGCTGCCGCCTGAGCAGAAGACAAAGCACAGACGGAAACGGCCCGCTCAGAAGAATGGAGCGGGCCGTTTTTGATGTGCATAAGGCGCTGGACAGCAGCGATGTCAGCTCTGGACCTGGCGGGCGGAACGCGTCGCCTCCATTGCCTTGCGCATATAGTTGTCGCGGCCATAGACGTCTTCGAAGAACTCGACCTTGCCATCCTTGTTTGGCCAGGCGGTGAAGTAGGAGACGTAGACGGGAATCCGCTCCGGCACGCTGACGGCCTTGTTGCGGCCCTTGGCAATCTCCGCACCGACCTGGTCGACGGTAGTGCCGAGCACCGCCGCCGCCATCACGCGCGGCTCGGCCAGACGCACGCAGCCGTGGCTCAACGCCCGCATATCCTTGTTGAAGAAGCTCTTGGAGGGCGTGTCGTGCATGTAGATCGCATGCGCGTTCGGGAACAGGATCTTCAATTCCCCAAGTGCATTGTCGTCACCGGGAGGCTGGCGGACAGCGACACCCTTGGTCGAATTCCAGTTGATCTGCGAGGAGGCGACCGCCCGCCCGTTTACCTCGACCTGATAGCCCATCCGGTCCAGATAGGAGGGGTCGGAGCGCAACTTCGGTAGCATCTCGTTGATGATGATCGACTGCGGAACGCCCCAATAGGGGTTGTACTCCACCGTCTGGATTTCGTCCTGGAAGAAGTAAGTCTGGTTCGACTTCGAACCCACGACCACGCGCATGGAGAACTGCTCGGCATCCTTGTCGTGGTAGTAGGCCATGTAGGCCGGCTGGTTGATGAAGACGTAGCGCGAACCGAGTTCGGCCGGCAGCCAGCGCGCCTGCTCCATCGCCACCTGCACCTTGAAGATCTTGTCGGCGACGCTATCGCCGCCCGTCAGGTGGCGAATGGTCGCCTGGCCGACGACGCCGTCGGGCTTCAGGCCGCGTTCCTTCTGGAAGGCCTCGATGAGGGTCACGAGTTCCGGCGTGTATTCCGGTGTTCCGGCATAGGCCGCAATCGTGGCGGCCTGTTCGGTCTTGAGGGCATCGGAGCCGTGCTGGATGACGCCCTTGACGATGTTGGCCAGTTCCGGATTGCTTTGGCCCGGCTTCAGAAGCGTGCCGGCGGCAATCACAACGGGATCGCTCGCGCCCTCCTCGGCCTTCAGCGCCTTTAGCTCGGCCTTCAGCGCCTTGAAATGGTTGCCCGAAGGCTCGCGGCTCTTCAGATAGGCCGCGACGTCGGGGCTCAGCGCCAGGATCTTCAGCGCTGCAACGAGGTTGACCTCCTTGCGCTGGAAATCATGGTAGCCGGAAATCCGGTTCGGATTGATCCGCCCGCGAACCGTATCGAGCACATACGTCGCAACCGCCGAAGACAGATTGACCTCGAACGCTGCGAGCTCCTGATAACGTGCGGCAGAATCGGCGCTATCGAAGACTGCGGAAGGCACTTCGACGGCGTAGTCCTGCGGGTCGAGACCGACCGAGCCTGCGTCGGCGAGAACGGCAAGGGCTGCGCGCGCCCGATCATTGATCTGGTTGCCGGAAATCCAGATGAGCTGCGGATTGTGGGTGTAGAATTCCTCGACGGCCTTTGCACTCTCTGCGGGAGCGAAGGCCTTGACGGTGGAGAACTCGCGACGGATCTCCCCTTCGGGCGTATGCTGCGCCACTTCGACTGCACCATCCTCTATGGAACCCGTCACAACCGGATCGGAAAGCCGGTCCAGCGCGATCGCCTGCAAGGGTTCCGCCTTGTAGCTATAGTAGCGCGGTCCGATCACGCGCGGCAGCGGTGCCGGTTTTGTCGGCGCCGGCTGGGCTGCCTGTGCACCCTGGCCCATGACACCCGGTGGCGGCGCCTCTTCCTGCTTCTTGCGCTTGCCGAACAGGAAATCCAGAAGATTGGGCTGCGCCGCATATGCAGGCGCCACGTCGACAACTGCAACCGCGCAGGTGATCATGAGCGCCGTGAGCGCCGTGGACTTCTTGAACGTCATATCTGCTTCATTCCCCTGTACCGCCGGTGGCGGCCACGAACTGGTTTGCACCCGAGCGAGCGAGTGCGGAAACTATAGGACGGGATAGTGAATGAAAAGGAAACGCGACCGTGCCGGCCGCGCCCGATGCACCAGCCCGGGATCGTTCACATGGACGCGCCAGCGGGCACAAAAATTTGAAAAACAACACAAATATTCCGCAGCAGCCGTCGTTGCGACCCAAGCCGAAACCCGTCCGGATATGGCACGACCAACAAAATGTGGCGGGTGTCGCGCATCGGCCACAGCCTTTGACGTGGCGAGTCGAGACCGTCGCGTGCGATATCCGCACTAATCGATTTTACCGAGAGACTGAGGCGCCGCAGCCCGCCGGCCTCTTTACAAGGCCGGCCGTTATGGGCCAGAGAATGCCCGGATTTAAGGCACGGTGCCATTGCTGGCAGCGCGCAGTCCGGCGGCACCCGCCTCCATGCGGCGGTCGGCGCGCCGACCCGTAAAACGCATGGATCAAAGCGGGAAACGAAATGACATCTACGCGCACGGAGACCGATACGTTCGGCCCTATCGAAGTCGACAACAGCCGCTACTGGGGAGCACAGGCGCAGCGTTCGCTCGGCAACTTCAAGATCGGCTGGGAAAAGCAGCCCCTTTCCGTCGTCCGCGCACTTGGCATCGTCAAACAGGCGGCAGCGCGCGCCAACATGGCTCTCGGCCGTCTGGATCCGAAGGTCGGCGAAGCGATCATCGCTGCGTCCCAGGAAGTGATCGACGGCAAGCTCGACGACCATTTCCCCCTCGTCGTCTGGCAGACCGGTTCGGGCACGCAGTCGAACATGAACGCCAACGAAGTCATCTCCAACCGCGCCATCGAGATGCTGGGCGGCGAGATGGGCTCCAAGAAGCCCGTTCATCCGAACGACCACGTCAACATGAGCCAGTCGTCGAACGACACCTATCCGACGGCCATGCACATCGCCTGCGCCGAGCGCATCGTTCACCACCTCCTGCCCTCGCTGAAGCACCTGCATGCGGCGCTCGAGGCCAAGGTGAAGGCATTTGAACACATCATCAAGATCGGCCGCACCCACACCCAGGACGCCACCCCCCTCACGCTCGGCCAGGAATTCTCCGGCTATGCCGCGCAGGTCGCCTCCTCGATCGCGCGCATCGAGATGACGCTGCCGGGCCTGATGGAACTGGCGCAGGGCGGCACGGCCGTCGGAACCGGGCTCAACGCCCCGGTCGGCTTCGCCGAGAAGGTGGCCGAGGAAATCGCAACGATCACCGGCCTCGACTTCAAGACCGCTCCCAACAAGTTCGAAGCGCTCGCAGCGCATGATTCGATGGTCTTCTCGCACGGCGCCATCAACTCGGCCGCTGCTGCCCTCTTCAAGATCGCAAACGACATCCGCCTGCTCGGATCCGGTCCCCGCTCCGGCCTCGGCGAACTGTCGCTGCCGGAGAACGAGCCCGGCTCGTCGATCATGCCCGGCAAGGTCAACCCGACCCAGTGCGAAGCGCTGACGCAGGTCTGCATCCAGGTCTTCGGCAACCAGACTGCGCTGACCTTTGCCGGCAGCCAGGGCCACTTCGAGCTCAACGTCTACAACCCGTTGATGGCCTACAACTTCCTGCAGTCGGTCCAGTTGCTCGCCGACGCCGCCGTCTCCTTCACCGACAACTGCGTGGTCGGCATCGAGGCGCGCGAGGACAACATCAAGGCGGCGCTGGAACGCTCGCTGATGCTGGTGACGGCGCTCGCCCCCAAGATCGGCTACGACAATGCGGCCAAGATCGCCAAGACGGCCCACAAGAACGGCACGACGCTGCGCGAAGAGGCGGTTGGCGGCGGTTACGTCACCAACGAGGAGTTCGACGCGATCGTGCGCCCTGAAAAGATGATCATGCCCGGCTGAGGTCGGCAGAACATTAACCGGTCAGGAACATCAGCGGCCCTGCGGACATCCCGCCGGGCCGCATTTGTTTGTCCGGCTGGCCGCGGCAACCACAAGATCGTTAATCGTTTCCAAATCTTTTCTCCCTAATTTGACACACCAGAATAAGGGAACCCGATAGGAGCGGAAGATGAACACGTCCGTTGCGCAGAAAGTCCAGGTACCGGACATCGCAGCGCAAGTGACCTATGCGATGCGCGTAATGGGCATCGCTCCCATTCCCAGGAACTACGAGCTTTTCTACGAGGCCTATATCGGTTCCAATCCCAAGCTGACGCGGGAGATCGCCGCGCTCGGCAACCGCGCCTCTCAGGAGGAGCTCGATGCGATCGGCCGCCAGTACTTCGGCCACCACCACCGCGCCGAGGCCATAGACGGTGCGCACACCAAGATGGTGGCACAGCTGGAAGGCCTCCTGCATCTGCTGAAGCAGGAGCAGACCTCGCTGGAAAGCTACAACCGCATCCTCGACGAGACCTATAGCCGGATCAGCAACAAGAACACGACCAGCACCGAGATCATCCGCAGCGCGATCGACGTCCTCTCCGATGCAACCGGCGACTCGATCTCGCAAGGACGCAACATGGTCGAGAACGTCACGCAGACGTCGCTGGAAATGGCGGTCGTCCGCCGCGAGCTGGACGAATACAAGCGCATCGCCCACACGGATTCGCTGACGCAGCTGTCCAACCGGCGCGCCTTCGACGACAAGCTGGCCGCGATCTACGACAATGCGATGCTGCTCAACGTCACCGCGCTGGTGCTGGCCGACATCGATCATTTCAAGAAGATCAACGACACCTACGGCCATCCCGTCGGAGACAAGATTCTCGCCTCGGTCGGCAGCATCATTCGCGCCAGCCTCCGCAAGGATATCTTCATCGCCCGCACCGGCGGCGAGGAATTCGCCATGATCATCGAGGGCAACAGCCAGGACGAGGTCATGACGATCGCCGAACGGGTGCGCATCGCGCTTGAGCACACGCCGTTCAAGAACTCCAAGACCGGCGTGAACTACGGCCCGATCACCATCTCGATCGGCCTGTGCATGGCAGCCGATGCGGAAGCGCCGGCCGAGCTCTACAGCAAGGCCGACATTGCGCTCTACTGCGCCAAGAATGCCGGCCGCAACCGCACGATGGCCTATGAGGACGGGATGAAGAAGGAATTCTCCAAGAGCTGGCTCATCTATCGAAAGTAGCGGCGGCCCGCCGAAGGCGGCGGCCGGGTCTCGACACATTCTCCCTATCTTGCGGACAGATCGACGGCGCCCAAGGCGTCGTCTTTTTTTCGCGCAGTTCCGCTGGAAACCGCAACGCGGCACGCCGGACGGTAGAACGGTTCATCGCACCGAACGCCCGACGGCCTCCCGGCACTGCAGCGTTCGTGCGACAGGTGGGGCACCTGGGTGCGTGTCTCCGGATGCCGAGAGGCAATTCCGGGGGCACGCGTCCCGCCAAAAAGACGAGCTGCAGCAGGCTCTTGCCCCTGTCCCTACCACATGGTCGTCGCCGCGCGGCCGGGCCACTCCCTGTCGTACGCCGCTCCGTCAAAGCCTTTCTTTGCGGACGCCAGCATCTGTCCGACACTCGGCAGTTCCGCCGGATCGCGATGCTTCGCCGGGTTCCACAGGTCGGCGCGCAGGACTGCGCGCGCACACTGCGAATAGACCTCCTCCACCGTGATGACGACGACCGATCGCGGGTGGCGCCCCTCCATCTCGAAACGGCCTGTCAGTTCCTCGTCGATGCGAAGGACGGCGCGACCGTTGACGCGCATCGTCGTGTTCGAGCCGGGAATCAGGAACAGCAGCCCCACGCGCGGATCGCGGACGATGTTGGAAAGCGAATCGACACGGTTGTTGCCCCGCCAGTCCGGCAGCATCAGCGTGCGCTCGTCCTCGACATGGATCACATGTCCGGCGTCGCCGCGCGGCGAACAGTCGAGACCATCCGGCCCTACCGTTGCCAGCGCCATGAACGGCGAAGCCTCGATCATCGCCCGATACTCCGGCGTCAGAAAATTCGTGACCTTGACCAGCGAGGCTTCTCCGGGCTCGCCATAAAGCGCATTCAGCTGTTCGACGGACGTGACGACGGTCATGCTTTGCTCCAGTCAATCAATTCGCCTCGCGATCGCACTTTCTCATGACAGGCGCATAACAGTGAGGCTTCTGTCTCACGCCCCGAATGCCTCATCGGCCGCGGCCGTCACGGCGCGCAATGATGGACGCGGTCAGAAAGCCTACCGGGGCTTCTCGGCGCGGTCGCGGGTCATGCCCTTTTCGGTCAGCTCGCGCTCGTAGGCGGCGAAGAGCTCATCGCCCTTTTCGCCCAGTTCGCGCAGATAACTCCACGTGTAGATGCCCGTGTCGTGGAGATCGTCGAAGCCGATCCGCACGGCGTAGTTGCCCGTCGGCGTCACGGCAAGGATGGCGACGTTGCGCTTGCCCGGAACGGTGACGCGCTGGCCGGGGCCGTGCCCCTGCACTTCCGCCGACGGCGAAAGGACGCGCAGCATTTCCGCGGAAAGACCGAAGCGCTGTCCGTCGTCGAAGGCGACGGTCAAACAACGACGATCCTTTGATACCCGCAATTCCGTCGGCCAGTGCTCGCTCATCATCGCTCTCCTGCATGTCCGGGCAGCAGTATGACGCGAACGGGGCGTAGGCAAGGTTCAATTTCGTGAGATAATGCACGCATCGGCCTTGACGGTTGACGGCAACCGCCCAACATTGCGGGCGAGAACGGAGCATGAAATTGAACAGTTTCGCAGGCACGATGGACAAGGCGCAGGCGCTTCCGCAGTCGGACGCCCCGATGGTCGATCCGTTCGGCCGCGCCGTAACCTATCTGCGTGTTTCCGTCACCGATCGCTGCGACTTCCGTTGCACCTATTGCATGGCAGAGAACATGACGTTCCTGCCGAAGAAGGATCTCCTTTCGCTGGAGGAGCTGAACAGGCTCTGTTCCGCCTTCATCTACAAGGGCGTTCGTAAGCTTCGACTGACCGGTGGCGAGCCACTGGTCCGCAAGAACATCATGTTCCTGGTGCGCGAGCTTGGCCGCCATGTAGAGGCTGGCCGCCTTGACGAACTGACGCTGACGACGAACGGATCGCAACTTTCCAGGCATGCCGCCGAACTTGCCGATTGCGGCGTTCGCCGCATCAACGTCTCGCTCGATACGCTGGACCCGGACAAGTTTCGCGCCATCACCCGCTGGGGCGACCTTCAGAAGGTGCTGGAAGGCATCGATGCGGCGCAGGCAGCCGGGATTAAGGTGAAGCTGAACGCCGTGGCGCTGAAGGATTTCAACGACCGCGAGATTCCGGCAATGCTGCGCTGGGCCCATGGCCGTGGAATGGACCTGACCCTGATCGAAACCATGCCGATGGGCGAGATCGACGAAGACCGCACGGAGCATTATCTGCCCCTGTCGGAAATGCGCCAGCGCCTTGGCGAAGAGTTCACCCTGACTGACATCGACTATCGCACCGGCGGACCGGCGCGCTATGTCCGGGTGGCTGAAACCGGTGGTCGTCTCGGCCTGATCACGCCGATGACGCACAATTTCTGCGAAAGCTGCAACCGGGTTCGCCTCACCTGCACGGGCACACTCTACATGTGCCTCGGCCAGAATGACGCCGCCGACCTGCGCCTGCCGCTGCGCGCATCCGAGGACGATGCGCTCCTTTCGCAGGCGATCGACGAGGCGATTACCCGCAAGCCGAAAGGCCACGATTTCATCATCGACCGCAACCGACGGCCCGCGGTCGCCCGCCACATGAGTGTTACCGGCGGCTAACCTTTCGCTGGAGACCCCGACGCAAAACAACGCCGGGGTCTGCTGCTTCTGGCGCCATGGCCGTCAGGCGGCGTAGTGGCCCCTGTAGTGTTCGTCCCTGCCATCGAAGTCTCGCGTCTTGAAGCGGTCGATCTTCTGGTTCAGCAGCTCCACGCGCCGGCGCAGCCCGTGAATTTCGGCCGTGTTCTCCTCCACCATCGCGGCATTCTGCTGGGTGATCAGTTCCACCTGATGCACCGCCGCGTTCACCTCGTTGAGGCCCTCGTACTGTGCGGCCGCCGCCTGCTCGATGTTTCCAACGAGTTGGTGGATCGTCGAGATGTGCTCGTTGATGACCGACAGCGCATTGCCGGTCTCTTCCACCAGCGACACGCCGTTTCGGACCTGCGCGGAGCTGTCCGAAATCAGCCCCTTGATCTCGCGGGCGGCTCCGGCGCAGCGCTGCGCCAGTTCACGCACTTCCTGGGCGACCACGGCAAATCCCCGTCCTGCGTCGCCGGCACGCGCGGCTTCCACGCCCGCGTTGAGCGCCAGAAGGTTGGTCTGGAAGGCGATCTCGTCGATGACACCGATGATCGTGCTGATCCTCTCGGAAGAGGTGTTGATCTGCGCCATCGCCTCCACCGCCTTGGTCACCACCGCGCTGGAGCGGATCGCATAGTCGTGCGTCTCGTCCACGGAGAGCGCGGTGCGCTGGGCGCTTTCGGCGGTCGAGCGGACGATGTCGGTCAGTTGGCGAAGGGCGCGAGAGCTTTCCTCCAGAGCTGCGGCCTGTTGCTCTGTCCGCCGCGCCAGATCGTCGGCGGAAGTCGCGAGATTGCCGGCGCCGCCGTTGATCTCGAGGGTGGTCGCCCGGACGTCGGCCAGCGTTGCCCGCAGAGCTTCGACCGCATTGTTGTAGGTGCGGGCCATGGTCACGTATTCCGCAGCCAACGTCTCGGTCATGCTTTCCTCCAGGTCGCCCTCGGCAAGCTTGCCGAGAACGTTGGAGAGGGCCGTGAGCGCTTCCATCTGCTCGGCCTCGATGCGTGCCTGTTCGGCGGCGCGTCGGGCCTGCTCCTGCGCCGTCTGCGCCCGCTGCGCCTCGGCCTCCTGCTCCAGCCGCACGTTCTCGACGGCCGCATCGCGGAACACCGCCACGGAGCGCACCATGTCGCCGATCTCGTCGCCGCGGTTGCGGCCCTCGATCGGCACGGTGAGATCGCCGCTCGCAAGGCGGGACATGACCTCGGTCACCCGCTTCAGCGGGCCGCGCAAGGTTTCGACCAGCATCAGGCCGCCGATGATCGCAAGCAGCGTTCCTGCCACCATCGCGATGATGGAGACATTGGCCGAACGCTGGCTGTCGCGCTTGCCTGCCTCCTGGGCGCTGCTGACGAAGGCCTCCAGCGTCTGGCTGGCGTCGGCGACGAGCGAACGGCCGAGGCTGCGCGCGTCGCGCCAGCGCTGGCCGACATCGATCAGCGCCTGTGATCCATCTTCGATCGCCGCAAGATGAGGCGCGATCCGCCCGGAAAGATCGCGCAGCGCCGCATTGCGGGCGCCAAGCTCCGAAAGCTGGGCAGCACTCGCCGCGACAGCCTGCACATCTGCGAGGATCAGATCCCGGCTCTCCTGGTCGAGCTTGCGGTGCAACTCGCTGATATGCAGCCGCGTCCGGTCGATACTGGTAAAGGTGTCGTTCATGATCGAAATCAGCGACTTAAGCAGCCCGATCTCCGCGTCCATGGTTACAAACCGCTTGGCCGCGAGGTCCGAATTCTCCTGGGCAGCCTTGACGAAATCCGCGTCATACTTCGAGAGTTTGGACAGAATGGGCGTGAAGGCCTGCTTCTTGGCTTCGGCATCGTCCGGGCTTGCCAGGACCTTCTGGATCGCATCGACCTCCCGCTTCAGCAGCGCGAACTGCCCGAGCGCCTTGGGCGAGGCGATCTTTTCGGATTCGCCGATCTGCTTGATCAGGGCCGGCAGATAGGTCTGGGCGGCCTTGACCTTGTCTTCCGCCTTCATGGCAAGGGCAACGGGCTTGCGGAACTTGCCGACCCGCTCTGCGAGACCCTGATAGGCGGCGGCATCGAAGAGCAGCGTGCGGGCAAACTTTTCCTTCTCGTCGGATTCGCTGCGGATCACGCCGATCTGCTTTTCGGCGAACTGCCCCTGTTCGGTCAGCCCGGAAAGTGCTGCCTCGAGATTGTTGGTGATCTTGTCCTGCTCCACCTTGATGGCCCAGAGAAGGTCGGTCTCCTCGCGCATCTTCGGCGCAAGCGCGACGACCGAGGCGATCTTTTCCTTCTCGCCCTGTTCGGGCAGAAGATCGTTGAGGGTGCCGATGCCGGCTTCCTGGTCGTCCACGCGCGCGCTCAGAGCGTCGCGGTTTGCTTCCGTCGGCTCGTCGACGAAATCCTGCAGCGCCGTCCTGAGTTTCTGGAAGTCCGACAGGCTGTTGATCGTCTCGCGCGTCACGGTCATGTGACCGTTCAGCGTCCGGGCGGTGAAGAACCCGACGAGACCGATGCCGGCGATGAGGACCACCAGCGGAATGACGAAAAGCAGCACTTTGGTGACGATGCGGCGGCGCTGCAGCATGCGATCGATAATGGACATGGGTTCCCCGGATATTTTTCTTCTGTCCGATTGCATCCCCGTGAATGGCAGGATCGCCGGTCCTTCGAATAGATCGCCGGCGCAAACTCGGGCGCAGCAGCAAGGAACAAGCGACGGTCGCTGCGAGAAAATCGCGCGCACCGGCCATCCGTCGCATCATGCGAAGGTCTTTCGGGTGACGTAACGATAGGATGCGAACATTAACGAAATGCGAAGCCGGCATTGCAGCATGTTCCGGGTCCGCAGCAGCCCAGGCGCATCGGCGAGAGACTGCAACGGCAGCCCGCCCTTGCAGCGGAAAGCGACAAGACTTGCTATAATTTGCGTAGCAGACTTAATGGCTTGGGACGTCCTGGAGGAATGAGAGCATTGCAGAATTCGGCAGACAGCGGCGCGGCATTTCCCGGCGTCGTCCTTGCGGGAGGCCGCTCCAGCCGCATGGGGCGCAACAAGGCCCTCCTGCAGTTCGGCCCCGAATCGCTCGTCCTTCGCGCCACGCGCCGCCTGACGCCGCAAGTCACGTCCGTCGCGATCAACGCCAACGACCGGACGGCCGAACTGGAGGCGCTCGGCCTTGCGATGTTCGGCGATCTGGACGACAGCCGCAGCGGGCCGCTCGGCGGCATCCTCGCGTCGCTCCGCTACGCCAGCCTCGCCGCCTGGCCCGCCTCGCATGTCGTCACGGTTGCGATCGACAGCCCGTTCTTTCCCGCCGATCTCGTCGCCAGGCTTTCCACCGCAATCGACCGGCCGGACCGTATCGCCGTCGCCGCCTCCAGCGGCGGCCTGCATCCGGTCTTCGGGCTCTGGCCGCGTTCGCTTGCCGACGACCTGGAGCGCTGGCTGAGCGGCGGGCAGAGCCTGCGGCTGCGCGACTGGCTCGCCCGCCATGGCGCCAACGAGGTGCATTTTCCCGACCACGATACCCGGCTTGGCCGGCTCGATCCGTTCTTCAACATCAACACGCGGGCCGATCTCGCCGCCGCGCAGCACTGGCTGGGAGCAATCGACCCATGACGGCAACACGTCCCCGGATTTTCGGTATCGCCGGCTGGAAGAACTCCGGCAAGACAGGGCTCGCCGTGCGCCTTGTCGAGACGCTCGTTTCGCGCGGCTATCGCGTGTCGACCATCAAGCATGCGCATCACGACTTCGATATCGACAAGGTCGGCGCCGACAGCTACCGCCACCGCCAGGCGGGCGCGCATGAAGTGACGATCGTATCCGGCACCCGCTTTGCCATCATGCACGAGTTGCGCGGCGAGCCCGAGCCGAGCTTCGAGGCCATCCTCGCCCGGATCGCTCCCTGCGACCTGGTGCTGATCGAGGGCTACAAGCGCGAGCCGATCCCCAAGATCGAGGCGCGGCGGCTGGAGGCCGCCAACCGGACGCCACTGGCGCCGCAGGATCCCCATATCGTCGCGATCGCCGCCGACCATCGCATCGAGGACAGCGCCCTGCCCGTCTTCGATCTCGACGATACCGACGCGATTGCGGACTTCGTCATTCGCACCGTCGGGCTGGATACGCCCGAGAGCCGGACATAGAAAGGCCGCCGGATCGCTCCGGCGGCCTCTCATTTCCCTTCACGTCCCGCCTCACTCCGCCGATGCGACCGGCTTGACCAGCGGGGTCACGCGACGGATGGTGACGCGGCGGTTGAGCTGTTCCGGCCCGTCCGTCACCACCTTCAGATAGCGCTCGCCGTAACCCTGCGTCGACAGGTTCTCCGGCGGAATGTCATAGACGTCAGTCAGAAGGTTCGCCACCGCTTCCGCCCGCTCGTCGGAGAGGATCAGGTTCGATTCGTCCGAGCCGACCGCGTCGGTGTGGCCTTCGATCAGGAAGGTCTCGCTCGGATCCTCGTCGAGCACTTCGTTGATCGCGTCGGCGACCTGCCGCAGCGTCGATGCCTGCTCCATCGAGATGTCGGCGCTTCCGGTCGCAAACGTGATCGTGTCGAGATCGATGCGGCGGACCTTGTCGCGGATACGCGCCGAATACTTCACTTCGTCCAGCGTGTAGACGCGTTCGACCGGTTCGACCGGAGGCAGATCGAGGAACGCGCGGTAGTCCCGGTCGTAGTCGGACGACGTGTCGATGATGTACTCGTCGACGGGCACGGTGAGGCGCATCGGCGGCAGGTCGAGGCCGGGATCATAGAACGGGCGGTCATCCACGTAGTCGACCTCCGGCACGTAGTAGAGCACATATTCCCGATCGCCGACGAAGCGCGAGCGCTGGATGACGGTGCCGTACTCGTTGCGGATCGTTACCACCCGGACGCCACCGGGACGCTCGATCGTTTCGCGGACGCGTCCGCCGCGCAGGTTTTCGTAGTAGGTGTCGCCGCCCCGGCGCGACAGGCGGTCGCTGTCGTAGTGGCGCACGAAGGTGCGGTTGTCGATGTTGTAGATGACGCGATTGTCCTCGCGCCGGCCGATGCGCACGTTGTCCGGATCGCGATAGTCCGGCCTGCGGTCGCGCCGCTCGCCGCGCTCGCGGTCGATCGCTTCCCGACGCTCGTAGCTGCGGCGGTTGCCGTCTCGGTCGACCTGGGCGTCGGCATCGGATCGGGGCACGCGCACGCTGACATTGCGGCGCTCTTCCTCGCGCTTCCTGCGGCTTTCCTCCCGGGACTCGCGCGATCCGGCGCGGCGGTCGGCGTCCTTGTCGCTGTCGAGAACGGCCGCGCCGCCAACGACGGGGAGGTCGATCGTCTTGGTCGTGCGCGAGGGATCGCGGGCGATGCGCTCGCGCTCGGGATCACGCTCGCGGCGCGGGCGGTCGCGGTTGTCCTCCGAGGTGCGGCGATCGCGATCCGCCTCGGCCTTCTGGCGACGCTCCTCGCGCGCCTTTTCACGATCGGACTTCTCGCGATCGGCCTGGTTCCGATCCTGCGCGCCGCGATTCTGGCCGGCATCCTTCCGGTCGCCATCCTTCCTGTCCCCCGGCGTTCCGGTCTGACGCGTTCCGGTCCGGCTGGTTGCGATCGTCGTTGCGGTTCTGCTGATCGGCTTCGCGCTGTTTGCGACGCTCCTCGCGGGCCTTCTCGCGGTCGGACTGCTGCTCTTTCTGCGCCGGCCGGCTCTGGCCTTCGCCCTGCTGCTCGGCCTGCTTGCGCTCGCGGTTGGGCTTGCCCTGTTCTTCGTTGCCGCCGCCCTGCTGGGCTTCGCGCTGCTTGCGGCGCTCCTCGCGGGCCTTCTCGCGGTCGGACTGCTGCTCTTTCTGCGCCGGCCGGCTCTGGCCTTCGCCCTGCTGCTCGGCCTGCTTGCGCTCGCGGTTGGGCTTGCCCTGCTCTTCGTTGCCGCCGCCCTGCTGGGCTTCGCGCTGCTTGCGGCGCTCCTCGCGGGCCTTCTCGCGGTCGGACTTCTGTTCCTGCTGTGCAGACTTGCCCTGGCTCTCGCCCTCCTGGTCGCGCTGCTTGCGCTCGCGGTTCGGCTTGCCCTGTTCTTCGTTGCCGCCGCCCTGCTGGGCTTCGCGCTGCTTGCGGCGCTCTTCGCGGGCTTTCTCGCGGTCGGACTTCTGCTCGCCGTCCTGCGCCTGCTCGCGGTTCTTCTTGCGCTCCTGCTGCTGACCGCCCTGCTGTTGCTGTTCCTGACGCTGCTGACGGCGCAGCTTGCGCTGCTCCTCTTCGGAAAGATCGCCGTCATTCGACTGGACGAGAATCACGCCCTGCGCGTCACCCACCGGCTGCATGGCGCGATACGGAGCCGCATAAGCAGGCTGCAACAGCATCGACGCAATCGGCAGCGCGACCGTGGCAAGCAGTTTGGTTCGATTACCCATAATGTCTTCCTTGTCTCCGATGATCCCATCGTGGCGAGCGGTGAATCAATGATTCCGGGCGATTTTGTGTTTCAACCGCAGCATCCGGTTCGTCACGTAGAGCCTATCCACACCCGCTGAACTGCCGATGAACGCCGCGTTACCTCCACATTCATGCAGGCTCGTAATGAACGTCGGACGCCACCAACGGTTCCGAAATCCACAAGGCTGCGACGGCACTTTATTTGTCATCCGATTAGCCGTTGATTTTTGCTCTGTAAGCAGTCGATTATCTGCCCAATCGGACCACACCGGCGTCCGTACGCATACCGGCGAAAATGAAAACAAACCCGCCGGATCAAAAAAGAGAGGATCGAAATGCGCATTTCAAAACGTCTCACCATGGCAGCGTCCGCCGCCGTCTTCACGCTGATGGCAGGTGCTGCGATGGCCGATGGTGAAAAAATCATTATCGGAACCGAAGGCGCCTACCCGCCCTTCAACAATCTTGAAGCGGACGGCACGCTGACCGGCTTCGACATCGACATTGCCAAGGCGCTTTGCGAAGAGATGAAGGCCGAGTGCACCTTCGTCACCCAGGACTGGGACGGCATCATTCCGGCCCTCGAAGCCAAGAAGTTCGATGCCATCATCGCTTCGATGTCGATCACCGAAGAGAGAAAGCAGAAGGTCGACTTCTCCGCCAAGTACTATAACACGCCGCCGGCGATCGTGGTCCCGAAGGACTCCGACATCACCGCCGCGACCCCGGAAGCGCTTGCCGGAAAGATGCTCGGCGCGCAGTCCTCGACCACCCATTCCAACTATGCCGAAGCGCATATGAAGGATGCGGAGCTCAAGCTCTATCCGACGGCCGACGAGTACAAGCTCGACATCGCAAACGGCCGCATCGACGCCGTCATCGATGACGTGGTCGTGCTTTCCGAATGGCTGAAGAGTGATGACGGCGCATGCTGCAAACTGCTCGGCACGTTGCCGGTCGACCCGGTCATCAACGGCGACGGCGCGGGCATAGCGGTGCGCAAGGGCGAGACCGATCTTGCCGACAAGTTCACCAAGGCCATCGCCGGAATCCGCGCCAGCGGCAAGTACCAGGAAATCAACGCCAAGTACTTCCCCTTCGACGTCTACGGCGAGTGATCTGCCGCCCGGCCATGCCGGCGTTTTGTGAGCCGATAAGGGGCCGATAACGGCATTCTGTGGACGGGAGGGCTTGCCCTCCTGTCTTTTTTGTTTGAGAACAGCCTGAAATGAAGGGCGTTTCGAGGCGCCTTAACGACGAGCGCAAAGCGCCGTGGGGGTTCTTTTGGCATGAGCGGGTTCTTTTCCGCCATAGCGGAGGCGGTCTCCGCATTCTTAGGTTTCATCGATCCACTCTGCGGTCCGGCCGGCCTGTTTCGCTGGTTCGCCGAGGGGACCCTGCTTGCCTGCGGCGACGCCGGCTGGGGGGACGAGATCGCGGTGGGCTTCCTCGTCACCGCAAGCCTTGCCGTCGCGACGCTGCCGGTCGGTCTTCTGCTCGGCTTCTTCATAGCGCTGGCCAAGCAATCCCAGGAACGCTCGCTGCGGCTGTCCGCCGACATCTACACCACCATCTTTCGCGGCCTGCCGGAACTCCTGACGCTGTTCATCGTCTATTACGGCCTGCAGATTCTCGTGCAGAACCTGCTTTCCGCGCTCGGTTACCAGGGGGCGATCGAGATCAACGCCTTCTTCGCCGGCATGATCGCGCTGGGCGTCGTCTTTTCCGCCTATTGTTCGGAGGTGTTGCTGTCGGCCTTCAAGGCGATACCGCGCGGACAGTACGAGGCCGGCTACGCGCTCGGCCTGCATCATGGCCGCACGATGCGCCTCGTCATCCTGCCGCAACTCATCCGTGTCGCCCTTCCGGGGCTCGGCAACCTCTGGATGGCGCTGTTGAAAGATACCGCACTCGTTTCCGTAGTCGGCCTGACCGACATCCTGCGGCAGACCGGAATTGCCGCACGCGTCACCAAGGAAGCCTTCCTCTTCTACAGCATCGCCTGCGCGCTGTTCCTCGTCCTTGCGTTCCTGTCGTCGCTTGCTTTTTCAGCCATTGAAAGCCGCGTGAAGCGTTCGGAGGTACGCCGATGAGCGTCGTCACCAGCCTCATCCCGCCGCAGGCCCCGCCACCCGCACCTGCCCAGCCCTATACGCTCTCCCGCTTCTTCGGCAGCGTCGCCCTCGGGATATGGCTTGCGCTGGCCGTCGGCATCTTCCTGACGGTCGTCGACGGGTGGGACCCCGACAAGTTCGCCAAGTACGGACCGAGCTACCTGTCCGGCCTCGGCGTTACGCTTCTGCTGGTCTCGCTATCGGTGACGCTCGGGGCGCTCGTTTCTCTGCCGATCGCGTTTGCCCGGATGTCGAAAAACAAGGTGCTGTCCTGGCTGGCCTATGGCTATGTCTATTTCTTTCGCGGCACGCCGCTCCTGACCCAGCTGTTTCTCGTCTATTACGGGCTCGGCAGCTTCTCGGCCGAACTGAAGGCGCTTGGTCTGTGGGGCTTCTTCCGCGACGCCTGGAACTGCGCGCTGCTGACCTTCACGCTCAACACCGCCGCCTACCAGGCGGAAATCCTTCGCGGCGCCATCGAAAGCGTGCCGCGTGGCCAGCACGAGGGCGCCGCCTCGCTCGGCCTGCCGAAGCGGGTGACCTTCTTCAAGGTCATCCTGCCGCAGGCGCTGATCGTGGCGCTTCGCCCCTATGGCAACGAGATCATCCTGATGATAAAGGGTTCTGCCATCGTCGCGATCGTCACCGTCTTCGACCTGATGGGCGAAACGCGGCGGGCATTCTCCCGCACCTTCGACTATCAGACCTATCTGTGGGCAGCGCTTCTCTACCTGATGATCGTCGAGATCATCCGCAACCTGTGGGCCTGGTTCGAAGCCCGCCTGACGCGGCATCTCAAGCGCTGATGCGTCAGCGGACACTTTGGCAGCACTCGCACCTAAATGCTGCCAAAGTCTTGTTTTAAATGAAATATTTCTTTTCATAGACGATAATCAGCAATTGATTAACCGTTGTGACGGCTCAATCATAAGGACCATCTTTCGCGACGAAATGAGGTCCTGAATGACGCCTGAACTGGAAATGCAGCTCAAGGGATACGGCCTGACGACGGCGCAAATCCTCTACCGCATGCCCGACCATCCTACCCTGCTCCAGACATACGTTTGGCAGCACTACGACCTGGCACCGGACTTCCCGGAAATGCGCCACTTCCTCAAATTCTGGCAGGAGGAACTGGACGGACCGCTTCATTCGGTACGCTACGTTCATCGCAAGCTGATTTCGGCGACGGAGTGGCGGGCCCTGAAGGGCGAACTGATCATACATTGACCGGTGGGCCACGGGCGCCGGTCCGCGGGTACGATGGGCAGGGCCGGCAGCGCCCGCCGCACATCTCTGCGGATGTGTCAGACATGCGCCTCGCCGCGCACCCGTTCACTCTCCTCGCGGTCCTGATGCAGCACGCCGATCAGAATGAGGCCATAGAGGCACGCCACCAGTGTCAGGACCGCGCCGCCGGGAACGGGGCCGAGCGCGGCGTTCTTCAGCACCTGATTGAACGACAGGGCGACGTCGAAGGTGCCGGTTCCATCCGTCATCATGGAAGAGGATATCTTCAGCACCCAGGCCAGAAGCAAGATCAGATACATCCATGAATAGTTCCGCCTGAGCCTTCGGCACATCGCGTTACGATAGCTGATGAGAAAATGCGGCTTGCGCAGGCTGCTGGCGATCGAGGCGGCCCAGTCAGGCGCCAGATCGCCGCGCGGATGCAGGAACTCGGCGAAATACCGCTTCTCGATCTGGCGCACCCGTGTCCGGTAGAGGTCGAAGAAGCGATAGCGCCGGGCCTCGATCAGAAGCAGCAGCGAGACCAGCAGCATCGCAAAGAGGAGAACACCATGGTGGGAACTCGGCGTGGATAGCGAGACCGACAGCAGCGCCGCCACGACCGTAATCGCCCAGTTCGTCGTCCGGTCGATCCTGTCGCGCCAGCCCGCCATGCGTGCGATCTCGCCACGATAGTAGTGCACCATCAGGTTGATCGCCTCGATGGACGTGGCAGGCAGGGCGGGAGACCGCGCCAACTCCGTCTCTGTCTGTGTCGAGAACGCCGCAACCTCGCCAGGCATCTTTTCCTCCCATATTCCTATTTATGTTGAAGGGAATCATGCTCTTCTTTGTTCCGATTGTGAAATGTCATTTTCGGCTTACACCTCGAAGGCGCTCGGCGGACGTGCGCATTGCAAAACGGCTTCGCGGGCCCTATGAGACAGCCATGAAGAAGATCGACGAAGAAGCGCTTGCGGAAGCCTATAACCGCGCCCTTGCCCTGGAAAAGTCCGGCGATTTCGATGCGGCGGCGGCGGCCTATGCGCAGGTGCTGGCGCTCGATCCGGAAGATCACGGCGGGGCTGCCGTACGGCTCGCCTCGATGGGACGCGGCGACACGCCGGAAAAGGCGCCGGATGCCTATGTGGCGACGTTGTTCGACCAGCACGCGGAAGTCTTCGAGGATGTGCTCGTCGAACAGCTCGGCTATGCCGTGCCGGTCCTGGTGCGGCAGCGGCTGCAGGCGCTGGAGCTCGGCCCGTTCAAGCGGATGCTCGATCTCGGCTGCGGCACCGGCTTGACCGGCGGCGCGCTGCGCGACATGTGCGAAGACATCACCGGCGTCGATCTGTCGGAAAACATGGTCGAAGTCGCCCATGAAAAAGATCTCTACGAAACGCTCTATGTCTCAGAGGCCGTGGATTTCCTCGACGACAATGATGACGAGCCGTTCGACCTGATCACTGCAACCGACGTGCTGCCCTATCTCGGCGCGCTCGAGCCGCTGTTCTTCGGTGCTGCGGACAATCTCGTCCCCGGCGGCCTTTTCATCTTCTCCTCGGAGACCCTGCCGGATGAAAGCTTTGCCGGCCGGGGGTTCATGGTCGGCCTGCACCAGCGCTTCGCCCACGCCGAGCGCTATGTCCGCGAGCGCCTCGACGCCACCGGCTTCGATCTCGTCGAGATCTCCGACATCACCGTCCGCATGGAAGAAGGCGAACCGATCGCCGGCCACCTTGTGATCGCCCGCTACCGCGGCGAGCAATAAAGCAACTCATGATTGCATCCGGTTTCTGGAGCGGATGCAGGAAACCTTCTAGTTTTGCGCCTGTATCTCGCTACGGGGGGCGACGAAGATGGAAGGCGCGGGGGCGGCATCCGACATTGCGACCTATGGATATCTCCTGGGGCCGCTGCTTTACGCATGGGACCAAATCAACGGCTGGGCGTTGCTGATCGCAATCCTGACGCCGGCGCTGATCATTTTCAGCCGCCAGGAGATCCGCGTAAAGCGCGTCCGGCAGATCTACGACTTCGAACACACGTTCGGCAGCATCCTCGAATCGGGAAAAGACAGACGGATCAATCCGTCACTCGAGTTTGTGCGCAGCAAGTATCTGTCAGACATCGATTTCGAGAACGGATGGGATCCGCGCTCGCCTCTGCCCATCGGCCAGCCGCTGGCCGAGCTCCTCATCAAAATTCGCCGGCAGGGGCTGCGGCGAGATCTTCGCCTGTTCCTTTCGGCCATCGGCCTCATTCTGATCGTCTATGTTGGCTTCGTCGCCCTGATGGCCGCTGTCCGTTGCGGCTTTCACAATGCGACGTGTACCTGCGCAACCATCGCGTTTTCCCCCTGCCCGGCGGCCGCCGCGCCGGCCGAGGAAGGAACGCTGAGCTACGGCAATCTGATCGTCATCGGCGCCCTTGCCTTCGCGGGCGCGTATGTCGGCGCCGTCCGAAACTTCCTGCGCAATCTGGCGGTCTACGATCTCAGCTCCTTCACGTTCCTCAAGTACAGCTGCGAAGTCCTGGCCGCGAGCGTCTTCGCCATGATAGCCTTCGCCGCTCTCCCCAATCCGTTCTGGCTGTTCGAACCGCTGAGCGACGGCGCGCAGGCACCTCAGCATGCCGGTCAGATTTCCAGCGTCTGGATCGCGCTTGCTCCCATACTCGGCCTCACACCGCGCTCGGCAACGCAGTTTCTCTACACCAAGACGCGAAATCTGATCAGCTGGTTCAAGTCGGAGGACGACCGGTTCGAGAAGGTGACGCATATCACCCCGATGGACGTGATCGACGGCATCGACTTTGCGACGCGCTTCCGGCTCGAAGATTGCGGCATCTACGACGTGCAGAACCTTGCCGCGGCAAATCCGATCATGCTGCACATCGAGTCCCCCTTCGGCATCTACCAGTGCATCGACTGGGTCGCGCAGGCGCAGCTCTGCCACATCCTCGGCGTCGAGAAGTTCCTGATGATGCGCGAACTCAACATCCGCACCATCTTCGACCTGGAACGAGCGATCGACAGCAAAGGCGAGCCGGACGAAGTGGACACGCTCTATGCGGGGATCCTCTTTGCCGCGACGAACAACCTGCGCGCCATCGCGGAAATCGGCAACGGTCACCCGATGATCATTGAAGACGGCAAGGTCAGCGTCGCCTCCATCGACGACTTCTGCATCTGGGCGCGCAAGGTCATCGGCACCAGTCCCGAGCAGACCACCAAATGCATCGAGCATGTCATGCGCTGGATCGGCGACGATCTCCATGTGCGCCGCCGGCGGCTGATCTGGAACGACATCTCCGATTCCCTCGGCCCGAGGGCCGTCCGTCTCATGGACGTCAAGCCCGAAGACACGCCGTAGAACGTCGGGTAGACGCCACCGGTCGATCCTCAATAGCTTGCTCCCGCCGCCGGCGCGGATATGCTGGCGGAATGGACACTGTCGATGCCTTTCAGCGCCTTGGCGTGGCGCTCGCGATCGGACTGCTCATCGGCATCGAGCGGGGCTGGCAGGAGCGTGAGGTCCGCCCCGGCGGCCGCACCGCCGGCGTACGGACGTTCACGCTGATCGGACTGCTCGGCGGCCTCGCCGGCTATCTTCAGCCGTCGCTCGGAACGACGTTTTCGATCTCGCTGCTCGTCCTCGTGGGCGCGATCTACACGCTGCTCAAGTGGCGTGAGGCGAGCGAGGACGGCGACTACAGCATCACCGGCCACATCGCAGCGCTCGTCGTCTTCGCACTCGGCGCGCTCGCCGTCACCGGCGACCAGGCGGTCGCCGCTGCTGGCGGCGTGGCGGCGGCGGCAATGCTGGCGGCCCGGACCCGGCTACACGGCTTCCTCCGGCGGCTGACCTGGGTGGAGTTGCGGTCCGCACTCGTGCTTCTCGCCATGACGTTGATCGCCCTGCCGCTCTTGCCCGACCGCACCGTCGATCCGTGGGACGCGCTGAACCCGCACAGCCTGTGGCTGATGACCGTCATGATCGCGGCCCTCTCCTATGCCGGCTATGTGGCCGTGCGCGTGGCTGGCCCCCATCGCGGCATCCTGTTTGCGGGCGCTGCCGGCGGCCTCGTCTCCTCGACCGCCCTCACCCTCTCCTTCGCCAATTTCGCAAAGGAGACGCCGGAGAACGGGGGCCAGCTCGCCGCCGGCGCCATGATCGCCGGGAGCCTTTCCCTCGGACGCGTCCTCGTCATCACGGCACTGCTTGCCCCGAACCTTGGCGCCGCGCTCGCCGTTTCGCTCTTACCCGCACTGCTGGCCATGCTCGCGGCCGCCTTCTGGTCGATCCGGTACGCGTCGAACAATGCACAAGCGCCGGCACTGAAGCTGAAGAACCCGTTCGAGCTTCGCGTCGTGCTGCAGTTCGGCGCACTGCTCGGCCTGATCATCTGGCTGTCCAAGCTGATCATCGACTATGCAGGATCTGCGATGTTCTACGTCGTCGCGGCCGTTTCGGGCCTGATGGACGTCGACGCGATTACCCTGTCAACGGCCAGAATGACGGCCAACGGCCTCTCGCCTGCTACTGCACTGGACGCCATCCTGATCGCCGCCTGCGTCAACATGGCCGCCAAGGTCGCCCTGGCCGCATCGATCGACGGCAGGGGCGCCTTTCCTGTCCGGCTCGGCCTTGCGACGCTTGCCAGCATCGGCGCAGGTCTCGCCGGCTATCTGCTGCTGCCGCAAACCCTGCTTGCCGGGACGGGACCGTAACCGGCGAAGGTACGCGGCACCCTTTTCCTGCCGCACCGGATCCGATACACCTCGGTGACGTTCAGAGGAGAATTTATGCATGGCACACGTCGCTTTTATCGGTCTCGGGGTCATGGGCTATCCCATGGCCGGCCACCTCAAGGTCAAGGGCGGTCATACGGTTACCGTCTATAACCGGACATCCGCCAAAGCCGAGAAATGGGCGGCGCAATATGGCGGTACGGCAGCGTCCACGCCTGCCGAGGCCGCACGAGACGCCGACTTCGTCTTCGTCTGCGTCGGCAATGACGACGACCTGAGAGAGGTGACGACCGGCAAGGACGGCGCCCTGCAGGGCATGAAGCCCGGCGCGATCCTGATCGACAACACCACCGCGTCGGCGGAAGTGGCACGCGAGCTCTACGAGGCGGCCAAGGCACGCGGCTGCGCCTTCATCGACGCCCCGGTCTCCGGCGGCCAGGCCGGTGCGGAGAACGGCGTGCTTACCGTCATGTGCGGCGGCGACGAGGCGGATTTCGAGAAGGCCCGGCCGGTGATAGAGGCGTATGCACGCATGGTCGGGCTGATGGGAGCGGCCGGCGCCGGCCAGTTGACCAAGATGATCAACCAGATCTGCATCGCCGGCCTCGTCCAGGGCCTGGCCGAAGGCATTCATTTCGGCAAGCGCGCGGGCCTCGATATCGAAAAGGTGGTCGAGGTCATCTCCAAGGGGGCTGCCGGTTCCTGGCAGATGGAAAACCGCCACAAGACGATGAACGAGGGGCGCTACGACTTCGGCTTCGCCGTCGACTGGATGCGCAAGGATCTCGGGATCGTTCTGGCCGAAGCGCGGCGCAACGGCGCAAGGCTCCCGGTGACCGCCGTCGTCGACCAGTTCTATGGCGACGTGCAGGACATGGGCGGCAACCGTTGGGACACCTCGTCGCTGCTCGCACGGCTGGAACGGAAGTAGCCTCGCGGGTCCGAACGCGATCCGGGCAGACGGCAGCGGCCTGCCTGTCGTCTGTCTATTCCGCCCATTCCGGGTCGGCCGTAAAGGCGATCGTCAGCCAGCGATTGTCGATGTCCCCGCCGATTTCCAGGCCCACCTCGTCGCGGATCGCGTCCCATTCCTCGATCCGCTTCGGTGCCATACCGGGCGGGACGATGAAGTACAGCTCGATCTGACGGGCCCGTCCGACGCGCGCGACGTAGGAGCGATGGGAAAGGAAGCCGTGCCTTGCCACCGTTTCCGCCCCGATCCGATCGACCATTTCCTGAAGGTCTGTGGGAGCCAGCAGAAGCACGTCCGCCATCGCCTGTCGCACCGTACCGATCGGCATGGGAATGATCACGAGACAGACCAGGGCCAGCACGGCGGGATCCACATACGGCGCGATCCAGTCATGCGCCGTCCCCTGCAGCGCGTATCCGATCACAAACGCAATGAGCAGCGCCAGGGTGATGCCGCCCGACATTACCCAGGCCTTCGCGTCGAGGGCGACGAAATCCGATTGCAGGCTGCGGTTCGCCCGCGAGCCATACAGGGCCATGCCGAGGCAGGTCACCAGCGTCACGCACGCATAGACGATCGCCAGCCCGAACTCCAGTTCGCGACCGCCGTTCAGGATGCTCGCGATCGCATTGATGAAGGCATAGATGGAAACGGCGATCAGCAGCACGCCGTTGAGGCCAAGGACCATCGGCTCGAGGTGCCAGAATCCCATCGTGAAGCGCCGCGCGAACCGCCCTTTCGGAGACGCACCCTGAACGGACCGCACGATCAGCATCGACACCCACAGGGCCAGTACGGTCATACCGGCATCGGCCAGCGCATAGACGCCGTCGAAGACGATGGAAAAGGAGCCCGACAGCAGACCGAAAACGATGCCGAAGGTGGCGACTGCGACGGTCGCCGCGATCGACATACGCAGCACGCCCTGCTCTGTTCGCATCGTCCCTCCGTCTTCCCACCAGGGGTAGGCGGCGCCGTTGCCGCCACGCGTCTGATGCGCGCCTGCTCAGTCTTCGGCGGACTTCTGGTTGTCGACCGCCATGTAGTCGAGCGGAAGTTCCGTCGTGTACTTGATCTGCTCCATGGCGAAGCTCGATGAGACGTCGCGGATCTCGATGCGCGCGATGAGGCGCTTGTAGAACGCGTCATAAGCCGCGATGTCCGGAACGACCACGCGAAGGAGATAGTCGACGTCGCCGCTCATGCGGTAGAACTCGACCACCTCGGGAAACTCCACGACCACTTCGGAAAAGCGCTTCAGCCACTCAGTCGAATGCGAGCTTGTGCGAATGGACACGAACACCGTCACCTTGGTGTTGACCTTGACGGGGTCGAGCAGCGCCACCCGGCGACGGATGACGCCATCCTCTTCCATCTTCTGGATGCGCCGCCAGCATGGTGTGGTGGACAAACCGACTTTCTTGGCAAGATCGGCCACGGCCAGCGTGGAATCTTCCTGCAGCAGGCGCAAAATCTTGCGGTCGAGACGGTCCATGAATTGCATTCCCCCTTGAAACGAATTTTCTATTTGAACCACCCTCGTGGCAAAAGAAAGAACAAGATTTCAGCTGACAAGTGTTTTCACACGCTTTTGCAGCTCGGGAAGCAGTTCCTCCGCAAACCACGGATTGCGCTTGAGCCAGGCCGTGTTGCGCCAGCTCGGATGCGGCAGCGGCAGGACCGCCGGCTGCGCGTTGCGCCCCAGATGCCACCGCCAGTCCATGACCGTCCCGGTCATCGTCTTGCCCCGCGCAGGGCCGAGATGCCACTTCTGCGCATACTGGCCAATTGCCAGCACAAGCTCGATCTGCGGCATCGCCGCCATGACGCGCGCCCGCCAGTGCGGCGCGCATTCGCGCCGGGGCGGAAGGTCGCTGCCTTTGGCGTCATAACCGGGAAAGCAGAATCCCATCGGCACGATCGCAAAGCGCCCGGGGTCGTAGAATTCCTCGCGGCGGACCTGCAGCCAGTCGCGCAACCGATCGCCGGACGCGTCGTTGAACGGCAGGCCGGTTTCATGAACCCGAAGTCCAGGCGCCTGCCCCGCGATCAATATCCGCGCCTTGCCGGAGATCACCGCGACCGGGCGTGGCTCGTGCGGCAAGCGGAACTGCTGGCCGCCCATCGGATCGTCGCGACAGAGGCGACATCGGGCGATAGCCGCGCCCAGTTGCTCGACGCCGGAGGTGTCGACGACATCGGTCAAGGATGGGCTCGCGCTACTGGAGACCGAAGAACTGGAGCACGGCGGCGAGATAGCCCGCGACCGGCTCATGCGGCTCCTCCTGCGGCCTTCCGTGCTGGCGGCGCCAGTCCTGCGGCATTTCGAACGTGCTGCTCCAAAGTCCCTTGCCTTCCGCCCGGGCCAAAGCCTCGGCCTGCTCATAGTCGCCGTAGGAGACGGCGAGCCCGTCCCGGACCATGCGCTCGCCGACATCCTCCTCGCCGAGACTGCAACGCGCAAGCGTGCGGCTGTATTTGTCCGTACCGATCAGGCTGCAGGCGATGTCGCCGCGGCGCAGCATCTCTGCCAGGTGCGAGCGGGCGGATGCCCCGCAAAGCCAGTCCGCCTCGCCCCTGCGGCAGGATTGAGTCAATTCGGGGGCGTCCATGCCGGACAGACGGATCCGTCGACCGCCGAGCGTCAGCGTATCGCCATCGGCTGCGCGTGCCGCTCCGCCGAGCAGCTCCGCAACCGGCCGCTCGTTCACGCGCGCGGCAATCAGGGCCATCAGGGCCAGAATTGCAACCGTCAGCACCGCATCGCGCCATTTGCCGATCTTCGGCGCGGTTCCATATCCAAACATCGTATGCACCTTCGGGTTCTGCCCCGACCGGCATTCATGCCGCGTTTCGTCATACCGGCCGGGCGTTCCTGCCCGACCTCGCGTTTGCCCTGCGGTCATCGTGACCTATCGCCAAGGCGTGCGCAAATTCAATGTGTTGCCAGCCGTCATCGCATCTGCGCGGCACAACCGTTCCGTAACGAGGCAACCATCCGCGATTAGCGGTGAAATGGTTCGCAAATTCCTAACGCGCGGCAGCATCTTCTTAAGAATTCCACAATAGACTTTCGCGAGTGATCACAAGCGTTTCGTAGACCATGGGCCCCGGCGTCAGCACCACGACCGACAAGAATATCGTCGACAGATCGCGCAGCCATCGAAACAAGGCTGTCTCGCGCGCCGTCCGCGCGACCCGTGAACGCCTGCAAACCGCGACGGGCACATCTCCCGTGTTCGAGCGCGAGATGCTCCTTCTCTATATCAATGCCATTCTGAACAGCGCCCTCGTCATTCCCGCCCTGATCACGATCATCGCCGGCATCGGGCTCCGGCTCTCCCGCGATCCCGTCTTCGTCGCCTGGGGCCTTCTGGCGCTGAGCCTGCACGCCATTACCGTCTTGCTGGCAAGGCACGTCCACAGGAAGGGTCTGGCGGCAGAAGAGGTTCGCCGCTGGCAGAGGTGGTTCCTCGCAGCACAGATCCTCATGGGCCTGGGCTGGGCCGTATTTGCCCTGCAGGATTGCAACAGCTGCGGCGGAAGCACCTTCGATTTCTACAAGGGCACGTCCGTGCTTGTCGCCTTGTGCGTCACATCGATCGGCTCGTTGATGCTGCGGAATGCCACGCTCTATGCGTTCATGCCGACCGTCATCGTGATGTTCCTGGTCGCAAGCAGCAAGCCGGACGGAGCGCTTTTCGGGATGACGGCCATCATCTCGGCCGCCTTGATCTTCCTGACCTTCATTACCCATCGCCTCCGCCGCACCAGCATACAGTTGCTGTCGTCGCAGTCTGAAAAAGATGATCTCATCGCCGAACTCGAGGTGGCGAAATCAATGTCGGACGAGGCGCGCCGCCGGGCGGAGGAGGCCAATCTCGCCAAGTCGCGCTTCCTGGCCTCCATGTCCCATGAGCTTCGCACGCCGCTGAACGCCATCCTGGGCTTTTCCGAAGTGATGAGCACCGAGGTGCTGGGGCCGTTGAGCAATCCGACCTACAAGGAATACACCGCCGACATCCATCGTTCGGGCAAGCACCTGCTGAACTTGATCAACGAGATCCTCGATCTTTCACGCATCGAAGCGGGCAAGTACGACCTGACGGAAGAAGCCATCCGGCTGGTGGAAATCTGCGAGGACTGCGTCGGCATGGTCCAGCTTCGTGCCCGCGCCAAGAACATCTCCATCCGCCAGCAGTTCGAAAGCGGCATGCCGGACGTATGGGCGGACGAGAAGGCCTTGCGGCAGGTGGTGCTCAACCTCCTTTCCAACGCCGTCAAGTTCACGTCCCAGAGCGGCGAGATCACCGTCAAAGTCGGCTGGACCGCCGGCGGCGGTCAGTACATTTCGATCAGGGACAACGGCCCGGGCATTCCCGAGGAGGAGATCCCGATCGTTCTGTCGGCCTTCGGCCAGGGCTCCATCGCGATCAAGAGCGCCGAGCAAGGCACCGGCCTCGGCCTGCCGATCGTCCAGGCGATCCTCGCCAAGCACAACGGCGAATTCATCCTGAAATCGAAGCTGCGCGAAGGAACCGAAGCGATCGCGATCCTGCCCGCAAAGCGGGTCCTTCAGAGCCTCCTGCCGGTGGAAGAGATCAGGACGGTCGCACCGAAAAAGCGCAGCTTCGCGTGATTTTCACGCCCTTGTCTGCCGGTCAACCGACAAGGTCGAGGAACGGCTGATAATCGTGAAAATCACGCAGGTCGTTGTCGTAGGCGCTCGGCCTCGACAGGTTTTTCAAGCGCTGCTTGTATCTTCCGTCCAGCGCCACCGCGTTGCGGACGCAGGTCAGCACGCTGTTCTTGATGTCGATCAGTGCCTTCTGCGTCTTTTCGGCCGGTTCACCGGCAAGGTCCGGCCGTTCGAGAAGAGCGTGATGCTTCTGCCCGAATGCGCAAGCCATCAGTAGCCAGTATTCCGGATTGCTGCGCGCCGAGCTTCCGCTGATCCGGTTTCCGAGGTCGATCGCGCGCTGGTACCCGTCCTCGACGTAGAGAAGGGAGCGAATGATATCGAGCGTCTGGTCGACCGAGGGTGCAGCGCCGCCCGAGACCATCTTCACAGAGGGATTCTCACTGTCAGGGCTCAATTCCTCTGCCGCCCTTGTGACCTCATCCGCGCCCTCCTCGATTGGATCGTTGAGGTGATCGCCCAGCACGCGTTCGACATACTGGAACAGCGCCGAAAGGTAGATCCGCGTATAGAGGTAGAAGAATATGAACCCGGCGACGAGGCCGAAAAGAAGAATGAACGGGCCGACGATCGGGATGGACTGGCCCGACGGCCCCAGATGCGCCGTATTTAACTTCAGGTATTCGGAAAAGCTGTAAAGGCGATCATCAAGAGTGCCGATTTGGGTCAGGCCGACGCCGACCAGCATCGTCGTCAGCCATTCCGAAATGCGCTCCAGATTCGAGTTCGAGCGCAGCAGACTGAGCCGCCGCCTGCCTCTCGCGTCATCGTCCGGTCGCTGGTCCTCCAGTTCGGAGACCGGCGCCAGCGGATCTTTCGCAAGGATTCGCGGGACTGAAAACAAGAAGCCGACGACGCCGCCGAGTGCTGCCGCCATGGCGAAGATCAGGCCACAGATGCCGATCGCCGCCAGATAGCCGTAGGACTGCGACGCGATAAGGAACAGTGCGGAAATGCCGAGCAGCACAAGAGCCACGAGCCCGAGGAACCTTGCCTTCGCGTTCCGGTCTCGCTCTTCCCGATCCTCTTGCCCCAAGTCTGTGAATGTGCCGATACCCACGCTCATGGCGCCCTCCCCGTTTGTGGAAGATCATAGGAGGCGGCACGAACGTCGTCAATCTATAGGTTGCATTCTAAATTACTTACAACCAGTGAGACAGGATCACCACATAGGCTGCGTAGAGCGCGTTCGCCACGATCATGCAGAAACAGGCGAACGAGCCGAGATCCTTGGCGTTGCGCCCCATGTCGGAGATCTCGGGCGAGACACGGTCGACGATTTCCTCGATCGCGGTGTTGATCGCCTCGAAGGCCATCATCAACAGGAACAGGATCCCCATCGCGACATACTGGAAGAGCGTCGCGCCGGTCGCGACGAAGCCGACCATCACCGCGCCGAAGGCAAGCAGTTCGTGGCGGAATGCGGCCTCGCCCAGCAGACGTCTCGCCCCGCCCAGCGAATAGCTGGCGGCGGCAAAAAGGTGCCGGAAGCCCTTCTGCTTCTTCACCGGGCTCGTATCGATCCTGCCTTGCGCCATGGTCATCGTTCTTATCTCGCTCGCACGATTGCGGCCGCGCACGCCCACGTTGTCATCTCTATCATGCCAGCAATGCGCGACGAAAGCATTGCCGGCCTGCCGGTTGGGGCCATATTGGCGTCCGGTGGCGGAAACAAGGCCGAGACCGGTCGGGCCGCTGCCACGCGCACCGGAACCTCCGCGCCTGCGTGTAGCCGACCGGTCCGGTCCGCAACTACTGTTTGTTGCTGACGCCGGCCTGAACAAACGTCGCCATGCCGGAATGGCAGGCGGCGGCAGACTTGACGATGCCCGCTGCAAGTGCTGCCCCCGTCCCCTCGCCGAGCCGCATGCCGAGCGCAAGAAGCGGCGTCTTGCCGAGCTTCTCGATCGCGCGCATGTGTCCCGGCTCCGCCGAGACATGGCCGATCAGGCAGTGATCCAGCGCCGCCGGGTTGGCCGCCTTCAGGACAGCACCCGCGCAGGTGGCGACATAGCCGTCGAGAATCACCGGCACCTTCTGCATGCGTGCTGCAAGGATCGCGCCGGCCATCGCGGCGATCTCCCGCCCGCCGAGCCGCCGCAGCACCTCGAACGGATCGGAGAGATGCGCCTTGTGCAGGGCGACCGCCTTTTCCACCGCGGCGATCTTGCGGGCAAGGACCTCGCCTTCCGCGCCGGTGCCCGGACCGACCCAATCGGCGGCAGTGCCGCCGTAGAGCGCGAGGTTGATGGCCGCCGCAATCGTCGTGTTGCCGATCCCCATTTCACCGATGCACAGAAGATCGGTGCCGCCTGCCACGGCTTCCATGCCGAAGGCCATGGTCGCCGCGCAGTCGCGCTCGGAAAGGGCTGCCTCCTGCGTGATATCGCCGGTCGGATAGTCAAGCGCGAGGTCGAAGACCTTCAGGCCGAGGTCGTGGGTGACGCAGATCTGGTTGATCGCCGCCCCGCCTGCAGCAAAATTCTCCACCATCTGGGCGGTCACCGAAGGCGGATAGGGGGTCACGCCCTGCCGGGTCACGCCGTGGTTGCCGGCAAAGATCGCGACCAGAGGCCGCGTCACCGCCGGAGCGCGGCCGGACCAGGCGGCGAGCCAGAAGGCGATCTCCTCCAACCGGCCGAGAGAACCCGGCGGCTTGGTCAGCTGGGCGTCTCGGTCGCGCGCGGCCACCAGTGCAGCCGAATCCGGCCCCGGCAGATTGCGCAGCAATTCACGGAAATCATCGAACGGCAGGCCGCTGGCACTCATATTGGGGAATTCCTCGTATTCGGCTTCCAAAGCAGGATCGGTTGCCCCCTATTAGAGATCGGCGGCGCGTCCGACAACCGAATTTGCGGCGGACGCTGTCGCCGTTTCGGCGTGGCAACGCGGCTGCGACACGCTAGGATGATGGCACGCCCTGCGCATTGGGACGGGCAAGGAGAGATGCAGGTGGAACTGCGCGACTATATCAACGACGTGGCCCGGTCGGTGGCTTTTCTGTCCCGTATCCGCGTACCCGGCCGATACTTCGACGGACACGACGGCCGCCTCAGCGTGACGGTGCGGGCGTTTCCGATGGCGGGGGTGCTGATCCTGCTACCGGCGGCAGCCCTCCTGGCGGTCCTTACGCTACTGGACACCGCTCCCTACCTGTCCGCCTTCCTCGTTCTCGCGGTCCAGACGCTCTTGACCGGCGCGCTGCATGAGGACGGGCTGTCGGATGCCGCCGACGGGCTCGGCGGCGGGCGCGACCGGGAAAGCGCCCTTTCGATCATGAAGGACAGCCGGGTCGGCTCCTACGGCGTCGTCGCCCTCGTCCTGTCCTTCGGCGTTCGGGCGTCGGCGCTGGCAGCGATCATCACCGCCCTTTCGCCGATCGGCTCCGCCTGCGCGCTGCTGGCCGTCGCCGCTGCCAGCCGCGCCGCCATGGTCTGGCACTGGCAGGCGCTGCCCCCGGCCCGTCCGGACGGCGTCGCCGCCGCCGCCGGCCAGCCGGAACCAGCCGCCGCCCGTACCGCACTCGTATCCGGCGCGGCAATCGTCCTGCTGCTGCTTCTGCCCGCCGCACCGCTTCTCGGTATCGCCTCAATGGTGCTCGCAGTCGCCGCCGCCGTCTTCGTCTTCAGCGACGTCGTTTCCGACAAGATCGGCGGCCACACCGGCGACACGATCGGCGCCAGCGAACAGGTCGCCGAGATTGCGGCGCTCGCCGCCCTTGCGCTGGCGCTCTGAGCCGACGATATAAAGTGGCATCTGTATCCGCTGGAGACCCGATGGAATCACCTTGCATCCTCGTCTGTTCGATAGATGACACCACCGGCTATTGTTTCGGTTGCGGCAGGACGCGCGAAGAGATCGGCGGCTGGATAAGCTACAGCTCCGACCAGCGCCGCTCTGTGATGGCCGAACTGCCGGCCCGTCTTGCCACCATCGAACGCAAGCCCCGCCGGGAAACCCGGCGGACGCGCATGGCGCGGGAGCGCGGCGAGGCATGAGACTGTGGATCGTCCTCGGCATCCTCGGCTTCGGACTGGCGATGCTTTTCCTGAACCACGGGACCGGGCGCACCTTCGGCCTCGGCAACGAAGATTTCGGCCAGCTCGTTCAGTTGTCGGCGATCGGCGCGTTGCTCGCCACCGGCTTCCTCGCCAGCCGCGGCCGCATGAGCGAGGCGCTGCGCAACGCGGCACTGTGGCTGCTGATCGCGCTCCTCTTCGTTGCAGGCTATATCTATCGCGACGACCTGCAATCGGTGGCGGGGCGGCTGACGGCCGGACTCGTCCCGGGCCGCGCGGTCGTCACGACCGATGCCTCCGGAGAGCAGATTCTCGTGCTGCACAAGATGGAGCATGGTCATTTCCAGGTCGATGCACAGATCAACGGCGGCAGCGTCGATCTGCTGGTCGATACTGGCGCGAGTTCGGTCGTCCTCAGCTATGCGGACGCCGAGCGTCTTGGCCTGGCGCCCGAGACGCTGAACTTCAACCTGATGGTGTCGACCGCAAACGGCACGGCCGTGGCCGCGCCCGTCCGCCTCGACAGCGTCGCCATCGGCCCGATCGAGCGTCGCAACGTCCGGGCCGTGGTGGCGGGTCAAGGCCGGCTGGACCAGAGCCTTCTCGGCATGACCTTCCTCGGAACGCTCGACTCGGTCGAAATTCGCGGTGACGAACTTCGTTTGCGGGACTGAAACGGGCAGCAAGCTCCAACTGCCGCTGCCTCCACCACAGCGTTTGAATAGCGCAATCAATCGGCCGGCAGTGGCCCCCGTTTGCGCCAAACCCTTTTCTATATCCGCTCCGGGAGCCGAGGCGGGACGAATTCCCGTGGACCCGGCCGGCGGGTCAGGCAACCAGGCTTTGCTGCATGCGGATCGGACTATCGGCCCCTCGGCTGCCCGTGCGGAATTGCCCCACCAGCCCCGACAGCTCCGCGGCCTCCTCCGCCAACCCCGCGCTCGCGACGGCCGATTCCTCCACCAGCGCAACGTTGCGCTGCGTTCCCTGATCGATCGAATTCACGGCCTCGTTGACCTGGCTCAGGCTTGCCGATTGCTCGCGCGTGGCTTCCACGATGGCGCCGACATTTTCGTGCACGCGCGTCACCTGCCCGACGATCTTCTCCAGCGCGCCGCCGGCCTGCCCGACGAGACCGACCCCGTCTCGGACATGCTTCCCCGATTCGGCGATGAGTGCCTTGATCTCCTTCGCCGCCGTCGCCGTGCGCTGCGCAAGCTCGCGGACCTCATGGGCCACCACCGCAAAGCCCTTGCCGGCTTCTCCGGCCCGCGCAGCCTCCACGCCGGCGTTCAGCGCCAGAAGGTTCGTCTGGAACGCGATCACGTCGATCACACCGACGATGCCCGCAATCTGCGTGGAGGATGCCTCGATCTTCGCCATCGCGTCCACGGCCTGCCGGACGACATCGCCGGATATGTCCGCGCTCAGTTTTGCGCCTTCGACCAGCGTGCCCGCCTCGGCGGCACGCGTCGCCGTCTCGTTCACCGTCATCGTGATCTCGTTGACCGCGGAAGCCGTCTCTTCGACGGCGGCCGCCTGTTGTTCCAGTTCACGCGCCAACGCCTCTGAGGCGATGCGGACCTGCTGCGAGCCAGAGGCCATGGTCGCCGCGTTCTGGGAAATCGTCCGTACCGCGACGCAGAGACGATCAACGGACATGTTGAAGTCCGCCCTCAGCTTGTCGAGCGCCGCCCCGAAAGGTTTTTCCAACCTGCATCCGAGATTGCCGCCGGCGAGCTCGTGCAAAGCGCCGCCGAGCTCGTTGACGGCGCGAACGCGATCACTCACGTCGGTTGCAAACTTCACGATCTTGAAGACCTTGCCGTTCATGTCGAAGATCGGATTGTAGGATGCCTGGATATGAACCTTCCTGCCGCCCTTGCCGATGCGCGTGAATTCATCGGACACGAAATCGCCGGCTGCCAACCTGTTCCACAACTCGCGATACTCGCGGCTCGCGACATAACCCGGGTCGCAAAACATCGAATGGTGCTGGCCGACGATCTCGTCGATCCCGTAGCCGAGAGCCTGCAGAAAATTGTCATTGGCCGTCAGAATTTTCCCGTCGGTACTGAACTCGATGATCGCCTGGGCGCGTGATATCGCATCCAGCTTGCCGGCATATTCGGCGTTCCTCTGTTTCGCCTCGGTGATGACGGTCGCAAACTTCACGATCTT
The DNA here is from genome assembly GCF_900220975.1 of Rhizobium subbaraonis. Lineage (GTDB taxonomy): Bacteria > Pseudomonadota > Alphaproteobacteria > Rhizobiales > Rhizobiaceae > Mycoplana > Mycoplana subbaraonis. The sequence goes on along the minus strand of NZ_OBQD01000005.1, from coordinate 100,670 downwards.
GTACGGCTTGCCGCCACGGGACACCGGGTTGTAGGACGCCTCAATCCAGACCTCGCGCCCGTTCTTGCCGATGCGCTTGTACTGACGGCGATCGAATTCGCCCTGCCCCAGACGTCTCCAGAACTCGCGATACTCCCCGCTCATCGCGTATTGCGGCTCCACGAACATGCTGTGATGCCGGCCGGCGATCTCCGACAGCTCATATCCGAGCGCATCGCAGAAATTGCGGTTCGCAGTCAGGATTTTTCCGGCGAGGTCGAATTCGATGATGGCTTGCGACCTGTCCATGGCCTCGAGGATGGCCGCGGCGTCGACCGTGCGGCCGAACGAAAGCAACGACATGATCCGACTCCAGTAAAGAACGATAATATCTGAGGAAGAGGCACGGCCCAGACCGGGCCGTGCTGAAAGGCAGGTCCATTAAGTGCCGGAAAGATAAGCGGTCGAACGTTTACATTTGTTTAAATTGCAACCGAAGGAGGAACCATCGCACCGGGATAGCCCATGCGCGGCAAAGGCCTCCGCCTCCCGTACAGATGTGCTTGGAGCGGCGGCATCGACGGCAAAGCCTTCAGTTCTTGAGCTTGTAACCGGTCTTGAAGATCCAGGCCGTGATCGAAAGGCAGGCGGCCAGAAACACGACGACGATGCCCAGGCTGATGAGCGGGTTGACGTCGGCGATCTCATAGAAGCTCCAGCGGAAACCGGAAACGAGATACAGCACCGGATTGAAATGGCTGACCGTCTGCCAGAAGGGTGGAAGCATGTCGATCGAGTAGAAGCTGCCGCCCAGAAAGACCAGTGGCGGGATCACCAGCATCGGAATCACGTTCAGCTGTTCGAAATCCTTCGCCCAGATACCGATCATGAAACCGAAAAGGCTGAAGCTGACCGCTGTCAGGACGAAGAACAGAACCATCAGGAAGGGATGGGCGATCGAGATGTCCACGAAGAGCGATGCCGTGGCGAGGATGATCGTTCCGATCAGGAGGCCCTTGGTCGCGGCCGCGCCGACATAGCCGATGACGATCTCGACCACCGAGATCGGCGCCGAGAGGATTTCGTAGATCGTGCCAGTGAACTTCGGGAAGTAGATGCCGAACGAGCCGTTGCCGATGCACTGGTTGAGCAGAGTCAGCATGATGAGGCCGGGCGCGATGAAGGCCCCGTAGGGCACGCCGTCAACCTCCTGGATGCGCGAGCCGATCGCCGCGCCGAACACGATGAAGTAGAGCGAGGTCGACACGACCGGCGAGATCACGCTCTGCATGAGCGTGCGGCGGGTGCGCGCCATCTCGAACAGGTAGATCGACTTGATGGCCTCGAAATTCATTTCGCCTCTCCAACCAGTTCGACGAAGATGTCTTCCAGCGTGCTCTGCTGCGTCGAGACGTCCTTCAGCCGAAATCCCTCTTGCGCGATCGCGCTCAACAGCCCCGTAATGCCGGTGCGCTCGCCACTCGTTTCATAGTCGTAGATCAGGGTCCGGCCTTCGCTCCCGATCCGCAGATTGAAGGGCGCCAGCGTTTCGGGAACGACGGCCACCGGTTCGGCAAGCTCGACCGTCAGTGTCTTGCGTCCGAGCTTCTGCATCAGCGCCGCCTTCTCCTCCACGAGCAGGATCTCGCCCTTGTTGATGACGCCGATGCGATCGGCGATCTCTTCGGCCTCCTCGATGTAGTGCGTCGTCAGGATGATCGTGACGCCGGAGGCGCGCAGTCGCTCGACCAGTTGCCACATGTCCTTGCGCAGGGCCACGTCGACGCCGGCGGTCGGCTCGTCGAGGAACAGCACCTTCGGTTCGTAGGAGAGCGCCTTGGCGATCAGCACGCGCCGGCGCATGCCGCCGGACAGCTGGCGGAGCATGGTATCCTTCTTGTCCCACAGCGACAGGTCGCGAAGGATGCGTTCGATCATGGCCGGATCGGGCTTCTTGCCGTGCAGCCCGCGGGAAAAGGCCACGGTATTGAACACGGTCTCGAAGGCATCGAGCGTCAGTTCCTGCGGGACGAGGCCGATGATCTCGCGCGTGGCCCGGAAGTCCTTGACCACGTCGTGGCCGGCGACGGTCACGCGGCCGCCGCTCGGCATGACGATGCCGCAGATGATGGAAATCATCGTCGTCTTGCCGGCGCCGTTGGGGCCGAGCAGCGCGAGGATCTCGCCTTCCTCGATGTCGAGGCTCACCCCCTTCAGAGCCTGGAAGCCGCTGGCATAGCTCTTGGTGAGGTTCTGGATGCTGACGATGGGAGCCATGGACGGGACCGATGCAAATGGCGGGAAGCAGGCAGGACGGCCTCCGGATAGGGGAGGACGCGCGCCTGCCGGATATGGCGGGGTGCGCGCCGCTATATGGGACCGGGTGCAGCCGATTTCATCCCCCGGCGGCGAAAAAATGTCACGCTCACACGTTGCGGCCGCAGGCGGTCGCAGGGCCGCAGGCGAGACCGGTCAACCGTCATGAAACCGTGACGTTTTTCGATCATTCTCGGACCCGAGGCAGGAAGCCGCCACCGCGTCGCCCCGGCGCTTTCCGCTCGCAATGATTGCGACATCGCCTCCGCCTTGCTGTCCCCTTTGCAAGGCCGGACGGATGGATGAACCATCCGCAAGGAAGCGCCGCCCGCGGGATCCCCTTCCGCTGGCCACCTGTATCGCGTCGGCGCAGCCGCGACGCCCGTATGAAGCGTTAACTTGGCCGGCTCCAGGGCCGGTCCTTTTTTTTTCGCGAAGCTTCCTGTCTCGGTCCGGCCGCGGCCGTTCAAAGGCTGCAGTGGCGATATCCCGACTTGCGCATCCGGAGATCGAAGTGGAAGTGATCCTTGTGGAAGCGGTCGCTCCCCGGACCGAGCACGGTCGTGAAATACTTGCAACTGTCGCTGCGCACCGCCTTCAGCAAACCCTTCTCGCGAAAGGCGAAAAAGCTCTTGTTGCGCACGAGGATCGCCTTGCCGCTGTTGAGGACGATCTTGCCGACGTCGATGGCATTGCCCTTGGCGTGCTCCGACATGGCGGCGCCGCGCCGCGAGTTCATCGTGCGGCAGGAATAGGACGACATCTGATGGATCGACTTTACGCCGGAGAGATAACGCAGGCGCGCAGCCGGTGCGAGTTCGTTCTTCACCCAGCGCGCGAACGCCTCGGTGATCTGGCAGTTCACCTGCGCCGCCGGCTTGATCTGGATGCCGCCGGACAGGCCCTGCAGCTCGATCGGATAGGCAATGCCGCAGGAATTGCCCTTGCCGATTCGCGGCAGGTCGCGGAACTTCACGCCCAGCCGCTGCAGTCGCTGCCGGCAGGACTTCTCCGCCGCCGGCATGCCGCCCAGCGTTTCCGGCACCGACATCGGATTGTTGAAGCGGGGAATATAGGCGACCTTGTCCTGCTGCGCCGACGGCGCTGCCCTTGCGGCCGCGGGCGCCGAACCGCCCAGCTCCGCGCTGGCGTCGGTCATCGGCATGGTCATCGGCTCAGGCGTGGTCGCGGGCTCGCCAAGCTGCCGCGGTTCATCCGTGCCGATGCCGTCGACCACGACCTGGGTGGCGTTGCCTTCCGCGATCTCCTCGGCCTGGGCCTCGGCAAGCCCCTGGACGGGCAGAACACCGAGCCCGGCGTCCATGTTGACGCCGTCCTGCGGCACCTGCATCGTCCCGGAGGTGGCCTGCGGGGCCGTCACGCCCATTGCCTCGTCGCTGTCGATCTTCGGCAAGGCGCCGGCCGGCTGGGCCTGCAGTTCACCGTATGCGTCGTCCATGACCACGCCGCTGTTTCCCGCCGACGTCACCGGCATCCCGGTCGCGGGATATGCCGCAGCCGCATTGCCGGCCGCATGCCGCGTCCGCTGCTCGCCGGTCGGCCGGATGGCGTTGACCGTGCTTTCACCGTCGATGCTAGCCGGCGGCGTCAACCCGTCCGAGCACCCGGCGAGCAGCAGCATCGCCGATAGCGCGGCCGGAAGACCGGATGAAAAGGCAGACGCGATACTCATGGCACTTCCCGTCCCGCTTGCCGTCCGGCAGCCGGCAAAACGGCCGACCGCCAATGTTCCGGCATGGTGCAGACATCCTGTGTTCGCATTCGGGACGAAACGGACATGCCGCGCGGCCCGAGGCTAGACCCCTGCAAATCAAGGAAATTTTAGAGCGCCAGGGTAAACGAAGGGTTTCGCGGCCGCTCGCCGGATATGGCGGAATGCGATCACTGATACCGAAACGGCCCGGCGCAGGTGCCGGGCCGCTACTGATCGGGGAGAACGCCTGTTGCCGTCATGCCCCTTGGCGCGACGGCGGACCTTGATGCTAGGCAGCGCGCATCTGCGCGGCTTCCTGCTGCGTCGCAAGGCGGAAGTTCTGCAACAGCGCCCGCAATTGCGCGCTCTCCTGCGTCAGCGTTTGGCCGGCCGCGCTGGTCTCCTCGACCATCGCCGCATTCTGCTGGGTCATCTGGTCCATCTGGTTGACCGCCGTATTGACCTCGGCAAGGCCGACGGACTGCTCGCGGGCGGCCGTCGCGATCAGCTTGACCTGATCGTTGACCTGGTTGACGAGGTGCTCGATCTCCGCCAGCGCCTCGCCGGTCGATCGTACCAGCGCCACGCCGTTTTCGACCTCCGTCGCCGAATTTCCGATCAGCCCCTTGATCTCCTTGGCGGCCTTGGCGGAACGCTGGGCCAGTTCGCGAACTTCCTGTGCCACGACCGCAAATCCCCTGCCCGCCTCGCCCGCGCGCGCCGCCTCCACGCCCGCATTCAGCGCCAGCAGATTCGTCTGGAACGCGATCTCGTCGATCACGCCGATGATCTGGCCAATGCGGCTGGAGGCGTCCTCGATCCGGCCCATGGCCGCGACCGCGTCGCGGACGATGGCGCCGGAACGGCCGGCACTGTCGCGCGTCTGGGCAACCATGTGGCTCGCCTCGGAGGCGCGATCGGAAGCGTTGCGAACGGCGACGGTGATCTCGTCCAGCGCTGCCGCGGTCTCCTCGAGGGAAGCGGCCTGCTGCTCGGTGCGGTGGGAGAGGTTGTCGGCCGCAGCGGCAATGCCGCCGGCATTGCCGTGCACCACGTCGGTCGAGTGGGCGATGGCGGTAATAACGCCGTTGAGCGCCTGCGCCGCCTGGTTGAAGTCGTCGCGCAACTTGGCGTATTCCGGCGCCATCGCGCCGATCCGTACGGAGAGATCGCCCCGCGCCAGCTTCTCGAGCGCCGTGCCGACGATCGCCATCGCCTCCGCCTGCGACTGGCTGAGCGCGCGCTGGCGGTGTTCGCCCTCGCTGCGCTCGGCGTCGATCCGACGCTGCTGCTCGCCTTCGCGGCGGCGCAGTTCGGCCCGTTCCTCAACCTTGTCGCGCAGGACCGAGACCACCTTTGCCATGTCGCCGATTTCGTCTCCGCGCCCCGTTTCCGGCACCTCGCCCGAAACATCCTCGCGTCCGATCGCTTCCATCGATGCCTTCAGGCGGTCGATCGGCAGCACGACGCTGCGAACGATCGCATAGGCGAGCAGCACGATCGCACCCGCGCCCAGCCCGAGCAGGCCGGCCATGAACAGCACGTTGCTGCGGAACAGGGCGGCGAGGTCGTCGGAATAGACGCCTGTGCCGACCACCCAGCCCCAGGGCGCAAAGCCGGCCACATGCGAATACTTCAGCACCGGCTCGTCGGCGCCGGGCTTCGGCCAGTAGTAATCGACGAAACCCTCACCCTTGGTCTTGGCCACCTGGGCGAATTCCTTGAAGATGAACTTGCCGTCGGGATCCTTCATGCCGGACTGGTCGGTGTTGTCCATTTCCGGCTTGATCGGATGCATCAGGACGCGGGCATCGAGGTCGTTGATCCAGAAATAGCCGCTGCCCTCGTAGCGCAGCGCCCGAACAGCGTCCTTGGCGCGCGCCTGCGCTTCATCGCGGCTCAGCACCCCGGCCGTCTCCTGTCCGTGATAGAACTCGAACAGCTTGACCAGGCTCTCGTCCATCGCCCGCAGCTTCGCCTTGCGCTCGACAACCATGAGGTCCTGGTAGTGAAACAGCGTGTAGATGGATACGGTGGAAAACACGGCCAAGGCCACGCCGACCAGCAGATAGAGCCTGGCAGAAATCTTCAACTTGCTCACGAAATGCCCCCTTAAAGTCCGGTCGCCAATTCCTCCCGGTTACCCCGGATATTTCGCGGGATAGGTTAAATTCGACTAAATTATCACATATCAAATCATGGGCGTGGGAGCAGGTTTCGCGGCATTTTCCGCTTTGCGAGGCAGTGTGTGCACCATCGCCGCCTTTCTCACCGCGCGAGACTGGGCTAAACGCTTGGGTGCGATACACGGAGCACCGATTCATATGACCGACACCGCCTCTCCCCTCGGCCAGCTGACGCTCAGGACGCTTGCCATGCCCGGCGACGCCAATGCGGCCGGTGACATTTTCGGCGGCTGGGTCATGTCGCAGATGGACCTTGCTGCCGGCATCCGCGCTGCCGAGCGCGCTCGCGGCCGGGTCGTCACGCGCGCCGTGCGCGAAATGGCGTTCGAGCTGCCTGTGAAGATTGGCGATACGATAAACGTCTACACCGAAGTCACCCAGGTCGGGCGCACGTCGATCACGCTTCTGGTCGAAGCCTGGGCGCATCGTTATCTGACCGGCCGGCTCGACAAGGTGACAGGCGCCACCTTCGTCATGGTGGCGCTCGACCACGACGGCCGTCCGGCCGTCGTTCCCGCAGAATAGGACGCGCCGCGCGCTCCGTGGCCGGGCGGACGGTGGACTTCGCCGCGCGCCTCTGACAATCTGCCGCAAAAGTTGCAATGACCACGCGGCCGCGGGAGCCCAAGCCCGTACACTGCGGCCGGACGCCGCTCTCACCGGCCCGGCCCCTTCGCCGCCTCCCGACATGGAGACCGTGTCCGATGGACCACCCGGCGACGGATCCAGCCCTGTTCAACCATATCCGCGTCGTCGTCGGCATGGTTCTCAGCCTCTCGATCGCACGCCTACTGACCGGCCTGGCGGTATTCATCCAGCATCCCGGCCGGACGCGCATCTATTGGGTCCATCTCGGCTGGGTGCTGTCGATGTTCCTGTTCCTGCTGCATTTCTGGTGGTGGGAATACCGGCTGGCTGCCCTGACGTCGATCGACTTCGCCGTCTACATGTTCCTGATCGGCTTCGCCTGCCTGTTTTTCTTCCTGTGCGTCCTGCTGTTTCCCACATCGATCGAGGAGTACAGCGGCTATGAGGATTACTTCCTGTCGCGCAGGGGTTGGTTTTTCGGCTTTCTGGCGCTTGCCTACACAGTCGACCTTGCCGACACCGCATTGAAGGGGCTGCCCTATTTCGAGTCCTTCGGCTACGAGTATCCGCTGCGCAACGGCACCTATATCGTGCTCTGCGCGATCGCGATGATGACGGCGAACAGGACGTTTCACGCCGCTTTCGTCTCCGCCGGCCTGATCTACCAGATCAGCTGGATCTTCCGCGCCTTCGACGTCCTCAATTGATCAGCCGCGCAGGTAGCTCGCGCGGGTATCCAGCGTCAGCCCCGGAAAAACGCTGCTGCCGATCGCCTTGGCGGAAACGCCGAACTGCTGATAGAGAATCGCGGCGGCGAGCTGCCGCAAGTCGGTCGTCGGCTGCAGGTCCCGCCCGTCGAGAAGGCTTGCTTCGGAAAGCGTTGGCCAAGTCCCGTGTATCCTGCCACCGGCAACTGCACCGCCGGCGATGATCGCCACGCCACCGGTGCCGTGGTCGGTGCCGGCCGAACCATTCTCCCGCGCCGTCCGACCGAACTCCGTGATCGCCAGGACCGCCGTTTTGCGCCAGACCTCCGGCCGCAGGTTCGCCTTCAGCGTCAGGATCGCAGTGCAAAGCTCGCCGACCGGCTTTTTGAAGGTGCGGTCCTGACCGACATGCGTGTCCCAGCCGGAGATCGAGAAGCTGGCGATGCGGTGCTCGCCCGAAAGCATCCCGGCGGCTAGCCTTGCCACCGATTCGACCCCGCTGTTACGCTTTTCGCCCGCATGGATGCCGTCGGAGAACATGTCCGTTTCGACAGCCTCCGCCATCGCGGCGGCGAAGACCGGATCACTTCGGTAAAGACGCGTGAAGAAGCTGCGCTCGTCCTCGGCAAGCTCCAGGTTCGCCCGCGTCGACCAGACGTCGACCGGGTTCGGACCCGCAAGGATCAGTTCGGACGTCGTGTTCACGTCGATCGCTTTTCGCGCGCTGCCGCGCGGGATGCCGGCGATCGCCCGGTTCAGCCATCCCGTCCGCTCGTCCTGCACCGCGGCGCCACCGCTCTCCAACATGTCCTGCCCGTCGAAATGGCTGCGGCCGGAGCGGTAGGGCGTCGAAATGGCATTGACGAAACCGAGCTCGCCCGCCCGCCACAGCGGCAGCAGGGCCTCGGCGGCCGGATGCAATCCGAAATAGCCGTCGAGATCATGCAGCCCCTGTTCCGCCGACAGCGACAGCTTCGGACGCAGCAGCCGCAGGACGGGATCGCCATAGGGCTGCACGAGCGCCAGTCCATCCATCGCGCCGCGGAGGACGATGGTGACCAGCCGGTTGTCTCCGGGCACGGCCGCAAAGGTAACGGGGGTCACGATCGGTGCGGCCGCAAGGCAGCAGGCGGCGGTGAGGAAGTTGCGGCGGCTGAAATCTGTCGTCATCGCATCCTCTCCTCAGCGCCTGTTGAATTCCGGTGAGGCCAGCACCATCGCCAGGCCGATCTCGCGGCTCGGCGCGCGTGCGACCACCTGAATGGTGTCGTCCCGGGCCAGATCGCCAAGCGTCGCCTGCAGCAGCCTGCGCGGATCCTGGCCCTCGCCGAACCGTGCCGCCAGCGCACGCGACCAGGCGATCCGTTCGGTCAGCTGGCTGGCGGTGATCCAGCTTGCGAGTTTCTCGTCCCATCCGGCAGGGCTCGCCGGCTTCCACATCGGCTGGCCGAGCCTGGTCAGCGCGCCAACGGAATAGGGATTGGCGCGGAAGGGGTTGCGCCCGTCCGCCGTCGGAGCGGCCACGAGCCCCGCCCCGCCGGTCTCGCTCATTGCCACCGGTGGGCTTTTTTCAACGCCGGCGCCGGAATTACCCATGTCCATGGCGTTTCCCGCCACCGGTTGCGCCATGGCCGGCGCGGCCGGCTCAGTCATCGTCCCGGTCTCCGCTCCCGCCACTGTCATCGGCGGAACGTCCGCCACCCGAACCGGTGCGAGCGCATCGCCCGGCACGTTCAGGGCGCGAAGCCCGGCGACCACGAAATCATAGGGTTGCCGCGCCTTCTGCCCTTCCTGCTCCCAGCTGCGCGGATGCTCCAGCATGGCTTGGTAGACGTCCGGCAGGTTCCCGCCGCTGGCCGACCATGCCGCCACCATGGCCTCGACGACCTCCGTGGGCGGATCGTCCGCGATAAAATGGACGACGAGCTTGCGGCAGATGTGGCGCCGCGTCGCCTCCTTCCCGGCCAGATCCGACAGCAGGAGCCGCACGTCTTCCAGGCGCCGCACCGGACCGCCATAGTTGGTGCCCAGAACGCGGTGGCTGCCGGGTTCGGCCCGGTCCTCGCGATAGGCCAACCTGAATTTCCAGCTTTCGCTGTCCAGTCCGGTCAGGACATAGGCGGCGGCGCGCACGTCGTCCTGCGTATAGCCGTTGCCGGCGCCCATCGTATGCAGCTCAAGCAGCTCGCGTCCGAGGTTCTCGTTCAGCCCGAGCCCCTTCTTGACGCCGTAGACGGAGCTCGGACCGACCGACTTTGTCTGGTCGAGATAGATCAGCATCGCCGGATGCAGCGTCGCGGCGGTCAGCAGCTGCGCGAACGACCCGGCGAGATTGGGACGCAAGGCCTCAGCCTCGTAAAGCCCCACGAGCACGCGCATGACGCTCGACTTGCCGGCGCTGACAGCAAAATGGTCGCACCAGAACAAGGCCAGCCGCTCGAAGAAGCCGTTCGGCGATTGGACCGCGTGACGGATCTTGAGATGCTGGTCGCGCAAGGATGCCGCCGTCAGCCCGATCTCGTAGGGGTTGACCGAACGGTCCCCGACCTTGCGTACGGTGCCGTTCTTCTTGGCATCCTGGTTGGCGCGAAACAGGGTCCTGAACTGGGCAAAGCTCGCCCGCCGCCCGTCGATGCCGTCATAGGGGAAGGGACAGGTCTCCGCGACGCCGCGCTGCACCTGCGCCATCAACGCGTCCACATCCTCCGGCGGCGGCTCGCCCGGTCTCGGGCCGAGGCCGAAGCGATGCGCCGCGATCATGCCGAAGGACGGGACCATGGGACTTTCTTCCTGTGAGGGAGCATCGCTAGCGCGCAAATGCGACTTCTTTTCCGGCGGAAACCGCGTTCACTAACCTTTGAAGACGAAGGCGGCGCCGGCGGCGATCAGGGCGAAGCCGACGAGGTGGTTCCAGGTCAGGCTCTCCTTGAGGAAGAACACCGAGAAGCCGGCGAAAATGACCAGCGTGATCACTTCCTGGATCGTCTTCAGCTGCGCGGCGGAGTAGACCTCGTGGCCCATGCGGTTGGCGGGCACCGCCAGGCAGTACTCGAAGAAGGCGATTGCCCAGCTCGCCAGAATGACGAGATAGAGCGGCGCCGCCTTGACCTTGAGATGGCCGTACCAGGCAAAGGTCATGAAAACATTGGACAGGCAGAGCAGCACGATCGGCCACACGGCCGCGGGGTTGAGAGCGAAAGGCATGGTGGGGTCCGGTTCCTGAGAGGATTTCGCAATGTCATAGACGATTCTCGCGCGGCCTGCGAAAGGCATTCGCGACACCCGAGCGGAACGCCAAAACCATGGCGGCATGATGGCCCGCGCCTGCCGACGCGGCGCGCGATCCGTTTCCCTTTTGTACTCGCGCCCCCTTCCCTTTCCCGGTGACTCTCTCCATATTCCGCCCATGGCCAGAACACCGAAGAAATCGTCCCCCTCGAAACCCGGCTTCGAGGAAGCTCCCCAGTCAGAATTCGAAGGCGCGCCGATCTCCGGCAGCGTCTCCGACTGGGTGAAGCAGCTGGAAGCGGATGCAGAGGCCTCGTCGCTGGAAAGCCAGCGCGAGATCGCGTCGAAGGCCGGCAAGCACCGGAAGCAGGTGGAAAACGCCGCCCGCAGGCATTCGGAAAAGGTTACCGTCCAGAAAACCGCGCGCGGCGTCTCGATCGGCGCCTCCTCCGATCCGAAGACGCGCGCCGCCGCCGGCCTCAATCCGGTCGCCGGTCTCGACGTCAACCTCGAGGAAGCCTCCTCCCTCAACGCCGGCACCGCCGTCACCGCCACGGTCGAGGCGCTGGCGAAGCTCATCGAGAGCGGCAACCCGCTGCACAAGAACGGCGAGATCTGGACGCCGCACCGCCCACCCCGGCCGGAGAAGTCCGAGGGCGGCATCGAGATCCGCATGGTCTCCGAGTATGAGCCGGCGGGCGACCAGCCGACCGCCATCAAGGATCTCGTCGAGGGCCTGAACAGCGGCGAGCGCAGCCAGGTCCTGCTCGGCGTCACCGGCTCGGGCAAGACCTTCACCATGGCCAAGGTGATCGAGGCGACGCAGCGCCCCGCCCTGATCCTGGCGCCCAACAAGACACTCGCCGCCCAGCTCTATTCCGAGTTCAAGAATTTCTTCCCGCACAACGCGGTCGAATACTTCGTCTCCTACTACGACTACTACCAGCCCGAGGCCTACGTCCCGCGCTCGGACACCTACATCGAGAAGGATTCCTCGATCAACGAGCAGATCGACCGGATGCGCCACGCCGCCACCCGCGCCATCCTCGAGCGCGACGACTGCATCATCGTCGCCTCGGTCTCCTGCATCTACGGTATCGGCTCGGTCGAGACCTATACCGCCATGACCTTCCAGATGACGGTCGGCGACCGGCTCGACCAGCGCCAGCTGCTCGCCGACCTCGTCGCCCAGCAGTACAAGCGGCAGGACATCAACTTCGTCCGCGGCTCGTTCCGCGTCCGCGGCGACACCATCGAGATCTTCCCCGCCCACCTCGAGGATGCCGCCTGGCGTATCTCCATGTTCGGCGACGAGATCGACGCGATCACCGAGTTCGACCCGCTGACCGGCGCCAAGACCGGCGACCTCAAGAGCGTGAAGATCTACGCCAACTCGCACTACGTCACGCCGCGTCCCACCCTCAACGCCGCGATCAAGTCGATCAAGGACGAGCTGAAGCTGCGCCTTGCCGAACTGGAGAAGGCCGGCCGCCTGCTCGAGGCGCAGCGGCTGGAGCAGCGCACCCGCTACGACCTGGAGATGCTGGAGGCCACCGGGTCCTGCGCCGGCATCGAGAACTATTCGCGCTACCTCACCGGCCGCAAGCCGGGCGAGCCGCCGCCGACGATGTTCGAATACATCCCCGACAACGCGCTGGTGTTCATCGACGAAAGCCACGTCACCATCCCGCAGATCGGCGGCATGTACCGGGGCGACTTTCGCCGTAAGGCGACGCTGGCCGAATACGGCTTCCGCCTGCCGTCGTGCATGGACAACCGCCCGCTTCGCTTCGAGGAATGGGACGCGATGCGCCCCGATACGATCGCCGTTTCCGCCACGCCCGGCAACTGGGAGATGGAACAGGCCGGCGGCGTCTTCGCCGAGCAGGTGATCCGCCCGACCGGCCTGATCGACCCGCCCGTGGAAATCCGCTCCGCCAAGACGCAGGTTGACGACGTGCTCGGCGAGATCCGCGACACCGCGCAGCGCGGCTACCGCACCCTCGTCACCGTGCTGACCAAGCGCATGGCAGAGGACCTGACCGAATACCTGCACGAGCAGGGAGTCCGTGTCAGGTACATGCACTCCGACATCGACACGCTGGAGCGCATCGAGATCATCCGCGACCTGCGGCTCGGCGCCTTCGACGTGCTCGTCGGCATCAACCTCCTGCGCGAGGGCCTCGACATTCCCGAATGCGGCTTCGTCGCCATCCTCGATGCCGACAAGGAAGGGTTCCTGCGCTCCGAGACCTCGCTGATCCAGACGATCGGCCGCGCCGCGCGCAACGTCGACGGCAAGGTCATCCTCTATGCCGACCAGATCACCGGCTCGATGCAGCGCGCCATGGACGAGACCAGCCGCCGCCGCGAGAAGCAGATGGCCTACAATGCCGAGCACGGCATCACGCCGGAATCGGTGAAGGCGAAGATCTCCGACATCCTCGACAGCGTCTACGAGCGCGACCACGTCCGCGCCGACATCTCCGGCGTCTCCGGCAAGGGTTTTGCCGATGGCGGCAACCTCGTCGGCGCCAACCTGCAGACCCATCTCAACGCGCTGGAAAAGCAGATGCGCGACGCCGCGGCCGACCTCGACTTCGAAAAGGCCGCCCGCATCCGCGACGAGATCAAGCGTCTCAAGGCCGCCGAACTCGCCGTCATGGACGATCCGATGGCGCGGGAGGAGGCAAGGAGCCAGGAGCGTGGCGGAAAAGGCAGCGGGTCGGCGAAGCCGCAAGGCCGAATGGCCGTCGCGCCAGGTGGCGCGCCCCGTGCGGAGGCCAGCCCGAAGGGCGATGCGGCCGTGAGCACAGCAAGGGCTGGCGAAAGTTATTTCGCCAAACCCTCGCTCGACGCCATGGGCCCCGGCACGGACCTGGAAACCCCTTCTCCCCGTTCACGGGGAGAAGGGGCCCGAAGGGCGGATGAGGGGCAGTCGCTGTTCCGCAAGAACACCAGCGCGGATGCCTTGGGCGGCAAAGCCGGCCAAGACAGCGAATCCGCGCCACAGGGAACAGGCTATTTCAGAAAAAACAGCCTCGACGAAATGACCGTCGGCCGCACAGAAAAACCGGTCACCGGGGCGATCCCTGAGAAACCCGAAGCCGCGAAGGGCACGAAGAAGCGCTTCTCGCCGCTGCTCGAGGGCCAGCCGGAACGGGGCGACGCCCCCGCCCCGCGCCCGTCATCCTCGGGCTCGTCCCGCGCCTCCGCCGACGATGTGAAGCCGGTCGTCCGCGGCAAGGTCGGCGTCGGCAGCTACGAGGATCCGGGCGAGGAGAAGCGGAAGGCGAAGGGCAAGGGCAAGACGGGGCGGCCGGGGCGGTAGGCACCCGACAGAAACGCTTTGCACTAACACCCGCGGCCACGGCAACGCCGCCACAATGTTTCGTGGAGGCGCCCTCTCTCTCTCTCTCTCTCTCTCTCTCTCTCTCTCTCTCTCTCTCTCTCTCTCTCCGTCATGCCGGACTTGATCCGGCATCCAGCGCGCGATGTCCATCGCGCACGAGAATCAAACATCTCTGCCATCTGAAGACAGCTTTCATTCACGGCGCAGACGCGCCGTGGCTGGATGCCGGATCAAGTCCGACATGACGGAACGATGAGCTACTCCGCACAACTCAGACTTGCTTTCATGCAATGCTGCCCGCATCATCCCTCCATGAAAGGCTACGTCTACATCCTCGCCTCACAACGCAACGGCACACTCTACACTGGCGTGACCACCGACCTGCCGCGCCGCCTCTACGAACACCAGAACAACCTGACTCCTGGCTTCACCACCCGCTACGGCGTCAAGACGCTGGTCTGGTTCGAAGAACACGACCTCGTCACCGACGCCATCGCCCGCGAGAAAGCCATCAAGAACTGGCCGCGGAAATGGAAGCTCGACCTGATCGAGGCCGCCAACCCCGAGTGGGAGGACATCGCCCACTATTTGCACAGCCTGTGACGCAGCCCCGCCAGCCACGAACCGTTCTGCCGACGCCTCCACCCCGACCTGCCGGCCCCTCCACCCCGTCATGCTCCCTGCATCCGTCATGCCGGACTTGATCCGGCATCCAGCGCGCGATGTCCATCGCGCGGGAGACTCGGTTCATATCGAGCCGTGAAGGTCCATTCACGGCGCTGACGCACCGTGGCTGGATGCCGGATCAGGTCCGGCATGACGGAGGGATAGGCGCTGCATCGCTCGGCATGCGCGCAAACTGTTCAAAACGCTACTAGTGCTATTGCGAATTCGCCAAGCAAAGCGTTCACAAGTGAAGAGCAGACAACGGACTGGTGGAGCAGAGCCACGGTTCCGGAGGCAGTACGGACGGAAGTAGGCCAGCGCATCAAGAAGGAACTGGATGCGGGAGTGAGCCGCAGATCGCAGAACGAATTGGACTACACGACATTCGGTGAACTGGCTGTGATAATCACGTCCAATTGGAGTTTGTTCGGGTCGATATTCAACAGCAAGAGGGCACTGGAAAAAGTGTTTGCCAGTCTCAACGCGCTGCGAAACCCCATTGCGCATTGTTGTCCGGTGGCAGAGGACGAAGAACTTCGCTTGCGGCTTACAGTTCGTGACTGGTTTAGGCTGATGGAGAAATAGCCTGCTTGGGATTCCACGGCACCGGGCAGGCTACCGTTTGCAGATGTAGCAATGAGTGCTTCCGGTGTGCGATGCTAAACGTTACCGGATAAGTACGTCCGCGCTTAGTACGCTGGCTGCGTTGCATAACCGGCCGAAACCGTGCACACCCACCCCCATTCCCCCAACAAATTCAACACCCCCACCCCCGTTTCATCCTCACCCCCGGTTCCCATGCCACAATCCCACCAACCCGCCGCGGATACACCGCAAGGCGTTGCGGCGAGGCGGGGACGGCGCGGGGCGTGAGGGAGGGACGCAAGACCTCATGGTCCGGGTCGGCGAGACTGGTCCCCTCCCGGCGACGACGGGCGATGCGCCCGGGTTGCGCGCCGGACGTGCCCGAGCGGCGGCACACAGAGCGCCCGCCCTCACCGGCGGGCGAGGCAGAGGACCGCGTTTGCCGGCAGAAACCGCCGAACGGGGCGCTGAAAGGTGCCACACAAACACATTCAGATGAGGCAGCTTCCAGCGCCCCGTCCGAAATCGCAGGCGTGAACCGCGACGGCTTGCCGGGCGTGGCCGGGGACGCATGCGCGGATGGCGCGGGCTCGACGGCAAGGGCGTGCAAGCGGGCCTGCGCGCAGGAGGCGCGCAATGGCGGCGGGCACGGGCGGACGGCACCTCGGCGCAGAGCGACAAGGTCGCCCAGGCTGGACCACTCAGGCGGGACCACTCAGGCTGGATCACTCGGGCTGGATCCCAGGCTGGCCCACCCTGGCTGGATCAGCCGGCTGGCTCGCCCGGCCAGGGTCAACCCAGCCGGGTCACCTTAGTCAGGCCCCCACCGTCCTGGCCGACCAGCCCAAACCGCTCAGTCCAGACCGCCCAGTCCAGACCGCTCAGTCCGGGCCGCCCAGTCCAGACTGCGCAGTCCGGACGAGCCGGGAAAGGTCGCCCGATCCGGGGCGGGCACGTAATGGGGCAGAGGCAGGATGGTGCGACCGGGAGGCACGGCGACATGGCGTATCCTCGCCGCCGCGCCGGCATCCGCCCGAGGCGATGTCCCGCGCCCCTTCGGCATATCCCGCTCCCTTCAGCAACCCGCGGCCGCCGCCATGAAATCACGACGCCATGAGAGCACGCCGAATCCGCCGCCACGTCCATCAGCCATGGAGCCGAACGATGCCCGACGACCCATTCCAGCCCGATCAGGCCGCTGCCGCCGGCCGGCGTCTCGATCCGCCCATCCACCGGGAGGTGGAGCGGGCCGCCTGCGCGCTCATGCTCTTTCCGGAATTCGTCTGCCGTCGCCGTCCGTGCCGGCGGGCACTGAGCTGCGTTCTGCTCGACGACCGCGACCGCCGGCCCTGCCTCGGCGAGGCGAGCGCGGCGGCGCGCGCGCTGCACCGGGCGATCTGCTGCGAGGCGCTGCGGCTGATCGAGATGCTGGCCTACGGGGCTTCGACGCCGGTCACGCCGCTCAGCCGGGACCCGACCGAGCGCGAGGTGCAGGAGGCGGCGGCCGCCGTCGTGCGCGCGATGCTGCCGCGCGGCGGCACGCTGGAGGCACGGTTCAACGCCTGGCGCCGCGGCCGCAATGCCTTGACCGCCCCGCCCCATGCGGGCCGCGAGCTTGCGGAATACCGGCATTTCCTGCGTTTTATCAACGCCCGGCCGATCGCGCCGGATCTGGAGGGGCTGTCGCCCGCCGTCCTGCCGGGCGGGCGTCCGGGATGGCCGCAGTGACGGCAATGTCCTTCGTGGCGGTGGCGGGTGCGATAGCGGACTGTCCGGGCGGCAACCGCACCGGCCTGCCGGCGGCCCCGACGTCGCCCTGGCGCCTGCCGCGCGCTATTCGGCCGCCGCCCTGTCTGCGCCCGCCTCGAGCACCGCGGCGAAGGCCGCCGCGATCACCTCCGGGCCGGCGCCCGGCCGGGTCGCGTCCGCGGACAGGATCTGGCGGTAGCGGCGCGCGCCCGGAACCCCCTGGAACAGGCCGACCATATGGCGGGTCACGTGGTTCAGCCGTCCGCCGCCGGCAATCACGCCGTCCGCATAGGCCATCATCGCATCGCGCACGCCTTCAAAGAAGGCGGCGTCGGACAGCACGCCCGCCTCCCCCTGGGACGCAGGCGTGTGCCGGACGAGGGAACCGTCGGTGCCGGCCGTTGCGGCCGCGCCCCCCTCGCCGCCTCGCTCTGCAGGGCGCGCCTCCGCGCTTCCGAGAGGTGGGCGCGTGTCGCCGACGCCGGCAGACAGGTTGCCAGCCGCATCATGTGGGCCACCGTCTTCCTCCCGCCGGAAAGAAGAGGGCCCGAAGGGCTGGACGCGCGGGCCGTTGGCGAGGGCCGCGGACGGCGATGCCTCGAGACTGCGGATGCCCGCCGGCGCGAACACCGCATCCACGCCGGTCAGCACGCCGCTGTCCTGATAGGCGGCGCGGCCGAGCATGGCGCCATCCAGCCCCTCGCCCGGCCTGCCGATCTCGGCCTGCGCCTGCTCCAGCGTGTGCAGGCCGCCGTTGAGGCCGACGAACAGGTCCGGGTTCTCCGCCTTCAGGCGGCGCACCAGACCATAGTCGAGCGGCGGGATGTCGCGGTTTTCCTTCGGCGACAGGCCCTGCAGCCAGGCCTTGCGGGCGTGCACCCAGACGGCGTCGACACCGGCCGCCCGGACGCGCCCGACGAGATCGCGCAGCGCGATTTCCGGGTCCTGGTCGTCGACGCCGATGCGGCACTTCACCGTCACCGGGATCGTCACCGCCGCCTTCATCGCAGCGACGCAGTCGGCGACCAGTTGCGGCTCGCGCATCAGGCAGGCACCGAAGGTGCCGGACTGCACCCGGTCGGAGGGGCAGCCGACGTTCAGGTTGATCTCGTCGTAGCCAAAACCGGCGCCGATGCGGGCCGCCTCGGCAAGCTTCGCGGGATCGTTGCCGCCAAGCTGCAGCGCCAGCGGGTGCTCGACCGTGTCGTAGCCCAGCAGCCTGTCGCGGTTGCCGCGCAGGATCGCGTCGGCGACGATCATCTCGGTATAGAGCAACGCGTTCTTCGAAAGCTGCCTTGCGAAATAGCGGTAATGGCGGTCCGACCAGTCGATCATCGGCGCCGTGGCGAAGATCTTGGTCCCTGTTCTCAGTGCATTGCTATACATTTCAGTCACTTGCCGGAATGTGTGTTTGTTTCATTTGATCGCATTACCCGCTACCGCGCCTATTTCTGCCATAGAATTGCTACGTCGTAACAATTGATCGGGCCGTGTAGGAGCGGGGTCATAGCCGAGCGCGGGCGTCGCGCGATGGGTCAGAGGCTTTTACCGCACAGACAGGCAGAATGCGAGACGGTACTTGCCGAGCAAGGCGCCGTCGCATGGCGGCGGTATGCGGGCATCGTTCGTGGAACTCATTGAAGAGGTGCCACAAATCAAGCACCGCAGCGACCAATACTCGGACCGGAATGGCTGAATGCGGTAGCTCCCAGCAGAGGCGGTGCTGGCGCGGCCGATCGATCGGTCCGGCAATGGAATTCCTCAACGGACCTCGGAATAAGTTGAAGCGGCAACCACCAAAGGTCCGTAGGATTTCAACATCACGAAGAAACACAGGGAAACAACCGCCGCCGTAATGCATACAAGAACGCATCCGGCAAGAAGCGGACTTCCAACTGCATCACGACGTCTCATCGTCACGCTCCCACGACCGGACAGCATGTCGAAAATATACCCCAACCGCTTCATGCTGGGAACAGAGCGATGTTGCCCGGAGCCAAGAATCCCCCCGATGAGGTCGCGCCTCAGTGACAAACTATGCGCGAATCTTTTTCCATTTTCAACGTTGATTTGCACGTATATGCACGTAAAGTGAAATTACCGTAGATTTTTTGTCTATGGATTCGAAATACCAGGGGATTGGGGATATTCAAATGACTACACTGACCTCAAACATCAGTGTCACACTCAATGGTACAACGCCATTTAGTGTCGGCGTCGATGACTATAGTTGGAGCGGAAAGTGGCTCCTCTACGTGGACACCTGGGTCGAAGACTCTCTACCAGTGCGCACTGCAACATATACCCTAGAGGGTGGTGGCTGGAACATTGATATGTTCCGTTTCACCGGACAGGTCCAAGCCAGCATCAAAGACTCCACTACCGGTTCTGGCGGCAGCATCGGTTACCTCCTTCTGGGCTCCCTGAACGATGCGGGGAAGAGCGTTGCAAAGCTGAATAAGACATACGTCGACATACTCAAAGGCAGCGGAAATCCCGAGATATTAACACTCGGCACGGCCGGAGCCGGCCTGGTCGAACTCGGAGGCGGCAATGACATCGTAAAGACGGGCGCCGGCTACGTGGACTATCTATCTGTCGGTCACGGTGACAACCAGGTCACCATCGGTTCTGGCGGCGCTGGAAACATTCGTGCTGGCGGCGACCGTGATATCATAAAAATTGCTGCGCTGGCCGAGGTGGAAAGCATTGATGCAGGGCGGGGAAACGACAAGATCAGCACTTCATCAGGCTGGATTGGAACTATCGTCGGGAGCAGAGGGTCTGACACCATCACCGTCGGTTCCGGAGGGGCTGACGCCGTTTTCGGCAACAGTGACGCAGACACTGTGGTCCTGAAAAAGTTGGCCGACGCCGACCAATTCGTCATTGTCGATGGCGGATCGGGCGTTTCTTCCGGTGCCGACCGGAACTCTGACACTTTGAACATGTCGGCATTTACGCGCGGTCTGAACATCGACCTGTCCGTCAGTGACGTTGTTGACACGGGGAATGGAATATTTCTCATCCGCAATTTTGAGAACGCCTCGGGCGGAACCAAGGCCGACACGCTTCTGGGCAACTCGGAAAACAATACGCTTCGCGGCAATGGCGGAAGTGACAAGATTACAGGCATGCGAGGGGCCGACGATCTGTATGGAGGGAGCGGAAAGGACCTTTTCGTCTTCACATCGACCAAGGACTCCACTGTCAAAGCGAACGGTCGCGACACGATCTTCGATTTCAGCAAGAAGCAAGGCGACAAAATTGATTTGAGAGAGATCGACGCCAACACAAAGAAATCCGGTGATCAAGCATTCGAGTTTGTCGGATCTAAATCATTCACCGGAGATCCGGGTGAGCTCCGCTACTCCAAATCGAAGTCAGACACTTACGTTTATGGTGACGTCAACGGCGACAAAAAGGCCGACATTGCGATCCACCTCGACGATGCCCTTTCGCTGGCAAAGGGTGACTTCCTGTTTTGAAAGAGTAATGTCGCCGCAGGCGAATAAGCCGGAGCAATAGCGAGAACACGCAAAAGATCACAAAATATTGATCAAGCAACAAATATTATGTGCTAAAATGAAGCATCTGTCGACCACGGCAGATTGCTTGAATGCTTCGAAAAATTACGGTCGGCGGATAATCCGTCGACCTTTTTTCGCTCCCGGACTGCTAACTTCTTTTGAGCACTTTGAGAGGAGGATATCATGCTTTCAGATAAGCCTTGGTCGGTCGTGGTCAATGTCACACTACCTTGCGGCATTCAGCGCGTGTTCCATGGCCCCTATGACGCGCTCGACTTTCTCGAAAATGAATGGCCCTCACGGAGGGGCCAAAAGTACGATCGCGCGATTGTTCTGTGCAGAGCATCGCTTGAAAACTCAGCTCCTCTCGCGATCGCGCGGGAAGCCTTCATGGCCGCGTCCATGGAGGCCGGCATGGCCGTCAGACCTCTGACGTCCTTTGAGAACGGAGATGCGGTTCGCTTGGGGTCCAATATAGGTAAAATGGATGCGGCAGAGGCGTCTCCTGGCCGCAGCCCAGGAGCACCAGGGGCGTAGCTCCTCAGCCCATTGCGGGTCGCCGTCGCTCCCACACGTGACGCTCCCGAAAACGATTTCTTGCTTTCGGGAGCCAGTGCGTCAGAGGATGAAGTCGGACTTCGTCAGGTTGATGATCCCCGCCAGTTCGAACTGGAAGTCGGCTCGGCCGTCGTGGTCGGTGTCGCCGTAGACGATGGTGCGGTCGTTCTTGGTGCCCTTCTCGTCGAAGATGCGGAAGATCACTTCGCCCACCTTGCCGGTGAAGTCTTTCTTGCCGCGCCAGGTGAAGGCCTGGTCGCCGGCGAGCTTGTCGTTGGCGTCAATCTGGGACACATCCAGCTTGTCCTTGCCATGGACGAAGTCGGTGATGAGGTCGCGCTTGCCGACGCCCGACTGTGGGTTGTAGCCGCTATTGTTGACGAAACCGGACTGACCGGGAGCGCTGTCCTTCTCCGAGGTGAAGATGAAGACGTCGCGTCCCGCCCCGCCCGTCAGCGTGTCGGCGCCGGTGCCGCCGATCAGGCGGTCGTTGCCCGCGCCGCCCAGGATCATGTCCTTACCGCCCTTGCCGCTCAGAACGTCGTTGCCGGACGTGCCGACGAGCTTGTCGCTGCCGGAGGTGCCGGGCTTCGTTGCGCCCTCGGCGACCGAAACCGTGAACGTCTTGGACGCCTCGTAGCTCTTGCCGATCGAGGGATCGTCGAGACGGACGGTCACGTCGAGCGACGGATTGCCGTCATGGTCGAGCTTCGCGCCCTTCTTCAGCCAGAGCGCACCGTTCTTGATCTCGAAGTACTTGGCGTCGGCGCCCTTCAGCGACAGGCTGTTGTCGCCGCCGTCGGGATCGGCGATGGTGAGCGTGGCCACCTTGCGGGCCGAGGCGGTCGAGGCATCCTCGGCGATCGACTTCAACACCTGCTTCGTCACCAGCTTCGGCGCGTCGTTCACCGGCGTCACACCGAAATCGAAGGTCGAGGTTGCAGGCTTAGAGCCGTCCTCGTTGCCGTCCTCGACGGAGACCTTGAACGAGGCCTTGGTCGTCTCGGAGCCGTCATGGACGAACGTCACCTTGCCGGCGGCAAGCTCCGCGCCGGTGAAGCTCGTGGCGGCCTTGCCGTTCACCTGGATCTTGCCGGCCGACTGGCCGGAGACGGTAAAGCGCACGCCGGCGGCGCTATCGTCGGGGTCGGAGAAGGACAGGTCGGACTTGGTCAGCGTGTAGCTGCCGCCCTCCTTCACCGTTGCCTTCAGGTCGCCGGTCAGCTTCGGCGCGTCGTTCACCGGCGTCACGCCGAAGTCGAAGGTCGAGGTTGCAGGCGTCGAGCCGTCCTCGTTGCCGTCCTCGACGGAGACCTTGAACGAGGCCTTGGTCGCCTCGGAGCCGTCATGGACGAACGTCACGTTCCCGGCGGCAAGATCCGCGCCGGTGAAGCTCGTCGCGGCCTTGCCGTTCACCTGGATCTTGCCGGCCGACTGGCCGGAGACGGTAAAGCGCACGCCGCCGGCGCCGTCGTCGGGGTCGGAGAAGGACAGGTCGGACTTGGTCAGCGTGTAGCTGCCGCCCTCCTTCACCGTTGCCTTCAGGTCGCCGGTCAGGACAGGCGCGTCGTTCACCGGCGTCACGCCGAAGTTGAAGGTCGAGGTTGCAGGCGTCGAGCTGTCCTCGTTGCCGTCCTCGACGGAGACCTTGAACGAGGCCTTGGTCGTCTCGGAGCCGTCATGGACGAACGTCACCCTGCCGGCGGCAAGATCCGCGCCTGTGAAGCTCGTCGCGGCCTTGCCGTTCACCTGGATCTTGCCGGCCGACTGGCTGGAGACGGTGAAGCGCACGCCGCCGGCGCCGTCGTCGGGGTCGGTGAAGGACAGGTCCGACTTGGTCAGCGTGTAGCTGCCGCCCTCCTTCACCGTCGCCTTCAGGTCGCCGGTCAGGACAGGCGCGTCGTTCACCGGCGTCACGCCGAAATCGAAGGTCGAGGTCGCCGGAGTCGAGCCGTCCTCGTTGCCGTCCTCGACGGAGACCTTGAACGAGGCCTTGGTCGTCTCGGAGCCGTCATGGACGAACGTCACCTTGCCGGCGGCAAGCTCCGCGCCGGTGAAGCTCGTCG
>NZ_OBQD01000005.1:0-77349 GCF_900220975.1 Rhizobium subbaraonis | reverse complement strand
CTCGACGGAGACCTTGAACGAGGCCTTGGTCGTCTCGGAGCCGTCATGGACGAACGTCACCTTGCCGGCGGCAAGCTCCGCGCCGGTGAAGCTCGTCGCGGCCTTGCCGTTCACCTGGATCTTGCCGGCCGACTGGCCGGAGACGGTGAAGCGCACGCCGCCGGCGCCGTCGTCGGGGTCGGAGAAGGACAGGTCGGACTTGGTCAGCGTGTAGCTGCCGCCCTCCTTCACCGTCGCCTTCAGGTCGCCGGTCAGGACAGGCGCGTCGTTCACCGGCGTCACACCGAAGTCGAAGGTCGAGGTCGCCGGAGTCGAGCCGTCCTCGTTGCCGTCCTCGAGGGAGACCTTGAACGAGGCCTTGGTCGTCTCGGAGCCGTCATGGACGAACGTCACCTTCCCGGCGGCAAGATCCGCGCCGGTGAAGCTCGTCGCGGCCTTGCCGTTCACCTGGATCTTGCCGGCCGACTGGCCGGAGACGGTGAAGCGCACGCCGCCGGCGCCGTCGTCGGGGTCGGAGAAGGACAGGTCGGACTTGGTCAGCGTATAGCTGCCGCCCTCCTTCACCGTTGCCTTCAGGTCGCCGGTCAGGACAGGCGGCTGGTTGGGGACGACGCCCGGCTCGATCGCATAGTTGTTAGACGTCGTCGTGCCGATACCGGCATTGCCGGCGAGGTCGGTGAAGCCGGAATTGTCGAGCGTGATGACGTTGGTGGGGTCGGAAATGCCGTCGGCAGGGGTCAACGTCGCCGTCCAGGTGACACCGCCATCGGACGACGCGAGGCCGCTGAGCGTGCCATTGGCAGCGACGAGATTGCCGATCGTGAAGCCGGTAACGGCCTCGCTGAAGGTGATGGTGACAGTCGAGGTCTCGCCCGGCGTCAGGACGGTATCGGCGACGTCAATCGTCGCCGTCGGGGCGCGTGCATCGACCAGGACATTGCCGGTGGGGGCCACATTGTTGAGTGTGAGGACGGCGTCATTGCCGCCGACATCCTTGATCGTACCGCCGTTCAGGCCAAGGGCCCCCAGCGCGATTCCATTCGCGTCTTGCTGGCCCGCGCCCAGGGTCAGGCGGAAGAACAGCGAGTTGGTACCGCTGCCAGACAGATAGGACGCATAGACCGTGCCGCCGGTGTCGAGCGTCACCGCAAGATGTGGCGTGCCGTCGGTCGTGTCGACTATGACAGCCTCGCTGAGGTTCACTGTGAAATCGAGGTTCCGACCGGTCACATAGGTGCCATCGGCGGGCACGCCGACCGATGTGACGACCGGCAGGGTCGTGTCGACCGCATAGGTGACGGAAGTCGACACGCCCGTCCCGGCATTGCCGGCAAGGTCGGCAATGCCGGTATTGTCCAGCGTGATCACGTTGCTGGCGTCGGTGATGCCCGCAGCAGGCGTGAGCGTCGCCGTCCAGGTGATGCCGCCATCGCTGGAGGAAACGGCGCTCAACGTTCCGTTTTCCACCGTCAGGTCGGCGTTGGTGAAATCAGTGACGGCCTCGCTAAAGGTGAAGGTCACCTGCGTCGTCTCGCCGGCCGCCAGAGCGGTATCCGCCACCACGATCGTGGCGGTCGGACGAACTCCGTCGATCGCATAGTTGTTCGAAGTCGTCGTCCCGGTACCGGCATTGCCGGCCCCGTCTTCAACGCCGGTATTGTCCAGCGTGATCACGTTGGTCGTGTCGGTGATGTTTTCAGTCGGAGTGAACGTCGCCGTCCAGGTGATGCCGCCGTCGCTGGAGGAAACGCCGGTCAACGTTCCGTTTTCCACCGTCAGGTCGGCGTTGGTAAAGCCGGTGACAGCCTCGCTGAAAGTGATCGTCACCTGCGAGGTCTCGCTGGCCGCCAGAGCCGTATCCGCCACCACGATCGCTGCGGTCGGCCGCAGCGTGTCTATCGCGTAGTTGTTCGAGGTCGTCGTGCCGGTCCCGGCATTGCCAAAGTTGGTAACACCACTGTTGTCCAGCGTGATCACGTTGGTGGCGTCGGTGATGCTCGCAGTCGGGGTGAACGTCGCCGTCCAGGTGATGCCGCCGTCGCTGGAGGAAACGGCGCTCAACGTTCCGTTTTCCACCGTCAGGTCGGCGTTGTCGAAGCCGGAGACGGCCACGCTGAAGGTGATCGTCACCTGCGAGGTCTCGCCGGCTGCCAGAGCCGTGTCCGCGACCACGATCGAAGCCGTTGGACGCTGAGTGTCGATTTCGTAGTTGTTCGAATTCGTCGTCCCGGTGCCGGTATTGCCGGCCCCGTCTTCAACGCCGGTATTGTCCAGCGTGATCACGTTGGTCGTGTCGGCATAGCTCGCAGACGGGGTGAAATTCGCGGTGTAGACGATGTTGTCGTTCGTCGAAAGGTCGCTCAACACCCCGCCCTGCACTGCCAGGTCCGAGAGGGCGAGACCGGTGACCGCCTCGCTGAAGGTGATCGTCACCAGCGAGGTTTCTCCGGCCGCCAGCGTCGTCTCCGCCACGACGATCGTCGCGGTCGGACGGACGCCGTCGACCAGCAGGGCTGTATTGCTCCCAAGCGAACCGGCCGTTCCGGGGACCGGGAGGGTCAGGATGGCGTTTGTGCCATCGGAATTTCTGATCGTTCCGCCATTCAGCCCGAGCGCGCCGGTAGACAGATAGTCAAGGTCCGAGGAACGATCGCCCTGCTCCACCGTATAAGTGAAGGTCAGGGTGTTCGATCCGCTTCCCGACACATAGTCGACAACCCGGTCCGTCGTGCCGGTCTCGAGCGTCAGCCGTGGTGTGCCCGAAACAGTCACTTGCTGATTGAAGGTTACAACGATCGAAATCGTATCGCCGACCTTGTAGACACCCGACGTCTCCGTGGCGCTGACGGCGGAAACCCGCGGCGCCGGCATCAGATAGTCCAACGTGATATTGTCCAGCCACATCGTGATGCGGCCCGACGTCGTCGTGTCATAGATCTGCATGTCCGCAATCGTCAAAGACGAAGCACGGCTGATGGGCGGGATATCGCCCGGATTCATAAAGATCGAGCGGTAGTAATAAGGACCGACGCCGTTGCCATGCAGGTTGTCGTCCGGCCAAGAGGTACCGTCTATTGCAACGCCTGCAGGCCAGCCGTTCTGATGTATCGGGTTCGCATCGACGCTGATCTGATAGTCGTAGAAATCGATCAGCGCGCCGGAAGCGCTGGTAATCGTTATGGTGAAAAGCTCACCGCCGAATGCGCTGTCTTCCTGGAAGTTAAACCGACCACCGTCGAAATTCGCGGTCCAATTTCCCTGGGCCGTTATCGTGAAGACATAGTCGCCGTACTGCAGGACCTTGTCGGCACCGCCCGCGGTCCCATCCGTGACCAAGCCTGCGTTATCAAATGTCAGTGTGGTCTGCGCCATGCAATCGCTCCCCGCTTCACACGAAGCGCCCGTCAGGCAGGATCAATCGGTCCTGCGCCGTTTACCCCAGAATTTATCGTGATCTCACATCCGCCACTTCAGTCCGATGCGGATCGTGTCGAAGGTCACGTCGTTTTCGAAGCGCGGATAGGCTTCGGTCGGGAAGGTGGCAGCGCCGGTGGCCGTGACCTTGCCGAAATCGTAGTGCAGGTATTCCAGTCCGACGGACCAGTCCGGCTTGAACCGCCACTCGACGCCGCCGCCTGCAACCCAGCCGTTCTCCGTCCCGCCACCGGAAACATCCATTACCGTCGGCAAGCTCCGGTCGTAGGCGCGCACGTCGATGTTGGCGAGCGCATACCCGCCGGTCACATAGAACAGCACGTCGGAAGCGGCGATACCGGCCCGAAGCCGCGCGCTGGCAGCCCAGTCGACGTCGAAGCCCGCATGGGTGTCACTGCTGATCGCGGACGTTCCGGTTCCGCTCAGATTGGTGAGCGAGAAATCGATGACGCCGCCCAGCACGAAGGCGTTGCCGCCGAGATCAAACCGCCGATCGCACCCGGCTTCGACGCCGCCTGCGATACCGGCGTCGTCCGTTCCGAAGGTGTCGTAGGGCGCACCGGCCGTATTCCAGGAAAAGCCGCTGCCGGCATAGGCGCCGTCACGGAAAGGCGCGTCCGTCACGTCGGAATCCGCGCGAGCGTAACCGACACTGGCGCCGACATAGCAACCGGACCAGGACGCCGCAGGTGCCGAAAGCGTCTGATCCGCAGCACGGGCGCCCGACGACAGTACAACAACGCAGACGGCCGAAACCGTCAGAAGAACTCCCTTTGCGAACACGTGTACCCCCCAAATCCGCTCAAGCCGTCGACAACGAATGCTGATTTTTGGACGCATGTCGTGACACATGAGGTTTATTGGCGCTCTCCCACCGGGCCAAGCGGAATGCACGTGTAGCGATGCATCAACAAATGCTTCTCGTGGCAATGCGGCAAAAATGACACTCTTATAAGATGAAACTGACCAATCCAGGCGTGAAAATCCGATACCAGGACGTGCATTTTTCCGCCGCGCCGGGAATCAGATGATTCTCGTCCGGCCGTAACGCTATCGATCCTTATCGAGGGCGCGCTGCTGCGGACCACCGCACGCAAGGATGTCTTTCTCCAGCGGCTGCAATGGCGAAGTCCTATCCGCCGTCGCGGTTTAAATCCCAAACGCTATCGCCCCCGCGGACGCAATTTACGATCAATTCCTGTCCGCTTCGTTGCGCGCGGTGGTAATGTGGCGCGAGAATCGACAGTAAGGGGAGAACACGTCATGCCGCTGGCTTTTCCCGCCACCCCGCCCACGGTGCTGCCCATCGCAGGCACGGACCAGAGCTTTCCGGTCCGCCGCGTCTATTGTGTCGGTCGCAACTATGCCGACCACGTGGCGGAAATGGGCGGAGATGCGACCCGCGATGCGCCCTTCTTCTTCCAGAAGAACCCCGACAACCTGCTGCCGGCCGGCCAGGGCTTTCCCTATCCGCCGCGCTCGGAGGACGTCCATCACGAGGTCGAACTGGTGGTGTTCCTGAAATCCGGCGGCATCGACGTCAGTGCGGGCGACGCGCTTTCGCTGGTCCACGGCTATGGCGTCGGCATCGATTTCACCCGCCGCGACCTGCAAGCGACAGCCAAGAAGGCGGGCCAGCCGTGGACGGCAGCGAAGGCTTTCGAGCATTCCGCCCCCGTGTCCCCGGTGGTGCCGGCTTCGCGCAGCGGCCACCCGGCGACGGGACGGATCTGGCTGGAGGTCAACGATGTGGTCAAGCAGGACGGCGATCTCGGCCAGATGAACTGGAAAGTGCCCGAAATCATCGCAGAACTCTCCAAGCTTTTCGCACTCGCGCCCGGCGACGTCATCTTTACCGGCACGCCGGCTGGTGTCGGCGCCATCCGCCGCGGCGACCGCATTGCCTGCGGCGTCGACGGCGTCGCCACCCTTTCGCTTACCGTCATTTGAGGATTGATCCATGCCGCTTTATGCGCTCGGCGAACACGCACCCACCCTGCCCGAAGGCGACCGCTACTGGGTGGCGCCGGATGCACATGTGATGGGTAAGGTCGTGATCGGATCGGACGTCGGAATATGGTTCGGCGCCACCCTTCGCGGCGACAACGAACCGATCGTTCTTGGCGACCGGACGAACATCCAGGAAGGCACCATCGTCCACACCGACCCCGGCAAGCCGGTCCAGATCGGCGAGGGCTGCACGATCGGCCACGGTGCGATCATCCATGGCTGCACGATCGGCAACAATTCCCTGATCGGCATGGGCGCCACGGTTCTGAACGGGGCTGTGATCGGCAACAACTGCCTCGTCGGCGCCAATGCGCTGGTGACGGAAGGAAAGGTCTTTCCGGACAATTCCCTGATCGTCGGAGCACCCGCCCGCGTCGTTCGCACGCTGGACGAAGAGCAGATTGCCGGCTTGCGGAAATCCGCCGACGGTTACGTGCGAAACTGGAAGCGCTTCAAGGCGGAACTTCGAAGGATTGACTGACGCCGCCGCACGGGGCGCCCGGGATGTCGTCATGCAAAAGCAAGGCCTGACGGGCGTCGCATGAACCGCATTCACGCGACGCGGCTTTAGGCGCAACCCTCGCAGTGGCCGCGGATTTCGATCGTCGTCTTGCTGGGTTGGAAGTTCCTGTCCCGGGCGAAGCCGGCGAGACGCTCCTCGATCACGTGGTCGTGGAACTCCGTGACCTTGCCGCAGCTCTCGCAGATGATGAAGGCGGTCAGGCCGTGCGAGCAGCAATCCTGGTGCGGATGGGCGCAGGCGACGAAGGCGTTGATGCTTTCCAGGCGGTGAACGAGGCCGAATTCCAGCAGCTTTTCGAGCGCCCGGTAGACCTGCAGGGGTGCCCGGAACCCCTCGCCGCGGAGCTTGTCGAGAATCGTATAGGCGCTCAGCGGCGCATCGGATTGCGACAGCGCGCCGAGCACGAGGGTCTGGTTGCGGGTCAATTGCGTGGACGTCATCAGTGGTGTCCTCCGGTATCCGCCTGTATGGCGCCTTCCTCTGCGCGGCGGCGCCACGGCAAGAGGCTGAAAAGGAAGATCGCCAGCGCCGCGACGACGATCGACGGCCCCGACGGGGTATCGAACTTCAGCGATCCGAAAAGACCGCCGGCGACGGCTATGGCGCCGAGAAGGGAAGCGAGCACCGCCATGACTTCCGGGCTTGCCGAGAAGCGGCGCGCGGTCGCGGCCGGGATGATGAGCAGCGAGGTGATCAGCAAGATCCCCACGATCTTCATGGCGATCGCGATCACGAGCGCCATCAGCAGCATGAAGGCAAGGCGCGCGCGCTCCGGCTCGAGCCCCTCGGCGGCCGCGAGCTCGGGATTGACGGTCGAGGCGATCAGCGGCCGCCACAGGTAGACGATGGCAAAGAGCACGAGGATGCCGCCGCCCCATACAAGGCTGACATCCTGCGGCGTGACGGCGAGGATATCGCCGAAAAGGAAGCCGACGAGGTCGATCCGGACCCAGGTCATGAACGAGACGATCACGAGGCCCGTTGCGAGCGTGGCATGCGAAAGGATGCCGAGCAGCGCGTCGGTGGACAGCGAACCGCGCTTCTGAAGCAGCAAGAGCGCCAGCGAGACGATCGCGGCAACGGCAAAGACGCTGATCGTGAGGTTCATCTGGAACAGCAACGACAGCGCGACGCCGAGCAGCGCGGAATGGGCCATCGTATCACCGAAATAGGCCATGCGCCGCCAGATGACGAAGCATCCGAGCGGGCCGGTGGTCAGCGCCAGGCCGGTTCCCGCGAGAAGCGCGCGGATGAAGAAATCGTCAAGCATCGCCGCGCTCCTGAAGCGGTCCCGTATTCGCCGCCGGTTTCTCGTCTCCATGCTGGCCGCAGCCGCAGGTCGGCCCGTGGGCGTGCACGATCCGCATCGGACCGGCCCGGCCGGCCGGCAGACCTTCCTCGTGATGGTGACCGTCGTCGGGGTGGCAGTGATCGGTCACCGTGCCGTCGGAATGCAGCACGCGGCCATCGGGAAGATGGGTGTGATCGTGGTGATGGCTGTAGAAGGCCAGCGTCTGGCCGGCTCGCGCGCCGAACAGACGCAGATATTCCGGGCTGCGGCTCACCGCCTCCGGCGTGCCGCGGCAACAGACATGGCCATTGAGGCAGATCACGGTATCCGTTTCAGCCATGACCACATGAAGATCGTGGGAAATCAGCAGGATGCCGCAACCCGTCGTGTTCCTGATGGTCTTGATCAGGTCATACAGGGCGATCTCGCCGGCAAAATCTACGCCCTGCACCGGTTCGTCCAGGACGAGCAGATCGGGCTTGCGGGCAATGGCGCGCGCCAGCAACGCACGCTGGAACTCACCACCGGAAAGGTGCTGGACCTCGGCGCGGGCCAGGTGGCGGATACCCGTTGCCTCCAGCGCCGCATCGATATCGCGGCCGCGCAAGGGCTGCGTCAGCGTCATCAGACGGTCCACTGTGAGCGGCATCGTCCAGTCGATCGCCAGCTTCTGCGGCACGTAGCCAACGCGCAGATTGGGGATGCGGGTCACGTGCCCCTCATCGGGCCGCGTGACCCCGATCGCCATCTTGGCGGTCGTCGACTTTCCCGAGCCGTTCGGCCCGATGAGCGTAACAATCTCACCGCGCGCGATGGAAAAATCGACGCCGCGCACCAGCCAGCGGCCCTTGCGACGGACACCGGCGGCCGACAGCGAAACCATCGGCGGCGGCGAGGTAGATGGATTGGTCTGCAGCATTTCTATCGTCCGATGCTCGATTGCCTCTTGCTATGGCACACGTTATAGCATAACGCAACTTATGTAATAATATTACACGCCTTTCGATACGGAGTTTCCCATGATGAAGATGTCGCATCTCCTGCTTTCCACTGCCCTGCTCGTCGGCGCAGCCGGCAACGCCCGGGCAGACGCGCCCAACGTCGTCGTTTCGATCAAGCCGATCCACTCGCTTGCCGCCTCGATCATGCAGGGCGTCGGCGAGCCGAAGCTGATCGTCGAGGGCGCGGCTTCGCCGCACACCTATTCGCTCAAGCCGTCCAACGCCGCAGCCCTTCAGGACGCCGACGTGGTGTTCTGGGTCGGGCATGGGCTGGAGGCGTTCCTGGAGAAGCCGCTCGAGGCGCTCGGCAGCAAGGCGACGGTGGTCGAGCTCGAGGATGCGCCAGGGCTGGAGAAGCTGAAATTCCGCGAAGGCGGCGCTTTCGAGGCACACGATCACGATCACGATCACGGCCACGAAAGCGAAGGCGGGGAGCACGAGCACGGCGAGGCCGGCCATGACCATGGCGGCGAGCATGCGGCCGAAAAGGGCCATGGCCACGATGAGGCACATTCGCACGAAGGTGCCTTCGACACGCATCTGTGGCTCGATCCGATGAACGCCAAGGCAATTGCGACGGAAATCGAGAAAGCCCTGTCGGCAAAGGATCCGGCGAACGCGACAGCGTACAAGGCGAACCTCGCGGCCCTCGACGCAAACCTCGACGCCCTCGATGCGGAGATCGCCGACACGATCGCCCCTGTGAAGGACAAGCCCTTCATCGTCTTTCACGACGCCTACCAGTACTTCGAGCATCGCTACGGCGTGAAGGTCGTCGGCTCGATCACGGTTAGCCCGGAATCCATGCCCGGTGCCGAACGCGTCTCACAGATTCGGCAGAAGGTCGTCGATCTCGGCGCGACCTGCGTCTTCGCAGAGCCGCAGTTCGAACCGAAGCTCGTCAATGTCGTGATTGAAGGAACGCCGGCAAAGGCCGGCACGCTCGATCCCGAAGCGGGAACGCTGACGGAGGGCCCGTCCCTCTATTTCGACCTGATGCGCGGCCTCGCAACCTCGTTGAAGCAGTGCCTGTCCTCGGCAAGCTGACCTGACGGGAAATCTTCGCGGCGCGCCAGATCCGGGCGCGCCGGTGCCGGCTATTCGGCCTGGAGGCGCGCCAGCGCCTTGCGCGCTTCGGCGGCAAGCTGATGATCGGGATGACGCTCGATGAAAAGCGCATAGGCCTCCGCCGTCCCGCTGTCCTGCACACGTTGGTATTCGGCGGCGACGGCTTTGTCGGGATCGGAGGCGTGTCCATGGCGAGCGCCGTTCCTGCCTTGGCCAAACCGGTGACAACAAGCGCGACCAGACCTATCGCTGCAAGCAATCCCACGGTCGGATTCATACGAGTCCCGCCGCTCACGACATCACTCCAATTCTACATTTAACTTCAATTGTTTTGCATATCTATTTATTTTACTTACCTTTTATAAAATTCCAAGTCATTGATTCTGCGCTTCGAATCGACTGCCTTCACGCAAATGTGTTGTCTGGGAAGGTGATTTAGCTTAGGCTAAATTATCAATTTCATCCGGCGCAATTGAGGCCGAGCAAACCTCTTTCAGGATTTCCAAGCGACGCTCCCGCCACGCGGCGAGCAAGGGTATGGCTTGTCTAGATCCGCAGGAGGGAAAGGAGAATCTGCCTGGGAACTCCGACCATGCTTGACGGCCACCCTCTGGCAGATCAGGCGACCTGAGCCGAGGGCAGCCTTCATCGCGGCCGGGATTATTCGGCCAAAGCTACATGGACATTCGTTGAACCGAGTTGCGTTGCCGGGCCACCGCGCGCCGCGACAAAGGAGGAGTTATGACCATAAGAGCGCGCATGAATTCGATCCTGTTCGACCCCACATCGTCCGATGACGTCGTGTCAGCATCGCATCAGCAGGCCGCAAAGGCGGCGCGGGCCGGACTCACCTTCCACGTCGACGCGTCGATTGCTCCCTTCAGCGATGGCATCGACAACTCCGGCCTTCCTGATCTGATGCTCACGCCCGTCACGGAGCGGGTGTTCGTCGCCAGCGATAGCCGCTTTCCGGCAGGTCCCGACCAGGCCGACGACGCCATTTCGACCGAGCGGTTCGGTGTCGACGCCACGCAACTGCCGAACGAAAACGGCCGCCTCTCCACGACGGTCGCCGTCGCAGCGACCGGCAATCCCATCATCGACGGCGTCCTCATTGGCACGCGCTGGAGTCAGTCGCTGATCACCTACAGCGACACGAATTCGTCTGCCGACTATCAGACCGGATACAATTCCGACCAGAACGGCAACGGCATTAGCGCCCAGTTGGAGGGCTTCTCCCAATTCACAGCCGCACAACTGCTCGCCCTTCATGCCGCCCTGAACCAGGCCGTCTACACGCAGCTTTCCGCAGCGACGGCCTTTTCGGTGGAGGCGTTCACCAACCTGGCCATCGACTACCAGGGTTCCGGAACGGGCAACTCGACGATCCGCGCGGCCAATTCCGGAGACGCCGGCACGGCCTATGCCTTCTACCCCGCAAGCAACATCTACGGGGGCGACACGTTTTTCGGCAATGCCTATGACGGGACGTCCAACAGCCTCAAGAACCCGATCGCCGGAAACTATGCCTGGCACACCATAATTCATGAACTCGGACATTCGCTCGGCCTGAAGCATGGCCATGAGGCGGGAGGCCCTGGAAACACGGCGGTGCCGGCGTCTTACAACTCGATCGAATTCACCGTGATGACCTACTCCAGCTACATCGGCGACACGACGGGCGGCTACGACTACGAGACGTTCGGCGCGCCCCAGACCTATATGATGATCGACATCCTCGCCCTGCAGACGATGTATGGCGCCGATTTCACCGTCAACAACGGCAACACCGTCTACACCTGGAACCCGTCCACCGGGCAGGCCTACATCAATGCCGGGCTTGCCATTTCGCCCGGCGCCAACCGCATCTTCTCCACCATCTGGGATGGCAACGGGGTCGATACCTACGACCTCTCCAACTACACCACGGCGATGCGGATCGACCTCAGGCCCGGCGAAAGCTCCACCTTCTCGGCGGCCCAGCTCGCCTTTCTCGGCGGTGGTCCGAACAACGGATTTGCGCGCGGCAACGTCTTCAACGCCTTCCAGTTCAACGGTGATTCACGGTCCCTGATAGAAAACGCCAATGGCGGCTCGAACAACGACACGATGACGGGCAACGCGGCGGCCAACGTGCTGCGCGGCAATGGCGGCAATGACAACATCGACGGCGGCACCGGCACCGACACGCTCCATGGTAACGACGGAAACGACACACTGAAGGGCGGTGCCAGCAACGATACGCTGCATGGCGGTGCCGGCAACGATACGCTGGAGGGAGGATCCGGGGTCGATGTCGTCTACGGCAACGATGGGAATGATCGGTTCTACATCCTCGTCGGCTGGACCGGCGGGACCGGCGAATCGTTCTTCGGTGGCGCCGGCTCGGATACGTTCGACACCTCGACCGTTGCCTTTGCCGGCTTCAATGCCTTCATCAACCTTACGGCCGGCGAATTCACCTACACGCCCGGCAACACCGGCACCATCGACCTCTCCAGCGTCGAGAACGCGGTCTCTGGCGACGGCAACGACATCCTGACCGGATCCGGCGTCGGCAACCGCCTCAGCGCCGGCGCGGGCGCCGACCAGCTATTCGGGCTTGCTGCCGACGACCTGCTGATCGGCGGCCTCGGCGCCGACAAGCTCGACGGCGGAACGGGCACGGACACCGCTTCCTATCTTTACGCGGCCGCCGGCGTCAGAGCCAACCTGACCAATCCGGGCGGCAATACGGGCGAAGCGACGGGCGATACCTATACGGCAATCGAGAACCTCACCGGCTCGGCCTTTGGAGACATCCTCTACGGCAACAGCGGCAAGAACCGGCTCAGCGGCTCTTCCGGAAACGACGTCCTCGTCGGGCGGGCGGGCGGGGATGCGCTCGTGGGCGGTGCCGGGCTCGACACCGCTTCCTATGCCGGCGCGACTGCCGCCGTGATCGCGCGCCTTGCCTCGCCTTCGGGCAATGCGGGCGACGCAAAGGGCGACACCTACTCCTCGATCGAGAACCTGGCCGGATCCTCCCACGCCGACCGGCTGATCGGCAATTCCGGCAACAACATCATCAACGGCGCAGCCGGAGACGACTTCCTGGCCGGCAACACCGGATTGGACGTCCTCACCGGCAATACAGGCAGGGATTCTTTCCTGTTCAATTCGGCGCCGAGCGCGGCCAGCAACATCGACCACATCACCGACTTCTATGTGCCGAGCGACACGGTCCTGCTGGAGAATGCAATCTTCGCGGCACTTGGCGGAGCTGGCACGCTTGCCTCATCCGCATTCCGCTCCAATACGAGCGGTCTGGCGGCCGACGCTTCCGACCGGATCATCTATGAAAGGGATGCGGGACGCCTGTTCTACGATCCCAACGGGAACTCCAGCGGTGGACGCGTCCAGTTCGCCTCGCTCGCATCGGACCTGGCGCTAACGCATTTCGATTTCGTCATCGTCTGAGACGCCGCAGCACCGACACGGCGCTTGCCACCCGCAACGCAAAAGGGCCGCCCATCGCGGGCGGCCCTTTCGGCTATTCTCGGTGCAAGAGGACGATTACTCGGCGCTCTCGTCAGCGGCCTTCTTCTTGGCCGGTGCCTTCTTCTTCGGAGCGGCGGCTTCGTCGCCCTCAGCCTTCGCAGCAGCCTTCTTCTTGGAAGCCGGCTTGGCTTCTTCCGAAGCTTCGTCGTCGGCCAGCAACTCTTCCTTGGAAACGGTCTTGTCGGTGACTGCGACTTCCGTCAGCAGATGGTCGATGACCTTTTCCTCGAAGAGCGGAGCGCGCAGCGACGCGGAAGCGCCCGGGGTCTTGCGGAAGTAATCGAGGATTTCCTTCTCCTGGCCCGGGAACTGGCGCAGCTGTTCGAACAGCGAACGCTGCATTTCCTCTTCGCTCACCTGGACATCGGCCTTCTCGCCGATTTCCGAGAGAACCAGCCCGAGACGGACGCGGCGCTCTGCGAGCTTGCGGTATTCCTCGCGGGCTT
Source organism: Rhizobium subbaraonis (assembly GCF_900220975.1). Lineage (GTDB taxonomy): Bacteria > Pseudomonadota > Alphaproteobacteria > Rhizobiales > Rhizobiaceae > Mycoplana > Mycoplana subbaraonis. The sequence continues at coordinate 64,035 of NZ_OBQD01000005.1, read as the reverse complement.
CTTCCTCGGTGGTTTCCTCGTCGGCAAAGGTCTTGCCGGCCTGCTGCAGGTCGGTGTTGACCTGGCGCCAGATGTTTTCGAACTCGGCATCGACGAGACGCTGCGGCGTGTCGAACTTGTAGAGTTCGTCAAGCTGGTCGAGAATCTGGCGCTTGATCTTCTGGCGGGTGACCGAGCCGTACTGGCTTTCGATCTGGCCGCGCACGACTTCGCGCAGGCGCTCGGCGGATTCCAGGCCAAGCTTCTTGGCCAGTTCGTCGTCGATGGTGACCTCACCCGGGGCTGCGACATCCTTCACCTTGACGTCGAAGGTCGCTTCCTTGCCGGCGAGATGTGCCGCAGGGTAGTCGGCCGGGAAGGTTACGGTGAGGACCTTTTCGTCGCCAGCCTTGACGCCGACCAGCTGGTCCTCGAAGCCCGGGATGAAGCGGTTGGAACCGATGACGAGTTCGGCGTCCTCGTCCTTGCCGCCGTCGAAGGCTTCACCGTCGACCTTGCCGAGATAGTCCATGGTGACGCGGTCGCCCTCGGCGGCCTTGCCCTTCTTGGTCTCGTAGGAACGGGCGCTTTCGGCGATCTTCAGGATCTGATCGTCGACTTCCTTGTCGTCGATGGCGACGACTTCGCGGGTGATCTTGATGCCCGAGGCGTCCTTCAGCTCGATCGCCGGGATGATCTCGTAGGACAGGGTGAACTCGAGGTCGGCTTCGGCTGCGAGAATCTTCTCCGCCTCGTCCTGGTCCTCGGTCATGGCGATTTCGGGCTGGGTCGCCGACTTTTCGCCGCGCTCGGACAGGATCGCGGTCGGACGGTCGCGGATGATCTCGTTGACGAGATCGGCCATGATCGACTTGCCGTAGACCTTCTTAAGGTGAGCGACCGGAACCTTGCCCGGACGGAAGCCGTTGATGCGAACGCGATCCTTGGCATCGGCCAGGCGTTCGTTCATCTGGGCTTCCATGTCCTTGGCCGGAATGACGACCTTGAGTTCGCGCTTCAGCCCTTCAGCGAGCGTTTCGATTACCTGCATGTTCAAACCTTCATTTCGATTTGGCGGTGCCCCGGCCGGAGACCGGCTCTATCGGCGAGCACCCCTCCGGGTCCATTTGCCGGGAGTGGCTTTACTGTCATCAATGGCCTTTTGGCAAGCAAAATGGCGCTAAGACGCACGCATCCTTCGCTCAAACCGCTCCGAAGGAACATCATGCGCCAAATTCTTCGTCTGCGCCACGCACCTCTTTCTGGAGATACGCTTGGCAAGACGGCATTCCGTCGGCCCGGCCGATCCGCCATGCCTCGGTTTGTGGTGCGGGTAGAGAGACTCGAACTCCCACGCTTTTGGCGCTTGGACCTAAACCAAGTGCGTCTACCAATTCCGCCATACCCGCGTTGGTGGGCGATATGTCACGACGGTCGATGAAGGTCAAGCGCGGCAGTCGTCCATGCCGTCATACATTGGGGGCTGTCATGGATTGGGACTGTCCGCCGCCTAAACCCGGGTTCAACCGGGCAATGCGATTGTCCGGGCGCGCCCTGCAATGGCGCCCCCTCAGTAGAGCGGCTCGTCGTAGGCCGGTGCGCCGTTCAGGAGGATCTGGCGCACCTGCATCTGTCCTTGCGGCGAAACGCGGGCGACGACTTCCAGCGCCTGCGCGTTCCGGGCGGTTTCCAGCACCCTGCCCTCGCCCTCGGGAACATAGAAGCGCTCGATGCCGTAGGTGACTGAAATGAAATCGCCGACGGCGCCATCGCTGCCGGCATAGAATTCAAAGGGCAAGGTTCGCACCACGACCGTTCCGGACACCGCAGGCAGCGCCTCGAAGGAGGCTTCCCTGGCGTCCCAAAGACCGTCGGGGCCTGGCGCAAGACGGACGAACAACAAGTGCCGACCGGACACCTTCGGCACTTCGCCTTCCACGAGCGCGCCGTCGATGCGCGACATCGGATAGCTCAATGTCACATAGTCGCCGCGCATCAGATCACGCGGATCGACCGGTACCGTTTTCAGCCGGACCTCGACACCATTCCTCAGGATCGTAGCACGACTTTCGACCATGTAGCCGAGGACCGCCGTCTGGATCAACGCCGCCATTACCGCGGCCACGAACGGCGAAATTCGCCATGCCATCACGGAATTCGTCATCGTCCCGCCTCCGCCACGCCGCTGCGCGCCGAAAACCGTCGCTCCAGACGGACGACGACCCAGGCGACCAGCGCGACCACGAGGCCGGAGATCATGAAGAAGCCCGAGGTGCCGAGGATGGTGCCGAGCGTCTCCGACGAGAGATAGAGCGTTTCGGCGGCAAAGGCCGCATAGGCCAGATAACGCACCGCACCGTTGTCGCGCCCGGAAAGGAAAAGCCCGGCGATCGCCGCAACCAGCGTGGCGACGCCGAGAACGACCTGTTCCAAGAGGCCTTCCACATCGAAATGCAGCAGAAGGAGGCCCATCATCAGAAGCAGGAAGGAATAGAAGGACGGCGCGGCGCCGGCATTGCGGGCCAGCCGGTACAGGGGCGACGCCGGCAGTGCTGCGAGCAGATAGCAGACCCCGCCCGCCGCCGCGACCACGAGGGCCGTTAACGGCGCCTCGTGCCGCCCATATAGAATGAGTACCCAGCATACCATCAGCAGGTAAGCCAGATGCCGTGTGCGGCCCGCACCGGTGAAGCGGACGAGACCGATGACGACGGCGGCCATGGCCGGCATCAGCCAGAGCAGAAGGTTGTTGCGCAGGGCGAAGCTTTCGGACCACTCCGTTCCTGCGACGACGAACGCCAGAAAGCCGCAGACGGCGGTGGCAGCCGAGGACCGGAAGAGAACCGCGGTAAGCACTGCACCGATAAACCAGACGATGGCAGCTTCAGTCGAATCACCCGACAGATGGTACATCTGCCCCACAAGCGCGATGCCGCCGCCGAAAAACAACAGCCCCGCCACGAGCGAAGCCTCCGATAGGCGGGGCGAATTGCGCGACTTCCAGTATGCTGCATTGAGATAGGCGGACCAGATGAGCGCGACGATGCCGACCAGCCGCGCAACACGAGGAATGGCCTCCCAGTTGGCGGCGATCAGCAGGACGACTGCGCCGCCGATCAACAAGGCAGCCATTGCCATCAAGACCCGGCCCAGACTGAAAGCGCTCTCGCGCTGGTCGTAGTCGGCCAGCAACGTGGGAACGATGGCCGGATCGAGAAGCCCTTTCGCAGCCCAGCCGTTCAGATCCCGTTCCAGCCGCCCCCGGTACATCGCCACCTCCCCCCCAAACGTCGCCTCGCGAAGCAGTCGTGCAAGCTGTTTTTCCGAAGTCAAGCGAAAGCGAACGGGAAACCGCAAAAGCATGACGAAACGCAAAATCAGCGTGATTTTCCATTTGTCGGACAAAATAGCGACTTTCACGACGCCTTCCGCCTTGAAACTGGCCCGAGGCAGCATCAAATGTGCGTCGGGTAGCGTGATCGATGCATAAATCGGCAAAGAGAAAGGGCATGCATTCGGCGCATATCATCCATGCTCATATTGCACTGCACAAATCCGATTTGTCGGACTATATTGAAATCATCGGATCGGGGATGATCCGAAGCGACAGGATCCAAGGGCGCCAGACTACGGCGACGGGAAATTGTCGAAGCGGCGACGGTCAGCCGCCCGGATGAAAATTCGGAGAGACCCGGCAGCCGAAAGGCAGCTGACAGAATTCGAAGCGGCGCACTCCTCCTCCCAGCGCCTCTTCGATACGATTGGCAACACTCCTCCTCCCAGTTGCCAATCATCCCAAATGACGCCCGCCGGATCTCCTCCCCCGGCGGGCGTTATTGTTTTTCTCCCCTCGATGCGAATTTGTGATAGCGGCTCCCGCTGAACGAGGCTGACAGCGCCGCGTTGCGCGCTTTTTGTGCATCTGCACATCGAATCAGGCATAAATGGCGCCAAGCCATGATGTTTTTGCATTGCTGCTATTCTGCGCGGCAGCTACCCCCGGCGAACGGGAACGGCTATAAACAAATCATCAATCGGGCGCGGCACTCCTCCTCCCAGCCAGACCCGATGCGATTGGCAACACTCCTCCTCCCAAGTTGTCAATCAGGATAAACGCCCGCCGGACCTCCTCCCCCGGCGGGCGTATCGATTCCGGCGCCATGCGTTGCGAGGACACCATCCCTTCTTCATTCCTGGCTGCAACGACAGATTTGCACAATCAATGTGCAGTTCAATCCGATATCTTGCCCCGCAAGCGCATGAGCCATGCAAAGGATGCATTGGTGGTATTCAAACTACAAACTTCCGAGTCAGCCGGAGACCAGATAGAAACACCATCAGTCGGGCATGGCACTCCTCCTCCCAGCCAAGCCCGATGCGATTGGTGACAACTCCTCCTCCCAACGTTGCCAATCAGGATATGCGCCCGCCGGATCTCCTCCCCCGGCGGGCGTTTTCTTTTTCCGCGCTGCATCAGTTCGCCGACGCATCCAGACATCGGGGGCGATCCTGATCAGAATTTCAGCGCACTTTTCCCTTGACATGCGCAAACAGCATGGCTGCCATTCTGCAATATCGCTGTAATTCAAGGCCTTCCGGACGTATATTCCAGCCATCAGATCAGGGCCGGCGCCGCTAGGGGCCGCCGGCATCGAAACCCAGGAAGGGGTACGACCATGAACTTCGCACACTCGTTCAACAACTGGCGCAAGTACCGTCAGACCGTCACCGAACTCGGCCGCATGAGCGACCGCGAACTGAACGACCTCGGCATCGGCCGCTCGGACATCCGCCGCGTCGCACGCGAAGCCGTCCGCTAAGCCTTCGCCGGCAAACCAGCGGTCCGGCTCAAACGCCTTCCGGAGCACTCCGGGAGGCGTTTCTTTTTGTTCGCCAGGCCCCGCTCCCGGGCAGCGATGAAGGGGCGGCGTGCGGGCCGGCTCATGCGGGCACAAACCTGCCGGAAATCAATGGATACAACCGGTTCAGCGTTTGCTCATTTTTCGATCCGGGCAAGTATATGCATATTTTATATTCATCTAATTGCACAATTGCATAGCAGCTGCATTTTCTTTGCACTGCACCATTGACAGGGAAAGGAGTAAATACAGGGCAACAGACGAGGACGCAGTCGTCCCGCCCAATCCCTTCAGGAGACCTGTCATGAACCCGATCCGCCTTGCAAAGAACTGGCTCAGCTACCGCCGCACCCTCAGCGAACTCGGCAACCTTTCCTCCCATACGCTGTCGGACATCGGCCTCACCCGCTACGACATCCGCGGCATCGCGGCACGTTCCTTCCGCTAATCGCCGGGCTGGCGGCGCCGCAAGGCTTGCCGCCCCGGCTATTGCGCGACGCATCGAACGGCACCAAACGGTGCCGTTTTTGATTCCGGCGATTGGAAGCGCAACACGCGCGTGATATGCAGCCGCCCATGACGAACACTTCCTCCCATACCCCCATCCACATCATTGGCGGCGGTCTTGCCGGCAGCGAGGCCGCCTGGCAGATCGCCGAGCGCGGCATTCCCGTCATCCTGCACGAAATGCGCGGCGTGCGCGGCACAGATGCCCACAAGACGGACGGGCTGGCCGAGCTCGTATGTTCGAATTCCTTCCGCTCCGACGACGCAACGAGCAATGCAGTCGGCGTGATTCATGCCGAGATGCGGCTTGCCGGATCGCTGATCATGCGCTCTGCCGACGCGAACCAGGTGCCGGCAGGCGGCGCACTGGCCGTCGACCGCGAGGGTTTCTCCGCCGCCGTTACCGCTGCGATCGAGGGGCACCCGCTGATCACGGTGGTTCGCGAGGAGATCAAGGGCCTGCCGCCGCAGGAGTGGGACCAGGCGATCATCGCCACCGGGCCGCTGACGGCACCCGACCTCGCAGCCGCGATCCAGGAACGGACGGGCGCGGATGCGCTTGCCTTTTTCGATGCGATCGCGCCGATCGTGCACAGGCACTCGATCGACATGGACATCTGCTGGTACCAGTCGCGCTACGACAAGGTCGGCCCCGGCGGCACGGGCAAGGACTACATCAACTGCCCGATGGACGAGGCGCAGTACAACGCCTTCGTCGATGCGCTGATCGCCGCCGACACGACCGGCTTCAAGGAGTGGGAAGGCACGCCCTATTTCGACGGCTGCCTGCCGATCGAGGTGATGGCCGAGCGTGGCCGCGAGACGTTGCGCCACGGTCCGATGAAACCGATGGGCCTGACCAATGCGCACAACCCGTCGGTCAAGGCCTATGCGGTCGTCCAGCTTCGCCAGGACAACGCGCTGGGCACGCTCTACAACATGGTCGGCTTCCAGACGAAGCTGAAATACGGCGCGCAGGGCGAAATCTTCCGGATGATACCGGGGCTCGAGAACGCGGAATTCGCGCGGCTCGGCGGCCTGCACCGCAACACCTATCTGCAATCGCCTGTCCTGCTCGATTCCTCGCTGACGCTGAAGGGCCGACCGGGCCTGCGTTTTGCCGGCCAGATCACCGGCTGCGAGGGCTATGTCGAAAGCGCCAGCATCGGGCTACTGGCAGGACGGTTCGCCGCCTCCGAACGTCTCGGCCAGAGCGTGTCGCTGCCGCCGGTGACCTCGGCCTTCGGCGCGTTGCTGAACCACATCACCGGCGGCCACATCATGTCGAACGACGAGCCGGGCAAGCGCTCGTTCCAGCCGATGAACATCAACTTCGGCTTGTTTCCCGAGCTCGAGGCGGGATCCATCGTCAAGCCGGAAGGCGTCAAGCGCTTCCGCGGCAAGGAAAAGGCAACAGCCAAGAAGCAGGCCCTGGCCGCGCGCGCCCTGGAAGACTGCCGCCGCTGGCTGGCGTCATCAGGGTAAGGCGGGCCGGATCTTTCCGAACCGGTCCAGGCGCTTGCTGTGCCGCATATCTTTAGCGCAGACCCGCGGCGGATTTTCGCCCGCGATGCCTTTGAGTTCACGCATGTGGTTGTCGCAAAACCGCTGTGTACTTTTGCGTGCGACGAACTGGCGATTCAGCCGTCGCCCTGGATGGCGCGGGGCGATTCGTCGATGCCGGCTACCGGCAGAAGGCTGCCCAACAGCCACAGCGAAACTTCCGCGGCCTCGACGCTGCTGCGGAATTCGAAGCTGACGCTATCCTCAGACCTGTCCTGGAAATCGATCAGCAGGCCCTTGCCCGTCGGGCTGTTGTGGACGGTCACGCTGCCGGGTTCGATCAGATGGCTGGCATAGTGCTGGCGCTGCGCGCGCATGCAGCCGACCTTGCCGTCATGGAGGCGCAGGAAGACGTTGTTGCCGTCAGCGGTGCTGATGACCTCGCGGATGGCCTCGCTCGGATAGGCCCGGCCGAACTCCACGATCGCAAGGCCGGTATCGCTGGTCGGGGACTGCGACTGCGCGCGCCGCTGGGCACGCATATAGACGAAGACGGCAAGCGCCAGGCAGGCAATGACGACAGTCCAGATCATTTCGCGTCCTTCCGCGGGTCGCATTGAACGCACCCTGTCTATCGAACGGAGCTTGCGCCAGTTTTGCGTCCGGCGCGCGCCGGCCTTTGTTCCCCGGCCGTTCGCTGGCGATTAGCTGTCATTCAGCAGGAAATCGTGCAGCCGAGACGAAGTTCGAGATCCCGCATCAGAAGCGGCCGGTGCGCATCAGCCGCCACATCCACCACTGGCGGCGCCATTGCGGCGGCACGACAGCGTGGTCCAGCGCGCGGGCGCCGGCCTTTTCTGCCCGGTCAAACACATGTCGCGCCATTGCCACGGGGAGGAAAGCGGCCCGGTTCTCCGGAGCCACCTTGCCCGCGGCAGCAGCCTTCTTCAAATGCTCCCGGCCAAGGCCGGCAAACGCCTCGACCGTGCTCGCGGCGCGCGCGCGATCCGTGCCGGCCAGAAGTCCCTCCGCGCCCAGCCCGGTCGCCTCCAGCAGGTCGGCGGGGATATAAATCTGACCGCGGCGGCGGTGGAGCGGCAGCAGCAGCAGGATCCCGGCGATCGCCTGCGCCACGCCGGCATGGCCGGCGACGTCAGCCGACTGCGGGGCTTTCTCCGGATTGAGGACGAGGCTTGCAAGCTGGATCAGCGCAGAGGCGGTCTCGCCGGCATATCCCTCGAGTGCTGCGCGGTCGGGCATGGGGTCGTCGTAGAGATCGAATATCCGTGCCTCGATCATGTCCGTCAGAACCGCGACCGGCAGCCGATGTTCCGTGATGCAGCGAAGAACGCCGGCGGCAAGCGGATTGGCGGCGGCATCGCCCTCACCCGTGCCCTCCAGCGTATCGCGCCACCACTGCAGGCGGATTTCGCCCGGCAAAGGCTCGCGCACGACGTCGCGGACGCGGGCGATCTCCGCGTTGAAGGCATACAGGGCGGCGAGCGGCCCGCGCTTGTCAGGCGGCGCCAGCAGGCAGGCCAGGTAGCGATCGCGATCGGTGTCGCGCAGCACCGCCAGGCAGTGTGCGTAGTCGGCCGCTGCCGCGCCCCTGTCGTCACGCTCCGCCGGAGCGGCTGGTGTTCGTTGCATGTGCATTTTCCGAAAGTTCCGGCCGGCCGCCGTTCAGACCGCGATGAGCGCGGCGGCAACCGCGCGCGACTCGGCCAGCATCACATTGAACGTCCGCACGGCAGCCCCCGTCGACATCGGATCGGAGCTGATGCGGCGCTCGCGAAGCGCTGTGCGCAACTCTGCCGAAAGCGGCCGGATCTCCGCGCCGGTTCCGACCAGCAGCACCTCGATCTGCTCGGCCTCGTCCAGCACCCGCTGCAGATCGGCCGGAGAAAGCCCGGCGGCGTCGGTCTTTTCCCAGCCGTAGATGCCCGACGGCAGGCAAAGCAGGGAGCCGCGATGCGACATGTCGGCAAAGCGGAAGCCGCCATTGCCATAGGCGTCGATCGGAGCCCTGCCGGGAAAATGCGCCTGCCGGATTTCTATGCCTTTTGCCATGCTCATGCCTTTGCCGTCGGGTTGCCGCTGCCGCCTAGGCGATAGCGATCCGGCCGTAGCCGGAACAGGATCAAGACCGGTCCGGCAATATAGATAGAAGAGAAGGTGCCGACGGCAATGCCGAACAGCATGGTGAGCGCGAACGCGCGGATGATCTCGCCGCCGAAGATCGCAAGCGCGGCCAGCGCGATCAGCGTCGTCGCCGCCGTCAGTACAGTGCGCGACAGCGTCTGGCTGATCGACGCATCGATCAGGAGCGGCAGCGGCATCTGCCGGAAATGCCGCAGGTTTTCGCGGATGCGGTCGTAGACGACCAGAGTGTCGTTCAGGGAATAGCCGACGATGGTCAGGAGCGCGGCGATGGAGCCGATGTTGAACTCCATCCGCGTCAGCGCGAACAGCCCCATGGTCAGGAGAAGATCGTGCGCCACCGCGACGATCGCGCCGATGGCGAACTGCCATTCGAAACGTGCCCAGATATAGCCAATCAGCGCTGCGAGTGCGATCGCCATGCCGACCGTGGCCGCCCAGATCAGGTCTCCCGAGACGGAGGGGCCGACGACCTCGACCCGGCGGATATCGTAGCCCGCAGCCTCAAGTTCGCCGCGTGCGACAAGCGCCGAGGTCTGCTCGGCATTTTCCCCGCCGCCCTGCGGCGGGATTCGGACCGTCGCAGTCGCGGGGTCCAGACCGACCCGCACCGTCGCGTCGCCAAGATTTGCCTCGTCGAGACGGCCGGCAATATCGGCGGCATCGGCAGCGCCCTGACTGGCCCTCACCTCCAGCAGGGAACCGCCGGTAAAGTCGATGCCGAGATTGATGCCGCCGACGTCGACCAGCAGCGCGACCGCAAGGGCTGCGACGGCGGATGCGGCGAAGGTATAGTTGCGGATCGCCATGAAGCGCAGATGCAGGCTGGCGAACAGGCCGGTGCGGACGCTACGCGGCAGGTGCGTGAGGCCGCGGAGCGAGACCCAACGCCAGACCAGCCAACGCGACAGCGTGAACGTCACGAAAAGCGTCGTGAAAATGCCGATGCCGACGGTGACGGCAAAGCCGCGCGTCGGACCGGAACCCATAAAGAAAAGCACCAGCACCGCAACAAGCGTGGTGATGCCCGAATCAAGCATCGTCGAAAACGTGCGCGAAAATGCCGTTGCGAGAGCGTCGGCCAAGGGGCGGCCGTTGGCCGCTTCCTCGCGCATGCGTTCATAGATCAGCACACTGGCGTCAACGGCGATGCCGATGGTCAAGACCATTCCCGCGATTCCCGGCAGCGTCAGCGGCGTGCCGGTAAGGGAGAGGATCGCCAGGATGAGCCCGAGATTGAAAAGAAGGGCGAGCACGGCGATGGCGCCGAAGGCTCCGTACCAGAAGACCATGAACAGGGCGACGGCAAGTCCGGCCGCGCCCACGGCGGCGAGTGCCGCACGCGCCGACGCGCCGCCGAAGGCCGGCTCGATCGAGCGCTCCTCCACGACCGTCAGCGAGGCCGGCAACGCGCCGCTGCGCAATACGACCGCAAGGTTGGCCCCGCCCTGCGCATCGAAGTCGCCTGAGATCTCGCCGCGACCGTCCACGACGGGAGCAGCGATCTCGAACGCGGCCAGGATCTGATCATCCAAAAGCAGCGCCAGCGTGCGTCCAACGTTGGCGGCAGTGGCCTCGGCCAGCCGGCGGCTGGCATCCGGGCTGAGCTGATAGACGACGGAAGCCCCCTCACCGTCCGTTCCCAACACCATCTCGGCGGAAACGACGTCGCGCGATGTGAAGATGGCGGAGCGGCGAACGAGATAGCCGACCGGAGGCTCGCCCATCGTGTAGACGATCTCGGTACCGGGCGGCGGTCCCTCCTCCAGCGCCTGCTGGACGGAAACGCCCGCCTCGGCCAGCCGGGCGGAGAATGCACCGCGCTGGGCAAGGATGTCCTTGAGACGCTGCGGATCCGAATAGCCGGGGACCTGGAGAACGACGCGGTCGCGACCGGAAAGCCCGACGTCGGCATTGACACCGCCGACCTGACTGACCCTCTCACGCACCACGTCCAAGGTGATTTGAGCCGCCTCACCCTCGGCGAGATCGATCGATTCCGCCATAACGACAAGCTTGACGGCACCGTCGCCGGCTGCCGTCACCGTCGTTCCCGGGATCTCGGCAAGTGCGGTACGCGCCTCCTCGACCCTGGCTGCATCATTGATGCGCAGCGTGACTTCGCGGCCGGAACCGGCAAGACCGGCATAGGGGATCCTAGCGGTTCTGAGCGTCTGGCCGACGGCGTTGACAACGGCCAACAGCCGGTCGTCCTCGATATCCGAGCGCTCGATCTTCAGCGTCAGTCCGGCGCCGCCGCTCAGATCGAGGCCGGGCTGGAGCCTATGCGCAGACAGCCATTCCGGCAGCGCGTCACGTGAGCCGGGCGGCAAAACGCTCGGCAAAAGAACGACAAGGCTCGCGACGACGGCGAGCCAGGCAGCGAGCGTTTTCCAGCGGGCGGGTTGCAGCATCACACTCTCGAAATACCGGGCAATCCTGCCGGCGGGAAGCCTGATGATACCCGTCCGGCGGCAGACCGCCACCGGACGGCGATGATCACATCATTCCTTGACGGGCTCGCCCTTGACGCGAACCTCGGTGACGCCGCTGCGCACGACGCGGACCTTCATGCCTTCGCCGATCTCGACTTCCAGTTCCTTGTCGTCGATGACCTTGGTCACCTTGCCGACGATGCCGCCGCCGGTCACGATCTGATCGCCGCGGCGGATGTTCTTCAACAACTCCTCGCGGCGCTTCATCGCGGCGCGCTGCGGGCGAATGATGAGAAAATACATCACGACGAAAATCAGAAGGAACGGCAGCACGGACATCAGAAGATCCGCACCACCTGCTGCAGGAGCCGGCGCCGTCTGGGCGAAAGCCTCGGTAATGAACATTCAAAACTCCTCGAAAACGGGACGCACCGGGACGAAATGCCCCCGGTGCAGTGCGCGCGACTATAGGCAAGAGCGTTCTGAATGCAACAACACAGCCCCGATCCTGCCGGAAATTCAGGGATTTCTCTCTTTAATGCATTCCTCGCGCGTGCTACCGCGCGGGAACGAAAAGGGAGAGAACGACGTGGACAAGACCCAGGACGAACAGATGCAGACGCTGCTGCGCGAGATCAGCGGACTTCGCACCGCACTGGAACGGCTCGCAGGACCGCCGCCGGCCTTGAACGACTGGGAAGCTGCCGACTGCTTCGTCTGGGCGCCGGCGCGCCGGCACCTCCAGCCTGTCCCCCGCCCGAACCGGGTGGAACTGAAGCTTATCCGGGGCGTCGACCACGTTCGAGACATACTCACCGACAACACAGTGCGCTTCGCCAAGGGCCTTCCCGCCAACAACGTGCTGCTGTGGGGCGCCCGCGGGATGGGGAAATCTTCGCTGGTAAAGGCGGTACATGCGGATACGGCACGGGAAACGGGTATCGCGCTCAAGCTCGTCGAGGTCCACCGCGAGGACATCGCCACCCTGCCGACCCTGATGGAGATCCTCAAGGTCGCGCCAGCGCCGGTGATCGTCTTCTGCGACGACCTGTCATTTGACCACGACGATACCTCCTACAAGTCGCTCAAGGCCGCGCTCGACGGCGGCGTCGAAGGCCGGCCGGACAATGTCATCCTCTATGCCACCTCCAACCGCCGCCACCTGCTGCCGCGCGACATGATGGAAAACGAGCAGTCCACCGCCATCAATCCATCCGAGGCGGTAGAGGAAAAGGTGTCACTGTCCGACCGGTTCGGCCTCTGGCTGGGCTTCTACAAGTGCAGCCAGAACGAGTATCTGGACATGATCGACAGCTATACGGAACACTTTGGCCTTACGGGCGATCGCGCCACGATCCACGCCGAAGCGCTGGAATGGGCGACGACGCGCGGCTCCCGATCCGGCCGCGTCGCCTGGCAGTTCATCCAGGATCTCGCCGGGCGGCAGGGGAACGCACTCGCAAAATGATCGCCTGAAACGAGCACGGCTTCGGCCGGCTCTGCCAAAGGTAACCGAAACGAAAAAGGCAGGCGATCCGAATGGAAACGCCTGCCGTTCTTTTATGCCGGAACGGTCGATGCCGCCGTCTATTCGAGGAACGTCATCGGGTTGACCGCCGACGCGTTCTTACGGACCTCGAAGTGGAGCTTCGGGCGGCTTGCACTTCCACTCATGCCCGAGGCAGCCAGCGTCTGGCCGCGCTGGACCTTCTGGCCGCGCTGGACGTTGAGGCTCGATGCATGCCCGTAGACGGTGACGGTGCCGTCGTCGTGGCGAACGAGGACTGCATTGCCGAGTTCCTTCAGGCTGCTTCCGGAGTAGATGACCACGCCGTTCTCAGCCGCCTTGATCGGCGTTCCCTCCGGTACGGAGATATCGATGCCTTCGTTGCGGCTGCCTTCGACGTTCGCGCCGTAACCGGCGATCACAGCACCGCGAACCGGCCAGCGAAATTTGCCGATACCAGTCGATTCGGGCGCGTCGTCGGTAACATCCGTCTTGCTCTCGATCTCGGCGACGGTCTGCTTCTTTTGGACCGGCGCGTAGGCTTCTGCCTTTTTCTCAACAGGCTCCACAGCCTTCTTCGCGGGAAGCGAGGCCGTCATGGTCCGGTCGGGTGCGGCCTCTGACGCGGCCGGGATGTTCAGCTTCTGACCGACGCGGATCGAGGCGCCCGCGATGCCATTCGCCTTCTTCAGCGCATCGACCGACACACCGTTCTTCGCAGCGATCCTGGCAAGCGAATCACCGGGCTGAACCTCATAGCCACCTTCCGGCTTGCCTTCGCCGCCGGCGGCAACCTTGTTCTTGCCGTTGTCGCCGGCGGCCTTGTCGCGGCCCTTGGCAGAATTCGGCAGAATGGCGACCTCATCGCCTGCGGTGTTTACCGGTGTCGGCTGCTTGCGATCGGTGTTCAGCGCGGTATCGATCGACGCCTTGGCAGCACTTTGCGCCGTACCAAAGACGGGGATCGTAATCTTCTGGCCCGGCTCGGCGTCGGATGCGCTCGCCATGCCGTTTGCTTTCAGAATCTCCTTCTCCGGCACGCCGTAGCGGCTCGACAGGGTCTTCACGCTTTCGCCGGGACGAAGCATGACCACGGGCGCATTCGCCGTCGACCAGCCGCTGGCGCCCTTTGCGGGCGCCGCCGTCGGCCGTGCCGGACGCTCGACAGCATCAGAAAGCGAGGGCGCCTTTTGCGGTTCAGGCATGGGCTGCGCCATCGCCACTTCCTGGCTGGCCGGCCGGGCCGTGCCGACAGGATCGGCCAGCGCCGTCCGCTGGACATTCATCGGCGTGCTGGCGGCCCTGACACTCGAGCCGCCGTCGGAAGTGGATGGAGCGGAAGCCACCTGCGTGGAATAGCCCTGATTCGAGGCCTGGCTGTAACCATTCACGTCGCCGCGCGGAACCGCGCTGCCGCCGAACACGGTACGGCGCGGGATCGAGCCGGTCGTCATATCATCGGAAGAGGAAAACAAACCGCCAAAGCGGGTTGCATCGGAACTGCAGCCGGTTGCCACCCCGGCCAGCAACACCGCCACGAGCATCCGGGGGGCGGTCCTGGCAAAACTCGGCGATACTCTGTTACGCATGTCTAACTTACCCGATCGATACACAACCAACTGTGAAATGATTAAAGCGCGTTAGAGTTACCGCCCGGTTAAAAAGCCGCAGATCGGCCTATTTTCGTGAGGAGTTGATAACCATGCACCGCCCGCCGGCGACGGACGGGACATCGGAAACCGGCCGCATGCAGCAAAGTTGCAGCGGCGTGCCATGGCTGGAATGCCGGCCGTCCGGACGAGTCCGAGGGACGATCTTCCGGATCAGAAGCTGCCCAGGTACATGGAGGTGGCGTGCGAAATCGAGGAGACGCGGACGCCGTCTCCGCCTTGAACGGCAGCGCTGAACGGTGCCAATTGCGGGACATCGCGGCGAATCGTATTGCCGCTGGCGAGAATCGTGTCGATGACCGCCGGCGCCTCGCTTCCCCCTTCGTCATCCATCGCGTTTTCCGCATAGGCAAGCGAACGCAACGCCGAAACGGCGACCTGGCGGCTGCCGGCATAGCGGGCACTCGTCTGGTCCTGGGGCTGCAGATTGTCGAAATAGGCGATGTAGGACCGATAGTAGCTCTTCATGTCGCCTTCGTCGCGATAGTGCCGGAACGATACATATTCCCGCTCTTCAAGAGCCGGCGAGACGATGTTGTTGCGCTCATCCTCGGTCAGCGCCGGGAGACGCTGGTCGTCCCGCGACGCGGTCAGCACGAACAAGGCGTCGACTGAAAGCGACACCTGCTCGGAAGGGTCATGGGAGCCCGCCTTGAACGAATTGGGGCGACCGGCATCGCCTGCCTCTTCGCCAACCTTGCCCGCAGCGCGCGCGGCGAGGTTTGCCAGGCTGTCCTGCGTCGCCGTGCCGGCGATCCTGTTCGAGATTTGCATGAGCATCTCCATCGGCACGGTGCGGCGCGATAGTCCCGAAAGAAGCCGCCGTGCTGCGACGCGGAATGCGTCTCGGGTACCGGCATAGGATGCGAAGCTTGTGCGAGGCTTGCGGAAGTTAACAAGTCGTTAATGCACCATCTCTGAGGGTGCCCCCCAGTGGGAGCGGATGCGGGGCAACGTCCCCTTCGACCAAAAGGCCCATTGCAGCCACCGGCGCCTGACGACGCGATGTCTGAACTGTTCTGGCATTTTTTGCTTGGAACGTCGGCGCGGATCAGAGCGCCTGTGCCAGGTGCGGCACCATCGGCAGATAGGGAACCTGGAAGAGGTCTTCGCGGTCGAAACGGCTGCCGGTCTTGACCAGCTTCAGCATGCGGCATTCCGTGTCGCTGACCATGACCGGCGCCAGCAGCATGCCGCCGGATACGAGCTGCTCGGCGAAAAGCCGCGGCATCGCCGGAAAGGCAGCGGTCACAAAGATGCGGTCGAAGGTCCCCTCGCCCGGCATGCCGTTGCTGCCGTCGGCCTGGCGGACGACGACGTTGCGGATGCCCGCCTTCTCGATGCTCTGCTGCGCCCCGGTCACGAGCGTGCGGTAGCGATCGACGGTGAGCACGCGTTCCGTCAGCCGCCCCATGACGGCTGCGGTAAAGCCACTGCCGGTGCCGACTTCGAGAACGCGCTGTCCGGCCTTGAGATTGAGCACATGCATGAGGCGGACCGCAAGGTCCACACCCTCGACGAACGAGCCGCATTCGATCGGCAAGAGCCGGCTGGAATAGGCATCGCCGGCAAATTGCGGCGGGACGAAAAGCGTGCGCGGCGTCTGCTCGACGGCGGTCAGAAGTTCGATGTCGTTGATGCCCTGGCCGCGCAGCCGAAGAGCCAGTGCGGCGAAGCCTTCCTTTTCAACCACCCGTGCCGCGCCCAATCGAAACCTCCCTCAGCCCAGCGCCCGCTGGACCCTGTCGAGTACCGCATAGTCCGTCAGGTCGAGCTTCAGCGGCGTGACCGATATTGCATGGTCGCGCACCGCCTGGATGTCCGTGCCATTGCGGAAATCGCCGTGACGATCGCCGAAGCGGAGCCAGAAATAAGGAAAGCCGCGGCCATCCATGCGCTCCTCGATCGTGATGCCGAAGTCGAGCTTGCCCTGAGACGTTACCTCGATACCGGTCACCGCATCGACAGCGCAGTTGGGGAAGTTCAGGTTGAAGAAGGTGCCGTCCGGCAGCTCGACGTCCATCAGCCGCCGGATCAGGTCGGGTGCATGGCGTTCTGCGACCTCCCAGGGAACCATGCGGCCATCCGCATGGCGAAAGGCCTGGCTGAGCGCCATCGAGCGAATGCCCTGCAGGGTGCCCTCGATGGCGCCGGCGATTGTGCCGGAATAGGTCACGTCATCGGCCATGTTGGCACCGGCGTTGACGCCGGAGAGCACCAGGTCCGGCTTTCCGGGCAGCACCTCGCGAACGGCCATGATGACGCAATCCGTCGGCGTGCCGCGAAGCGCGAAACGGCGCTCATCGACCTTCCGCAGCCTGAGCGGTTCGGACAGCGTCAGGGAATGGGCAAGCCCGCTCTGGTCGGTTTCCGGGGCGACGATCCAGACGTCGTCGGAAAGGCTCCGGGCAATCCGTTCCAGGACGGCGAGGCCTTCGGCATGGACGCCGTCGTCGTTGGTCAGCAGGATGCGCATCGCTACCGTCAGCTCCTCAGTCAGCCTTCTCGATCTTCTTCAGTCCGCCCATGTAGGGCAAGAGCACATCGGGCACGGTCACCGATCCATCCTCGTTGAGATAGTTCTCAAGCACGGCGATCAGCGCGCGACCGACGGCAGTGCCCGAGCCGTTCAGCGTGTGGACGAACTTCGGGTTCTTGTCGTCCTTGCCGCGGTATCGGGCGTTCATGCGACGGCCCTGGAAATCACCGCAGACCGAGCAGGAGGATATCTCGCGATAGGTATCCTGCCCCGGCAGCCAGACCTCGATGTCGTAGGTCTTCCGCGCGCCGAAACCCATGTCTCCGGTGCATAGGGTGACGACACGGTAGTGCAGCCCGAGACGCTTGAGGATCTCCTCGGCGCAAGCGGTCATGCGTTCGTGCTCGTCGATCGAGCTTTCCGCATCCGTGATGGACACAAGCTCGCATTTCATGAACTGGTGCTGGCGCAGCATGCCGCGGGTGTCGCGTCCGGCAGATCCGGCCTCCGAGCGGAAGCACGGGGTGAGCGCCGTAAAGCGTAGCGGCAGCTTTTCCTGCGCCAGGATCTCCTCGCGCACGAGATTGGTCAGCGACACCTCGGCGGTCGGGATCAACCAGCGCCCGTCCGTCGTCCGGAACAGATCTTCGGCGAATTTCGGCAGCTGGCCGGTGCCGAACATGGCATCGTCGCGCACGAGCAGCGGCGGCTGCACTTCGATGTAGCCGTGCTCCTGCGTGTGGGTGTCGAGCATGAACTGGCCGAGCGCGCGTTCCAGCCGGGCAACCTGGCCCTTGAGGATCGTGAAGCGCGAGCCGGAAATGCGGGCAGCGCCCTCGAAATCCATCCCGCCGAGCGCTTCGCCGATCTCGTAGTGCTCCAGCGGCTTGTGAGTCCACGCGGGCTTTGTGCCCCACTTGTGCTTCTCGACGTTGTCGCTCTCGTCGGCGCCGACGGGAACGTCTTCGAGGGGGATGTTGGGAATGCGCGACAATGCGTCGAAGAGCTCGGCGGTGACCTTGCGCTCCTCGTCCTCGGCGGCGGGAAGCTGCGTCTTGATCTCCGCCACCTCCGCCTTGAGCTTTTCTGCGAGGGCGTTGTCCTTCTGCGCCATCGCCGCGCCGATCTCCTTGGAGGCGGCGTTGCGGCGCGACTGCATGTCCTGCGCCTTCTGGATGAGGGCGCGGCGCGTTTCGTCAAGCGCGATCAGGCTTGCCGAAAGCGGATGCGCGCCCCGCTTGGCGAGGGCGGCGTCCAGTGCATCAGCGTTTTCGCGGATCCATTTTATGTCAAGCATTTTCGCTCCAGGCGTATTTAAGGGGTTATGCCCTGTTCGCCCGACAGCATCCGCCTGCGCCTGTCATCGGTTCAAGCCTTGTTGTCGGCTTCCTGCGATGGCGGCACCTGCGCCACATCCTCGTCCTCGGAGTCCGATTCCTCGGTGGCGCCCGCCCGCTGCCGTTCAATGAGTCGGGCCGTATAGATGGCAATCTCGTAGAGAAGGATGGTCGGTAGCGCAAGGCCGATCTGGGAGATCGGATCGGGCGGCGTCAGAACGGCAGCCGCCACGAAGGCGATCACGATTGCATACTTGCGCTTGTCCACAAGCGTCTGCGCGGTGATGAAGCCGGCGCGCACCAGCAGCGACGAGACCACCGGAAGCTGGAAGACCAGGCCGAAGGCGAAGATCAGCGACATGATCAGCCCCAGATATTCGGAAACCTTCGGCAGGAGCTGGATTGAGACCTGCCCATCGCCACCGCCCTGCTCCATGGCCAGGAAGAACCACATCACCATCGGCGTGAAGAAGAAGTAGACCAGCGCAGCACCGATCAGAAACAAGATCGGAGAAGCGATCAGGAACGGCAGGAAAGCGGCGCGCTCGTTCTTGTAAAGGCCGGGAGCAACGAATTTGTAGATCTGCTGGGCAATCACCGGAAAGGCGATGACCAGCGCGCCGAACATCGCCACCTTGATCTGGGTGAAGAAGAACTCCTGCGGCGCCGTATAGATCAGTTCGACGTTGCGATGGGAAATTCCCGCCCACGACACCGCCCATTTGAACGGCAGCACGAGGATGTTGAACAGGCCCTTGGCAAAATAGAAACACACCAGAAATGCCACGAAGAACGCACCGACAGCCCACATGAGCCGGCGACGCAATTCGATCAGATGTTCGATCAGCGGCTGGGGCTTGTCCTCGTAGTCGCCGCTCATGCCTCGTCCTTCTTCGACTTGCGCGTGGTCTTTTCAGTCTTGTCGGCCGCAGCCTTCGGGGAAGCCTTCGTCTTGGGAGCTGCCTTGGCGGTCGACGCTCTGGCGGGGGCCGGCCTGCGGGCGGGCGCGCTCGGCTCGGCGTCAGCAGCCTCGTTGCCGCGTGTGGCGGTCTTCCGCGGCGCCGGCGCGACCTCGGCCGCCGTGGGCGGGGCGATCGGTGCGGACTGCACCGCCTGCACCGGAGCAGGCGGCAGAGGCGAAGCGGGCGTTGCTGCAGGCGGCGCCGTTACCTGCGAGACGCTGGCCGGAGCCGACGGAAGGCTTCCGGCAGTCGCCAAAGCCGCAGGTTCTGCTTCATCCTCTGCGATCTCCGCAGGGCTGGACTTCGTGCTGCTGGTGGACCGGGTGATATCCGACCTGATGTCCTCACCCATCTGCCGCAACGGATTGACCGCCTCGCGGATGGTATTCATCGGGTTGAGTCTCTGGGCGTCGTCGATCGTCTTGCGGACGTCGTCCAGATCGGCCTCGCGCAACGCTTCATCGAACTGCTGGCGGAAGTCGCCGGCCATCGCCCGCATCTTGGTCACAATACGGCCAAACGCCCTCAGCATCGGCGGCAGGTCCTTCGGACCCACCACGAGGATAAGAACGACAGCGATGACCAGCAATTCAGTCCAGCCGATATCAAGCATCAGGCACTGTCCTCAGAAACCGCAACAAGCCGCCGCGACCGATACCGGTCACTTGGTTTCGTCGGCCTTGTGATCGACGGTTTTTGCCGGATCGGCCGAAGCCGTCTCGTCGTCGGTCATGCCCTTCTTGAAGTTCTTGATACCCTTCGCCACGTCGCCCATCAGTTCGGGGATCTTGCCGCGGCCGAAAAGCAGCAGCACCACCGCCAGAACGATCAGCCAATGCCAGATGCTGAAAGAACCCATTTCTTTTTGCTCCCTCTAGGAAATCCCAACCGATGTAGGATGTTCAAGCGTCTTTTTCAAACACTAGTATATCGCGTTCGTTAGCCGATACGGTGACTTCGCGCAATCCACTAGGAAGTTGACCGGCCCTTATGCGTGCGCGAACGAGTTGATCCGTGCCCGGCACGGCGAGTTCCAGAAGTTCGACCACCCCCAGGAACCGACGCGACAGCACGCGAGCGGGAATCGTACCACCCGACTGCGATACCGCAACGCCGGAAAGGCGTACGGCAATACGGACGTTTGAGCCATCTGCGAGCGGGCCGGCAGGCACGTTGCCCAGCGGCGTCTCCACCCGGCCCGATTTAACAAAGCCCGGGAAGATATTGATTTCGGAAAAGAAACCAGCCGCGAAGATATCCGCCGGCTTGAGATAGAGTTCCTCCGCCGTTCCCACCTGCACCAGCCGCCCATCACGCAAAAGTGCAATGCGATCGGCCATCCGCATCGCCTCTTCGGCATCGTGGGTGACAACGATCGCGGTGGCGCGACTGTGGCGCAGAATGGCGAGCGTGTCGGCGCGGATGGAATCCTTCAGGCGCGAATCGAGCCCGGAGAAAGGCTCGTCCATCAGGAGGACCGAGGGGCGCGGCGCCAATGCACGCGCCAGCGCGACACGCTGCTGCTCGCCGCCCGACAACGCGTGGGGAAACTTGTCGGCATAATGCGCAAGCCCGACGCGTTCCAACGCGAACCTCGCCTCCTTCGTCGCTTCGGACTTCGGAAGTGCGGTCAGTCCGAAACGGACGTTGTCGAGCACCGACATATGCGGAAACAGCGCGAAATCCTGGAACATCAGCCCGACGCCCCGCCGTTCCGGCGGCAAGAAGACGTTCGGACCGGCGATCTCCTGGTCGTTGAGAAGCACCCGGCCGCCACCCTGCGCCTCGATGCCCGCGGCGATCCGCAGAAGCGTCGTCTTGCCCGAGCCGGAAGGACCAAGCAGGCAGAGCACCTCGCCCGGCTGCGCCGACATGGAGATGCCGCGGATCGTTTCCTTGCCGTGATAGCTGTGGTGAATGTCCTCGAAGGACAACTTGGCCGCGAACGTGACGGCGGAGGCTGTCCGCGGTTCGATCCCGTTCAGATTCGACGACCCCGACGCCATGCCTGCCAATCCCTGCCTGCGTCCATGGACCGAAGAGCCCCATGACGCTTCTGCCGATCCGCCGAGAAAAGCGGTGGCAATTCAGGGCGACGATAACCTTCAGCTATTCGTCTTCTTTTCCGCCTGGTGTCAAGAGCCCAAGCTCCTCCAGATCCAATGAGGTGATCGGATCCTCGTCCTCGGCGACCTCGTCCTCGGCCAGCGGAAGCGGGATCTGGAAGTTCGACGGTATCCGTCCGGTCAGCAGGCCAGCCCCTTTCAACTCCTCCAGTCCCGGCAGATCGCGCAGCTCTTCGAGGCCGAAGTGATCCAGGAAGTCCTTTGTCGTACCGAACGTCACGGGGCGCCCCGGCGTGCGGCGACGGCCGCGGAAGCGAACCCAGCCGGCCTCGAGCAGCACGTCGAGCGTGCCCTTCGAGGTCTGGACGCCGCGGATATCCTCGATCTCCGCGCGGGTTACGGGCTGGTGGTAGGCGATGATCGAGAGGACCTCCAGTGCCGCACGCGACAATTTGCGCGTCTCCGTCTCGTCGCCCCTGACGACGAAGGAAAGATCGGGCGCGGTGCGAAATGCCCAGTGGTCGCCGACCTGGACGAGGTTGACGCCACGCCCGGCATAGAGCGCCTTCAACTGCCGCATGACATGGCCGACATCGACCCCACCGGGGAGGCGGTCGGCGATGTAACCTTCGGGCACAGGGCCGGCAGACGCGAAAACCAGCGCCTCGGCAATCCGCGCCGCCTCATGCAGCCGCCGCGGATCGACAACGGTGGCGCCCTCGCCTGCCACAAAGTCCTCGTTTCCGCCCAGCTCAGACACGATCGCCGTCCTCTTCTGCGGAAGCACCCGCATGCCCGCCGCGGCGCAGGTAGATCGGCTGGAACACGCCTTCCTGGCGGATCTCCAGGCGCCCCTCGCGCACCATCTCCAGCGATGCCGCGAATGCGCTGGCCATCGCCGTCTTGCGTTCCTGCGGATCTGTCAGATAGCGCAGCAGGTAATGGTCCAGCGCCGTCCAGTCCTCGACCTCGCCGATCATCCGGTAGAGGACTTCGCGCGCCTCCACCAGCGACCAGACGTTCCGCTTCTCGATCGTGACCTGTGTCACCGCGCTGCGCTGCCGCAGCGAGGCATAGGCGCTCAGAAGGTCATAGAGAGTGGCATCGAATGCCGAGCGGCGTTCGGTGGGAATGTGCTCCGGCGCGCCGCGGGCGAAAAAGTCACGGCCGAGCCGGTTGCGATTGACGAGCTGCGTCGCGGCGTCCCGCATCGCTTCCAGCCGCTTCAGGCGAAACGCCAACGTCGCGGCCATCTCCTCGCCGGACGGGCCGCCGTCCTTCGGCTGCTGCGGAATGAGCAGGCGCGACTTGAGGTAGGCCAGCCACGCCGCCATCACCAGATAATCGGCGGCAAGCTCTATGCGGATGCGCTGCGCACGATCAATGAAGGCGATATATTGCTCGGCAAGGGCCAGCACCGAGATCCGCGCAAGGTCCACCTTCTGCGTGCGGGCGAGATGCAGCAGAAGATCCAGCGGGCCTTCGAAGCCGGCAAGGTCGACGACCAGCCCTTCCTCGTGCAGGCCGCGGCTGTCATTGTCCTGCCACAGCTCCTCCATCGGCGCATTGTCCGATGTCCGCCCCTTCTGCGACTTGACCCGCGATCCGTTCACCTAGGCTCCCTGCGCGACCTGCCGAAGGGATGCCACCCCTCAGGAGACCGCGATCAGCGCGTTGAATTCGTCCCGCAAGGCCTGCTCGTCCGCACCGTCGGCCTTCGGGAAACCAGCTATCACCGCATCGGCCCGCCGGCGGCTTTCTCCTGCCAGCGGCGGTACGTTCTCGGCAACCGCGATCATTTCCTCCATGATGCCGTGGCAATGCAAGACCAAATCGAGACCAGCCGCGACAATCCCGCGCGCACGGGTTGCAATATCGCCGCGCAGGGCGTTCATCGAGACGTCGTCGGACATCAGCAGGCCGTCGAAACCGATGTGGCCGCGAATAATGTCGCGGACCACCTTCGCCGAGGTCGTGGCCGGATTGTCGGCATCGATCTCGGTAAAGACGATATGGGCCGACATTGCCATCAGTTCGTCGCGCATCCGCTGGAAGGGCACGAAATCGACGGCCTCCAGCTCGGCGACCGGCGCTGTCACGACGGGCAGATCGTGATGCGAATCGACCATGGTGCGGCCATGGCCCGGCATATGCTTCATGACAGGCAGGAGACCTCCGGCCTTCAGGCCATCGGAGGCCGCCTTGCCCATCGCCGCGACGATGCCCGGCTCCTGACCGTAGGCGCGGTTGCCGATCACGTCGTGGACGCCGGGCACAGCAACGTCGAGCACCGGAAGGCAATCGACGTTCACGCCGAGGCGCGACAGATCGAAGGCGAACAGGCGCGACATCAACCAGGCGGCGCGAAGGCCCTTTTCCTCATCCCGCCGGTAAATGGCGCCGAGGGCTGCCGCATTGGGATATTGCGGCACGTAAGGCGGCTTGACGCGCTGGACGCGCCCGCCCTCCTGATCGATGAGGACGGGGACGGCGGGATCGCCACCGACGGTGTCGCGCATTGCCGCGGTCAGGTCTGCGACCTGCGAGGGTTCCCCTATGTTACGGCCGAAAAGGATGAAGCCCCAGGGACGCTCGTCCCTGAAGAACGCCTTCTCATCTTCGGTCAGCACGAGGCCCTTGCAGCCGGAAAGGAAAGACTTCGATTCGCTCATGCCCGAATCATAAGCTCCTTGCAGCGAAAGGCGAGAGCATTCAGGCGTCTTTTACAAACGGCCCAAAAGCAAATGGCGCCCGGAGGACGCGCCATTCGCGATTTCACGATACTCCCCTCAGCGGGTGACGAGGCAGCTCCCGCCGGCGGACTTGTACTTGGCGCAAAGAGCATTGGCCTCTTCGCGCGAACCGGCCGGAATGCGGACGCGGTAGTAGGTGCCCTTGCCGGCAATGTCCGCGCGCTTGATGTCGACACCGCGGCCGGCAATCACGCCGAACTTGGCAGACAGGTTGTTGTAGGACTTCTGCGCGTCGGCTTCCGAAGGCAGCGACGCGATCTGGATGACGTAGCCGCCGGGGTTGGCCGGTGCTGCGGCCGTGGCTGCGGGGGTCTCCGGCTGCACGGCCGGAGCGTCTGAAAGCGCCGCAGTCTCGGTCGGGGGTGCATCGGTCACGCGGCCGCGTTCGGTAACGGTTCCCACGACCTCCACCGGCTGCTCGGCCGGACGGGTTGCCGGAACCGGAGCGCCAGTGGCAGCCTCGCCTGCGGGAGCGGCACCGATGGTGGTCGTCTTGACCTGGCGGACCGGAGCGGTTCCGTCGACCGACGCGCCGGCAACTTCCTGCAGTGCACGATCGTCGCCATTTTCAGCGGCGGCCGTAGTGTCGGACGCCACGGCGCGCAGGCCAGCGTCGCCGCCCGCGGCTGCGGATGCGCCGGCATTGGCGACCGCGCTGCCGCTGGTTTCGGCCGGCTGCGTGCTTTCCGCCAGAGCGGGAGCGTTTTGCGGTTCCGTAACCGACTCTTCCCGCGCGACCAGCGTGCCATCCGGCTTCACGATCATCGTGCGGACCTTGCGCGGGGAAACGACGGGGGCCTTGGACTCCTCTTCGGAGGTGACATCGGCTTGATCGTCCACGCCCGGCAACAGACGGTCGTCATCCGCGGCCGCGCTGGCCGCACCGTCTGCCGACAGATCCTCGATCGGGCCATCGTTCGGCAGAGATTCGGGCGTCAGGGTACGCTGAACCACGTCGACCGGTTCCTCGGTGGTGGTGACCAGCTGCTCCTGGCGCGGGCCGGCATCCTGTTTGCCGGCGACGCGGTCGTAGACCGCCTTGTCCTGATTCGGAACGCTCTTGCCGCCGCGCTCTTCCGGCACGATCTTGACCGGCTCCTTGTCGGCCATGATGACGCGCGGTTCGCCCGAACCACTGCCGACGACACCGGCGCTCGAAAGATAGGCGTAGACACCGCCGCCGCCGAGAACAACCGCAGTCGCGGCCACGGCGGCGATCAGCAAGCCACGACCGCGGCGGGCCGGCTCATTGTAACCGTCGCCGACATAGTCATCGTCCACCTGCTGCGCGTCCAACGGAATGGCGTGGCGCTCGGGCTGCGAGAGCGAACGGCGCAGGTCTTCCTCCAGCGCTCTGTCGAACTCGTCGGCCTGGCCGGGCGCGGCCTTGCCGGAAGCCGGCGCGGCGGTGCCGCGATCCAAACCCTGGGCATGGCCGGAGGCGGCCGGATCGGGGGCAAAGAGCTGCGCCATCTCGGCATCGATATCGAGATCGTAATCCGGCTGCTGGACCGGCGGCCGTTCCCTTTCGACGAGAGGAAGCTGGGGCACGTTGAGGTCGCCGACCTGACCGACGCTGACGTCGGTTTCGGCAATCAGCGACGGATCAAAGGGCAGAACCGAATCGAAATCCTCCCGTTCCACGGCGCCGACCGCGGCGGGTGCCAGCGGCACGGGAGCCGGTTCAAGGCGCTGCACGGCGGGGGCAGCCATGACCGGGGCAGCCATGACCGGTGCCGGTGCGGCCGGAGCCGGCGCAACCGATTGCGTGGGAATGAAGGGGGCTGGTGCCGCCGCACGAGCAGCGGCCACCGCAACCGGTGCGACAGCGGCCGCCGCCACGATCGGCTCCGGAGCAAAGGCGGGGGATAGCGCAGCCGCCGGGGCCGGACCAAGGTCGGGCGGATCCATGTCGAATTCGATGTCCGACAGATCGAGCTCGAAGTTGGCGAAAGGATCGCCCGGATCAGCCGCGGAAACACCGGCAACGGGGTCGGCGGCGATGTCGGCCGGCATAGGCTCCAGAGCAGGAGCCCGCGCGATGACGGGCTCGCCTGCGGGTGTCGCGGCCAGTGGGTCAGCGGCCAGAGGGGCAAAGGCACCAGACGCCACCGGGGCGGCAGGCACGGGCGGCAGAGATACCGGATCAAGCGCCACGGGCGCCGCGGCTGCGGCGGCGGGCTGCGAGAACACAGGCGCAACCTGCGTCTGTCGGCCGGGGGCGACGGGGGTCGCACGGCTGAACTTGACGTTCGAGAACCCTTCCAGCGTCCCCGGCCGCGGGCGGACGGGCTCGACGGGCGCGATCACCGGCGGCCGGCTCTCGGGAACGGGGAACCGTTCCACTTCGGCCAGAAGCTCATCGAGATCAAGGCTGACGGCGGCCGGAACAGGCGGTGCGACAGCATAGCTGGGCTCGGCTACAGCGTAGGCTTCCGCGGCGGCGTCGTGCGCGACACTGGCAGAAAGCAGGTCTTCCGCACCAACGAGAGCGGTCTCCGCATGCGGTTCGGGCGTCCACTCGGGAACGAAATCGACGGCCGCGATCTCGACGGGAAGCGCCTCGACTTCGAAATGCGCCCCCTCGCCGATTGCCGGCGTCACCGCCAGCGGCTCCGCATAGGCTGCCGTGGCTTCCGCAGCATGGACATCATACGGCTCCAGGACAGGAAGGGATTCGACCAGCGATTCCTGCAAAACGCCCGCATGGGTCGCGCCAGTATCCACGACGGCATATCCGGCCGCGGCGGGGTCATAGGCATGAACCTCGACGTGCGGGGCCGGATCGGCGTGCTGCGGCTCGACGTCCTCATGCGGCTGCGGCTGAAAGGATGTCGTGGCCGGCTCTTCCTGGCGCTCCGCGAACGACAACGCCGGGACATCCAGATGGGATGGCTCGGGCTGCTCGGCGAAGGCCTCGCCCAGCGAAAGCTCCAGTTCCTGGTCGAGGTCAAGCGACAGCGACGGCTCCGCAGCCACGGGCGCGACGGGAGCCTCGACGGGCTGGAGCCCCAGAAACGCAGGCTCCGAAAATGCAGGCTCGGGAAACGCAGGCTCGAGAGACACGGACTGGGGAGCAGCGACCTCTTCCGGCTCGGCCGACGGCACAGATGCCTCAGACTGAACGGCTTCATAGCCACCCTGCCCGGCATCCGGCAATGCAGCCGGCAAACCAGGCGCCACGGGAGCTGTCACGAACTCAGGCTCGACACCGACTTCGTCACGTACTGCCACCGGCGGCTGCCCGACAGGCTCCGGGCGGATCGCGGGCTCCGGGTCCGCGTCATCGACACGCTCGACGGCCGGGACGACATCTGCGACGGTGCGGGCATTCTGGTTGACCGCGACGGGATCGACAGGCTCAGCGAGATCGCCTGCAGGATCGAGAGAGGGGGCGTCGTAGCGAGCGAACTCGCGAAGCAACTCGCCCTCGAGGTCGAAGACGGGCTCCTGAAGAGGTTCAGGCGGGACGGGACGCGCCGCCGTCGGCACATTGCGTGGCTCGTAGCCGACAATGCGTGCCAGTTCCGCCAAAGGATCATCGTCCGACAGCAGGTCGATGTCAGCGGCTCCGCTTCTCGCAAGGTTCTTGTCTGCCATACTGCTCCACTCACAAGCTACAAATCGCGTCTGCCAGCTTATTGTGGGCAAATGGTGACGCTACCGCATCTCGTCGGGTGCCGCCGTACCGGTAATGGCGAGTCCCGACTTGAGAACAGATGCAACAGCAAACACCAGCCCGAGTCTGGCTATACTCAATTCTCTGTCTTTATCATTAACAAAACGTAAGTCCGGCTGGTCCTTACCCTTGTTCCAGTGCGCATGGAAGGCGCTGGCGAGATCGTAAAGGTAAAAGGCGATGCGGTGCGGCTCATGGGCGAGTGCAGCCGCTTCCACGACCCGCGGATACTCTGCGAGCTTGGCAAGCAACTGCAGTTCATGCGGGTCGGAAATCTTGCCCTCAACGGCGGACGCCAGATCGAGCTTGTCGATTTCCAGGCCCGGAAAGGCTTCGCCGGCCTGGCGGAACACGGACATGCAGCGCGCATGCGCATACTGTACGTAGAAGACCGGATTGTCCTTCGACTGCTCCGTCACCTTGGCGAAATCGAAATCGAGCGGCTCGGAACTCTTCCGGTACAACATCATGAACCGGACCGGATCTCGGCCGACCTCGTCCACCACCTCGCGCAGGGTGACGAAGTCGCCCGAGCGCTTGGACATCTTCACCGGCTCGCCATTGCGGAAGAGCTTGACGAGCTGGCAGAGCAGCACCGTCAGCTTGGAATTGCCATCCGAGATCGCCCGGCAGACCGCCTCCAGCCGCTTGACGTAGCCGCCGTGATCGGCGCCGAGGATATAGATCATCTCGCTGAAGCCACGGTCGAACTTGTCCTTGAAGTAGGCGACGTCGGCGGCGAAATACGTATAGCTGCCGTCGGACTTGATCAGCGGCCGGTCGATGTCGTCGCCCACCTCGGTGGAGCGGAACAGCGTCTGCTCGCGATCCTCCCAGTCTTCTGGCAACTGGCCCTTCGGCGGCGGCAGCACGCCCTTATAGACATGGCCCTTGAAGGTCAGATCGTTGATCGCCGTGCGGATGGGGGCGCCGCCATTGGCGTGCAGGGTCCGTTCGGAGAAGAAGATGTCGTGATGGACGTTCAGCGCATCGAGATCGGCGCGGATCATCGCCATCATCGCGTCGATGGTGATGTCCTTCACGATCGGCAGCCATTTTTCCTCCGGCATCAGGCGGAGGCTGGAGCCGAATTCGCCCGCCAGCGCCTTGCCCACCGGAACGAGATAATCGCCGGGATAAAGGCCGGGCGGGATCTCGCCGACGTTTTCCCCGAGCGCCTCGCGATAGCGCAGGAAGGCGGAGCGCGCGAGCACGTCCACCTGGGAGCCGGCATCGTTGATGTAGTATTCCTTCGTGACCTCGTAGCCGGTGAAAGCGAGTAGGTTCGCCAGCGCATCGCCGACGACGGCGCCGCGGCAATGGCCGACATGCATCGGTCCCGTCGGATTTGCCGAGACGTATTCCACGTTGACCTTGCGGCCGGCGCCGAGTTCGCTGCGCCCGAATGCGGTCGCCTTGCGGATGATGTCGGCCAGCACCTTCTGCCAGTAGCCGACTGACAGGCGGACATTGATGAAGCCGGGACCGGCGACCGTGACTTCGGCCACTTCCGGATCCTGCCGCAGCTTCTCGACGATCAGTTCGGCCAGCGCGCGCGGATTGGTGCCGAGCGGCTTGGCGAGAACCATGGCGGCATTGGTGGCGACGTCCCCATGGCTGGAATCGCGCGGTGGCTCGACGCCGACGCGGGTGAAATCGACATCGGCGCGCTTCTCGCGCACGATCTCAAGTTCCTCCAGCACGCTTTTGATTCTGCATTCGAAATCGGTAAAGAGGTTCATGTCATCCATCCGCGCGCCAGGAGGCGCAAATGCGCTCAAAGCGCTGAATTTCCAGTGGGCCCGGTGACTATCGCAATTCCGGTGTATGGTCAAACAGACGCCTGTGGGTATTGATCGCGTAGTTGTCGGTCATTCCGGCAAGATAGTCGCCGACATGGCGGGCCTTGGCGGCCTCCGGCACGCCGGCCATGCAATCGACCCAATAGTGCCCCTGCATCAGCGCGGGATCGTTCATGTAGGCGTTGAACAGATCGGTGACGATGGACGCCGCATTCGCGCGCACCCGCATGACTTCGGGATGGCGGTAGATGCGGGAAAACAGCATCTTCTTGATCTGCTTGTCGGTGACCGCCATGTCCTGCGAGAACGTCGCCATCACGCGGCCGGCGGCACGGACGTCGGCAGCACTTTGCGGCCGCACGGCACGCAGCGAATCCTGCGCGTAGCCGATCACGTCCTCGACCATCGCGGTGATCTGACGGCGCATGATCTCGTGGGTGAAGCGCGCCGGCTCCAGTCCCGGATAAAGGCCGCGCACCTCGGCCATCAGGCCGGCAAGGAAGGGGATTTCCTCCAGCATGTCAAACGAGAGGTAGCCGGAACGCAGCCCGTCATCGATGTCATGGGTGTTGTAGGCGATGTCGTCGGCGATCGCCGCGACCTGCGCCTCGAGGCTCGCAAAGCTAGCCAGTTCCAGATCGTGCAGGGCGCAGTAGTCGAGGATCGGCTGCGGGACGGGACCGCGCGTGCCCTCGCCGTCGGGCGTCAACAGCGGCCCGTTGTGCTTGACCAGTCCCTCCAGCGTCTCCCAGGTGAGGTTCAGCCCGTCGAATTCGGCATAGCGCCGCTCCAGCTTGGTGACGATGCGTAAGGACTGAGCATTGTGGTCGAATCCGCCATAAGGCAGCAACGCTTCATGCAACGCGTCCTCGCCGGTGTGACCGAAGGGGGTGTGGCCGAAGTCGTGCACCAGCGCCACCCCCTCGGCCAGGTCCTCGTCCAGCCTGAGAGCACGGGCGAGCGCGCGGGCGATCTGCGCCACCTCGATCGTGTGCGTCAGACGCGTGCGGTAGTGGTCGCCGTCCGCGGCGATGAAGACCTGGGTCTTGTGCTTGAGGCGGCGAAAGGCTGTCGTGTGGACGATCCGGTCTCGGTCACGCTGGAAATCCGAGCGCGTCGGGCTCGTGACCTCATCGAAGAGCCGTCCGCGGCTCGACCAGGGATCGGCCGCAAAGATCGCCCTTTGGCCTGCGCCGAAACCGAGGGCATGTCTGTCCAGTGTCATAGCTCACCTGCATTCGGGCCGCCCATTGACGCGGCCCCCATGCCTTCATACCTATAGTGTGCACAGCGTGAAAGCGCACCGCAAGCGTGATGCGAATATGCTTTTCGAATCATCGGCTTGCGGAATGCCTTTCAACGACGTGAAGAGCCACGGCCGCCGGCTGCGGCACAGAATCGATTCTCGGCGGACCTTGAACCCGCCCGGAGGTGTTGATGAGCGACAAGACCGTAACCCTGTCCGATGCGGCTGCAAAACGAATCGCGACCATTCTGGGCGCCGATCCCGAAAAGAGCGCCATGCGCGTTTCCGTCGAGGGCGGCGGCTGTTCCGGTTTCTCTTACAAGTTCGACCTCGTCGATACGGCAGCGGCCGACGACGACATCGTGCTGGAGAAGGGGAACGCCCGCGTCCTCATCGACCAGCTTTCGCTCGTCTACATGGACGGCTCGGAGATCGACTTCATCGACAACCTCATGGGCCAGTCGTTCCAGATCCGGAACCCGAACGCAGTGGCAAGCTGCGGCTGCGGCACGAGTTTCTCCATCTAGGCTTTCCGCTTCGAACGACGCGCCATCAGGCGGCCGACCCGTGTCAGCCGCCCGCCGGACGTTGTCTCAGTGGCCGCCGTCCGCCGCCATCGCAGCAACCTTCGCGCTGCGTTCGTCATAGGTCGCGCCATTGAAGAACATGTTGAGCAGCACGGCCGCCAGCGAGGCGAGCAGGATGCCCGAATCGATCAGCGGATGCAGGCCGTGGGCGATCCATTGCTTGAAGTTCGGCGCGATCAGCGGGATCATCCCGAAACCGAGCGAGACCGCCACCACGAAAAGATTGTTGCGGCTGGTTTTGAAATCGACGGTGGCAAGGATGCGGATGCCGGTTGCGGCAACCATGCCGAACATGACGAGCCCGGCGCCGCCGAGGACCGCGGTCGGCAGCGATTCCACAAGGGCTGCCACCTTCGGCAGCAGTCCGAGCAGCACCAGGATGATACCGCCGGCCACGCAGACGAAGCGTGACTTGACGCCCGTCACCCCGACCAGGCCGACGTTCTGCGAGAAGCTCGTGTAGGGGAAGGTATTGAAGATGCCGCCGATCAGCGTGCCGAGCCCGTCGGTGCGCAGGCCTGCCGACAGCATCGGCCGCGTCACCGGCCTTTCGGTCATCTCGCCCAGAGCCAGGAACATGCCTGTCGATTCGATCATTACGACGATCATCACGATGCACATGGTGAAGATCAGCAGCGGATCGAAAATCGGCGCGCCGAAGTGAAAGGGCATGATCGGGGCGAACCATGCGGCCTCCCCGACCTTGGCGAAGCTCATCAGACCGGTGACGCCGGCGACGACGGCGCCGATGACGATGCCGAGCAGCACAGCGATGTTGGCGACGAAACCGCGACCGAAGCGAGCGATCAGCAGGATCGACAGCAGGACGACAGCGGAAAGCGCCATGCCGTGCAGGGGCGCATAGGCCGGGTTCGGCACGGTGGCCGCCAGCGCCAGCTTTTCCGGTACCGCGGCGACCGTTGCGCCCTCGCCCGCGACCGCCTTCACGCCGTCGAGCCAGGCCGTGTGCGCGGGATCGACCAGACTCGGCGCAGTGGGTCCGACCGGATTTCCGAAGATCCAGTTGATGCCGATGCGCATCAGCGACACGCCGATGACGAGAATGATCGTGCCGGTGACGACAGGCGGAAAGAAGCGCAGGAGCCGGCTCACCAGAGGCGCGATCAGCATGGAGATGATCCCCGCGCCGATGATCGAGCCGAAGATCAGGCGCGCACCCTCCGTGCCGCTGGTGACGGCCGCCATGGATAGCATAGGGCCGACGGCGGCAAAGGTGACGCCCATCATCACCGGCAGGCGGATGCCGAACCATTGGGTGAGGCCGAACGACTGGATCAGCGTGACGATCCCGCAGGCAAAAAGATCGGCCGAGATCAGGAAGGCGACGTCTTCGGGCGGTAGCTTCAGCGCGCGGCCGATGATCAGAGGCACGGCGACCGCACCGGCATACATGACAAGGACGTGCTGGAGGCCCAGCGTGGCAAGCCGTCCCGTCGGCAGAACTGTATCGACGGGATGCGTGGTATCTGTTGATGACATCGGGTTCCCCTGTTTTCCGTCGCGCTTGGGCACGCGAATGGTGCGGGCCGACGCGATCTGTGTGGCATGGCCGCCGCCCTGCCCTCCCTCAGGGTTGCATCGCCAGCATGAGGCAACGAAGCGGTTTGTCAAAGGAAATCGGAGCGGCTAGAAAGAGCCGCGACCCGCACGGGTCCTGCTGCAATGGAGACTGC
This sequence comes from Rhizobium subbaraonis, assembly GCF_900220975.1. GTDB lineage: Bacteria > Pseudomonadota > Alphaproteobacteria > Rhizobiales > Rhizobiaceae > Mycoplana > Mycoplana subbaraonis. Next base: position 30,810 of record NZ_OBQD01000005.1, on the reverse strand, counting down.
CGATGAAGATCGCGACCTGGAACATCAACGGCGTGCGCGCGCGCATCGACAATCTGCTGGCCTGGCTGAAGGAATCGCAGCCAGACATCGTCGCCCTGCAGGAAATCAAGTGCCAGGACGAGGCCTTCCCGCGCCTAGAGGTGGAAGCGCTCGGCTATCATGTCGAGACCCATGGCCAGAAGGGCTTCAACGGTGTCGCACTGCTGTCGAAAATGCGCCCCGACGAAATCAATCGTGGCCTGCCGGGCGGCGAAGGAGACGAGCAGTCGCGCTTCATCGAGGGCGTGTTCACCGTCGGAAGCGGCGTCATCCGTGTCTGCTCGATCTACCTTCCGAACGGCAACCCGCCGCAGGACCCGGTCAAGTACCCCTACAAGCTGTCCTGGATGGAGCGGCTTGTCGCGTTTGCGCAGGACCGGCTCCGCCTGGAGGAGCCGTTGGTTCTCGCGGGCGACTACAACGTCATCCCCGAGCCGCACGATTGCTGGGACGTGAAGGTCTGGCAAAACGACGCCCTCTACCTGCCGCCGACGCGACAGGCGTTCCGGCGGCTGGAGAACCTCGGTTTCATTGATGCCGTGCGCGCCTCGACCGACGCGACACCGCTCTACACCTTCTGGGACTATCAGGCCGGCTGCTGGCCGAAGAACAACGGCATCCGCATCGATCATCTGATGCTGTCGCCGGAGGCTTCGGACCGCCTTCTCAGCGCCGACGTGGAAAAGCACGTCCGCAATTGGGAAAAGCCTTCCGACCACGTGCCCGTCGTGGCGCACCTCGCCTAAGCCGGCGAGGCCCGCGTTAGGCATAGCGGTCAGTACTGTCTGTGGAAAATCGCCGGTGTCGTCAGTTGACGCCGCCCTTCATCTTTGCGGTCATGGAAACCGCCGAGCGGCGGTCCTTTTCGCTGGCGAGCGAGAAGGCCTGTTCCTGCATCTCCTGCAGCCAGGGCCTGTCCTTCGGAGAACAGTTGTCGAGCGCGGCCGTCATCATCGCCAGCCCGCGCGCGGACTGGCCTTCCTGGAAAATGATGTTGCCGAGAAGCCCCATGGCACCGGCGTGACCGTTCTTCTGCGCCCGGTTCAGCCACTTCTTGGCCTGGTGGACGTTGGAGGCGCCGCCCTCGCCCGACAGCATCATGCGAGCGAGCTCGAACTGGGCCTGCGGGATGCCGAAGGTGGATGCGGCCTGGAAATAGAGCTGGCGGGCCTGCGAAAGATCGGCGCGCACGGGGCTGTCGGGGATGCCGCGGGTGTAGTAGCCGGCCAGGGCGATCAGGGCATTGGCGAAGAAGCCCGTGTCTTCCGATCCCGGCTCGATGCCTTCGCTGGCGATCTCGCTGTAGATCTTGAACGCCTCCAGGTCATTCTCCGGCACGCCGTCGCCATCGGCATACATGTTGGCAAGCGCCCAGCGCGACCCCGTGTGCCCCTTCTCGGCGGCATAGCGATAGGCCTCGATAGCGTCGTCCTTTCGCCCTTCCTTGTAGGAGAGGAAGCCGAACTTGAAGAGATCGAACGGGCGGCTTTCCTTGTTCACGCCAGCCGAGGGATCGAAGGCAAGCGCACGCGTCGCCAGCATTCCCTGGCTTAGGGAAAGACAAAGGCCAAGGGCCACACATTTCAAAGAAAGAAACTCAGGCTTGTACATGGCTACAGCAATCTTCCGCAGCTGTCCGCAATAGACGGAACGCGGCTTTCGGTAACAGGAACAGGGACTTGAACAAGGTCAGCCATGTTCCGGTCGCCCGCCATACCGACAATCCCGACCGTTTCCGAAACACCCTTCAGGTGTTCGTCAGACAGTCCAGCGATCAATGGCGTCACTCGGTTCATCTGTTCCTCTGGCGCTCGTCCGCAAGCGCGCTCTAGAGCCCCATCGCTGCTCCCTGTTTGTGGCGGGAAATGGACAAGTCAGCTCCTCATTCCTCTCTAGCAGACTATCGCAAAGAATGTGTTGCCAAATCGGCACATCCGCCAAAGGAGAAGAGTACTCGTCAACCATAAGCCCGCCGGTTCATCCAGCGACGATACATGATCGACCAAAAAAAAGGCCCGGGTATGACCCGGGCCACTTCAATGGAAACTCTGGTAAATCAGAATTTAACCCTCAACTCGCCCGATAGCGCCGACACGTAGTCCGTATCGAAATCGTAGCTCGTGGTGGTCATGTTGATAGGATTGGACTGGCCGCTCGTCAGCAAGCCAAGGGCACCGGCGACGCGAAGCTCGACGTTCTGCGTCGGCGTATAGGCAGCCCCCAGGCCCACAGTCCAGCTGTCCGACTGGGAACCGGTGACAGTGCTCGTTCCGCGGTCCCAGGTGAGACTGACGCCGCCGCTCCACTCCTCGTTGAACTTGTGGCCGACGCCGCCCGTCACCGTCCAGCCGTCGCGGTAATAAAGGTCCAGCGAAGTCAGGGCCACACCGTCGGCCGTGCCGCAGTAAGACGCACTGCCTGCGCAGGTGAACTCGACTGTCTGCAGCAGGCTCCAGTTCGTCCACTTGACCGATCCGAAAGCCAGCCAGTCCGGCGCTATGCCGGACTGCAGCTTCAGTTCCAGCGAATCAGGTAGCGTGGCCGAGCCTGTGACCGGCGTGCTGACCCCGAAGATGCGCGAATAGAGCGCCCGCTTCATGGGATCGAGTTCCAGCAGAGCGGCCGCGGCAGGAACCCCGGTCAAGTCCAACGTGCCGTCGATACTGTCGTACTTCACGCGGCTGTTGTAAACGAGACTGGCGCGCATGGCATATTCGGGAATTTCGTAGCCGATGCCGAGACGCCAGCCACCGCTGCTGTCCTTCATGCCGTCCAGACGGCCGAGGCCGCTGTATCCGGAGAAATCCTGCCCGATCGCGGCCCCATGCCCGGCAGGATTTCCGGCGCGAACACCACCGCTTCCTTGTGGCCGCCGATTTCCTGGTAAAAGCCGCCGCCGATGATGCGGAACTGTCCCGGACCGGCATCGAACTTGTACGAGCAGGTGCCGCCGTAGTTCCGGCTGAACACCTCGATCTCGGTCATGTCCTTGGCGCCAGCCCAGTGACGACCGGGGTTGGAATTGGCGCCCCACGGCTCGGAATAGTCGACCATGCAGTCGATCGCATCCCCGATCGCGGCCTTTCCGCCGAGATAGGGATCGGCATAGTTCTCATACTCGTCCGCTGTCGTGGAGTACCCGAGGCTGTTCAGATTTGTCGGGTTTGATTCCGGAACGCTTTCGTCCCTGGCATTCTTGATCTTGCGGTTCGGCATCACATAGGTGACCGAGCCGTCGAAATAGAACGGAGAGTTCTGGAACAGAAGATCGACGTCGTAGCCATGGCGCTCAAGTCCGCCGGCCATTGCCGATGTAGAAACGGCAACGGCCACGAGCCCCGTGACACCCGACATCAGTTTCAATTTTAGCATTAAGTCCCCCCTGGCATTTCCTTGCAGCGCTTGTGTCCCCGCAACCGCGCCGTCGTCGGAGAAGTATCAAAGACTGCCGCGCGCTTTGCAAATGCCAGATTTCGCGACCGGCGCTGTCGTCACGTCGACTGACTTACGTAAGAGATTTCTCGATCCGCCACGAAGCCGTATACCGTAGTTCAAATTTCTCCAGGATTAGGAAAACCCCTAAAATTCATAGTATTTTATTCCGTCCATATAACACTGTGTCACATTTCGACCACATCGAGAGAAATGGTCAGCGACAAGGCCTGCGCAAAATAAAACCGCGCCGCAGAAGCGACGCGGTTCGACGATCTTGAGGCTCCGGCTCGGTGCGACTCAGCTGGCTTCCACAACCCGCGACAACGCCGTACCCAGGCTCGAGAGCTGCTGCTCGAGCTCCGAGAGCCGCTCGCGCTCGGCCTCGACGACCTCGGGCTTGGCGTTGGCGACAAACTTGTCGTTGCCCAGCTTCCCACGGATGCGCTCGGCTTCGGTCGTTGCCTTGGCAATCGCCTTTTCGAGGCGTCCGGTCTCCGCCGCCAGGTCGATGAGAGCACCGAGCGGCAGGCACGCGGTCGCCTCGCCGACGACGATCTGTGCGGCGCCCTTCGGAGCGACGTCGCCGAGTGTGATCTCGTCGACGCGCGCCAGCCTGCGGATGGCAGCCTCGTGGCGTTGGAGACGGACGCGTGTCTGCGCATTGGCGCCGACGATGACGAGCGGTGCGATGGCAGCCGGCGGGACGTTCATCTCCGCGCGAACCGAGCGAATTCCGGTAACGAGTTCGACGAGCCAGTTGATCTCGTCGGCCGCTGCTTCGTCCGCATAGGCCGGAGACGGCCATTCCGCATGGCATATCAGCCCCAGCCGCTCGTTGCCCTCGCCGGCCGTATGCGCCCAAAGCTCCTCCGTCATGAAGGGCATGAAGGGATGCAGGAGCTTGTAGGTCTCCTCCAGCACATAGGCCGCGCAGGCCTGCGATTCGGCCTTGGCACCAACGTCCTCGCCGCTGAACACCGGCTTCAACAGCTCAAGGTACCAGTCGCAGAACTGGTTCCAGACGAAACGGTAGAGCGCGCTGGCTGCGTCGTTGAACCGGTAGGTCTCGATCGCCTCGGTGACGTCGCGCGCGGTGCGGGCGAGTTCGGTGAGTATCCAGCGATTGATCGTCAGCGACGCGGCCTCGGGAACGAACTGCGGATCCAGCTTGACGCCGTTCATCTCGGCAAAGCGGGTGGCGTTCCACAGCTTGGTGCCGAAGTTGCGGTAGCCGGCAACGCGCGAGGTATCGAGCTTCACGTCGCGCCCCTGCGCCGCCATGATGGCGAGGGTGAAGCGCAACGCGTCGGCGCCGTACTCGTCGATGAGGCTCAGCGGGTCGATGACGTTGCCCTTCGACTTCGACATCTTCTGCCCATTCTTGTCGCGCACCAGCGCGTGGACATAGACGGTGTGGAACGGCTCGATCGGATTGCCGAGATCGTCCCTCATGAAGTGCAGGCCCATCATCATCATCCGGGCGACCCAGAAGAAGATGATGTCGAAGCCAGTCACCAGCACGTCGGTCTGGTAGTAGCGGTCGAGCTCGGGCGTCTCCTTCGGCCAGCCGAGCGTGGAGAACGGCCAGAGCGCGGACGAGAACCAGGTGTCGAGCACATCCTCGTCGCGGGTCAGGATTTCGCCCGGCTGGAAGTTCTCCAGCTTCTCCTCGACCCAGGCCTTCCAGGGGCCTTCATGGGAGATGTAGTGCTGGATGGCGGCGTGCAGCGCCTCCTCCTCGGTCTTCTCCACGAAGACCTGCCCGTCCGGACCGTACCATGCCGGGATCTGGTGGCCCCACCAGAGCTGGCGGGAGACGCACCAGGGCTGGATGTTCTCCATCCACTCGAAGTAGGTCTTCTCCCAGTTCTTCGGGACGAACCTGGTGCGGCCTTCGCGCACCGAGGCGATCGCCGGCTGGGCCAGCGTCTTGGCATCGACATACCACTGCTCCGTCAGGCGCGGCTCGATCGGCACGCCGCCGCGGTCGCCATGGGGAACGGTGTGCTTGTGCGGCTCGATCTTGTCCAGAAGCCCGGCCTCCTCGAAGATCTCCACAATGATCTTGCGCGCCTCGAAACGGTCCTTGCCGTCCAGCCGGTCCCAGGCGCCGTGCAGGGCTGCGGGATGATCGAGACCTTCCAGGAAGTCCTCGTTGTCCTTCAGGGTCACGCGGCCGTCGACCGTCAGGATGTTGATGGCGCGCAGGCCCTGGCGCCTGCCGACGTCGAAGTCGTTGAAGTCGTGCGCGGGCGTCATCTTCACCGCGCCGGTGCCGGCGGTCGGATCCGGATACTCGTCAGCGACGATCGGGATACGGCGACCAACGATCGGCAAGATGACGTGCTTGCCGACGATGCCCTGGTAACGCTCGTCGCTCGGATGAACCGCGATGCCGGTATCGCCAAGCATCGTTTCCGGCCGCGTCGTGGCAACGACCAGATAGTCGCGCGTCTCCCACTCGGTCGCCTTGCCGTCCTCGTCAAAGGCAACCGGATGCTGATAGGTGACGCCTGGCTCGAGCGGATAGCGCAGATGCCAGAGATGGCCGTTGACCTCCACCTGCTCGACCTCAAGGTCGGAAATGGCGGTCAGAAGCTTCGGGTCCCAGTTTACAAGGCGCTTGTCCTTGTAGATGAGCCCCTCCTTGTAAAGGCTTACAAACACTTCGAGAACGGCTTCCGACAGACCTTCGTCCATGGTGAAGCGCTCGCGCGACCAGTCCGCCGAGGCGCCGAGGCGACGGAGCTGGTTGAAGATCAGCCCACCGGATTCGGCCTTCCACTCCCAAACCTTCTCGACGAAGGCGTCGCGGCCCATTTCGCGCCGGCTCGGCTGCCGGGTCTCCATAAGCTTGCGCTCGACGACCATCTGGGTGGCGATCCCGGCATGATCCATGCCCGGCTGCCAGAGCACGTCCTTGCCGCGCATGCGCTCGAAGCGCACCATGATGTCCTGCAGCGTGTTGTTGAGCGCGTGGCCCATGTGCAGCGAGCCGGTCACGTTCGGCGGCGGGATCACGATCGAGAAGGTCTCTGCCCCCGGCTTTGCACCGGCGCCGGCACGGAAGGCGTCCGCCTCTTCCCAGACCTTGGCAATTCTCGGTTCTACGGCCGCGGAATCATAGTTTTTCTCAAGCATCTTACTGGCCACACCATGGTTTCTGTCACCCGGTTCTAAACCGGATGGCTAGATCGAAGTCAACAACAACAAATAAAAGCCGCGCCCGGGACGGCGCGGCTCATGGCAACAGGAAAACAAGGCGTATTAGCGGCGCGGACCGCGCGCCACGCGCTCGATCTCTTCGCGGACGAGGCGTTCGACCAGTGTCGGCAGGTTGTCGTCGAGCCACTCCTGAAGCATCGGCCGCAGCATGTCCTTGGCAATATCGTCGAAAGATCGGCGTGGACCGGCCTCGACGGCTTCCGCCAGTGCACCGAAGGAGCTTGCGACCTGTGCGCCGACTGCGGCCGAGACGAGGGCGGCGGGCGAAGCCGCCGGCGGGGCGTGGGCGGCGGGCGCTTCCGGGCGATAGGGCTCGTCGGCAAACGCCGGTGCGGCTTCAGGCTGGCTACGCTCCACCGGCGGCTCCTGTTGCGGCATCTTCGCAACCATCGGCGGAACCATCGCCATCACATTGGACGCCGGCGGAACGGGCGGTTCGAACACGGGCTCGGCGCGCACGGAAACCGGCTCTTCCACCGGGAGCGGGCGGGCGGGCTGCTCGCGCAGCATCATCCCGTTACGCTCGGACGCCGCGCGAACGCGCGCTGCGACGTCGGCAAGCGACATCGCCGGTTGGACACGCGGTTCGTCTGCGGGATCAGCGGAGCCACGATCGGTGGCGGTCCGATCAACGGAGACGGGGGAGTGAACCATGGCCGACGCGGCAGCCGAAAGCGCCTCCTGGGCGTGGAAGTCGGCAACGATCATCTCGTCATCGAAGCTGTCCTCGTCGACACCCGCACCGCTGGAGATCGAAGACAGCACCGGCGGCGCGCCGACAGGCGGATCGTTGCTTTCGATGATACGGCGGATCGACGCCAGTATCTCGTCCATCGACGGTTCACGCGCTACATTCGGCTGAGCCATTTTTATCCCCGTTCACTGCGCCGCCCGACCTGCGAACACGACAGTAAAAGCGTTCGCGCGTTGCGGATGGGCAGACCATAGGCCACTCGCGAGGGCAAAAAAATCGTCGCGAATCAACTCTTAACAGTGATGCACAGATTTGTGGGGGATGCCAATGACGAAGGGTTTCAGCCCGGGTTTCAGCGGCCGTCGACGGTGCGAAGACCGAACCATTTGTCCTTCACCGCCTCATAGTGATCGGCCGCGCGGTACTCGGCCACCTGCAGGTTCTGCCCCCGCACGGTGAGTCGGCCCATCGAGGCGAGGACGGAATAGCTGGCGACGACTGCGATGCGCTGCGAAAGCACCAGGCTCTCCTGCGCGTCGAGTACGGTCTGCTGCGCGATCAGTACATCGAGCGTGGTGCGCTGGCCGACGTTACGCTCCTCGATGACGCCCTGCAGTGCCATGTCGGCCGCCGCGATTTCGGCCTGATTCGCCTTGATCGCCGCGCGGGCGGCATCGAGCTGCGTCTGCGCCGAGATCAGCGTCTGCTGCACCTCCATGCGCGCCGAATCGACGAGAATGCGCTGCTGGCCGAGCCGTTCCTTGGCCTGCCGGATCTGGCCGTACTCGGCACCGCCCTGATAGAGCGGGATGGTGACGCGGGCTGAGATGCTGCCTTCGACGTTATCGTTGGTGCTGCCGCTGTCGTTCACAGACTTGTAGACGTCACCCTGGATGGATACGCCGGGCAGCATCGTGCCTTCGGCCGCCTTGACGTTGTAGCCAGCCGCATCGACGCTGCGCTCCGCCGACAGGATCGTAGGATGCTCGCGCATCGCAATTGCGAACGCCTCTTCGAGCGACTTCGGCATCCCGCGGGTCGCCGGTTGCGGCTGCTTGATGTCCTTCGGCTGATCGCCGACGATCTGGTAGTAGACGGCCTGGCTCGTCTTCAGCTGCGCCTCGGCGGAAACCAGAAGCGCCTGGGCCTCGGCAAGCTGGGCCTCGGACAGGCTGACGTCGGTCTGGGTGCCCTCGCCCACGTCCAGGCGCGCGCGGGATGCGTTCAACTGCTCACGCAGAAAGGCGAGGTTCTGCTGGCGAATCCCGACGATCGCCTGGTCGCGGGCGATGTTGGAATAGGCTTCGACCGCCGCCAGCAGCGTGTTGGTTTCCTGCGCGCGCAAGGCTTCCCGGTTGGCGAGAACGTTCGATTCGGCCGATTTCACGTTGTTGAGGGTCTGGAACCCGTCGAAGATCTGCTGCGTGATCGAGATCCCGTAGGAAGAAGTGAAGGTATCGTTTCGCTTTATCAATGGACCGAACACGCCGGACGACGTCGGCTTGTCGTAGATCCGCCGGGATGCGTCGGCCTGCGCCACGCCGCTGATCTGGGGGCGCATCGCCGCCTTGGCGATCGTCACGTTTTCGTCGATCGCCCGAAGGGCTGCGCGCGCGGCGTTGAGATCGGGGTTGTTCGCATAGGCCTTCGCCATGGCCCCGGCCACCGTCTCGGCGAACACGGGCTGCGTCGTCGCCAGAAGAAAGGGAACGAGTGCCGCGGCGAGCGCGGTCTTGCGAAATACTGACACGTACCAACTCCAGACTGGACCGGGCACACCGGTCACGCTCGTGACGCAGCGCTGGTCGCGCCGACGCTGCGCCGCATGTTTCTCACGGGAGCGACGAACTTGCCATCCGCTGCGTCCCGCCTTGTGCTGTCACCTGTGACTTATCCCCGTCAACAGCATCACTGCTGCGGCACCATTATGACCGACCGGCGATCCGAAACCCCTTTTGCGGGGCTTCGGTCACATGCGACATCGACCGTTATCCAGCCGTCTGGCGGCGATAGGGGCAAAGTCGCTATCTGGGAGTTTGCACATAAAACTTTGCTCAAATCGACTCGGAATTTCGCAAGCTCGTGCGTCAGAAGACGAATTCGGCAGCCTTGCGGAAACCGGGCAACGGTTTCACCGCCGTGTTAAAGGCGCTGCGCTCCGATGCCAGACCCCGCTCCTTGATGTAGAGGCGGGCCTGGGAGGCGTTGCCATAGCCCTCGACGACGACGAGGCGGCCGCCATCGCGCAGCTGGGCGAACAGGGCCTCGGGCACGACCTCGACCGCACCGTGAACGAAAATCACGTCATAGGGTGCTTCGGCAGCATACCCCTTTTCGAGATCGCCGGGCACGACGGCGACATTGTCATAGCCGAGTTCGGCGACGGTCTCGCTGGCGCGGGCGGCGAGCTCTTCATCCACTTCGAGGGCTACCACGGAACCTGCAAGCTTCGAAAGGATGGCCGAGGCATAGCCGGAATTGCAGCCGACCTCGAGGATGACGTCGTCCTTCGTGATGGCGGCGAGCTGGATCAGCTTCGCCAGCGGCGACGGCTCCATCAGGTAACGCCCAGGCGCCACCTCGATGTCGTTGTCGATATAGGCGAGCGGCTTGAGCTGCGCCGGAACGAATGCCTCGCGCGGCACGGTAAGGAACGCGTCGAGCACCGAGTGCGAAGTCACATCCGTCGTGCGGACCTGGTTGTCGACCATTTTGATGCGCGCTGCAGTGTAGTCCATCATTGCTGCCTTGTGTCAGAACCTGGCGGCCGGTGCGGCGCGCAGGCGGATAATTCAAGCCTGTTTAATGCGCTTTCGGCTCGGGTGTCCATACGCATCGCCCCCACCACCGGTTAAAAAATGTGCCAGGAAGGGCGCATCCACGCCAATTATCATGATAAAAACACTCATGATAACATTGCTCAGATACAGTCATTCGTTGTATGGGACGTTCATCATCAAGCGCGACCGGAGCGCGGCGCGGCCATGCGGCGCATCTCCGCGACAACACTACCAGAGGATCCGACCTTGTCGAAACGGCCCCATCTGGCCGCGGCCTGCGCCGCAATTGGCCTTCTCTTCTCCACTTCCGCCCTCCAAGCCCAGGAGGTGACAACGCCCGCGGTGACGACGCAAACGCAAGCGCGTCCCCTCGCCGCTCCGGAGGCCGGCGCTGCCGGAAGCGGCGAGGCGCAGGCCCCAACTCCTGCAACGGCACAACAGGCGTCGCCGACCACCACGGACGCGCCGACCGCAGCACCGGCGCCCGCCGCCGGCACGACCCCGTCCGGCGATGCGGATGCCGCAGCCGAAGAGACCGAATTTGCCGAAGCGCTGGAAGAGCGCCAGTCGAGCCTGCCGCACGATCTTTCGCCTTGGGGCATGTTCATGGCGGCGGACATCGTAGTGAAGGGGGTGATGATCGGTCTCGCGCTGGCCTCCGTCGCCACCTGGACCGTACTGATCGCCAAGATCTTCGAACTGGGCGCCGCCCAACGCGCCGCCACCCGCGCCGTCCGACATCTGACGGACGCCAAGGGTCTTGCCGCCGCCGAGGAGCTTTTCTCGGGCAAGCGCAACGTCCCGGCCCGCATGGTCGCGGCTGCGCGTCAGGAAGTCGACAATTCCGACGCCGTGCTTGACTTCGTCTCCGACGGGGGCGTGAAGGAGCGGGTCGCCTCGCGCCTGCAGCGTTCTGAGGTGCAGGCGGGCCGGCAGATCGCCAAGGGTACCGGCCTTCTCGCCACGATCGGTTCCACGGCACCGTTCGTCGGCCTTTTCGGGACCGTCTGGGGCATCATGAACTCCTTCATCGGCATCTCGCAGGCGCAGACGACCAACCTTGCCATTGTGGCGCCGGGGATCGCCGAGGCGCTGCTGGCAACGGCGATCGGCCTGGTCGCCGCCATCCCGGCGGTCGTGTTCTACAATTTCCTCGCGCGCGCCATCACCGGCTACCGGCAGGCGCTGACGGACACGTCCGCGGCCATCGAGCGCCTGGTGAGCCGCGATCTCGACGTACGCCGCGCCCGGCTGGCGTCGCAGCGCGGCGCACGGCAGGATTCCACTCTCGTCAGGATCGGGTGACCCATGGCCGGCAGGATCAAGGAAGGCGGCGGCGACGACCTGGAGGAAAACAGCGAAATCAACGTGACGCCGTTCATCGACGTCATGCTCGTTCTGCTGATCATCTTTATGGTGGCGGCACCTCTCGCCACCGTCGACATCAACGTCGATCTCCCCTCCTCCGTCGCCAGACCGGTGCCCCGTGAGGACAAGCCGGTCTTCGTGACGCTGAAGCAGGACCTCACGCTTTCGCTCGGCAGCGGCACGGTTGCGCGCGATACGTTCGCAAGCGAGCTCGACATGATAACGGAAGGCAACAAGGAAACGCGGATTTTGCTGCGGGCCGACAAGGCCGTCGACTACGGCGCCGTCATGGACGTGATGAACCTTCTGCGTTCCGCCGGTTATCCGAAGATCGCACTGGTCGGCCTCGAGGGTGCTCCCGGCTGAGCCGGGCAAGCCCCGAACGACAGGGTTGAACAAGAAAGCGGCGCTCCACGGGCGCCGCTTTCTTCATGTTGCACTGTCTCGTATTCCGTTTTCGCCGGCGATGATGAACCGCCGGCGGGCTCGGCCAAGAAAATCAGAACAGGAAATCGCCCTTGTCCAGGTCGGCGAGCTTGACGCCCTGGAGGATGATCTTGTCACCGCCGTTGGCATCGATGATCACCTTGTCGCCGGAAATGCTGAGGTGGTTGTCCTTGAGATCCTTGAAGCTGGTGATCGCGGAAACGCCGGTGAGATCCAGGATATCATGCGCTTTGCCGACCGCATCGAAATCGGTGATGGTGTCGGCGCCATAGCCCTTGCGGAAGACGAAGGTATCCACGCCGCCGCCGCCGGTCAGGGTGTCCTTGCCGGCGCCGCCGTCGAGAAGGTCCTTGCCTGCTCCGCCATGGAGCTGGTCATTGCCCTTGCCGCCGTAAAGCTTGTCGTTGCCGGCGTCACCGTAAAGCTTGTCGTTGCCGGCGTCACCGTAAAGCTTGTCGTTGCCCGCATCGCCATAAAGCCGATCGTTGCCGGCATTGCCGTGTATCGTGTCGGCGCCGCCGAGGCCGTAGATCTTGTCGTTGCCGGCGCCGCCTGCGAAATTGTCGGCATATTTGGTCGCGGTGATCTTGTCGCTGCCCGCCAGGAGCGCGTCGAAGAACTTCGACGTCTTGCCACTGTCAATCGCATCGCTGACTAGCTTGCCGGTGACCGACAGCCCGGAGGCGGATGCGATGGTGATCCCGTCGCTGACAACCTTGAAGCCGGTGAACTTGCCGGCCTTGATCCCGTACACCTCGCCGCCTTGAATTTTGTACGTGAGGCCGGTTCCCGTGAACTGCATGTAGTTCTTTGCGTCGTCCTTGAACAGGATCCCGGTCGAGGTGAACTTCTCTGAATCATAGTCCAGGATCGTCTGCAGGCTTTCGCTCATCAGCAGCCCGAATTCCATACCGCTGGTTGCAGTTAATCCCTTGAATGTGAACGTCGCCACGCCGTTTCTCCTGATTGTGTCGCGCCATCGATATCCCGGAATGCGTCAGCACCACAATTCCCAAAACAGCACAGCGATGTTCCGCATCTGCGCAGGGATAACAGGCGGTTAAGCAGATGCCGGATTTTGCCGCAATTTGGACAATTTTACTCTCACGTGCGCCCACTCCACTTGCGCCCCGCCGACAACGAACGGTAGATTGGTGCCCTGCGCAATGGGCAGAGAGGATTGAAGCCATGACCTATCGTTCTTCGTTCGTCGCACTCGCCCTGGCGCTCATGACGCTGGCGGGCTGCGCGACAAGCGGTGCAGACAATACGACCTATTCCCAGTATCAGGGGCCATCCCCCGATGCCGAGGTCAATGGAATGCGCACGGGCACGTTGAACGCGCCGTACTGATCGTCCGCCATCCGCTTCCGCGGCCAGTCACCCGCACCAGCCCGCGCGGCAGATGCGGTTGAAGACGCATATTCTCATTCCCGCCAGAAGAGGCATCGCACCCCACTCCGCGAAACGTCAGTTGCGTTCGATGCGGCACTGGTAGCAGTTGTTGCGCGCCGACCTGACGTGGACATAGGCGATATCGGGACGCGCAAGCAGGGTCTCTGCATAGGCCGCAATCTCCGCACGTGGTGTAACCGCGCCGGTGCCGTAGACGATCCGGTCGTCGCGGGAATAGCCACGGACGATATAGTCACGGCTATCGAGCATCGGCGGCAGATCGGCGCCGTCGTAGGCGCGACAGGGTTCCGCATGCAGAAAGATCGGCCCCGTCTCCGCATAGGGCTGGAGGGATGCAAACGGCCGATGGGCGAGAATCAGGTAGGCATCGCCCTCCTTCACGCCGGCAAGACAATGTCGGCAAGGCACGCCGTAACCATCCGAAATACGTCGTTCCGGCTGCATTCCGTATGAATCGGGGCCGCCGTCCCATAGAGAAGCGGCAAGCTGCGTGGCGATCGGTCGATAGCGGATGGTCATTGCACGTCTCCCATTTTCGATTGGAGAAACATGCAGCCAATGGCGCGGCAGAAGCCACCCGGTTTCAGCGCTTCGCGCCGTCCTGACGGCGTACGATCATGGGCCGATAACTCCGGTCACATTTGTCCAGCAATGCCACCGCGCCGATTCCCTCATTCTTGATGCATATGTCGATGATCGTGCGCAGGACGTGCAGATAGTATTCCTCGTTTTTCTTCGCCGAACGGACGATGCCCTGGTACGCCCTTCGCTGCCGCGCAATTTCGGCGGTGTTAGGTCCGAACGGCAGGGCGCTCCGCAAGTCCAGAATACGCTGTTTTCTCGCGATGTGCCGGAGCCGATCCTGTCGCGCCAGCACAAGCCGCGCCGCGGCCGCGAACACAAAGTCCCTGCAATATTGTTTCCACTCAGTCTTCAATCTTGGCGGACAGGCTGCCATGTAGGCTCTGACCAGTGCCCGGCGGGTATGGCGCTTCCGGCAGAACGAGCGCAGCAACGTTCCGGCCAGCTCGATGCCGGAAAGATCATAGGCCATCAGTTCGTAGTCGATCAGGCCAATCGATTTGTCGGGCATCACGATGATGTTGTCGACGAACAGGTCGCCATGCGTCAGTTGCGCGCCCTGCAGCCGCTCCAGCCGCGCGAGGCTCGCGCCGATCCATTCGCGCTGCCTGTCGTCCAGGCCCGTGGCCATCTCAAGATAGGCGCGGTGCGGCAGTTCAGGGCGCCTTCGGCTGAACAGGGACTGCTTTATCGATCCCGATATACCGTTCACCTTTGCCATGGTTTTCCCAAGCTCGGCCATCAGCCGCCGCCCCGGATTTTTGCCCAGCGGGTGTCCGGGCAGATAAGACAAGGCGAGCCAATGTCCGTGCCTCAGACGTTCGCCGACCGTCGACGTGCGCGCGCAGACCGATTGCACCGGGACCCCTGCCCCGGACAGGAGAGCGAGCGCGTCCTCGAACCTGTGCATCATTTTCTTCGAGCGGAAACGATAGAGCACATATTTGCTCCCGTTTAGCTCGACGATGCGCTTTTGCAGGCTGAAGCGCCATTTCGTGTGGACGACGTCAACATGGCCGGCGAGCAATTCGCCTATGCTGGGATTGGCGCTCTTCATGCGTGCCCGATGTACCTGATCCGTCCTGCGCCCCGATGCCAACGCCGCAGACGCCATCGGATATTGAAGCCGGCACGTTATGGCGCAAACCGTAGCCGGATTCCAGTCCACCGCGGTGCGTCATCCCGTCTTTCGATGCGCACTGCCGGCTTGCAAGGGCTTTCCGGCGGCGGGAGCGACGATCAGCGCACGAACTCGTCGATCCGGCGCAGCGTCACGCGCCGGTTGCGCCACTCCTCGCGCTCGGTCGGCACCAGCAGGTACTGCTCGCCGTAGCCGACCGTCTCCAGCACGCGCTGGGGAATGCCGTACGCGCGCACCAGCACCCATTTCAGCGATTCGGCGCGGCGCTCCGAGAGGATCTGGTTCGCGTAGGCAGAACCGACGGCGTCCGTATGCCCCTCGATCAGGAAGCGGGCACCGCGGCGGCGGCGAAGAAGCTGCTCCATCGCGCGGGCGATCTGCCGGACCTTGCCATATTCGGAACGCGGAATGTCCGCCGAGCCAAAGGCGAAGTTGATCGACTGGATATCAATCGAGGGTGCCGCCCGGCGCAGCTCGGGACGGCGCTTGAACTCCTGCACGGTTACCCGCTCCTCGCCGCGCATCCGACGCGCCGGCGCGGCATCCAGCCGACGCAGGATCATGTCCTCGGAGGGGGTCTCCTGCGCATAGGCGAGAGCTGGTGCTGCGGCTGCAGCGGAAAGGGCGATCAGGAATGAACGGCGATCCATCGGACGTTTCCTCAAGCTGTTTCATTGCCGACCCAGGATAGGTATGCAGCTTGAAGCATCGCTGAACCGGCCATTCGGCCGGCATTCATCTTCCTTGACGAAAGCCGGCCATTCAGCTCCGGCGGGCAAGGTCCAGCAATTCGTCGTCCGACAGCGGCCGCACCTCGACGTCGTGCATGCCGACCGGCGAAAAGCCGAACATCTGGTAGAGCTGCAGGGCGCGGGGATGGTCCAGATTGTTGGTGGTGACGGTCAGCGCCTGCGGTGCCGTGGCCCAGGCGGCATAGAGTGCCTGGAGCAGGAACCACTTGCCAAGCCCGAGACCGAGCGCACGTTCGAACAGGCCGAAATGAACGAGCTCCGTCGTATCCGGGTCCCCCTGGAAAAGCTCGAAGAAGCCGGCCGGGGCGCCATCGACGTAGAGCACCGATACCGTCGTGCGCTTGTCGTGGACGATGGCCGCAAGGGCCGCGTCGTCCATGCGCAGGCGCTCCACCCAGTGCCAGCGTCTGCCAACCTGGGTATAGAGGAAGCGGTAGTAAGCCAGCGGAATTTCCGGCACCCGCATGATGGCGGTCTGGATGTTGACCGGCACGGGCAAACTCTGTTTCGGCGGTGCGGTCATGCGCAGTTCGGTTATGTGCGCCAATATCGCGTCCGGCGTCTTTCTCGACGGCATCGTCTCACCCCCGCCCGGTGACGACGGGGGTGTCCGACCTGGCGCCCCATTCCGACCACGAGCCGTCGTAGAGCGTGTTGTTCTCGTGACCGAGGGAATGCAGCGCCAGGGTGATGATCGCTGCCGTGATACCCGATCCGCACGTCGTCACCACCGGCGCGGCAAGATCGATCCCGGCAGCCTCGAAGGTCGCCTTCAGCCCGTCCAGGTCCTTCAGCCTGCCCTCGACCGAAAAGGAACCCGAGGGCATGCTGCGGGCTCCGGGCATATGGCCGGAGCGCATCCCCGCCCGCGGCTCGGCCTCCTCGCCGGCGAAGCGGCCGAGGCTACGCGCATCCGCAATCTGGCGACCGCCGCCGGATACGATGGCAAACATCTCATCGTAGGACGTGATCGCGTCCTTGTTGAACTTTGGCCGGAAATGGCCGACACGCGGCTCCGGCAGGTCGGTCTCCAGCGGCCGGCCGTCTCGCTTCCAGCCGTCCAGACCGCCGTCCATGACGAAGACGTCGCGGGCGCCCATGATGCGCAGCAGCCACCAAACCCGCGGCGCGGTAAAGATGCCCGGACCGTCATAGACGACTATCGTATCGGTATCGGAGATGCCAAGCTTCTCCATCGACTGCGCAAACGCCTCGGGTGCGGGAACGCTGTGCGGCAGGCCCGTGGAATGGTCGGCGATGGCATCCTGGTCGTAGAAGACAGCACCCGGAATATGACCGGCGGCATATTCCGCCGCACCGTTCCTGTTTTGCGCCGGCAGATACCACGAGGCATCGACAATATGGAAGGCGGGCGCGCCCAGCTGCTTTTGCACCCAGTCGGGGCTGACGACGAACTTGCTCTTGGGTGCGGTCAAAGAATCTGCTCCTTAAGGGGTGGACGTAGGCGTTCCGAACCGAATGCGGAATCGCCTGTTCTCCTTGCCCTTCTTCTCGATCTTGGAAATGTGGATCGCGCCGACCTCCTGGGTCTCCGAAACATGGGTTCCCCCGCATGGCTGGCTGTCCACAGACGAATTCTCTCCGATGCAAACGAGGCTGACGCGGCCAAGGCCCATCGGGGGGCGAACGTTCTTTGACTTCACAATGCGCGGATTGGCGGCAAGTTCCTCGTCGGTGATCCACTGGACGTAGATCGGGTGGTTATCTTCGACAAGCTTCATCATTTGCGCCGTCACCTCGTCGCGGTCGATGGTCTCGCTCATGTCGAAGTCGACCCGGCTCTCCTCCTCGCCGACCGCGGCACCGGTGATCGGGAACGGACAGACGACCGAGAGAAGGTGGCAGGCGGTATGCATGCGCATCAGTCGGTAGCGCCGCGGCCAGTCGATATGGGCGACCAGCTTCTCGCCGACGACGGGCAGAACGCCGGCTTCCAGAGGGCGGTGGATGATGACGTCCTTGCCGGCGCCATGAACCGTCGGCCCGAGCGCGATCCGGCTGCCGTCAAGACGCTCGAGAAAGCCCGTGTCGCCGGGCTGGCCACCTGAGGTGGCATAGAAGCAGGTGCGATCAAGCTCGATGCCGCCGTCCTCATGGATCGCTGTCACCACCGCTTCGGTCGTGGACAGGTAAAAATCGTCGCGGAAGAGCGCGGCAACGAGCTTTGTCATCGATCAGTCAACGGCCTGGTAGGGGACCTTGAGCCCCGACGTCTTCGTCAGCCATGCCGGTGCGGGCAGGCCCTTCGACGCGAGGAAGTCCGGATTGAAGAGTTTCGACTGGTAACGATTACCATAGTCACAGAGAATCGTCACGATCGTATGGCCCGGCCCGAGATCCTTGGCCAGCCGGATGGCGCCCGCTACGTTGATGCCCGACGAGCCGCCGACACAGAGGCCTTCATGCTCGATCAGGTCGAAGACGAGCGGAACCGCCTCCGAATCGGGGATCTGGTAGGAAAAGTCGGGCGTGAAGCCCTCGAGATTGGCGGTGATACGCCCCTGCCCGATCCCCTCGGTGATCGAGCTTCCCGTCGCCTTCATCTCGCCGTGCGCATAGAAATTATAGAGTGCGGCGCCGTCGGGATCGGCAAGGCCGATCTTGATGTTAGGATTTTTGGCACGCAGGCCCGCAGCGACGCCGGCGAGCGTACCGCCGGATCCGACCGCGCAGACGAATCCGTCGACCTTGCCGTCCGTATCGCGCCAGATTTCGGGCGCCGTCGTCTCGATATGGGCATCGCGGTTTGCGACATTGTCAAACTGGTTGGCCCAGATCGCACCATTCGGTTCGGTTGTGGCGAGCTGCTCGGCAAGCCTGCCGGACAGCTTCACGTAGTTGTTCGGATTCTTGTAGGGTACAGCAGGAACCTCAACGAGTTCGGCGCCCAGCAACTTCAGCGCGTCCTTCTTCTCCTGGCTCTGCGTCTCGGGAATGACGATCACCGTGCGGTATCCGAGTGCCTGGGCGACCAGTGCCAGACCGATGCCGGTATTGCCGGCCGTTCCCTCGACGATCACGCCGCCCGGGCGCAGCTGACCCGCCTTCTCCGCCGCACGAATGATCGACAGCGCCGCGCGATCCTTGACCGACTGGCCGGGATTGAGGAACTCCGCCTTGCCGAGAATGGTGCAGCCCGTCGCCTCCGACGCCCCCTTCAGCCGGATCAGCGGCGTGTTGCCAATCGCGTCCAGTACCGAGGTAAGAATAGCCATCGCTCGCGAGCCTCACAATTTTTCCAATAGATTAGGGAGCGACTTTTCGATCCGCAAGCAATGGTTTGCAAGAAATTCCGTTCCTAGTGCTCGCCTTCCGCCGGTATAATTTCGCGTCTTTCGGCCGATCTCAGTCCCCTTCGCCGGCGTGTCCGCCCCTGATCCGGGCGAACACCTCCATCGCCCGGTCGCGGGCTGCGCGATGGTCGACGAGAGGCTGCGGATAGTCTGTCCCGAGAGCGATGCCGGCCTGCCTGAGGACGGGTGCCGGCGCTTCGAACGGCCGGTGGACGTACTTTGCCGGCATCTCCGCGAGTTCCGGCACGAAGGCCTTCACGTAAGAGCCATCCGGATCGAATTTTTCGCCCTGCAGGACGGGATTGAAGATGCGGAAGAAGGGCGCGGCGTCGGCGCCGCATCCGGCCACCCATTGCCAGCTCGCCGCATTGGAGGCCGGATCGGCATCCAGAAGCGTGTCGCGAAACCACTGTTCGCCGCGCCGCCAGTCGATCAGCAGGTCCTTGATCAGGAAGGATGCCGTGATCATCCGCACCCGGTTGTGCATATAGCCGTGCTTCCAGAGTTGACGCATACCGGCATCAACGATCGGATATCCCGTCATCCCCCTGGTCCAGGCCGCAAAACGCTCATCGTCGCGTCGCCATTCGAACGCGTCGAAGCGGCGGTCGATGTTTTCGCTGTCGAGCTTTCGGTGATGATAGAGCAGGTGGTAGGAGAAATCGCGCCAGGCGAGTTCCTTCCGGAAGGTGACGAGACCCTCCGTCCAGCGGCTGCCTTCATCAAGGCGCGCGGCATGCCACAGCACTGCGGGGGATATCTCGCCGAAGGCCAGATGCGGCGAAAGCTGCGAGGTTCCGTCAATGGCGGGAAAATCACGGGTACGGTCATAGTCGCCGATCCGATCCGCCACGAAGACCGATAGTCGCGCCTGCGCGCCCTCTTCTCCCGGTGTCCAGACCTCACCGAACCGGCTGGCCCAATCGGGCTTTGTCGGAAGCAGAGACCAATCGTCGAGACGGTCGCTGGCGGGAAAGCGTTCGGGCGAACGAACCGAACTGGGCGCGTCTATCGGCGTATCGGGTTCCCCGCCCTGCTGCAGCGCGCGCCAGAACGGCGTGAAGACCTTGTAGGATCCACCGGTCTTCGTCTTCAGGCGCGTGGGATCATGCAAGAGCTGCCCGGCAAAGCTCTGGGCGTCGATTCCCCGCGCACGCAAGCCCGCCTTCAGCGCGCTGTCGATCTCGATCCCGCAAGCGTCGTGGCGCCGGTTCCAGAAGACGGCGTCAGCACCGGTCTCGTCCGCGACGGAGAAGACAGTGTCCGCCGCTCCGCCCCGCCGCAGAATCAGCCGGCTGCCGATCGCCTCCAGACGTGCGGTCAGCCGCTCCAGCGAGCGATGCAGCCACCAGGCCTGCGCTGCACCATAGGGCATGGCGTCGTCATTGCCGTCTTCCAGAATGAAGAGCGGCACCACTGGCCGACCGCTGCTGGCCGCGGCGGCCAGCGCATGGTTGTCGTGAAGCCTGAGATCGCGGCGAAACCACAGGATGACGGGGGCCGCATCGGCCGGCAACGCCTTGCCCGCGCTCATCTGATGCGTTCGCCCGCTCTGCTCGATCTGCCACCCCTCTCCATCGATGCTCCCGCCTGTTCCTCGTTGCCGCCCTGCTTCAATCGCACACCCGGGCCGGCATTGTCTTCACTGATCATTTCGACGCCCGCCGCAAGAAGCGCCTTTTCGATCGCTTCCAGCGAGGCCGACGGCGGCACCTTGCTGCCGCGCTCGAAGTCGATGATCGTGCGATCGGAAACGCGGGCGGCCTTGGCAAGCCGTTCCTCACTCCATTCGATCAGAGCCCGCGCAGCGCGGCATTGGGAGGGGGAAATGGCCATCACGATCCTCGCGTCGATGCTTCGTGGACGGTCGGGCGGCGTACAACGTGATCACGCCATCACCCCGGTCCCGGATGGGCTGTAAATACCCACGGGTCGTCCAGAGTTCCACAGACGCGATGATAGGGCGAAAATGAAAAAGGGCCGCGCCGTTGTGGCGCAGCCCTTCTGAAACTGGCTCCCCGGGCCTATTCCATTGGGTCGAAATTTTCCAATAGAATCAATGAACCAATAAGCGAAAATGTAGCAGCAAAATGTAACATTATTGATGAAATGCTGTCGCATTGTTGGAAGTAATCGGGCTATGTAAAAAATTGTTCATTTCGCCGCAGTGACCGGACGCGCCCAAAATCAGGATGATGAGCCGGGAAAACAGATTTAGTTAAATCCCCTTCAGGACGACGGGAATACAGACGGTATTTCAATACTGGAATTAGACCTGAAAAAAGACAGGACGTGGTCAGCAGGCCTTTTTGCAGTGCTCAATTATCGTCTACGCTCTCGGATTTGGTCGTCACTTCGATGCGTATCGAGCGGTAATCCCAAAGCACATGTCATGAAGTGCCTCGATCATCTTGCCGCTCATCTCGATTCGTCGGCTTCTACATGATGTCGGGGGGCGACAGAAATCAGGACCTTCGTCCATGGATGGACCTTAAATTCTCGCGGGTCTGTGTGAGCATAGACCCTATTTCTTAGTTCCCGGAAGCGCTCGTGCTGTCCAAGTTCGCCCGCATCGTAAAGGTCAAGGAGTTCTTTCGGGAAATCGTTCCAGCCATTGCTTTGTGTAAAGGCACGTCCGTACGAGACCAGCATCGCAGTCACAAAGGCGGATTGCAGCAAGTAGGCATTGCCTCGGTCAGCCGCATGGGCATTCCATCCCTTTTTTAGAATGAATTCCCCGTACTCCACCGCCATCGAAAAATCGTGGACCGCTGCGCATAGCTTGCTGTAAGTGCGCCTATCGTCGTCATTCAGGTCGATTGGGGCAAAGTCGTCCATATGCTTCCGCTGCTTCGAAGATGTCACGCCTCATCAAGTACGCACAAACGTTAAGAAGCCAGAAAACGAAGGTTTTTGGCACTCACTGTTTCGAACAGTTGGTAACGTTGAATCACCAAGTCAATAATCGGACGCCTCCCAGTCTATCTGCCATTCCGTTTTGTCGGCAAGATGCCCCAGTTCCATCCAAAGATCGAAAACGACATCCTCGTCATTGCCGAGTTGACGAGTAAGGCGCGTCCAGATCAATCTCCGAGTTAGCGGGTCACCGATCTCCTCTTCCGCAGGAATGCCGAGCTTTTGCGAAACCGCGTCAAGATCGGTCGGGGCGACATTGATGACAATCTTCTGAATGAAGCGACCATATCCGTTCGCCTTCATTTGTTGCTCCTCGTGTTGTGTTAGGTGGGAGAGGCGACAGCGCCGGAACCGGAGCACGGAAGCTCCAGAAGGGAAAATCCACTGACCATGCTGGATAAAAGTCGTACGGTGCATAGTTCGTATCGTTGTTTTTCAGCTTGCCTTCCAACTTGAGGGAATATGTCAGGAATCTGGCGAGGTCTTCGAAGCTGTTTACGGGCTTGAGGTCGACCAAGGAAATGCCCGGTGTCGGGTTGCTAATCTTGTAACCGCCTTCCAATGTTAGGAACTCTTTGTTCGCATCCTCGAAATTGGCAAGGGTACGTTCGTGGAAGATGACGGCTCCATGACCATGAGGGTGCGCCGTTACAGTGTTGAAGCCATTGTGCCGAGTGCCTTCAATATCGAATGCCATGAACGCCAGTGGCTGAAGCTTCTTGTTCCGGCGCGTGACTTTACCGTTTGATAGGCACTGTTTCCTCATTTCGGTTGCGTGATATTTTCCGAAGGCTTTGTTGAATCTTCTTTGTGCATCCCCAATGTGACAAGGCGTTCCGCCGCTATCGAGCAGGATAGTTGCCAAAAAGGCGTTGTGTCTAATGTAGTCTTCTATACGATTTAGGTCTGTATTTGAAGATGCGCTGATATCGTATGCGGCTTTATCGATTATCTTTTGAAATGCCCATGTGCTTGTTTGATTTGATGTCATTGTAACTCTGTTATTAGGTAATATATATCTAATTGCGCCACTTCATCGAAGAAGCGCATTGAAAATTATTTGGAAAGCCTCAAGCTCGTTCTATTGATCGGGTTCTTGAGCGCCAACTTGGTCGGCTGTCTATTTAGCTTGGGAAGCGCGTGTGAATTTCGCGTGGATCACGCCTCAAAGATCGGCGTGGTTGGTGTGTCGTGAGCACTTCACGAGGCGTTCGGTCTGAATGAGATGATTGGCGTCATCAGATAGCTTCCCGCCACCATTTCCCGCCTACAGTAAAATCCAACGCCGACATATTAGTCCATTTTCCCTTATAAGTCAATGAAAATATTGTATAAATTGCAATTTCTTGGGTGGTTTTCTACCATCAAGTCTGGCGCAGCGCTGAGGCACCTGATCCGCCGAACAGCAGCGTTCATCACGTTTGGTTGGTGTGTCGTGAGCAGATCACGAGGCGTTCGGTCGGGCGCTACCCGTCGCGTTGACGCCTTTCATGTGTCATTTGGGTTTACCGCACCAAGACATTTGAATGAGACAGATTGCGCGTCTTATTTGGGTTGATTTCCTTATTCCGAGACAATATGACTCACACATCTAAATCCATATGAGACAGTGAGGTAGCGCAATGACACAGATTTACGGATATGCCCGCGTATCCACGACAGACCAAGACTTGACCATTCAGGAAGCCGCCTTGCGTGCAGCCGGTGCAACGATCATCCGGAGCGAGAAGAAGAGCGGCACCACGACTGAAGGGCGCGACGAACTGGCAACCCTTATCGAGTTCGCCCGGGCTGGCGATACGATCATTGTCACGCGCATCGACAGGCTTGCCCGATCCATTGCCGATCTTGCCACTATCGTTCGTACGCTCGAAAAGAAGGGCGTTCACCTGAAGGCGACAGAACAGCCAATCGATACCGGTTCCCCGGCTGGTCGTGCCTTCCTGCAAATGCTTGGTGTCTTCGCTGAATTCGAAACCGCTATCAGGAAAGAGCGACAGCTTGAAGGAATCGCCAAGGCGAAACGCGACGGCGTATACAAGGGCAGAAAAGCCAGCATCGATGCCGACAGGATCAATGAGCTGGTAGCAGCCGGTAAGGGCGCTACAGAGATTGCCAAAGAGCTTGGAATAGGTCGGGCATCGGTTTATCGCTATCTGCCGTCAAAGACCGCCTGAAGCCGAATGAATAGCCGTTTACCCGGGGCGTGTACCGATTGGTGCCGCCCCTTTTTCATGCCCAATGTTCGGAATCTGTTCTGTTGCGAATGACTTGCAAATAGGGGCAATTTGGCGGAATTTCCGGGGCAGCGAGCGCAGGGGCGCAAACGTCATCAAAATAAGCGTTCGCGCAATATTCATGCTCGCTAATCCGCGCAAATCGCATCCATCTTCTGTTTGAAGCATCGACGTAGCGAGACTGATTCTGGTTGTTTCAGTTCATCAATGTAGCGCCCGAATGCATCGGACAGGCTTCGGTGAAATTTCGTCCGATTGATTTGAATTCGACCGTCGTCATTGAATTTCAGCATTGGATACCGCTCGCCCCGCCGAACGACGATTTTGTCGGTACTGCCTCTATGGTGGAGCGCACAACGTCCTTGCGCATAAAGGTTTTCAGCTTTGGATTTCCATTGAGTTCGGTCGTCCAAGCAAGCCAAGAATTCGTCCCATCTCTTCATGAAGCGAACTGACTGGTCTTGGCTGTTTCCGGTACGCCCTTCGCGAAACCCCTGAATTGTCTCGATGACGATGAAATCCAACGCGAGGATCGCGAAACCAAAAGTGCCACGGCTATTCGGCGCATCCGCCACAATCAATGCATCAGCGGGTTCAAGGAATCTCTTTTGAATCCGGTTCTGTAAGACGTTCGCCGCCTTTGTCCATTCGTTTTCATCCGGGTTGTCTGGATCAAGTTGCAGCTTCTGCCAGTAGTCAACGCTGTAGTCCGGACTGATCATCATGCTCATGGAATCGTCGTGCATTGGTCACCAGATGATTGAGTGTGCAGCGGAATATTCACAACTTCGTATCAAATGAAAAGCGGTCCTGAATCCGTCTATCGATCCATCAAAATCTACTAATATTCGGAAACGAGCATCAACTTTCATCTGCTATCTAAGTGCGAGAAGGGAGTTTGTTCAATGCGCTATCGAAAGTTTCGCCAGCAGCGGCGATCATTGATCAGACAGGCACCCGGCATATTCGTTCTTGGTGCGCTCGCCATAGCCGGGGCGGTCTTTTCCGCTGACACCGGTATGATGTCGTCTGTTGGCGCTCTTGCCAAAGGCTGCAACGTAAAGGGCAACGTCAGCTTCAACGGCGGCGAACGCATTTATCATGTGCCGGGGCAGGAAGACTACGACGCCACTCGTATTCGGTTGGAATACGGGGAAAGGTGGTTCTGTTCCGAAGCCGAAGCGCTTGCGGCTGGATGGCGGAAGGCGCGAAACTAAGCGAAGCGTGGTCGCTGCAAGATCGGGCGGGTTCTATAGCCAAATGCCGCACCTTTCATCTGGCAGGTTCTGCTGTCGCTTTCCTCACGTGAATCGCGTGATATTGTGGCGAGTCACTTAGTTGCGATGGGGCGCGTTATGGATTGGAAAGCTTGGTGTTTAGCAGTGGCACTATCGGTTGTCTCGCCGATTTCCGCATTTGCAGCAGAGATGCACTGCGAACAGCAGGTTAGCAGTCAATTCAGAGGGCTTCGAATATACGTAAACGCGAAGTTGAATGGCGGTCAGGTCACCAATTTTTCTAAGGTACTCGACCAGAAAGGGAAAGAGAAAGTAAGCTTCTACTCACGGATATTGTACCAGAGCACGTTCAAGGACTATCAAGGTCAGTCAAATATATCTGTCATCGTTGCGTCCGGCGGAGATTATAACTCCGCTCCAACGACATACTATATGAATTGGGGGCACCCAAAAATAACGGAAATCGCACTGGATGGTTCTGGTGCTTTTACTACCGTCGATGCATGGGTGTGCAACCGATTGGATTGAATCCAAAATGCGTGCGCTTTTCCGGTGGATTGCTTCTCCACGCGGCTCCATTGTCGAATGTGAGGCGATCCACGTCACGCGCGTCTTCAGGCGGTTCGCCATAATGGGTTGCGCCTGTATCCTCGTCGCGCCATGACTTCAGCTTGAAGCCAAGAAGGTCAGCGAACGCCTTGGCGTTCTTCCAGTCGTAGAATTCCGGATCGTGGCTTGTGCCCTGAGCGGAATCGATCCGTGCCTTAATGTCTTCAACGCTGATGGTCATGTTTGTTCGTTCTCCCTGTCAGATTGATGCAAGCTCTTCTTTGTATCGCTTTAAATTTCTTGCATGCTTCATTGCAACGGCTCTATGCCCCTGCGCTTTTAGATCATCGATTAGTATCTGATAGTCGCGGAAGAATTCATCGCGAATTTCAGGATAATCGAAAATATTATTGAATGTATATTTCCTTTTCAATTTCCATGATCCTTATCGGATACATGGGCTTATTCATAATATATAAGTGACTTTCGTCTTCGCTTTAAGCCAATGTCCTTTGTTATAGTTGATATTAGTATGCTTCCGGTGGAAGGCATTTGGTTAGAATTTCAAGCTTTACGTCCAGCGGCAGTTCTGTCCCGTAGTGGTCCCCAATCCTTTTCTTGCCGTCGCTTTGCCCAAGAATGGCGGTTCGCAGCGAATATTCGTATTTCTTCGCCTTCATCAAGTCCGCCATTCTGTGGCGATAGCCGTACGTCGTCTTGCCCGGGGCAGCCTGCTGAATGAGATGATTGGCGTCATCAGATAGCTTCCCACCACCATTGCCATTGTCCAACCTGAAGGTCGGGAAGCCTTCGGGGAAGCGCTTCATCGCCGCTAAGGCAATTCCGACGAGTGGCACCTTCCGAATGCGGTTGTCGGTCTTCAGCATCGATCTGAATTCGTTTGGACGGATCAGCAGATGCGGAATCTCTGCGTCCAGAACAATATCGTCCTTGGCGAGCATCACGATTTCTGATGCGTGTGCGCCGGTGTTTTCGAGCACGGCACAAATCGCTATCAGTTCAGGGTGAGCGCCGATTTCGGCAAAATGCTTCCGGATCGCAATGGCTTCATCGTTGAGAATCGGCGGGCGCTTCACTTCGTCGCCAATACCCTTGATCGGTCGAAGGTTCTCGAACGGTGAGTCGTCGCCCTTCCGGTCGTCGATCTCATAGGCGTGGCGCACGATCACCCGAAGCCACATCAGCTTTTTGCGAACCGTGTCGACCTTGATGCGTCCAGTCTCCACGCGTTCCAGCAGCTTCGACCGATATTCGTAGACCTGTTTTTTCGTGAGCTTCAGGATATCCAAATCCGCGCCCATCTCTTTTTCGAAGTCGGTGACGGCTTCCTTGTACTTGTTCCACTTCTTTTGGCGTGCCCGATGCGACAGGTTCAGCCACATATCGCGGGAATCGGTCTGAAACTGTTCCAACGCTTCGCGCATCGTCACGGCGGGCGGTTCGACAACCCCGCCAGCGGTCGCGATCATGATCGGGTCCGGATTCGGCGTTCGAGCATACTCTTCCAGCATCGCACCGAATTCATCGATGTCTTCAACAGGGGCGGTCACGATCCGGTCAACGTGCTGATAGACCGTTCCGCACAGCTTCGCGCGGTCCCTTACAGCGGGAATCGTGATTTCGCCCGATGTGTTCGGGGTAATGGAAAGAACGTTGTCGTAGTGTTCGGCGTATTCTGCCAGCAGAGGCAGCGCTTCGGTAATAGACTTGGTGTTGAGGCTATGAACCCATTCACGCTTTCTCTTTCCATATTTGTTGAAGTCGGCAACCCGATCCTTTGGGATGATGCGACGGAAATAATATGTTCCGTTTCGCGCAAATAGATATTTCGTTTCAGCTTTTTGCAATTTGAAGTGCTCTTGTAAGGTTGAATTGCGCACGTATGAAGTCACTGGCGTTTCATGCCAATGGTTTCACCTGTCCCAAAATGTTGATGATGATACAGCAGGACGGGCAACGGGTTCTTCCGAGCCGCCCAATTGTTCCAAAGCATATCGAAGATATTCGCAGCCGTCAATGGGCGTTGGAAAGGAAAGGTGCCGGTAAGAATTTGAAATCAAAACGAATTCTTGGCGAATGCCTTCGATTACTTTCTTTCAGAAGAAGTTCTACTGTTGGCGAATTTGCCGAAGCGAGACTGAAGGGGCAAATGTATCAGCAAAATGTAACAATGCCGCCCGATCCGAAGAGGGGCGGAACGCCAAGCCGTTGATTTTCCAAAGAAAAAGAGCCTCCGCATTTCTGCGAAGGCTCTGAATTTGGCTCCCCGGGCCGGATTCGAACCGGCGACCTGTCGATTAACAGTCGAATGCTCTACCGCTGAGCTACCAGGGATCATCCGCTCGCTGCGGAGTGAGCGCGTAATACAAATGCTGAACCGATTTGCCAAGCGGTTTTTTCAGAAAAATTCGCATCCTCCTTGATTGACTGTGGAGAAGGAACCAGATGTCTCACGCAAGTGCCCGGAAATCCGGCATCCCTGAATTGCGAAGCGAGCGGATGAAACCAAAAAGCACGTCAAAGACCCATTTTGGCATCGACCACGGCACGCACGAGATCGTCATGGGGCCGTTCCGCTGGAAGCTTCCGCAATCGCGGGCGCTACGGATGACGATCGGCTTCGTGCTGATCTTCTTCGGCCTACTGGGGTTTCTGCCCGTGCTGGGCTTCTGGATGATTCCGCTCGGCCTTCTCGTGCTGTCGCACGATTCCCCGCTCGTCCGACGCCAGCGCCGAAAACTGGCCATCTGGTGGGCGACGCGCAAACAGCGCCGTGCCGGCGTGAAACGCGGCTCGGAACGGTAGCTGCGCAAGCCGGTGGCGTTTCGGGCAAGAAATTAATGCAATGGCTATCGCGTCAAGTGCAGACAGCAGCTGCCCAATAGCCGCACACCCCAAAATGAGAGAGAGTGCGGGCCTCGTCGAAGGGCGGCGAAGCCTCTCTCTCTCTCTCTCTGTCTCGCGCGCGCGCGCGCTCCGTCGGGAATTTGAGACCAACTTGAACTTGATAAAGCAACAAAGGCGCCGAATGATCGCGCCTGAAACTTTGAAGTCATAAAGGGAAAAAGTGGAGGCCTCGCCGAGAATCGAACTCGGGTGCAAGGATTTGCAGTCCTCTGCGTCACCACTCCGCCACGAGGCCATCCGTATGCTTAAAAGCGTGTGGTGTCGGGCGTTTAGAACGAATCTCAGTTGGACGCAATACCCTCCATTCTGAACGCTGTCCTTTTTTCATTCTGAACAACGGTTCGGGAAAAGTTCTCCACAAGGCCATCTTGAGGGCATCAGACCAGCATCTTTGGGATGGACTGCCGGGGCTGTGGCCCTACGTTTCTCCATGGCCATTTTCACTCAAAGGCGGAGCTCATCCCAATGGAGGAGACGCATGGATATCCCGTCACCCAGAACACCCGACACGCCCGACCGGCTCATCGAATGCGAAGAGGCGTTGGAGGCCTCTTTCCAGGATCTCGTCTGGCGCGCCGTCCAGGCAGGATGGGATGAGGAGGAAGCGAGCACGGCCATCGCGATGCTTGCCGACAACCATGTCCTGGCTATGGAATACAACAGACGTACGGAGGCGTCGGTGAAGCGCGCGCGGAGAAGGAAATGAAGCCGCGCCCAGTGTCCCGCACGGGCGCGGCCAGATGCCTACCTCGGCGCGCCCGTGGAAGTGTGTGTCGCTGGTCGAGCCCACGCCGGCGGTTCTCCGGTAATCTTCTGGATCGCTCCGCAGATGGCCTGATTCAGTTCGGTCAGAACGCGGTATTCCTCGCTCGAGGTCGTCAGGCTGCCGGAAGTGTTGCGGATTGTCTTGTGAAGGGCCGTTGCGTGGGCGATGAACGCTTCCCGCTCGTGGTCATACATATGCTCGTGGCGGCCGGATCTACGAACCATAAGCCAAATCCTTCTTGCTCTCGTGTTGGCCCGCATGCCTCAATGAGGTAATGGCACAACGAGAACGAAGATGGAACAAAAATTGATGAGTGACGAGAAGCCAAACGGGCAGAAGGCAGCCAGCATTCACGAGGAACACTGGTGCCAGCACCCGGCGTGTAAGAGGTGGGGAAGTTTCGGCTATGACCGCGGCAAGGGCACGATCGATTGGTGGTGCGGGGAGCACCGGCCGGATAGCGCCGGCGAAAGCCGATGAGGCGTGATCCCTGGTGGGTCTACGCTATTTTGATCGTCGCCGCATTGGGCGCGGCGGCGAGTTTCGTGGGGCGGCTTGGACAGGCGATTGGCTGGTGGTGATCAGCCTGGAACGGCAAATGTCTGCTTCTCCGCCCGGCGGCCGTTCACGTTGTCCAGCCGCTGCAATATCTCCCGCATGACCCGGATATCGCCGTTCATATCGTTGAGACTGTCCTGAAGCTCTTTCATCGCCGTGGCCGTCGTCGCGGTGGACTGCTCGGCCACTGTCAGCCGGTATTGCAGGTTGTCGATCTTGCCGATGTCCTTTTCCGTGCCCTTCACGCGCTCTTCGAGCTTCGCCATGTTGGCGCGGTATTCGGCCGATTTCTCCTTCCGGTCCTGCTCGATCGCTGTGCGCCATGCCTGAAGCTCTTCAATGTCCCTGCTCTTGTCCACCCAGATCGCAACGCCGCCGACGCACATGCCGATAAGCGTGATGATCTGGATGATCGTATTCAGGTT